>CBFGKC010000006.1:0-186882 GCA_965649265.1 Caldifarciminota bacterium | reverse complement strand
TTTTCCTTAACAATATCAAGCGCCTTCTCGAACTCGTCCCACGTCCTGAAGCTCTCGCCAGTTAACGACTTCGCGTCGAAATCCAGACCAGAAAGAAGCCTGACCCTGGACTCAAGCGTTTTATCGGATGAGGAGAAGGAGAGTTTTTTTCGAGCCTCATCATATACTTTAAGCGCCCTGGCATTGTTACCCAACGCGGCGTAAGAGGAACCGAGCGGCAGCAAGGCATCATAGTAACGCTGGTTTACTGCAGATTCGAAGTAATCTACGGCATCTTCGTAAAGATTAAACGATTCAAACAGGTTTCCGAGCGCATAAGCCTGAGTTGGTGTAGCGCCTGAGGGCTTCCCCATTGCAAGGCCGGATTCCATCGAGGAAAGACTGTCGGCCCTGGCAAGAGTTGATTCAATCTGCAAGGAAGCAACGGTCGCGGCCACTTGTGGATAGGTTTTTTCAAGATCGGCGAGATATGGCCTCAGAAGATCCTGCCTTCCTGCGGAAAGAAGCATTTTTGCTCCTATAAGTCGAATATCAGGATCGTCTATGGTCATATAGACATCTCGGGCCTTTTCGAACTCCTTGGATTCTTCCAGTTTCGAGGCTAATCTCAACTTTGTCTCTTTAGTTACCTCGAACCTCGGATATTTGGAAAAAAGTTCATACGCTTTTGGAACAAGATTGAGTTCAAGGGACGAAATTACGGACTTCTCAAGAGCTAAGGGATCGGGGTCTGCAGATTCCGCAAGATGGCGTTCGAGATAGCGTAATGCCTTGTCAAAACGCGAAAGAGCGAATGCAGACTGCCCGGCCAAGAGCAGCGCACTATCTGCCGCCTCGAAATCTGGTTCGAGCAAAAGCTGCTCCATTGCGTAAAGGGCAGGCCCGTACAAACCGTTCTTGTAGGCCTGGACCGCCTGGTCGAAATCCTCTCTGGGTGTCGAGAAAAGAAGCAGGAGAAGCACGCCCATCATCACATCACTCTCACATCAACATACCGCCGTCGACACGGATCACCTGGCCTGTGATGTATGAGGAATCGTCCGAGCAAAGAAACTTGACTACCTTTGCGACATCTTCGGCAGTACCCGGGCGTTTCAGAGGAATCTGCTTCATATAGTTTTCTTTTATTTCTTCCGGAAGAACATCGGTCATGGGTGTCTTTATAAATCCGGGAGCGACGCAGTTGACCGTAATATTGCGTGAACCCAGCTCGCGGGCAAGGGATTTGGAAAAGCCTATCAAACCGGCCTTGGAAGCGGCATAGTTTGCCTGACCTGCGTTGCCCATCTGGCCGACAACAGAAGTCATATTTATAATGCGTCCCCAGCGCTCCTTCATCATGGATTTGAGAAATGCCTTGGATACGTTAAAGGCACCGGTAAGATTAACTTTTAGAACAAGATCCCAAGTATCGGCATCCATGCGCATAAGAAGCGTATCCCTCGTAATACCTGCATTGTTGATGACGATGGTAACGGGCCCGACTTCATTCTCTATCTTGACTGAAAGTTCGTTCATTGCCTCAAGGGATGTAACATCTGCCTTGTAGAAGGAAGCCTTGCCGCCGAGTTCCTCGACCTCTTTGCCGGTCTCCTTTAAGCCATCCAGATTAACGTCCAGGAGGACAAGCGGATATTCTCCGGCCAACTCCAGAGCAATAGCTTTCCCGATGCCTGCCGCCGCACCCGTAATCAGTACTCTTCTCGAATCATTCATGATAAATCCTCCTAACGTGTACGCATTCTAACGCACAAGCGTAAGACAACCCTTGCTGCGCTCCTTAACGACTCCGTCCTCGTAAGTTTCTATGATATAAAAATAAAGTCCCGATGCAACAGGGTTTTGCTTGTCATTGTTTCCATTCCAGTAGGCAGCCCTGCCGTAAATGCTGATCTCGGCAGGCTTCTCGTCAAGAACCCTGACCCTCTCCCCCGCAATGTTGTATATGTATACCTTGAACTCAGGATATTGATTTTTTGTTTTGTCCTCATCCGTAGGTTCGAATATTATGCTCGCTTTATCGTGTTCGTGAACGTTGTACGGGTTGGGATACGAGTAAATCCTGCCCAGAAGAAGCGGAGCAATCTCAAGGGTGGCAGTCATTATGCTGTCGGAAGCGGAAATTAAGATCACGGAAGCGCCTGAAGGAGCGCCGTCATAAAAACGGCTGGATGGAATCGATGCGTTCGAAAAGCCCTGGCTGTCCGATTTCCATAAGTCTGAATCCTCGCCGACGCCTGACGTAAAGAGAAATCCTGGATCGCCGTCGGCCTGCATTATCCCGACGAGCGGATTGGAAAGATCGTTGTTGTTCTGCCTGGATTCGTCGACGTGAAGAATGAGGAGGCCGTCACCCGGAAGTCCTTTGTCAAAACCGATGCGCCTCCGATTCTCAATGAGAAAGTACTCTCCGAGCCCGTTTTTTTCGAATGACCAGTCCGCTCCTGAAGGATTCGCGAAAATCCTGTAAGCGGTTGAGCTTGCAGCAACGGTCGGAAAGGAAGCATTGTCCACTTTTTCTACGCCGCCTCGCTCGACAGCCTGAGGGTTTACCCAGCCAAGAAGATATTTGCACCACGCGCAAGGGTGGACCGGGGAGGAGCCGGCAGGGTCCCCCCCCCACGAACCCGAGGCCATGAGGCAGAAATGCCCAAGACCAGGAGAACCCGCATTAGAACCATCCGTTATGTACAGATCGGGTAAACCGAAACCGTGCCCCCATTCGTGGCAAAAAACACCTATACTTGATATTGTCCCTTGTACCGAATAATCCGACTGCTCCGGATTGATGGTGTAAACGTCTATTTTAATATACGAACCCGAGTGATTGGGGTCTGGATCATTCGTAACATATACCCCAGGACCTCCATAACTGGCCCATCCGGATAGGGAAAACTCGTGAGACCAGATATCCTGCTTATCTCCGGTCTCTTCTGCTCCATAACCGACGTGGATTATCGTGAATATATCTACGAATCCGTCACCATCATTGTCGTAAAGCGAGTAATCGATAGTCGCATCTGAGGCCTGACAAGCTTCCCAAACGAGAGCACCGGCCGAACGGTCATAATTATCGCTTATGCCGTAGTTGTCATTTGCATAATAAGTATACGTGTTTTTTGCAGTGTAAGGTCCGACGACCTGCCCCTGAAGATCGACCTTTCCATAAGAGACCTGATTGTAGTATTCGTGAGCGCTTCCCGAAACCCATGGCCCGTCAAACAGCATCATCTGAAAGTCAGTTGATCCGTAAGTAGCAGCCTTATCGGAGTAAGACATGAAAACCACCGGAAAACGCCTTATGCCTTCAACAGACAAGATACCCGGCCGGCCGGCAGTGCTTTTCATAGATGCCCTGCTTTGGTTTAATCCAAGTTCCTTATATCGTAGCCATGCCTCATCGGTCAATTTGGTGCCCCCCATAGGGGGCATCAACCACAAAAAGGCCAGTGTCGCACCAAGTGCGGCATTCATAATGCTTACTTCTTTACCTCCTCCTTCTCCTTCATGGAGCAGCGTCCCTCAAAAAAGACGTTGTCCTGAATAATCAACCCCCTGCAAGTGATATCACCCGTAAGGTTTGCACCCGAATGCATCTCGACCTTGCCGTGAGAATAGACGTTGCCGTCTATCTTGCCGCCGACAAACGCATCCTTGCAGCGGACGTCGCCTTTTACATGGGCGCTTGAGCCCGCAGTGAAGGTATCGGAGACGGTTATGTTGCCTTCAAACTCACCGTCAATACGAAGGCTCCCTTTTGTTTTGACGTTTCCGGTCACCGTAGTTTCTTTTCCAATTATTGTATCAAGTTTGGCATCTTTGCCAGTGCTAGTCATTGTATACTCCTCCTTTATATTCGCGTTTGGTGACAAACAATTTGGAAGGATCTATAGGGGTTCCCTTGTGGCGTACTTCGAAATGAAGATGTGGACCGCTCGAGCGACCAGTGTTACCCACAAAACCCACTATTTGATTTATTCTTACTTGTTCACCCTTCTTCACCGCAACCGACTTAAGATGTCCGTAAAACGTTTCGTAGTACGGCCCGTGACGTAGTTTTAAATAGTTTCCGTAAAGCGTATCCGTTCCCACATCACTGACTATCCCATCGGAAGTCGCAAATACCGGCTTGCCTTCCGACGTTGCAAAATCAATACCGGGATGGCTTTGAGAAAATCCCCTGGATATCTGAAACCCCACCGTAGGAGGCACCTGAGGGTAAAAATCTTCTATGTCTTCCTCTATCTGGGTAGTGTCTACCTGAGTTGTATCCAGGCTGTCCAAAGTTGGTATGATCGGTTTATATTGAAATACAAGCTTGGTATAGTCGACAGGTTCAGGAGACTTGGCCAAACCTAACATGTACCTCAACTGATCAAGCTTCTTTTGACTCACCGCAAGCTCACGTTTCAGTTCCGGAAGTTTTACGAGTCCCTGCTCGAGTTCGGAATTGCGCCGCCTGAGATACTGAACCTCGGCAATCTGACCGTAAATCTGAAGAGCATAGACCAGCATGAAAATAACACCTGCAACAAATACTCCAAGGCCGGTTAGAATTCCGACCACCGCTCTTTTTGAATAGGTCTTGCTGTAGTATTTGTTGGAAAAGTTCGGAGTGATGTTAAAGGAGATCTTTTTGGAAAGCTGCAGTGGTTTTGAAGTCTTCTTTTCTTGTTTTTTTTGAGGACTTATCTTCGTATAAGTTATGGATCCGGTCAGTTGAGGCTGACCGGTCAGTTGCAGTTTCTGCTGTTTTTTTTCTTCAGGTTTCTCTTTTGATTTCATTCTTCGAGCCTCCTTACGAGCTTTAACAAAGCATCGTAGTCAGCTGTTTTCAAACACTCAACACTTGAACCGTAATATCTTAATGGTATACCCAAAACAAGACTTTCGACACCGCTTCGTGCAAGTATATCCGCTGCACTTTGTTGCTCGGCTATAATAACCTTTTGAACGCCAACTCCTTCCTTGTTTGCTATTTGTGTAACTACTCCCGATGTGTTAGACGGCGGAATGCTTCTTTGAGTGCGTACTGGTAGAAGCACCCCCCCCTCATCAAAGGAAGTATTGTTTTCAAATGCTTCAATTACGAATATACGCTCAAAATCAACACTTCTAAGAGAGGAAGTAAGCCCCATAAAACCAAGATGCCTCCCGACATAGAAAATCAAAGCAACCGACTTAGCAGATTTACTCAATTCCTCCGCGGCCTCAAGAAGAATCGATACTCCTGCGCGATCGGAAAGAGCACCTGCAAGGATTTTTCTTTCAGAGGATTGGAACCCGGAATCGGGAACAAGAAAATCGCCAACCTTTCCTCCGTCATCAGTCAGGGGTTCCGCGTAGAAAGTCTTGCTTTCTTTACATAAATAAACATAATATTTATTTTTATTTTCATCCAAAGCCCATCCGGAAACCGGTTCAGAACCCTGGGGGATAGACTTTAATTGAAGAAATCCGTCCTTGTCCTTGTGCTCAACAACCCACGATCGTTGGTCAATATGCGTAATAAAAACATCACTCGGCCTCTCACCCTTCAGTGCAAATACGTTTTCTAATGAGTCCACAAAAACTTTGAAACCACTGGATACAAGCGACTTGTTCAGCAAGTCGGCGATCCTTGTTTCTCGCCCCGTTGGACCATAAGTTGAACACATCGTCTTCAACAAATCAACATTCACAGGTTTGCCTCATAAAGATTTTTTGAAACACTTTTAACCAGCTTTGTGGTATTAATTATATCCTTGACGGAGGATATTGCAACTGGTGAATGTATGTATCTGCAAGGTATTGCGACAACTACGGCATATAAAGCTTTCTCACGTACCGCCGCACCCGCGTCCGTACCACCTACTAGAGGACGTTTGTACTGCCATGGTATTTCGTAACGGTCTGCAATACTCGTTACAAAATCCACGAATTTCTTACTAAAGATTGCGCTCGCATCGAGAAGAGTAACCACCGGGCCTTTCCCTAGCTTAGGCGCTCGAGACACATCTTTATCCACCGGCACATCCCCTGCACCTGTTCCTTCGAGAACAATGAGAAAATCAGGCTGGACCGCTCTTGATGCCAGATGTGCACCCCGCAATCCGGCTTCCTCCTGCACGGTCCAGACAAAGGTGCAGGGAAAATCAAAATCCTCTTTAATCAGTTCGGTCAGAGCATAGCACCCCAACCTGTCGTCAAAAGCCTTGCCCTTCACAAGTTCACCCATACCTTCAAAGTAAGTATCAAATACGATTTGATCCCCGGGTTCGACATACTTTTCGGCTTCATCTTTTGAGCCCGCACCTACGTCTATGGTTAAAGCTGACATCGGGATTACTTTCGATAGATTTTCCTTCTCTTCAAGATGAGGTGGTCTTACACCAATCATGCCGGGGATGTTTTCTTTTCCTACCCGCACTCTTTTTGCAGGAAGAATTCTGGGGTCTATGCCTCCAAGAGGCATAAAGGAGATAAATCCTTCGCTGTCAATACGATCAACCATCAATCCAACCTCATCCATGTGCGCGGCAAACATCACGTGCGGTCCGGATTTGGCTGATCCTTTAGTCGCGTAGAGATTGCCGAGAGAATCCATTCGCACCGATTCTGCGTTCCCCTCTATAGTTTTCTTGATGAGTCGGGAGACTCCGGACTCAAACCCGGGCAGGCCTGGCAAGTCACAAAGCTTTTTCAGAAATCCCTCGTTTATGGTTTCCATAGCTCCTCTTTCCGGAATGCCGCTTCAAGAAGTTCAAGAGAGTGATTGACATCAAGAAGGTCAATTATTTCCACCGGGGAGTGCATGTTTCTCAATGGGATAGAGATTAATATCGAGGGTATCCCTTTTGAACAAAGGCTCAATACATCAGCCTCGGTTCCGGTAGTCCTACCAAGGGGTTCGAGACTGTAAGGTATTGAAAGCCCTGAAGCGATACCACGAAGTACTTCCAGATGCCTGCGGGATAGAATAGGACCTACCCCGAGCGTCGGCCCTTTACCTAACGGAAATGCCGAATCTGAAACACCGCTTGATGTTGCGAATGTAACGTCTGCAACAACCGCAAAGGAGACGCTTTCACCCTCTCTATCCGCGCGCAGACCTGCCGATGCCGCACCGAACATGGAAGCCTCCTCCTGCGTAGTCGCATAAAAACGAACCCTTCCCGGAAGATTGAGGGATGTAAGTCTTTCGGTCAATAGCAGTGCCAGGTACAAACTAGCCTTGTTATCGAGCCCTGAACCTGTGACGCGACCATTCAAGAGTAAAGAGGGCTCAACGAACCAGCAACATGGGTCGCCCACTTCAACGTTTTGCTTGACTTCGTTTACCGGCAATCCGACGTCTATGTAGAGCTTTTCTGTGGGAATAACGGCCTGACGCTCGGCCTCTGACACGAAATGCGGAGGTCTCATACCGATGACTCCCCGTAGTTCTCTTCTCCCGAATACTCTTATCTCCTGAGATGGAAGAATCCGGGGATCTACACCCGGCATCCTGAAATAAATGTATCCCTCATCGTCTATTCGCTCGACTATCATGTAGACCTGATCAATGTGAGAGGTAAAAATACTTAATGCCTCTCCCTTTCCGACTTCCCATGACAGCCCCCGTGAACCCAGGTCCTTCGTTTGAATTCCCCTGGATTTTAGGAACCCATTGATAAACTCTTTGACCCCCTCCTCCCGGCCTGATGGCGAAAGTGTTTTTAAAAGATTAAGGAGAAGCTCCTGACTCATCTGGTCTTGAACCAGTCCACAATCCGGTCAAGCTCGGATTCATTCGAGAAGAGTAATTCGAGTTTGCCACCCTTGCTCGTACGTACGAGTTTTACTTTAACTCCGAGCCTCTCTGATATAAGCTCCTCGGTTGAAGCATGTATGCCGTCAAGCTGTTTACGTCTGGAAGGCATAGTGATTTTCTTAGATGCCTGGGCCATTTTTTCGACGGCACGTACAGTAAGTCCCTCGTTTAATATCCTGTCGCATATCTTTTCAACGAGTGAAAGTGAGGCTATCTGGAGCAGTGCCCTTGCATGGCCCTCGGATATCTTTTCTTCCTCAAGATAAAGCCTGGCTTTGCGAGGCAGGGAGAGAAGGCGCAGCGTGTTGGCGATCGTAGAACGATCCTTTCCAACGACCCTTGATATATCTTCCTGGGTCATCCCGAACGCCTCGCTGAGTTCTTTGTATGCAAGTGCAGATTCTATCGGATTAAGATTCTCACGCTGGAGATTCTCAACGAGTGCCAGGGCTAACATCTGGCGATCATCCGCCTCGCGAATGATTACAGGCACTTCCTTAAGGCCTGCCAGCTGGGAAGCCTTGAGACGACGCGAACCTGCGACAAGCTGGTAGCCTGCGCCGTGTCGACGGACCACTATAGGCTGCAGCAATCCGTGTTCCTTTATAGAGGAAGCAAGATCCTGAACCTCCTGGCCTGTGACCTTTCGCGGCTGATATGGATTCTCGGCTATCAAGGTCACAGGTATGGTAATGAAGGAACCTTTATCCTCGACCGTTGACGCCGGAATAAGCGCGTCGATACCTTTGCCCAGCGCTTTCCTAGCCACGAGCCATCACCTCGCTCGCAAGCTCAAGGTAAGCCTGGGCGCCGCGGGAATTGATGTCGTAATGAAGAATGGTCTGGCCGAAACTGGGCGCTTCGGCAAGACGCACGTTTCGCGGAATCATCGCCCTGAAAACTTTTTCAGGGAAATGTTTTCTAATCTCCTCCGCAACCTGATCGGCCAGATTCGTTCTTGGGTCATACATGGTCAGGAGGACTCCGAAAATTTCGAGGGACGGATTAAGAAAGCTCCTTACCCTGTTAAGAGTATCAGTGAGCTTGCTTATGCCCTCAAGGGAATAGTATTCGCACTGAACCGGAATGAGAACACTGTCTGCGGCAACAAGAGCGTTAAGCGTCAGGAGACCGAGGGAGGGGGGGGCGTCCATTATAACGTAATCGTACGAATCAATGTAAGACATTGCCTGTCGAAGTCTAGACTCCCTGCCCTCCGTATCGATGAGTTCAATCTCAAGACCTGCAAGATCCAGGGATGCAGGCACCGCATCCAGATATTTAACGGAGGTCGCGCGGATAGTCTCCTTGATGTTGGAAGGATTAATGAAAATCTCGTATGTGGAGTGGTTGGATTCGCGATTTTCAAGACCGAGTCCCGAAGTGGCGTTCGCCTGGGCATCAACATCAATAAGCAATACCCGCTTCTCCGCTACTGCCAGGGCCGCCGAAAGGTTTATTGCCGTGGTAGTCTTACCGACTCCGCCCTTTTGATTGACTATGGCAATCCTTCGCATTCTTTATGTTATTGAATTATCACCGCTTGTCAACAAAAAAGCGGGTGTCTTAAGTTCTTGTATCATGCAAAGCTCCTCCAAGGTTACTTCCCTTTGCTCTCCCGTTTTCATGTCTCTCAAAATTAGTTTGCCCGAGGCCAACTCGTCATCGCCGATAATGAGAACCCTTAAGGCATTCCGAGAGGAAGCTCGCTTGAGCTGTTTTGAAAGGTTCCCTGACCGGTACTCGACGAGAGACGTTATACCTGATTCCCTGAGTTTAAAAACGTACCCGCAAGAGGCAGACCGTGCTTTCTCTCCGAGAGGAAGCAGAACAAGCGGAATTGATGCTCCTGAATATTCAAGCACCTCCTCCCCTTTTGAGGCAAGAAGAGCACGCTCGACTCCGAATGCGAATCCTACACCGGGAGTTGGCGGGCCGCCCATCTCTTCCATGAGGTAATCATAACGACCTCCTCCGCACACCGTATCCTGTGCGCCAAGGGACGAGGATTTGAATTCAATGACCGTTCGTGAATAGTAGTCAAGTCCACGCACCAGCCTCGGGTTCTCCTTGAATGGGATATTGAAGTATACAAGTCCTTCCTTGACCCTGGAGAAATGGACGGAGCATTCCGGGCAAAGATACGACGATTGAGAAGGCGCATCTTTTAAAATCTCCTGACAATTCGGCACCTTGCAGTCGAAAACCCTCAGGGCGTTACGTTCCATGCGAACCTTACAATCCGAGCAAAGTTTATCGCGATGCAGGGAAAGGAAGGAGTTCAATTCTTTCATATACAAAGTTCTGCATTCCCTGCAGCCGATCGAGTTGAGTTCGAGATAGAGACCATCCATACCGATATTGGTGAAAAGATCGAAACCGAGTTTTATGAGTTCGACATCGGTCTCAGGCTCGGCTTCTCCGATTATTTCGACGCCGATCTGGGTATGCTCACGATAGCGGCCTTTTTGCGGCTTATCCTGCCTGAACATGGGCATCATATACCAGAGACGCGCCGGCAATTTGATATTATTCTCGAGGACCGCGCGGATGATGGATGGTGTTCCCTCTGGTCGCAGGGCCAATTCACGGTCACCCATATCCCTGAACTTGTACATCTCTTTTATAACTATATCGGAGGATTCGCCCGTTGAGCGTTCATACATCTCGTAGGCTTCAAATGTGGGAGTAAGAACAGGCAGGATACCCGCTTTCGAAAAATGCGCGAAAGCGATTTCCTCAAGCTCTTTGCGAGCCATCATCTCCAGTGGGAGCACGTCGCGCGTGCCCTTAACTCTCTGAAACCGCACGTTTCCTTCTGGCGTATCCGATAATAAACCCGACAATTATACCGAGTTCGTTTGACGCTATATCAAAAAAAGCCACATTCCTCCCCGGAGTCAAATACTGCAAAAATTCATTTCCCACACCGAAAACCAGAACGACTAAAACACCCCACCAACCCAAAGAACGTCCTGAAAGAAAACCCAGATAACTGAAGGCGAAAAAGTGAAGCACCTTGTCCATGGGAAACTTATTGACAATCGATATCCTTCCCGGAATCAGCGAAAGACTGATAAGAAACACTCCCCAAACTATCAGATATACGTGTTGTCGCTTCAACTTAACCCCTGATGATTTCCTTAATCCGCATGAGACGTGTAAGATTACCCCTCTCCATTTCGGCCAGCTTCAGGTTTATGTAAGAAATGGTCTCTTTGATGTTCGGAATGACGACGTACTCGAGGGCGTTGACCCTGCGGCGAGTACGTTCTATTTCTTGAGCGACGAGTTCAAGGGTGTTTTCCTTTTCGGCCAGCAGCACCATCTTTTCGAGAACCTTATAGAGAGAAGCAAGTGAAAGGTCAAGTTCTCCAGAGGTTTCAAGAAACCCATAACAACGAATGCGCCCCTCGAGCTTGGGTTTGAAAGTAGGAGTCTTCACGTTAAGGATTCGTTTTGTTCCTGATTCAACTGAAAGCTTGACCGAAGGCAGCGAAGTGGCTATCCTTGTCGAGTTCGGTACTCTCTGATTCTTTGCAAGTGCGTAACGGGCAACTGCCTTGCGAAGGGATTCCTCTACTTCTTTTCTGAGTGCTTGAATCTCGTCCACAAGCGAATAAACATTACGCATGAGTTCTTCAAGCTTGTCCTTCAGCAACTTGTATCCACGCTCTGCTATGACAAGCCTGCGACGAAGCTTAAGAAGCTCCATTCTGGTCGCATTCACGTTAAGCCTCATCGCTTACCTCCGAGTTGTTTTCTGTAATCATATGCGAGGTTGACAGGCGCCCTCAAAGCACTACAGAAATCGATGGCGATTATGATTTCTCCCCGGTCTTCTGGAATTTTGCGAACGCGGTATCGTAATACTTTGCAAGGTTTTCGTCCCGAACGCGCTTCATCTCCGAACGCGGAAGACTGGTCAAAAGCTCCCAACCCAAATCAAGTGTCTCCTCGATGCTGCGAGCCTCGTACTCGCCCTGGGAAATGTAGCGGCGCTCGAACGCCTCGGCAAATTTCATGTAAAGCTTGTCGATATCGGTCAACGCCGCCTCACCGAGAATCACGGCCAGTTCCTGGGCTTCCTTGCCTCGTGCATACGCGGCGTAAAGCTGGTTAAACGAATCCGCGTGATCCTCGCGAGTTTTTCCCTTGCCTATACCCTTGTCCTTGAGACGGGAGAGGGAGGGGAGTACGTCTACCGGCGGAGCGACGTTCTTGTTATTGAGTACGCGGGAAAGGATGATCTGCCCCTCGGTGATATACCCGGTAAGGTCTGGAATAGGGTGGGTCTTGTCGTCCTCGGGCATGGTGAGAATGGGAACGAGGGTTATGGAACCGGTCGAATCCTTGATGCGGCCTGATCGCTCGTAGATGGTGGCAAGATCGGTGTATAGATAGCCGGGGTAACCGCGCCGACCGGGAATCTCCTTTCGGGCGGCGGATATCTCACGAAGGGCCTCGCAGTAATTGGTCAGGTCTGTGAGGATAACGAGGACGTGATAATTCTTCGTAAAGGCGAGATACTCCGCTGCGGTGAACGCAACACGCGGTGTCGCGATTCGCTCGATTGCAGGGTCGTCCGCAAGGTTAAGAAAGAGTACCGCGCGCTCAAGGGCCCCTGTACGGCGGAAATCATCGATAAAGAACTGGGCTTCCTCGAACGTGATGCCCATTGCGCCGAACACCACCGCAAACTCCTCCGCTGCGCCGAGTACTTTTGCCTGACGCGCTATCTGAGCCGCCATGCGGTTGTGCGGCAAACCGGAACCGGAGAAGATAGGAAGCTTCTGCCCACGTACTAGCGTGTTCAATCCGTCTATAGCGGAGATGCCTGTCTCGATAAACTCGTTGGGGTAGCTGCGAGCGAAGGGATTGATTGGAAGACCGTTGATGTCGCGAAATTCTTCAGGGATAAGCTCGGGTGAGCTGTCGCGCGGGCGGCCCAGGCCGTCGAATACGCGGCCGAGAAGTTCCTCGGAGACCCCCAAGGTTATGCCCTTGCCAAGAAAGCGTACCCTTGTCTGGCCTATCTCGATTCCCGAGGAACCCTCAAATATCTGTATGAGCGCCTTGTCCTGGTTAACCTCAAGCACCCTTCCCCTGCGGCGTTCGCCTGAGGGAAGGAATATCTCAACAAGCTCCTCATACTTGACTCCTTCGACTCCCTCAACGAGAAGGAGTGGACCAGAAACAGAGGTAATCGTCTGGTAATCGATTATACCCTTGGGTTTATCTTCCACAGTAGGCTTTAAACCAGAGGTTTCCTCAAGAGTTTGGGAGGTGTTATGGGAGGGATTGGGTGTGTTACGGGTGTTACGGGGCATCAGGAGACCTCCTTCTTTAAGGAAGCGATTTCAGCGATAACCTCCTCCTCGGTTTTAGTGATGGTTTCGCGCTCGCTCTCAGGCAGGTAGCGAGCTCGGGCAATCTTTTCACGAACCTGGAGGCTGACGAGATCTTCAAGAAGTGCTCCCTGTTCGAGTGCCTTCTTGGTTTCTTTGTAGTAGCAGAGAACAAGGGAAAGCATACGTGCCTGTTTATCAAGGCTGGCGTACGTGTCAATCTCGTGGAACGCGTTCTGGTGCAGAAAGTCCTCGCGAATCGAACGCGCCGCTTCCATAATGAGGCGTTCGTTAGGTGAAAGTGCGTCAATGCCGATGAGTCGGACTATCTCGGTCAGATCGGCCTCCTCCTGCAAGAGTCTCATGGCTTCCTTCGTATCCTCAAGGAAGTTAGTTCCTATCTCTTCACGCAGCTTTGCCGAGATCGAATCGACATATAAGGAGTAAGAGCGCAACCAGGAAATTGCAGGAAAATGGCGGGCGTAGGCCAGTTTGTCCTCTAGCGACCAGAAAACCTTTACGACGCGCAAGGTGGCTTGAACGACCGGGTCCGAAAGGTCGCCGCCCGGAGGGGACACGGCGCCGATAACGGACAGGGCCCCTCTTTTCGAGGTCGAGCCCAGACATTCGACAAGTCCAGCGCGTTCGTAGAACTCGGCGATGCGAGCGGAAAGATATGCAGGATAACCTTCTTCACCGGGCATCTCCTCGAGGCGTCCGGAAATCTCTCGCATGGCCTCGGCCCAGCGCGAGGTTGAGTCGGCCATGAGGGCAACCGAATACCCCATGTCACGGAAGTACTCGGCTATCGTAATACCGGTGTAGACCGACGCTTCCCGTGCGGCAACCGGCATGTTCGATGTGTTGGCGATGAGCACCGTGCGTTTCATAAGGGGCTCGCCCGATTTGGGGTCCTTGAGTTCCGGGAACTCTATGAGCACATCGGTCATCTCGTTTCCGCGCTCGCCGCAGCCCACGTAGACGATCACTTCGGCATCCGCCCACTTGGCCAGCTGATGCTGGATGACGGTCTTGCCCGATCCGAACGGCCCTGGAACGCATGCGGTTCCACCCTTTCCGAGCGGGAAGAACGTGTCCACAACGCGCTGCCCCGTGGATAGAATCTCAAATGGCGAATATTTGCGCATATACGGACGGGGTTTTCTGACCGGCCAGCGCTGCATCATTGCGACTTCGATGCTTTTACCTTCGGGTGATTTGATGACGGCAACGGTCGACTCCACGTTAAACGAGCCTTTTGATATTTCTACGATTTCGCCGGATACACCCGGTGGAACCAGTATACGGTGCTCGATGAGTATCGTTTCCTTGACCGTTCCGAGCACATCGCCAGGCCCAACCTTGTCGCCCTTCTTGAGGGAGGGGACGAAATCCCATTTCTTGTCGCGCGGCAGCGCAGGCACTTCAACACCTCGGGATATGAAGGCTCCCGTTTTATCCGCTATATCTGACAGGGGACGCTGAATCCCGTCGTAAATGGCCTCAATAAGACCCGGACCAAGCTCCACGGAAAGGGGTTCGTATGTCGGATATACGGGTTCACCGGGGCCGATACCGCCTGTCTCCTCGTAAACCTGTATCGAGGCACGAGTGCCTGACAATCCAATAATTTCACCAACAAGACGCTTGTCCGACACTTTAACCACGTCGTACATCTTTGAGGTACTCATACCCTCGGCAATGACCAGCGGGCCCGATACCTTTACTATTCGACCAGTTTCTTCTTTTCTCACTTGGCCTCCAAGTAGACGTCAACTCCTATGGCCTTTTTTATTAACTCTCTCAGCCGCTCCATGGCGTATCGTTCTCCTCCGGAAAGAGAGGGAACGGGGATGTAGGTTGGGAAAACCCCGCCAGGTCGCTTAAGGAGAAAATCCTTGAGGAGCGGATAGAATTCCTCGTCATAAAAAACTATCTTGTACTCACTCTGTGCGAGCGTTCTTGCCCGTTCGAGGGCGCTGCTCTTGTCCGCAACCGAACCGGCAAGCCCGACGGCCCTGAATGGTTCCAGAAGCTCCTCCGGGCCAAGGACACAAATTTCAGTCAAACCAGGCAATGGACTTCCTTATTGTTTCTTTTTCAAGACCGTACCGCAAACCTGTAGCTACCCTTTGAATGTTGCGGCGCTCTTCTCTCTTGAGAAGACTGTAACCCACCAGGGGTTCATATCCAAAAACCAATCGTCTTGTCGACAAAAGGTATGAGAGTTCCTCCTCCTTGATTTCACGTTCGAGTAAAAGAAAACTATCCGGCAGTTCCTTTAATCCTTCTTCTAGTTTTTTGAAAATCTCTGTTTTTTTTACCTCCCGCGGCAAGGAATCCCAACCCAGCTGCGACCATGAGTTGAAACGAGCGATTGAAATCGTACCGTAAGGAAGAAACGTTTTCGAGAATTCATCCCCCTCCTCCCCTGAAACCTTTATTCGTAAAAAAGCAAGAAGGTTGGCAAAATCGACCCTTAACGACAGCAGCTTCTCAAGAAAAGAAGACCCCTCTGAAAGGGTATGTTGATGCATAATCAGAGCCGAATCCACAATCACATCTATGCTCGATGGATCGATTTTTTCGATATTCGCCGCGACCACTTTCCCGGCCGCAGCGCGCATCCAGTCAGGGACTATAACGGACTCTCCTTCAAGATACCTGGCTAACACCTCCATTGAGGAAGGAGCGTCAGAAATAAAAAGTGAATCCTCCACCTCCCCCCGGTACTTGCGTCTCAACGCAAATTTAAGATTAGAGGCTCTATCAGGTGCCTTAAAAAAGTCAAGTATCCTTTCATTTTCAAGATACCGGTAGAAGAACGCCTCCTCCTCTGACGCGGCACGCATAAGCATGGTTTCAATGTCTTCGGCGCGAGTTTCCGAGTAGGGTGTATCCGCTAGATTTGAAAGCATCTGACTCTCGGTACGAGCCTCGAGCAGCCTGTCGAACTGCTGGCGATTCAACATACGAGCTTCCCGCGATCTTACGCGACCGATGACAAATGCGTAACGCGGGTCTTCAGAGGGGGTATAGCCGACCATCTTAAAAAGATTATATGTATTGCATACGCAGTGTCAACAGAATCTATTAAAAAACGAAATGCGCCTTACGTCCCTGGTCGTGCAGAAATTCCAAGAAGATACCGTTTCAGTACAAAAAGAGACAGGGGCGGTTCATGAACGCCCCTGCTCAAATCCTTGTGTTTAGAAAAAACAGTTACTTTATGAAAGTTATCTTTTTTGTTACCGATTTGTTCGACACGTCCAACTTGACGAAGTAGACCCCGGCAGCCTGTGGTTTCCAGTCGGCATTGAACTCTCCCGGTGAAAGGATGCCTTCGAAAAGGGACGCAACATTGCGGCCGCATGCATCGTAAACGCTAAGCTTTACGAATCCGGGCTCATCGATAGTGTATCTTACATTATTTGCGGATACCTCGAGCGAAATTGCTCGTATTTGCGAAAGGTCTTCAATTCCAGTCGGTGTAGCAGTGTAATCCTCAAGAAACATGTGGCTTATAAGAGGAGAATATTTCCTGTATGACGGTTCAAAGGTATAACCATCAAGACTGGGTGTAACCGTGTAATCCTTTCCGCAAGAAAGATCGAGAAACTGGTAGTAGCCGTTCGAATCGGACATTGTCTGGGCAGTAACGGCTCCATCAAGATTCAAGGTAGCATAGGGCTGACTTGTTTTACCGGCTATGGTAAAAAACTGCCTGTACTTTATTGTGCGGATACTCACGCTGCCTGGTGTCGCGTAGTAACCAGTAACATAAACATAGCCGAGTCCGTCAAGAACAATGCCACTGGCACCATCTCCTAACAAGGCGTTGAAACGGGTTCCAGAGTCGTAGACCTTATACCATTCGATATCCCCGTCAGGTGTATATTTCATGGTTCTTATGTCACTGTTGGTCGGCCCGCTTAGTGACATACCGGTTATGTAGGCGTTACCCGATTCATCGCAAATCACGTCATTCAGCCAGTCCTCGGAGCCGGCGTCATAATATTTGTTCCAGACAATACCACCGCCGGAGTCGTACTTGATTAATCTATAGTCGGCATTCCCTGACGAGTTGTAGCTCGAAAGGCCGACGTAAACGTTGCCCTGTCCGTCAAGCGAAAGATCCCCGGCGTCATCGTAGCTGCCGGAGTTGTAGAGCTCGTTCCACAAAATAGTGCGAGTAGGACCGTATTTAATGGTCCTTACGTCCGTGGTATCGGCATCTGCTCCTGCAGTCCCGGTCACGAAAATGTTACCGAGCGTATCGACCGCAATACCGTAGACACTCTCTTCCCTTCCTGAATCATAAACTTTTGTCCAGAGAGTGTCGCCGGTAATCGTATCGCATTGCATGAATAGAAAATCCGAGTTCGATGGATTCGTCGTGTAGCCGGCCAGATAAAGGCCGCCCGATTTATCAATGGTTACGGCGTACAGCCTGGTGAAAGCCGAAAAACCGTACGATGCGTTTAAAAGGCTGTCCCCGGCGGAATTGTACTTAAGAAGTCTTGCGTGAACGGTTCCGGGTACGAGAGTATCCACGAAAGAGCCGCAGACGTAAACGTTACCGCCGGCGTCAAGGATTATCGACTGCGGTTCATCATTTCCACCGGAGTCGAAAATCCTGTACCACAATACCGTACCTGAAGGGTCATATTTGATGATAAGAAAATCATTATCCATGCCGTTATCGTACTCGCCTGCGACGAATACATTTCCCTGTGCATCAACTGCGAGATCATAACCTCTCACGAAGTCCCCTGAGCTGTATGGTACGTTCCAAACCTCCTCCGGAGGCAAAACAGCATACCCGGAACTCATTGTCACGAGGGTAACTATGCACAGTAACAAAAACTTGTTTTTTGACATATAACCTCCAAAGTTTTATTGTTTTCTGGCCCTCTTATTCCCAACACGACTAGATTACTCTTGAAAATATACCAACATTCAGCATTTAGTCAAGGCCTCCGTGACTAAAAAATCGGCTTAGCTTCGCACCGATTAATAGTTATTATAAAGCCCCTGTTTGGAAACTAGCGAATTACCACTACTTTCCTGTTTTCGACGCTCGCCCCTTTCGAAAGCTTAAGGAAATATACCCCATTTACCTCCGGAATCCAGACAAGAGAGTGTGTGCCTGAGCTTCGAAAACCGTGATCTAACGTTGCAACCCTCGTACCTCTGACATCAAAAATCGACAGCTCTATTGGGCCGGAATCCACAAGAGAGTAGGCTACAGTCCAAAAGGATCCTTTATTTTCAAGTTCCAGATTCATATCTTCAGGTTTAAAAAACGTTTCCGCTATCCCTGAAGACTGCCGATATTTTAAAAGCCTGAAATCGTTATCCTTGCCGTTGTAAGATTTACAGATGATGTAGATGTTCCCGTCAGCATCCACGGCTACGCCCTCGCTTTCTTCCCTCGAGCCTTGATCATAAGCAAACTCCCACTGGATGTTTCCAAGAGAATCGTACTTCATGGTTCTGGAGAAAGGATATGACCCCTCGTAATATGAACCTGTTACGTACAAGAAACCCTTGTCATCAAGCGCAACATCACAGGCAAACTCATTGTTACTCGATCCATATAGCTTCTCCCATTTCATATTTCCGGCAAGATCGTATTTGACGGTGCGATAATCCATATTCCCGGCACTGCTTTTCGACATTCCGGCGACATAAAAAGAACCGCCATTATCTGTTATTATGGAATATCCAACATTTTTATCGCCTCCGGAGTATGTTTTTTTCCAGACGGTATTTCCGGTAGGACCATACTTGACGGTCATCACACTCGTGTCGGAGTTGATGCCGCCTGTCACGTAAGCGTTACCGTCTTTGTCTACTGTCACCCCGTATGCGCAGTCATCTGCGCCCGAATCGTATTTGTTGTCCCATTTCTTGTTGCCGGATGTATCGCATTTTATTGTCCTGTAATCGTTGTTTCCGGTAGCCGTGTTGTGAACCTTGCCGGTAAGGTAACAAAAACCGTTATCCTCATCCAGGGCTATCCCGTACGCCGCGTCCGAATATTTATACTGGGATTCGTATGATTTGTTCCAGAGTTCGGTTCCTTTCGAGTCATATTTGACCAGTTCGTAGGCATCCTTGGATTCACCTGCAACGTATACCGAACCCGTACTGCTGACCGCAACCGCCCAGGCAATATCTTCGGTTGCAGGCCCGAATGTTTTGTTCCATGCAATCTCCCCGTCCGGGTCGAATTTTATGGTTCTGAAATCGCTGTTCTCACCATTGTAATAAAGTCCCGCGACGTAAACGTAGCCCGAATCATCCACCGCAATAGCGTAAGGTACGTCGTTCTTGCCTGAATCATAGACCTTGTTCCAGACGTTAACGGGAACATCCTCGGCGCGTACGACCGTGGAGAGGAAAAAAAATATACACGAAAACGTTATTGAAAGAAAACACATAGGTTTCATAATACTCCTCCTTCTCGTTTGCAAAATGATACGATGTAAGGGTAATTTGTCAATATGCGGCATAAATACTTACAAAAAAAGCTCCGCATATTATAGATGACTTAGGAAGATGCTATTCAGATTGTTTCGACTGTGTGTTGAGTCAGGGCTAGCGCCGGAGGCGCTGGGCGCAAGCTGCGCTTCCGCCATTTCATTTCTACTTATCCAAAGGGCTAGCGCCGGAGGCGCATGCGCAGAAGCCCATGGGGTTTCTGCGATTTCACTATTACCGATCTAAGGAGGAGCGCCGGAGGCGCTGGGCGCAAGCTGCGCTTCCGCCATTTCATTTCTACTTATCCAAAGGGCTAGCGCCGGAGGCGCATGCGCAGAATAGAATTCTGCAAGGTGTTGAGCCCCCAATAGTCTGAGGATAGTCTGAGGATAGTCTGAGGAGGGTCTGAGGAGGGTCTGAGGGGGTCTGAGGAGGGCTAGCGCCGGGGGCGCATTTGCATAAGCTTATGCGATTCACGATTACAAATCATGGAGAGCGGAATAAACCTTGGGACAAGATGTATAACAATGCAAAGGAGGATGAAATGCAAGCAAAAATTGCCACCATCCGCGAACATGCAACCGAAAGACTGCAAGTGGGAGTGATTGGAGCGCTGGGAGCGTCTATACTAATTTTCGCGTTCCTTGGAAGCTTTACGATCAAACCCCTGAACGTTAAACCGGTTTCAGGCAGCGATATCATCGACTGGGGCGGAATCACCGTCGAGAACTACCCCAACACTCCTCCTCCCATCGACAACAAAGTGGTCCAGATTGAGAAAGCTGCACCTGGCCAGACCGCTGATTCCATTCTCCCTGGAAATACAAATTTGATTGACCCCGGAATCATCGGCGGCGACAGAATCATCAGAACCATCAACGATGTCCCCTTTTTACCTGCAAGTGCAAAAAAACCGCAACTTATCGGGGGAATGGATATCAAGTATCCTGAACGGATGCGTAAATTGGAAGTTGAGGGATTGGTCATAGTCGGTGCGGCACTGGACGAACAAGGGCTTGTCTTCGACACACAAATATTGAAGAGTTCCGGATATGAAGAGCTTGATAACGCCGCGGAGGAAGCCGTTCGCAACGCGCGCTTTACACCGGCAATGCAGGGCGAAAAACCGCTGGCCGTCAAGATTTCGGTTCCCGTAAATTTCAAACTTACCGATAACTAAGGAGGTTGGAAATGAAATTTCTCATACCTTTAGCGCTCGCTCTCCTGGGGTCCACCTCAGGAGACGAGTCTGTGGTAAACGCCATTCCTGGCAAGGTCACGATTCTTAACTATGCTGAAGCCGAGAACTTACGTATCTACCCCCTCTCTTACACCGGCGACGCGGAAAGCTTTATGATCCTCAAGGACGCGCTTGATAAGGGTCTTGTGGTCGTCAAGGAAAAAAACGAGGGCGAGGTTAACACCGTCCTCGTAAAGAACAAAAGTTCTAACCCGGTGTTCGCGATGGCGGGCGAGGTAATACTCGGCGCAAAGCAGGACCGGATGATTGAAAACGACCTGATCCTTCCTCCAAGTTCAGGCTGGCTGGAGGTTTCCGTGTACTGCACCGAGCACGGACGCTGGTCGGGTTCCTCAAAGGAGTTCGCGAAGGCCGACATCAACGTTTCTCCGTCTGTCAGGGCCAACGCGCGCGCGAACAAGAGCCAGTCCGAAGTCTGGAACAAGGTCGCGGAAAACCAGGAAAAAGTGATGGGCGAGACTTCATCAACCGGCGCATTTAACGATATTTACACTTCCAGTTCCTACAAAGGTGACCGCGACAAATACTGGAAAAAGCTCGAAGGCCTTGCGGCAAACAATACAAACATGAAAGGCGTAATCGTTTGCGTGGGCGACCAGGTTGTGGGCATCGACCTCTTCAGCTCCCACACGATGATGAAGAGTTATTGGCATAAGTTATTGGAATCCTATATAGTTGAAGCAATGCAGGGCGAGGAGCACGGCTCCGTTTCGTGGCAGAAGGCCAAGGAACTCTTAGCGGTGTACACCAAGGCCGACCTCGATGACGCGTATACTCCGGGATCAGGCGACTTATACGAAGTCGACGGTCACGACTCGCAGGGTTCGGCGCTGCTTGCGGACGGAATTTTGGTGCATACCGACCTGTTCCCAGAGCAGGAGACGAAGCCATCGAGGGATTACGACATCCGATACAACGAATAGAACTTACCATCCGACAAGGGGTTATGGAGTCGGCCCCCGCGGATGGCCCAATGAGCACAAAGACTCCGCGTATATGCGAGCTATCGCCGCCACAATAAGTGGCGGCGATTTGCTTAAGTTATTCAAATTATAAAGTTATGTAACAACTTAAGCCGATGAAACTCTGTTTCATAAGTCACAATAAGTGACACCTCTTGTTTAAGTTATTTCAATCTTGAAGTTATAGAATAACTTAAGCCCAGGGATTTCATCCCTCAGACGCCAATAAGGCGACTTGAATTTGTTTAAGATATTCTTTTACAATCACTTATGTTTTAGAATTCATATCTCTCTAATGGGGTCCCCGCAAAATTGCGCAGCAATTTTGTGGGGCATAAAAAAAGTGGGACAAAAGATGGTCAAAAGATGGACAAATCGGGCATTTTGGGGCAATTTTCGTGAAAAAAAAGCTGGTCAAAAGTGGGACAAAAGATGGACAAAACCGGGGTTTTGAGGGCATTTTGGGGGCAAAAAACGGACGGTCTCGGGAGGAAAATTATGGAAATTTACCGACTGAAAGTAAAACCTCCTCCCCCTTGCGAAGAGGATTAAGAGGAGGGGTTGACTTTCCCTCCCATTAAACGAGAGACGAAGACCGGGAGAATCCCCCCGCTCCCCCCTTATCGAAGGGGGGCCGTAACATCCCCCTTATTAAGGGGGAACGCCCGAAAGGCAAGGGGGATTCATTAGATTGTCGTTGGCGAGCGAGCGGATGGAATCCGCATGGGCGGAAGTTCCTTCCGCAATCGAAGATGACGAAATCACCCCTGGCGATACTCCTTAATTGGAAATAGTCTTCGTGGAACGTAGTTCCGCACATGCAACCCCGAGTGGCTACGAAGCCACCGAAGGGCGAACGAAGGGTACAAATGCACCTTATGACTAACACAACGTAGGGGCCGACCTTTAGGTCGGCCCGCACCATTCGGGCTGACCTGACTCACGCAAACGCTTGAGGCGTTAACGTCGAGCCTGCAAGGTTGACTGAACGGCGTTATTGAATATGCTGATTATCCAGAGTGGGAATACCCGCGGCTTCAAAATGGAGAGGATATGAAACCGAATGGGAAATAAAATTCTGACAGCGACACTTCTTCTTGTCTCAGCAAGCGCGATGAATGCAGCGAACACGCCTGAGAGAGGTTTGCAGGCAGGCGACAGCCTTGACCTCTGGATAACAAGTATCAATTATGCTGGTAGTCTTTATGCCTATGACTTGTATCCTGATAGTAAGATCAAGATCGGATGCACCGTAGAGAGTTTCAGCTCGCATCACACCTATGCCGATTTTTACTTCACGATAACATCTCTTACCACAAACCAGGTGGTTTACACAGACACGTTGTACGTAAACGCGCTTGCGCCCGGAAAGACGGTCGTCTACTCTCACAAGCCTTTCTCTTCTCAAGACGTTGATTCCTTCATGATTTTCGCGCGGGTCTCGAATCCATACGATACCGTTGCAAGAAACGACACCGCATCGCGAAAGTTGCGGTTAGAAAGACCGCCGCACTTCCCTTCAATAGTCTCAGGAACTGCCGGTTTGAACTACGCGATACCGAAACCCATGGTAGTTCACCTGGCTCTCTACGATTTCCGGGGAGCGTTAATCGAGACAATACTAAGTGGTAATTACTGCGCAGGTTCACACTCAATACAGAAAGACTTCTCGACCTTGCCTGCTGGCATCTATTTTACGAGATTCATCGTTCCCGACAGCTCGTTCTACATTGACTACACCTCAAAGTTAGTGGTGATTCACTAGCCTGACCCCCTCAAAACATTAATCCCCCCCTCCCCCCTATCGAAGTGGGACACCCCCTGCCCTCTGGGAAAGTGGGACGAGGGTGTCTTTGCACGGCTGCTTCGAGCAAGCAAAGCCATCGCCTTAGACATAAATGATCCCATGTGTTCAAAGAAACTGCCTTCTGAAGGCGATCCTTTCGCCCCGCATCTGCGGTTCTCAGGATGACGTTGGCGTGTTACGGAGCATGTTACGGGGTGTGTTACGGGGGTGTGTTACGGGAGGGGTGTTACGGGGGGGGGTGTTACGGGGGGTATCTATAGTTTAGGATGCGGGAACAGGAAGAACCACACGGCGAACGTCACGACGGCGACCGCGATCACTGAGGGCACCAACCACTTGTACACCGAGCCCCAGCTCGCCTTGAAGTACTCGCGCGATAAGGCAAGGCAGAGGTGCGAGGGCGAGAGCATCACGCCGAAGAACCCGAACGCGTACGCGAGCATGACGAGTCCGGGGTCATGGCCGATGAAGGGCGCGAGCAGGGGAAACGTCGTGGCAACGTACGCCTGGTTGAGTCCCACGAGGAGTCCGACCACGAAGGGAAGAAACATTATCATGGCGATGATGAGGGAGGAGGGGGCCCCTGCAAGCATCGGGCCGAGCCCGGTCAGCGCGGACGAACGGTCGAGCATGTACTTGAAGAACATGACCGACGCCATGAGCGAGATCACGCGCCAGTCGAGCGCGGAAAGAATGAGCTTGCCTGAACCTTTCAATGGAACCTTGTAGAATATCCACGAAGAGACCAGCACGATCAGCATGACGGAGGAAACGGGAATCTTGACTATGGAGCCAAGCGCCTGCGTGACCACGATGAGGACGACGATGATGAGTAGAGGGAACGCGCCGTAGAGCACGTCTTTTGTGGAAGAACGACCCTTGCCCGCAAGACGCTCCGGCCGCACCACCCTGCGCTTGACGAAGGCAAAGATGATGACGGCGCCCGCCGCAATCGCGAGCAGTGTCACGAACGACTGGTGGATGATGACGGAGCCGACGGTGACGTCCTTGAGGATGGCGAAGCCCACGATGAGGCCGGGGTAAAGCGGCCAGAAGTACTCCCACACGTGCCGGAACCAGTAGTTGATGTAGACCGCGAGCCCGGGCTTTATTCCGTAGGGTTTTATCTGCTCCTCGGTCATGGGTGCGGTGAAGTAGGCGCCGCCCGGCATTGGCAGGAGGCCGACGAACATGGGGATCGTGACCACGCTCACGCGAGAGCCCCGCAGAAGGTAGTCGGCGCCGCCGGCGAATCGCGAGAGGATGCCGCGCTCCTTCATCATCTTGCCGAGAATCTCGATGAAGCAGACGATGAGGATGGTGTCAATGGTGTAGAAGTCTATTACGCTGTCGAGGAATGTTCTTCCGATATCGAGCGCGGGCATGGTGAAGAGGACGCCGGTGACGACAGCGCCCAAAAGGATTGGCACGAACGTGGGCAGCCTGAATACCATGACGACGATGATGACGCCGAAGATAATTCCGAGCTTCGCAAGGAGTGGGATGTGCTCCATAACGCTCGATTATACGGGCTTTGGAAACGAGGTCAACTTGTGCGGCCCGGTCTAATTAAATGGAATAAAATCCTGCGGCGGCTGTATTGCAGGTATACCATAAACTTGCGAGACAGCAAGGAGGGCTTGCGCCCGGAAGGCGCCTGGCGGAAGTGTTACTTCCGTTATTTTTAGGACGCGCCCGGATGGCGCCGGGTCGAACCAGCGTCGTGCGCCGCTTTCGTTCGACCGCAGGAGGATTTGTGGATAGCAGGAGGTCCCATTGCTGGCATCGAGTCAAGCAGTATGGGCGGGACGAGCGGAAAAACACAACGTGATTTTCCGGGGCACAATGTCGGTGTTTCCCTGTCTCCATAAAAAACGACCATAGGAGGCAACAATGTCCACAATAAAAAAACTCGTCGTCATCGCGAGTGTAATGCTCGCCTGCATAAACCTTTTCGCCGTACAGGTGGAAGGTTCAGGTGATTACTGGGGAGTAAAAGGAACCTCTACACTGTCCTCGACTGTTGGATATCTGGGTCACTTCTACTTCGGCGCGTATGGAGAGAACGCGAACGGAAACCTGGGTTATCTGGGATACACCTTGTTCGGCGTGTACGGCGAGCACTATTCGGGAAACCAGGGGCACATCGCTTCAATCGGCTACGGCGCATACGGCAAGTACTCATCAGGGAATCTCGGATATCTGGGTTCCTTCAGCTATGGGGCATACGGCAGTCATAACCTGGGCAACTACGGTTATCTGGCTTCCACCGACTACGGGGTCTATGGCAAGGATTCCTCGAGCAACAACTATGGATATATAGGTTCGAATGACTACGCTGCCTATGCCGCGAACGGCAACGGGAATTACGCCTATCTTGGCTCCTCGACTTACGGCGCATACGGAGCGAATTCAAATTCGAATTACGGGATACTGGGTCATTCTTCCTACGGGGTATACGGCAGAAGCTCATCGGGCAACTACGGATATATAGGTTCCGCAAGTTACGGAGTGTTCGGTCGAAATAATAACGGCAACAACGCATACCTGGGCAGTTCGACCAGGGGGTTGTACGCTTACGCGGCATCTACAAGCTCTCTGGCGGGACAATTCCTTCACGTAAACGGCTCCGAAGCAGCCCTTGCAGGCAGCAACTGGGGCGCATACATCAAAGGACTTGGATCGAACTACGTATATATCGGAACCGCGAATGCCGGAATCGAAATCGTCGGCACCCCCTATGCAGGCAACTTTTTAGGAGACGTCCTTATACAGGGTGACCTTTACGTAACGGGCGACAAGGACAACGTGATCAAGATGGACGACGGCACCTGGGTGACCATGTCGGCCACCGAAGCACCGTATCCCGAATACACCATATCGGGACGCACGAAGCTTTCCAACGGCATTGCAAGGATAGAGTTCGAGGAACCGTACCCGCAGGTGATATCGAGTCAGATACCGATCAAAGTGATAGTGACACCCGAGGGATCCTACTCGGGCATATACGTGAAGGACGTGACGACAAGAGGATTCACCGCGGTATCCGAGGTAGGCGACCTCAACGCGACCTTCAGCTGGATGGCCATCGCGCGTGTAAAGGGCAGGGAGCAGAAGACCGATTACAAGGCGGTCACGGAAAAGATACGGAAGCTCGAGACCTCACAGAAGCTTCTCGGACTTTCGACAATACCCCTCCCCCCCTCAAGCAACGAGGTTGAGACCCCGCAATCGCAAACAATGGAGATGGTTCGCGAGCTGAGTCTTTCGGTGAACGATATGTCGGCATCGGGCAGCGTCCGCATCAACTACCAATTGCCGAAGGCCGGAAGCATGACACTTTCCGTATTCGACGCGTCGGGCAGGCTGGTGCGGATGCTTGCGAGCACCGAGGCGAGCGCTGGCAATCACACGCTCTCCTGGAATCGCACGGACGATGTGGGACGTCATGTTCCAACAGGAGTCTATTTCGTCAGGCTCGACAACGGCGCGGGTACCAGGACCGCAAAGGTAACTATCGTAAAGTAAGTCGTTCAGGGACAGACTGTGGGGCGGCGAAAGCCGCCCTTTAAATACCCCGCAAAGAGACCCGGCATCTTTGCGGGGTACCCCTTCTTCCACAACTACGCCTGCGATTCACATCCTCATAAAAATAATCAGCCGCGACAAATAAAAGGGTTAGAAATAATTAAGAGATTGATTGTTCGCGATCGACGACAAATTTACAAATCACGCGCGATGCCAATACGTAAAGAACCGAGGAAGGCTGAGGGGAACTGAGGCGAGTTGAGGGGAGAGTGAGGGGGGCTGAGGAGGGCTGAGGAAAATCTGAAGGGGCTTGTGTGGGATTCGCGCTTTCGTGTCTTACGGGGTCCCCAAAAGAATACGGAGTATTATTTTGGGGTAATCTACAGTGGCAGGAATATCTGGCGCTTGCCGGTTTCAGGGTGGCGGCCTTCGAGAGGTCTGATGCCCCAGTAGCGTTCGATGATATCCGGATTGAGAAGAACGTCTGGAGAATTATCCTCCGCAAGACGGCCCTGGGCGAAGATGAGCATGCGGTTCGAGCAGAGCGCTGCGTGATTGAGGTCATGGGCGACGAGAACGATACCTATCCCCTCCCGGTTAAGGGACCTGAGAAGGACAAGGACTTCTAGCTGGTGGTGCAGGTCGAGGTGATTGAGGGGCTCGTCAAGAAGGATGATCGACGGCTCCTGCACGAGCGAGCGGCATATGACGGCAAGCTGGCGCTCACCAGAGGAGATATTGTTGATGTTCTTCCCGGCGAGATGGAGTATCCCGAGCCTTTCGAGCGACGAGCGCGCGAGCGCGTAGTCGGAAGAGCGATACAATTCGAGCGCGCCCAGATAGGGATGGCGTCCCTGAAGCACGGTCTCGAGAACGGTGAAGTCGAGGGAAAAATGGCTCTCCTGCGGAACGTACGCCACTCGCCTTGCGAGTTCGCGGCGGGGATAAGAGGCGAGGGATCGCTTCTCGAACAGTATCTTGCCGGATGAGGGATAAAGAAGCCTAGCCAGAAGCTTGACGAACGTGCTCTTGCCCGCCCCATTAGGACCGACGACCGAGACGAACTCGTTTTTTTCGATGCCGACGGAAAGGTTCTCGAACAGCGGGCGTCTGGGATAGGAAAAGGAAAGAGAACGAACCTCAAACATTCGACTTCCTTCTCATGATGAAAAGAAAGAACGGCACGCCTGCGAGAGTGGTGATGACGGACAAAGGCAGGTAGACGTTCGTGAGCATGGCAAAAAGCCTGAGGATGATGTCTGAAAGAAGTAACAAGGACGCGCCGGCAAGAAAGCTTGCAGGCAGCACGCGCAAATGCCTTGGACCGAATATGAATCTGGCGATGTGGGGAACTATCAGACCCACGAAGCTGACGGCGCCCGCAAACGCGACCACAACGCCCACGAGCACGGCTGAAATGATGAAAACCTCGGTCGTCAGTCGCTGGGTGTTGACCCCGAGCGATTCGGCGGACTCGATGTTTGCGGAAAGTATGTCGAGTGAGCGCCAGCGCGTGATAAGCCAGGTGCAAAGGACTATGGAGAGAAATGCGGAGATAACAAAGGTCCAGAACTCCTGAGGGGTGAAGATGATGTTGGTGGAACCCATAAGGAGGTAGATGATCTGGGAGAGTTCGGAGCGGGAAAGCACCATAAGAATCATTACGAGACTCGAACCCACGAAGCCGACCGCGACCCCGGATAGGATAAGGGAGAGACGTGAGATACGGCCCTTCATGCGGGCAAAGAAGTATACGAGAAGAAGCGCACCCATTGCGCCTGCGAATGCGAACAAGGGTCTGCCGTACACCGATGTCCAGCCGGTGAGCAAGGCAAGGGCAACACCGACACCTGCGCCTGATGAGGAGCCTATGATGTAGGGATCGACGAGCGGATTCTCCAAAAGCCCCTGAAGCGCCGCGCCGACGAGAGCGAGGATGCCGCCTGCAAAGAGTGTGAGAAAGGTTCTCGGCAGGCGAGACAGAATCAGGCCGAAGGAAAGCCCCGCCGGACCGATAAGGAGGGAGAGAGAAACGAGTATGAGAAGCAGGATGAGGAGGAGGGCCCAACCCAGTCTAGCGCGCATCACGTATTACGGAATCGGTTTCGATGAGAGCGTGGATGAGCCTCGGCCCGGGACGCATGAGTTCGTCAAGAGGAAGATTCGAAAAAACCATACGGTTCTGGACGGCAGGAACTTTTGCCCAGCCGATGCGCGAGGAGACCTTTGCCCCGGACGCATTGGGATAAAGCAGCAGAACCACCTGCGGCTGGCGTTTGGCGACTTCCTCCGGGTCTATTGCAGGATATCCTCTGCGGTCGGAAAAGATATTAAAAAGCCCTATGTGCGCGAGCGCGTCCGATAGGTAGGACGCGCCTGCCGCAACCAGCGGAGCGTCCGAGATTTCAACGTAGCAGGAAAGGCTTTCCCTTGCGCCGATGGCGGTAACGCTCGCACGAAGGCTGTCGGCGAGTTTGCGGCCTTTGGAACCGACTCCGAGCGTGTCGGCGAGTGCCTGGATTTGCGCGAATACGCCCTCGAGCGTCGCCGGGTCCTCGAATACGGCCACCCTGTATCCAGAGGCGCGCAGGTCGGATGCCAGCTGAGCCTGTGTCGGGGTTGTCAGAAGAACGATATCCGGTTTCAGCGACTTGAGTTTCTCGGGATCGGGATGAAGAAAATCGCCGACTACAGATTTCTCCTTGACCTGCGGCGGATAATCACAGAACGTAGTCACGCCGACAAGTTTAGAATCCTCCCCAAGCGCGTATACTATCTCGGTGATGCTGGGAACGAGCGACACCACTTTCCGAGGTGTGCCCACGACCTTTTCTTTATGCCCGGCCGGCGAACAGGAACTAAGGCTTAAGACGAGGAGCCAGGGGAGTGCGTGCGCAATAATCCCTGTAAGTTTCGCCCCATTCTTCCGCAAGTTTTTTCTCCTCGAATCTCGTTTCAAGATACCACAAGGGCAGCCCGATTACGACGGTCGCAAGCATGGCCCACGGCGAAAAGAACACGAGAGGTATTGCAAACATCACGAGAAGCATGCCGATGTAACGCGGGTGCCTCGACATCAGCCACGGCCTCGTTTTCAGAACGTCCCTCGGGTTTTTAGCGCGTTTAAAGACTATAAGCGACCAGATGCGTATAAAAATCCCGAGACCGAACAGGAGAAGCCCGAGGATGTTGAACACGGGGTATGCGAAGCGGATATGTGTGCTTGCGAATGCGTCCCATGGAGCAAGCCCCTGCATGGCGTAAAAGAAAAGGGCAAAACCGGCCTTGAGCCATGGATTAAAGTTCATCACAAGGCTCGACTGGAAAAAGAGCGCCCCAAGGTAAAACTCCACTCCGAGCCAGCAAAGCCATACGATGAAGTAGATTATGGGTATTGCGGCTTCATTCTGAGCGACGTCGCCGAAGAGGTTCTTTGCGAAGTTTATGAGGTAGAGGACGACGAACAGCGTCCAGATAAGCCTGCCCCAGCGAATACCACGTGTTTTTTGTTCCTTTTTGATGGTTGCTTCTTGAGCTGTCACTTCTCCTCCTTTGAAAACATCTTACGAACCAGCGAAGCCGAAGTCAATCCTGTCGGCTTCGCGTGAGTGCTTCCTAAAGCCTCATCGGCGATGAAAAGAGATGAAGGTAAAATCACTTCCTTTATTTTTTGAGATACCCCCTCCCCCTCTCGCGGGAAAGCGTTGACGAAATCCTGTCTTGGAACTGCGACGAAAATCTCGGGGGCGAGAACTCTGCGCATCTTGCCGAATGTTATTTGACCGGCGGGCAGCGAATCTTTTATGAACCCATCGCCGAGATAAACCATTACGCTCTCGCTTGAGCCAAGAGCCTTCGCTGCCAGCTGCCGCAGCGAGTCCGTGGAAACGCCTTCAGAACTCGCGCCCAGAAGCTCCAAGTCGATGGAATCAGCCTTCTGCTGCCACAGCGCGCATGGATTGGTCGCAGACGCGGCCGCAAGTCTCAAGGGCTTCTGGTTAAGCTTGAATTCCGTCGTGCTGCGGAAGCTTAAGGAAAGCTGACGAGAACCGGCACCACGCGGAATGGAGTTGATCCCCGATGAAACCTTTCCGGTCGAATCATCATTGAAAAAGAAGAAGAAATCGGACTGCATGGCCAGGTAAGTAGCGGTCACGGGCAGAAGCGAATCCACATTAAGAAGATTCTCTCCTTTAATGAGAAACGCTTGTTTCTCCGGTCTGACCGCCGCAGAGAAGGCCAGACGATACGAACCCTGCCTGCGTATCATGTAGCGAGGCAAAATGTAGCGCAGCGAGTTGTCGGCAAGATTCATCGCTGGCATGAAGAAATCGGCCTCGTTCGAGAGTTCCTTGAGCTTGTCCGCACCGAGAAGCATCCAGGAGGAAGGAAGGAAAAAAAGTCCCACACCCAGAGAGTCGAGGAGAAAAAGCTCCCTTTGCCCCTCCCACCAGGCAAGATCGGAGATAGTGGAGAACGTTGGATCATCAACTACGACGAGGGGATTTTCGAACCCCTTGATTGTAGAGTAGAGCGCCGAACACCCGGCATCGTCGGCCGGTACGTCCGCGATATAGAGCAGTTCGAGCCCGGTTTTACCTTTTTTTACCGACTGGGACGCGCAACCTGCAAGCAACGCCGCCGCGACCAGAAGGATAAGCAAACGCTTCATCCTTCATTATAAGGTGCGCTTCGCGATCTGTCAACTAAAATACCGGGTACTGCCGCGCGACCGTATTAAACCTCCAAGTGGACCGGAAAAGATTATTGCACGCAGCCCGTATTCCGGTTGTCGTGACCAGGGCGGGGCCATGAAGAGGCGGCAAGCCCCATGGACTCCGTCTTTATCGCGTGAAGTTTGTAGCCGAGCTCAGACAAATACGTTTCGGACCAGAGGTAAAGCGTCCCGTCGGGTGCGATAAGCGGAGAGCCTGCAGCCTGGCCGTCGGTATTATACTTCCACAGCGATTTTCCGGTCTTGTCAACCGCGTAGAGGTAATAATCGTGAGGGACCACGCCGGGGTCGCTTCCTATGCCCATAGATATGTAATACTCACCGATGTAGATTGTTCCGTCGGCGCCGATAGCAGGCGGGTTCAACCCCGAAACATAGCTCTTTCCCGGAATCTCGTATTCCCAGAGAAGATTTCCGCTCGTATCAAGGGTAATGATCCCTCTCTTATTTTCTTCTATGTAGGAGCCTGAGCAGACGTTGTCATCCGTTCCTAAAGAAGGCTCGTACATTCCGGCGTACTTCCACTTCAGGCTTCCGTCAGGCTTAAGCGCAAAACCGCTGCAGTAGGTTGAGCCGTCTTCGCCGATTGCCGCATACTGACAGTTGCTCGACGTTCCCCGGTCGTAGCGCCACTTGAGAGACCCGTCCGCGTTCACCGCAATATTGGAGAAAGTATTATCTATTTCCGCGGCGTAGACGGTTCCGTCGGAAGTCACGCCGTAGAGTCTCCACAGGTTCAAGGGAGATTTCCACAAAAGCTGCCCCTCGCCGGTTACAGCACAGAGGGTGCGATTGACAAGGATATAAAGGGTGCCATCCGCACCGACAAGAATCTGGTATATGTATTGTTCCGGCTCATACATCCATAGAACGCTGTCCTCGGGAGATAACGCATAAAGTAACTTGCCTGCGATGTAAAGGGTGCCGTCCGAACCGATGGATAAGGCCCCCATTCCGTTGTAGGTTCCGGCATCGTATTTCTCGGTACGACTCCACTTCAGTGAGCCGTCAGGATTCAAGGCAACAAGGCTGGCGCTGTCAACATTAAAAGTATCGGAGACGTAGTCGACGGTAAAATAGATTGTACCGTCGTTGCCCAGCGCTGTGGAACCCAGGTGTCCTGAGACCTCGTAAGTCCAGAGTGCTTCACCTTTGTATTCAGGAAAGGAACAGGTTGTAAGGACGACTGCCGCGGCTATGGAGATAACGTACACACGCTTCATGTTATCCTCCTAGATTTTCCCGCCTCGCAGGGTTTGACCACATATAAATAATAAAAGGAAATTCTACACTGTCAAGTACTTTCCTAATGCCCACTCGCGCGGCCCGTGTTCTGGTTGTCGTGCCCGGCCCGCGGCCAGGAGGAGGAGGCAAGACCCATTGACTCGGTTTGAAGGGCGGTTATTTTTACTTTTGAATTAGCACCGTCGCTTTCGAGTGAAGAATTCGTGCATAAGTAGAGCGTCCCGTCCTGGGCAAGCAGAGGAGGATTCGAGAGAAACCCGTCAATACTATATGTCCACAAAAGCCTGCCGGTATTATCCAGCGCGTAAAGATAGTAGTCTTCTTCAGGAGTCCAACCCCAAAAGAAGTAAAAACATTCACCCACATAGATCGTCCCGTCTGCACCAACCACAGGCGAAATATAACCCACTGTTCTTTTTTCCCCCGGAATCTTGTATTCCCATGCCACTTTACCCGAATCGTCAAACGCTATAACTTTGTTCTTTTTGGCATTGTTGTAATACCCAACGGCATATATGCTTTCATCTGAGCCTATTGACGGATTAAAACAATCCTTGTAATTCCATAAGCAATCCCCATTGTCCGAAATGGCCATGAGATACATCTGTGCATCGTAGATTGTTCCGTCCTCGCCAACAGCTGGACTAGGATAGGGACAAGGAAATCCAATTGTGCAATCACGCCGCCACTTTAAAGTGCCGTCTGGATACAAGGAAACAGCATTTTCAATCGGAGAACTAAGGCTGCTCTCATAAACATATACCGATCCATCGGCTGAAATGCATCCCAGAAGAATAATGTCCAAATCAGATTCCCATAGCTTTTCTCCACTCTCGTTTAATGCGATGAGAATACCGCTGTCGAGAATGTACAACGCCCCTTCAGTCCCGATTAGCATTCCGCCGACCTGACAAACATCTTCATAACTCCATAAGAGACTTCCGTCCGGATTCAGCGCGAAAAGAACACTCTCGCCGCCGACATAGATTGTCCCGTCGCTTCTTATCGACAGGAAATCAAAGCTCCTCAAAGTATCCTTTGTGCTAATTGACGTGTACTTCCATTTAATGTCGCCGTCGGGGTTCAGCGCATAAAGACTTGCGGTATCTTTGTAATTCATGGTAAAATAAATAGTTCCATCCTGGCCGAGAGCCGAGGAACATATCCTCCCTTTGGCCTCAAAAGTCCAGAGAGGCTCGCCGTGATACTTCGGCAGAGAGCAATAAACGAACAAAAGCACTGCGAACACAACTGCGAGAAAGCAACGCTTCATCTTTTCCTCCTTTGGCTTGTATCCTCTGTTTGCATTATAAGAAAACCGTCTTATAGTGTCAAACTTTGCGTGTAATCATTTACTCCCTTGACTCCTCCCCTCTCCTGCTGTAAGATAGCGAATGAAATTGAAGAAAGGCGTGATACTTGCGGGCGGCATGGGCACCAGGCTCGCGCCGCTGACTGAGGTGACCAACAAACACCTTTTGCCTGTCTACGACAAACCGATGGTGCTTTATCCTATTGAGAAATTAGTCGAGGCCGGAATCGAGGAGATACTTTTGGTCACGGGCGGCGAATTCGCGGGTGACTTTTTGAGGCTTTTGGGAAACGGAAGGAAGTTCGGCATCAAGGGTCTGCACTACACCTACCAGGACGGTCACGGCGGCATCGCGGAAGCGCTATCGCTCGCCGAGGATTTCTCGGAGGGCCAGCCGGTTGTGGTGATTCTCGGAGACAACATTTTTTCCGCCCCCCTCCTCCCCTACATCAAGAAGTTCGAGGCCGCCGGAACCGGCGCGATGATTCTTCTGAAGGAAGTGAAGGACGCCCAGCGCTTCGGCGTTGCGACCGTGGAAGGTGCACACGTCGCCAGGATTGTGGAGAAGCCGAAGAAACCGGAATCCAACCTGGCTGTGACCGGAATCTACATGTACGACAAACGTGTGTTCGAGATCGTTAAAGGGCTCTCGCCATCAGGAAGAAATGAACTCGAGATAACGGACGTGAACAACACCTATATCTCCTGGGGCCAGATGCGCTGGGCAAAGCTTTCGGGCTGGTGGACGGATGCGGGCACCTTCGAATCGCTGTACAGAGCAACTGAGCTGGTGAAAAAGTCTCTTCAACAAGCAAAAGAAAAGCGGCAGAGTACACCATGAATCGAGCAAGACTCCCTCGATTGAAACGTCCTTTAATCAGACAGATGAGGCTGAGAAGGGTGTGCCTGAGGAGGGCGAGGAGGGCGAGGAAGGCTGGGAGGGGGGCGTGATACTTGTCCTGATTGATGGCCACTCCATAGCCTACCGCTCGTACTTCGCCCTTATCCGCAACCCCCTGAGAGACACAAAAGGTCGCAACACCTCGGCGATTTACGGGTTCCTTCAGGCCATGGACAAGATAAGGGAACGCTACCCGACGGATTCCATTGTCATCACGTTCGACGCAGGAAGAGAAGTATTCAGGCACGAAAAGTTCCGAGACTACAAGAAGGACAGACCCGAGACGCCAGACGAGCTTATCTGGCAGGTTCCCATGATCGCTGAAATCGCCAAGATGCAGGGCCTGCCCGTCTTTTTACTCGAGGGTTACGAGGCCGACGATATCATGGCCACGATAACGGAGCGTTTCAGGGAAAAGTTCACGAAGATCGTGATTGTCTCGGGCGACAAGGATTTGACGCAACTGGTGGGAGATAATGTAGTCGTTTACGACACCTACAAGGACGAGGAGTTCGACTCAAAGGGAGTGAAGACGAAGATGGGAGTGACGCCCGAAAAGGTAACGGACCTCCTCGCACTCATGGGCGACTCGTCGGACGGCATACCGGGCGTTCCCGGCATCGGTCCAAAACGTGCGCTCGCTCTTATCGAGAAGTACGGTAACCTCGCGACCGCGCTCGAAAAGGACGAGAAGCTGGCAGAACACAGACAGATAGCAACGCTCTCTTACGAACTCGTTCAGCTTCACAAGGACGTACCCTTGAAGATCAAGGATGAGGACCTGCGTTGCGGAAGCGAGGACGAAGGGGCGCTGCAGGCCGTCTACAACGAGCTCGGCTTCACCTCGCGCCTTTCGCACATGAAACCGAAGGACAAGAAGAAGGGAACGCTCGAGATTTCGAAGGCTGAGTTTGCGCCGAAGAAGGGTGACCCCCTTTCCTTCCTGTTCGAGGAGAAAACGGGTCAGGCCGACATGTTTTCCGACGAGAAAGGCTGCATCGGAGGATGCTACGAAAGGGTTCTAGCATCCGACGGATTCACGATTGCCGAGGTCAAGGAGGAACAAGTTCGGGAGTTGCTTTCGAACAAAGCTTTTCCCAAGATTCTCTGGGACGCCAAACCGCTGATCAAGCTGGGGTTTGAGATCAAAGGCAAGCTTTGGGATTTGCATCTTATGGCGTTCGTGGAAAACTCCGATCTCTCCCTGAGAACGCTCGAGCGCGTTCTCGTGCACGCGGCAGGAAGGCCGCTGGCATCGCCGGCCGACGCCGTAAGCCTCATGCACGATGCGGGCGAGCATTACGAGATGGAGCTAAAGGAAGTGAGCGCACTCAAGGTCTACGAAGAGATGGAGGTGCCCCTCATCCCTGTTCTTGCGAAGATGGAAGAGCGCGGAGTCAGGCTCGATACTGAGTATTTCGGTAAGTTGACGGACGAGTGGGAGGACGAACTCGCAAAACTCGAGACCGATATTTACGAGCTTGCCGGAACGAAGTTCACCATAGGCTCGCCTAAGCAGCTGCAGCAAATTCTCTTCAAGGATTTAGGCATCAGGCCGCGCAGGCGCACGAAGACGGGCTATTCGACCTCGGCGGACGTGCTTGAGGAGATGGTGGACGCGCACCCGGTCATCCCGAAGATTCTCGAGTGGCGGGAGTTCTCCAAGTTGCTTTCAACGTATCTGAGGCCGCTCGTCACGCTCGTGGATTCCGATTCGAGGATTCACACCACCTTCGACCAGACCGGCGCTTCGACCGGCAGGCTTTCGACCGCCAACCCTAACCTGCAAAATATTCCGATAAGGGGCGAGCGCGGGCCGGCGATGCGCAAGGGCTTCGTGGCCGCTGCAGGCAACAAGCTTTTGTCGGCGGACTACTCCCAGATAGAGCTTCGCGTGCTTGCCGATATCGCAGCCGACGATGCGCTTACAGAAATCTTCCACGCCCACCGCGACGTGCACACCGAGACCGCCATGCGCGTGTTCGGGGTAAAAGAATCGGAGATCACGGCGGACCACCGCCGCATGTCGAAGGCCATCAACTACGGAATCATCTACGGCATGGGTCCCTACGGCTTCGCCCGCCGCATGGGCGTCTCGACCGAGGAGGCCGCGCACTTCATCGATCACTACCTCGCGTCGTTCCCGGGCGTATCGGCCTGGCGGGAGCGCATTGTGCAGGAGGCGGTGGAGAAAGGCTACGTCTCCACGATTGCGGGACGTGTGCGCCGCGTGCCGCAGGTTCCCAATCGCGCCGACGTCGCCGAGCGCGCGATCATCAACGCGCCCGTGCAAGGCTCCGCAGCCGACATCATCAAGGCCGCGATGATAAAGGTCGAAAAGAGTCTTACGGACGAAGGCATAGAGCCAGGAATGCTCCTGCAGATACACGACGAGCTTCTGTTCGAGGTTCCTGAAAAAAAGGTAGACCGCGCGATGGAGATAGTCAAGCGCGACATGGAATCGGCGTGGAAGCTCTCGGTGCCCCTGGAGGTCGAGATAGGTTCGGGCGATAACTGGGGCGAAGCGCATTAGGGATTATTTGATTCAAGAACTACGCAGATCGATTATGACCGCGCCATTGCGGCAACAAAGTCTGTGTGGAGTGCGATAACCGCGTCATTGCGGCAACAAGTCCGTGTGGAGTGCGATGACCGTGTCATTGCGGCAACAAGTCCGTGTGGAGTGCAATGACCGTGTCATTGCGGCAACAAAACGATTGTTGCATTACTGACAGCGTATGACCTGGTCGCCGCCCAAAACCCCATACCTGACCGTTGACTGCATCATCCGGTACGAAGGCGGGATTATCCTTGTCGAGAGACGCTACCCTCCCCCGGGGTGGGCGCTGCCGGGCGGGTTCGTCGAGATAGGCGAGACGGTCGAGCAGGCCGTGCGCAGGGAGATGAAGGAGGAGACCGGACTCGATTTGGACAATCTCGAGCAGTTCCACGTCTACTCCGAACCCTCGCGCGATCCCCGCTTCCATACCGTATCCGTCGTCTTCACCGCCGACGGCAAGGGTGTGTTACGCGAAGGCGACGACGCGAAGCTCGCCCGCGTCTTTAAGCTGGATACATTACCGGAACAGATTACGTTTGATCACTCAACAATCATCCGTGATTACATCAATCGGGGTCCCCAAGAAATTACGAAGTAATTACTTGGGGTGACATTTGTTTCGATCATGGGAAGATAATCGAGGATTATCAAAGCAATTAGGTTTACTCTGCAATATCAAATTCTTTAACGGGCGCAGCCTCGCAAAGTGCAGGAGCCGACCTTCAGGTCAGCCCGTTTTTTTGCGGGCTCACCTAACGCGAAGCGGATGCAGAAGCATCCACGTAAGCCCCTACGAGGTCGCCCCGCCCCCTCCACCAAGGTAGGAAGAAAGTGATTCCCCCTCCCCCCTTCCAGTTAGTGAGGAACCCTCACCCGGCGCTTCCTTGAAGCGCAGCCTCATCCAAGAACGAAGAGGGGTAGTACCCCCTCTCGATAAGGAGGACATCCTCTATTCTACCTAAGTACACCCGGAAAATTCCGTATTGACAACTTTAACCGGCTGTCTATACTGCCAACGTATGCCAAAACCAAAGGAGGAACCATGGGCATGTTTAAGGATTTCGACAACATGATGAAGAACGCCAACGATGCGATAAAAAAATCCCAGGATATGCAGGCAAAGGCCGCGGAAGATCAGCAGAAGGCTTCGCAGCCGGTGGACTTCAATGACCCCATGTGGGCGCCTATCGAGGGCATCACCCTGGATAAGTACGCCGAGATAACGGCGCTGATGGGCAAGAATAGCATCATGGGCCCCGAGGCCGTGAACGCGTTCGTGGAATCAAAGGGCGTCAAGCCCGGCACCTGGCAAGTCGTTCAGAACGGCTGGGTCGCAAGAATGGGCTCCAACGAACCGGTCAGGACGCGCTACGGGATTATCTATCAAAACTTCATGAGTTCATGATATTCGAAAGCCCCACTCACTCTAAGAAAGGCAGGAGCGCGTGGGGCTTTTGATTTTATACCTCTTCGCGTCGAATATATACGAGCGCAAGATTACAGTAAGCAATCCTGCGGATACCCCGGCTGTAGACGTTCAGGTTCATTTAAATCTGGATACCCGCGACCTAATTGACCAGGGAAAGCTCGATCCGGAGGCGTACTCGCTGCGCTTTTATCACCATAATAATCTTATCCCGTACTGGATTGAGGATACTATTCAAACCAATTCAACCAGCATCTGGCTCAAGATGGATACTCTCTTACCCGGCGAAGATTTCCTTGATTTATATTATGCAAATGAAGAAAACACTGGGCCAAACTTCGATTCGGTATTTACAAAAATATCCGTCGACCCGGGTCAAGGCTGGGTTTTCCACTGCGACGAAGGCCTGGGGAACTCGACATACTATGAGGAACATAACGGTTGTCTTACTCTTAACGGAACATCCTGGAAGGAAGGGGACGGCGGAGGATGGCAAAACAGGGAAGATTTGACATTTTCATCGGGCTCGGCTTTGTGTTTTTCTAAAGGTACTTATGCAATGGCAGATATTCCCGTGAATTCGTTGAGGGATTCATTTACAGTCGCCTTATGGCTCAAGCTTGACACTTCGAGCAACCTTGCATACTCCGCTTCGCAGCGAATCATTGCCGAAGTGAGCGATTTTTTCAAAATTTGGCTCCAAAGCGGGAATCTCTGCTTTTCGGTATCCCACGCGGCAACAACCTCTACGTGCATGATGCCTCCATTCGGCTGGGAAAGGGTAGGAAGCCCCCTTGTTTCAGAAAAATTTATTCCCCAGGGGCTTACATCGGTCGGGGAAGAGCTTTTTCTTGCCGTTGACCTCGATCCGAATCAACCCTCTCAAGTATGGAGGATCAATCCTGCCGACCTGTCACGCACCGGCTGGTTCGATATGCCGCCCGAGGCCAAACATACGTCAGGACTGGCATACGATTCGGTATCCGATATCTTGTGGGCCTCGGATTTCAAATCCAATATGATTTACGCGATCGATTATCATAAATCATACGAAACGCATTCCGCGAACATCATCGGTACGTTCTCTATCAACCAAGACAGCTTATCCGCATGCTGTTTTGCTCCGTTTGGTGATACGTCACGCCTTCTTATTTCCACCTGGGGAGTCAATCATTACACATACATCGTTGACGAAAAGACCTCTCTTGCCACCGGCCAGCCGAAGATTTTAGGACGATACAGAAACGCCGGCTCTTCTCAGGGTCTGGATTTTGACGGTAAGTACGTCTGGGAATCGGGCAACGCAAGTCTCATCAAATTCGATCTCGAAAAAGCCGCGGCTTTCGAAGATTACAGAGCCGGATTCGTTTCGTTCTGTTCCGAGCCCTTGCTGCCGGAGGACCTTGCGTTCTTGCACGACACGCTCTGGACCACAACCGAATCGCGATCGAAGTCTTTCTTTCGTTTGACCGGGGATCCGCAGGAGAATCTTGATCATTGGATGTTTCTGGCGGCTACATATGACGGGGAAATAATTCGTTTCTACCGAAATTCAGTATTGCAGGATTCTATCTGGGTCGGCCGCCCCGGTAAAGACCAAAACCAAGACTGGCCTTTCTTTGTCGGCAGTCAGAACAATAAGCTCCACTCTGTAGAGGGAATCGTCGATGAGATTACTCTTTTATCTTACGCTGCAGACAGCAACACCATCGATGCAATGTTCCGCAGGTGCAAGCCTGTTGCTGCCAAACCGGTCTTGAGACTGAGCATCGAGGAACAAATACTGCCCCGTGACAGTGCCGTTTCCAGGCTCCTTAGCCTTCCCGTGGTAATGGACAGCCGCGTGCCGTTCAAACTCAATCTGCCCTACCGGACGCTCGCCAGAATGGAACTCTACGATATTGGCGGCAGAAGGATAGAAGAAATCCTTCCACTGCAAGTAATTAACGGTGAAATGGAAATACACTGGCCTCAAAACCTTTCAACCGGCGTATACTTCTTAAGAACATTAACTACCGACGAAATATCCATAAGAAAGATTATCCTGGTTAATTAAAACCGGCCAATTATTGCCAATTTCTTTACGCGAAAAAATTCATATCGTTGACAGAACGAGTCTCATGAGTATCCTACACTAAAAATTAATTCAAGGAGGAGAATTGGCCATCTCCATTGATGATTTCAGGAAGGTAGATCTGAGAGTCGCAAAAGTACTCGCGGCGGAACGAGTTGAAGGCGCTGACAAGCTCCTGAAGTTGAAAATCACCGTGGGCATCGAAGAACGTCAGCTTGTAGCGGGTATAGCCCAGCATTATGCGCCTGAGGAACTCCTTGACAAACAAATTATAGTGGTCGCCAATCTTGAACCTGCGGTAATCAGAGGAATAGAGTCGCAGGGAATGCTTCTTGCAGCGACAAGCGAGGGAAAGATTATCCTTGCAACGATGGACAAGGAAGCGGAACCGGGTTCAAGACTGACTTAAGGAATGAAGGGGGAAGATGTTCGATACCCACACCCATATATGCCACAAACGTTTCGCTAATGACAGGGAGAGAGTCTTAGAACGGGCCAGGGGGGAGGGTGTCACGCTCATGCTTGAGGTGGGCTGGGACCTGCGATCGTGCGAGGATGCCATTGGCTTCGCGGAAAGACACGACGGGGTATGGGTTGCCGTGGGTTATCATCCTCACGACTCCCGTAACACACCTCCTGACTATTTAATCAGACTTGAGGAATTGACAAGACACGAGAAGGTCAAGGCCATTGGAGAAATAGGGTTAGATTTCTACAGGGACCTCTCCCCGCGCGACGTCCAGCGCCGGGTGTTTGCCGAGCAGATAGAACTCGCCGAGTCCGTTAAGCTACCGATAGTTATTCACACCAGGGAGGCGATGGACGATACCATACGAACGGTAGAGGAAATCGGCTACTACTGGGGTGTGTTCCATTCGGTGTCCGCCGATTCGAATCAGGTGGACAGAATAGTCGAACTCGGCTTCTACCTCGGTCTGAACGGAACCATAACTTATGACGCTCTGAGAACCCGACGCTGGCTAGGCAATGCACCACTCGAGCGGCTTCTAGTGGAGACCGATTGTCCCTACCTGACGCCCGAACCCCATCGCCGGGAACGTAACGAACCCGCATATGTCCGATATGTTGTGGAGAAGGCGGCCGAAATTCTAGTCAAACCTGCTGAGGATATAGCGGCACTTACCGAACGCAACGGCAAGGAGCTGTTCCTTGGGTAAGAGGAAAACCTTGCACGGAGATTCAAGTACCAGAACCGTGCCCGTGGATAGCGGGTCCCCATCTAATTTACGCAGTAAATTAGATGGGGGTATTATCCATGTTCACCCCAAGAAGCGCCTGGGTCAGCACTTCTTGCGATGGAAAGAGGTGGGTGAAAGAATCGTTGACAGTCTTGGCGCAAAAAAAGAAGATACGGTAATCGAGATAGGTGCGGGAACCGGCGAGCTGACCCGCTTGATTGTCGACAGGGTATCGAGAATAGTAGCGGTGGAAGTGGACGAGACATGCTTCCCGACTCTCCGGGTTCTTGCCGACCTCCACAAGAATCTCGAGCTTTTCCTTTCGGATGTCAGAGAACTTGATATTGATCGCTATGGATGTGTGGACGGGGTACTGGGAAATCTTCCGTATCACCTGTCGGCGGAGATACTCTTCTGGCTGCTCGACAGGAGGAAATTCTGGAAGAAAGCCGTGCTTACGGTTCAGGCGGAGTTTGCCGAGCGGTTGACGGCCCAGCTTGGTTCTCATGACTATTCGGCTCTTTCCGTGGTCGCGCAGGCTTTCCTGAAAACCCAGAAACTCTTTGAGATTGACCCGCGCGCGTTTGCGCCCGTGCCCAAGGTTCGTTCGATAACGATAAAAGTCGAACCGCTGGAAAAGCCCTTGTGGCCCGACGACCCCGCAACCTTCTCTAGGCTTGTCAGGCAGTGTTTCGCTCACAGGCGAAAAACCCTCGCCAATAACCTGAAAATGATCGGTGTACCCTCCCCGGCAATGGTTATCGAAAATACCGGACATTTGTCAAATGTAAGACCGCAAGAACTTTCTCCAGGTGATTATGTTAAGCTTATTGATATTATTGCCTAGCGCCTTCAACGCAGACACGGTAATAGTTCAAAGTTCCGGATACAATACCGTCTTGACCAGAGGGTTTTGGGAAAGTGCATACTTTGAGCGCATGCTTTCCAGCCAGTTAGGAGTATCCCTGAGCCAGTGGAGTTCCTCCAACTGGGACTCGCTTTCCAAGAATCTTAACAGGATTAACTACGGCGTCGTCGATCTCACATATCGTCCCGTTGACTGGTTTTCCCTGACCACAGGAATTAATGGTTCCAAAACCCTTACCACCGAGTCCGACGGTACGGAAGGATACGAACGCCACGCATCCTACGCTTATTTAAATACGGTAACCACAAAGGACCTCCTCTATACACACTTCAAAGCCAGTTACGGAAATGAAAGAGTCGCTCTTTACGGACCGGGTGCCGGATGGTCTTTCGATACGACTATGCAGGACTATGCGCTTTTTATGGTTCGTACCGCACCTTGCACCTTGAGTTTTTATCACAATAGAGAAATTCATTCAAACTGGAGCGATAAGGGAGACACCTTTGAAATTTCCTTGTCATCGCTGCCGTTTTTTAAAAGCGGCTTCCTTTCGGGAGCATCATTCGGCAAGCGCGAAGCAAGGGGTTTTTCGGATTATGACGAGCTGGGCGCTCTTGCCTGGATCAGAGATACCCTTTCATTATCTCCGCGTATTAAACTTGATTTTTCCGCGAACTATTCAATCGATACGCTCGTGAACAATTCCTTCATGAGTTCCAGCTACAAGGAAACCGAACGCAATCTTGACGCAACCATGCTTTACCAGGTTTTGCGGTATACTTCCCTGCGCCTTCTTTTCTCTACTGACAACACCTTGCACGACCAAAGTGAAAGTTACTACGATTACAACAAAACACTTAACACATTCACCAGCACAATAAACCACAATTTCACGAGAAGACCTTCCTACGCCAGAAGCACAGGCAGCGAGGCCCGCCCCCTATCTCCCGGATCCATGTATTTCTCCCACACCATTTCTTTGGAACGCTTTGACACGCCCGATACCCTCAACAATCTGGACCATGACAAGTTCACGGAAAAGGCAAACCTCTCCACCTCCCTCAACCTCTGGACCGACTTTACGACAAACTTCAAGCTCAACCATTCTGTTACTCGCACGCACTATGTAAGACCGGCCTATGCTGCAAGTTCAAACCTTCGCCGTTCAAGCCAGGCTGCATGGGACTGCGATCTTAATATACTGAGTTTTTCGTCCATTGCGAATTCTGCCAGTCTTTCTTTTGACTGGACCGAATATTATACAGACTCTTCCAACAACCGCGCCGATAGAACCTGGTCCGATATTTTTGAATTGACTCTTTTTCCGAAAGAGTGCTTGAGACCTGATGCAAGAGTGAGTTGGAAGAGATACGAAAACTGGCGCATGATTTCCGGCGACCTCAAACAAAGCGCTATTCGCGACGAGATTGAGCAGCGCTACAGCCTCTCTTACATATCCCTGAGAAAAGAGGAGGCTCCAAAATGGTATCAACCCGGTTGGTGGTCCAGACAGTGGTTGACAATCACCGGTTTCGTGGGACTCAAACAAAAGCTATTCCCTTCCGACGGGCAAGCGCTGACACAGTCCAGCCATTTTGCAGGCATTGAGGCAAACTACTACCCGTGGCCGTATCTGACCATAAGCGGCGGTTTCAAGTTTATCAGAAGCGACTATGAGGCACCACTCGAAGCTTCTTTGTCGATCTACGGTTCTTTTTAGACTCACCTCGTATGAACCGCAGACGAATCGAAATTTGAATAACAAGGAGTTACCGTGAAAAAGTTCTTTTGCGTGATTTTGGGTTTTATTTTAGTACTTCTGGCGGCTGGCTGCGAGTTTTTTGACCCCCGCGACTATGCAAGGGAATTGACTCCCATTGATTCCATGGCCGTCATTCACAATCTTGTGGATTCCTACAACACGCTTGATTTCGAAAAATTCTTTCTGTGTCTGGATACCTTCAGCTTCAAGTTCAACCCCGAGGATTCCACAAGAGGAACCGCGTATACCCCGTGGGAGGACTCGGCCGAATCAAGGCTCACCCAGAAGATGTTCAACCAGCTCGCCACGTCCAGACAGATCCCCCCCCTTCTGCTTCAAATGGACACTACTTCTTTCTCCGCAAACGATACCATGGCCTACCTTGACGCAAACTACCTGATTCTTACAGCCATCGACGGCTACGAAACCCTTGCAGGTGGAATGAAGCTCGAGATTATAAAACGGGGCAACTACTGGTATATATCAAATTGGAAAGACGTGGCGGCCGAAACAATCTTTCTCCCCCACTTACCTGTTGACAGTACAGATACAAAAGAAATTGACACATTTCCTCCTCTCCAGACACCCAAGGACTGGAGCGATTTCAAGGTGTACTTCCGAACGAGCGGAAATTGATTTAGTCGAGGATAGGTGTTACTTCGCGTGCTATCTTACGCATGTCCAACAGGATGAGTCCGACATTCGCCGTACGCCGTGTGACGGCAACAAGAAGCGAAGCCGCTCCTGCCTTCATGATGAAAATGTAGCCTTGCGGGGCATGAATGAGAACCTCTGTTGGCCTGCCTTTATCCAGTTCCTCCGCCGTCCTGCGAATGGCCTCGTTTACTGCTGCACATACGGCCGAAAGTCTTTCTTCGTCAAGATTCTCGTTAAGGGAAGAAGCAATGACAAGGCCTTCATTTGTCGCAACGGCTGTACCTTCTATATCAGGATCAATCCTGCGGATATCGTTGAGTAATTCTTGTATTCGCTCGGCACGAGATAAATTCACTGCATCCTCCTATAGTCCGTATAATTATGCTAAAGAATCACCGAATTGTCAAGTATTTGTTATTATAACTAACATAACTTAAGGAGATTATAATGAATAAAGGAGACTTTGAGATTTCGAGGGAATCCGTCATCGAAGAGGTGATTTCGAAATATCCTGAAACGGTCGAGGTTTTCATAGCGTTTGGTATGCCTTGCTTTGTTTGCGGCGAACCAGCCTGGGGAACCGTTGGTGAGCTTATGGACCGCTACAATATTGCCGAGCCTGAAAAAGTTCTGCAAGAACTGAACAAAGCTTCAAGGAAATAACAGTAGATTTCGGCTTTTGCCGAAGGCCACCGTATCAAGTCACAGGAAATTCATCAATTGTGCATTAGGGATTATAGCGTTGATTCGCAATGATTGTCGCCGCCGTAATGATTTTCGATTTGTATCTTTAACTTCGCCTGAAAATCGGGTGTTTTCTTAAATATAGTATTCTTTGCAATTCTGCATGCAAAACCATATCAGTAATCCTGTGAACAACGCAATGACGCCCTCAATACTATCCCGGGGGTAAGAAGGAGAGTACGAAAGAGGTGGTTCGATTTGCACTCATTCGATAAGGAAAAATATCACAGCGAAAGCATCACAATTGCTATGAGCGCGGCAACGATGCCGACGATTCTCTGCCACGTTATAGGCTCTTTTAGGAAAATGGTCGAAAAAAGCACTATGACGAGCACGTACTGTGAGGTGAGTGGGACCACGACGTTCGCGGGTCCGCCCTTTTGAATCGCGCGGTTGAAGGAGAGCGTCGCGACCTCGGCTCCGATTCCTGCAAAAAAAGCGAGAAGGATGTAGCGGTTAAACTTCCAGTCGAAATTCGGAATCCCGAGTATGAAAGCCAGAGGAAGGGCGGCTACGGACGTAATCAGCATCATGACCCGCCAGTCAACCTGTTTCAGGGCAATCTTTGAGAGTATGCCCCAGGTCCCCCATCCGAGTATCGCGATCGCCGAAAGCACCCGCCAGTCCGATAAGAGCTGCTTCACGCGGGGATTGTACTTGAACAAAAGAGTTAGTCAACGAAAACTATTTTCGACTAGGGAAAAACTAATACCTTTTTGATTTCAGCACTTCGCATGAACTGTAACTCAGCGAAATAAACCCCTACAGGGAATTCTTTTAGTCGCATCTCTCCGCGGCCACAAACAATTTCTCCTTTTTTCAATACTCCACTAACATCATAGATTTTCAACAAACAACGCTCGCCAGCAGGTAAGGAATATGCAACAGCTGAATTCAAAACACTCAGATGAACTTCGCTAACGGCAGTCTCCGTTGGCTCTATCACGGATTCAAGAGGAACCGTGTTTCCTAGGCTGTCGGTTTTCACCAGCCAGAGGTCTGATCCGTATGGAGATATATCCAAAGCGGTGCCAATAATAAAACCTTTATCCGATGTGTAATGAATACATGTGCCTTCAAATCCGGAAAAATAACCGAAATTACGATTGTAGGTCTTTGTCCAAAGGACATTCCCAGACTCGTCAAATTTCCTGACTAATGGACCTTCTTGTGACCCTGAAATCATAACATAACCATCATCCAGAACCTCAATATAACATGTTCTAGTCCAATGAGACATCGAATTGAATTTTCTCACCCACAAAGCGTTTCCAAAAGAATCCGTCTTGATGAGAAGCAAGGAATCCGAACTACCATACCTTATCCTAGCCAATACTATAAAGCCTTTGTCGGAGGTTTCTCTTATACAAAGACCTTCACCTGTTTTTTCCTCAAAATATTTCTTACACCATAAGGAATCCCCATTCTCATCCAATTTCAGTGCAAAAAAACGTTCCTCACAAACTCCCGTAACAATAAAACCTTGATCAGATGTTTCTTCAATAAAATTCCCAGCGCGCATCGAGACAGACTGAAAATATTTTTTTACCCAGGAGCTATCACCAAGACTATCGGTTTTAAAGACAATAAGACCCGTGCCGCACTCACCGACCATCACTAAACCACTGTCATCTGTTAAATCAAATGAGTGAGATTTTGCCATAATTCCATTATTATATCCATAGCTTCTACTCCAAAGTGTGTCAAAATCGCTATCTGTTCTTACCAACCAAATCCCGTGCCTGGGAGATTCGTCTTTGTACGCAAGAATAATATAACCATCAGACATTCTCTCTATGTCATAACCTTCGGCCTTATACCACTCTTTGTAACCGACTTGATTTCCCAGAGTATCGACCTTCTGCACGAATAGATACCGCATAGTGTTACCCGTAATCACGTAACCGTCCTCTACCGGCACAAGCGCGCTACAGTGGTCACTAAACCGAAAATCATAATGTCTATTCCAAGTCAAAGATGAAATCAAACAACAACAGAAAACCAGAAATGGATGCATCTCAATCTCTCCCTGTAAAATGACTCGGAACTATCACAAACCTTTTTTTTTTCATTGGAAACTCCCTGTTCTTTCCCATGTTTTATTATAGAGAAATGCTGCATCTTTGTCAATGAGTATCCGCCCGTAAGATATGCTTGACACCTGTCTTTTGGGGCTTATATTGTGGGGAATATTTGAGATGTTTTCTTGTATTGAGAATTAAAGGAGCGACGATGGCCAAGACACGCAACCTCTTATCCAGGCTGTTAGGGAAACTGGGAGATGCAATTTTCCATTTTCTGACAATGATAGAAGAAAAAGGCGTCATGCCGCGTGCCGCGAGATGGATAAAGATCTCGACCCTGGGAATCATAGCCTCGCTAGTCGCGACACTCTCACTTCAAGCCAGGGATCCGGAAGTCACCTGCTACATCGTCGCGAGGATTCCCGACGTCATCATAACAGAGAAGTCCGTAACCCCTGATACCACGAAGGGAGCGGATTCGGTGAAAGTGAAGGCCCAGGCCAAGGTGATGTACTCGAATATCAAGGATAACTTCATAAAGGACGCCTGGCTCTCCTGGGACGGTGATACGACGAGGTTCAAGGTCAAAGCACTTGACGGCAAGATGGACGACACGCTCGAGGTGCTCGAGGGTACGGTTTACGTTGGAAATCTTGAACCGGGCCAGTACTCGATCTCAATGCTCGTCCAGACATCCCAGGATGCACTGGAAGCGAGCTGGTTTTATTTTGAAGTCTCGGAGCCTGATTCTATCAGGACTGATTCGACAAAGGTGGAGTGACGTGGCGAGAACGAAAGGGTTCGTCGTAAGGATTCTTGAAGTGCTGGGAGGAGGTCTCTTTTCACTCCTGTCGCGATTCGAAGAGCGCGGGATTGTGCCCAGCGCTTCGCGCTGGTTAAAGCTCTCACTGCTTGGATTTCTTACCGCAGCCATCGGAGCACTTTCCGCCGAGGTAGAAACAATTAAGACCTGTTACGTAGCCATGAGGATGCCGGAGGTAAAGATTTCGGATGTGTCCATCACACCAAATCCGACTCGAGGAGCGGACTCGGTAAAAGTAAAGGTAACTGCAAAAGTTCTGGACCCGACCCTTGAGAACAATTACATCCGAAACGCCTGGCTTTCCAGGCAGCGTGACACCCTGAGGATTCCCATGAAGGCCGTGGACGGCAAGCTTAACGACACTCTTGAGGTTCTTGAGGCCATGTTTTACACAGGCGACCTGGATACCGGCACCCACTGGTTCTTTATAGACGTGACGAGTTCCAGAGAAGATGAAGAGATTCTTTGGCAGTCCTACACCGTAACAAGGATTGATTCGCTCGCAGCTGATTCGAGCGCTGCCAGGGAGGAGTAGATGACAAAAGGCTTACTGGCCCGCATCTCTTCACGGATAGGCGGCTCCTTATTCGGGATACTGTCCGGATTGGAGGAACGCGGTATCCTACGCAGACCGGCAAGATGGCTAAAGCTTTCGGTTCTGGGATTGCTGGTAACCCTGCTGGGCGCGCCAGCGCTCAAGGCGGACGACGATATCATCATGTGCTACGTGCCTATTGAGGAACCTCACTTAAGTATCTTCGATGTCTCGGCAACACCGAACCCCACTGCAGGAAAAGACACCGTTACAGTCAAGGCAACCGCAAAATTGGAATCTGCATATTATTGCTCAGGTGACACCGCTGTTTCCGAAGCAATTATGCAGCTTACCGGAGATACCCTTTTATATCCGATGAAAGCGGTTGACGGTAAGTTCGGCGATACCCTTGAAACAGTCGAAGGCCGTCTCTACGTCGGGGATCACAAGCCGGAGACCACCTGGATTTACATAGTGGTGAGGACAAACTCAGGCAACGCGGAAAGCACCTGGAGGCAATTAATCATCACCGCACCGGAAGCGGACAGCAACGAGAATAAGGAGGATTGATATGCCTGAACTCAGAAAACGCCTGGCAGACTTTTTTGCAAGGATTGGCGGAAGGCTTTTCGGAACGTTTTCCGGATTCGAGGAACGCCGCATCCTCCCCGGGGCGGCAAGATGGTTGAAGCTCACATTCCTCGGATTTTTCGTGGCACTCGTGAGCGCTCTCTCGCTCGAAGCAAAGGAAGACGTCATAATGTGCTACAAGCCCGCCCCCCCTCCCCTCATAGAACTATCCAAACTTTCCGTAAGGCCTAACCCTACAAGGGGCGCCGATTCGGTAACCGTCAAGGCCACGGCAAAGATTAGCGATCACTACAGCGGCGAAAGCACGATAAGCTCAGCCCGCATGAGAATGGATGGAGATACAATATATTACCCCATGCGGGCGATTGACGGGAAATTCGACGCCGCTTCGGAGAGAATAGTCGGCCGACTTTACGTTGGAGACCTTGAGCCGGAAACGACATGGATATACTTAGAGGTAGAAAATTCTTCCGGTCAAATTGAAATTGAATCTTTAGAACTGGTGATTACTGAACCAGATTAAACGAGATAGGAGAGGCAGAATGGCAAAGATGAGAAAGAGCTTGATTGCAGTTCTCAGAAATGCAGGTAATCTGGTGTTTAATGCGCTATCGAGATGCCAGGATACTCCAATATTTTCAAAGACCGCGCGCTTTTTGAAGGTTTCGCTACTCGGGCTCGTTGTCGCCCTGATAGCCTCGTGCGGGAAAAAGGCAAGACCCGGACCAGGAGGAGACGGCGACGGTCCTGTCCACACATGTTACATGATGAGAAGGATGGATCCCGAAATCTCAGTAGTTCAGGCAAGCCCGAACCCGACAAGGGGCGTGCACACTGTCAAGATAACGGGCACCGCAAGGGTGCTGGAACCTGGCCTTGAGAACAATTACGTGTCGGATGCTTGGCTCGTAATGGCCATTGATACGTCAAGGAAAATCCGGATGTACCCTGTGGACGGCCGCTTCTCGGATACCGTCGAGATGATTGAGGCACGCATCAGCGTCGCGGGTCTTAAACCCGGGACCACCTTCGTCTACGTGCACGCGGCCACTTCCAAGGGTGAAGAAGCACTGGTTTCATTACCGCTATTTATCACTGAAAAGGACTCGTTATGAAGCGAGAGTTACTGTCAAGGTTTTTGAGGAGAACAGGCTCGGCACTGTTCTCCATTCTGACCGGGTGTGAGGAACGAAGCGCTCTGCCAAGGATATCACGCTGGCTCAAGCTCGCGCTTGCTGGAGCGTGGCTGACCATCATTGCGGCATGCGCCAAAAAACCTCCGCTGGATCAGGGGCTCGTGACCTGCTACGAACCTGTGGCCGTATATCCCAGGGTTTCGGAGATAGTAGTCAAGCCTAACCCGACGAAAGGCGCCGACTCGGTGACCGTTACCGCCAAAGCCAGACTTGAAAACGCAAGCGATCTCGAAATAATAGCCTCAGCCCAGTGCATAGTCGATGGAGACACCATCCGGATGATAGCGAGGGACGGCGCATTCGACGAGAATAATGAGGAACTCATCGGGCGCATATACGTGAAGAAAATCAAAACGGACAGCACTCAGGTCTTTGTAAAAGTCGATTCAAAAACCTCAGGCTGGGGCATAGGCTCGACCGTTCTCCGCGTTACTGATAAATAACACCTGCCAGGATTTCAGGTGATTTTCATGGATTGACAATCCGAGCAAGTTGATTATATTTAATACAGTGAAAGGAGGAACCATGGCTAGAACAAAGTTTTTTTTCTTTGAATCCTTGAGGAGGATAGGCACCTCACTCTTTAACTTCTTCTCTCGCTGTGAGGAATGCGGGGTACTGCCAAGGGCTTCCAGGTGGGTAAAAACGACCTTCCTCGGAGCCTTCGTGACAGGAATTACCGCGTTGAGCGCGGCCAGCATGATCAACTGTATCCCCACCGGCTGCTACTTGCCAATTGAATCACCTCGAATCGAAAACGCCTCCGTGGCACCAAATCCTACGGCAGGGGCCGACACTGTTAGCGTTTCCGCCAAGGCAATTGCCGATAACGGGATTGAATTGAAAAAGGTGATATGTATCCTCGAGAATGACACCACCGTCATGAAGATAGAGCCTGGAGACTACACGAATGAATATGCCGTGAACGCGAAGTTGTATATAGGAGACCTCGAGCCCGATACAGTAACCATACAAATCACAGAATACGACAATGAAGACCAGCGAGCGGATACAACAATCGACCTCGAGATAACTGAATAAATCACCGGAGGCACAATGGCCAGTAGCCGCTACCTCTTCTTTGAAACCTTGAGGAGAATGGGAACATCACTCTTCAACTTCTTCTCCCACTGTGAGGATTGCGGGATACTGCCAAGGGCTTCCAGGTGGGTAAAAACGACCTTCCTCGGAGCCTTCGTGACAGGAATTACCGCATTGAGTGCGGCCAGCATGCTCAACTGCATAACGTGTTACGCACCGATGGAGTACCCGAAACCTCAAATCGCAACCTGCTCAATAACCCCTAATCCGACGTCAGGCTCAGATTCAGTAACCGTTGAAGCGAGCGCAAATGTCCCCAATGGAGTAAGCATAGAAGAAGATTATGTGGATAAGGTGATATGTGTTCTTAATGACGACACCATAACGATGATTGTCACGAAAACCGATCCATACGGAATGAAAGACGTAGAAGCTCGATTATACGTAGGCAATCTTGCCGCAGGCGATACCTGCAGTGTAAACATTGAGGCCACCTCCAATAAAGGGGAGCGAGATTACACGACAGTGGATTTGTACATCACGGAATCAGAATAGCAGTATCATGGCTCAGGCAAGACACATTGTTTTCGAGATTCTCAGGAAAGCCGGTTTTGCGCTTTTTGACTTCTACTCAAGATGCGAGGAACGCAGGGTACTACCCAAGCTTGCAAGGTGGATGAAGCTTTCATTCCTGAGTGCACTCGTTTCAGGATTAGGTCTTTCCGGAGCGGCCGGCTCGACCGCCTGCTGCCCGGTCACGTGCTACGAGCCTGTACCTCCCCCCATTCATAATATCGAGGTTTTGCCTGATCCTACGGCTGGAGCCGACTCGGTTATGGTCAAAGCCAGAGCCAATATAATCCCAGGCTCCAAGGACAATTATGTAAAATCGGCACAGTGTTTCATTACCGGGAAAGGTGCAAATTCCGACACGGTGGAGATGCTGGCTGCGGATAGTGCTTTTGACGGTTCATACGAGGAAATCTCGGCGAAGTTAAGCATCAGGGGTATCGATACCGCAAACGCAAAAGTCCATGTCAGAATATCTACAAGCAAGAACAAGGTAATCGAAGACAGCTCAGATATCGAGATAACCGAATAGGTTAAGGGAATTTATTGCACCTGCAACTGTATAACAGGAGTAGTCGCAGTCAAGGAGGAATTTTATGGCCAAAGCTCGCAGCTCGCTCGCGGCGTTTGTAAGCAATGTTGGAGCAAAACTCTTCCCGCTTCTCTCAAGGTGGGAGGAGGAAGGGGTTCTTAAGGGATTCGCGAGATTTGCAAAAATCTACATTCTGGGTTTCATCCTGGGCTTACTAGGCTGGCTCTCGGCCCAAGAGACCAGGGGGTATGCGACCTGTTATGATCCGGTCGTCATTGAACCGGTAATAATCACTGAGGCTGCTATTACGCCTAACCCCACAAATGGCGCCGACTCGGTTACGGTGAGAGCGACCGCAAGGGTCTACGATTCGAAACTTGAAGGCAATATAATCTCCGGAGCGGATGCAAGAATTGGCGGCGATACGGTTATTGTCCCTCTCCGTGCGGTCGACGGCAAGTTTTCGGACACGCTCGAGACAGTTGAAGGCCGTCTGTGCGTCACCGGGCTTGGACCCGAAACCACCCGGGTTTACATCACATTCTACACCCCGCAGGCAGGCATAAATGTTGAAGGGCTGCAGCTTGTGATTTCTGAACCCGATTCGACAGAAAAAGATTGACAGTCCGGAAAAGTGAGGTACAGTAAAACATGATTAAGACTCGAAACGCGCTTTCATCATTCATAACGAGGATAGGAGCAAAACTCCTTCCGGTTCTTTCAAGCTGGGAGGAGGAGGGAACTATTAAAAAGACGGCGAGGTGGACCAAGCTCTTCGTTTTAGGTCTCGTTCTGACTGTTGCAGGCTGGCTCAGGGCACAGCCGGAGACACCCATAGCAACCTGCTACGACATGGCCATAATTGACCCCGTGGTAGTCACCGAGGCTGCTATTACGCCGAATCCTACAAAAGGCGCGGATACGGTAACGGTGAAGGCGACGGCCAAGGTTTACGATCCGGGAATAGAAGGCAACATCATTACCGGCGCGACGATAAAACTGGCATCAGACACGCTTCTTACGCCTCTCGATGCGGTTGACGGAGATTTTTCGGACACGCTTGAGGCCGTTCAGGGGAGGTTCTATATCGGAGGGCTTGTCTCCGAAACAACATGGGTGGACCTGACCTTCTACACCTCCCAGGCAGGCATGTATACGCAACAACTAATGCTTGTCGTGACGGACCCTGACTCTACGGAAGAAAAGGATTGACACCATCCCTATCAGCCGTATATTGACCAGTGATCAAGTTGCGTAATAGGCTCTCAGGGTTGTTGAGCCGAGCGGGAGGTTTAGTATTCCATCTTCTTTCGGTTTTAGAGAGCAAGAACCGATTTTCAAGAACAACCAGACATTTTAAACTGGTTCTTCTAGGAGGCTTACTTTCGCTCATAGGATGTCTGACACACCGTCACTATGAACCGGCGATTACTTGCTACTATGTTCATTTTTCTCCGCCTGCAGATGAGATTGTCGACTCGCTTTTGATCTATCCCAACCCGACCAGGGGTGCGGATTCCGTAACTATAAAGGTTCTTGGAAGAACAGAAATACCTGGTGACATAATATACAGTGCTACGGCCGCGGTTAGCCGACCGGATGCTGAACCTTATATTATATCGCTCGACCCGGTCGACGGGAAATTCGACAGCTCCGCGGAACTTCTGGAAGCGAGGCTGGATGTTCGAGGCCTTCCGCCTGAAACCGTCAGGGTCTTCATGAAAATATCCTCGCTTAATTCTGAAACCTCTCACCTGGCAAAACTAATAGTCAGCAAACCGGATACGTCAGGAACTGAGAAAAAGGAAGATAATTAGCATGAACGATTCGTTAAGGGACCGCCGCCAGAAAATCCTCATCTTCGAAGTAACCCAAAGATGTAATCTCAAATGCCGCTTCTGCTACAACATCTGGCATAAGCATCCGGAAACTGTACATGAGGACTTGAACCCAAAGGAAACCCGCGAGATGCTGGCAAAGCTCTTAAAAGAGACGAAGCCGTCACTCTTCACGATAAGCGGCGGAGAACCGACTCTGAGACCCGATCTCGTGGACATCTCGCTTCAGGCCGCACTCTCGGGCGCTCAGCTCAACATCATCACGAACGGCCAGGCGCTCGACAAGAAACTCGCAAAGACGCTTGTGAGGGCTGGAATCTCTCTTTTCGAGATCCAGCTTCTATCGGACAGGCCAGACGAGCACGAATACCTGCAGGGATGCAGTGGAAGCTTCGAGAAATCAGTTCGAGGGATAGAGGCCGTGCTTTCGACAAAGGCGAAGATTGTAGTCGCCCTGATCGTCACAAAGATCAACCTCGCAAGGCTCTGGGAAACCCTGGAGTTCGCAAGGAGCCTCGGTACGCACGGCGTGATGCTCAACCGCTTCAATCCCGGCGGAAGGGGACTCGAGAATCTCGACGAACTCTCCCCCTCCCCCCAGGATGTGCTCTTCATGCTCGACACAGCCGAGCGGTTCGCGGTAGAAAAGAGGTTCCCCATAAGCGTATCGATACCTATCCCCTGCTGCCTCGTGGATATTAAGAACTACCCGCATCTCGGCTTCGGTTTCTGCTCGGCGGGAACCGAGGAGTGCTACCCGGTGGTGGATTCCATAGGCAATCTGCGTCCGTGCAACCACACCCCGCTCGTTCTCGGGAATATCAGGGAAAAAAGTTTCTGGGAGCTGATGGATTCCGCCGAAAGGAAGGAGTTCATTGAGGATATACCGGAGATGTGCAGAGGGTGCAAGGATATCGAGACATGCCGGGCATCGTGCCGGGCCGCCGCAAATGAATGCGGTGGTACCGAACCATTCGTCGCCCAGATTCTCTCTGCCCCGTAACGCCACCCGTAACACCCACCCGTAACACCCGTCCCCCCCCCGTAACACACCATCCCTCATTGGTCGTGAATAGAAAGATACTCCGCTCAGAAAATTATGTAAAATCGACACCGAGAGGTCTCTGAGGAGGGCTCCTGCCCCCCCTTCTCCCTCATAGCTCATAAATAGAAACATACCGCTAAGATTAGCTCAGTGTGTCAGACATGTGTCAGGGTATTTCTGAGGAGAGCGAGCGCCTCGAAGGCGCTGGGCGCAAGCTCCGCTTCCGCCATTTTACTTCTACTCTCCAATGAGGAGCGCCGGAGGCGCATTGGCAGAACCCTCCGGCTTCTGCTGTTTCATTATTACTGATCCAATGAGGAGCGCCGGGGATGTAAGGAAGACTGAGGGGTAGCTCTGAGGAGGTTTCTGAGGAGGACTCAGTAACACATCTTTCTCTGCTTGTGATTTGGATATTATTCCAATTAACTCAGTCTGTAAGACCAATGCCGGGATATGACTGAGAGGGCTGACGGTTACAGATGTTTTTTTGGCTTGACTTAGATGACCAGAAGCTCACAGAAGGGCTTGACAAATCACATGTTTCGGTATACACTATAGATACAAAAAAGGCAAGCCTGGAGGTAGGTATGTGCATGTCAGGATTTGAAAAAAAAGCGACCTTTAAGACTTTGGTCGTATTGTTACCGCTATTTTTCGTAAATTCAACCGTTTATGCATTTATGGTTGACGCAATTAATCCCACCGTCGTGGATGTCCGTTCCTGCGGCATGGGCAATACCGGATCGGTCAGCGCTCAGGGTTCGAACGCCATCTTTTTCAATCCTGCTCTTTTGCTGGACGCTGATTATCTTGAAATGGAGATCGGCGGAAGGCTTTACTGGGGTTTCGGCCAGGAAGAGATACAAGAAGAGCAATACTACACAAAATATAACACCATCCCCCAGTTCACACACGTCTCTTTAGCTTTGCCCATCCAGATCGCGGAATACGCTGTGCTCTATCCTGCTTTCGGCTATCACCTACATATTGATAATGCCGTCAACAGGGAGATTAACTGGGAATTCGAAAACGGAAGTTATAAGATGACCGATACCGCAACCGGCGGTTTAAGGGTAATAACCCCGGCGATCGCAATGAGCATACTGGACAATTACTCCATTGGTCTGGCCTTCAGCTTCAGCGCACTAGAGAAGCTCAAAAGCAGCTATTACGAAGTAAGCGTTTACGATGATCTTGAGATTGAAGACGGGGACACCTCCGGTATATACGATGAAACACGAATAAGATACAAAGGTAACTTCTCCTCGACAGGAAATTTTTTCACTGTAGGCGCGTTTGCGGAACCCTTTCCCCAGTTGGGTATAAGCTTCTCATATCGATCACCTATAGCCTGGGGCTGGAGATGGGGCGAGGAAAGCCTTTCCGGAACGGAGATTACTTGGTTTGATTCAACGCTTGTATTGGACACTAATGGAATTCAGATAAAACACCAGGTAGATGACTCAACAGCCTACATGTTGCCCGGCGTCTTCACCGTCGGTTTGCGGTCGAAGATTTTGCCTTTCCTCAATCTTTCAGGTGAATTCCAGACTCGCTTCTTCACTGCCGTCGAGGCCTTAGGCTCAAGGCTCGGCGTGAACGACGGTTCCACGTTCCGCTTCGGTGCCGAATTCGTATCGCCTGTGATAGTACGCGGAGGTTTCTACTTTGACGCGATCCCGCAGGCCGACTCAGGCCAGCACACACCAAAGTATCTCAAAGGTGTAACCGCAGGGATAGGCATACCTATCTCTTCGTATGTTGTCCTCAACAGTTCCTTCGAGTACGCGACCTGGTCCAAGAAGTTCGGGCTGGAGGAAGATTTGTATACCGAAAAGTTCTACCGCTTCGGCGCATCGCTAAAGTTCCTGTTCCCTTACGCGAGCTAGAGAGCTTGATAAGCAGGTTTTTTGACCAGAATTTAATTGTTGGGCGTTAATGAGGAGGCGTAAGCCAAAAAAACCTTGAGGAGGTTTTATGGAAAAATCGAGGTTAGTGTTTAATCCTCTGACAAACATAGTCTTGACGGTTCTTGGGTTGCTGATATTCCCTCTGTCGAGTGTTGCCGGCTGGATGAAAACTTACGGTGACGCTGATTTCAATTCAGGATACTCCGTCAAGCAAACAAAGGATGGAGGATATATAGTAGCCGGAACCTGCCTCCTGAAAACCGATCCTTTGGGCGAAATCCAATGGTCTAAAACATACAAGGATTCAAAAGCTTACGGCGGTAAAGGCCTTTCTGTCATCCAAACAACTGACGAAGGATATACGCTCGTGGGTAGTTGTGCGGGTGGCTGGCAGACGGTTCATTTGTGGTTGATAAAAACGAACCCTTATGGCGACACTTTATGGACTCAGGCGATTGGCAATAATAGTGGTTTTTCTTATGGCGAATGTGTAATCGAAACGGCAGACGGATATGCTGCAACAGGCACCCCCTGGACTATCATGAAGTTCGACAAGAACGGCGATACGGTCTGGACGCACCAGTATGGGCTGGAAGGTTTGTGTATCGCAAAAACTGAAGATAACGGTTTTATTGTAACAGGCAGAGATTCAGCCTTTCATCTGGGCGTTGTCAAGACCGATGATAAGGGCAATCTCCTTTGGGCAAAAAGCCATGGCTTGTCCACGGAAGGAGAAAAGGGCTACTCCATACACCAGACCGAAGGTGGGTACTATGTTGCAGGCTGGAAAAACGGCGGGCAGGCTTTATGGATACTCAAGCTCGATGAACTGGGGGATACAGTCTGGTCTTTTGCAAGAGATTCTCTGCAGGCCTATGATTGTGATGAGACATATGACGGCGGTTTAGCCGCAACCGGAATTTTCAGGACCGATCACGGAACTTTTCTGCTCCTCCTTAAGTTAGATAAAAATGGAAACTTTCAGTGGACAAAACAATTCGGCGAAAACTCATGGAACAGAGGATTCAGTGTCCAGGAAACCCAGGATAAGGGTTTTATTATTACCGGAGAGGTTATGACCTCGGAAAGCGGTATTTACAAAATCTGTCTTATTAAGACCGATTCCCTTGGCAACGTAGGAGTCGCGGAAAAACCTGCTGTCGAGCAAATAACAGCCTGGCAACTCCTCTCCCCCATCGGTAAGGAGATAGTGCTGCAATACTCGGGACATCCCAGCGGTTTTCAAGCCGATGTATACGACGCATCCGGCCGCAAGGTGGACAAAATAAAACCATCTCAAACACAAGGCACTTTCAAATGGGGTAAAGGACACGAGGCAGGCGTGTATTTCATAGTCCCCGATGTAGATCCTTGCCGAATCTGCAAGGTTATAATTGTGAAATGAATCCGGGACCCCGAGAAGTCCGAAACTGACTTCTCGGGATCCCTAAATGTCGTCATTCGACTTTTAGGGGGCATTTTATTTAGCTTGACAAGGGCACTTAAGCTTGGTATAGTTAGCGTATGACAACAACCAGTGAGACAATCCATGGCTTCTAAGTACGATCCCGAAAAAGATTATTTAAAGTACCAGGACCTGGCAAAAGAACAGGAAGAACTGGCCAAACGCATTGCGGATCTTCTTGAGGAAAACCGCAAGCTCAGCCAGAGGGTGGAAGTGCATCTTGCGGCCGCGCGCGAATCCATTTCTCCCGAGCTTATCAAGATTGCCGCTCACGAATTCCAGGTCGAGATACTTAACGAAATTACGCTGGCCGTTATCGAGTCCAACGACCTCGAAAAGGCCGTAAAGCTCATAGATCATCTTGAAACACATCTGGAATCCAGACTTCGCTTATCGCTCAAACAGGGAGACGAACATCCGCGCAGGGATGCCATGCCGACGCTTTCGCCCGCCATTGCCGCCAAACAGCGCGCTCCGGAGCCTCAGCTGCAGCCGCAGGCCAAAACGCAAGCAAAGGACACAAGAACCGCTTCTCCACAACCCCAGCCTCAAGGCCAGGCTTCTTTTTCAGCACCCCCTCCCCCTCCTCCAAAGGGATCGGGCAACCGACTGGTCGAACGCCGCACGGTTCTCAACGATCGCGTAAACGAGATATGCCGCTACGAGTACGACGGGGATCGTCTCACGAGAATGGTTTTCTTCGACACCGCAGGACAGCCTGTCCGCACACAACAGATGATTTACGACAAGGACGGGGTCCTGGTTCAGGAAATACACATAGATCGTTCGGGTGTCACCCTGCAGGTTTTCGACAGGGAAGTAAGCAAGGACGGAAAGATTACCAAGGAAATTACCCGTAACTCCCAGAACGAGATTTTAAATACGATTGAATTCCAGTACGACCGCAAAGGCCGCCTTCTTAAAAAGGAATGGCACGACAGCAACAAAAGGCGTACGAAATCATGGGAGTACAAGTACGATAAAGAAGGAAAGGAGCCTATAAAGATAATCTGGCACGACGAGCGCAACAAGCCTTACGGATTCGTCGATCTACGCTACGATGACAAGGGACATATTCTGGAGGAGATAAGCAAGGATCGTTCCGGAGACGTAATACGCTCGCTCTCTTACCAGTACTTCTACGGATGAGCCTTTCTGCACTATCCGGCACAGGCAAGAATTTTCAGGACAAGAAGAAAAAATAGATACACAAAGGGAGAGGTAACATGCGTATTGTGAGACGCGACGAGATGCGCGGAATAGATGAACGCGCGTCCAGCGAGTTCGGGATACCCACAATTTTACTCATGGAAAACGCGGGCCGTGCGGTCGCCGAAACCATCGAGGAGTACCTGGGCACGGACGGCTTAAGGGCTCTTATGGTTTGCGGAAAAGGTAACAACGGCGGCGACGGATTCGTCGTGGCCCGCCACCTGGCCAACAGGGGTGCGTTCGTCGAAATCATTCTGCTTGCCAGGGTGGACGACCTGAAAGGCGATGCCCTTACCAATGCGAGAATAGCCGAGAAGATGGGATTGCCCATAGACGAGGTCTTGGATGAGGACGGCCTGGCTTCGTGGATTGACGATATCGATTCGTTTGACGTGGTCGTGGACGCGATTCTCGGCACAGGATTCAAGGGTAAGCCTGATGAACTCGCTCAAAAGGCGATAGAACTCGTAAACGAGTCTGAGGGTTTCGTCGTGAGCGTCGACTTGCCGTCAGGAATCGAGGCTGACGGCATGCTTGAAAAACCAGGGACTGCGGTTCAAGCGGATGTAACGGTCACAATGGCTTACCTGAAACCCTGCCATGTGCTTTATCCAACCATGGAATACTGCGGCGAGGTGTGGGTTGCAGATATCGGTATACCTGGCGCGATCTTTGATGGCGAGGGGCATTTGCGACTTATGACGTCCGAAGACGCCTCCCTCCTAGTTCCTTCTCGCGTCCCCTGGGGAAACAAGGCGACCTTCGGCAAGGTTCTCGTTGTTGCAGGTTCCCAGGGCATGAGCGGCGCCGCGCGGCTTGCCTGCGAGGCGGCAGGAAGGTCCGGCGCCGGAATCGTTTACCTCGGATTCCCGGCAACCATGAGCGGCGTATTCGATTCCTCTCTCCTGGAGGTCGTCAAAAAACCATTGGCAGATACAGGCGACGGCCACATCTCATCGAAAGCGCTAGAGGAAATAATGTCAATGGTGGAGGACGTGAACGTTCTGGCAATTGGTCCAGGACTCGGCACTCATCCTGAAACGGTGGAACTTGTCAAGAAACTCTTCAAGCAGTGGAAGAAACCGTTGATTATCGATGCTGACGGAATCAACGCCATTGCCTCGGAGCCTGGATTACTCGAAGGAAAGAAGCCCCCACTTATTCTGACACCGCATCCCGGAGAGTTCGGAAGACTGACCGACATGGATGCGAAGCAAGTGGATTCGAAAAGACTTGATCTTTCAGAGGAGTATGCAAAAAAATGGGGAACGGTGCTTGCACTCAAAGGCGCGCCGACGGTTACCGGATGCCCCTCAGAAACCTGGGTTAACTCGACCGGAAACTCGGGACTCGCATCGGGAGGAACCGGCGACGTTCTGACAGGGATAATAGCCGGCCTTGTTGCACAAAAAATGCCCCTCTCCCCCGCCGCGCGGCTCGGCGTCTGGCTTCACGGTAAAGCGGCTGATATAGCGATAGAGGACATCGGCGAACACTCCTTGCTTGCCGGCGACCTGCTTCGCTATCTTCCTCAGGCCTTCGCGTCACTGGAAGAGGATGATAATGAAGAAGAGTGTGATGAATGCCATTGTAAGGATGAAAAATGAACGCAATCCTGCTCTCGATTCTGGCATACTTCTTTAATCCCTCGGACTGGCAGCAGTATCCGAAGCTGTACGAAATAAGAAATTTCACGGCCGATGACGTCTTCGGCAGCGTATACGCCGTAACCAGGACGTCAATACTAACACTTGACGCCTCCACTAACCTGCCCGGAGAGACATTTGGAGCAGAGAGGGGGCTGCCTCAAAACATATCAATGGCGATATACGACCGCAGCATTATCGGGTTTTGGGTCGTCACGACAGAAGGCAGGCTTTACACTTTCCAACCGCAGAGTGGAATTACAAGTTCTATAATTCTTTCAAAAGTCTCACCTGTCTCAAAAATTGGACTCTCGAACGAATACCTGTTTCTGGACCACGGCTCGTTTGTACAGCCTGTCGAGAAGCTCTCCGGCCAGGAGAAAAACGTTGAACCTGATTCGACAACTCACTGGTTCGGGCCGAATACCCCTGAGAGTAAACCACGCAGTTACCCTTATTTAAATCCGTGGTTTTTTACCGATGATGCCCTCATGCAGCGCTCCTACACCATGGTTTTCAAATTCAGGAACAGGGCCTACGTATCAGTACCGGGGTATGGATATCTGGTATTTGACGCGCTCTCCTGGCGCGAGCTCTTACGATACCAAAGCCCTGGAGCTGTAGATGTAAGTTCTTTTTTCAGTTCGGATACCTCGCTTTACGCCTTCGGTACGAACGGAGTAGATCAGTTAGTTCAGAGAAACGGAAGTACTGTATTTCGGGCATTTTCACGTTGGGGAACCACGACCAGTCCTCAGCCCGCCTGGAGCGACGGCATCGCCGGGAACCTCCGCCTGACAACCTATGATAAGGCTCGACTTATAGAAGGAAACCTCTTTCTTCTTGCCCCTCTGAAAATTGACGTTTATAATCTCGGGGCGAGAACCCTGTCAACAATTACCACCCAAAAAACAATTTACGATGTCGATTTTCACAAAGACTCGCTTTTCGTTGCGTCTGAGGATGGGATAACGCTTGCAATAATACCAAAAGGCTCTCCTGCTCCACTTGAGGATGAACGCATGAAACTCGTTCGAAACGACGTACTTGCGATAGTTAGGGGCAAAAACGCTCGCTATTTCTGGACCGGCTCCCTTGTGGTCAAGCAATCGCGGTCAGGCTGGTCATATTACGTAACCCCAGGATTTATGCCGGTTCCGCAGCGTTCGGTAACCGGAACGGACAGCCTCATAATAATCGGCGGCAAGGGCGGAGTTACCATATACAATCCGGAAACCAACTACCAGCTTTCCCTCACATCAAAGGACGGTTTGCTTTCGGATAATGTCACCGCAGTAGCTCTGCAAGATCGTTATCTCTGGATTGCCACTGACGCCGGGTTTTCCCGTTTTGACTTGTCTACCGTCACACGCTAATTCGTACATTGCAAAAAAAATCATATGTGCCGCTTCAAGAGAAAATACAAAAGACATGAATGAAGGACAACAAACTTATCTATATAAAGTACAAATGCTTCTTTCCGATAAGTCCTTGACAAACACGCACCTCATATTATAATTTGTTTATGAAAGGAGGTAAGGGTATTGTTCAGAGGTAGTAGTGGTGATATTTATACCATCAACCGTGCGGGTTACTTTTAAAAATCATGAAGGGCGGGAATTTTCCTTGCCTGGCTGAACAAAGCCCTTTAACACAGTCTATGAAACGTTTTCTTGTTTTAATTTCGTTTTTATTGATCCGTGGATTTGGTTTCGCAACAGTAATCAATAATCTCGACGGCACATGGTCAATAAGATCATCTTCATTTGAAGTCACTACGAGTGTTACGAAATTGAAAACCCCTGTCGGTTCTATCCTGAATCTTACCGCCGGAGAAAAAAAGATCGTTGACGGAACAAATGATTTTTTTGCCCTCAGGGCGGGCGACTACTTTCCTTCATCGGGAGAAGTCGTAATACTGGACACAAATAAGATTAAAATATTTTCTCCGCAATTCACCAATTCGAGTGCTACCCCGCTTAACCTCTCCACAGAAATTGAAATGACGCTTGTGGAAAATCATCTGTTCTTGAAATACCGCTTCGAGGCACTCGACACGGTAAAATTTCCCGAAGGGCTTGATCTCACATCGAAGATACCGACTTTCGAATCTTTCAAGACTTATAATCATACAGGCGAAGTCTACTCTTTTTCCGACACTGATACTTTAAAAAAATCTCCCTTGAGTGTTTTCCCTATACTAGAATTCCGAAATCTTTACTCCACGTTATGGGTAATCTCAAGAAACCCTTATTGGGGATTGTGGAATCTTAACCACATTTCACACTCAAAGGAATGGACTCTAAAAAGTGAGTTGTTGAGAAAAATAAATTCATGGACCGGCCCGGCATCTTACTCCATTCTTGGCCCTGGTGATGTTCTCGAATGCAGTTATGAACTTGTCTTAGGCAACGCCTCAGAAGAAATTCAAACAGCACTCGAATGCCCTCTCGCATACTTCTCCCCGTTCCCCAACGGGAACGAGCAAATCGTAATGATGATGTTTGACAACATCCCCTTTGAGGTTCCTAAAAAACCAGGATCGCCGCCCACATGGTTCGTGCCTAAATCCGGACAGGATACGACAACTCCAATAAGTCATTGCATGGTAAGATTGTTGGAAGATCATCCTCGCATGAAACAGGGATGGCTGATCTTGCTTAATTATGTCAGGGACAGCTCCTGGGTAGAAAACCCTGAAGAAACCCGGTGGTGGCGAGTAAACGGTAAGTACAGGAATGTCCTCTACCATTCAACTGAAGAATACAGGGCCTGGCTGCGCAACATAGAAAACGCAAACTTGATTTACGGCTACGAAGACCAGGCGCGTTTGGGCAGCCACGGTCTGCACCACACCCCAAGTGACAGCGAGCCTGACTATCCGACGCCGGATTCTCTGGGGCCAGGCTGGGAGTTTGAGCACAACGATTCGATAGGTGCTGAATCCACTTTCGTAAGAATCGAAAAGATGTACGACTCCTTAGGTCTGACGAACAAATCCTTGCGTTTCATTCGTCCCCCCGGATTCAAAACGTGCGCTTCCCTTACTTCTTCACTGCTCCGCCACGGTTTTAAAGTCAGTGATTATTCCTTCGTAAGAGCGAAATCCAAAGTGAATACTTTTGTGTGCCCCGTTTATTCACCTAGTAATCGACTATGGCTCCTTTCCTCAACGTGGTCGGGCGATACACCAGATAATTATGATTCCGTCAAGATATTATTGCAGAAAGGAAAATATGTGCTGACTGCTGGACATCCATGGGCATGGTTCGATGGTGGTTCTGATACGGCATACGATAAAATCAATAAGGTTTTCACCGCTATGGAAACCGATTTTCCCCATCTCGATTACCTGTTTCCTGACGAATACGGCGATTTCATGGATGAGCTTCGGGACATACACAACATAAGTTACTCATATTCAAAATATATAGGTCTGGTCTTTTCCTTTAACGGGAAACTCAGCAGGGACGAAACCCTGGTCATCGAATTCGATCCAGACAAGTACAAAATTAATGGTAACTTATGGATGGACGGGGTTAAACTGCAAAGTTATGAGATCAGGGGAAAACGTATTTTTATCATTCTGCCTCATTCGAACAACGATTCGCATGTCGTTACAGTACCGATACTTAAAACAGGTGTGACCTCGACAATCGACGGGCTCGAATGTATTCCGAATATTACCAATAATCAAACCGAGATTTTGTTTTCAGCCGATCCGGGACAAACGGTCAATCTGACGATTTACAACATCGCAGGACAAGTGGTAAGACAGGTTCCTCTTTCCGTAATCTATTCGAATAACGTAAGTTACACCTGGGACACGAAGGACAACCTCAACCGTCCTATGCCCGGCGGCGTGTATTTCGTTGAAGCAAAAGGCAGCTCGTTCCGCTACAAAACCAAGCTCGTGATTTTGAGATAACGTTCATAAGCACAAGTCAGGCTTAATCTTGTGGAATCTCATTTTATAACTGGGTAAACGGGGAGTCCGCTTGATACGAGCGAGGCGAAGTGGACGTCCGGGGTGAAAAAACGGGAATCCCCACAAAATTGTAGTCCGTTCTTGAGGAAAATGCGACTATTTTGGGGTAAAAAAAGCTGGACAAAAGTGGGACAAAAGATGGACAAAATGGCCAATTTTGGGTTTTTTTCATGGCATATTCAGGGCGAAATTTCGATTATTGCGGGGAAGTATGCCTACTGAAAAATGAAATCGAGGCAAACTTCAAACACTCCGAAGGAGGGTCAGCCGCCCCTTACGGCAGTCGGTCAAAGTGTGGGTCAGAAGTGGGACAAACAGCGACTGGGAGGCGCATGGGCCGAGGCAATCGCCTCATTCGTCCCGGGCACAAAAAATTCCACCGGTATCCGGAGGGGGAGGGGGCGGTGAAGTTTAACTGACTAGAACCACCTTCTTCGCCTTCACAAAAGCCCTCTCCCCCACTCAATGCGAGCGAACATCCGGTTCTACCTGACCAGCACGACCTTTGTCGGGCTTCTATTCGAGCCCTCGGCAAGTATAAAGTACATTCCAGGCCCGTAACACTCCCCCCATTCTAGTGTGCCTGAGGTTGAGGACGATTCTATCTCGTCAATTTCTCTTCCAGACGCGTCGTAGACGGACGCCCGGAAACCGTCGGCGCAGTTCGAGTAGCGAAGGGTGATGGTCGAACCGATTGATGAGGATATCTCCATTTCTGGAGAAGCCTGGTACCTTACGGGTGTTACGGGTTCAGCGATACCGCTCCAACGAAAGGAAACTGACTTTCTCTGTGGATTATTGGCTTTTGTTGTATAGAATGTTGCCGTGAAACTGGATATCGCAGGTGCAATCCACTGAACAAATGATACGTATCTTGTTTCCCAAGGTTTAATGGGAGCAGCGATTAAAACGCTGTCATGGTAGAATAAAGTTGAATCATTGATATCTGCAATTTCACAATGACAATAGAAGCCTTTTGCTTCTTCAAATGTTCCCCAATTTGTAAAATATGCACCTGGTCTAACCCCGTAATAATCGCCACCGTTGTCTGGTCGACCGATATCGGTGGGAGAAACAGCCACCGCGATATCTCCTAAAGAATCTGTCTTAATCACAATAAGCCCTCCCATCCCCGAACCTACGAGAATGTACCCTTCGTCATTTGTTTGTTGTACATAATACGGCCAATCTATACCGGTTCCTCCATAGGTTCGTGTCCATAAAGTGTCGCCGTCAATATTCGTTCTAGCTAACCAGAAATCTACGGAACCTGCACCAAAAGCAAGAGTCATAGTTATTAAAATATACCCCCCGTCAATAGTTTTCTGAATACAAGGTGATGCATCCCAGTTAACACCGCAGTCATATATCTTAGACCAAACAATGTTTCCTGCGTTATTGGTTTTGATTAACCATAGGTCATTGAGTGAACGGTTTATACCAGTAACTATGAACCCCTCATCTTCGGTTTGACGAACACAGGTCCCTTTACAAATACCCAAACCACCATAGTTTTTTGTCCACAGGGTATCACCTTGAGAATTAGTCCTTAATAACCACAAATTAGGTTCGCTTCCCAGAGCAACAGAATAATCTTTATAGCCTGTAATTACGAAACCACCGTCCTTTGTTTGTTCGAGGAATAAACCGATATCCTCGTAACCCTCTCTGCCATATCTTTTCGTCCAAATGGTATCACCTTGAGGGTTGGCTTTAAGCAACCAAAGATCACCTTTAACAATACCAGTAATTATATAGTTTCCATCGTTTGTTTTTTGTACACACTCACCGTCAGCTCCTTCCTCACTTCCGTAGACATATGACCACAATGTTTTGCCTACGGAATCCACCTTAATTAACCAAAGACCGACTTCATTTATCCCCGAACCATGTAATAACCCAGTTACAATATAACATCCATCACTTGTTTCTGTAATGCTCTTCCCGATACTCCAAATTCCTTCAGGAAAAAAACTCGTCCACAATGTATCACCGTTTCCATCAGTTTTAAGAATCGAGAGATGCTCACTATTTACCCCAACAATAATATAGCCACCATCATCAGTCAATTGTACACAACATCCTCCACCTCCACCATATGTCCTCACCCATCCATCCCCTGCAAAGATTATCATTGGGATTACTATTAAAAGCACTAACCGTTTCACGTTCACCTCCGAATGTTATACCCTGCGCATCCACTTCGCGTCTGCGTGGGGACCCCGTGGGGAGTCAAAGTTTACATCTTTAATATAGGCCGAGACCAAGCGTTGTCAATACCGGATGCAACAAACTTCCAGGCACTGCCCCCTCCCCCCTCTTGACAATGAGCCTTTTCGACATACATTATCCTTATCTCAATCTTTGTGGACTTCGCCGGACGGCGGAGAAAAAAACTGGAGGTCCGGATGAAATACCTTCTTTCAGCAGTCATCGCTTTAGTGTTCGCGGCAACGCTCGCGGCGCAGCCGCAGTGGCAGCCCGGCCAAAAGATATCGAACACGCCCTCATGGTCATACCTCAGCTACAACAACACGCAGTCGCTCGTCCGTTCGGGCAAGGTCCTTCACGCGGTGTGGGGCGAGGCGTACGGTCCATATAACATCCGCTACGCCCGCTCGCTCGACGAAGGCCAAACGTGGCTCGGGGATACGGTGCTCTCTCACGCGCCGGGCGCCGCCGACTACCCTGCAATCGCGACAGAGGGAGCGCTCGTTCACGTGGTATGGCAGAACGCGTGGAACGAGATATACTACACGCGCTCCGAGGACTCCGGAAGCACCTGGACGGAAGAGCAGCGGCTGACATTCGACGCCGACTCCTCGCTGTATCCATCGATAGCGGTTTCGGATTCGGTGCTCCATCTTGTCTGGCAGGACTTCCGCGACGGCAACATGGAGGTATATTACAAGCGTTCGACCGATAACGGAACCACGTGGAGTGCGGACACGAATCTTTCAGGAACCGTTCTCCGCTCTTCGTTCCCCGCCGTTCGATCACAGGGTTCAGACGTCTATATCGTATGGGTAGAAGGCACACAGATTTACTACAAGCATTCCGGAAACAAAGGCCAAAGCTGGGATAAAAATGCAAGCATCGAGGACGATCCCAAGAACTCGGAGCATCCTGCCATTGCGGTCAACGGCTCAAACATTCACGTTGCATGGACTGACGACCGCAACGACCCGTGGAACAACCACGAGATATACTACAAGCATTCGCTGGATGCGGGTACAACCTGGAGCCCTGACCAAAGACTCACGGATGCCGCCGGTCACTCCCGCACCCCGTATATGGTAACGTCCGATTCGGCCGTCTACCTCGCCTGGTACGATTTCCGCGACGGCAACGCCGAAATTTATTTCAAGTACTCGACCGACCTCGGCGCGACCTGGAGCGCCGATACCAATCTCAGCAATAACACCGCTACTTCTTACAGCCCTTTTCTTGCACTCTCGGATTCTGTCCTGCATATGATCCTGCAGGACAACGAAAGCGGCAACCACGAGATATACTACAAAAAAGCGCTAATCCCCCATAAGCCTGAACCGGGGACAAGCGAGAAACCCCACGCAGATGGACCGGCGTTAAAGATATCGCTCATAAATTCAGGCGTGGCGCTGGTGTACTTTGACATACCGGCGGCAGGCAGCGTGCGGTTGAAGCTGCTTGACGCTTCCGGAAGACTCGTGAAGACGCTCTTGTGCGAGCGAGTGCCCGAAGGCAGCCATACGGTCTCGTGGGACGGAACCGACATCACCGGAAGCATGGCTCCGGAAGGCGTCTACTTGTGCATTCTTGAATCCGGAGACAGGATTCTTTCGCGCAAGTTGATTGTTTTACGCTGACTGGCTTCAACGGCCGTGGTCTCTCTACAGATTCGATTTAAAATAACATTCAGGAGGAATGGATGAAGACTTTCTTTTCAGTCATGATTTCGCTGCTTATCGCGATCTCAGGAACCGGAACACTCGACGCGGAGGTTCTTTGGGAACCGTTACAACAGCTCTCCGAGACACCGACATGGTCGTACCTGGGATACAACAACTCCCGCTGCATGGCGGTATGGGACGCAACCGTTCACGTCATCTGGGGTGAGGCCGAGGCCCCGAACAACCTCTACTACATCAGGTCCGCCGATAAGGGTGTGACCTGGAACGACGCAATGAAGGTCAGCCTCACGCCAAGCGGGTCGGCATATCCTTCAATCGCGGTCGAGGATTCCCTCGTGTACGTCCTGTGGCAGGACTGGCGCGACGGCAACCTGGAGATGTACTTCCGCCGGTCTTCGGACGACGGCCAGACATGGGATGATGAGGTCCGCCTTACGACGGACCCCGCGCGCTCGCGCTTCGGCTCGATGGCGGCTTCGGGCACCTTCGTCCACGTCGTGTGGGAGGACAACCGCAACGCCACGGACGAGGTTTACTACAAGCGATCGGTGGATGCCGGTCAGACCTGGGACGCGGATGTGCGGCTCGTACAGATTCCTTCGGATTCATGCTTCCCCTGCGTGGCGGTAAAGGATTCCAACGTCTACGTGGTCTGGTCGGACGCGCGCTCGGGCTCGAGGGAGATTTATTTCAAGCGCTCGGCGGATGCGGGCATGACCTGGAGCGAGGATACACGCCTCACGGACGACCCGGCAAGCTCGTGGATGCCGACGATAGAGGTCCAGGATTCGGTGATCTATCTCGCGTGGATGGACAGGCGGTTTGACTATAACTTCGAGATATTCACCGAGTATTCACTGGACCGCGGCGAGACCTGGTCGAGCCCATCGCGCGTTTCGAACGCGGCCGGGTACTCCATGAACCCGTCGCTTGCGGCGAGAGACTCAAGCATCTACGTCTCGTGGCACGACACTCGCGACGGCAATTTCGAAATCTACTTCGCGGAGTCACACGACCTCGGCGCGACGTGGAACGCGGACACGAATCTCTCGCAGACCTTGACCGCTTCTTACAGCCCGTTCGTGGCGCTGACGGATTCGTTCGTCAATTTGATTTACCACGACCTTGCGCCCGGCAACAGCGAGATACTCTACCTGCGCGGCCGCATCCCGGTCAAGCCCGTCCCGGGTGTGGGTGAGGAACGCAAGCACCTGGGATTACTTTTCGATGTGGAGCAAAGCGGCTTTGCCAGGCCGGTCTTAAGCTTCTACCTTCCCGAAGCGGCTGAGGTTGAGCTCGCGCTCTACGACCCGGCGGGCCGCAGGGTGGCCACGCTCGCGCAAGGGTGGATGGGCAAAGGCTCCCACCGCATCGCGTTGAGGGAGGGGGGCGCTGAGGGTAGTGGTGTCTACTTCTGCACCCTCCGCGCGAACGGAAAGCAGGTCACGAGGAAGATTATCGCGTTGAGGTAGCCCCCTCCCCCACTGCGGGGAGGGAAAAAAAAGGAGGGAAAAAATCTTTGGCGAGCTAGCATCGAGCAATTGAAGCAATCGCCTGTTTGAGGGCACGAGTAAATGAACATCCGCTTTCATTTAGTGAGATCCTCACGGACGCTACGCGTCCTCAGGATGACTTGGCCCAAGTTAAATATGTCATTCTGAGGAGCAGGCTTTCAGTTAAAGCCTGCGACGTGAGAATCTATTCCCGAAGGGAATGCTCCTTAGGCTACCCCCCAGTAGAATCGAATAAATTGTAGGGGCCTATGTTGACACCTGTGGCATCCGCTTCGCGTAGACCGGCCCGAGAATTACACAGCTGACTTGAAAAATAAACTTATACGGTCTAGACCTTCAGTTTTCTCTCATGTTGTTTAAGACATATTTCTGCGTAATTCACAAAAGAATCTAAAAAAGACTGACGAACAAATACAGAGTAAGATCTATGAGTATAAAGGAATTGCGCAACTTTCGGAGATGTGAGGTAATACAAAGCAACTGTAATACAGCCGATTTTTGATTTAAGAAGAATTTGATCGCGATACAATCGAAGAGTATTAGTTTGAGTAGCGTTTGCCCCATACACTTCACTCGCAATAAAACAACCACCCCCTTTGAATTGAGCAACTGGTCCTCTGCATCTTGGACAAAACACAGTTTTAGCTGCTGGAGCATCGAATGGAAAACCACAATGAGGGCATTTGAATCTTGGCATGAATCCTCCTCTGTTAAAAAAAGCCTGTAAGATATTGTACATATCACGCCTAAAATGTCAACAGTATTTTCATTTGACTTTTCTTTTCCTCACGAACGAACCAGGCACGTCCGAGGGAACCCCGGTAACCCTCACCCTTCCCCTTCCCCGACGGGCGAGGGGGCTTCCCCGTTTGACTTTCCTTCCCTAATCGGTAAGATTATCTCAAAATTCAAAATCAAAATCCAACCCAAGGAGGAAATGTGGTTCTTCCGTTCAAGAACGAAACTTACAAGGACTTTTCGTGCGAGGGCTGCAAGAAAAAGCAGCTTGAGGCCATTGCCGCGCTCGAGGCGAAGCTTGGCCAGACCTATCCCCTGTACATCGGCGGAAAGGACGTGAAGGCTAAGGAAACCTTTGCGTCAATCAATCCCGCGAATCCCGAGCAGGTCATCGGCAACTTCCAGAAAGCCGACGAGAAGCTGGCCGAGCAGGCAATGCAGGCGGCACTCGAGGCGTTCGAGTGGTGGCGCTTCTTTGACTACCGCGAGCGCGCGAACATCTTTCTCAAGGCCGCCGAGATTTCGCGCCGCCGCCGCTACGAGATAAACGCCGCGATGGTTCTCGAGGAAGGCAAGAACTGGCTCGAGGCGGACGCGGACACCGCCGAGGGCATAGACTTTCTCGACTTCTACGCACGCGAGATGCTGAGACTGGGCCCCAATCAGGGCGTAACACCTTTCCCTGGCGAGAACAACGAACTGCGCTACATCGCACTCGGAGTCGGATTGATTATTCCGCCGTGGAACTTCCCCTGGGCGATCCTCGTCGGCATGAGCACGGCCGCCATGGTCACGGGCAACACGATAATCCTCAAGCCCTCCTCAGATTCGCCCATGATGGGTCAGCTATTTTTAGAGATAATGAAGGAAGCCGGACTCCCCGGGGGGGTGCTTAACTTTTTGACCGGCCCGGGCTCGATAGCGGGCGAGTACCTCGTGAACCATCCCAAGACGCGGTTCATCAGCTTCACGGGCTCCAAGGAAGTTGGTCTGCGGATAATCGAGAACGCGGCCAAAACGCAGAAGGGCCAGATTTGGATAAAGCGCGTGGTCGCCGAGATGGGAGGCAAGGACTGCATCCTTGTGGACGAGGATTCCGATATAGACGCCGCGGTGGAAGCGGTCGCGATATCGGCGTTCGGGTTCCAGGGTCAGAAGTGCTCGGCCTGCTCGCGCGCGATAATCTCAGAGAAGGTCTACGACGAGTTCGTGAAAAAGCTCGTGCCGCGCGTGCAGAAGATCACGGTCGGCCCCACCAAGGACCAGCAGTACTGGATGGGCCCCGTTATCAACGAGAAGTCAATGAAGAACACGCTCGCCTACATCGAGATTGGCAAAAAGGAAGGCAAGCTCCTGACGGGCGGCGGCCGCGCCGGCGACAAGGGCTTCTTTATCGAACCCACCGTATTCGGCGATATCGCCTGGGACGCCCGCATCGCGCAGGAGGAGATATTCGCTCCGGTTCTTGCGTTGATAAAGTGCAAGGACTTTGAAGACGGCCTCAGGATAGTGAACTCGACCGAGTACGGCCTGACCGGCGCGGTGTTCACACGCGACAGAGCAAAGATAGAGAAGGCCAAGAGGCTCTTCCACGTCGGCAACATGTACATCAACCGCAAGTGCACGGGGGCGCTCGTTGACGTGCAGCCGTTCGGCGGTTTCAACATGTCCGGCACCGACTCCAAGGCCGGCGGACGCGACTACTTGTTGCTGTTCATGCAGGGAAAATCAATAACGGAGAGATTTTAACCGGTTAAAATCTTTCTCGAGAGAAATCGCGGGCCGACCTTAAGGTCGGCCCCTACGTTGTTCTTTAGGATTTTCTTTTTCTAGGTAGAATATAAAAAGGTAGATACCGTGAATATCTTGAATCCAACAATCTACATAAAAGGGAATATCATCGGAAAGGTCCAAAGGTATATCATCGGAATCTCTAAAGTCAGCTAATTCCTTCGTAATTGTTTGCTTTGAGGACAACATAGCCACTTCACCCATGTAAGAATCTGCATACCTCCATTCATTTTGAGGGGAATTACTCTTGAATATACCTATCCTTATATCCCTTAGTGGCTCATCTCCGAGATTCTCAAGTGTTAAGGCACCTCGAGTTACAGCAACACTCATGTGAAGCCCATGGGAAGAAGTCACGGAAGTTAACGCAACGATGGGACGAGCATCTATAACGTAATCAGTCCGAATCGGATTGGATGGAGGAGAAGGTAAATTATTCTGTTTTACCTGAGTTGTAAGGGCTTCGGTTGCTTTTTGATTTGCTTCTTTTGTGAACGCTTGTTTTAATCGATCCCTTAATTTCATTAGACCATCTGCAATCTTGGGGAGTTCAGAAAGACCCTTCAGAATCTTATATGCCATCCCTACTGCTCCAACAATCACCAGAGATGCATCCATATTCCATGATCCCGGATAAGTTTCATATAGCTCAATATGAGGGAGCTTATCTTCAGGCAAACCAAGACCAAGAAAATACTCACATATTATTGGTTCACTTGAAGAAATCAGGGCTTTTTTCCACCACCCTCTGAATTCCAAAAAGAAAGGAGTTCCTGCTTCTTTCGTAAACCAAATATCCTTTTTCGATACCTCCCTTAACCAATCTTGGGCTTCTTCTGAGAATTTCATTGACACCCGAAGCTTTGCAAGGACTGTGGTTTTTTCCATCTCTCTCCTTTGATTATATTGTTGATATATACGTCAAGATTAATAACATTCCTAGCTTTGTCAAGTAGAATGAAGTAAGTACAAACAATGATTTTCAAGACCTTGAAAAGTGAGTGGAATTTCGTTGCTATAAGTATGCACAAGGAATACTATCACTTGAGTCTGAAGGAACGTGAGGATATCGATATGCTGCGAAGAAATGGACATTTTACACTCCAGATTGTCCAGGCCTTGCCTCCTCCCCCTAGCCCAAGCCTGGAGCAGACAATCAGAAAACCGGATTGATGCATTAGCAAGATGATGAAACAAGTTTTACGGAACTTCGACCCCGCGTTTTGTTTGCCTTGACATACCCCATTACGAGGTTATACTAAATTAACTTTCAGAAAGGACGAGAGATGCAAAAGGGTTTGCTGAGGTTATTTTATCCGGCTTTGATCGCGACAATTTCTTGCCTGCCTCAAACGGGAACGGTAGATATCAAGTCGGTACCTTCGGGCGCAGATATTTTCCTCGACGACAGCCTTACAGGAGCAAAGACGGATTGCGTACTCGAGGACGTGCCTTTCGGCCATCACGAATTGAGGTTGGCGCTCACGGATTATGTGGAGTGGAAACATGAGATTGATTTAACCATGCAACTCCCTTCTTTCGACACGACGGCCGAACTCATTAAAGGAAATAACCAACCCGTAATAACATCGGTATCCGCTTCCGTAAATCCCTTAAAGACCGGCCATACCACTCTCATCCAGACCGCCGCAGAGGATCCCGACGGCGATTCTTTGACCTTCGAATGGGCATCCGTGGATGAGGATACGATCTATTCAGGACAATCCTTTACGTGGAAGGCTCCCTGGGATCCTAAAGAATACCTTTTTTGCCTGACGGTTTCAGACGGTAAAGGCGGGGTTGCTTATGATTCTCTGGTTGTGACCGTTGAAAAAGATACCCTCAAACCAGTAACCCTCTTGCCGGCCACAAATGTTACGACCAGACAACTGACACTCACCTGGACTGCCAGCACCTACGCCAGATGGTTTTGCTACGAAATTTACCGCTCTGTCGCGCCCGATACCAACACAATCGGTTCGGCTGTTGAGGTAATATTCAACCAGACGGACACGACATGGACGGACGTTTCTCTGACCCCTGGAACCGGATACTATTACGTTGTAGCGATAGTTGACTCCGACAACAAAAGGGTTTACTCGAATAGAATCTTTACCACTACTGACAGCCTCTCAGGAACACTTGATCTTGACGGAGGTCACGGCGTCCGCCTGGCCAATACCGCAGACCACATTTTCTGTGCCGCACGTGAAAAGAGCGTGCAAGGCTTTCAGGTTTTCGACGCCGGGCTGAACCCCGGAACCGTCATACGTACTCCTCACGGCAACCCTGACGCCTACGCCTACGATCTTTACCTCCCGGCAAACCTTCTGCATGTGGCTTTCGGCAAGGAAGGTTACCACGCATACCATGTTTCGGACCCATACTCGCCAGAGGAAGTTATTTCTATTGACGCATCAACCCTGGGCGGGGAAGCAAGAGCGGTATACAATCTGGGAAGCGCAATCTTTATAGGTTGCACCAATCCAGCTACTTCCACAAGCACCATCGTGTATTTCGACTACAACACCGATACCACTCTTTGTGTTGACACCATTTACGACATACCTCAGAGCATTTTTGTGGCCGACAACTACATATACGTTTCCGAAGGTAATGCGGGCGTGCAAATCCTCAGTTGGAATCCGGTTGCAAACGACCCGATACAGCATGCAAGCATATTTCCGACAAGTGACGCGGTTTACAAGGTATTCGTCGCGCAACAGTGTGCTTACGTTGCAGCCGGTACTCAAGGGTTTATTGTTCTTGACGTAACCAATCCCCAGAAACCCAAACAACTGGCGACATGGGTCGGGGATCAGGGAAGCGATACCAGAGGTTTTTACTTCTCGGGAAATACGGCTTATCTGGCCGACGGAGTATGCGGACTTAGGGTTCTTGATGTTTCAAGCCCTGCCAATCCGTCACTCATCAAGAGAAAGAAAGTGGGCACTCTCATCACAGATATCTGGGTACGGAGCTATTTAGGTAAGACCCAGGCAGTACTTTCCGATTGGAATAATGCTATTTACATGATCGAGTGGTAGCCCTCCTCAGCCCTCCTCAGCCCTCCTCAGAACCATATTCAACGACACTGATAAGACAATCTGAGCAGCTTTCCCTCAATTACGAACAAAGTCGAACGAGGTCGTGTTACGGTCGTGTTACGGGTGTGTTACGGGTGTGTTACGGGTGTGTTACGGGGCACTACTCAGAGCCCCCCTCTCAGATTTTCCCTCTGATCTTTCCATGGAATAATCTGTCGAAGGAAGTTCGACAAGCGACATTCGATGTCGACGCCCTCAGTTGTAGAATTCCATTCTGCTCATGCGCCTCCGGCGCTCCTCATTAGAGAGTAGATGTAAAATGGCGGAAGTGAAGCTTGCGCCCAGCGCCTTCGAGGCGCTCGCCCTCACTCAGAGCCTTCCCTAGCTTCTTGTCTTTCGGCAAGAAAAGATAAACAAAGTGAACGAGGTTATTGATTGGCTTTACTTACGCCTTCAGGAGGTTGCAGCACCTCCGACACTACCTGAGATTCGTAATAGTGACAGCCAAGCTTGCCCAGAGATTCTCTTATCTGAATCAGTTAGCTCCTTGTCCAAAACACCCTGATCTTACAACGTCTTTCTCGAACGAAGTTCGACCGATGGGTCTTACGGAAGTTACTTCAGAGTCGTAAGACTGTACTGGCAAAACTGCAGGCTTAAAACCGAATGAGCTTCTGTCCGGAACCCTTCTCTTGCGATCTTTTCGGCAAAGGAGCAAACCTCCTTCTTGACATCTCACTCTATGCGGTTATGATATAGTGATGCAGTTACTATTAATTATATCTTTGCTTGGTCAACCAGGGTCGGTGGAGTACGATTTTCAGACCTCCATCGAACGAGGCGAGGCGGATGGAAAATTCTTCGTAAGAGTTTACCTTTCGCTGCCATACTCGAGCCTTCAGTTCACTAAGTCCGGCAACGAGTACAAGGCATCGTATCAGACTGTCTTGCAGCTGACGGACAAAAAGAAGGAGGTATACGGCACTGAAAGTTTCGGAGACGTTGTTGTGTGGTCCACCGAGGACGCTGCCTCACGCATGAAGACGGTGTCCGAAACGCTCGAGGTCTTTCTTCCCAAAGGACACTACCAGGGCAATGTAAGCGTGCGAATGCTGGGCGCAACCCGCAGGCTCAGCAAGGATTTCGAGATGGATATCTACCATAAAGCGCTCGGAACTCCTGAAATCGCGGACGGGCAGGGACAAAGGATGCTCTCGAAACCCTTCACAGGCAACGACACGCTCGTCGTGAGCGTGCCCGTATACGAGCAAGAGCTCGACTCCGCGCTGTTGACTATCACATTCAAGGAATCCTCGGGTTTCACCCAAAAGGAAAACATCGAAAAGCCTCCGGACGAAGCAAAGTGGATAGTGGGTCTCGAAAAGTTTCCCACCGAGGAGTACAAGATTTCGATAAAGGCATTCGGCAAGGGAAAGATGCTGGATGAAGAGGAGGCCTTCTTCCGCATTCAAAAGCCATTCAAACTCGATCCAGGCCGTTACAATGAACTCGTTGACAAGCTCATCTACATAACGACTACCGACGAACGCGAGTACATGAAAAAAGTCGCGCCAGAAATGAGGCAGTCTGTCTGGGACAGTTTCTGGAAAACCAAGGACCCCACCCCCCAGACCGACTACAACGAAACTCTCGAGAATTACTTTGAGAAGATAAACTACTGCGAACGCAGCTTCGGGCACGGCGACAAGGGATACCTTTCGGACAGGGCGAAGATATACATGCGCTTCGGCCCGCCCGATCAGGTCGAGGAACATCCCTTCGAGATGAACCAGAATCCTTATATCGTATGGACCTACAACGGCGGTTCCGAGTTCATCTTCGAGGACAAGCTCGGATTCGGACAGTATGTCCTGGTTTCACCCGCAGGATATCTGCCCGGCTCGGGATAACCGGATGAGTGAGAAGCACTACATAGTAGAATGTCACTCGCTCATGCGCGTGGTCGCCACCGCAGCGGTGGGACTTGATTTGTTACCTGGAGACATGGTCATACTTCGTTTCAAGGGCTGCGATGACATCGGTGTCGTAAAAGCCCAATCGGACGACGCCCAGCCAAAAGCCATCGCGATAAGAAAAGCCACCGAAGATGACCTGTTTCTTCTGAAGGAACAGCGCTCATGGGAAGCCGAAGCCCTCAATACGTTCAAGGCAATAGTCAAGGAGTACGAGATGCCCATGAGGGTGGTGGACGTTCACGGCTGGATTGACCGCCAGAAAATAGCGTTCTACTTTCTTTCCGAGCACCGCCTGGATTTCCGCAAGCTGCACAAGGAGGTGAGTCTGGTTCTGGGCTGCAGGGTAGTCATAAAACAAATAGGCATAAGGGATCATGCAAGGCTGGTGGGCGGGCTTGGCCCATGCGGAAGGCCGCTCTGCTGCACGGCCTTTTTGGCTGAATTGAGGCCTATAAGCCTTCGCTCGGCCCGCAGGCAGAACCTTTACGTGAACCCGGACAAGATTTCGGGCATGTGCGGCAGGCTGTTGTGCTGCCTGAGGTTCGAGGACGAGAGCTACGCAAAGCTCTGTCTCAGACTGCACGACTACGCAGAGGCCGATTACGATGAGAATGATGAAGAACCCATTCTCGTCGACGAGCAAAAGGAGTGGGAGATGATAAACCGGGGCCATTCGGACGATTAACCCTCTTTTTGACCCAAAAGTCACATAGTCTTTTTAGGTATCCCACATTTTTCACCCCAAGCGTCTGCTCTACATCCGTTTGGGGACCCCGCATTTTTTACCCCAAGCGTCTGCTCCGCATCCGTTTGGGGACCCCGCATTCATGTCAAAAAAACTTCCTGATTTTGCACGAACAGATTCGACCAATCAGTACGACCGAGCGAAGTTCGACAAGCGACATCCGGTGCCGCCCACCTCAGAACCCTTAGAACCCTTAGAACCCTTTTAGAGATTGTCTATAATTCGGCTGAGTTTTACAGCGCATAAACGAGGTTTTACATTCAGAAGCACCTCTACATCGGTCTCTTACATTAAGATAATCTGAACGACATCCTTCCAGATCACGGACAGTAGGAAAAGGGATGTATTACTGGTGGGTATTACAGATGGGTGTTACGGGTGGGTGTTACGGGTGTTACGGGTGTTACGGGTGGATTTCAATGTAGTAATCCCTTAGGAGCCTCTTGCGGAATATGAGGGCAACGATGAGACCTGCAACAAACCCGCCGATATGGGCAAGGAACGCGACCCCTCCTCCCCCGCTTCCGAGTGTGAGAATACCGTACAAGAGCTGGTAGCCGAACCAGATGCCGATGAATACCCATGCGGGTATGTACATGATCCTTATGAAGTAGAAGATGACGAGCGAGAGCACCTTTGACCGGGGATGGAGAACCACGTAAGCGCCCAGTATCCCGGATATTGCGCCTGAAGCGCCTATCATGACCACCGGTGATGAGGGGGTAATGACCGCGTGCAAAAGCGCACCCGCAGCTCCGCAAACGAGATAAAACGGGATAAAGAGCCAGTGGCCCATTGCGTCCTCGATGTTATCGCCGAAGACCCATAGAAAGAGCATATTGGCACCTACGTGCAAGGGGCTGGGCGCGTCGTGAAGGAACATGGAGGTGAATATCGAGGCGATATCGGTCCATGAGGTTTCAAAGAAAAGCCTTCGCGGAACAAGCCCCCAGGAGTAGATGAATTCTCCGAATGAGGAGCGATTCGAGAGGTAGAGGAGTAACTCGATGAGGTAAACGGCTACGTTCAGACCGATAAGAACGTAAACCACGTAAGGACGCCTCTTAGGTCGAATCTCGTCGCGAAGAGGAATCATTCGATATCAAGGAGCACGACGGCAAATGCGGCAATGCCTTCGGCCCGGCCGACGAACCCCATACCCTCTCCCCTTTTCGGTTTTATTGCGATTTGGGATATCTCTATCTCGAGTATCTCTGCGATCCGGTCGCGCATCCGGTCGCGATAGGGAACGAGCATGGGCTCTTCGGCAAGAATAGTGCAGTCGAGGTTTACTACGCGATAGCCGAGTTTTTGTATGCGATTGAATACTTCCTGAAGCAAAAAAGCGCTGTCGGCGTCCTTGTAATGAGGGTCGGTATCCGGGAAGAGCTCGCCGATGCTCGAAAGCCCTGCCGCGCCGATAAGGGCATCACAGACGGCATGCAGGAGCACGTCGGCATCGGAGTGGCCGGAAAGTCCCCGCTCATGGGGAATCTTCACCCCGCCAATGACGAGCGCTCTTTCTTTTGAGAACGGGTGAGAGTCGAAACCCAAGCCTACGCGCATGGTGTGAGTATAGATACGGAAGAGTGCATGTCAATATTAGCTAGATTGCAAGTTCGGAATCGCGGTCCTTTTGCGTATGACAAAGGGAGTAGCACCTCAAACGACTGCCTCAGAAATCATTTGGGGACAATAGAAAATTCATGAAGGACGTGGATGAACCCGGCAAATCGTTCCTAAAAAAATCCTGAAGAGGCATGCCAAATCATCGCTCAAAAAAAACCCCTGGAGAGGCATGGACGCACTCTCCAGGGGAGGGGGTGAGGGAAGGGAGGTGTGTTACGGGAATCTCTTTAAAGACGCATCTCCGCAGCCTTCAAATATCGTCCCTGGTTGTATATGACTAATGATAGTCGAATTTCGAAGTTTGTCAAGTACCTTGAGAATAACTCAATCATCTTCTTTTTCGTTAGGCCTGTAGCCAATTCTGTGATAAGGATTGACCACACTCGACACCACGTTTTTAAGATGAGCGCTTACGCGCTTTATGTAACGGGCAAGCATCGCGGCAACGATTCCCTGCTTAACGGTCAAATCCTTGGATTCCATGAGCTGATCCATAAACCTGTCTGCTTCTTTCGCCATATCAGCCTGATCCTGCATAAGCTTACGAGCAAGCTTGGAATCGTTCTTGACGAGCGCATCCCTGGTCTCATCAAACATCGCCTTGACCTTTTTGGCCATTTCATGCAATATATCGAAGACACCGCCCGAGATGGGTTCGGGGTAATGACGCGCGATGTCGTCGAAATTCTTGGCATAGTCGCCGATGCGCTCGAGATCTATTACAAGTACCCCCAGAACGAAGGATGCGTTGATATCCTGGCCGGGATTAATAGCCATGTGTTCGAGAATCCGGCGACGGATGGCTATCTGCAATTCGTTGAGCTGTTTGTCCATCTTGTAGAGGTCGGTTATTTCACCGGTGCCCGTAATCATCTCCCATGCCGCCTCGAACATCTTCTCGGAGATGTCGAGCATCTTGAACATGTCCTGCATGCAAAGTTTTAAAAGACCCGAACCTTCCCACGATTTGATCAGTTCACCATAGTACATTCTTACCTCCTAAGCAAGAGTATAAGTCCCACAGGAATAATTATAAACACAACTGCGATATATACAAACGCCATCCAGCGCTTCCAGGCAACAAGCTTGCCGAGGCTTTTGGCAAACGTTATGGGTACAATTCTCAAAGGATACCAGAGAACGGTTCCGAAGATATTGAAAAGCGAATGCGCAAACGCGACTTGTATCGCGAGGGGGGAACCTGTGACGAGCGACGCAAGTATTGCCGTGATGGTGGTTCCAATGTTGGCTCCAAGGGTATAAGGGAATATCTGCTCAAGGGTTACGAGACCGGCACCGACAAGGGGAACGACGAATGATGTGGTTACCGAGGATGATTGTATTACCGATGTAACAATCATACCCACGAGAAATGCCCTGATGGGTCCACCGAAAAGATAGCGGTCTATGAAAACCTCGGTTTTTGAACCGGTAAGCCTGCGCATACCCTTGACCATGAAGGAAAGACCGAAAAACAAAAGCACCATCGCGATCACTAGACACACGAGTATTATAAGGGTGCCCTGGAATTTTGAGGGAGGGATGACGAGTTTAACAAGGGCATTTACACCCGCATGGATTAGTTTCCACACCGGTTCGACTATAAATTTCAGGGGAGAGAGTACCTTGAATCCGCCGATGCCGGTGAATCCCTTTGCCATAAAGTTTGAAACAATCTCGAGGGGATGAAGGAATATCTCAATCGGGAAAAGGACGATGACGGTGAGGATGTTGAACATGTCATGCACGATTGCGCCAGGGAATGCCTTGGCAAACTCCTCTTTCCTGGAGATATGGAAGAGGGAAACTATCATGTTGGTGATGGTCGTTCCGATATTGGCGCCCATGATTATGGGAATGGCATGATTGACCGATATCGCTCCCGATGCCACAAGGCAGACGACAAGCGAGGTGGTGGCCGAAGAACTCTGGATAATGGCGGTCGTAAGGATACCGATGAAAAGACCTACTATCGGATTGTTGGTTAGAGTGAGAAGAAACCGGGCGAAATCCTTAAAGCCGGAAAGCGTGCCCGAGATCATCTCTATGCTCAGAAGAAACACATACAGGGATACTACGAACAGGGCGATATTCAGGGCACGTTTGACAGGTGTAACCGGTCCCTCGGGTTTCGGTGGAGTCTTAGGCAAGATCGAACTCCTTTATCGTTTTATAGAGGGGCCCCTGCGGCCTTAGTACGCTCTCGTAAAGGGTAAATCTGTCACATGTAAAGGACGACCCTTTCGGGGTGGTATAATCTTCGATCGCAAGGGTTGATGGGGGATTAAGACGAGAAAGTGTAATATGAGGATGGAAGGCCTTGTCTTCGGGAGTAAAGCCTGAATCTACAAGCCGCGCCTCCAGTTTTCGAAACAATTGAACACACTCCTCTCCTCCTTCGGAAAGTCCCCACCAGAAGACCCTGGCCCGTTTATGATTGGGAAAAGCACCTAGACTTCCGAGTGTCACGGGGAATGCTTTTGTGTCACGGGATGCTTCATCGGAAAGCCGAACGAGCGTGGCTAGTTTTTCTTTTTCCACCTCGCCCAGAAACCGCAGGGTTATGTGCAAGTTCCCCTCTTCGACCCATTTCATTCTCGGGAGTTTTTCCTTTATTGTGGAGCAAAAATTCCAGACCTCCTTCCTTACACCCATTGGCAACCCGACTCCGAAAAAAAGGCGCATCGTCGGGAGTATAACTTTTTAGTCGTGGATGTCAAGAAAACCGACCGAACGAATGCTCTGACTAATGTAAATCAAGATCCCTTCACGATTCGGGGTTGATTCAAAGACTCATGGTAAAGACAACACCTGAACGACATCTTTAAAACAGCACGTAACTTACGCAATCAGGATACATATGCTATTCTCTAAAAGGATCTTATGAGAACTGAGTTATTGCTGGTGCAGGAGGTGTTGAACGCAACAGAACTCTACTGATAAAGGACGAGAACGATTACGGGATCCCCGCGGAGCTACAAAGTAGATTCGTAGAGAAAAGATGCGCTCTGAGGGAGGGCGAGCGCCTGGAAGGCGCATGAGAAGTTTTGCATGAATAACATCGTTTGGAGGCAAAACTTCGCTTCTGCCATTTTACATCTACTCTCCAATGAGGAGCGCCGGAGGCGCATTGGCAGAATTGAATTCTGCAGAGGATGTCGCTTGTCGAACTTCGTTCGACCGGAAGGTCCCTGGATAATTTTCAGTGAAGGGTGGTGTTACTAAGGAGGGCTGAGGGGTCCCCGCAAAGCTACAAAGTAGATTCGTGGGGTAAAAGAAGGGCTCTGAGGAGGGCGAGGGCGAGCACGGCGCTCCGTTCGCGGATAATGGTACGAGAGGAAGGAAAAAAAGTACGTTCGACTTTCACAACGCCCGGCCCTGCTGCGCATATATACACGAGACCGACCGGTTTAGCTTTCGTGCCCCCTCCAGGTCCAGCGACGCCGGTGATCGAGACGGCGTAAGTCGAGCCGAAGCGTTCACGCGCGCCCTCGGCCATGGCCTGGGCGACCTCTGGGCTGACTGCGCCGTATCTGGTAATGAGCGTATGCGACACACCCAGGAGGGTTTCTTTTGTCTCGTTGGAGTAGCTCACGACGCCGCCGAGGAAATATCGGGAACTGCCCGCAACGTCGACGATTGCGGATGCAAGCATGCCTCCGGTGCAGCTTTCTGCAACCGAAAGTGTAGCGTTCTGATTGAGGAGTAGTTCACCGACCGCCTCTGCAAGGCTCTTCTCCCCCGTCGCGTAAATGGCCTGGCCGAGTATTTTTCTTATTTCCTTCAGAGCAAGACCGAGCCTTCTTTCAGATGATGTTTCTAACCTCAGATCGACGGTGCCGCGTTTGGGCAAATAGGAAACCTTCAAACCCTTCTGGGAGGAGAGAAAGGGTGTAAGAAGCTCTTGTAGCTCGGTTTCAACTTTGCTGGATGTCCGGACGAGAAGGATGTGAGGTTTGGGAAGCTGGAAGTTTTCTGAAAGGTACGCTAGCAGTCCCGGCTCGGTAATGGCTCTGACCTCCGAAGGCACACCTGGAAGCATAATAAGCGTACCGGTATCGCGAGCGAGGACGATTCCGGGCGCGGCACCTACAGGGTTTCTGAGTAGTATCGCCCCGCGGGGCACGAGCGCCTGGGTCGCACCGAGGGCGCTCAGTTTGCGGCCGAGCCTGGCGTAGCGTTTACGGATAAGGGTAAGGAGGGACTTATTAGAGTAAAGCTCGCTGCCGAAGAGGCGAGCGGCCACCGCTCGCGTTGGGTCGTCTGATGTCGGACCGAGCCCGCCCGACGAGATGACCAGGCGCGAACGCTGGAGTGCTTCGGAGAGAACGCCTTCGAGCGTTACCGGGGCGTCCCCGGTGACGGTTACGCGTGATATGGAAAGGCCTATCTCTAAGAGTTTTGAGGTAAGGTAGCCGATATTTACATCATTGACCGTACCCGCAAGGAGTTCGTCGCCGATGATTACGAGTTCGGCGGATTCCAGTTTACTAGCCACCCAACCACCCCTGCGGCAAGAGTCTTACTAGCTGCACAAGGCCGTTCGCGATTATGCCGGCAACCAGGTCGTCACCCATCACGCCCCAGCCCCCTGGAAGACGCTCCATCAAGGAAACTGGAGGGGGCTTGATGATATCGAGAAGCCGGAAGAGGAGAAACGCCAGACCGAGAACGAGCAGGGCCCCCCAAAGGGTGGGTGGGCGGGGAAGCAGTATGGATGCGGCAAGCATGCCGCACACCTCGTCTATCGTTATTCGCGGATCGTCGTACCCCCACCCTCTCTTCTCAGCATAGGAGCTTGCCCATATCCCAAACGCGGAAAGCACGAGAAGGATGCCTGATGAAACGAGCGGATAGGGCCACAGGAAGAAACAGCCTAAAGCGGCAACCGCACTCGCAAGGGTTCCTCCCCCTTTCCCGATATAACCGGTACCGAAAAAGGAGAGGCCGATTCTCAGAACCAGTGATGGTTGAGAACCGGCCATAAAATCTCCCAGATTTAACTAGCGCCTGCGTCTGCGCGAAGGAACGATTTTTTCCCACTCGACAACGAGCGGCGCAACCACAAATATTGAGGAATAAGTCCCGACGACTATCCCGATCGACATGGTGAATGCGAACGGAAAAACGGCGGTTTTGGATGCAAAGATGACGAGCGCGAGCGCGGTAAACAGAGTCGTTGCCGCGGTAATGATGGTTCTCGAAAGCGTGTTATTGATGCCGTCGTTGATGTTTTCTTCAAGGGTTGCACCGCGTCTGAGTTTCATGAGTTCCTGGATACGCTTGGAAACGACAATGGAGTCGTTCACCGAGTAGCCGATGAGGGTAAGCAGAGCAGCGACAACCGTGACGTCTATCTTGATTCCTGTAAGAGTTATGATACCTAAGGTAAAGAAAACGTCGTGAAAAACCGATATCGCGATACCGGAAGAGAAACGGAAGTTTATTCGAATACCAAGATAAACGAGCATCAAGAGTATACCGATAAGCATGGCTATTATAGCCCTATTCTGCAATTCCTTACCGAAAGCGGCTGATACGTTCTCCTCGCCGGTAAGTGTAACCTCAATGCCGGGCCGCATCTCCTTTATTTTGTTCACGAGCCTTTGGCTGAATGTCTCCTCACCGGTTTTCACGATGCCCGTGTGCGGCGGGACCTGAATGTCATAGCCTACTTTTTTTGAATTGGGAGACTGAATCCGGAATATCTTCACGTCTGTTTCACCAAGACTTGTAAGCACTTTGCGAACCTCGGCGGTCTTGACGTCTCCTGATAACTCGAGCCCGATTCTTGTTCCGCCCGTAAAGTCAATGCCGTAGTTGGGACCCTTGTTTACTATAAGTAGAACGGCGGTCATGAGCAGAGTCGCTCCCGAGAAGATGTATCCCCAGTAGCGGATTCTGGTAAAGGGAATCTTTGCGTCTTTAATAAGTTGCAGCATGCCGGCCTCCTATATGTAAAGTTTGCGGGCTGGATTCTTTGCGAGATACAGGTCGAATATGCCTCTGGAGAAGTACACAGCCGTTACCATGTTTATCAAAAGACCGATGCTCAGGGTAATCGCAAACCCGCGCACCGGCCCGGAGTTGATGATGAACAGAATCGCCGCCATGAGTATCGTGGTTATGTTGGAGTCGAGAATCACGTACCACGCGGAGTGGTATCCGGCCTCCACGGCCGTCCGAGTGAATTTTCCCATTCGCAGTTCGTCTCGTATTCGTTCGAATATCAGCACATTCGCGTCCACGGCCATTCCGATGGTCAGGGCAATGCCTGCAATGCCCGGCAGCGTAATAGTCGCTCTGATGCCTGCAAGTACGGCCATAAGACCGAAGATATTGAGTATCAGGGATACGACCGACGCAAGGCCCGCACCGGTATAGTAAATCATCATGAAGAGAATGACCGCCGCAAAACCGACGAGAAGGGCAAGAACGCCCGCGTTGACTGAGTCCCGGCCGAGCGTAGGGCTCACCGTGCGCTCCTCCGCTATGCGGAGGGGAACCGGCAGGGCGCCGTGACGGATGACGTTCGCAAGATCACGCGCCTCCGTACCCTCCCTGTCCTGAGTGGTAATCACGGGTTTAGATCCAGCAGGAATCCTTTCCTTTATGACGGGCGCGGACATCACGATGCCGTCGAGCACTATGGCGAGTCTCTTGCCGACGTTTGAGCCCGTAATCTCTGCAAACCTGTACTGTCCACTGCGCTTAAGGCCCATCTCAACTGTCCAGCTTCCGGCAAGCCCGGGCTCCCTGCCCTGGTACAACTGCGCCTGAACATCCTTTTCGCTTATATCACCTCCGGTTATGGCAACCTGTTTTTTTACAATATACAAGCGCCTTACCTTCTGGTTGCCTACATCCTCATCAGGGCCGAAGAGCACCTCCACGTCCGAAGGAACCACACCCTTTGCCTTAAGTATCAGTTCCTTGACATCCTTGTAGTCGCGATCAAGTATGCCGGTATCGCCTTCAACCGCAATAAAGTATTTACTCAACGGGGTCTGGGCGTTGGTGGTATCCCCGGAGAGTAAAGAGTTCATGCTTTTGTAGACCGCTGCCGTCGCAGCAGGATCCGCGAGCATTCGGAACTCCAGAAGACCTGTCTTACCCAGTATATCCAGTGCACGTGCGCGATCGGCAATGCCTGGAAGCTGTACCTGAATGCGGTTCTTGCCCACCTTCTGGATGCTCGGCTCGGAAACACCTAGATCGTCAACACGCTTGCGGATAATACGAACGGCATTGTCCGTTGCACTGGCCACGTCCGCTGCACCATATCCCCGGCCAGAGGTATCCGCCTCAAGCACAAGATGCATGCCTCCGACTATATCCAGTCCAAGATGCAATGAATGTTTTTCAAGTTCTATACGCTCGTCCTCGGTAAGATCAGGAGTTGTCCACAACTGGATCGTCGGATAAAGCAATACAACTCCCACGACCAGGAAAGCAGCAAAAAGGATCACTTTGATCCACAAACTACGCTTCATCAAACCTCCTCGCAAGGCTTGTTGTATTTTTAAAATTCACAATTATTCCTTTCCAATAAGTTTGACCATCTCTCTAACCGCTTCCTTCATACCCACCTCGAGTGCGCGCGCGATTATAGAGAAGCCTATCGACGCGCCTCGAATTTCAGTTATCCCCATCAGTGGAGGAAGGTTCTCGTAATCGAGGGCATGACCGATATGAACCTCGAGACCAAGGGAGGCGGCATATACGGCCATCCCTTTAAATAACACGATGAACTCCGAACGGCGTTCAGGCTCTTTGGCATAAGCATCGGTGTTGAATTCAACGCGTTTCGCCCCCAAATCTTTTGCGCGCGCGATCATCTCCTCCTCCGCCTCAATAAAGCAGGAGATACGAATGCCTGCCGCCGCGATTCGTTCCGCATAAGGCTTAACCGCGTCGAAGCGGGACTTAAGATCGAGCCCGCCCTCGGTCGTGACCTCCTCCGGACGCTCGGGCACAAGACTCACCTGATGCGGCTTTACTGCGAGAGCGATGCTCGCCATCTCTTCAGTAGCCGCCATCTCAAGATTCAACTCGCCCTTGATGGCGGACTTGAGACGGTGTACGTCATCGTCCTGGATGTGGCGGCGGTCCGAGCGCAGGTGGCACGTGATGCCGGAAGCACCGCCGGCCTCCGCAAGCAGTGCAAAATGAACGGGATCGGGAAACCGCTCACGCCTTGCCTGTCGCAGTGTAGCCACATGATCGACGTTGACGCTAAGTTCTCGCATAAGCTGCAAGCATAACAGAGAATAGGCGTTATGTCAAGCTAAAACAATCCCTGAAAAAATGCCCGGACTTTTTTCATGGAACTCCATTTATGCCCCAGAAGACTGCGAAGTAGATTCGCGGGATGAAAAAAGCTGGACAAAAGTGGGACAAAACTTGGGTGAAAGTGAGGTCAGGTTTAACGAACCGCGTCAAAAATGTGGATAACTAAGTAGGACAAAAGTGGGACAAAAAAATCCCCAAAAAAGTGGGACAAATTGAGATAAACTGAGCGGGTTCGAGGATTAGGAGCCAAAAACCAATTCCGCAGATTTTGGGTCATTTTTGGGCTTTTTCGGGTGTTTTTGGGGTGTATTACGCCCCCCTTAATAAGGGGGGATCGGACGCCGCCGAGGGGAAAAATGTCATTCTGAGGAGCGAAGCGACATGAGTCCGAGGGGCGAACGAAGGGAGCCATCTATTTTCGTCAAGACGAAAATGCTCCTTAATTACCTCCCCTTTGACGGGGGAGGGTAGGGTGGGGGTGTTGAGGTCCCCGAACGTATGCGGAGCAGATTTGCGGGGTGGAGTTTCTTGACATCCCACTCCCCCAGCCTATCATCAACCATGAGTAACGGCAGGAGGTTCAACAAAGCGTTTTTGATCGGGATAGGGGTTATTGCAATCCTTATGATTGCAGTCGTCGTCTTCCTGACTCGTCACAGCTTGTGGGCTTGGCTAAATACGAAAGCTGAATTTCCTGATACTCACAAATACCTTCTTAGCGCAACCGCTCAGGTGCTTGCGGCGTTGTTTGCCCTTGTTTTTTCAATTACCCTGATTGCCACTCAATTCGTAACTAAGTACACCCATAGAACAATGCAGATCATCTTTAACAAATGGGTAATCGGCTACATGATCCTCTTTGCTGCTTCTATCATTATCCCTTTGGCATTCCTTAGTAAACCAAATGGTTTGGGGTCATTTATTTCATTCGCCTATGGTTCAGTGATGGTTGTTTTATTAATTCCCTTCTTCCTTGATTTGAAGAAGCGCATGAACATTGGGCAGGTTATTGTTAAACTCAAGGATAAGGCACTTAAGGAAATATCCAACGTCAAGCACAGAGAAAAAGAACGGGAAGGAAAAACTGATGAACTTATAAACGTATTAGAAAATATTGGCATGGGCGCGTTCAATGACCTCAACTTTGAGGCTTTCGAGATAGTTCAAAAAGCACTTATGGATTTTACATTATCGCTTGAAGAGTACGGTACTGCTGGAAAAATTTCACTTCCTTTATGGAATAAATATAAATCTAAGATGAGAGAAAGATTCATAGAAGTATGCGAAGAAGTCTTGCAGAATCGCCGCGCACCTCGTATTATCGTTGATCAAAGCGAAAGAATCGCCAAGGAAGCATTTGATAGGCATTTTTATCAGACTTGTGAAGATGTCGCATTTTTAATCTCAGAAATTGAAATATTCTGCACTAGTGACAAATTAGAAGACCTTTCTATGCACTGTGCTCGTGCTTGTGTTAATTTAACTGATTATAAATTAGAAAACGAGACGGAAGATGATAAGAATGCTAAAACGGCAAGATATATGTTCTTGTCTACCGAGTTGAGGATTTATAACAATCACATAGAAAGAGGGTGGCACGAACACTTAAACGCGTTTCTGGATCGAACAGAGCTTCTTCTGCTAGGCTTCATTAGAGAGAGCTATGAAGGTAATATTACTTCCACTTTTATTGAATTATTATCAGCCTGCATAAAGAAAGACGATGGACCCAAAAAAGTGCATTTGACTAAAACCTTTAACGCAATCAATACATTAAAATACCTTATGAAGTTCCTGAAAGATACAGATAATCTTCCTAGGAACCAAGGGTGGTTTTTGGAGAGTCTAATAAGATTCGGAAACCGTTGCCTTAGCTTTGTTGATCCACAACTTTTTGGAGATGTTTGGGATGAAGATGCTAGGAAATTGTATCTTCAGTCATACATCTTCGCATTTCTTCTTATCAAACACGAAAAATTTAATGCCGTTAAAAATGCTGTGCAAGAATTCTCAAACGCCATTGTTTATAACCAATGTCCAATACCTTTAAAAGCACTTAAAGAATTATCTTTCTATTTAGCCTATCTGGCAAGGATACTCCTCCAAAAAGACGAAGGTCTCTTCGACAGAAAACTTGTTATTGCAATAGTCAGTGCTTTCGAGAAAAGTCTCAGAGAATTTGAAAATAAGGATTACAGAACATCTGACAGATTCCATAAAAGGCTAAATACGGTTATTTCGATTCTTTATCATCTTGCTAATACGAAAGAGTGGTATGACATTATTCCTACCCTAGACAAACTGTCTGAGCATGTTTATCGTTCCTGAACCTTGACAACTCCCTCGTTTGTCGTTGCGAGTGTCGCTGTGAGCGACCGAAGCAATCTATTCACGAGTACCCCTGGGGTACGAAGTGAATGCTCCTTATAATGTACATTCCCTCCGGGAATAGATTGCTTTGTCTTCCCAGGGAAGCCTCGCAATGACAAGGTGTGCTAACCCCCTCCCCCCCTTAATAAAGGGGGGCTTCCCTCACCCAGCGCTCCTTTGGAGCGCACCTCTCCCGAAAGGAGAGGGTGTTTTCCGCTATTGAAGCTTCTTGAGACAAAAATTTATTGACGTCCCCTCATCCTCAAAACAGAAAAGCGCCGTTGTGTTTGCCCTAAGGGTGTGTTACGGGCTCGACTTTTAGCACCATGCCGTCCATGGCGACGACCTTGACGCGCTCGCCCTTTTTGATTTTGGTGGACGAGTCGGCGGGCACCGCAGTCCAGTACTCGCCGTGAACGTAGACGGAGCCTTCGACGGATAAGGAAAGGTCGGAACGAGCCTCGCCGGTCCAGCCTATCATTCCCTGCTCTCCCGTCGTGGGTCTGCGGACGTGCGCGCGCGCGGCAAGGTAGACGATGAGCGCCAGAAGCGCGGCTACTATCGCGATGACGATGATGATGACCGGCCACGAGATCCCGAACGCTGCCGGGACAGATTGAAACATGATAACGGTTCCAAGAATCAACGACACAATGCCTCCTACTGCGAGCATTCCATGCGAGGTGACCTTCACCTCCAGGATAAAGAGCAATATTGCAAGACCTATGAGGGCCAGTCCCGCGTAATTGACGGGCAGGACCTGGAGCCCGTAAAGCGCGAACACGAGCGCGATGAAGCCTATGACACCCGGGAATATCGAGCCGGGGTTCTGCACCCACGCGATGAGTCCGTAGATGCCTATCATCATGAGGATGTAGACGAGGTTGGGATTGGAGAGAACTCCGAGGAGTTTTTCGAACCAGCGCATGCCGACCTTTACCTCGCGGGCGTAGGCGGTCTCTAGCTTTACTTTGCCTGAGGACGTTTCGACGACGCGGCCGTCGAGCGCCCTTACGAGTTCTTCGGGCGACGAGGCGATATAATCGGCGAGGCCGAGCCTTTTGGCCTCCTCTGCTGAGACGGATACCGATTTGCGGACGGATTTTTCCGCCCAGTCCGCGTCGCGGCCGCGTCTCTCGGCTATCGAACGAATGAACGCCACCGCATCGTTCTCGATTTTGCCCATCATGACCGAGTCGGGCTGCTGCCCGCCCAGGTTAACCGGGTGTGCGGCGCCCATGTTGGTTCCGGGTGCCATCGCCGTCACGTTGCAAGCAAGCATGATGAAGACGCCCGCCGAAGCCGCGCGTGCACCCTGGGGATAGACGTAGCCGACGACGGGCACGGGCGAGGCGAGGATCTTTTTGACTATGGCGCGCATGGACTCGTCGAGTCCGCCGGGCGTATCGAGTTCGAGGAGGATGAACGAGACCCCCTCCCCTACCGCGCGGTCTATTCCGTTGGATATATAGCGCTCGGCAACAGGGCCGATTGCGCCGTCGAATTCGAGCACGGCATAGGTGGAAGCTGCAGCTCTCGCAAGCAACGGCAGAGCAAGAAAACCGGCAAGGATGATTGTTCTGAGACAAGCTTTCATTTAGATATAGATTAGTCGGAAAAACGAAAAGGTCAAGTGACGCCCCAAAGGGACACAGAGTATCCCCCTGGCCAGCCTGAATCAAGGAGAGCTAATGGAAGCGAGCGCCGGAGGCGCATGCGCGGAATGGAATTCCGCGTTTGAATGCAAAACCTCGTTTCCGCTCGGCACAACTCAGACAAATCAGAGACAATTTCTGTAACGCTGAGGTCCCCATAAAGGTTCTTTGAACCTTTATGGGGAATTAATCCTTGACGCATACGTTTACCTTTCTATAATAAATACAGGTTTTTTAAATCAAAGTATGGACCAAGGAGGCTTCATATGAGAGAGAGCTCGTGCCGAATGGAGGGCAAGTTCTCGATCGTTACAGGAGCGAACTCGGGAATAGGATACCAGACCGCGCTCGGACTGGCGCGGATGGGCTCGGTTGTGGTTGGAGTCGCGAAGGACCCTGACCGAGGTGAGCGCGCAAGAAAAGAGATAGTCGCCGCGAGCGGGAATCCGCACGTTTACATGATGTTTGCTGATCTTTCCTCGCAGGGGGAGGCAAGGTATCTCGCGGAGAGGTACAGGCAGCGTTTTCCGCGGCTCGACGTTCTTATAAACAATGCGGGAATAATGATTGGCAAGCGTCAAGAGAGTGTGGACGGTTTCGAGCTTACCTTTGCCACCAACTACCTCGCGCCGTTTCTTTTGACGGATCTTTTGCTCGATATGCTCAAGGCTTCTGCGCCCTCAAGGATCATAAACGTTTCATCATTCGCTCACAAGACGACGCACGGGATCGATTTCGATGATCTCGAGAGAAAGAAAGGCAGGTTTTCGGCAGTCAAAACCTACTGTGAATCAAAACTTGCGGTCCTTATGTTCTCCTACGAACTCGCGAAACGACTCGGGGGAACAGGCGTCACGGTAAACGCCCTGAATCCCGGCCTCGTAAAGACAAATCTTGGAAAGAATACTACAGGCTTCCTGAAGCTTAACGCAGTCGTTTTGATGAAACTATTCGCTATTTCTTCTGAGCGAGGAGCACGGACAAGCATCTACCTTGCAAGTTCTCCCGAGGTCGCCGGAGTAACAGGCAAATACTTCGACAAGTGCAGACCAAAGACTTCAAACAAGGCTTCACGTAATACTCGTGACTGGCAAAGGCTTTGGATGATAAGTGAAGGCATTACGGGAAGAGCAAACGAACGCGTGGCTCAAAACCGGAAGATACACCCATTGACCGATACTTCCCTGGATTCCTACAATGAAGGAGAACTCTCATGATGGAAACTTCATGCCTTATGGAGGGCAAATTCTCGATAGTAACAGGAGCGAACTCGGGAATAGGATACGAGACCGCCAGGGGTCTTGCGCAAATGGGCTCGGTCGTCGTCATGGTCGCAAGGAACCACGACAGGGGCGAAGGGGCAAGACGCGAGATAGTGGCCGCGAGCGGGAACCCACATGTATATCTGGAGATAGCGGACCTTTCATCGCAGCGTGACGTGAGGGAGCTTACCCAGAGGTACAAGAAGCGCTTTCCGCGGCTGGACGTTCTCATCAACAATGCCGGTATCTCCATTGACAGACGTCAAGAGAGTGTTGACGGGTACGAACTGGTCTTTGCCACCAACTACCTCGGACCATTTCTTTTGACGGATCTCCTGCTGGGTCTCTTGAAGAAATCCGCACCTTCACGGATAGTCAACGTCTCCTCCTTCGTTCACCGGATGATCAATTCAATCGATTTCGAAAATCTCGATAGGCGTAAAGGTCGTTTCCCGACAATGCAGGTCTACGGGGAATCGAAACTCGCAATGCTCATGTTCACATACGAACTTGCAAAACGACTCGAGGGAACAGGCGTTACCGTGAACGCCCTGAATCCCGGACTCGTGAATACCAATCTGGGAAACGGTTGTACTGGTTTCATGAAGGTAAATGCATTCGTTATGAAGACCTTTTTCGGGATTCCTGCGAAGCAAGGGGCACGGACAAGCATCTACCTCGCATCCTCACAGGAGGTTGACGGAGTGACCGGCAAATACTTCGACAAGTGCAGACCAAAGACTTCTAACAAGGCTTCCTACAGGATAGCTGACTGGTGGAGGCTCTGGGAGATAAGCGAGAAGCTGACCCACACCTCAAAAGAGCGTGCAGCTCAAAAACCTGAAATACACCCGGTCAACATGTCATACGAGGATTACTTGCGGCACTAAAGATTCATTTTGGGGACGCTCTGAGTTTGACTATAGCGTCCGAGAGCGCCTGACGAAAGCGATCGGAGCGCGGCCAGTTGAGCTCGCGTTCGTGGAACTCCTCAAGTACGGGCAAAGCCTGCAGGCCGAGCGTGGCAAGCCCCTTGACGTAAAGGCACCAGTCGTCGTCGGTTCCGACACGGGAGTTGAGACGTTCGATTATCTCGTCTTTACGTACAGGCAGCGCCCTGATAAGAAGGAGGGAGATAAGAATGGAGATTCCTATGCCTGCGACCGCGAAAGGCAATGTGACGATTATGAGGGAGTTTTCGTTGTATCCGGATGCCAGCACGATTGAGCTGCCGATGAAACCGGCCAGAAGCTCGAGACCGAGCCAGAAGCCGACAGAGATGCCTATGCCCCTGCCTTTCGAGAATCCCTTGGAAAAGGTTCTGCGGCCCATATAGCGTGCGAAAAAGAAAAGTCCTATGAGTTCAAGCATGGATTGGACTATATGCAGACCGGGCGCGGAGTCAAGAGGAATTACCCAGGTCTCCTGTTTACGCGCGTTGACTAATCGAATGGACTGCGTAGACTGAAATATGGGTTTACAATTAAATGACGCGGAGAAGTCGCAGGTCAAAAAGACGGATTCCTCAATCACCTCCGCCAATCGCCGGGATCACTTTCTGGCGCGCTGGGGCGTCAACCGCATGGGACACAGGGTTGAACCCGGACTTTACGCGCTCGGAACCCCCTCCCCCTCCTCCCCCGTTTTCGTCACGGCAAACTATACCCTGAGTTTCGACGCGCTCAGAAAAGATATCGCCGGAATGGACGCATGGATTTTAGTTCTGAACACCAGGGGGATTAACGTCTGGTGCGCGGCCGGCAAGGGGACGTTCGGTACGGCGATGCTCTGCTACTACATCAGGGAGACCGAACTGGATGAGGTGGTGAATCACCGCAAGCTGATACTTCCGCAGCTCGGCGCTACAGGCGTATCCGCCCACGAGGTCAAGCGCAGGACCGGTTTCTCGGTCGAGTACGGACCCATAAGGTCCGAGGACATACCTGAATACATGAGGCTGGGCAAGGCCGACGAGAGGATGCGGTCGGTTCGTTTCAACCTCGGTGACAGAGCGGTTCTGATTCCGGTGGAATTGGTCGCCTCTTCCCTTTACATGCTAGGGGCCGCAGTCGCATTCTTCTTTATCGGAGGATGGCTCGCTTCGATCGCCGTTGCCAGTGCTTTTCTTGCGGGCACTGTGCTCTTCCCCCTCCTCCTTCCGTGGATACCCACAAGGGATTTCAGCTCAAAGGGTTTCATACTCGGCGGACTCGTCGCGCTGGGATTCACGATTGCCGTTTTCTTTACGCGGACGGACGCCGCGTGGTGGATGCGTATCGCAAACTCGTTGATTTACCTGATGCTGATGCCGCCGGTAACGGCGTTTCTTGCGCTCAACTTCACAGGCTCGACTACGTTCACATCCAAAACAGGTGTTCGCAGAGAGATGTTCACCTACATACCGGTAATGGCATGGTTATTCGGTGCAGGTCTCATCGTGACCGTATTCGACGTGGTGGTCAAGATAGCGGGGATTTGGAAATGAAGGCGACCAACACACTCGAATACTTTCCGGAGAAGTGTTCGGGCTGCGGCATGTGTTCTATCGTCTGTCCGCATAGAGTATTCTCCCGTAACACACCTCCTGTCGGTAGCCCTAAAGCAAAATTGGTTCGACCCAACGCTTGCATGGAGTGCGGGGCATGCGAGCGTAACTGCCCGTCGAAGGCTATACGCGTCGACTCGGGAGTGGGCTGCGCAGCGGCCATGATAAGGGCGGCGCTAACGGGTAAAAAGGAAGCGACTTGCGGCCCGGACGATTCGTCATCGTGCTGCGGATGACAGTCAGGTTCGGTCCAGGGTGAACCCGGCAGCGCTGATATCAAGGCTTCCCAAGGCCGAGCTTCACATTCACCTCAACGGTGCGATGCCGGTAGAAGTGTTTGCGAACCTTATGAACAAATATCCCGCGTCAGAACTCATGAAACATGCCCCCCAAAGACACGTACGAATGTTCGAGTCGCACGAGAACATCAAGCCCTTTCTCGAACCGGCAAGATGGAGCGAGGACGAGGTCAAGGAATTGTTTCGTTACAAAGACTTCGACGACTTCCTTGCCACGTACTGCTTCTCCAGCTACTTCATAAGGGACAAAGACGATCTATCGCAAGTCATGACCGGTGTTATCGAGGCGCTGCGAGTACAGAGCGTGGTTTATGCAGAGATAAGCATCTCCGCGATCGAACACACATGGAACGGTATCAGCCTTGAGGAAATTGCTGCCTGCATCAGGAAGGCGAAACTTCCCGGAATCAAGGTAAACTGGATTGTCGATCTTGTAAGGGATATCGGCCCCGGCCGAGCGATGGAGTTGTTGAGACAGATCATGGATTTGGGATGCGAGGAGATAGTGGGCATCACGATAGGTGGAAGCGAGCATCTGTATCCCCCCTCCCTGTTCAAGGATGTTTATGAACTGGCGAGGGAGGAAGGCTTCCGTCTCTCGGTACATGCAGGCGAAGGGCTTGGTCCAGAGAGTGTATGGGACGCCTTAAGAATCCTGGGCGTGGAGAGAATCGGCCACGGGGTCCGAGCCATAGAGGACGCGTCGCTCGTTGGCTATCTGGCCGAACACCAAATACCTCTCGATATATGCCCCACGAGCAACCTTATGACGGGTCTTTACGACTCATACGAAAGTCACCCCTTGAAAAGGTTCGTAGACGCCGGCGTTCCGGTTACGCTGAATTCGGATGACCCTACTTTCTTTTCCACCTCGCTCGTGGACGAGTACGTGCACGTTCTCGAGCGAGGACTTGATTTGCAGTCTATTCTAGGGATAATGAGAAACGGATTCAGGCATTCGTTCCTGCCCGCTGCCGAGAAGGAAAGCTACCTGAGTGATTTTGACCGCACTCGGCAGGCACTGCAGACGTAAACAATCAACCTGGAGTCGGGATGGAAAAGAAAGTTTTAGAACTCTTCACGGACAATATAAGGGCTCAGGCCTCAAAGCTCTACGGAATAAAAGCAGAGGGGTTGAAACTCCTGGGCGACATAGAGAACTTTGTCTACTCCTACCCTTATGACGGGGAGGAGAGGATTCTCCGCGTGACCCATTCCTCGCACAGAACCGAAGGAGAGATTCGCGGAGAGATTGACTGGCTCAACTATCTTGCCGATAACGACGTGCCTGCCGCAAGGGCGTACGATTCGCCTCGGGGGAATCTGGTTGAAAGGGTGGACGCGGAGGATGGCTCATACTTTTTAGTCGTGTCCTTCGAGAAGGCTCCTGGAAAGCTTTTAGGACCGGGTGAGTGGACGTCCGATCTTATCGAGGAATGGGGCAGAATTGTCGGGATGACGCACCGGCTGACCAAGGATTACCCTGACCCGGGTGATGAGAAAAGACGCGAGCACTGGCACGAGTTCGATTATCTCCGATGGGATCACTACATCCCGGCCGATCAGATCAAGGTGCTGGAGAAATGCAAGGCGCTTGTCGAGAGACTAAAAAGACTGCCCCTCGGCCGGGAGACCTACGGGCTCGTCCACACCGATATGCACCAGAGCAATCTGCTGGTGGATGGTAAGAGATTAACTGTTATCGATTTCGACGACGCCTACCACATCTGGTTCGCCGGCGACATCGCAACGCTGCTCTTCTACTCGCGCTGGCTGGGTGGGACCGAAGCGGACATGGCTGATTTCGTGCGCTTCTTCTTAAGGAATTTCTGGAAAGGCTATGAAAGGGAGAACCGGCTGGACGACTGGTGGAAGGAAACCTATCACGATTTCCTGAAGCTCAGGGAAATGGTCACCTACGTCTTCATCTACAAGAAGTTCGACGTTCATCACCTGGACGAACGCGGCAGGGCGGTTCTGGCCCGTTACAGATCGAACATTGAGAACGACGTGCCGCTCGTCGATATCGATTTTACAAGGATTTAACAATGGCTTTCGTTTTCAGGCCTGATAAAGAGATTATCGAAAGAACGCTCGAGACTCTGAAGGAGCGAGGCAGTCACGTAGCGCCGGACGCCCGATTCAACCACGACGCCCCTGACGGTCTTCGCAGGGAGGTCTGCTTCCGGGACGAGGATTTCCTCAACCACCTTTCATCGACCCAGGACGAGCGGGTGGTGGATTCGATTTTATTGATGCTCAAGGAGAAAGGTCTTGTCCCTGCAGAGGCCTCGTATCGCAAGGACGCGTACGAAAGGTTCGTGACGCTCACCAGGAATAAATGGTTCTTTCCATTTACGACGTTCACGAGGGTGATGCGCAGGCTTTTTTTCATGCTCTCATCGGTCAGAAAACCAAGGGTTGCCGCCGGCATCGGCATCTTCTACGGTTACACGCTTCTCTGGAGCGCCGCACCCGGCTGCGGCAAAGACAGGTCATACAAGGCGGAAAAGGTGTACGGGATAGACATCAACCCGGAAGCGATCGAGGGCGCTCGCAAGAATTTCACGACAGTAGAGGACTCCGGACACGTCGAATTGATTGCCGAGGACGGACTCGTATTCGCAGAGCGTTTTGAAGGTCAAATCGACTTCCTCCATCTCGACGCGGACGGAAAGGAAAAAGGCAAGGAAATTTATCTGGATCTTTTGAAAGCGCTCTACTCCAAGCTTTCGCCGGGCGCTTTCGTTCTCGCGCACGACGTGGGCGATCCGGGATTTATAAAAAGGGGCGTGTTTGATGAGTATATTGCTTATGTGCGAGATCCGGAATATTTCAGTGAAAGCATACTTTTCGACATCGACAACCTCGGCCTTGAGCTCTCGATAAAATGAACCCGGAGCAACCAATCGCCGCTCTCGTTCGTCATAGTTAGTGTATGAGTAAGTCCCTTTCAAAACTTATTTTCCTTCTCGGCGCAGTCCTTACCGCAGTCATCACTGGAAGCTGCTGCGGCACAATCATAAACGAACTCACGGAAAAGAAAGAGTGGCGCGAGAAAATCGGCACATGCAGGATTGATGCAAACGATACGACCCTCGATCTTTTTGTCGGGGATAAGAGGGAGCTTCTCTTGCGCTATCTCTGTTCGAGCGCGGAATGGAGAGTGACTCGTTTCGGCGAAACGCCCGCTATCAAAGGCACCTTGGTTGCGATAAAAAGGGCAAGGGGCAACCCGGAAAACTTCAGCCCAATGTCGGGCGATGAGGCCGGGGAAGACGGAAAGACTGAAGAGGGCTGTTGGTATACGACCTTGCACGGATACGTTGCCGACTTCAACGCGGACACGCTTCTGCAGTCGAGGGTGATGATAAGACTCGAGCACTACAAACCGCGCAGCGAAGACGGCTGGATACGCAACAACTGGTACGACAAGGGCGTCATCGGAGATGCAGCGGTCGAACTCAACGTCTACAAACCCGATTACGAACAACCCGGCTTTGAGTCATATCTCGTTCTCGAGGGAGCGGAGGGTGAGAAGGGCGAAGGAGTGTGGGTAGAAATCTTTGAGCAGTCCAAAAGTAAATGGAGAAAATTCACACAAAAGACTATAGACGAGATCGATGCGGAGCTGAGATGGCTGTTGGAAAAGGGCTTCTCACCGGCTCTGTTGCCCAAGGGTTCAACAAAGATTTCTGACAAATCCCTGATCTTTGTAGGTGACGGCATGCAGCCCGGCATATACATGGCCTCGGGATACGTGAACCCAGGCAAACCGGGGTGGACATACTTCAAGGTCTATAACACGGAGACGGGAGCGGAAGTAATGTACGAAATGGAGCAGAAAAGAACGATAGAGTACGTGGGCTGGTCTAGCGACCTGAAGGAGAAATTTTTCTTTAACTGCGAGGTCTGGTGCAAGGAGGGAGACTGGGAGCAAGAGTATCCGGCGCGTTTCGAGCTGTGGTTCGTGCCCGAGGACGGCTCCCCAGAGAGGCTCCTTGAGACTGCCGAGAGAAGGATCTACGGCTGGGAGCGCTAAACAACGCTTATGCTGGAAATCGACGAGAGTTTTTTACGAAGACTTTACAAAAACAACACGTTGGGGATGACTTGAAGGAACGATTGAGAATCCGGCTAGCTTTACGTGCATTCATGAGGTATATTGCCGGGTTTCGTAACCAAGAAGTAACAGCTAAAAAGGAAAAACCTTATGCAACGAATTGAGACGAAGCGACTAGTTCTGCGATCATTTACTGCTGATGACTGGCGAGATTTCCATGAACTTGCCGTTGACTGGAGAATGGCTCCTGGTCCCGCGTTTGATAAATGGGAAACCTCTATTGAAACCTGCCAGAAATCCGTTCAGTACATGTCAGGCATGGATAACTACTTCGCGGCGTGTCTGAAGAAATCGGGAAAGCTCATTGGCCTCCTGGCGATCAACGGAATAGACAAGGCAAAACAGGCGGATTTGGGGCACGTGATCCTTTCAAAATACCAGGACAACGACCATGACAGAGAAGCCCTTCAAGCGATAGTTCAGCACTGTTTCAACGTCAGGGGTGCACTGTCGATCATCACCCACAACGCACCGGGGCACGAAGCTCAAGTTGCCCCTCTAAAATGCTTGGGGTTCACAAATAAGAATCCTGATAATCCAGGTGAACTCACATTGAACGAGGAACTGTGGAAACAAAAGAAATAGAGCACCGTGATCCAGAACTCGATGGGAATCCTGCGATCCAGCCGGACACATCTACCTGCCCACAGACGTGCGAGATCGGAACTGTCAGTTGGAACTCCGTTTTTTTAGAAAAGTAAAGAAGTCAATCACTGCACCGGACGTGACTCTCAGTTCGACCTGGTCTTTCGACCAGGCAGACATACAAAATCGGATCATTTTCAGTCAGTGGAAAGACAATGATTGCAAGCACGAGTATCCGGCGAGATTCGAACTCTGGTTCGTGCCCGAAGACGGCTCCCCAGAGAGGCTCCTCGAGACTGCCGAACGAAGGATTTACGGCTGGAAACGGTAGCGTACATTTTTGTTGGAGGAATGCGTTGAAAAAAACACATTTGACCGTAATCGTTCCGGTTCTGGTTTTTCTTTGTGCTCCTTCAGCCAAAGGCTCAAGCAGGGAAGATGGTTTTCCCATGAGCGTGGGAACGTACTGGGTTTACGAAGGTCCGGTAAAATGGAGCGTCCCCGGCTCACCGGATGTAGCGGAAGATACGATAACTTGGAGGATGGAAATAGTCAAAACGTTCGAAAGGGACGGGATAAAGGCCGCGCGAGTTAAGGGGTACCCCGGGGATCTGGCCTGGTATGACGAAAACCGGCAGCCCGGGGATTACCTGATTGCAAGGACCGGTGAAAACAAGTACTATCTGGTAAACGCTTCGCGGGTGGACAACATTCTGAAGAGACTGCTGGATGAGAATGATTCACTTGACGGGCTGTTCGATAAATCCGAGCTTTTTCTTGATCTTCCGCTTTCCATTAACAAGACCTTTGGAGGATTGGACGGCAGCTATCACTGGCAGGTTATCGAGGTTGACAGCCTCGATCCCTGGTTGATAAGGGAGTTGCCTCTGCCCCACTTCACTCGTTATCGTCTGGCCCTGGTAACCTTGCCCGATCATACGATAGTCGACTTCGTTCCCGGCGTCGGCATCACCGGATACTCCTACATCCATCACGGAACGGTGTCTGAGGTAAACGTGAAGCTGGTCGGTTTTCAAACTGGAGGAAATGATGAATAAAACAAAGAGTGGTTTCTTGGTGTTTTTGAGCGTTATTGTGATATTAGGGTGCCGCACGATGAAGGCCGCAGGCAAGACAACAGATATCAATGACGACGGCGAAGCGGTTACCGATTCCACACTGGTCGTGCTGGTCGACGCCGACTACAAGATGTCGCACGGCTGGGGTCACGTATTCAGCTGCAAGGTCAAGGATGTGATTCACGGAGAGCTGGAGGACAGCGTATTCGGCCTTTCGGTATACGCAACGGTCCAGCTCTACGACGACCTCCTGCTTTCCTTCAAAAAGTACCACGACCTGAAAATGACCTTTACACTCAATCCTGAAAGAAGGTACGGCCCCCCTCCCGGATTCAGGGATTCTCACGGCAACTACTGGGAACTCATTTCCGTTTCGCGGTCAAAGGCTCCTTTCGTCGATCTCATTGCGAACACGCTTTACCAGTATTTCCCCGACCTGGCAGGCTTCAATTCCACGATCGGCACTTACGCTTACGATTCATTTCCGCCGCTCCTTTACTCTAAACCTGCCCCCGAGGAATGGTCAAAGGGATTGAAAGTGGTTGCGGACGGAGATTCTGTCAAAGGATTCGTGAAAATATGGAGAAAAGAAGGTAAAATCGAATATATATGGATCACGGCACCTTATCCTGACGGAGGCGAGTTCTACGCTTTCGGCAATGACATGGTGGACGTCCTCTACCCGGTCAATTCGCGGGGATATCTTTTCATGACCCAGGTCGGCGTTGTCAAATGGCGCTACATATACGAGATTGGTCTGTTAAGAAAGCAGGTATTCTATCGAACCTCGCCCTCCTCGCCCTCCTCGCCCGACCGCCCGCAGGCGGCCTCACCCATCTGGGCGGTGGACGAGATTGAGTACTGGCCCGGCACAGATACTCCCCATTACACTTACAGGTTCAACGAGCCGGGCACTGAGAACGTATCGGGAAAATCCTGGAATTCAAGGAAAGTATTCGATTCGGAGGGCAAGTTAACGCGCGAGGAGGATTCAAAGGGAACCGTGCTGTGGGAAAGGCGTTCCCCGTAATCCCTCAAGAGCGAGGCGCATAGACCTGGGGTATTGTGAGAAATCAGTCATAGTAGAAACACAAAACAAACGCAGAACTCCTGATTACTTAACGCAGGATAAGAAAGCATCACACACCCCAAAATAGTCAATTTTATTTATCGATAGTTAAAAATACTTGACAAAGCACTCTGTTTTCCTATAATTATTTTAACGTTAGTTAAGATGTTGAATTTGGAGAATCAATGCAGAACAAGTTAATAACCAGGAATGATTTTGAAAAAAGGATAATCGAGCTTTTCGCCGGGAAACGTCTTGAAGGCCTACCCAAGAGGCGCAGAGACAAGGCGGTGCTGCTTAAGGCACTCTCGCTCTCTTTGAATTCATCGAGGGAATACAAGGAAGCGGAGATCAACGATCTGATCAGGGAATGGCTTGAAAAAGCAAACGCGTCAAAAAGGCTCGACCACGTTACACTAAGGAGGGAACTGGTAGACGAAGGTTTCATCTCAAGACCCCGCGACGGTTCGCGCTACTGGGTCACCGATCCGAGAGAGAACTTATTCGAGGAGGATGTGGATTCGGTTGACGTTATTGCCACTATCACAAACGCCAGGGAGGAACTTGAAAAAACGAGGCGAGTGAAGGGCGAGGTGAGGAAAAAGATATTGAATGCCGCGCTTGAGTGCTTCTCTGCAAAGGGCTACGAAGGTGCGTCGATAAGGGATATCGCCGACAAGGCCGGCGTGACGCTGCCCAACATTTACTATTACTTCAAGGACAAGGAGGGACTTTACCAGGCAGTACTGAACGATACGGTTTCCGATTTGATGGAGATTCTTACGAAGCTCGACGATCCAGAGGCTTCCTTCCGCGACCGGTTCATTGCGCTAGGGAAAGCCAAAATGCGCATGGCCGGACAGAAAAACGCCTCCATAGAGCTATTCATCAAGGAAATGATCTCGAGCGGGATAACTTCCCCGGGATTGACTCCATCGCTGGCAAACGCAATGCAAACCGGCCTGAAGTACCTGGAGGACATGATCTCCGTGGCGGCCAAAAAGGGCGAGATAAAACCCATCAATCCGAAGATAGGTGTATTATATCTCATAAGCCTCTCGTTCGTTCACGGATCGAAGTTCATCACGCAATTCATCAAGAACCGCGAGCCCATGTCCGACGAAGAAATCGAGGAGTTCGTAGATCTTATTATGAAAGGGCTCGAAAGAAAGTAACCCGATTCGACATGAGAAAAAAGGAGAACACATGGCTCTTTTGAGCGTCAAAAATCTCGTGAAAGACTACAAGACAGGAAGGGTGGTCACTCACGCCCTGCGCGGTATCGATCTTGAGATAACCGAGGGTGAGTTCATGTCCATTGCCGGCCCGTCGGGCTCCGGCAAAACCACCCTTTTGAACATCATCGGATGCCTTGACGTACCCACATCGGGTAACGTTTCATTGAACGGCTCCGACCTGCTTTCATTGAACAAGAAAAGCCGGGCGATCCTGCGCAAGGACTCCATAGGCTTCATCTTCCAGTCCTTCAACCTGATACCTGTGCTGACGGCGTTCGAGAACGTCGAGATACCCTTGATTCTTCTTCACTGGGAAAAGGCAAAGCGCAAGGAAGTAGTGGAAGGTATCCTCATAGAAGTCGGATTAAGGGACTACATACACCGACGACCCACCGAGATGTCGGGCGGCCAGCAGCAGCGTGTGGCCATTGCCAGGGCTCTCGTAAAAGAACCGAAGCTCGTGCTTGCCGATGAACCGACCGCGAATCTCGATTCCACCACCGGCCAGGAGATACTCGACCTCATGAAAAAACTGAACAGGGAAAAGCACTCGACGTTCATATTCTCCACCCACGACAGGATGGTTATGGATTTCGCGGACAGGCTCGTTCTCCTCAAGGACGGTCTCGTGACTTCAGACACGAGAAAAAGGAAGTAATCATGCAGTTGAAAACGCAATATAGAACGGCCTCGGATTTCAAGAGGAGGGCGTAAATCATGTTGTTCAAGTTGGCTGTAAGAAATGTCTTCCGCCATACTCGCCGGACGCTGATCACGGCTTTTGCGATATCCATCGGGCTCACGTTCATGATACTTATCGACTCCATGTTCGCAGGAATAGAGAATCAGAGCATACGCAATATACTCGAAACCGACAACTCCGAACTCGTCGTATACCCCCGGGGGTTCTTCGAGAACCGCTTCCTTTTCCCTCTCGACTCTCTGATTGAGGGTGCGTCGGCGTTAAGCCAGAAGCTCGTCAAGGAAAATCCCGATGTATCCTCGGCGACACCCAGGCTTCGCTTCAGCTCGATGGTCATCGGTCCCCAGGCCGAGCTTTTCGCCTTCGGCGTCGGGATTGATCCTGTAAAGGACCAGCAAGTGTTCAAACTAAAAAAGTACATATCCGCGGGCCGGTTCCTGAAAGAAAAGGGCGACCTTATCGTCGGCTCAGGACTCGCCAAGGAACTGAACGTGAAGGTCGGCGACTTGCTTCTCGTTCAAACGAGGTCCAGGCGGGGCGTCACCGACGTCCGGGAGTATGAAATTTCAGGGATTCTCAACACATCCAACCCCATGATCAATTCAAATGCCCTCTTCATCTCGCTCGCGGAAGCCCAGGAGATTCTCGAAGCGCCCGGTGCGGCATCGGAAATAGACCTGCACGTGAAAGGAAAACCAAGGGACACAGACAGGCTCAACGGCCTGGGTGCAAAGATTCGCAAGGACTACGGCGATTCTTTCGAGACCTATACCTGGTACGATCTTAACTCCGGGCTATTCGAGATTGCAGGCCAGAAGCAATCGATAGGATATCTGATCGCGCTCATCGTAATCGTCATCGCGCTCGTGGGAATCGTGAACACCATGCTTTTGTCGATATACGAACGCATACCGGAGCTTGGAACGATGAGAGCGATGGGTTTCACTAAAGGTAATATAAGATGGATGATGCTCATGGAAGGCTCTTTTATAGGCTTTCTCGGCGGGCTGTTCGGCGTATTGATGGGTCTGGCAGTGGTCACATACATGACCGAGGTAGGCATAGACCTGACCTCCATGATGGGTGACTTCAAGATGCCCATGCCCATGGATTTGCGTTTCAGAGGCGAGTACAACTTCGACTACATGGCTTTCACGTTCTTTCTGGGCTGGGCGATCTCGACTCTCATAACCCTGATACCTACGCGCAAGGCGACGAAGATAGAACCTTCAGAAGCGCTACGCCACGTCTAGGAGGAAAGAATGCTTTTCAACTTGGCTCTTCGCAACGTAATGCGCAACAAGCGCCGCTCCATCCTGACCGCGCTCGGAATAATCATAGCAGTGGCGCTCCTTATCTACTCCCAGGGTTTCATCTCTGGAATGATAGGGAACATGATAGAAAACACCGCCCGCATAAAAACCGGTCACATACGGATCGTAACCCACGAGTTCGAGCGTCGTAAAAGCCTCTACCCCCTGGGGGAGGCCCTCTACATAACGCCGGAGCTTGAGCGGATGATCGAAAATACCCCCCAGGTCAGGGCCTTTACATATCGCATCCCGTTCGGGGTTCTGCTTTCTAACGGCAATATCTCCAAACCCGCGTTCGGTAACGCCATCGACGTCGAGCGCGAGAAGGGATTTCTTGATTTATCAACCGGGAAATATCTGAAGGAAGGCTCCTATCTCGCGCCAAACGATAAGGGGATACTCATAGGCAAGGGCCTTGCCGAGGATCTGGGATTCAAGGTCGGCGATTCCCTTGTCGTGATTACGTCCGACGCTTACGGCTCGCCTTCAGGAATAAACCTCACCGTCAAGGGAATAATAGAACTCGGTCAACCCAATCTCGACGAAAAGGTCTTCTACGTTCCGCTTGCCGCCGCACAGGAGCTCCTGGGTCTTCAGGGCAGGGCCGCCGAGGCGCTGGTCCTTCTCGATTCCAGGGAAAACGCCGACAGGGTGGCCGCCAAATGGCAGAAAGATGCGGGCGAAACGCTCGGGCTCGATTTCATACCGTGGAAAAACGACGACTTTCTGGGAATGATGAGCATGGTCTTCAAGGTCTTCTGGGTAATCTACTTCGTCATCCTCCTTATCGCATCGGCTACGATAATTAACACGATGCTCATGGCGGTATTCGAACGCATCAAGGAGATAGGGATCCTCAAGGCAATGGGCATGCGCTCTTCGAGCATTCTCTGGCTCCTGACCGTCGAGGCGTCGATGATAGGATTTTTCGGCGCCGTAGTCGGCACCGTGTTCGGATTACTCCTCGCCCTTGCCGCGCCGGTGGTGAACTTTTCATCGCTGGCAGGACAGGACCTTGGAACAATATACTTCGACCCGATAATCCGGCTCGATCTATCTGCCGCGGCCGTTGTCGGCTGTTTCCTGTTCGGCTGGTTCGTCGCCACTTTGACTGCGCTTTATCCCGCCCGCCAGGGGACCAAGGTTGAGCCTGCCTCCGCGCTGCGCAGGATATGAAAGGAGAAACATGAAAAGGATTCTTTATCCAATTTTTGCACTGATGTTTTTGGCGATAGGTACACTCGAAGCCGCAACACCTGAAGAGATACTCTCAAAGCTCGACCGCAACACCTTTACTTCCTCGATAAGGTACACGGCACAACTCCAGATAAGCATCTCCGGAAAACTCATCAAGAAGGAATTCAAAGGCTATGTGCAGGGCCGGGACAAGGCATACATGGAGTTCATCTCACCCAAGGAGGATTCCGGCAAACGGTTCTTGAAGATAAAGGATACCCTGTGGATGTACCTGCCGTCGGTGGGAAAAGCAACCAGGTTTTCGGGAACGGCCGCAAAAGGCTCATTCATGGGTTCGGACTTTTCTTACGGCGACGCGGTGGAGAACGAGAAGCTTGCGGAAGACTACTACGTTACCCTGGACGGCGAAGAAGCCATAAGGGGAGTAAAGTGCTACATCCTCAAGCTCACCCTGAAGCCTGACAAGGAAGGCAGTTACTTCATGCGCAGGATATGGGTCTCGAAAAATGATTACAGCTACCTCAAGGCCGAGTACTACTCCAAGAGCGTTACTCTTCTGAAGACAATCGATGTCCTGGAATCCAGAAAAATCGGTACCCAGTACTACCCGACACACGTAAAAATGGAAAACAAGCTGAGAAAGGACACCTGGACAGAGTTCGTGCTGAGTGACGTGGAAATAGGCTCCTCATTCCCTGCTGAAGTGTTCACTGTCAAGTATCTGGAGAGGAAGTAACAAACCGGACATTATTGCATTTACGCATGAACCTCTAGAGGTCAACCGCGACGGTTGGCCTCTTTTTTTGTTCGGACTACTCTATGGTCAGAAGTCCGCGGCCGCAGAGTTCGACCACTACACGCAAAAGATCGCGCTCCGGAAGCGCCAGCCTCGCTTCAAGATCCTTGACTGTTGGCGAATCACCCAGATGGGTGACGACTTGCCATTCCATCGCCGAAAGGGTTATGGGCTTGTTGCCGGGTGCGACCGAAACAAGAAAAAGCCTCTTGGAGGGGCCCCCCACCTTGGTCCTGAGATCCTCGCATTCGTCCTTCTCGGTTGAAAGCGCCAGTATGAATTGTTGAATCGGAAGGTCAATCCTCGTTCCCTCCTCGAGATCGTTCATTTCTTCGGTATCAAAAACGAACTTGCCCGTCGACCAGCCGAGGATATCCCTTACCGCCTGCAGACCCTTTATTTTCTTGGTGTTTGCAAATCTCAGCAGGTTGTCTGCGATTACTATTTTCCCCTCATCTCCACCCGAGTATATGTGCAGCGTTCCGGACCTCTTTCCCAGAAAAATCAGCTGAAAGATATCGGACAGCGGATAATCATTCAGTGTTCCATCTAGCCTCATGATATCTCCTTAGAATACCTCTCTGCCTAAGAATCAAGAGGAGACCTTATACTTGCCAATCGAACGGAGCTTGCCGATGCGCTTCGCAATAAGCTCTTCTGCTGAAAGCGACTCGAGCTCCTTCAAACCCTTTTCTATCTGATCGCTGATAAGTCTTGCCGCTTTTGCCCAGTCTCTGTGCGCGCCGCCCGGTGGTTCCTCAATGACACCGTCAATGATACCATGAGCGAGATTGTCACGACTCGTGAACTGAAGGGCCTCCGCAGCCTGTGGTGCCTTGGAACTGTCGCGCCAGAGAATCGAGGCACAGCCCTCCGGTGTTATTACCGAATAGTACGAATATTCCATCATGTATAACCGGTCGCCGACAGCAATTGCTAAAGCACCGCCCGACCCGCCCTCGCCCGTAATAACAACTATTATCGGAACTCTCAGTACTGCAAGTTCCTCAAGATTCCGGGCGATAGCCTCGGAGATACCGCGCTCCTCGGCACCTACACCCGGATAGGCTCCCATGATGTCGACGAAGTTTATCACAGGCATGCCGAACCTTTCGGCAAGCTTATACACACGCAACGCCTTGCGACACCCCTCCGGGTGGACCATGCCGAAATTGCGCTTGATTTTTTCTTTAGTCTCGTGGCCTTTCTGATGGCCGACCACGACTACAGAGCGGCCCCTGAATCGGGCAAGACCTGCCACAATGGCCTCATCGTCTGCAAAGAACCTGTCCCCGTGGAGTTCAACGAAATCCGAGAACATGTACGGGGCAAGATCAAGTGTATAAGGCCTGCGGGGATGGCGTGCAAGCTGGACTATTTGCCATCGGGACAGCTTTGAATACACCTTTTCCCTGAGTCTTTCAACCTGCTTCTGAAGCCTGGATATCTCTTCATCGACACCTGAAAGCCCGCTTAGGGCTTCTATTCTCTTTTCGAGTTCGGCGATAGGTTTCTCGAAATCCAGAAGAATTTCAGCCATCAATCGAAAGCAAAGTTAAGACTTATACGGTGAGTGAGACCCAAATCCATCCGCTCGTAAGGCACAAGAGCGTAATCCACAGAAATACCCTTATGAACAACGCCTATGCCGAAAGTCAGAAATTCGGTCGGAGGAAGAATCTCAAGTTTATCACCGTCAAGGTACAACATCTTGACGCCCGCCCGGAGAGCCAGGAGATCAAAAAGCTTTACCTCAAGACCGGTTCGTATTCCAGGCTCCTGGTCATAAGGCCTGTAAAGAACATCGAGATTAAGACTTGTCGCGAAATTCTTGTTCCAGCCATGCGTAAAAGAACCACCTACGCGCATCGTCATCGGCGGCTTGAAAACCTGTCCTTTGAGGCGTGTGTCGAATCCGAGATCTACAATCGAAAATCCGAAGTTCAGCCCTTTAAGGGGTTCAAAACTCAACCCCGCATCCAGCCCCCAGCTTGAACCCGAGTAATTCCAAAGGCGCTCGGAAAAATATCTGGCGACCAGCCCTACTTTTGTACCTTTGACGAGTTCAACCGCTCCGCCGAATGCGAGGGAGAGATCGGAAAAGGAGTAGGTGGAAAGGGGATTCTCGGAAGGGACGCTGTCACGCAGCTCTATCTCCCCTCCTGAGAAGTACAAGACTCCCACGCCGATGGCCGCGGGCCCAAGCCTGCGCTTAACGAAGAGCCCGCCTTGCGAAGTTCCGACAAGCCAGCTTGTGTAATGGGCTGCCGCCTCTAATGTGCTGCCTCCGGCAAGAAGAGCGGGATTCCATCTGATTGACGTCGCCGATACAGCCCCGGCAACGCCGCTCTCACCCATCGCCGATTCGCGAGCTCCAGAAGTTATTTTTAAGGAAGCATATCCCTGAGAAGCCCATGCAGAAGTAGCCACCGCACTCACCAGTAATAGCAGCGCGGTGCGCTTTATACTCTCAAAGATGCCCAAAATCTTCTTAAGCCTCGATGATTTCAACGTTTGCTCGCGGCAAACGAACGTGTTCTTTGTCTTCAAGTTCAACAACAAGAACCCTCACCTTTGATTCGGTTTCTATATTCTCAAGGTCGACAGGCAGGTCTACTACCTTTCCGATACCGCCGAAATGCGGCTCCCGGATGATTCGGACCTGCGTTCCGACCTTGAGTCCTTCTTCCAAGGAATCCTGTGAACGACGCATTTCCTTGGTCTCGCGCGTCACGATTATCTCAGGCCTTATGACTCCGGCACGAATCTGAGTCGCGCCGTTGATCGAGGCCTTCATTCCGTCAAGCTCCTTTAGGAGATCAAAAGTGCGACCTGCCATCCGCATCTTGCCGAAGCCTTCGGTAACAATGACGGTCAGAGGAATAGGTTCGGAACCGGTAATGGCCACGCCTATATCATAACCCAGGACCTCTTTTATGGTCGAGTCCTCGATTCCGCCGACTACTATGCCCTTAATACCATACTCGATGCCTTTTTTGATAGCTCCCGCCGTTACCAGGGCACCACCCACAACTACGGCACCTTTCATGCTTTCGTCAAGCTTCTGTTCGTCAATGACCTCGTCAGAACTTTTGGCAATCATCTTTATGATGCCCCGGCGCTCACCGCCGAATCCGAAAATACCTTGTATGAAGCTTCCGGTGGTTTCCACCGAGACGCCTTCCTTATCGTAGACTTCCACAACCTTGCCGTCCACGTACGCATCGACCTGGACCGGTTCGGGCGGTTCACGTAGTATAACCTGACCTGTTATTGGAGATACACTCTCTATTATTCCACTGATTGGAGATTCCACCTTGGACTTGAACATCCCGAAAAGACCTTTGCTCTCGGCCAGGGATTCACCTGAACGAACCTCGTCACCAGGCTTTTTAAGCATGTGTTCGGGCGCATCCTGAGGCAGCACACCTAGAAGTCCGGCAACATTGACGGTTGTAACGTTTCCGGGAAGCAGCGTTTTAGCGACAATTGTATCGCCGTCCAGAACCTCACCCTTCGAAACCAGCACTTCTCCCTGAAGGGGTAATCTGCGTTCCTTTATTATTTTTGTCTTGGCAGTAACCTTTAAACCGGGCGTATATGCATGTGCCAATTTTTCCTCCTTGAAGAACAAGTATACATTCTAACAAATTATAAGGCGCAAAGCGAGCCTGTCAACATGTGAAATGTCCCTTTCCTCTGATGCAAAGAGAAACGCAAATCCCGTATCTTTCACATGGTTACAGCGCATCAAGTTCAATAGATCTAAGCGTCTGCGATTGCGAAAAAAACTTGAATCATGTCCCCCTGGAAAGCTTCATCATAATTAAACATCCTGTTCAATTTAATAATCAACTAAGAAAGGCTTATCGAATGACCGTTATCAAAATCTTCAGAATAGAAGAACCGAAAGAGAGACGAAAGGATACGTGCGTTATCTGAGCAATTCCTTGAGGGGGTCGAATATCTTTCGACGCGACGGGTCACGCAGCTTCTTGATCGCCTTTGCCTCAATCTGACGGATTCGTTCGCGGGTGACGTTGAATATCTGACCGACTTCTTCGAGAGTGCGCTGCACACCGTCGTCCACGCCGAAGCGAAGCCTGAGGACGGTCTCCTCGCGCTTCGAGAGCGTTCCTAGTGCGTCATCGATCTTGGTTTCCAGAACCGACCGGGCCGCATGGTAGGTAGGAACAGGTGTCTTGTCGTCGGAGATGAAATCACCGACGAAGGAAGAGTTGTCGTCGTCTATGGATTTATCCAGAGAGACATGGTACTGGGCAATGTTCGTGAGGAACTTCACCTTGTCCTCGCTGAACGAGGGAAGATAGTGTGCAATCTCGTTCGGGCCGGGAAGACGCCCGTGTTTTTGAATAAAACGCCTTGACACGCGAGTTATCTTGTTGATGGCATCAATGATGTGCGCGGGAACGCGAACCGTACGCGACTGGTCGGCAATCGCTCTCGTGATGGCCTGCTTGATCCACCATGTCGCGTATGTAGAAAACTTGTACCCTTTTTTGTAGTCGAACTTCTCGACGGCTTTTATAAGACCGCAGTTTCCTTCGGCAATCAAATCGATGAATTCGAGCCCGCGGTTTGTATAGCGCTTCGCAATGGAGATAACGAGGCGTACGTTACCCTCGATCATATGATCACGGGCTCCAAGAATCACCTTCTCAATTTCCAGAACGTGTGCAAGACTTGCACGTGCTTCGTCAAGGGGTCTGCCGAAGTTACGCTCGGCACGACGGAGCTCGTTGCGAAGCTCCTGGTATTCTTCACGCACCTTGGAGTCGGTTTCGGCCTTTGCTTTTATTTTTAAAGCCTGTGAATCTATCTTTATAAGCTCTTCTACCTCTCTTCTATACCTTTCGGAGTAGTCTTTCACGACTTCCATTTGCAAAGAAAGCCCAAGTATCTTTTGATATAGTTTGTCGCGAAACTTGCCCAGAGCCTCCTCCTCCTCCTTTGTCCGGTTTCTGCGCTTGGTTACCTCGCGAATCATCTCGTTGTATTCCGCGACCTTGGCTGTTGTCCTTAAAAATTGCTGCTTCCAGCGTAAATAGAGTTTTTTGTCAAGTACTGAATCTATGTCGGGTTTGGCTATCTGGTCAACCGGTCTCTCACCGGTTTCAATCTCTCTGCAATGCAGGATAAGCTGATCGACTACTCCTGTTGCAGAAAATATCTCTCGCTGAAGTGTCGAATATCCCTCCTCCATCTGCTTAGAGTACTTGACTTCATCATCCTTCGTGAGAAGTCCGAATTTGTTGAGTTCTTTGAAATACGAACGAGTCGAATCCTTGCGACCCTTTACTTTGGGCAGTTTGCCCGTTTTTTCTTTTGACTCCTCCGGACGTTCCTCGCCGTCGGAAACGAGCATTACCCCCCCATCGCGAAGCCTGACGATTATCTCGTCTACCTCGTCCGATGAAACGTATGTCTCCGGAAGATGGGTCTCAAGTTCCTTGTAAGTTATCGTTTGCCGATCGTTGAGTTGCTTGAGAATCTCCTCAGCGATCTCCTTGCCGCGCAAAGGCGCGGCAGCGGGTGAATTGTTTTTATTCTTCTTCATATGCCCTGATAGATTTTGTTGCTTTCTTTAACCAATGAATTCAACTGACCGAGCAGACTCTTTGCACGCTCCGCATCACCCGCGCGTTCGGCCTCCTTGAGGTCGCTGCGCAGCCTGTCACGCGTGCGCTGAAATATATAGTGAGCAAGAGCCCTCGCGAACTCTTCTCTCGAATAACGTAATTCCGAAAGACTCCAGGCTGAAACCCTGCGCTGCATTTCGGGAGACAAAGAATCAAGTATGTCCCCCGGGGTGAATTGCTCGCGCTCCCTGGCCGTCTCGTAAAGCTTCTCCAAAAGCTCCCTCTTCTCCGCTTCTTCAAAAAGAGAAGAAGGAAGATGTTCAGAAGCCATGCGAACGAACTCCGAACTCGCTACCATCATTCGGAAAAGCACATCCTCAGATTCCGAGAATCTTAACCCACCCGTAACACCCGTAACACCCATACCCGTAACGTTTCTTGTAGATCTAGTACCCGAAACCCTGTGTGCGTCCGGGCTCGATGCAGAAATCCTTTCCGCTATGATCTTCCTGTCCACACCAATGAATTTGGCCGCCTCGTCTATGTACAGCTCACGCCTTAACCTGTCAGGAACCCGACGAATTATAGATATCATCAGCTCTGCCGTCCGTCTGGTCGCGCCTGTACCCTCAGGAGCCAGAAGCTTGTAAAGAAAGCCTACGGGCTCTTCCGCGTTCTTTATGATTTCTGCAAGCTCGCCTGCCTGGTGTCCTGAAAGAAAGCTCGCCGGGTCCTCCCCCTCAGGAAGTAGAACAAGCCTTGTATCAAGATCCGAAGCAAGTACCTCACCCAGGGTTCGCAGCGCCGCCTTGCGTCCCGCCTCGTCGCCGTCAAAAAGAAGGATACAGGAATCGGCGTAGCGTGTGAGCAGCTTCGCATGGTCGTTGGTGAATGCCGTTCCCAGAGGAGCTACTGCGTTGTGAAAACCATCCTGACTGAGCCTTAAGACGTCCATCTGACCCTCGACGATCAATGCACCGTCACGCCTCAGATAAGGCCTTGCCTCGGAAAGCCCGTAAAGAAGCTGCCCCTTCTTGAAGAGCCTGGTCTCGGGGGTGTTGACGTACTTGGCAGGATTGGAGTCCTCGCCATAGATGCGACCGGAAAAGCCTACGAGTTTGCCGGATGAAGTACGGATAGGAAAAACAATCCTGCCCCCAAGAAACGGATAGTGACTGCCGGAGCGGGTTCCCAGAACCCCGGCTTCCGCAAGTGTATTCGTGCTGAGTTTGGCCTCGCGCGCTCGGTGGATGAGCAATGATACGTCCTGGGGAACAAGTCCCAGCCCGAAGTTCTTAATTGTTTCTTTTTTTAGACCGCGTGAGGCAAGATAGCGCTGGGCCTCTAACCCGTCCTGCGACCACAAGGTATCCTGGTAAAGCTTGTGGACGATCTCGAGTGCGTCGGAAAGAGGCTTTGTAGGATCGTCCTCGGCGGTGTATTCGATCTTTATCCCGAGTCTTTCGGCGAGTTTCTTTACGGCTTCGGGGAAAGTTACGTTTTCGTAATTCATTATGAATGTCAAGGCGTTTCCGCCTGCCCCGCAGCCGAAGCAGTGGTAGGCCTGCCTTTCAGGGCTGACGTTAAACGAAGGCGTCTTCTCCTGGTGAAAAGGGCAAAGCCCTGTAAAACTGCGTCCCGAGCGCTTGAGAGTGACGTACTCGCCGATGAGCCCGACTATGTCGGTTTCGGTTCTGACGCGCTCGACGATTTCGTGCGATATCATACCGCCAACCTCAAAACGGTAACGCCGTCACCGCCCTCGAAGGGCTCACCTACACGGTATGAGGCGACCCTGCGGTCCGTTCTTGCGAATTCCATGACAAGATTCTTTAAAACACCGGTTCCCTTCCCGTGCACGATGAACAGCTCGGACACACCCAGGGCAACAGCCTCGGAGACGTAAGCGACAAGGCGCTCGTAGGCCTCCTCAGCGTACATCCCCCGCAGATGAAGCCTGGGATTGAAAACGGCTTCTTCATCTACGCGCGAGACCGCCTTGCGGGGACGCTCGTCCGCGCAGGGTTCAAGATCCGAAAGGCTCAAAGCCATTTTGAGGGTTCCGAACTCAACAAGCGCCTCACCGGAACGTTCATTAATTTCGACGATCGTTCCTTCTCTCCCTAATCTGGAAGACCTGACCCTCATACCTTCATCCAGGTCTGTCGAGATAATGGGGGTCTCTTCCCTCAAGGCTGAACTCAACTCCTTGTCCTTTTCCTTTAGATATCTTTGTGCGGCAACGACCGATTCCCTTGTGGCCTTGCTTTCTTTTATTGATTTCACGAGGTTTTCAACCTCGCGCCGCGCGTCGGTGATGAGCTTTTTTCTTTCGGAGAGCATCTCTGAATCAAACCTTTTGCGGCGCAACGCGAGCTCACTTTCGAGCACTTCGTATCGCGCTTCTTTTTCCTTGAGTTCGCCAAGCTCTTTTTCGAGTTCGACGCGCAGCATCTGCGCTTTGCGTCGTTCTTCCGAAATCCGGGAGATCATCTCCGACATCTCGACAAGCTCGGGACGCAAATACCCCCTGGCCATTTCCGTTATCCGGCTCGGGAACCCCGCCTCATCCGCCACCTCAAGGGCGTTGGACATACCCGGAATACCCATGATAAGCCTGTAGGTTGGGTGGCCGAGAAATTCCATTCCGGCGTTCTCCATGGACTCGTGCTGCTCGACGAAGTACTTAAGGGACTCAAGATGAGTAGTTGCAATGACGGTCGTCCCCTTTTCAGCTAGAGCGGAAAGCACCGCCATTCCAAGCGCTCCCCCCTCCTCCGGTGACGTGGAGGAACCAAGTTCATCGAGAAGTACGAGCGATTCCTCGTCGGCCTCTTCGAGGATGGTCTTCAGATTGGCAAGATGCGCGGTAAAGCTCGAAAGATTATCGTCAATGGATTGTTCGTCACCGATATCGATGAAAACCTTCTTGAAGAAAGGGATTCTTGTATCGGCAGATGCTGGAACGTGTATCCCGGAAACTGCAAGAAGCGCCGAAAGACCCACCGTCTTGAGGACAACCGACTTGCCTCCCGCATTTGGACCGGAGATGAGAAGAACCTTTGTACCGGGCGACACCTTTAGATCGAGCGGGATTACCTTGCGCCGTAGCTCCAGAATAGGATGACGTGCGCTCAATATCTCAAGGGATTTCGAATCGGGATCGACTGCCGAAGCTCGCAAACGCTCTGCCCAGTCTGCGCGCGCGAAGATAAAATCCAGTTCCTCTACGGCATCGAGGGAAGAGCGAATCTCCGAGGTTTTTTCGCGGACGGCTCCGGCGAGTTCCAGAAGGATTCTCTCCAACTCCTCACGCTCCTCGTCGCGGAGAGCACGGAGTTTATTATTGCCTGAGACGCTCTCAAAAGGTTCAATGAAACTTGTTGCACCTGCACCCGATACTCCATGCATAATGCCTGAAAGCTCCTGTTCGCGCTCCCTGCGTACGGCAAGCACAAGCCTGCCCTCGCGGAAATGAATGGCAGATTCCTGGAATATCTCCGGCCTTGCGGCAATCATCGATTCAAGTCCTTTCATCACGGCACGGCGCTCTGATGCCATTGACCGCCTTATTTCGGCAAGGAGAGGGGAAGCGGACTCCTTCACTCCTTCTTCGTCAACGGCCTCGATTATACGCATTCGAAGATCTTCTATCGGCTTAACGCCTTCTGCAGCCTCTTTAAGGAGCGGGAACTCCTCCCTCCGCACCGCTCTGGTCCTCTTTTCGATCAGCATGAACCCTTCAAGAACCTCGGCAAGCTTGAGAAATTCCTTTGGTACAAGGTAACGCTCTCTTTCGATCGATTCAAGCAACTCCTCTGCCACAGAACACATACCAAAAGGCAGGCCTTGTTTAAAACAAAAGGCCTCTTCTGTTTCCGCAAAACGCCTTTTAGCTTGTTCCGCATTTGCACACGGAACAAGCGCCAAAGCTCGCTTTTTTGCTCCGGCCGTCGCACAGGCATCGGCCAACAATCCACGAACACGCGCAAAATCGAGACGCTCAAACGTCTCTTCGAGAATCACTTCAGTACTGCTGATCCTTGTGGCGCCTGCGCCATGTCTTGCGCCGCGCCTCTATGAGCTTGCGCTTACGTTTCTCGCTCGGTTTCTCGTAGAACTCGTGACGCTTGTAGTCACGCAAAATGCCTGCCTTCTCGCAGGCCCTGCGGAAACGCCGCATGAAGCTTTCGTAAGATTCACCATCGCGAACGTTTATAGTTGCCAATCAATTCACCTCCTTTCATGAGGCTTTTACAAGTTTCAAACATCATATAGATTATACACGTTAGCCAACGCGGCTATGGAAGCCGTTTCGGCGCGCAGTCTTCTGAGTCCCAATGAAAAAGGCTTTGCACCGGCTGTTATGAGGTTTTCTATCTCATCAGGTGCAAAACCACCCTCAGGACCGATAACCAAGGCTATTCTCCTGACGCGCTTTGTGGTCAACCTTTCTCGAAGTTGATGACGGGCTTCTTCCCATGCCACCAGGGCATGATCATAATTAGGTATTGTAGTGATAAATTCCCTCAGGTCAAGCAAAGGCATTACGCGGGGAATGACCGATCTAAGCGACTGTTTCATAGCGGATATAATTATTCTTTCGAATCGGTCGAATTTCTTCTCCCCCTCCTCCCATTCAGGCACCGTGTGAGCGGTGACAAGCGGCTGAAAAGCGGTGACGCCCATCTCCGTACATTTCTCGAAGATGATCTCGATGCGAGGTGCTTTAACGATGCCGAACGCTAGGGTAACCTCTAGAAGCGCCTCTGTAGGCTTGCGTTTCGTGGAGATAATCTGGCCTTCGATGGTGCTCTCCGTGGCGGAAGTGATTAGAACATGGTACTCGGAGCCCTCGCCGTCCGTTACAAGGATTCGCTCGCCCTGTCTGTGGCGCTTGACCTTGAATATATGGTGAGCCTCTTCGCCGTGTATTACCAGCCTGCCGCCTGAGACCGTCCTGGAAGGTGTGTAGAAGAGTTCCTTCATGAAATTACTTGGGCCTTCCTGGTGCAGGAACTTTGTAATCGAGTTCCTCCATAAGCTTGCGCTGGCTTGCCGAAAGCTTCTCAGGAGTGTGAACGATGAGACGTACAAGTTCGTCACCCCTGCCGCCGTTCAGGTGGCCTATCCCCTGACCTCTAATCCGCTGAAGGGTCCCTGACTGAGTGCCTGCCGAAACCTTAATCTTCTTCTTGCCGTTAAGGGTAGGAACTTCGATTGAACCGCCGAGGGCGGCAATCGTAAATGAGATGGGTACGTCGACGATTATATCGTCGCCTTGTCTTAAGAAAAGCGAGTGCCGCTTTTCGTCGAACTCCACGATCATATCACCCCTCCCGCCGGGTCCCCAATGTCCTTCATTACGAAGCCTCATGTAGTTTCCGCTCGTAACGCCGGATGGTATGTTCAATTCTATCTTCTTTTGTTTTTTTACTCTGCCTGTTGAGTTGCACGCCTTACAGGATTCCTTGAATGTCTCCCCTGTCCCGCCGCACGAAGGGCACGTCTGACGCTGCTGAATGCTTCCGAAAAAGGAACGTGAGACGGTAGTAACCTGGCCCCTGCCCTGGCAGGTCGAACAGGTCTCGGCATTGAAACCTCCCTTGCCCTTGCACTCGTCGCACTCCTCGTGGCGCGATACTTCGACCGTTTTCTTGGTTCCGGACGCGATCTCCTCAAGGGTTAGAGATATTCTGATTCGAATGTCTCCGCCCATACGCCGTCTCGGGTTGACCGCCGTCTGACCGCCGAAGCCGAAGAATCCCTCGAAGAGATTGGAAAAGAGGTCACCGAAGATGGAATCGCCCTCGAAATCCGTCTGGTGCTGGCGGAAGAAGTCATTCATGTCGAAGCCCTGGGGACCGTATCGCCGATTTACACCCTCGTGCCCGAACTGGTCGTAAAGTCTTTTCTTTTCAGAATCGGAGAGGACGTCGTAGGCCTCGCTTATTTCCTTGAACTTCTCACGGGATTCGTCGCGATTGTCAGGATTGGCATCCGGATGGTGCTGTCTGGCAAGCTTGCGGTAGGCCTTCTTTATTTCCTCTTCCGTGGCGTTCCTGGGAACACCCAAAACCTCATAGAAATCCTTCTTATCGGCCATTTTCTGCGACCTTTGAGAAACTGATTATGACAAGTCTCCTCTTACAATCGAAAGCAGTGGAAACTTTAAAGTAATTCTTGATCCCTTGGAGGTTCTACCCTGCGACCGGGAAAACTGCATCCTACTTGCCTTCTTCCTCGTCGATGACCTTGTAGTCGGCCTGCACGTCTTCTTTATCTTTATTCGGAGAGGCATCGGACGTACCTGGACCGGCGGCATCAGGACCGGGCTGAGAGCCAGCACCCTGCTGCTGGGTCTTATATAGAGCCTCAGAGAGCTTATAGGAAGCCTGCTGCAGTTCTTCGAGAGAACGATTGATTGCGGCGGCATCCTCACCTTTCATTGCATCCTTGAGAGCCGTAATCTTCTGTTCGATAAGGGTCTTGTCTTCCGCAGAGATTTTGTCGCCGGCTTCTCGCATGGTTTTCTCAACGGAGTAGATGAAGCCGTCGGCCTTGTTGCGGGCGTCTATGATCTCGCGGCGCTTGCGGTCCTCCGCGGCATGAAGTTCGGCATCCTTGACCATCTTCTCCTTCTCGGTATCGGAAAGACCGGAGGAGGCCGTGATGCGTATGGATTGTTCTTTGCCCGTTCCCTTGTCCTTCGCCGAGACATGAAGGATTCCGTTCTCGTCGATGTCAAACGTAACCTCGATTTGCGGAGCACCGCGCCGGGCGGGAGGAATGCCGTCGAGCTCGAAGCGGCCGAGAGTGCGATTATCCTGAGCCATCGGGCGCTCCCCCTGCAGAACGTGCACGGTCACCGCAGGCTGGTTGTCCTCAGCCGTCGTGAAGGTTTCTGCTTTCTTTGTGGGTATTGTGGTGTTGCGGGGAATGAGAACGGTCATCACACCGCCGAGAGTCTCGATGCCAAGGGAGAGGGGGGTAACGTCGAGAAGAAGAAGCGCAGAATCCTTCTCTGCCTGACCTGAAGCTTGGAATGCGGCCTGTGCCGCGCCGACGGCAACTACCTCATCGGGATTGATGCCCTTGTGCGGCTCCTTAGAGAAGAACTGTCGGACGCGTTCCTGAACCATAGGCATCCTTATCTGACCGCCGACGAGTATTACCTCGTCTATCTGCGCGGGCGTGAGTTTTGCATCCTCGAGCGCCTGCCTTACGGGGCCGAACGAGCTCTCGACAAGATCGCCGACGAGTGATTCGAGCTTGGTCCGCGTGAGCCGCATCTCAAGATGCAAGGGACCCTTGTCAGGTGTCGAGGCGATGAAGGGCTGGCTTATCGTCGTCTCAAGGCTCGATGAGAGTTCAATCTTGGCCTTCTCAGCCGCGTCCTTGATACGGGCGAGCGCCGAACGGTCCTGGGAAAGGTCTATGCCCTGTTCACGCTTGAACTCTTCTATTATGTATTCCATGATGCGCTGGTCGAAGTCGTCGCCGCCGAGATGGGTATTTCCATTGGTGGAACGAACCTCTATCGTCTTTGCCTCGGAGTCTATCTCTATGATAGAGATATCGAACGTACCGCCGCCAAGATCGTAAACGGCAACCTTTGCCGACTTCTGCTTGTCGAGGCCGTATGCAAGCGCGGCCGCCGTTGGCTCGTTGATGATTCGCAGTACGTCAAGACCGGCAATCTTGCCCGCATCCTTTGTCGCCTGGCGCTGGGAATCGTTGAAGTAAGCGGGAACAGTGATAACGGCCTGCTGAACGGGTTCACCCAGATATGCCTCTGCAGCCTTTTTGAGATACTGAAGTATCATGGCCGAGACCTCGGGCGGAGCCATCTTCTTGCCTGCGACTTCGACCCATGCATCACCATTGTCGGCGGGAACAACCTTGTAAGGAACTCGTGCGCGTTCATCGGCAACCTCGGAGTAGCGCCTGCCCATGAAGCGTTTGATTGAATAGATAGTATCCTCGGGATGGAGAACCGCCTGGCGTTTTGCCAAAACGCCCACAAGACGCTCCTTGCCGAAGGAAACAACGGATGGCGTCGTTCGCCCGCCTTCGGGATTGGGAATTACAGAAGCCTGCCCCTGCTCCACGATAGCCACGCAGGAATTGGTAGTACCAAGATCGATACCTATAACTTTCGCCATAATTCTTTTATCCTCCTTGAGAACCGGAGAAAGTATCACTCTCCGGTTCCTGAGACTTTTTAACTTCTCTGGCCACCATAACCTGCGCCGGACGCAGGACACGCTTGGCCAGCGTAAATCCTTTTTTTAATTCCTCAACAACCTCCCCTGGTCGGGCATCTGGTGTTTCCACGTACCCTATAGCTTCGGCTTTGGAAGGATCGAAGTCCTCACCCAGTACGCTGTAGGACTCGAGACCATGACGCGTAAGTGTATTTTTGAACTGATCAAAAATCAACTCGACTCCCCGGCGATACGATTCATACGTTACCTCGTTCTTAGCGTGGTTACCGGGGGAGAGCGCTCGTTCGAAGTTATCCCAAATCTCTATGAAATCTTGAATTAGCTTCGATGAGGCATAATTTCTTATCTCGTCAGTTTCTCTTATCCAGCGCTTGCGCGCATTGTCGAACTCCGCCGCCGTTCGAACCGCAAGCGAACGCATCTCCGCAAGTTCTTTTTCTTTTGTGCGGAGTTCTTCTTTCAGCTTTGTTACGGGACCTTTATTCAACATCTGATGTCACATTATAAAAAGAAAGCGGGCTGCGTCAAGTGACCTTGTGGATAACTAATTGCTAAGTTAATCTCTCTATGGGGGTTGACAATTCGCGAAAAATCTTTACAATTTTAATCATGAATAATGCACAAGGAGGTCGCATGACGAAACGTTTATTCGTTTCGATGGTTTTGGTTGCGTTGGTTTTAGTATCATTAACCGGATGTGGGAACTATCCGCCCACAATCTCTGGAGTTACAGCTTCACCAAGCAGTGTGCAACCCGGAGAAAAAGCAACAATTACATGTACGGCAACAGATCAAGATGGTGACATGCTCAACTATGAGTGGACATCTGTAGATGAAGGCGGTAAAACTTATAATAACGCATCATTCGATTGGACAGCACCTACCGCTACCGGCCCATATCGTTTTTACGTGACTGTAAGCGACGGTAAGGGCGGGGTAGCCTACGACTCCTCCCTGATTGTGACGGTCGCCTATCAGGGTATAGAAGCGGTAAAGATGCTTCCCTTCACAGGTGTCGGCACAAGAAAAGTTACCGTGATGTGGACAAGTGCCGCATCATCCTGGATGGGTTACAAGATCTACCGTGCTACTACACCCGACGTGCAAACGTGGGGCGACCTGATAGAAACGTTCAACTATACGAAAGGTTACAATCGCTTCGATACCACCTACACTGATGACAAGTTGGATCCCGGAAAAACATACTATTATGCAATTCAGGTTGTCGACTCCTCCGGCAATGAGGCTTTTTCGGACGAAGCTCCTGTGACAACAATGAGCTTCGAATATGTAGGCAACAGACAGCCCCTGGGCGGCGGCCATGGTGTAAGACTTGCAAACAAAGATCTTTATATCTTCTGCGCCGCTCGCGAACAGAGCGTGAAGATATTCACGATTGGAAGTGCTGGTCTTGATGCCGGCCCGACTATCCCCCACCCCTTGAACGACAACAGCGCATGGGCATACGATTTGTACGTTACAGGCACCCTCTTGCATGTGGCCTTCGGAAAAGGTGGATACTGCTCCTACAATATCGGTAATCCATTTAACCCGGTCGACTCAACTCCCGTACCTGCGGCCACTCTTGGCGGCGAGGCGCGCGCAGTCTACGCGGTCGGCAGCTCGATTTTTGTCGGTTGCACCGATCCTGCCACGAACACTCATACATTGGTTTACTTCGACTATAACAATGCCGGCGCGCTATATATAGACACCCTCTATGACATCCCCGAAGACATACACGTCATAAACAATTACATATATGTTGCCGAAGGCAATGCTGGCATGGAAATACTGAGTTGGAATCCTACGGCTACAGATCCCATGCAGCCCGTAAGTCTCTTCTCTACGTACGATGCAGCTCACCGAGTATACGTGGCAGGCCAGTATGCCTACATAGCAGCAGGTTCACAGGGATTCGTAGTTGTAGACGTCGGAAATCCGACAAGTCCTTACCAGGCGGCCCTTTGGGCGGGTGATCCGGCCAGCAACTCCTACGGTATACAAACATCTGGAAACATCGTGTATGTTGCCGACGGCGAATATGGACTGCGGGTTCTGAATCTTACAGATCCACTGTACCCCAACCACATCGGGACCAAGGACATCACCGATATCGTGGGTGCCAATGATCTCAGAGATGTAATCATTAGAAGCGAAGGAACCATAACCCAGGCTATTATAGCTGACTGGAACAACGCCCTCCACATGATTCGCTGGTAAAAAACTTTTCAGGTTAGTCTGAAAAGCTTGAAAAAGATATTGAAGGCCCGCAATGCGGGCCTTCCACTTTCATAGCGCTTTGGTTTGTAAATTCAATAGAGGATCAAGTTTAACTCATAAACATCTCTTCAAACAAAAGCGACCGGGATGGAAAAGCCTTCTAACTGAAAGGGAACCGATTAATTACTGGGCGCTAAAATCGTATGTTTAGACTCTACTAGGGTATCGGGATACTCTTCAACATAGTTTAATCCCCTGGATTCCTTACGCTCAAGAGCCGAACGAAATATCAGGTCGCCGACAAGAAGCATGTTGCGAAACTCCTGGATCGCCGGACTAAAGGTCCTTTGGGGATAAAGTGCGTCTAGTTCTCGTGCGAGTTCGGCAAGTCTTGCCCGTCCTCTTTCCATTTCAGCGACAGAACGTACGATGCCTGCCTGACGCCACATGGTTTGTCTCAACGAGGAAACCAGGTAATTCACGAGCGAGGGATCAGTTACACTGCGCAGGCGTCGTTCAAGAGTTTCTTCCGGTAGAGCATCAGAGAGAGGAATTTCATCCGAAGAGAGTGCCGCTGCCGCGCGATCGGCAAAAACAAGGGCTTCCAGCAAGGAGTTCGATGCGAGACGGTTGGCACCGTGAACGCCGGTATTGGCGCATTCACCGGCGGCATATAAACCGGGAATGGACGTACGTCCCCAGAGGTCAGTCCGAATCCCGCCGACCGAGTAGTGAGCCGCGGGTACGACAGGTATTGGTTTCCTGGTGATATCGAGGCCGAATCGGGCACATGTGTCTGCTATCATAGGAAACCGGGAAAGAATTCTTTCAGGTGGGATTGAGGACAAATCCAGAATTACGTAGTCAAGTCGCCGCGTCCGCAGCTCATTATATATTGCCCGGGCAACGACATCTCGCGGTGCCATTTCGGCATCGGGATGATAACGCGGCATGAAACGTTCACCGTCTGGCGTTTTAAGTAGCCCCCCCTCTCCCCTGACGGCTTCGGAGATAAGGAAAGCCCTGCCGTCGACCTTGTATCCGAATAAGGAAGTGGGATGAAACTGAATGAATTCGAGGTCGGCTACCGTCGCCCCCGCTCGCCATGCCATTGCCACGCCGTCACCGGTTGCGATGGGCGGATTGGTTGTGTGTTCGTATACCCGGCAAAGTCCACCGGCGGCGAGTAACACAGCTTTTGAACGGATTTCCGCAAAATCACCGCTCTGCCTGTCAAAGCTGAATACCCCACAACAACGACCTCCTCTGTCCAAAATAAGATCAATGACAAAATGGTGTTCAACGACATTCGTATTGGAAGAAACACGCACCGCTTCCAATAGACCATTTTCAACCACCTGGCCGGTCATATCAGCTGCATGTACCACTCTTCGCTTTGAGTGACCACCTTCAATGCCCAGATCGAGACCGCTATTTCCCTTTGAGAACTCTATATGAAGTTCGTTTAACTCTTTCACGAGACGCGGCCCCTCTTCAACCATCACCCTGACCGCATCCGCGTCACAAAGGCCGTCCCCCGCCCGAATGGTATCCGCAAGATGCGCCTCGGGCGAATCATCCTTACCGAGTGCTGCAGCTATACCACCCTGTGCGTAATTAGTGTTGGACTCGGTGTCGTCTTTTTTTGTGAGAACGAGTACCTTGTTATGCTTGGAAAGCCTGTGGGCGAACCACAACCCGGCCATCCCGGACCCGACTACAATAAAGTCGGTCTCAATGATCATATGTTAAAAGCGGTAAACAAGCGAAATTCCGGGGGTATCCAAACTCGGAATGATGCCGAGATTTGCCTCTTTTCGCGGTGAGAAGAAGGAGACATCAAAAACGCTCACTATCCGGGTAACGACCATAACGCCTGCAAGAATCTGAGCGGTTTGCTGTGAACGCCTGACCGCGGTTCTTTCCTTGAAGTATTCGATTCTTATCGAATCAGAGTTCCACAACCATACGTCCTCTTCCTTGATGCTGCGAGCGTCTATGTACTCTTTTTGCTTTGTAAGATCGTCCGGGTAGAGATAGCGGGCTTCTATCGCGAGATCGATGTTGTAATCGTCAGAGGAAAGGTAGCTCTCCATTGCACTGAGGTACGTATGGGAACGATTTGCCGGATTGGCCCCCGCATTCATCACGGCCATGCCGCAAGCCGCATTGTTCTTTTCAAGGGCATCGATGCCGAATCCGGTAACACCTGCAATAGTCAATCCATCCAACCAGAGAAAAAGCTCTCCCTTGACTCGATAACCTCGCATAAGCTCGCCTGTCCCGGGAAGAGCGAGTGAAGCCCACGGAGCGAGTCTTTCTTTTCTTGAAAGTTGCAGCGAATCTGTCGTGGTAGATATTCCCTGCGTCAACAAAATAAGTGAAATAAAAAATCCCATCTCTGCTCCTCTAGCGAACTACGCCAAGTTTGTAGAGTTCGACTGATTTTTCGCTACCTGCAATTGCCTCGACTCTGACGATGTAAAGCCCTGGAACCAAATCGGGAAGGATTTTGTCGAGAGGAATATCGTTAGTCATCCCAGGCTGGAATTCGGGTTCAAGCGTCCCTTGAATTTTACCGGAGATGTCTATAACCTGCACTTTTAATTCATCGACATCACCCAGAATAGCACGAAGATAGGCATGATCGCCTGCGGGATTAGGATAAACATAAACCGATGAAAGAGGCAATGGAGGTTGAGCGGAAGCTTTGACATCCCCTGAGAAAAGGCCGGTGTTCGCCGGATCGTGCATCCATGAAGACCACTGCGCTGCAACCGCGCTTGACTTCCAGACGTTAATATAACCGCTGTCGGATGCAACTAAAATCTCAAGTCCATTTTTCTTGTCGAGGTCGGCCAGGGAAAGAGCCTTTCCCACTCCCCATCTTGTGTACAGGGTTTTATAGGGACTGCTCGCTCCTGATTTGACAAGATACACACCGTGATCGGGAGAGCCTATCGCAATCTCCATAGCGCCGTCCGCGTCAAAATCGGCAACAACGGGCGAGGTTCGGAATGCGAAGGTGTATGGAAAGACAAAGGGATAGATATACCCTTCATGCTCTATCCAGACAAGCCTGTCGTATGAGTCAGGAAATATAACCGGGAAACCCGATGCGGAAGAACCATCCGCTTCAAGAGCCCACAGACCGTTGGCTGACCCGAAAACGACCTCCGGAATGCTGTCCGAATTGACGTCTGCAATGGCAGGCGCCGTGATAGGCGGCGTGAAGGTTCTTGTCGATTTGTATTTTACGGAGCCATCCTGTGATACGACGAAAAACCTGTAGACGTTATATTCAAAAGCAAAAACTATGATTTCCCGGTTTCCGTCGCCGTCAATATCGGCCACCACCGGAGGTACTTCGCATTGAGCAGATGCGTGTCCTAGCTCCAAGGGAAAACCCTTGACTATTTTTCCGGCCCCATCAAAGAGGTAAAGGGTTCCGGATGATGCCAGCACCGCAATGCGTACCGGGGAAGTTTCAACCAGGGCAAAACCCGGTCTTGCTTCTTCACCGATATCTATCGGGTACCCGGGGAAAAGGCTGAACGTATCAGATTCCACCTCGAGCGCGTAAATCTTTCCCGTCTCGTTCACCGCAAGTATTTCCAGTTTATCGTCACCGTCAAGATCCGTAAGCATCGGGGCAGAAAAAAACTTACCCTCGAGAAAAGTATACTTCTGGAACGCGACTGCTCCATTGATAAGCGAATCGGGATCATATACCGAAATCTTGCCTGCGCCTCCAAGAAGAACTATTTCGGGAAGAGCGTCTGCGTCCAGATCGCCGAACGCTGGAGGAGAAACCAGACGATCGTTAGTGAAAGATATAAAATTGGGCTCGGCAGCATATGGAGAACCATCCTGATTCCAGGCAAAACCAACCCTGTACTCTTGTGAGGTGTTTCCGACCCCAAAGGCGACAAGTTCCCTGGAACCGTCGCCGTCGAGATCCAGGGCGTTAATGGACTCGACCTCCGAAAGATAAGGGGCCATTTGAGGAAAACCCCGAAGATTCTCGCCGAAGGAAATCTTAATACGCATCACTGTATCTGAACTGTCGAGTACTTCAACATTAATTCCGGTCTCACCGAAATAACCGGAAGATGACGGATTGCTGGTTATGTTGAACTCGTTATTGCCGCCCTTGAAGAACGGGTCATATATCGAACCCTGAGAAGCATAACTTCCGGTTGAAAGATAAGCGATCTCGTAATCCTGGATGCCGTCGGCCTCCTCCATATCCACGGCATTATGCTCACCGTAGGCCGAGAATTGTGACCATGCATTTACCCTGTTATACGTTCCCCACCTCGATATCACATCCTCGTCAATGTGCCAGATGATTACACCCGAGCCCGGCTGGTAAGCGTCGTACTCGCCGTTTACGACCCATATCGGCACCCCGCCTTTAAGTTCAAGTTCAACCGTATCCTTCGCGAGGATATCCGCCTGGCGATTTTCAATAAGGAAGTACTCCCCCTCCCTGATCGGGATCTTTATGAGAGTGGGATGAGCCGCCCCCCCCCTCTGTGGAATCATAAGGGTATCCATCTCTGCGGCGTAAAGGGATATAGTGGTATCACGAGTGACAACGACTGCGCTGTCCCAACCCCAATAGTAACGGTGAAAGGCATCGTGCATTGAGGGAATCTGGCCGGGAGGATAGCTGAGCCATCCACCCCCTCCCATAAGAGCCCACGCACCAACACCTTGTGAGTAGTACGTAATGTCATACAGATCATAAGCACCAAGGAGATGAGCGAACTCGTGGTAAAGAACGCCTGGTAAACCGTTCATGGCACCCTCTACCCTTGGGGATTCCGGAAGTATAGAAGCCGATGATACAGGTGTACCGTTTGCGTCAAAATAAGAACTGCCGGTATAATATTCCAGGGCTGCGGAGCTTACGGTCGCAGAAGCAAGATCGGAGGTGTAACCGTAAGCCGATGACGTCTGAATGGTACTCCCGGCATGAAATATGACAACCATGTCGAAATTCTGTTCGTTGATGCTATAGTGGTACTTTGAGAAGTCTATATCAGGGTCTTTCGAAGCCGCCTCCAGGGCGTCCCGCATAAAAAGGACAAGCCCCCTGTCGGGATTGCTGGTATCTCCATAATATGACATTTTGTGAGGAACCTGGTAGCATTTGAAAGGATCCTTAGGGTACACATCGTACTCGATATTGAGCTTGCCCCGCGAGTTCAAAAGATAGAAGTTTCTGAGGCCGAGCATCTGGTTTTCGAAATACACCCTGTCATGGGGGGGGTCGTATGAAAGACCGTTCGACGGAGTGCCGAAGCCCTCAAGATCCATTTTTCCATTACCCCAGGTTGCAGAGTCGTCGTCTTCCGCGAATTCGACCCTAATGGCAAGAACGCGCAAGGTTTCCGGGAAAGCAGCGCCGGCCAGGGAAAGTAAGTAATCGTGGGCGGCCGTATTAACCCATGTTGGGGTTTTTGCCGCGCGTTCGAGGATGCTGCGGTAGTAGGGGTCATCAAGCCTGGACTTGAAAGGCTCTACGGGTATCTTTATCGTCTCTGCAACAAGTACAATCGAGGCAAGAAGCCCTGCAAGGGCTATTCGTTTAAACATATTCTTCACTCCTTCCTTATCTGTCGATTTTTAAAAAAACAAGCAAGGAATACCTCGATTGCCTCCTGGGTTAAATTTCGTCGTTCGACAGTAATCCATTTTCATAAACGGAGAGAGAGGGATTTGAACCCCCGAGACCTTTCGGCCTACACGATTTCGAGTCGTGCGCCTTCGTCCACTCGGCCATCTCTCCTTTGAACCTTGAGGCCACTTGAGCCTCTCTTTTTAAATATTCGCCAATCAAACCTCCTCCCCTATCTCTGAAGTACGACTTGGCTCCGCCCTGCGTCTTTCACGAAAAAAAGACTGCATGAGCGATTTAGCCTCTTCGGCAAAGACCCCCTCTTTCACTTCAAACCTGTGATTGAGCCTTTCGTCACTGCCCACCGAAAAGAGGGAGTTCACCGCCCCGAACTTCGGGTCGCGCACACCGTAAACAACCCGAGGAATCCTTGCAAGAACTGCTGCTCCAGCACACATAAGACACGGCTCGGCAGTTACATAAAGCACCGTATCAAGAAGCCTCCACGATCCGAGAGCCGAGGCTGCCGCCGTTATCGCGATCATCTCGGCGTGCGCGGTAGGATCCTGCAGGCGCTCGGTCTGATTGTGCCCCCTGCCTATCACCTTATTCTCGTGGACGACCACGGCTCCTACTGGAATCTCCCCCTCTCTGTAAGCGGCCTCTGCCTCTCTTAAAGCCTCCCTCATCCAGCGCTCATCCGAGTCTGTCACAAAACACCTCCTCGAACAAAGATTCCCTTAAGCATTAACTCTAAGGATAGTTATAACTCGATTAATGTCAAGCTAAATCTTTAAGTAAAAAGCGGCTTTAAAGCCGCTTTTTACTTAAGTGAAGTACGCCCGGAGGGACTTGAACCCCCAACCTTCTGATCCGTAGTCAGATGCTCTATCCAGTTGAGCCACGGGCGCAGATTACGGTATTTTAACTAAGGACAACTAAATGTCAACTGCCGTCAAGTTTTGAATAATTCTTTCACAAAAAATCCGTCAAGAATTGTAGAGAGGGACCGCAAAAGACTTAACCCAGAATGGTTCTGATTCATATGGATTTTTTCTGGTTCTCGACTATGATGATATGATTAAGATTTCACTCGTCCTGAAAAAAGCCTCGCCCACTTCCCTCTGCATCGGTAAGCCTTCCCCCTGGCCCTTTGCCCGGCCTGCGGCCGATAGAATAGAGGAAACCGGGGATGTCGACCATTGATGTTTCATGCTTGCCCGGCTTGCCCGGATAGACGAGGTATCTCTCGCGGTACCCGGCAGGTGTCACATTCGGCATCAGCACATTTGCACCCCTTGAGAGTGCAAGCCTTCGGCCCATTGCGGGATCGAGTGTTCCGAGAGCGGTAGTTGCCGGAATGTTTGCCTGGGGGCAAACGATTCTTGAAAGGGCAAGCACCTTATAAGTCATAAGATTGGTTGATGGAACCTGGTCGTTTTTGCACGACTGCTGAATGCTGCCTGACGAACCGAGCGGTGTGGAAGGATTTGAGATGAAAGGTCCGACACCAATCATGTCGAGTTCGAGCTGCCTGAAGATGCCGATATCACCAGCGACCGACGAGTATGTTTGTCCGGGTATGCCTATCATTATCCCACTGCCAGTTTCATAACCTAGTTCCCTCAGAACTTTCAGGATTGAGAACCTGTCTATGTGTCGGCCCGACAGAGCAGGATGTATCTTTTGATAAAGCAGTGGATCAGACGTTTCAAAACGCAAAAGATAGCGGTCTGCTCCTGCCTGTTTCCACAAGCCGAGTTCTTCGATTGAGCGTTCGCCGAGGGAAAGCGCGACTGCAAGCGGCGTCTCTTGTTTGATACGACGGACGATTCCCGAAAGCCATAATGCATCGATCCCACAATCCTCTCCTGCCTGCATGACGATGGTGCCGTATCCGAGTCTCGTTATCTCCTGCACGCCGGCGATTATTTCTTGTTCTGTCATGCGGTAACGAGCGAGGTCTTGATTCTCCTTCCTGAGTCCGCAATAAGCGCACGAACGAATGCAGTGATTGGATATCTCCAAAAGCCCGCGCAGATGAACTTGATCGCTAACCTCTTGCTTTCGGATTCCATCAGCGGTTTTCCAGAGTTCCTCAAGCTTGATTTCGTCCTCTTCCCTGAGCCATTTCTCGATTTCGACGACGGGTATGTTCCGGTCGATCATTATTTTTGGAGACTGCGGTAGACTTGTAACGCCTCAGGAAACGGTTCGAGCGCCCGCTCGAACATCCCGAGGCTCCTGGCGATGACGAGACCGTAGTTGGTGATCGGGACACCGGTACTTACGCAGCGCATTATCCTCGACTGCATCTCGCGCCTGTTCCACATGCATGCGCCGCAGTGGATGACGAGCTTGAATCTGGAAAGATCCTCAGGCAAATCGTGCCCCTGGACAGTGGTGTATTTGAGCGACGCACCCACGTACCCGTTGAGCCAGCGCGGGATCTTCTCCCGGCCAATGTCGCCTTCAATGGGATGATGCGAGCAGGCCTCCGCAATAAGAATCTCGTCACCGGGGTTGAGGTTATCTACCATCATGGCACCCTCGGTTTGAATCGCAAGATTGCCCTTGAGTCTGGCAAAGAGTATTGAGAAACCGGTCAACGGGATGCCTCTCGGGACTATTTTGGATACCTCGGCAAATGCCTGCGAGTCGGTTACTACGAGTTTAGGCGGAATTTTGAGTCTTTCGAGGGCATTCGCCAGCTGGTTTTCCCTTACAACGATAGAGAATGAGTCGTTATCGAGAAGGTCCCTGATTGCCTGAACCTGCGGAAGAATGAGCCTTCCCTTTGGAGCCTCCTTGTCGATAGGGGTGACAAGTATCGCCATCTCGGAAGGGCCGACCAGATCGGATAGTATCGGAAAATTGGACATGTAGTCGGACGGCGCGTTGTCCAGAAGCGCCTGCCTGAATTCGAGTATTCCCTTCTTTTCCAGGGTTGATATCTGGACGAAGGGGATGCCGGCTTCGGTGATACGCTTTAACGAATCATTTGACGGCGAAACGATGTCGGATTTGTTGAATACCGCAATCACGGGTATTTTTCTCGATTGAAGCTCGGCGAGAATACGCTCCTCATACTCTCCCCACTGGCCGTCGGTGACGATTACGCCCAGATCGGTTCTGTCAAAGACCTGCCTCGTCCTTTCAACCCTTAGCATGCCGACCGCCCCCGTATCGTCGAGACCGGCGGTGTCTATGAAAAGCACGGGACCAAGGGGAAGGAGTTCCATTGGCTTTTCGACAGGGTCGGTAGTGGTTCCGGCTTGCGCCGATACGATCGAGACCTGCTGTCTCGTGATGGCATTAAGCAGGCTCGACTTGCCCGTGTTGCGGCGGCCAAAGATGCCGATGTGAATTCTGAACCCCTTTGGCGTCTTCTCACTCAACATAGAGTAGCTGAACCTTGATTAACAGTAAACATCTCTTGAACCCTCTTTGGTCTTTCGAATCATGGATAGAGCCTTCATTCTTGCCTCGGTGTCCATTTGGTCTACGAATTCCGTGATAACCCTCTCCCCCACCTTTCTTGTTTCATCTGACGCGTAGTCGATTAGATACTCCATAAGGGTCGAGGCTGCGTTAGGATCGCAGTGATGTTTTATTTCACCAGGTTTAGCCAGATCCATGAAATCCTGACCGGTTCTTCCCAGCCTGTAGCAGCCGGTGCAAAACGACGGCACGTATCCGAGTTCAAGCACGTCCCTGATTACCTCGTCCAGAGATCTGTGGTCGCCGAGGGAGAACTGACTTGCATCTATTTGGGGATTAGCGGCGGGTTCATGCGAGTACCCCCCGGGGTCGGTCCTTGAACCCGCGGAAATCTGGGAGACGCCAAGGGCGAAGGTTTCGCGTCTGGTGTCGGGTGTCTCCCTCGTAGACATTATTATTCCAGTGTAAGGCACGGCCAGACGGAGTATGGCTACTATCTTACGGAAATCCATATCGGACACCGGACTCGGCGGATTTGACGCAATGGAGGATCCTGAGGCGGGTTCAAGCCTGGGAACGCTTATTGTATGCGGACCTATTCCGTATCTCTCCTCGAGATGCCTCACGTGCTGCATCAGGGCAAGTATCTCAAAACGCCAGTCGGCAAGGCCAAAAAGAACGCCTATGCCGACGTCGTCAATGCCGGCCTCTACAGCTCTGTCCATTGCCGAAATTCGCCAGTCGTAGTCGGTCTTCCTTCCACCCTTGTGAACCTTGCTATACGTTTCGTGGTGGTAAGTTTCCTGAAAAAGCTGGTAAGTTCCTATTTGGGCTCGCTTAAGCTCCTTGAACTCTTCGGTTCCGAGGGGAGCGATATTCACGTTGACTCTCCGAATCTCGCCGTTGCCGCTTTTCGTGTTATAAATCGTATCGATTGCTTTGAGTATATAATCGAAGCCATCATCCGGGTAGGCCTCGCCTGCCACGAGAAGGATTCGTTTGTGCCCATGCTCGATCAGGATTCTGGTTTCCGACGCGATCTCGGATGTATCCAAGACGCTTCGCTTGAGAGACTTGTTGCTGGCCCTGAACGCGCAGTAGAGGCACTCGTTTGCGCAGAGATTGGACACGTAAAGGGGCGCAAAGATAACGAGACGCCTTCCGTAGATGGATTCCTTCACGAATCTTGCCGTATCGAAGAGTTCCGTGATAAGTTCCGGATCACGAATCAAGGCAAGAGCGCTTACATCCTCCGGGTCAAGCCCCTTGAGTTCGCTTGCCTTTGCGAGTATCTCCCTGATCAGTGACTCGTCAGAGTGGATTTTCTTATCCAGGACTCCGTATATTTCCTCCTCATCTATCATCACCTTGTCCCTTGCGGCAAACATCATTACTCCTTTTGAATGTCGGTTATCTGGATAGAGGGGGCCCTGGTTTCAGGGCCCCCTTTGGTAGGTTTTAATCAGCCTATATACTTGCCTCTTGCGGTGTAATGGGTATGAAGAAGCTTGTGGCTCATGTGACCGCAAGGCCCGTCAGTGAGGAATTCGGAGTAGAGTTTGAGAACGGCAGGATTCTCGTGGGATTTGCGTATGTCGTAGGCCTTATCTTCTGCATAGATCGCTCTTGCTCTCGCAGCGCGAATCTCGGGAGTTGTCGGGATGGGCATCCCGCCGCCGCCAAGACAACCGCCCGGACAAGCCATGAATTCAATGAAGTGGCATTCGCTGAACTTGCCACCTTGCTTGATATCTTCCATAACCTTCTTGGCATTTGCCGTGCCGTGAGCGACGCCGACCTTGATGGTCGCGCCCTTGAGCCAGTTCCAGTCGGGTACAAGGTGCGCAAGTATCTGGGGAACCGGGCCTACCTCGTCCGGGACCTTTATTTCCGCATAGCGCACGCCATCGAACCCGCGCAGGGGGATGATGTCGGCATGATCGTAGAAGCTTTCGACCTTTTTGCCTGTCACGAGTTCGAGAACGGTTCTCAACGCCGCTTCCATTACTCCACCGGTGGCACCGAAGATTATACCCGAGCCTGTGGCCGAACCGAACGGATCGTCGAAATCGGACTTGGGCATATCGGGCAGATTGATGCCCGCTTCCTTGAACATCTGGGCGAGTTCGCGTGTGGTAAGTCCGTAATCGACATCCTTGTATCCGCTGTCGTTCATCTCGGGCCTGTTGCATTCGAACTTCTTGGCAGAGCAAGGCATGAGCGCGACGGCCACGATGTTGGCCGGATCGATGTTATTCAGCTTTGCATAGTAGGTCTTGATGATGGAACCGAACATCTGCTGAGGGCTCTTGCATGTGGAAAGATTCTTGAGGTATTCGGGATAGAAGTGCTCGATGAACTTAATCCATCCGGGCGAACAGCTCGTGAACTGGGGTACAGGCAGGGAGTTATCGCCCTTGACCAGATTTTTGTAGAGGCGAGTGATGAGTTCGGTTCCTTCCTCAATGATAGTGAGATCGGCGGTGAAGTTGGTGTCAAAAACCTTGTTGAACCCGCAGCGGCGAATGGCGGTATTCATCTGCCAGGTTAAAGGCGTACCCGGTTCGACTCCGAATTCCTCGCATATGGCCGCGCGCGGGGCCGGAGCCGTTTGGATGACGACATGCTTTGTGGGATCCTCTAGAGCTTCCCAGACTTCGTCGGTCGGGTCACTCGCGCCAAGCGCTCCAGTCGGACAGCGGTTTATGCACTGACCGCAGTTGATGCAAACGACCTCTCCGAGAGGTTTATCCATGTATGTCGAAACCTTCGAATGGCTCCCGCGGTTGATAACCTCGAGTGTGCCCACTTCCTGAAGGTCAATACACGTACGCACGCAGCGCCTGCAGAGAATACACTTGTTCATGTCACGCATGACCGAGTAGCTCGATTGGTCAACCTTGTGCTGCGGCTCGGTGATATGACCGAATCTGAAGAAATCTACACCGTATTCCTTTGCCAGCTTCTGCAATTCGCAGTTGTTGTTGCGGAAGCAGGTATAGCACTCGCCGCAGTGTTCGGAAAGAAGCAGGTCAAGAATGTGTCTGCGCGCCTGGCGAACCTTGGGGGAGTATGTATGGATTGTCATGGGTCTGGAGATCGGAAACGCGCATGCCGCCTGAAGGGTACGCATCCCCTCGACCTCAACAAGACACATACGGCACACGCCGGCCACGCACAAGTCGTCGTGATGACACAGGGTGGGAATGCGCACGCCTATCTTGCGAGCGGCCTCAAGAATGGTGGTATTTTCGGGAATGGTGACGTCTATACCGTCAATCTTCACCGTTATCTGCGGGGCACCTTCTTTTATTTCGGCCGGACGTCCGCTTTGACTAATTGGAGCGCGACCTGCGGATTCCTTGATTTTAGGGTCGTTATTCATTTCTACTCCTTCGCAGTCGTCGGGATGCGACCCATGATTTCGTGTTTGAAATGTTCCACGATCGAGAGGAACGCGTTGGGACTGGACTGACCCAGGCCGCATTTAGATGCTATTTTCATGGTCTCACCGAGCTTAGAAATTTCCCTGAGGTATTTCATGGAACAGTGGCCTTCCTTGAGCATGTGCACGGTCTCAAGCAGTTTTTCGTTACCAATTCTGCAAGGCGTGCACTGTCCGCAGGATTCCTCGCAGAAGAACTCGAGGAAGTTCTGGGCCGCATCCAGCATGTCGCGGTGCTGGCCGAAGACGATTACGGAACCGCCGGTCGAGACATCCTCGAACGAGATGGAACGGTCGAACTGGGACGCGGGAATGCACTGCCCCGACGCACCGCCTATCTGCGCGGCCTTGGGGTTGCGGGCCCCGGCTTCATCGAGGATTTGTTTGATCGTTATGCCAAGAGGGTATTCATAAACTCCGGGCCTGTCCACGTCGCCGGAAACGCTGAAGAGCTTGTGGCCAGTCGATTGCTCGGTGCCTATGCTCTTGAACCACGCTGCACCCTTGGACATGATGGAACTGACCCAGGCAAACGTCTCGACGTTGTTGACGAAAGTCGGCCTGTCCATGAATCCGGTGTCTACCGGGAAAGGAGGACGGTTACGGGGTTCGCCCCTCTGCCCCTCCAGGGACTCTATGAGAGCGGTCTCTTCACCGCAGACGTAGGCGCCTGCGCCGAGCCTGACCTCTATGTCGAAGTCGAATCCCTTCTTACCCATCACGTTCTTGCCCAGAAGATTGTTGGCGCGTCTCTTTTCAAGAACCTCATCGAGGTGTTTGCGGAGATAGGTAAACTCTCCTCGCAAGTATACGATACCGGTCATGGCGCCGATTGCGTAAGCGCCGATGGTCATTCCCTCGAACACCAGATCGGCATGCTCGGTGAGAATGACCCTGTCCTTGAAGGTCCCGGGTTCGCCCTCATCGGCGTTGCAAACCACGAACTTCTCATCACCGGGAGCCTCGCGGCAGAGCTTCCATTTGAGACCTGTCGGGAAGCCTGCTCCGCCTCTTCCCTTTATCTTGGACTCGAGCACCTCGTCAATGACCTCCATGGGATTCTTTGCGAGGGTGGTCTTGAGACCGGAATCGACTTTAATCTCTCCGAAAGTAAGTTTCTTACAGTTATTACGTACAGTGTTCATATAAGCTCCCCGTGATCCTTTTGAACAGCGTGAGCGGATATCGCGCGGCGGCAAGATTCGATAACCTTGAACGCCATTTCGGGGGTAACACGCGTGAATATCTGATCGTTAACCAAGAGCGCCGGTCCCTGATCGCACATCCCAAGACAGTTGGCGTATTCGAGGGTAAAAAGCTCGTCAGGAGTGGTTTCCCCGAATTTAATCCCGAGATCGTTCTCGAGCTGGCGCGCAACACCCGAGGTGTTGGCCATGTCGCAGCTTATAGTACGACACAGGCGAATTACGAACTTGCCGTGATACTTTGAATTCAGAAACGCATAGAACGTAACCACGCCGTAAACCTCGACAGGATGAATGTTGAGGATGTCGGCAATGTTCTGCATGGCGAAATTGGAGACGTAATGATACTTTTCCTGTACCTTTTGTAGAATCGGGATAAGGGCGGTCCGGTCGCGTCCGTACCGAGAGGCGAGCGACTCCAGATCGGCCCTCAATCTGTCCTGTTGAGACATTAACATATTAAAGAGCCTCCTTGATTCAAAGCTCGTATGCATTTTATCCGGAGCGGCCTTCGGGCTGCGCCCCGCAAGTTAAGAGGGGAATATCTCCTGGCGTCCCGATTGAAACAGGACTCGCTGGGGCAGGGATATGATTACCCTAACGAATCTTACCCTCCATAATTTGTTCGGTGATTTGGTCACTAAACGGAATTAAGTATACTCCCTTTTGAGGGAAGTGCAAGTAGTTTATACTACAATAGCTATTACCGCAAGCAGCGCTTTTTTGAAAGTTAGATTGCCGTATGCCCCAATGCCACGATTAAGAGGCGCCAAGATGCCTGCAGATATTACCGGTAATCGCGATCCCCCCTCCCCCCCTTGGTCGGCTCGAGAAGCAGCTCAAGACGGCATTGGTTTGACCTATGAGATGAAGACTCATCTCAAGGGTCAGACCCTGACCTATGAGATGAAGACTCATCTCAAGTACGAGACCCTCCCCGTAGGGGACGAGTGTTACGGGGGGTGGAGTGTTACGGGGCCCCCCTCAGAAACATACTCAGGCGTCAACTCACTCATTAAAAGAGTCTGAAAACCATCCTCTTATTTTACGTACTAGAGGGAAAAGTGGCGTGTTACGGGTGTTACGGGTGTGTTACGGCCCCCCTCAGAAACATTCCCAGACGTCACCTCACTCAATTATGAGAATCTGAATACTATTCTCTTAATTTACGGACTAGTGGGAAATGTGGCGTGTTACGGGTGTTACGGGTGTGTTACGGGTTACCAGACGAACGCGAACCTAGCACCCGCTCCGAGGAATATTCCGTAATCGAGATTCGAACCGTTATATCCCAATCTTCCGCCAAGCTCGCCAAAGAGATGGAGCCCGCGCGAGACCTCGTAGGAAGCCCCGCCGCCGAGATCGACACCAGTCCAGTAGTTTGTATTCTCTCCAAACGAATTGACGTATATACCGAACCCGCCGAAGCCGTAAGGCCGGACGCCCTTGTAGTAGCCCATAAATACGATATCGAACGGTGAACCGAGATTGATACCCAGATTGTTGGCACTGTCACGGATCGAAAGGGAAAGAAGGTCGGTTCTGAGCCATAATACGTTGCGGTAGAGATTTATTAGCATTTCACCCGAAACGTTCAGGGGATTCAGCAGGCCGCTTATGGGAAGAACGGTGGTCGAGATCTTTGGGCCCATCATCATCGGATACACCTTCCCAGGGGCTTTCGGAGCCGCAGCAGCCAGGGCTGATGACGAGAGCGCTATCAAGAGTACAAAGACGGATATCATGCGTTTCATTTCTCCTCCTTGAATGACTAAAACGACTTTTCATTCCAACGAATTGCAACCCATGCCTCGATGAGGCAGGTAAGAATCCGGACATTAAAAAAGGTTATGGCCGGAATCTCTTCCGGCCATATTAATCCTTTTCGAGGAGTTAGTCAAGCCCTTTATTCGTGCTGCATACCGGGCATGTCCTGATCTGATGGACCGGGAGCCTTGGGATTACCCATACCCATATGGCTTCCGGCGCCGCGCATGGATTTGAGCTGCTTCAACTGATCGGCGGTAAGTATCTTCTGGATATCGAAGAACATCCCTATGCGAGCGAGTTCCATATCAGTACGAAGACTACCTATAACCTTTATCTTGGCTTCTATTTGCGCCTTATCCGGGGTGTCGGCATCCATGAGTTTTCTTAAAGCGAGTTCCTCGCGCTCGAGTTTCTGCTTGATTTCGAGAACCTTATCCTGGTGTGAATAACGCAGATCCTTGAGCTTCTTCTGCTGATCTTCGGTAAGGTTAAGGGTTTTTGTCATCTCGGGATTATCGAGAATCATGGGCAGACTCATCATCCCGCCCGCCATCATGGTTCCTTCCATCATCCCTCCACCCATCATAGGGCATCCTTCACCCTGAGCTCCCACAAGGGAAAGGGCAAGTAAAGCCGTCGTCGCGATGTTCAACATGCGTACTCCTTTTTCACAGTTTGGTTTTCTAAAAAATTCATATCTAAATTATAGTATTTTTTCAGGTGATGGCAAGGTGGCCGAGTCGAACCGGCCACCTTTGTTACACCATGGGGTTTTGATATCCCCAATGGAGGCAGGTTTTTTTCTCCGTCAGGGGATTTGTCAGGGAATTTCATCTTGTTAATCGTGGTCGGGTCCTGCGTCACGGCATGGTCTTTCCGAACGGCCGCCGGGATTTCTGCCGAACGCATGAATAGTTCCGAGTTTTTCTATCTGCTCAGGGGTAAGCAGCTTACGAACCTGAAAGAAGAAATTGATCCGCTCTAGTTCCATTTCGGTTTTAAGGTTGCCTATCTCGCGAATCTTTGTTTCGATTTTTGTCTGGTTCGGTTCATTGTCATCGGTAAGCTTGGCAAGCTCAAGCCGCGACTTCTCCATCTTCTGTCTTATTTCGAGCGTCTTATCCATGCGAGTATCCTTGAGATCCTTGATCTTGGATATTTGTTCGTCGGTAAGTGCCAATTCTTGAATTGCTTGTGGAGAAAGAAACATGCCGGAATGTGGCCCGCGGGAGCGTGCGGCGTCGTGCGATCCCGGCGCGGCGAAGAAAGCGGCCAGAATCAAAGGTATTGTTGCTAACTTTAGCATGAATTACTCCTTTTCTTGTTCATCACTATTTATTGACAACGAAGGGGACAAAAAGTTTAATCCTGGGCTTGACTACCGGGATGTGACGGTTATCCTTAGGCTGTGATCTTTTTTCTTGCCTTGTTCATAGGAAGGGTGGACACATTACAACTTCCACAGCCTGCAAAAGCCCTGGCGGCCTCTCCAGACTCGCGACTGGTTTTCCTTTCACGAGCAGGAGACGAAGTTTTCGTGCTTGAAGACAACGATGAGTGGACAAATTATTCGCTTCCGGAGAGAATAAGCGGTGCTCAACGCTTGCTTTATTTTGACGAACTGCTTTACGTGCTAAGAGGCAGAAAACTGATGCTTTACGATCTCAGGAAAGCGATAGGAGGAGCGGTTGCCAATGATGCGGACGACGCTGCGTTAACGACTTCCGGTGAGTTATGGGTTCTTTCAGACTTTACATTAAGACGGCTTTCCCCTCTGGGAAGTATTCTTGAGGAAAGAAGCATATCGAGAGCGCCGCTTTCTATATGGTGCATCGCGGACAGCATCTATTACCTGCAAAAAAACGAACCGCTTCCGATGGATTCGACGGTGAATCACGAGCTTTCAAGTCTCGGCCTTACAACTGAAACCATCGCTTATCTTACAAACCAGATGGCGATAACGGACAAGCTGGTTTACTACCTTGCCGATCCTACCCATATCCTGATAGTAAGGTAATGGTCCCTCTGTATCTGTTTCTGATCTCCTCTTTTCTGGTCCCTCACGAACAAACCCTTGTTCTTGAACCCGGCAGGGTTGAGTATTATTTATCCGATGCTTTGATAGTGGAAGGCAGCATCATATTCGACCCGCCCGTGACTTCAAAGGCAAGCATTGTTTCTAACAGGCTTATACTGACGCCTCCCCCCCCTGAAACCCTGGAAGTCATCCTGAAGTATCAGACGATTGCGGCTGATTCGATTGAGCCGTATTCATTATACGAGGCGAAAGAAACTACAAGCTTTGAACCCGGGGATTCTCTAAGAAACCTCGAGCCCGCGTCGACAGCAGAGCGGCTCGAGGTTCACGGCTCAAAAACCCTCTCGCTCTCATTGAACGACAAGGGATCGAGCGATCTTTCCCAAGGGCTTTCGGTAAACATGAACGGAAACCTTGCCGGGGTTGATGTATCAGGACATATCGCTGACGAGCAGGGTGCGTTTGTTCCGGAAGGAACCACGGAAAGGATAGAGGACTTTGACCGGATCTCGGTCTCGCTCTCGCAGAAAAACTGGAAAGTAAACCTGGGAGATATTGATTTGTCGGACCCGTTCGCAGGATACGGATTGCTGGAAAGAAGAATAAAAGGGGCATCCACAGGAATGTCTCTTGGACCAGTGAGTACCACCGGTGCATTCGGAATAGAGGGCACCAAAAGAGGCCATTCGATTCTTTCGCTCGTTGACGGCAAGCGCGGACCCTACCTTGTCGGTTCCGCAGAATCCGCAGAACCGCTCGTACCGGGTTCCGAAAAGATCTGGCTCGATACGCGGCTTCTTGTACGCGGCTCGGAGAACGATTATGTGATCGATTACTCGACCGGTGCAATCACCTTCAATTCGAGGATAGATATTCGCTCACGCTCGAGGGCTGAGGTAGACTATACCTACACCGGCTCCGATTACGCTGCCAACAACGAACTTTTGGGTGTATCAGCAGGACCTTTCGGCGTTTACTTTTACAGGGAAGCCGACTCCCGAACCCATCTCTTTCACACCTGGAGCGATTCGCAGCAGGCGATACTTGATACCGTGACTTCCTCCGAGGCCGTCGTCCCGGGAGGTGTCTACGTTGGATCGGGCTCAGGCAGCTACTTGCTTTCGGACGACCATTTCATATGGGCAGGCCAGGGTCAGGGCGACTACGACGTGAGCTTCAGGCTGGTCGATTCCACTTCCGGTGACTACGTGCTTAATCCCGATTCAGGCTTCTTCATTTACACCGGACCGGATGCGGGGAATTACAAAGCCGAGATTCTTACGACTCTTCCCGGCAGACAGGAGGCTCTGGGTGTTTCGTTCAGAAAGGTCTTTGGACCGTTAGGAATCGATTTGTCGGCTGCCGGATCGAGACTGACATCGAACTTATACAACGACACGAGCTACGTCTTCGGACACGCCCATCGTATTGGCGTGGAGGCAAAATGGGAAAAACTCGGACTCAACCTCTCGCACAGCTTCGGTTCACAAGACGTAAGCCTGCCGGTGAGAACGTCGGATGCGGCGGCAGCCGACAGGTGGAACATGGATTCGCTACCCACGTACTTCAATGAACAGCTGCTCGAACTGGAAGCAAACCCCTTCGACTCATTGACCATAGGAATAGGTGGAGGCCATCTTTGGACCGCTGGGCACGAATTCAGCGGCCGGGCGTCATCAAGAGCACCTTTTTTTGACCTTTCGGGCGACTGGCTTAAATCAAGGCAGCGCGCCTCGATCGGTATTCACCCTCGTTTCGGAATCTGGACTCCTCTCGCAGGTTTCTCGTGGGCAAGGTACGATACGGTTGACATGAAACAGAATTTCGAGCCGCTTCTCGGTCTCGCGATGCGACCCCTGAGTGAGATCGAGATCAAGCTTACCGGTTCAAGGCGCATCGACCAGAGCCTTGCCAACGATCAGGAGACCTGGCAAGACACCTTGTATTACGATCGCATTTTCTTTTCAGCCGACTACGGCGCCAAAAAAATTGAGACAAGACTCACCGCAGGACTGGACAGGTTCACAATCAAAAATCTCCCTGCGGATACCAGCTGGTTTTTTCTCTTCGGGGATATGGGACTTGAGTATTCACCATCGCCAAGGATAAATATCTCTGCAAACCTTTCCCAGCATCCGCAAAGTATTGAGAAAGAGGTTTTATATTACCTTCCTGTCACCCCCGGGACAGGTGACTACAAACGCGACCCCGAGACCGGTGAATACATACCCGACGAGAAAGGGGATTACAAACTGGAGATAAGAAAGGAGGAGGGGGCAGCCCTTGCCCCGCAGCGCAAAGCAAACCTGGCCGCCGATATGAGTCTTGCGCCGGCGAAGATATGGGTTTCACTCGATTACAACGATTCATATTATTCGAACTCGTTTGCGGCAAGCTCAAGGGTTACCCTCCTGCCCGGCTATGAGCTTTTGAACGTAATACTCTCCCCCTCGTACAGAAACGGCCGCTTCCCGGCATGGGGAGGTGCCGACGAACGGCAAGAAACATGGAGGGCCGATGCGGAGCTGCGCTCACGGGTTCATCCATCGTACCTTTTGAGATTGCTTGGGTCTTTCACGAGCGAATCGAGAGCTCGCAACGAGCTTGCGCTGCGTACCAAAACCGAGTCAAGTTCGTGGCTGGCACCAGTTATCGATTTGTGGCTCAGGCTTGAACCCCAGATCGGGTTCGCCAACCTCGTCGCTGAGGAGCCGTATTACTACCCGGAACTTGGACAAATAGAGATCAGGCGAATATGGATATCGGCAGATGCCGAAAAGACATTCAAGGACTGGCGCACTAGCGCCGGCTTCAGGCTTACCCAACGGCTTTCGAACATTTCGCAAACAGAACTTCCATACCTCATCGGGCAGGAAGACCCCCTCGGACTCACCCCTTCGTGGAACGCAGGTGTCGAACGTTCAATTGCAAAAGGTCTCTCGGTTCGTCTTTCCTACACCGGAACCCTTTATCCCGACGAGCGCGGACTAACCAACGAATTCAAGCTTTCTGCGGGGATGTATTTCTGAGGAATCTTTATTTGGAAGAATCAGGCAGTACGAGTTCGCGCAGGCCGGAAGTCGCAAGCTTTGCGTACGCCTTGTTTCCCTGAAGGTAGACCTCGGTTGCCGGTTCGGGAAGCCTTGAGGCCTTAATCACATCAATCCAGGTTTGATCACGCAAAGTGAGAACCAGCACACTGTCACCCTTTGAAACTATACCATCAGGCCGGACGTCGTGATTGAGGTCATGGATTGAATGAATGAGCGGCTGCTGAGTCTTTTCGGTGACAATCCACGCATCGAGATCACCGAGAAACGAGCGGATTCGCTCCGCATCGGCTCTCGTGCGAAAATATCCCACCCTGAATTTGGTCAGGTTTCCATCCTGGATTGTATAGTACGGAAGCCCCTGTCCCGCAAGCCTTTCCATGAGGGTCCCGACACTCGCGAGATTGGAGAAGGCGCCTACCTGAAGAGCAAAATAGGCCCCTTCCTGGGGTTTCACGGATTGAACCAGATAAGTCTGAGTCCCTTTCGTTCCTGAAGGCAAAGCGAGCTTGTCACGACACTCAAAAATCGGCTGATGAAAGAAAGGATACACAGAAGCCTGCGCGTCACACGAAGCGTTGAAGGTCTCGAGCGGCATAAGCCCGGGAAGACTGAACGTCGAAATGACATCCTTCTGAAGAGCGACGGCAATGGTATCCTGGTTCACGCAAGAAAGCTTTTCTATACCGAGCACCGGACTGCTTGAAACAACTGATGCGGAAACGGGATCGAGCAGCATTACTTCTGACGATGTTGCCAGAAGGATTTTATCCCGCCATGGGGTCACATGTTTAATCTCGGATGAAAAATAGACGGTGTCCCGTGTCTTTGATGCCGTATTGAACAGGAAAAGTGCCGAGCCTTCGTTCTCGACCATCGTGCTGCCTGCAAGAGACGGATGCGTTGGTTTCCACCCCGGTGAAATATCTTCGGTGGAACTCGTGGCCGGATTGTACGTGAAGGTCCTCGATCCCGTAAAAAGCAATTCCCCTGTAGGTAGAAGGAAGACGCGATCAGGTGCTCCAGGAAGTTCGTAAGAATAAAGGAGCGTGAATTTGGAAGCCGACCCCTGGAAAACAGTGAGGACGTTTCCGCCCATGAGATAGATTCGATCATCCTTTGAAACCACGGCATCCATGTAAGAACGGTCAAGCCTGGAAACCGATGTCACTTCTTCTTTCGCGGGATCGACAGCAAAGAGCGCCTGACTGGTCAGAACGTACGGTTTGGAACCGAGCAATATTGTTACGGGGATACCGAAGAGAGGAAGTCTTCTGGAACCCTGGCTCGTAATGATTCTCAGATCTGAATCATCGAGAAGATATGCCTTGGAGCCGGACACTCCGTAACTCGCTGCCCAAAGCGTAATGGTAAACAGAAAAATTGTGAGTATTTTCACTTCAATGCAAGAAGAGCGATGCGGATAATAAGTTCATCGTACTCTATTCCGGCAACCTTGGCCTCTGCAGGGAGATCACTGAGATCGGTCAATCCCGGAATGGTGTTTACTTCGAGAAAGAAGGGCAGGCCGTTCTCTGAAAGCATGAAATCTACCCTGCCGAAATGCCTGGCTCCGATCGATCGAAACGCCTTGAGAGCGAGCTCCTGAGCGAGTCTTGTCTGTTGCGGATTAATCCGCGCCGGGCAGTGAAACTCGGTGGCACCTTTAGTGTACTTGGCCTGGTAGTCGTAAAACTCCTGGGTCTTCGGCACCAGTTCGAGAAGAGGCAGGGCCTGTTCACCCAGAATTCCGGCGGTGCATGTCATTCCCGAAATAAACTCTTCAAGAAGCAAATCTCCGAACTCCGCCTGTATTCGACGAGTTTCCTCGAGAAGCGCGAGTTCCTCGTGAACAATCTTCACTCCAATGCTCGAACCCTCGTAGCGCGGTTTTATGACAACAGGAAAGCCGAGTTCGTACGAGGCCTTGTGGACGTTTGCAACGTAGTCTTCTCCGGAGTGAAGGGGAATGAAACGCGGAGTGGGAATGTCGTTGCGTGCAAACACCCACTTCGAAACCCATTTGTCGAGCCCTACCGCCGAGGCCTCGACGGCTGAGCCCGTGTAAGGAATGCCGGCCGTCTCGCAGAAACCCTGGAAAGAACCGTCCTCGCCCATCTTCCCGTGCAGTGCGATGAAGATGAGATCGGGTTTCTCCTTGAGAATTTTAGGCAAATCCTCGTGAGACGTTAAATCAAAGCTAACGGCTTCAATTCCTTGCCTGCGTAGCGCCTCGAACACGTTGCGCCCGGAAAGAAGGGAAATTTCCCGTTCTGAAGACCACCCGCCCGAACATACGAGCACGCGTTTGGATTTCAGTGGTTCCAAAAGCTTCTTATCCATCAGACCTCCTCTCGTATGTGAATTCCGGTGTACACTTCCCTGAAAGCGACTGCGCTATTAACACAACCGACCTCAACCGTATTTCGGGTAGCAGCATTTCTTGTATTTCTTTCCTGAACCGCACGGACAAGGATCGTTGCGGCCGACCTTTGCCTGCGCCTGGGCCGGAGCGGCTTTAGGCGGCGATTGTGAAGGCTGACCTTCTCCACCTCCCTGGGATGCGGCAGCCTCCTCCTTGTAGGCGTGTACCGGAGCCTGCCTGCGAACCGGTGCCTGCCTCAACTGCGCGCGAAAGATGAGCTTGGTTACCTCTTTCTGGAAGGAACGAACCATCTCCTGGTACTTGCCGTAGGCTTCGCGCTTGTATTCGATGATCGGGTCCTTCTGACCGTAGCCACGCAGAGAGATTCCTTTTCTCAAATCTTCCATCTCCGAAAGGTGATCGCGCCAGTGCCTGTCTATAACTGTGAGCAGAACGAGGTTGCGAAGCTCCGCGAAGAGTTGCTCGCCAAGCGTCTCTCTCCTGAGCGAAAGAGCCTCCTCGGATTTTTGGATAAGAACCTGTATAAGCTCATCACGCTTAACTCTTGCTTGCTCATCGGGCGAGGGAACCGGGAAATCGAGCATGAAATAGCTCACGAAATCGGACACGAGACCCTCCCACTCCCACTCCTCTCCGTTGCGGCTCTGGCACCTTTCGGCGACGAGCTGCTCGATCACCTCTCCGAAAATGAAACGGCACAGACCGTCAAGATCTTCGCCTGCAAGAATCTCGTCACGAGTGGCATATATCTCCTCGCGCTGCTTGTTCATCACGTCGTCGTATTCCAAGAGCCTCTTGCGAATCTCGAAGTTGTTCTGCTCAACCCTCTTCTGGGCGCTCTCGATAGCGGTCGTGACGAACGGCGAGGATACAGGTTCCATCTCCTTGCCGCCGAAACGCTCAATGACCTGGTTCATCCTGTCCGCGCCGAAGATTCTTAAAAGATCATCTTCCAGACTCAGGAAGAATTGAGACGCCCCCGGGTCCCCCTGACGACCCGAACGCCCGCGAAGCTGGTTGTCTATTCGCCGCGATTCGTGGCGCTCGGTACCGATGATGATCAGCCCCGTCGGATACTCCTCGTCGCAGTCCTTCGAACGCCTCATGCGATCGATGTCGGTTTCAAACTCGGCATCCTGTATCTTGCATCTGGTTTCAACGTCCATGACCTCGGGTGTCAGTTTGATGTCCGTTCCGCGGCCTGCCATGTTGGTCGCGATGGTCACGCTGTTGAGCCTGCCTGCGTCTTTTACAATCTCGGCCTCTCTCTGATGCTGCTTTGCGTTGAGGACGTTGTGGTTAATTCCCTTACGTTTGAGCATTCGGGAAAGTGTTTCTGAAACGTCCACGGACGTGGTGCCGACGAGCACGGGCCTGCCCGATTTGTGCAGCGTTTCTATTTCTTCGATAACCGCCGAGTATTTCTCCGCCCTTGTTTTGTAGACTATGTCGGGATAATCGAGTCTGCGCACCGGTTTGTTTGTGGGAATTTCGAGAACCTCGAGCTTGTAGATATTCCAGAACTCAGAGGCCTCGGTAAGAGCCGTACCTGTCATGCCGGCGAGCTTTTCGTACATGCGGAAGTAATTCTGGTGGGTGATTGATGCCACAGTCTGGGTCTCTTCCTGAACCTGAACGCTCTCCTTCGCTTCAAGTGCCTCGTGCAGACCGTCGGAGTAACGCCTGCCGGGCTGAGGCCTGCCGGTAAAAGGATCGACGATGACTACTTTTCCGCCGTCCACGATATAATCCTCGTCGCGGTTAAAGAGCACGTAGGCCTTGAGCAGCGCATGATAGTTGTTGAGCATCTCGCTCTTGCGCGCATGCTCTTCGTAAAGCGCCTCTTTTAATTTCAGCTTCTGCTGAACGGGCACATCCTCCCTCTTATCAATCTCCGCGAGGCCGGTCGAAAGATCAGGCAAGGTAAACGCCTCTGGATCCTGCGGATTTAATATCTCGCGTCCCTTCTCGTTCAGCTCGACCGCGCGATTGTGCTCGTCGTAAGTGAAATAGTTCTCCTCGTCGATCTCGTGCATTTTCTTGTCCCGCATCAGGGCAAGTTCCATGTCGTCTATAAGACGCTTCATGGGGCCTTCCTTTTCTATACGAAGCAACCGCTTATGCTTCGGTGTCGCGCGGCGAACCATGAGCAACACACGCCCCGCCTCCATATCCTTCTCCTCCTCCATGAGCTTCTCTGCCTGGCTCACCCGTTCGTTGGAAAGCCCCTGCTGCAGCCGGAAGAGTTTTTCGACCCCCGGCTTGAAACGGGCGTACCCCCTGTCCACGTATTCAGTTGGACCGGAGATGATGAGAGGCGTTCTTGCCTCATCTATGAGAACCGAGTCAACCTCGTCGACTATCGCATAGGCGTGAGCGCGTTGAACCTTGTGGGAAAGGGATATTACCATGTTGTCGCGAAGGTAATCGAAACCGCACTCGTTGTTGGTCCCGTAGGTGATATCGGCTTCGTACATGGGCTTGCGCTCCGCAGGATTCATGCCCGTTTGGATGACGCCCACGGTAAGCCCAAGATATTCGTATATGGAGCCCATCCACTCGCGGTCACGGGCAGCGAGGTAGTCGTTTACGGTTATGAGGTGAGCGCCGCGTCCCATCAGGGCGTTGAGATAAAGAGGCATCGTCGCCACGAGTGTTTTTCCCTCGCCCGTTCTCATCTCGGCTATCTTGCCCTCGTGAAGGGCAAGTCCGCCGATTACCTGCACGTTGAAGGGGAACATGTCCCACTCCGTGTCGAATCCGCGAACGTTCCAGACGTTTCCGAGAAGCAGGTAACACGCCTCGCGAACCATCGTGAAGGCCTCCACGATTATGGGCTCGAGCGTTTCCAGGGCGCGCCTCTTCCAGAATTCTTTGCGCTCTGTCTCATCCACTTTTTTTGCTTCTTCCTGGATAGAAAGAGTCAAGTCTTTGAACTTCTTCTGCCACGCTCGTGTCCGGGCGACAATCGCGGGACGGATTCTCGCCTGAAGCTGCTTCTTTGCCTCAAGCCATAACTTCGTAGCTCCCTTTTGCTTTTTTTCGAGTTCCTCTTTCAGGACTTTATATAAAGGTTTCCCGACCGTATCCTCAAGATGCTCACAAATCCAGTCGTCACCCGCTGCGGCCCACGAATTTACGGACCGCACCTCCTGCTCTATGCCCCAGTATATCGCCCGCCAGTCAAACTCCGGCGCTTCGCCTTTATCATTTTCAGAAAACCACTCGGCCGCTTTCTCCTCCGCCTCGCGAATTTTCTTCGGTCTTTCCGGGTCCTCGGGAGGTATGTTCTTGATAAAATCGTTCCAGCGGCGCTCGAACTCATGCGCCTGGCTCCTTACCTCGTCCTCCTTCATGCCTGTAAGATGTGTTATCGGCACCGGGTTAGACCTGTAGTCATGAAGGGCAACGAGAATCTCATTGATCTCATCGACAACAGGCGTCATCCTCTTGACCTCACGTTCCTGTTTTGTTCCGAAAATCTTTCCTAAGAAGTTTGCCATAAGACTCTAATTATGTAGGGATTTAAGGCCATGTCAAGGTAAATATCTTCCGAAAAGGGCGGGGGGGTGAGTCTTAAGTCGAGTGAACTCGATACATGGCTCTTATAAGGTCCCTATTCAGACCTGCAAGATTTCTCCTGGGTTTTATCCAGTTTGTAGGTATGCCTGTGAATGATGCCTTCTACCATGTATACTACATCCTCGGCGATGTTGGTCACGTGGTCGGCAATCCTTTCAAGGTAGCGGGAAATGGAGAGGATGGTTATGGTCGACTCCACCTTTGTCTTGTCTTTCTCCATGAGCCGCCTTGCGTCTGCAAATATCTTCCTGTGCAGATCGTCGACTTCGTCGTCATCGCTGCAGACCTCGCGCGACCCGGCGACATCCATGTTTATCATCGCCTTAAGCCCCTTCTCGACCATCTTGTTGACCTTTCCTGCCATAACGAAGATGTCATCAGGAACGTCTATCTTTCCCTTGTGGCCGGCCAGGTCGAGAGACCTTTCGGCAATGTTGGCCGCGAGATCGGCCATCCTCTCGAGGTCGCTGTTCATCTTGAGAACGCCGATAATGAACCGGAGGTCGATGGCCACCGGCTGGTGAAGGGCGAGAATTTTGAGGCATTCCTCCTCGGTTTCCACTTCCATTTTATCTATCTCAATGTCGTTCTCTATGACTTTCTTGGCGAGCGCGGCATCCCGCTTTTTTACGGAGAGAATGGCGTTCATGATGCTTTCTTCGACGGTTTTACCGAGCTTCAAAATCTTTTTCTTGAGCCTTGCAATCTCTCTTTCAAGGTGTCTTGACATTCTTCCTCCTTAGCCGAATCGGCCCGTTATATAATCTTCCGTCTGCTTTTCCGCCGGTCTCGTGAACATCTTGGTGGTAACCCCGAACTCGATGAGCCTTCCTTCATAGAGGAAAGCGGTATAGGCGGAAACGCGGGCGGCCTGCTGTATATTGTGGGTGACGATGATGATGGTGTAGTCCTTTACGAGTTCGCCGATAAGATCCTCGACGCGCGCGGTTGCTTTCGGGTCGAGCGCGGAAGTGGGCTCGTCCATGAGAAGGACCTCGGGGTCAATTGCGAGCGCTCGGGCGATGCAAAGACGCTGCTGCTGGCCGCCCGAGAGATCGAGTGCGTTCTTGTCGAGTCTTGATTCGACCTCTTCCCATAGACCGGCGCGCTTGAGGCTTCGTTCGACGATTTCTCCGAGATTGCGTTTGTTTCTTTCGCCGTGAATCCTTGGCCCGTACGCGACGTTCTCAAAGATGGATTTAGGGAAGGGGTTGGACTTCTGGAATACCATACCGACCTTCTTGCGGAGCGCGACGACATCGGCGTTCCTCGAATAGATGTCCTCGCCTTGAATGAAAACCCTGCCCGTGACCCTTGCTCCGGCAATGATGTCGTTCATGCGGTTAAGGGTCCGCAGATACGTGGACTTTCCGCAGCCGGAGGGCCCGATGAGCGCGGTGACCTGTCTTGAGGGAACATCCAGCGTTACGTCGAACAAGGCCTGCTGCGAACCGTAGAAGAAATTCAAATCCTCAGAGCGAATGGCCACCCTGGATTCGGGAAAAGTGATGCCGTCGCCCCGAGAGGGCGACACTGCGGTGGAGATTGTGATTTTTCTTGCTTCTTTTACCATCTGGTCTTTCTCCTCATTCGGATGCGTATGATTATTGCTATAAGATTGATTCCCAGAACGAGCGCGACAAGCACGAGCGCGGTTCCGTATTTGTACGATTCCGGCGCGTCGGGCACCTGAGTGGCCAGGACGAAAAGGTGATACGGAAGCGCCATTACTTTGTCAAGGATTCCCTGAGGAAGCCTGGGCATGAAGAACGCGGCCACTGTAAGAAGGATGGGCGCGGTCTCGCCCGCGGCACGGCCTATGCCGAGAATCGAACCGGTGATAATTCCCGGAACCGCGTAGGGTAGAACGTTCTTGCGTATGGTCTGCCACTTGGTGGCGCCCAGGGCAAGGCTCCCCTCGCGAAGGGCTTGTGGCACGGCCTTGAGCGCCTCTTCAGATGCGACGATGATCGTGGGAAGAATCATGCAGGCCAGCGTCAGGCTCCCTGCGAGGATGGACGGTCCGAACCCGAGGAAGAGAACGAAAAGCCCGAGTCCGAACAGGCCGAAAACTATTGACGGGACGCCCGCAAGGGTAACGATGGCGAGTCGGATTGTCCTCGTAAAGCGGTTGTCCCGTGCGTACTCGGTGAGGTAGATTGCGCTGGCCACACCCAGGGGGAGGGCCACCGCAATGGTCCCTGTGACGAGGAAAAGCGTTCCCATTATGGCCGGGAATATGCCGCCCTGGGTTCCGCGCCGCTTGGGGAAAGAGGACAGGAACTCCCAGTTGATTGCGGGCAGACCCTTTATGATGATGTCCACAAGTATATAGCCGACAACGATGACGATCAGGTAAGTGGCGATTCGTATTGCCCAGCGCACGAGGCCGTCAGATAAGGTTCTTCTCTTGCTCATCTGCGAGTGCTCCCGAATTTGCGAAGCGCGCGCTGCGCTATAATGTTGAGTCCGAACGTGAAGAGAAGGAGAAGGATGCCGATCCAGAACAGCGCGCGGTAGTGGTCGCTTCCGAAGGCCACCTCGCCCATCTCGGCGGCAATGGTCGCGGTCATCGTTCGCACGGAAAGGAAGGGATTCAACCTCATCACGGGCGCATTGCCCGTCACCATGAGAACGGCCATGGTCTCGCCTATCACGCGGCCCATTCCGAGCATGACGGCGGCTATTATTCCCGAAAGCGCGGACGGTACCGTGACCTTCCAGACGGTCTGTATCTTGCTCGCGCCGAGTGCGAGCGAGGCTTCCTTGTACGAGCGTGGAACCGAACGTATAGCGTCCTCGGAGATGGAGATTATCGTCGGTGACGCCATGAGCGCCAGGAGCAGCGCGCCCGTCAGGGCGTTGAGCCCGGAATCGAGATGGAAGACCTTTTGCACCAGGGGTGCGAGAACGACCAGCCCGAAGAAGCCGATGACCACCGAAGGGATGCCCGCAAGGAGTTCGATGAAAGGCTTGAAGAACTCGCGTTCAGGGGTTGTAGCTATTTCCGAGATGTAGACGGCGGCGCATATTCCGAAAGGCACCGCGATAACGGTCGCGATGAAAGTGACAAGAAGTGAACCGGTGACCAGGGGAAATACCCCGAACTGCTCCTTTACGGGCGAGGTGGGAATCCAGTTTCCCGAGAAGAGCTTGTCGAGCCCGGGTTTCCACGAGAAGGGCAACGCTTCGCGAAACAGGAAGATGAATATGAGGATGACTATTAGGATGCTTGTCGAACCTGCGGCGGTGAGGAGCACCCTGATCGCCGCGTCCTGCCAGGCCGCGCGTTTAGCCTTCATGCTTCGAGCCTCATCGCCTGCCCCGGGATAAAACATCTGCGAGCGGGCGAAGAATTAAAAGGTAAAGATTTACCGACATTTTCATTTTGCCGTCACGAATCCGGTTTCCTCGACGATCTTCTGGCCCTTCTCGCTCATCACGAAGTCGAGAAAGCTCTTCACCAGACCTTCGGGGTTGCCTGCCGTGTAGAGGTAGAGCGGTCTGGCTATTGAGTACGAGCCGGATTTCACGGTTTCCTCGGAAGGCACGACGCCGGGGGTGGAGGGAGCAGGCATGACTGCGAGTGCCGAGACCTTACCCTTTGCCTCAAGAAGGTAGCCGAGCCCGCAGTAGCCGATCGCCCACTTGTTGCTGGAGACTTCCTGCACGATGGTGGCGTTGGAGGTGAGGAAGAGCGCGGATTTTGTGTAGTCCTTGTTTTCGAGTACGTGCTCCTGGAAAAAGGCGTAAGTACCGGAAGAGTTCTCGCGCGAGAGCACGGTGATGCGCTCGTCGGGTCCGCCTACCTGGCTCCAGTTGGTTATCTTACCGGTGTAGATGCCGCCGATCTGCTGGATCGTGAGTTCCTTTACAGGGTTCGCCGGATTGACAATGACCGAGATGGCGTCGCGCGCGACCGTATGCTCGACGGGTGTGATACCGTTGGCCTTCGCCTGATCTATCTCCGAGGCCTTGATGCTGCGTGAGGCCGACGCGATTTGCGTGGTTCCGCTTATGAGTGCCGCAATGCCTGTACCCGATCCCCCGCCGTCAACGGAAATAGAGACCTTGGGGTTTTCGAGCATGTATTCCTCGGCCCATGCTGATGCGAGGTTCACCATGGTGTCCGACCCCTTGATCGTTATGGACTGCGACTCCTTCTTTTTGCAGACGGTAGCAGTTGTGAGTACTGCCGCCGAAACGAGGATTGTAAAGAGATTCTTGATCTTCATTATTCCTCCTTGGCTTTTGTGATAGTTTCTTCAATCCTTTATTCAAGTCAAGCTCACTCTTTCAAGCAAGCCTGTCATATTGAAATCATCCCCGCGCATCGTTACGGCATCCCTGTCCGGCCCCCCAAAATCTCCAGGCTCATTCGGAGTTCTACCGGATGGTTTGTGGCAAGCGCATGATTTTTGGCAACTGCCCGGCTCTTTACAGAAAGATTCGTTTGTTGTTGATTCGAGCCATGCCATCAGACGATAGAGATGTTCATTCTTCAAAGCCCTGTTCCGCAAAAATTCATCGTCGAACTGATTCAAGATCCATTTCATCTGCCTTACGAGTTCCATGTCAGAGACATCGCTGTTCTTCTCCATCCACTCCCTCTTCAAGACCACGGCTACAACTTCATCGCAAAGTGTAATGTACTCCCTGGTATAACTGTCAATGCCCAGGCAGAGAGCCTTGAGGGAATAATACACATCCTTTGCATGAATCCTTGATCCGGAATTCATTATGCAGATCCTCCGTGATTATGACAACATTCATGAGCGTCGCGCTTCCTTGAAACCTTCCCGGAAGGCGGCACGGATGCCGCCTTCCATGTAAAGAGCAAGTGCTCAAGGTCTTTTTCCATTTTTACTTGAGGGTCACGAAGCCCGCATCCTGGGCAATCTTCTGACCCTCAGTGCTCAGAACGAAGTCTATGAACTTCTTGACAAGACCCGCGGGCTGGCCCGGAGTATAGAAATAAAGGTATCGCGCTACCGCGTACGTGCCGTTCTTCACGTTCACCTCCGACGGCATAACCGAGGGGGAGGAGGAGGTCTTCTTTACGCCCAGCGCCTTGACCTTGTTGCCGGCTTCAACGAGGTAGCCGAGCCCCACATAGCCTATTGCCCACTTGTTGCTCTCGACCTCCAGGACTATCGAAGCGTTGGAGGGCAAAAGGAGGGCGGTCTGCGCGTAATTCCTGTTCTTCATCACGAACTCCTGCACGAACGCGTAGGTGCCGGAGGTGTTCTCGCGCGAGCAGAGGGTGATCTTCTGGTTCGGACCGCCCACCTGGTTCCAGTTGGTGTACTCGCCCGTGTAGATCCTCGCGAGTTGATCTATTGTGAGTTCCGTGACGGGGTTCGAAGGATTCACTATGAAGGAGATGGCGTCACGGGCGACTTTAGTCTCGACAGGGTTGATGTAGTTTGCAGCGGCCGATTCCTTTTCCTTCTGCTTAATCTCGCGGGACGCCGTCGCGATATCGACGGTCTTGTTGATGAGGGCGGCGATGCCGGTTCCCGAACCGCCTCCGTCAACGGAGACGTAGGCCGAGGAGTTCTTCGCCATGTATTCCTCGGCCCAGGCCGACGCGAGGTTGACCATCGTGTCCGAGCCCTTGATTCGGAGTTCGTTTGAATTCTTCGCTCCCGTAAAGGCAAGTGCCGCAGCCGCGACAAGGATGCCCTTCACCAGGTTCGATGTTAAAGTGCCTAATGATTTCATTGCAATTCCTCCTTAAAACTTGAAGTTGATGTCGGCCTGCAGACGGTCGTATGCGAGACCGTTCGTTGCGCCTGTCCCGAGACCCTTCACGTCGTGGAACCAGGTGATTGCAGGTTGAAAGTATTTGAATTGATATTTCGCGGATACCTTTAAGCCCGAACCGTCCGTTCCGCCGCCGCGCTGGTCGGAGTCCGTGAAGGCGCCGAGCACGGCGTCCTTTTGTATGAAACGATAGTTGGCGTCTATCTCGAACGTCCCCGGAGCGGACGCCTTTCCTATCCTTACGCCCGCAAGGTAGCCCGTATTAAGGCTGTCAGCGGCCGTGTTCATCACTAAGTCGCCGTATAGGGTCACCGAGAGCAAGCCCGTGGTGTTAAGGCCTATCTCGCCGAAGCCTTCCGCGAGTTTATAGCCGTAAGTGTAGCGAATGTCCTTTCCCGCGGCCGTGGTGTCCTTGTCCCAAGTCGAGTTGCCGAATCCGGACTGCGAACCCGAGTAGTCTATGACCCTGGCGCCCGAGATGTTTGCGTACGTGTAATACGAACCGCCCAGCGTGATGCCGTAGCCGGGCGCGAATGAAACCCTCGTTCCGAGCTGGCCGGAGTAGAGGTATATGTCGTTTTTATCCTTTGAGTTCTCCATGACCCAGAGTCCGCTCGCGTCGGCAAACGGACTGAAGGCTCCGAACGCAGCGTTGTAACCCAACGCCATGCCCTCGGGATTGAGGTCCGAGTCCCAGACGAGGTCTGACGACATCGTCCAGGGCTTCTTTATCTTTCCGCCCGTCGCCCAGAGACCGGGAACGAAGGACGGTTTGTACTCGAAATACGCGAGATCGAGCATTACGGGCTTGTGCGTGAAACCAGACGTGAGAGTCTGGTTCGTGGAAACCGGGTCCGCATCTCCGGTCGAGAGGCCGACGTAGGCTTTCAGATCGTCAAATATCTTCGCCTCGACGCCCAGGCGTCCGCGTATGCGGTGGCGGTATCTCGTCTGGAGCGTGTCCGCGACGGCAGTATCGTTGACATTAAACTGCTCGCCTATATACTCAAAACGATAGCGGAAGTCACCCTTAAGGGTGATAATGTCCGTCCAAGCTGCGTTGAGCGTTCCGGCTGCAAAAAGGACGCTCAAGCATGCAGTCAGGGCTGCGCCAAAAGCGCGGCCCTTTTTTGCGCTATGACCCATTGTACCTCCTAAAGGTTTTTGGGTGTTTCTCGTTCTCATGCCCCTGCGCACTCGCAAGGCGCAAGAAGCGTTTCGATCAGTTTCCCTGATTCACGATCGTCGCGATCTTCAAGGATCATGTAGAGCCTTTCAAAAAGCTCGGCCTTGATTAGTTCTCTCTCGGTATCGTCGAGATTCAGGATGTGGTTCATTGAACCTCCTTTGTTATCACGTTTTCTGATGCTAAAGAAATACCCCGACTCAAGGTCGGGGTCAAAATAAAAGGCAGCGCGCTCTCATAGCGCACTGCCTTGAAAAGATTCGCGTCACCGCCGAACCCCGATACCAGCAGGTAAAAGAAGCTGTCGTAGCAGAGCTCGGGATTTGCAATGGATCGCACATGCCTGCAGAAGGCGTCCGATCCATGTCTCGTTTTTGAGGATGCGTTGTTGGTTAAATTTTCACCCTTCAGTCCGTGCTTGAGAAACTTCTGGAATATCCAGCTTCGCCTGAAGCGCCACTGGTCATTGGGCGTGCGCGCGTAGAACTTCAGGGACAGTTTTCCGTTCTTGAAGCTCCAGCGACTCGGCAAAAAAAATCCCCGACCGCGAGGTCGAGGCGAAGAATCTCCGCTTCTTTTGGAAACTCCATATCCCTGTTTTCTACTCTCTATCTTCATCGGCTTTGAGTATAGTCCGGTTTTTTTAATTGTCAAGTCAATGACCCCAATTTCCCACATATACTCTATAAGTCTAAGGGATTGCAACCCGTTGTCAAGCCCTTGCGTTGACATCCCCTTCCTCCGCTGTAGACTGTACATTATGAAAAGAAAAGTCCCCCTCCTGGTCCCTGGAATCATCTTGCTCGCTTTCATCTTTCTCATGCCGGCGTGCAAACCCCGGCAGCCGCTCCTGATTTTGCACAACTCATGTTCGGGTTACGCGACGCTCAGGAATCTCAACTACCCGACACCGGAGACCAGGATTCTTCTGGATTCGCTCGGGCTCAATGATTCGGTCGGTTCAAAGGACTCCGATTTTTCTTACAAGGTGGACTCCCGCATCTTCATACATCCCGAGGACCGTATCTGGCTCGATGCTCTTAGAAAGGTTTTCCCGGAAGCGGACGTGGCCGATACCGATTCACGCGGCACCGTTCACGTTTTCCTGGGAATCAACGCCTTCGCGTTCGATTCGGTGCCCTTCGGACGCAGCATACTGGTATTGAACGGAACATCAAAGGCGGGAATCGCGCGTGACGCCGCGTACCGTTTCACCGCGCGCTTCGGTATATCGGCGCTCGAGCCTCAGTCTGCGGACGCCGACACCTTCACGAAAACGGTACTCTACTGTTCCAAGTCGGACAAGCCGCTCGCGGAAAAGATAGTGGCCGAGCTGGGCACCGGCCGGGTAGAGACGAGAACGAACCTCGCGGACATGATTCTCGTTCTGGGAACGGATGCCATCACGGCATCAAAGGTGAAGGCCGCACCCGGCGGGGTTTCGATCGTGATAAAGAAATCCACCTTCCAGCTTTTCGTATACAAGGAAGGCGCGCTCGTCAAGACCTACGCGATAGCCACGGGCCGCAATGCAGGGGACAAGGAGCGCCGAGGCGACTGCCGCACGCCGCTGGGAGACTTCACGATCACGGCGATCCAGGACTCGCACACATGGGAGCACGATTTCGGCGACGGCAAGGGCCCTATAAAGGGCGCTTACGGGCCATGGTTCCTGCTGCTCTCGACACTGGCAACGGAAACCGAGTCGGGCAAGGCATGGGAAGGTATCGCCGTTCACGGCACCCACGACCCCGCATCGATCGGCACCCGCGCGTCGGAAGGATGCATCCGCCTGCATAACGAGGATATCACCGAACTCAAGCAGATGGTCAGGGTGGGTACCCCTGTCAGGATAGAGGAATAGTCCTCGCCCTCCTCAGCCCTCCTCAGCCCTCCTCAGCCCCCCTCAGCCCCCCTCAGCCCCCCTCAGCAACACCCTTCACATTTCCCAATTTGAAGAATATCCAGGAACCTTCCGGTCGAACGAAGTTCGACAAGCGACATTCGATGTCGCCGCCCTCCTCGCCCTCCTCAGAATCCACGAACGCACTCAGACTAAAAAACACCGGCGCGAGAAAAGGGTGAGTCAATGTCGGAACCCTTGCCCGAATCGAAGATTAGATCAGCCCAAGCATCATGAAATGACGACTCGGCGCAGTAACTGCGCAGCGGATTTATTGAGGAGGGGCCGGCTTGCCGGCCCCTCTCGTTACCGGATAATCCTCAGATAGCTGTCGAACCTGCGTTCTGAGATAGCGCCGGAAGCCACCGCTTGCTTGACCGCGCAGCCGGGCTCGTGCGAGTGCGTGCAGTCCATGCCGAACTTGCATGCTCCAATGTAGGGCCGCATCTCGCGAAAGAGCCAGGCGGTGTTCACGTCCCCGGACTGCCACGGCGCGAACTCGCGCATCCCGGGCGTGTCTATCACGAAGCCGCCCGAGGCAAGCGGGAACATCTCGAGATTGGTGGTCGTGTGGCGCCCCTTGTTGACGCGGCCGGAGACCTCCTGAACCCGCAGACCGAGCCCGGGTTCAAGAACGTTGAGCAGCGTGGTCTTGCCCACACCGGATTTCCCCATAAGGACTGAGGTTTTGTTTGCAAGGAGGGTGCGGAGTTCATCCAGGCCGAGCGATGTGACCGCACTCGTGAAGATAAGCCTGTAGCCGATGCTGAGGTAGACCTCCACTTCTTTCCTGAAGCTTGATTCCTCGACCAGGTCCATCTTCGTGAAGAGGATGACAACGGGCAGTTCGTAGAGCTCGGCGTCCGCAAGGTAGCGGTCAAGAAGCCGCCACGACGGCTTCGGGTTAGCGGCGGAAACGACCGCGACTATCTGGTCCACGTTCGCGACGATTATCTGCTCGACGTTCTTGTTTCGTGACTCCCACTTATCCGCACCGTGCACGACCGCGCGGCGCGAGAGCTTGTTGCGACGCTCGAGCACGGACGTTATCATGCCCGTGTCGTCCGCAGAGCAAACGAACCACACGTCGTCGCCCACGGCAACCGGGTCCACCATCTCTATCTCGGCGACGCGGTCTACGGTCGGGTGCCGGGAGGAGGGGTCGGCCTCGGGGTATACGAGCACCTTGCGCAGCTTCGTCGAGAGCGTGCAGACCACGGTCCTCGAGCCCGACTTTACCCAGTACCGGCCGATGACTTTTTTGAATACCTTTCCGGAACTTTCGTTCAAAATAATCCTCCAGAGGATTGTTGTTTTTTCTACTACGATTTTTTTTGGTCTAGTCGCAGGAAAGGTTAAATCACCTCGAAGCTACCCCCGGAAACAGCCGATCAGATCAGGCTGATCTCACGACGGGGGCGGAGCAGCGGGTAATACCCTTGTGCAACTCGATTGATTAGTGTAAAACATAACGTCCTCCTTTGTGGTTTGTTTACGTTGAAAATATACACCTTTATCAACTTTTGTCAATCCCGTGGCAAGAAGCACACTAGCCTCTAAAAACCGTTAAGCCTTTTGATACGGTAAAAGGATATTGATAACTGCAAATCGTTTCATGTGAAGGGGAGGGGGTGTCAAGCCCGCCCTCCTCAGTAACACCCGCAACATCACCTCCTGTAACACCACCTCCCGTAACACACGACCTTTTTAACAGTGGGTAGTCCTCCAAGGGAGGGCGAAGCAATCGCCTAAACCCGGCACATGACTTCTTGTGTTATTACGGTGTCTGAAAGATGAGACCCTCACGTCGTTTCGGCCTCCGGCCTCTACTCCTCAGGGTGACAGGTCGATTTTGAGCTTGTCATTCTGAAGACGCCACTAGCGTCCGTGAGAATCTTAACAATGTAGGGGCCGACCTTTAGGTCGGCCCGATATTGTGACGTAAGCTTGACTTTTGATGAAAGTGATTTACCATTAATTGTGAACGAAGGGTACGTATTAATACGCTCTAGTAGTTTCGATTCTAATTTACTTGGGGTTTGCTTCAAAATAACTCAGGACATCATTGAAACTTATCAAAACTACGAAACTGCGACCTTGGCTAAAAGAGACATTACTCTTAAGAATGTTATTGAAGATTTCTCAAACGGGTGGAACAATAAACGCGATTTTGATAATTATTTTTCTTCTCCAAGTTTCAATCAGCAGTTATTCCTAGAGGTTTTATGGTTCGTCTTTGCATGGGCTGATTCCTTCTTGCAAAGTAGCAAGGATAAGGAAATATGGCTTCAACTTCGGAGTAAAACACAGCACCGGCTGTATTCAACATTGCAAGAATCTCTCAAACTCACTGATGAACAAACTAAACAACTCGACAATGATCTTGTGATTCGTTCTGAACAATACTCAATCACACCATCTGAAAACAGCATCACGCTAATGTCGTACATTAACGGTCTCATCAAAGGCAACGCCAAAATCTTTTCAATTGCCGCCTGGGAATACTCACTTGTCGCTCTTGGAGAAATGATTGGTAAGAGAGCTATAATTAACAAACTGGATAAAGTCAACGAATACGAAATACTGTGTAGAAATTGTTTGACAACCCTCAAGGGAAGTACAAAGGATTTGCCTTTTACGGTTTTATGCGAAAAGTGTAAAGCTTCCTTTAACATAGAGAATAGTTGTTGATTGAAACTTTGTCGGGCCGACCTTAAGGTCGGCCCCTACGTTAATCCCGCCCCCTTCCCCCCCTCCGCTAGGGAGGGGAAACAAAGGAGCATTCCCTTCGGGAATAGATTGCTCCCTGCGTTCGCCCTACGGAGCTTCGATCGCTCAGGGTGACACTCGCAAAGACTCCATTGTCAAGTTAGACGGTTGAGTTTGCAGAGAACGTCCAATCATTAACACATTGTGCTATGAGATTGCCGCGTCGCCTCGCTCCTCGCAATGACAAAAAAGAGTATTCCTTACATGAATACATCTTCAGCGACCAATAGGGTTGCTTCGCACCGCCGGAGGCGGTTGAGCTCGCTCGAAGGCAATAAAAGTTTTTTACACCTCAAAAGACCCGTTAATTCACCCTTTTTTACCCCGAGAAAACCTACCCCGCTCATGGCGGCGCTTTGAAATTTGCCCTGAAATTCAGTCATTTTGGAGGGAAAATTTGCCGTTTTGTCCATCTTTTGACCATCTTTTGTCCCACTTTTGTCCAGCTTTTTTTACCTAATTTTGTCCAACTTCTGACCAGCTTTTTATACGGCACCCCCGGTTCGGAGTGCACGGAAATTATTAATTCAGGAATGCCCAATGTGTCAAACTAAATTCAATTAGTTTAACAATGTTAAACTAGACCTTGACAAAGTTTAAAATTTGACTATAATTCCGATATGGCTGAAAAGAAACTCATCGGAAAATGTCCTGTCTGCTCAGGCGAGCTTTACATTTCCGAGCTAAGTTGTCGTGAGTGCGACACTAAGATCAAGGGTGACTTTGAGATTCCGCCATTTTCAAGGCTGGATGAAGCGGAGCGCGAATTTCTCATGATTTTCCTGCGCTCCAGGGGTAGCTTAAGAGACGTACAACGTGAACTTGCACTCTCCTACCCTACGGTGCGCAACCGTCTGGACGCATTACTGGCCAAGATGGGCATAATAACCTCAAAGGCATCCCAGGAAGAGATAAGTGACGTACTCGATAAACTTGAGCAAGGCGAGCTCTCCGCAGAGGACGCAATAAAACTCATCCGCAAGGATGAAGAAGAATAATAAGGAGGAATTGTGATCTTCCCAAGACGCCCTATAATTAACAGAAAACCATCACTTACAGAAGAGTACCTGCGGAATCTTCTCACAGGATTCTTCTTAGGACTGTAACGGAGGAGCGAGTGAACCCCAGGCAAAGGATTTTGAAACTTCTCGAGGAAGGAAAAATTTCCGCGCAAGAGGCCGGCCAGCTGCTCGAAGCGCTAAAGAAAAGCTACGGATTCAGGCAAGTTAGAACGGCTTTCCGCCTGCCGCCTGTTCCACCGTTGCCGACCCTCCCCCCTTACCTTCCTCTTGCACCCATGCGAGCGGCGTTTTGCTGCGGATTTGGCTCGGCCTTCAGGCGACTTGCCCCAAGAATAATAATGACATCCCGGTGCCATTAGTGAATTGAGATGAGCGACCACACCTTGCATAAACCGCGTAATGACAATAACTTCTTGTCGGGCATCGCTTACAGAATGATGCTTGCCAGGCTCAATCGGCGAAATAAAAAGAACCCGCCCCAGGAAACGCTCAAGGAAGTCGGAATCACGCAAGGTTCAAATGTACTAGACTTCGGATGCGGCCCTGGCGGACACACCCTTGCGGCGGCAGAGATGGTCGGCGATTGCGGCAAGGTGTACGGCCTCGACATCAATCCTATTGCAACTAAAAGACTTGCGAAACTCGCATTTAACAACGGGTACTTAAACGTGGAAACCATCACGTCGGGATGCGCTACAGACCTCCAAGATTCGAGCGTGGACGCCGTCCTTCTTTACGATATCGTGCATGGTCTTGAAGATAAGAATCAGATTCTTAAAGAGTTATATCGAGTACTGACGGGTGAAGGGACCCTCTCGGTGAATGACCATCACATGCAGGAACAAGAGGTTATAGAGATAATTGAGTCGGAGGGATTGTTTAAGTTGAAGGGGAAGGGGTCAAAAACGTACAACTTTAGAAAAATTACTTCCGGAGGAACAAATGGAAGAACGCATACAAGTTCTTAACCTTCTCGAAGAAGGTAAGATAAGTGTAGATGAGGCGGTTATGCTCTTCAAGGCACTCGATGAGCAGTGCTGCCCGGACGAAGAAGTCGAGTGTCCCGAGCCGCCAGAACCACCGGAACCGCCCGAGGAACCGGAAGAAGATTAAGTAAGGAGAATATCATGGAAGAACACGAAAAGATACTCCAAATGCTCGAGGAAGGAAAACTTCGCGCCGAAGAGGCATCCCGCTTGTTCGAGGCGCTCAAGTTAAAGCTCGAAAAAAGAAAGGTTAAGCATCTCAACAAACACATGTTACACATGAAAAGACACGGATTCGGATTTGAACGGTGTTTAGGCGAAGATGATTGCGAAGAATCTCTACTCGATTCCGGGATTGCCGACTGCATCGGTCCAATCAGGATTAATATGAGTAAGTCACATTCTGGAAAAGCGAACGGCTCTGAAGAAAACGCCCGCATAATCAAGATGCTGAAAGAAGGTAAGATAACGGCCGAAGAGGCGTCGCAGCTTATAAAGGCAGTGAGAAAGAGTTATGCCTCCGACGATTGCATAATAGAAGTCGAAAGAGATCCTGGTCGACATGGGTCGTGGTTCGGCGGAACCCGGTTCGGCGAACACCATCACTTTTCTCACCATCACTTCGGACCGGACCGCAAAAGAGTAGTGGTCAAGCTTCGCCCGGGCGACATGCATTTTGACTGCTGTGATTAATGGAGCGCGTCATGGACGAAAGAGAAAGAATTCTTAAGTTGCTGGAAGACGGCAAGATAACGGCACCCGAAGCGGCAAGGCTGCTCGAGGTGCTGGGCGAGCGCTACACTCGATTCGGCCCCAGGCACATGGGTCCCGAATTCGGCGAGCGCATCGCGCGCAAGGTTGAATTAAGCCTCAAGAACCTTCCTGAAATGATCTCCACGAGCATATCCGGACTTGGTTTCGTAACCGGCGACGATGAGACCAAGGAGGTCGAGTTCAAGCCCAGGGAGAACCTCCTCGTCAAGTCGGTCTCGGGAGATATCACGGTCAAGGGCGACGACGAAAACACCATACGAGTCAAGCTCGAAGGCGGACATAAGATACACGAAGACGAAAAGGATCTGGTAATCAAGACCATCTCGGGCGACATGCATCTCGACGTGCCGACAAGTCAGAAGATAATAATCAAAGCGGCCTCCGGGGACATTAACATCGAGAATCTATCCGAAATCTCGGTGCGCAACAACTCCGGCGACGCGGACGTGAAGGATGTGGCGACCATAACGACCATCTCGCTGGGTTCGGGCGACATCAGCCTCGAACGCATTCAAGGCGAGATGACCGTTTCCCTCGGCTCGGGCGATCTGGATGCCGAAGATCTCTCGGCGGTGTTATCCGTATCGGTGGGTTCCGGTGACATCAGTATGGAGTTGGACGATTGCAAGGGTGGAAACATTGACCTTGGGTCGGGAGACCTGGATCTGACGCTTCCGCAGGATGCAGACGTTGAGGTAATCGTTCACAAACACAAGAATATGACCCTGGATTCGGACTTCGATTCCGAACGCACCGATTTCGAACCCGCATTCAACATGGAAGAATACAAGATAGTCATCGGCGAACCAAAAACAAAGCTCTACGTGAAGGTCAAGCGTGGAGATATAAGCATAAGCAAGGGATAAAGAACAGATGACGGAAAATCCCAAAACCCCGGCGGCAAACAGAATGAACCCCTCTCGGTCGGAACTCATGGGCTCGGCGCCCATAAGCAAGCTCTTGTGGAAATTCTCACTGCCGGGAGTGATAGCGATGCTGGTCAACGCAACCTACAACATGGTCGACCGGATTTTTGTAGGCGGTCTTGGGCCAGATGCCCTCGCCGCTCTGACCGTAGTCTTTCCTATTCAGATGATCGTTCTCGCGCTCGGTTCGGGCGTGGGCATCGGCGCTTCTTCATTGATAGCGAGAAGGCTCGGAGAGGGAAGGCCCGACGATGCCAACGCGGCAGTTGGCCAGGCGCTGGGCATTACGGTGATTATCGGAGTAGTCTCCGCTCTTCTGGGATACTTCCTCGGCTACCCGCTGCTCAAGCTCATGGGTGCGACGAGTGAGATCCTGGCCGATTCCTACTCGTATTTTTCAATCATCATCTTCGGGGCAGTATTCGGTCTCTTGAACATGGTCAGTGCAAACCTTGTAAGGGCGGAAGGCAACCCCACCCTGCCGATGATTACTGTAATCGCGAGTGCGGTTCTCAACACCGCGCTCGACCCCATCTTCATCTACGCGCTCAAGATGGGCGTATCGGGCGCCGCGCTCGCTACCGTCCTCTCACAGGTAATGACGAGCGTGGTCCTCACCGCCTACCTGTTCGGACGAAAAACCGAGTACCGGATAAAACCAGCCCATTTTAAGCCGGACTTCAAGATTCTCGGCGAGATATTCAAGATAGGGGCCCCCCAGATGCTCATGCTCGTCCTGGGGAGCGTGACTATGGCCTTCACGATAAAGGTCGTGTCCCAGCTCGGAACGATAGTCATAGCGACCTTCGGTGTGTACGCAAGCATCATGCAATTCGGAACCATGCCGTGCGTGGGTGTATCGGGCGGCGCAATGCCGATAATAGGATACAACTTCGGGGCAAAGAAACCTGAACGCGTGCGGGCGACGCTCATCCGGGCGTTTCTTGTATGCACGGGAATAACCACCCTGGTGTCGCTTGCCGCCATTGTCTTCCCGCAAGGCCTTGCCGGTATCTTCAACAGGGCGCCCGATTTTCTCGCATATGCAGCGCCCGCCCTGCGCATAGGCTGTCTGGCATTCGCGCTCGAGGGCAGTCTTTTCGCCTTCACGACCTACTTCCAGGGAACCGGCCAGGCCGTGCCGTCGCTCGTTCTCGGAACGCTTTCGAGGGTTCTCACCCCGCCGGCAGTTCTCCTGCTCGTGTCCCTGAAGAACCCCTTGAGCATCTGGTACGGGATACCGGTGATAGAAGTTATTCTCTTCATCCTTTACGCAATCTGGGCCTACGCGAGCATGAAGAAGCTGGGGGTATGGTCAGTGAAGGATGCAAGGAGCGTGGAGCTGAGCATATCCGAGCAGCTTGCGCTTGAACCTGCCGTGCCCGAGGAGCGCGGCGATGAGAAGTTTTAAGATGAAAACATTATTCCAAAGGAGGAATAAGTGACAGGTTTGATATACAGCGCCGGAATAGGAAGCTTCCTGGTAACCGCTCTGATTGCCGGAACGGTTGCGCTGGTATACTTCCTTGCCGGCCGAACCGTAAAAGGCTCGCCGGTCCTGGTAAGAGTGGAAACGAAAAGGAGGCATAAGTGATTAGAGGAATATTCTGGGGACTCGTCGTCGCATGGGTAGGAGTATGGATTTACCTCGGAAATCTCTACCCGGCGCTGCTTTCATTCAAGGTAGCATGGCCTCTGATAATAGCTATCTTCGGGCTCATGATTCTTCTGGAATCGTTTCTTTCCATAGGCAAACGCTTCAAGCGGTTTTCGGGCTGGAGCCTTTTCTGGGGGCTCCTGGTAAGCGCCTTCGGAACGGGCCTGTGGCTCTCAAACGCGGCCATAATACCCGTGACCTTTGCGCAGTGGTGGCCCGTCATAATCGTGATACTGGGCGTTACCATAATCATAAGCGTCATAATCAAGACGACCCACAAACCAAGGCAAGTGGGCAATATTATCGACCGGCTCGAGGAAGGAAAGATCGACGTGGATACGGCCGTAGACGAGATACGCAAGACCAAGTCGGGCCACGAAGAAGGCTTCGGGGTCACGGTCGACGTGGACATAGACAAGGATAAGAGAAGAAGGGCGAGAAGACGTCATGAGTAACGACACTACCCTTCGCATCCTCAGGATGGTCTCGGACGGCAAGATAACGGCGACCCAGGCCGGTCAACTTCTGGAGGCCATCGACGGTGCAAAGCCCTACGCTCACCAGATAACGGTGCTTGTCTTCGACAAAACAGGCGACAAACCGCAGGTCAGGGTGAACCTTCCCATCTCGCTCGCGCGCTTCGCCATGCGGTTCGTGCCCGCGAGCGTAATGGCCAAGCAGGAGATTCCGGCAGAAACCATCCTTGCAGCGCTCGAAGAAGCGCAACCCGGTAAGGTCTTTGAAGTCAAGGACGCGGAGGGCAAACGCGTGGAGATTTACCTTCATTGAAGGCTTCTTTAGGACAAACCCTCTTCCATACCCGCAGCGCCCTCGCGGCGCTGTGGGTACTCCTTCTCCTGGCCTTCTCGACGCCCTGGATAAGTGTGTGGAGCGCACTTCTGTTTTTACCAGGTTTAGCTTTAAGGTTCTGGGCCGCGGGCTTCATAGGTCCGGTCTCGCGCAACCCCAAGATATCAACCGATAGTCTTATGACCCGCGGCCCATACTCCCTATCAAGGCATCCCCTCTACGTAGCGAACGCCCTCCTTGTGGCGGCCGGGCTCGCAATGCTCCGGCCGCACTGGATTCTCGTCGTTCTGACCGCGGTGGGCTTCGTGGTCCTTTACGTGTTGATAGGCAGAGCCGAGGAGAGGAGTCTTCGCGAACGCTACGGCGATTCTCACAAGGAGTACGCCGCGAGAGTAACGCTCTTCTTCCCGAAGAGATTCGAGGGGCCGCTCTTCAAAGGGTTCAGCCTCTCCTGGGCGCTTCGCGAGTGGCAGACCTGGCTCGCGGTCGCCGCGCTTTTCGGGCTTGCCGTTCTCAGGACGACCGTAATCCCGGCCCTCCTCGCCCTCCTCGGTTCATGGGGCATCTTGAAAGTCGTTGACCTCTCCTGGCTCGTGCCGCTGGCAAAAGCGATCGTTCTGCTTTTCTAGCGAGGGCGAGGCCGGACACCTCCCCTGGCGCTTCTCCAGATCTCGCATGTATCTCCACAAAGGTATATGGAAGAATTAGGGTATGATTTTCTTGACTTTGATGCCAAGATTTAGTATAATCCATTTTAATGACCAGGCATGAAAGATTCCCCCCAATGACCGTGGGGGATTATTTTTTTGGTGTCAGACCCGTAACACCCGTAACACCCGTAACACAACCCGTACCCCTTCGGGGCACTTCCATAAGCAACAATAAATCAAAGGAAGTAACACCCCCCGGGACGCAAACCGGGGCACAACCCACAACAACTATAAAAAGGAGTCAGATTGAAACTGATTGATCCATTGGACTACCACCGGACTATAACCCCTTTGAGGGGTTTTTTTTTATCCAGGGGCTTCGTTGAAGTGCCCACTCAATCGCGGCTGAGCATCCTTGCCGCGTGCGAAGACCCAACGACCATCGGCTCGTTCGACTACAACGGAGCCGTGTGGCCGCTTCCGCAGACCGGCCAGATGTGGCTCGAGTACGAACTCCTGAAACACCCCGAATACCCTGGCGTGTTCTGCCAGAGCACCAGCTACCGGCAGGAAGCGAACCCTGTTCCGGACAGGCACGACCTCATATTCCCGATGTTCGAGTTCGAGTCACGCGGAAGCCTGGATGATTTGATTGCACTGGAGACGGACCTTTGCCTGCACATGGGTTTTGAATCGGGCAATGCAGGACAAGGCGAACCGACCAACTTGGAAAACCTTAAGTATCCGGCGATAACGTACGAATCGGCATGCAGGAAGTATGCGGTGGATTATATCGGAGCCGATCAGGAGGAAGCGCTCGAAAGGGATTTCGGGAACGTGGCATTCCTGAAGGATTTCCCTGAAAGAACCTCACCGTTCTGGAACATGAGGCGCAACGGCGACCTTGCCAACAAGGTGGACGTGATCGTTCACGGCATAGAGACCATAGGCTCTGCCGAGCGAGAGACCGATCCCGTCATCATGCGCGACAGGTTTCATGCGATTTCGGACGGGATGTACTCGGAACTCCTCTACGCCCATTTCGGCAAGGATCGCGTGCTTGCAGAGCTTGAGGCATTTCTGGAACTGCCGATGGTCGAGCGCTTCGGCGGCGGAATCGGCATGACTCGATTGATCAGAGGATTGAAGCTTGAAGAAAAACTTTAGATAAAAGCGATTGCTGACGCCCCCGCAGGATACCTGTGGGGGCGTTACTTATTTTTGGAGCCTTTATGCAAATTTCTCAAAATAAACCTTCATGATATGGGGAGGATTCTAAAGTGGCGGGGCCCCAGAAAGAAGACCCCGTCTTCTTTTGGGGTGATTCAGGGGTCCCCAGTAAAACAGCTGGCTGTTTTACTGGGGCGTATGTTTTACCTCGTCCCAGAGTTTGTCTAGTTCTTCGATGTCAAGCTTGTCCAGTTCGAGGTTGCGCTCCTTTGCGAGGCTGCGGACCCCCTCGAATCGTTTCTGGAATTTGAGTACTGCGGACGCAAGCGCCTCCTCGGCCTGAACGTCGATATGGCGGGCAAGGTTGACCACGGAGAAGAGAAGGTCGCCAAGCTCCTCCTCGAGTCCTTTCTTATCCCCGGAGCCGATATTGTGAGCAAGCTCGTCGGCCTCTTCATGAATCTTGGCTAGCGGCCCGTATGCCGAAGAGTATGTTATGGGTAAGGAAGGTTCTGAGGAAGGCTCTGGGGAGGGCTTTGAGGAGGGCTCTGAGGAGGGCTCTGAGGAGGGCGTGGGGTCCCCAAAAGAATTCTCCGAATTCTTTTGGGGTAAGGAGGAGGGGGGGAGTGGGTGTGTTACGGGGTGTGTTACGGGGTGTGTTACGGGGGAGGGCGGCCAGTCGAAGCCTACCCGTGCGGCGCGCTCCTGGACCATCTGGGCACGGATGAGAGCGGGCAGCGATTTGGGGATGCCGGAGAAGAAGCCGTTGGCTTCGCCCTTTTCTTCTTTCTCCTCCTGCTTGATGCGCTCCCAGTTTTGCAGGACTTCGGTTTCGGAGGATACGGATGTCTTGTCGAACACGTGCGGGTGACGGCGGATGAGCTTAGTTGCGGCTGATTCTTCGACCTTTTCGAGGGTTGTAAGGCCCTCGTCTTTTGCTATCTGGACGCCCATGAGGACGACGTAGAGGAGGTCGGCAAGCTCCTCTTCGATTTTTTTGCCGTCGCCTGACGCGAGCGCTTCGGAGAGTTCATAGGCTTCTTCGATATAGAGGTGGCGGATTGAGTCAAGGGTCTGTTTTGCGTCCCACGGACACTCGCTCCTGAGACGAACGACGATGTCGTAAAGGCTTTCTTTCAACTTTATTCGGTTCTCGGATAGGATACGGAACCCCAGGCCCTGAGCTTGGAATAGGACGAGCCTGGCGCGAGTTCAAGGCTGTCGAGTTTCAGGAAGAAAATATCCCTTGCCAACCCGACGAGGAAGGTATCGATTGCAGATCTCGAGCCTTCGATCGACAAAAAAAGCGGATACGTGCTCAAGGCTTCGTTATCCTGGGCAGAATCGAGCTTAACCACAGGGGAACGTGAAAGAGAACCGCGTCTGGAAAGACGATCTTTGAGATCCAGTTCCGCGGCCGTTATCGCGTTGCTTATGCTGTCAAGTTCCTTGATGAGATTGACCGTCTCCTCGGAAGAAACGCGGAAATCACCTATCTCCATTTCCAGACCGGCAATCTCAGCCTCAATGCTCTTTCGATCCTCAATAAGGGTGTTAGTCCGGACGAAATTGGTCACACCAAGATAGCCGCCGACGCCGAGCACCGCCGTAGTAAAAACAACGAACAAAGTGACGATCAGAGTCCTCATCTCAACCTCAGTGTAACTTTGTGATCGATGAGCCCTTCCCTGGTTCCCTGGGGTTCGCTTATGAGGGAATCGAACCTCGTGGTTGCGGAAAGCGCGTCCAGATAGCGGGCGACCTTCACGTTCGACGGGCTGAGGCATTCAAGGATGATGTAGGAATCCCTGATCTTTATGGAGGCAAGTTTCATACCGGGTCCAAGCTTCGATTCGAGGAGGTAAACGGCCGAAAGACGTTCTCTCATCTCGTCTTCACCATTTGCTATCTCGCGCTTGAGCGAATCGAGCCTTGAGGCAACATCGTTGTAGCTTACCATTTCGCTCCTCACTCGCACAAGGGAATCACGGGAATCGACAAGATCGATCATTTGCTCCTCAACTGATCCCATGTAGCGCCACTGAAAGAACAGCCCCAGCGCTGCACCTGCGGCAACAAAAAGGAATATGCCGACGAAGATCAATGCGAACTGCCACAATGCAAGCTTGCGCCTGCTTACGGGTAAGGAAAGATCGACTCTTATCATGCTTCGTTCCTCATGGCGCAAGAAAAAGCCACCGTAAACAGGGGAGCCCCCTGGCTTTTTCCGGCTGCCTGGCCCAGGCCTTCAAACGGATTGAAAACCTCTCCGTCAAGGTCAAGCCGTTCGCCGAGCCTTTTTGCGTTCTCATCCTCGAGAGCGACAACGCCGGAAAGAAGCAGCTTGTCGAGCTTACGATGGTCGGGCAAAAGAAAGTTGCGCCTGAGTTTAAGCTCTTCCTGCCAGAAGGAAAGCGACTGTTCGTCAAGCTGGCCGGAAAAAGGTTTGGCCGGTTCTATTTCTTGCATAAGAATGGGATTTCCGTGGCTTACGATTACCAGAAACGCCCGGGTATAATCGAGATGCAGCAGCAGTACGGAGTTCTGATTCCATTTCGATTCAAGAATTCCGTTCGATATGGCAGTCAAGGCGGTCTCCACATGGAGAGGGGGGGAGGGAAAAATTTCACATTGTCGCTTGACTTCGGCGAGCGGAGCAGCCGCGGCGACAATCCAGGTCTCCTGTCCCACGCTACGCAGGGGATCGAAACTCAAAACGTCCCGGTTCTTCTCGTACTCAAGGAAAAATCGCGCTTCCCATGCGACGTTATCTTCCAGTTCGGAGATATCGACTTTGTCGGAGGCGAACGACTTTACCCTTACACCTCTCCCCTGCAATGCGAACACGAAGCGGTGAACCTTCTCGCGGTTAAAAAAACCCTTCAGGACCTGTTTTACGCTAGAAGGAAGGTCGTCTTTAAGGGGAAGTATACCGTAGGAGAACTCCTCCTCAGCTTTCGATAGACGTACCCAGCGAATCTCTGAGTCGAGAATGTCAAATCCGTAGATCATTGACGAGTAGTATATAAGACATAAAGAGGATGTCAAGAAAGACCGGTCATGATCAAGCAGCCTGTCGGTACCTTTTTGAGTGTGATTTCGGAAGAAGCAGCGATTTTCAAGTTTAAGAATGCCGTCGCGGAAATGACCGCTCTGACGCAAGAAACAGGTTTCCTTATTTATTTTGAGCCCGCAGATGCAGTCGAGATGTGTATAAAGGTTGTTAACGTTACGATCACATACAATTTGTGGATTTAAGCGGCTTATCGAAGAAGTCCGCTTTGAGAAGACCGGGGATATCGTTAGCAATGGAAGTCCATCAGATGCGAGGCTTAAAAACCCCTTGACTTGCAAGGTAAATTCGAGTATTATTACGTCTCCAAGGAGGCTAGATGTTCCGTGGCGCGATCACTGCTTTAGTTACGCCGTTCAAGAACGGCAAGGTGGATAAAGAGGCGTTAGAACGCCACATCCGCTGGCAAATCAAAGAAGGTATTGACGGGATTTTAGCGCTTGGCACGACTGGCGAAACTCCCGCTCTTTCAGATGACGAAAAGGCCCTCATCGTTAAAACGACGGTAAAGCTTGCGCGAGAGGCCGACTGCAAGGTTCCGGTCATTGCCGGCGCAGGCACCAACTCCACTGCAAAGACAGTGAAGGAAGTTCAGGAGGTCAAGGAGTGGGGCGCGGACGCGGCCCTTGTCGTGACCCCTTATTACAATAAGCCGACCCCGGACGGTCTATACGGGCATTTCTCCGAAGTCTGCGAACACACCGACCTGCCGATAGTTATTTACAATATTCCCGGACGAACCGGGGTTAACATGACCCCGGCGACTTTCGAAAAGGTCGCAAGGAAAAACGACAAGATAGTGGCTGTCAAGGAGGCATCAGGCAGTCTTGACCAGGTAACGGAGATTATTTCGCGTTGCGGCTGGCTCAACGTACTCTCGGGTGACGACAGCCTGACCCTGCCCATGCTTTCCGTCGGCGCAAAAGGCGTAATTTCGGTGGTTTCGAACATTGTTCCGAAAGACACGGCAGCGCTCGTAAAACTCTTCGAGGAGCACAAATTCGAAGAGGCAAAGGAGCTTCATCACAGGCTATTCAAATTGATAAAAGCCCTTTTCATTGAAACTAACCCCGGACCTGTAAAGTCGGCCACGGGAATTCTCGGCTGGAACACGGGCGAGGTCAGGCTTCCCATGTGCCCGCTGACTGAGGGGAACCAAAAAATTCTCGAGACCGCATTAAAGGATTACGGTTTGATTAAATGATAAGAGTGATCGTCGCCGGCGGCCTGGGGCGAATGGCGGGAGAGGTATGCAAATTGATTAAAGTCGCCGGGGATATGGAACTCGCAGGAATCGTCGAAAGACCCGGATATCCGGATACGGGCAAGGATCTATTCGGAGTGAAGGTCACATCCGATATAGGGTCTTTGCTGTCAAAGGCGGACGTCGTGGTGGATTTTACATCACCCGATGGATTGGCGGCCCTCTTGAAAGACCTGAAGGGTTCCCCCCTCCCCCTGGTATCAGGCACCACCGGATTGGAGGAAAGCGACATGGCGGCGCTCAGGGAAAGCGCCAATGAAAGAGCGATACTATGGTCGCCTAACATGTCGCTCGGAGTCAACTTGCTTTTCAAGCTTGCGGCCGATGCCGCGAGGTTCCTTGGCGACTACGACGTGGAAATACTCGAGATGCATCACCGGCACAAGAAGGATGCGCCGTCCGGAACGGCAAAAAAACTGGCCGAGATTATAAAAAGAGAGCGTGCCATAACTAAAACCGTTTACGGAAGGGAGGGCATGACCGGCGAGAGGGACTCCGGGGAACTAGGTGTTCTCGCACTGAGGGGAGGGGATGTAGCAGGCGAACACACCGTGTACTTTGCACAGGAAGGCGAACGCATAGAACTCACGCACCGGGCTTCAAGCCGCCTTGCCTTCGCCCGGGGCACGCTGGAAGCCGTCCGATTTATCATAGGCCGGCCTGCCGGGCTGTATGAATTTTCGGCTCTGCTCGAGCCCTCAGATATTCTGGAGGAAAATTGAGAGAAACCGCAAAACGTTTGGAGCTTCTGCCCCCGTACCTGTTTGCCGAACTCGACAAACTCAAGAACTCGTATGGCGAAGGAGTGATTGATTTCGGAATAGGCGATCCGGATCAGCCTACAAACCCGGAGATAGTCAACGCCCTGGCGCGCGCATCAAGCGACGCGAGCACCCACAGGTATCCGTCATATACCGGTACACAGACACTCCGACGCGATATAGCCAAGTGGTACAAGGACCGATTCGGTATCGAACTCGACCCGGAGTCAGAGGTTTGCGTGCTCGTAGGTTCCAAGGAAGGTCTTGCACACCTTATCTGGGCTCTCGTCGACAAGGACGACGAGGTCATTTACCCCGATCCTTCCTACCCCGTGTACCGCAACGCGACCCTGCTCGCCGGCGGCGTGGCAACACCGGCTCCGGTTGTAGAAGAAAATCATTACGTTATAGATATCCCGCGCCTCAAACCGACGCAGCGAACCAAGCTTCTCATCCTCAACTACCCTTCGAACCCCACCGGCGCGATGGCGACGCCGATCGATTTCGCGGAAGCTGTTCAGTTCGCGCGCAGTCACAACATGTGGCTCATGAACGACAACTGCTACTCGGAGATTTACTACGACGAGAAACCCACGAGCATACTGGCCGTGCCCGGAGCAAAGGAATGCTCGGTGGAATTCCACTCGTTCTCAAAGACCTTCAACATGACGGGCTGGCGCATCGGTTTCGTTGTGGGCAACTCGAAAGTCATCGGCGCCCTGAGAAGAGTCAAGGAAAATACCGATTCCGGAGTGTTCGTGGCCATACAACGAGCGGCCCAGACGGCTCTGGAGATAGAGGAACAGGTAAGCAAGGACATGCGCGCGCTTTACCGGTCGCGCAGAGGCTCGCTCCTTGCCGGGCTGAACATGATGGGCTGGAACGTACCGGCGCCAAAGGCGACGTTTTATGTCTGGGCGGACGTACCCAGGAGAGGCATGTCATCCATGGATTTCGCAAAAAGGATGCTTGCCGAAACCGGAGTGCTCGTAACGCCGGGGATAGGATTCGGCCAGTCGGGAGAAGGCCACGTTCGCTTCTCGCTGACGATAGACCGCTCCCAGATCGATGAAGCCGTCAAAAGAATGGCAAAGTGGCTCTAGTTGTTGCTAAATTCGGTGGCCGATCGCTCGCCACGGTCAACCATCTGAAAAGGGTCGCGAAATATCTCTCCGAGAGGGCGGCCACCGACAGGCTGTGCGTAGTGGTCTCGGCCATGGGCAGCCAGACGGACGAACTCGGCGCACTTGCAAGGCTCGTTGCGAAAAAACCGGGAGGAAGGGAACTCGACATGCTCCTGACGACAGGCGAGAGAATAACCATGAGCCTTCTTGCGATGGCACTCGAGGACCGCGGCGTCAGGGCGCTCTCTTTCACCGGCTCACAGGTCGGGATACATACGGACGAGCGCTACAATGACGCACGCATCCTTTACGTCAAGGGACAGAGGCTTAAGGACGCCATCGGCAAGGGTTTTGTTCCCATCGTCGCCGGATTCCAGGGTGTGAGCGCCGAGTCGAAGGAAGTGACGACTCTGGGGAGGGGGGGATCGGACACCACAGCGGTGGCACTTGCGCGTTTTCTGGGTGCGGATTCGTGCGAATTCTACAAGACCGTCAAGGGATTATCGAGCGCGGACCCCAGGCTTTTTCCCCACGCAAGGGTTCTTGACGAGATAAGCTATCAGGAAGTAGTCGAACTGGCCGATTACGGTGCAAGGGTCCTGCATCCAAGAGCGGCCTCTCTCGCCATGCGTTACAGGGTTCCGATTGAGATCCGTTCGAGCATCAAACCCGACCGGAAGGGTACGAGGGTGGGCGAGCTTAACACCGGCAGAAGGATAGAGGAACGTTTCGTAAGAGCGGTCACGGAACTCACGGGGCTTGCTCGCATCACGGTGAAGGATGTTCCAAAGAATCCCGAGGCAATGACTCAGGCGGTAACGCTGCTCGCCGATCAGGGAATACGCATTCATTCGTACCATCACGGTCATCCGCAGGATTCTTTTTTTGACCTGGATTTTATTGTCACCAAGACGGATGCCGAACGGGCGTCTGCAATTCTTGAAAGATTCAAGGCCAGAACCAAGGCAAAGGCCCTGACCGTGCTCAAAGGCATAAGCGAGCTTTCGCTCGTAGGTCCCGGGGCCGGAAAGGATTCAAAAATAACCAAGCGCGCCTTCGAGGTGCTTCGCGCTGAAGACGCCCACATTGAAGCCTTTACGACGTCGGAACTGAAACTGTCGTTCTTCCTTCGCGCCCAGAACCTCAAACGCGCCATCACAAGGCTACTCGAGGAGTTCAATCTCCTTGAGAGTCAAGGAAATGATAAGCAAAGTATGGAGAGGTCAAGATGATCTTCATTGCCCCAACCGCGTACAAGGAAGCATTGGGTCCTGTGGCCGCGGCAAGAGCCATCCTTGCAGGACTGAAAAGCAGCCTTAAAAGGGAGAAGATGGAGCTTTATCCCCTTTCCGACGGAGGAGACGGATTCATCGAATGCCTCTCCTACTACCTGAAGGGCCAGAGGGCCAGGATTTCAACCATGCAGGTAACAGGCCCCACCGGCCGCAAGATAAAGTCTGCAGCCCTCATCGCAGGCAAACGCGCCTACATCGAATCGGCCTCGATACTGGGACTGCGGCTCGTGAAGGAAGAGGAACGCAATCCGCTTCACACGACGTCAAGAGGATTGGGTGAAGCGATTAAGAACCTCCTCGACAAAGGCGTGGACGAGGTTATCGTCGGTCTTGGAGGAAGCGCAACCGTCGACGGCGGTCGTGACGCCCTCGAAGCCCTGGGTGCAAGATTTCTCGATTCGCACGGGAACACCCTCGGGAGGGGTCCTGCGGAACTGACACACCTTGCGCGAATAGACCTGTCGGATTTCGACTCTAGAGTGCGCAAGCAAGTCACTATTCTTTGGGACGTTGACAGCCCGCTCGTCGGCTCGCTCGGCGCGCTCGTCTACGCCCCGCAGAAGGGAGCGGGAGATAAGGAGATAAAGCTTCTTGCCGCCGCGCTCGACAGATATTCCGTGATCGCCGAACTCACAACCGCGCAGCGCCTCGATCACCGCAAGGGCATGGGCGCCGCCGGCGGAATAGCCTTCGGCTTCGCAGCGCTTGCCGGCACCAAGTCCATGAGCGGCGCCGACTTTCTCTTAAGGCTCTCCGGGCTTCGCGAGCGACTGACAAGGCACGACGTGATAATTTCGGGCGAGGGCAGGCTCGACAAGCAAAGCCTTTCGTACAAGGTCGTCGGAAACCTCAGGCGTCTGCCCCACCGCCGCATGATACTCCTCTGCGGCGAGATTGCCATTCAGATCGCGCCCCGCGACAGAAGAACAACCGCCATCTCCATCCAGCCCGGACCGACAACGCTGAGGGATGCGATGGTCGAAACCAAAACCAGGCTGACCCACACGGCAGCCCAGATAGGACGTTTACTTGTTCCATAATATAACCGAAAAAGAGTTACTCGAATCGATGACGAATCCGGGGTTCTACCCCCACAAGACGAACGAGGTCAGAAAAGCCGAAACCCATACCGCATGGGTCTTTTTGACCGGAAGTTATGCATACAAGGTCAAGAAACCGGTCAACTTCGGGTTTCTGGATTTTTCCACGTTAGAGAAGCGCAAGGAGTTCTGCGAAAAGGAAGTGAATCTCAATAAGCAGTTATCGGACCTGTACCTGCGGGTCGATACCATTACCAGGGAAAAGGACGGCTCGCTTGCCCTTTCGGGCGACGGCGAGACTGTGGAATACGTGGTGGTAATGATGGAGCTTCCGCAGGAAGCCTTGATGAGCACCCTTCTCGCCGAAGGCAAGGTGAACTACGCGGTCGTGGACGGGCTGGCTCAGGAGATTGCACGATTCCACGGCTCCGCACCCACTTCGGACGAGATCACCCGGGAGGGGTCTCTCGAGAGCGTGCGCTTCAACTGGGAGGAGAATTTTCTGCAGACTGAGAGTGTAAGGGACGTAACCCTCTCTAAAAAGACATTTGACGACATCAAGGACGCGGTGAACGAATTCATCCATGACAAGGAGGATGATTTCAGGCAAAGGGAGGCCGCGGGAATGATAAGATATTGCCACGGCGACCTGCATTCGGGCAATATATTCATCCATGACGGCAAGATAAATATCTTCGACAGGATTGAGTTTAACCTGCGTTTCGCCTGTTCGGACACGGCGGCCGACCTTGCCTTCATGACCATGGATCTGGATTTTCATGGTCGAAGAGATTTAGCCGATTTCCTCCTCATGAGGTATCTGGATGCCAGCGGCGACTATGGAATTCTCGAATTTCATGACTTTTTCCGCTGTTACCGCGCCTACGTTCGCGGAAAGGTCATCGGTTTTCAGCTCGGCCAGAACCCTGAAAACCCTGAGGAAATAAAGAGCCGGGCTAGCGCATATTTCGATCTGGCAAGGCTTTACGCTTCCTCCCTATCCTCGAAGACCCGTAAACCCAGGCTTATCGTCTTTTACGGGCTTCCCGGTACGGGCAAGACCTACCTTGCGGCAAGAACAAGGGACTGGACGAACGCAGCGCACGTGCGCTCCGACATCATTCGCAGGGTTCTCGCAGGCGCTTCGCTGGACGAGCACCATTACGCCGGCTTCGGCGCCGATCTTTACACGGTCGAGATGTCAAAAAAGGTTTACGAATACCTTCGCGGCCAGGCAAAGGCGTATCTCTCGCAGTACCAATCGCTTATAGTAGATGCCACCTTTCATAAGGAAAAAGACAGGGTTGAGATGAAGAAGGTGGCTGATGATCTGGGTGCAGACGTCCATTTCATCCGCTGCCAGGCGTCGGACGAAAAGGTCAAGGAGTGGATAGAGCGTCGCAAGGGCATAGACCTTCAATCCGACGCAACTTGGGAGATTTACGAACGCATGAAAACCTCTTTTGAACCCGAAGGCAGTTTTCCCCACGAGATTATCGTAACCGGACGCGATCCCGGCCAGATGGACGCCGACGTGCGCCGCATTCTTGAAGGCAAAGGATAAGATGTCCGGCGAACGCAAGCGCCTTTTGCGGAATAATCCGTGCCTCTTTCTGTATTAAAAGACAAAGGGACAGCGCCCCATGAAGAAACCAAGGGGCCTCCCGATGATGAGAAAGAACTTTTATGTGACGCAAAAAATGGCGATTATGCGGCGTTCGGGAAACTCGTGGAACGCTATCAAAGGAAGGTTTATACCGTGATCTACAGGTTTGTAAGGAATCATCACGAAGCAGATGATCTGGCTCAGGAGGCTTTCATTCGCGCCTTCAAGGCTATAGGACGCTTCGATTTGAATTACCCCTTCGGCCCGTGGATGTACCGTATAGCCATCAACCTGACAATTAATCACTTAAAGAAACGCCGCCTGAAGATGTCGGACGTAGATCTCGAATTCCAGGAATCCGGTTCGTCCCCGCAACTCACGAGGGAACAGATAGAGACCCGCAAGAAGGTTCATACCGCTATTGCAAAATTGCCGATGAAACTGAGGCAGGTTCTCGTGCTTCGAGTATACGAGGACTGGCCCTATTCAAGGATCGCCGAAGTGCTCGATTTACCGATAGGTACTGTAATGTCGCGACTTGCAAGAGCAAGAAACGCGCTTAAAGAGGAATTAGGAGACCTCCTATGAACTGCAAGGATTTTGAAAGGCTCGTGCCCCTGTACCATGACGGGGAGTTAGACGGCGAGAAGCGCAGAGAGTTTGAAGCCCACCTTTCATCATGCCCTGAATGCCAGAAGATGCTTTCGAGCATCAAGGCGCTGGACGCGCTCGTTCGCGACGGCGATGCGGAAAAGATTCCCGACCCGGGAGAGCATTACTGGCAGAACTTTTCGAAGAGGTTATCCCACAAGCTTTCCGAACCAAGACATCTTGCACTCAGGCATTCCAGACCCAAGCTTTTTGGACTCAGGCTTATCCCCTATCTTTCAGCAGGAGTTGCCGTCGTATTCGGCGTAATAATAGGTATCGAACTCCTCGAAAAGGCTCCAGGCAGGTTCTCAGAATTAAGCAAGATAGAGCAGCTCGGACCCGTAAAGGTCGAACAGGATGAGGGTGTTTCAAGAAAGAACATGGCAAGGCCCGCCTCACCGCTAAGCCGGGAAGGAGCCCCAGGACGGCAGGATGACTTTGCAGAGGCTGACAGCAAGCTTTACGAAACTCAAGTAAGAGGTTTGGGACAGGAGGATATCGTGGCAACAGGCTCAGCCGCATCTGAAGAAGAAGTCGAAGCACTCTCCGGCCTGGTTTCCGCTGAAGTCACGGCAGCCAAGGATGAGACGGTCAAACCTGAAGAAAAGGCCGTACCGACACAGAATCTAGCCTCAAAAGAGGAGGAGGTCTCAAAACCCTCGGTTACTGCAGTTACCACGAAGCAAAGTCCTGCACCAGCGAAAGACGCGGACGACGGTAAAAGAACCGTGGAGAGCAAAAATGTTGCTAAAACGGAAACCAAAACCTCAACAGGCGGCACTGCGGTCAAAACACCCGCTCTAGGAGCGGCCACCGAGGCGCAAAAGGCTGCAACGATAGCGGTTGACAAAACCTCATACCCGAAGGGCACCATAGTGTTCGACCGCCAGTTCCAGCCCTCCGGAACCCTGAGAGTCGTGGTGGACTCCACAGGCAAGCTCGTTGAAGTCACGATTTATAAATCCTCCGGCAACACCTCCATTGATTCGCAGGCAATAGCGGCTTACAAGAAACAGTGGACGGGCCAGGTTCTCCGCCAGCGCCAGGCAACCCTTTACGTCCCCTTCAGCCAGAGCCAGGGAAAGACCGACACTAACAACTGACCCCTCCCCCTCCTCCTGTTAAACCTGCTTCCAAATTGATTACTTCCCGCACCTCAACAGAATAAATTGAAAATCGAAACCTTCACAAAGCTGAGGAAGACACCCGTAACACACCCCCACTCGACATAGCTCGTAAATATGAAAGTTCCTTCCGATGCCATGAGTGTAAGAATGTTTACTGAGGGAGGGCGAGCGCCAGAGGCGCATTGGCAGAATGGAATTCTGCAGAGGAGGGCCCGTAACACACCCCACTCGGCATCGCCTGTTAATCGAGAGGATGTATTCTGATTACCCTAAATGTGAGGAACCTTTCTGAGGAGGGTTTGAGGGCGGGCGAGCGCCACGAAGGCGCTGGGCGTGAGCTTCGCTTTCGCCATTTCACATCACTCGTCTTCAGTTATACCTATACACAGCAGATTGCTTCAATCGAGAGGGCGCGAGGGAATGGAGTCGGTGCGTTACGGGTGTTACGGGTTGAGGGCGGGCGAGCGCCACGAAGGCGCTGGGCGCAAGCTCCGCTTCCGCCATTTCACATCACTTGTCTTCAGTTATACCTATACACGGCAGATTATTTCAATCGAGAGGGGGTGAGGGAAAGGAGTTGGTGTGTTACGGGTTGAGGAGGGCTGTTGACAAGGGCTTACGGAATAAGGATAATTTTACATTCAGGATAATCTGTAGAAGGAGGAATGAGTATGAAGAAATTGATATCGAGTGCACTGGCGATTTTAATTATCGCGGTGCCGTTGAGCCTTGCCGCAGAGGACGCAAATCCATGCGTGCAGGCAAAGATAGATGCCGAAAGGGACTCGGATAAACTTCTCTGGACGGCGCTGGGCTGCGTTTTTGGATGCCTCGGCGTCGGCGCCGCATATATCATTGAGGCGTCACCAGAAGCTATGAGCCTTGTCGGCAAATCACCGGAGTACGTTGCGGCATACACCGACTGCTACAAGGAGAAGGGCCGCTCGCTTCAGACGAACAAGGCCCTCGTGGGCTGTCTTATCGGGACTTTAGCCGGCGCGGCTGTTTCATTGGCTACTGGGGTAATAAGCGGTTTGATCAGCACGTATTAAGACCCAGGGCGACTCGTAGGGCAGGAGAGACCGTCTAAAACGCATTGACAAGCCACAATAAAACCGCATAATCATCTGTAAAACTTCCAGGAGGATCGCGTGAAGAAGATTCTTTCAATAATTTTAGTCACCTCAGTGTTTCTCGTACCGATGGGTGCTTTGGCTGCCGAAGGCGACCCTTGCAGCGATGCGAGCGGCGACGCAAGAAGGGATGTCAGCGGTACCCTCTGGTTTACGCTGGGGTGCCTTTTCGGAGTTTTCGGCGTGGGTGCGGCGTACATTTTTGCCCCTTCCCCCCAGGTGATAAATCTTGTGGGAAAATCCGCCGATTACGTTGCCGCCTACACCGACTGTTACAAGGAACAGGGCCGGTCTTTGCAGACGAAAAAAGCCTTCAACGGCTGTCTAATATGGTCGTTAGTAGTGCTGCTTGGAGGCGGAGGCATAGCCTTAAGCGGGTGCGTCGGCTTTTGAGTATGATGGACCTGAAACCAACACATTTTGAAAAAAAGCTGCGAGGGTTCAAGTCGTGTTTTGACCCGTCACCGGCAGTTTTACAAAGGAGGTTCCTGTGTTAAAAAGTGTACTACTGACGCAACGGCAATAGTGCAACTCTTTCTGATCCTTAACCTGATAGCGGTCTCTGATCAGGCTTGCCTATTTAAGAGCGATTTCACCCTGACCACGACCACTTTTGAGAAAAAGAAGACCGTTGAAGTTGTGCGGGGCAAGTT
>CBFGKC010000005.1:0-192628 GCA_965649265.1 Caldifarciminota bacterium | reverse complement strand
TGGACAAAAGATGGTCAAAAGATGGACAAAACGGGCATTTTGAGGGTATTTTCGATGAAAAAAAGTGGGTCAAAAGTTGGACAAAACCGGGGTCCCCACGAAAACGCGTAGCGATTTTGTGGGGTAGAAAAAGTGGGACAAAGACCGCCCCTAGGGGGGCGGTTTGAAGTTTGACTTTCGATTTACTCCGGTAAGCCAAACTTCCGTTTCAAACCAGAGTCTCACGCAAATATAGAATGCACTCCTTTGGGGACCCCGAGTCACAATGTCTTTGCGAGTGTCGCTCGTAGCGACCTCAATCGCCTCCGGCGATACGAAGCAACCTATTTTCGTCTTGACGAAAATGCTCCTTAAATCACTTCATCAAAAAGGTAAGAGAAAACTTCAAACCATCCGGAGCACGGTCGGACTCCCTCACCCTACCCTCTCCCAGATGGCGAGGGTCACGCAGGAAGCAGTCGGTGAGGGCGAGGAGGGTTGCCCCCCTTATGAAGGGGGGGAGGGGGGATTGCCGTGTCGGTCATTGGAGAGTGAGCGGCCAGAGACCGCATGGGCTGAACGAGCGCCGGAGGCGCATACGTTCAGCAAACCGCCTCCGGCGGTACTCCTTGATTTGAAATAGTCTTTGCGGAACGCAGTTCCGCGCATGCCACCCCGGGTGGCTCCGAAGCATCCGAAGGGCGAACGCAGGGAGCCACCTATTTTCGTCTTGACGAAAATGCTCCTTAAGATGCCAGTCGAAATGTCCGGGCCGACCTGATACCCTATGGGATAAAGCTTATCCCAAGGGGCACGCTGAAGGTCGGCCCCTACGAACTCAATCCCTCTCACCGGGGGCGGGAAACGCATACCCTTCCCTTGACAGAAAGGGGACGGGGGCAAGGTGTAACTTCTCGTAATGAGATACAGCCTCAATCAGGCGCTCCCTTCTGGGAGTAATGATGAACCGTGGAACGCAGTTCCGCGCATGCGCCTTCCAGGCGCTCCCCTCTGGGAGTAATGATGAACCGTGGAACGCAGTTCCGCGCATGCGCCTTCCAGGCGCTACCTCAGAGATGACGTGGTTGGTATTACGGGTGGGTGTTAAGGGTGTTTCCGGGGAGGGTGGTGTTACGGGTGTTACGGGTGTTACGGGGATTTCACCTGCTCTGAATCTGAAAAAGAATGCAGGGGCTGCCTTCAGGTCAGCCCGATCAGTAAATGTACGCGCTGCACTCCCCAGGGGACCATCCGCGAAGCGGATTCATTCTGAGACAGTTTGAGACATCCAGGTTCCTCCGGCATGGATCGCTGACGTTTTTGGTGGACCCGCATGGGGTTGGTGAAATCGGAGAATGCCTCTAAAACGAGCCAGGCCCCGGGTTGGGGCCTGGCGAATCTTAAAGGGTGTTCGAGATCACTCGTTGAAAGGACCGGGGTCTATCGCGTAGCCCGTGAATTCTTCGGATCCGGGCGGATCGGTAGGCCACATCCAGTAACCGTCAATGGGCGAATAGTCCGAATAGCAGTAACCGTCGAAAAAGAACACGCCTTTCCAGGTTCCTTCCGTATTCTCATTATAACATGAGGTAAAGTAACCGGTGCCGAGTACGACGTCATTGAGTCCCGCAATCGTGGTGGTTGAGCCGTATAAAAAGTACTGCTCTTCGTCAACCCGGTAGACACCGCCCATGCTTGCGGTCTCTTCATCGTACAAAAACGTAATGACGAAGCCTGTTCTGCTCGTTACAGCGGTCCAGGCTTTGTCCCAGCCTTCGTCGGCCAGAGCGACGCTCGCGGCAAGCAGTATTGTCAGTACTGCCGCGCATATGATCAGGTTTTTTTTCATGATTTTCCTCCATTTTTTCACTTCTACCCGACACGTTAGTATAGAAAAAAAACCTATTATGTCAAGTTTTAAACATAAGAGTGGACAGGTTTTGCTTCTGCTGATAAAAATGATACAAATTATCAATTGGATATACCCCCTCGCTCGTCTTCATACCATTTCGCTCGTCCTGTCCATTTTTTGTCGGAGATAAATCTATGATTTCCGGCCGCCGCGCACGTGGCCGTGGCGATGGTGCGTGTCCGGCTTGTGCGGGTGGCTGTGGGCAACCTCGTCGTGCTTGTGCGGGTGGGAGTGGCTTTCACCCTGAAGGATCGCTTCACGCGAGCTCCCAAATCGTCGCCGTTTCACGACCTTCGGGGACCCCGTTGTCTTACCCTGGATTTCACAATGGCTGTGCTCGTGGTGGAGGTCGTCGTGGTGGTGGCGGTGTTCGTGAACGACGACCTCGTGGGTGTGGGCGTGCTCGTGCCTCTCTCCAACAAGCAGCCACGTCCCAAGAGCCATCAACAGCGCGGCAATGCCGAACTGCCAGGTGAGACCGGATAGCGCGTCCTTGAAAATGACAAACGAAAACAGCGCGCCGAAGAAGGGCGCGGTCGCGAACAGGGCGCTCGAACGCGCCGCACCCATGCCCCTCATCGCAACAATAAAAAGCACTATGCTGGCCCCGTAGCACACGCAGCCCGTGGCAAGGGAGAGGCCGATCAATCCGACGGCGGGAAGCTTTTGCCCCGTAGTCACCGCAAGAACAAGCGAGATGGAACCTGCGGCCAACCCTTTTACGGCCACAATCGCAGCCGGGTCCTTTGCAGATATCTGCCGCGTGAGGTTGTTGTCGGCTCCCCAGAGCACGCATGCCGCGAGCACACCGAGCGTTCCTGTCGAAATGCCCCAGGGGCCGCCCCATCTCACCGATAAAATAACGCTCGCCGCCGTCATAACGGCCACCGCTGTCCACGTCCGCGCGCCCGCATGTTCCCTGAAGAAGATGAGAGCGATCAGCGCGGTCGAGACCGCCTCGAAGTTCAAGAGGAGCGAGGCGGTTGCAGCAGGCGTGTCTTTCAATCCGAAGAGCAGCGCAATGGGCGCGGCAACACCGCCCGCAAGCACCGCTCCCGCGAGCCACGGTGCGTCCTTTAGCCGAAGCGGGGCCTCGGTCCTCGCCCGCCCCCCCACTGGGGGCCTCGCCCCCCTCGCCCTCCTCGCCCTCCTCCCGCTCAATCTCCTCAACGCCAAAAACAGCAGTGCCCCTAATCCGCTACCCAAGTACAAGAATGACGCAAGGGGGAGGGGGTCCACCTTTGAAAGAAGCAGCTTGGATAAAGGCGCGCTCGCGCCGAACAGCAGCGCGGCCAGAAGCACTGCTAAAACGGGAGGAGTGTTCCGCCTCGTGGGATTGTCTCTTGCACTCATCAGAAAAAGATACGTCTCCTTGAGGAAAAATCAACGGAATTGGCTTGACAAGGACACTCGCCTGCGTATCATTTATGTAAACATTTAAGGAAGAAGGATGGAGTTCCATGTCCGGCACGTTCTTATATCGCTTTTAGCCGTTATTTCCACTGGCGGCCGCGTCCAGGCGAAGGAACTCCCCTGGTCAAAGTACCGGGAGGATATGGACTCGTTAAACGATCAGGTATATGCCAACAAAGTCACTTACGCAATGTTTGCGACGGTTATGGAGTCACCAGGGTTGAATGAAATCGCAAGGAAAGCTTCCTTTGAATCGGAGATAATCCAGGGGTTAGGCGAGATATGGGGGCAAAGCTGCAAGATAAGCTGGGGTTTTCTCACGGATTTGATTTGCAGGGTTCCAGTAGGATTCTACATTCTAAAATCCCGGGTCGGACCACGGTAAATCTTAGTTTTCATCGAAATTGCCCTTAAGCAAGGCGAGGAGTCAATCCCCGCGCCCACAATCTCCAATTTCTTGAGGTTAATTCTTTAGGATTCGCAGTCCGTCTTGACAAGCAGCCAGCCCAAAGGTGTCGCCGTTTCTTGTGAGGTCAGGTATTAAGCTTTTACGAACCTTGCCGTGTAGTTGAAGAAGCCGCCCTCGACCGCCTGCCTCGCGAAGTGTGAGGCTGCAAGCTTCTTTGCGGTAGTCCTTCTCGTGGAGTAGTCGGGGTCGGGGAAGAACTCGGTCACCGCGACAACGCCGCCGGGTTTCAGAACCCTTTTGACCTCCGCAAGCGCGCGCGGGATATCGGGAATCTCCTCGAGCACGGTCACGAGATAGACGACGTCGAGCGATGCGTCCCCGAACGGCAGCTCATAAGCACTTGCCTGGATTAACTCGATATTGGAGATGTCGGCGTTCTCAGGCTTTGCGAGCTTCTTTCTGAGCTGCTCTAACATGGCGGGCTGAACGTCCAGGGCGTAGACCTTTCCATCAGTCCCGACCATGCGCGCCGCGTCCGCGGTGTAAGCGCCCGAACCGCACCCGAGGTCAAGAACCTTCATGCCGGGCTTGATCCCCGAGCGCGCGATCAGCTTGTCCGCAGGCTGCATCCTGCGCCGCAGGTCCGAATCGAGAAAGTGTCCTACGTACGGGGGGGAGGGGAAGTGCCATATCTTGCGGACGACCTTTGCCGCCGAGACCCAGAATACGGGGAAGACGATGATTGCCCCGATCACGATAAGGGTTATCAACAATGTGTTTGACATGGAATAATCCTAGCCCGCGAGGAGCAGGTGTCAATCGCTGAGACCACACAATACTGCCGATCGACGTATTGACAACGGCCCGTTCCTCGGTATCGTCCCTTGTGAATACTCCACGGAGTCGTGAGAAATGAAGATACTGATTCTGGGTGGTACCGTTTTCGTGGGCCGCCACCTTGTTGACGCCGCGCTTGCTCGAAGGCACGAAGTCACGCTGTTCAACCGCGGCGAGCACAACCCCGACTTGTTCCCGCAGATCGAAAAGCTCCGCGGCGACCGCACGAAGAGCCTTGAGGCGCTAAAGGACGGAAGCTGGGACGCGGTAATTGACACCTGCGGTTACGTTCCCCGCGTGGTTCGCGAATCCGCAGAGTTCCTCAAAAATACGGTCGACCTCTACGTCTTCATCTCCACGATTTCCGTCTACGCCGACTACAGCAAGCCGGGTCTCGACGAATCATCGCCCGTCGGCACGCTCGCCGACGAGAGCGTCGAAGACGTGAATAACGAAACCTACGGACCGCTCAAGGCCTTGTGCGAGCGAGCGGCGGTTGAGGCGACGTCAGGCAGGGCACTCATCATACGTCCCGGGCTCATCGTGGGTCCGCACGACCCCTCGGACAGATTCACCTACTGGGTGCTGCGCGTCGACCGCGGCGGCACCGTGCTCGCGCCGGGTCCGAAGGAACGAGCGATGCAGATTATAGACGCCCGCGACCTTGCCGCATGGATCGTCCGTATGATCGAGAAATCCGAGAAAGGGGTATACAATGCCGTTGGTCCTGAGCGATCACTGTCGTTCGAGCGCTTCCTCGCGGAGTGCAAGAAGGTCTCGGGCAGCGACGCCGGCTTTGAATGGGTGAGCGAGGAGTTCATTCTTTCCAACAAGGTGCACGTGCCCGTCTGGGTTCCGAAATCGGCCGAAGGCATATCGAGCGTAAACATCCGGAACGCCCTCTCGAAGAAGCTGCGCTTCACTCCACTTTCCCAGACCATCGCCGAGACCCTGCTCTGGGCCAAACACAGGCCCAAGGAGACAAAGCTGCGTGTCGAACTTTCACCCGAAAGAGAGAAGGAACTACTCGACGCATGGCTAAGCCCTCCTCCGAGCCCTCCTCAGAACCCTCCTCAGAGCCTCCCTCAGAGCCCTCATTAAGATCATCTTCAAAGCCCTCCACAAACTTCTCCGTAGACAACATCCTGAGCCCGCCTCGCCAATCTGAATCGTCATATCCAAAGGAAGAACTGTCCGTTTTTTTATGGATTCCTGTTTCCCGCATCCGGGCTTCCTTTGCCAATAGGATATCCGGCTAATGGTTCTCGCCACAATCTCCGCGCACGGGTCAAACTTGACAAATCCCTCGCGGGTGATATCCTTTCTTAGGAGGTTTGTATTATTAAACCGAAAGAATTATTTCGTCCCTTGCCGGTGTTAATCTTGTGTATCTCCGGATGTCCGGCGATGGAAAATGGAGGGAACAAGGAAGCAGGCTTTCCGGACTCCACTACCACATCCGCGTTCTGGTTGTCGGGTGAACTCTCCGCAAGCGATATTGCAAATTCCATGATGCCCGAATATCCTCACTCGGCAAGCTCTCAGGGTATCAACACTCTCACGGTAACACTCGACTTCTGCGTCGACTCCAACGGCAACGTCAGACCCGGTATCGCCGTCGCCGGAACCACGGGCACCGCCGGGTGGGACGAGGATGTGAAGAACACCCTCTCCCGGTGGAAATTCAAACCTGCACCCGGAGTCGAGACGAGAAAGGGTACTATATCCTTCAGGATAGTCAGGTCGAAGATGATGGACGAGTAGGGGAGATTAGTGGCGTGGTGTCAGATTAATCGTCATTGAACGGAGTACATCATGAAGAGATTAATAAAACTTTTACCTGCCTTGTGTATACTTTTTGTCGCCCTTCCCGGATGCGAGCGGTTCTTGCAGGCCTGCATCGCGATGCCTGCAGCAACGCCCGTCTCACCTCCGTTGAAGTCCGGATTTTCTTTCTCGGATGGATCGGAAGTATCCGGAAACGACATCCTGAGCACCCCCATGCCGCTGGTTCCGGCGTGGGCAAGGAGCAGCGGAATCAGCGTCGCTACCATTGTACTCGGCTTCACCGTCGATTCCCAGGGCGGCGTACTTCCCGGAATCGCGGTCAAGCAAAGCACCGGTTACCCCGAATGGGATCAGGAGGTCAAGAAAACCGTATCGCGGTGGAAATTCAAACAGGCACCGGGCATCGAGAGCAGAGCGGGAACCATTACCTTCAGGTTCGTGTTACAGTAGAACCGTGACTATTGTCGAACATATGCGTTGACAACCCGGCGCTCGCAATTATCCTTAATCCTATGAAGACCCTCAGGCGATCCGTCCGGCTCATCCTCATATCGTCGCTCGCAGCGCTCGCTCTCGCACTGTCCCCCGCATGCGGTGGGGGAAAAAAATCCACAGGTAAGCTCGTAGTAGTCGCCACTATTCCACCTCTTGCTGACTGGGCGCGAGAGGTGGGCGGTGAAAGAGTAGAGGTTAAGACGCTTCTTTCGCCCGGGGCCTCCCCCCACACGTTCGAGCCTCTTCCCTCGCAGGCTGAAGACGTGTCGCGAGCCGGGCTCGTCGTAAGCGTCGGCCTCGATGTTGACCGCTGGCTCGACGGCATGCTCACGGCAAACAACCGGCTCCTCGTCTCCTCCAGACTGGGAGGCGTCGAACTCATCACCGGCGAGGATTCCGATCTTCACGGGGAGGAGGCCAACCCGCACATCTGGCTCGATCCAGAGATCGCCAAGCTCGTGGTTCATGCAATCGCCGACTCCCTCTCTGCTATCGATCCCCAAGGCGCAGACGCATATAAATCCAATGCCTCTCGCTACGCGGCAAGGCTCGATTCGCTCGACAGGGAGATCGAAAAGATCACTTCCGCCTTCCCCAAAAAAGAGTACGTTTCGTTTCATCCCGCATGGGCATACTTCGACCGGCGCTACGGCCTGCGCACGGTAGCCGTAGTCATACCCTCGCCCGGCAAGGAGCCTTCGCCCAGACACCTCGAAGCGGTGGTCGCGGAAATACGAAAAACAAATGTGAAGGCGGTGTTCACTGAGCCTCAGTTTTCTCCAAAGGCGGCCGAGGTTATAGCCCGGGAGGCAGGCGTAAAGGTGCTTACCATCGATCCGATCGGAAACCGAGACCGGAGCTATATCGATCTCATGCGCGCCGACGTTGGAGTCATGAGCAGTGTGCTTGGAGCGAAATGAGTGAAGTCCTCGTGGGTCTCAAGAATGTCTCCGTAAGATTCGGCGAGGTGGATGCGCTCGCCGGGGTCAACCTTGATGTAACAAGCGGTACAGCCATGGCGCTCATAGGCCCGAACGGAGGCGGGAAGACCACTCTCCTGCGAGTGATTGTCGGTCTGCTCGCGCCGACAGAGGGGCGTGTCGAATATCACGGGCTAAAAAAGCAAGATATCGCCTACGTGCCCCAGGAAAGCGAAGTTGACTGGCGCTTTCCGGTCAGCGCCCTCGACGTAGTCCTCATGGGGCGCTACGCCCGTCTCGGACTCGCCAGGGGGGTATCGAGGAATGATCATGATATCGCGCGGGCGATGCTCGATCGCGTCGGACTTTCAGACAAGGCGCAAAAGCCGCTGGGGACCCTTTCCGGCGGGCAGAAGCAGCGCGTCTCGATCGCCCGGGCGCTCGCGTCCGAGCCGCGGCTTCTTCTTCTGGATGAGCCCACTTCGGGCGCAGACGTCGAAGCCAAGGACCGATTCTACACCTTGCTCAACGAGCTCAAGCAGGAATTCTCGCTCACGGTACTTGTCGCCAGCCACGATCTCGCCGTTGTGCCGCGATTCGTAGACGACGTTTCGTGCGTTTCGACGACCGTACACATGCACGCCTGTCCTTCCGACGTCTGGGACGAGGGGCATTTCGAGCGGGTGTACGGCGGGCAGGTGGAAGCTGTCATCCACGGGCAGGTTCCACACCGGATGGTGTCAAATCATACACCCCTTGACGCTGCTACGCACCGTCACGGGGACCCCAAGATTTCCTCACACCCCGAAAAACCGCAGGAAAATTCCTTAAAGACGCAGCATAAGCGCAAGAGAGCAAACGGAGCCGTAAAGGAATAACGATGTTTGAGGCCGCTTTCATGCAGCGCGCGCTTGTCGCGGGCGTACTCGTATCCCTCCTCCTTTCCCTGCTCGGGTTCTTCGTCGTTCTTCGCCGCATGAGCTTCATGGGTGTCGGCATCGAGCACGCGGCTTTCGGTGGGGTCGGCCTCGGCGCGTTCCTTAACATCCCCATCTTCATTTCCGCCGCGTTGTTCTCCATTGCCGCAGGACTCGGAATCGGAGCGGTGACAAGACGAGGGCTCGTAAGGGAGGACACGAGCATAGGAATCTTTTCCGCCGCAGGAATGGCACTGGGCGTCCTGTTCCTCGCGCTCAAGCGAGGTTATGCCGCGGACGCGATAAGTTATCTGTTCGGCTCCATTCTCGCCGTCACTGCGCTCGACCTGTGGCTTATCGCGGGTGTCGCTCTCGTCGTGGTATTTCTCATCACCCTTTTCTTCAAGGAGCTTCTTGCCACAAGCTTTGACCCGGAGCTCGCCCGCGCCTCGGGAATTCCCGAGGGTTTCCTCTATTACCTTCTTCTGGCAATGATCGCGCTCGGCATAGTCGCGGCGATCAAAATCGTCGGCGTGATCCTCGTCTCGGCGCTTCTCGTCCTGCCTGCGGCCACGGCAAGACAGTGGAGCCTTAACTACCGAACGGTGCTGGGTCTCTCTCTTGGATTCGGATTGGTCTCCGCAGTCGGCGGTCTCGTCATATCATACTGGCTCGATACACCGTCCGGGGCAACCATAGTCCTGCTTGCCACCGTGATCTTCCTCATCTCGCTCCTCTTCTCACCCTTGTATTCAAGAAAGCGGGCTAGGCGAACGCAAGCCTCAAGCTGATCCGCAACTCGTAATAACTCTTTTGTAAATGGACTTGACATAAGTCCGTATTTTAAGGATGTATGTAGTTACTAATACTTGAGAGTGCCGGAGTGTTATTTTCAAATTAATGAAACTGCGCATACGCCACCTCAAAGGTGCGTGTGTTACGGGTGTGTTACGGGCGTGTGTTATTTCCTTGTACCCAAGCTGCATATGAGAGCTCCCTAGAGGGGGCGGGTGTGTTACGGGTATGTGTTACGGGTGTGTGTTACGGGGGGGGTACGGGCGGGCAGGTCACTCGGGCAGAGGTTCAGAAATTTTGTCCCACTTATGGTTGGGCCTGCCTGTTGATTCCAGCACCTTGATTATCTCGTCCATGAGTTCTATGACCCGGAAGCCGGATTTGGCGGAGCCGATGATTATACCTTTAAGGCCCTCCGGTTCCCCTATCAGCCTTGTAACCTTGCGCCGCTCTTTTTGAACGCCCGGTTTGATGTTCGCGAAAACAATGAAGGGTACCTTTGAATCATTAAGGAAATCGAGTATATCCTGATCGCGCTCGTCGAACCGTCTGGAATAATCCAGCACCCAAACGGCAATGTCCATCCCTCTCGAAATGACGTCACGCACGACGCGGAACCGGGTCTGGCCGGGTGTGCCGAAAAGGTGAAGCTTGTAGCCCATGTGCTCCTTGTTGCCGTAGTCGAGGGCAATGGTGCGGCCCTGGCGCTCGATGTTCATGGCGCTCGGTATTATGTTCTGCACGAGAGTCGATTTGCCCGCCTCGTCCTTACCTACGATTACGACCTTGACTTGATTCACGAGTCTCCTTCTTTTAGAAGTGCTTTGGCTCTCTGGGCGGCCCGTCTGAGGCCGGTAAGGAGCAGGCCCAGCGGCGTTCCCTTCCGGCATATAGCCAGGAGGGAGTGTTTCTTGGTAAGGTAATTGATTCCGATGACGTACTCGTCGGTCAGGAGCAAAAGCTCGTTGACGTTGAACACGTCGTCAGTCACGGAGTGGATTTTCTCGAAAACCTGTTTGTTTATGAAATGAAAGTCGGGATTATCGTCCAGCATCGGTGTCGCGGAGGAAGCCTTAACCGCCTGAGAGTTTATATCAAGAAGAAAGCAAGCCAGCATACCGGTAACCGCTTCTCTGAGTTGCACGAGCAGATCGGTCCACTCACTGGGTTCGATCACGGTTGATATGCCTTTTGGGGCCGCTCTGTCGGCGGTCTCGGGCTTTAATGATGGCTGCGTGTCGGGAGGGGGGGGAGAGGGGACGTTCGCTGAGGGAGCCGTAACCGGCATTGTCTCGACAACGGGCTTGACGGCCGAAGCCACATCCCTTGGCCTCCTTGCCAGTGCGCAGATCTCGGATACCGAAAAGCCCTGAGCGGTGCCGAGCCTTTCCGTTGGTACGGGCGCGAGTTCAAAATGCAACCCGCCGAGATTGCTGAATTTCTTAAGCGTCAGGCGCACACCGTCAATCAGATAATTCTTGAGCGTTTCCCTGTCGGTAATCCCGGCCACGAGAATGCGGTTCCACAAGGGAAGCTCCGAGTGAGCGACCACAAGCTCGCTCAGATGCTGCTTATCGAGTGCGGGGTCTTCAGAGAGGGCTTCGACGAGGGAAGGATAGTGTGAACTTTCAAGCTCGGGGGCAAGTTCGCCCTCGCGAAAAGTGAGAAGGCAGAATTCCTTTGTCGAAGGGTCTTCCAACAAAAGCCGCGCGGAAAGGCGCAAGTTGCCTATCATCTGAAGGAGGTTTTCGGTAGGAAGCGCACCAAGCGACCCGCCCATGTTGAGCTTGGGTCTTTCGGACGCTTTTTTTCGATCCTCTCCTTCAGCCATATTTTATCAGATACCCCAGGGAACGGTAGTCGCGGGACCTTGACCCTGGGTCTGCGGCGGCTCCTGCTGCCGGAAGGGCGTCTGGATAGGTTGAGGTGTTATGGCTTTTCGTACGAGAAGGCGAATCTCGTCTACCGTGCGTTTAGTCAGAAGAAAGAGTATCCCGAGTTTCGCATTTTGCCCTGTAACGGTAACAAGAACCCCGTCATCGCCGGCTCCTTGAAAGAGTATGTAACCATCCATTCCTCTGAAGTAAATCTGATCCAAAGCACCTACGGAGAATTCTCGCGTGGTCCGTTCGCCCAGCGCCAGTACGGTTGCGCTCATTGCGGCTATGGCGTCCTCGTTTGTTCCTTGAGGTATGGCTGAAGCCAGCATAAGACCGTCAAGGCTGATAAAAGCCGACGCGCGTATCTCAGGAGCGGATTGATTCAATCTTATCAGTGCCCCTTGCAATTCATCCATTAAACCAGGCACTATACCTCCTTGGGTTTATCTCCACTGTATAACTATACGCGTCAAACCGCCGTATGTCAACCTTTCAGGAGTGCGGAAGTTATACAAAGTTACGGATCTGTGAAGTTTTCAGAAATTTGCCCCGAAAAATCAACGCACGGGAATTACGACCAGTGGTACCGAAAATCTCACTATTTCGGTGGGAGCAGCAGCCTCGAAGGTAAGGCAGGATTTAAAGAGCTTATCGTCCTTTACGCCTGCCTGCGGCCTGAGTGCAAGAGTTATTTCTTCGCCGGGGTTCAGCAGACGCCGGGTGAAATCCACCTTTTCAAGCGCGACCGGGCTCTCGATGAGTGTTATGGAATAGGCGGTTCCAGACTTGTTTTTGATTTTGAGCTCCATTTCTTCTTTCAGGGAATCCATTCGTCCGAAGAGAAGCGAAGCGGGGCTTATCTCGAAGGGTGTTCTCGTGTAGTCCTCGTAAAGCCTTGCCGTCACGTTGAATTTCGTCAATGTATCCAGGGGGTCGTTGGATCTCACGTAAGCCCACTTGACACATTCTGAGAAGAATCCCTGGGTGTCGTAAATGAATTCGAAAGAGGCGCTGTCGCCCGGCTCGATGTCTCTCTTTGAAAGCTCTGTAGTCGAACATCCACAAAAAGTCCGCACGCCGTGGATTTTGAGCGTTGCGTCGCCCCTGTTGTATATCCAGAACTTGTGGCGATAGTTTTGCGCGACAAGGGCGTAGCCGAAGTCGAAACTCGGCTCGGAGAACTCGATCCTTGGTGCGCCTGCGAACAAGGAAACACTAAAAATCAAGAACAAGGTGTTCATTCTTGACCTCCTACGATTACTTCTTTTTCTTCCTTGCCGTTCCAGACGAAAAGCATCCAGACGAGACCGAAGAGAACGAGAATTCCGCCGACGGCGAGGAGTACGTACTGGAACGGAATTTTTTCAGCGACGAATCCCGCGGGGACCGCCGTCGCCAGAAAAGCAAGGCTTGCAAGCATTTCTCTCCAGGCGAACATCCGGCCCCGTGCTTCTTGCGGGATGCGTTCCTGTATCATCGTGTCCTGCGATATGTTTATTGCCGAGAAAAGGATTCCCGCCATGAATACGACGACGGTCATCATTACCCAGTGTATCCATACGATCCCCAGCGCGAAAAGACAGCCGAGTAAAAGGTAGGAAACGATTATCAGACGTTTCCGGTTGAAGGCCGAACCGAGAAGGCCTGTCAGCAAGGGTCCCAGGAACATACCTCCCGCAGCGGCGGCGGCAAGAAGCGTGACTCCGAGCGTTCCCATGGCAAGGGTCTGCTGGACAGTAGGCACGATGACGGTGAAAGCGACGCCTGAGACGAAAAAGAGGGCCAAAATGGAGCTCATCACAAAGCCCATGGTTCTGGTTCCGACCATGAAACGAATCCCCTCCCCGACTTTCTTCAGGTAAGCCAAAAGCGCTTCGCCGGTTTCCGTAAGGGCATCTTTTGCATGGAGAACCAGAGGTTTCTCGTCCACCTTGACGAAAAGAATCAGCAAAAAGGAAATGACGTATGTCGAAGCGTCGAACAGAAAACCTACCCTCCATCCCAGCCATGAAACCGCGAGTCCGCCCGCAAGGGTGCCGATTCCTGTCGCAACCCGCAGTATGGTCAAATTTGCGGCGTTGGCCTGAAGGAACTCCTCGTTTCCCACAATCAGGGGGACAAAGGCGAGCCGGGCGCTGGAAAAGAAGAACCCGAACACGTAAACCACCAGGGCTACCGCGAACATCCAGAAAAGGTTGCCGGAGGCAAGATAGACCAGTGGGAGCGCCGCGATGAGCACCGCCCTTGCCGCGTCGCCGAATAAGAGAACGCGTTTTTTGCGCCACGAGTCGATCAGCGGGCCTGAAACCGGTCCGAGCAAAATAGACGGCAGCGTGAACACGACCGCGACGCCGCCGAAGGCGGAGAAGCTTCCGAAGAATTCCTTCCCGAGAAGTTCAATGAAAGCCATCTGGGTGAAGCGGTCGCCTATCTGCGAGACCATGTTGGCTATCACGAAAAGGAGGAAGTTACGGTTCTTAAAAAGCCTGAAAAAGGCTCCGACATCTAGCTTCGGGATAATAACCTCCTTGCATGCTCCTTGTCTTCCTCAATTTGTTTCTTAAGAGCGTCAATGGTATCAAATTTCATGTCGGGTCTGAGCCTCGAGACGAAGGCCACCCTTGATTCCCCCTCCTCCTCCTTAACAAAGCCTTCAAGGATATGGACCTCAATGCGGTGAACGGTGTCGCCGAATGTCGGGCTTGCACCGACGTAGCAGATGCCGTGCTTCCGACTGATGCCGAATCTTACGGCGTATACCCCGTCGGGCGGCAGGAGCTTGTGTTCTTCGATGGACGAGAAATTCAGGGTAGGTGTGTCGAGCATCGACCCTGCCCTGCCTAACCCTTTTTGCGGCTTGACGCTCGTGAAATACTCGTAGCCCAGCAGGGCGTTGGCTCTTTCCATATGCCCTAAAAGGAGAAGCTCCCTGATGCGGGTTGCGCTTACGATCTCTCCCTCTATTTTCTTCATCGAGCATATCACTACGTCAAACCCCATCGTCTTGCCCGCTTCCACCAGTGTTCTTTCACTGCCTTTCCTCTCCTTGCCGAAGTGAAAATCCTTGCCGACTATCACCAATCGCGCTTTTCGTTTGTAAAGTTCCTCGTCTATAAAATCCTGCGGAGCGGTGTTGACGACTTCTGCAAAATCGAGAAAGGAAACCTCATTAATCCCATGAGCCTTGAGCAGTTCCTCCTTCTCGCTCCTCGACGTCAATATGAAATTGAAGTGATGATTAAAGTAGAGTGCCGGCGGGGGATCGAACGTGATGACGGCAGGCATGATATCCATGGCGCGGGCCCTGGTTACCAGCACGTTGAGCAGCGAAGCGTGGCCCTTGTGCACACCGTCGAAAACTCCTATAGCCACCGCTCGATCACGCATTGAAAGCCCCATCGTCGTACAAAAGCCTTCTTGACCAAAGCTTGCCGTCCCTTGACTCGCAGAGGAACGCCCTGCGGTCGTTCCTGGAAAAAAGCACGCTTTGCGGAGAGGTCATGATCGCGGGCCCGACCCCTGTGGTCACAGGCTTCCCCTGCAGAAGCCTCGCCGTCGTTTCATCGTCGACTTCCTCCTGTGGGAGATGCCTGAGGAGTTCCTTCAACGGGATCAGAACCTCCTCCAATCTTTCGAGAGAAAGGTCTTCAAGCTCGCGGGCATCCTCAAGAGATAAAGGCCCTATGCGTGTCCGTTTCAGATACTCAAGCGAGGCAGGCAGCCCGAGAGCGGTGCCTATCTCTTTAGCGAGCGAGCGGATGTATGTCCCGGATGAGACGCGTGTTTTGATCGCAAGAACCGGATTTTCCCAGCCAAGCATCTCGATATCGTGTATCACCACCTCCCTCTCCTTTAGCTCAAAATCCTCGCCCGCTCTGGCCCTTTCATATGAACGCCTTCCTTCGACCTTGATGGCTGAAAACGCGGGAGGGCGCTGCATCCTTTTTCCCTTGAGCCCTTCGAGTGCTCTCCTGAGGGTTTCCTCATCAATATCTCCAACTGGTTCCTCTCTCAACACCTTGCCTTCTTTGTCAAGGGTGTCGGTCTCCAGGCCGAGCCTGACACCGGCCACGTATTCCTTGTCGAGGTCCTTCAACAGATGCTGCACGCGTGTGGCTTCGCCTACAAGGACGAGCAGGAGCCCCTCTGCTGCCGGGTCAAGTGTCCCGGCGTGGCCGAGTTTAGTTCCCCTCGGAAGAATTTTTCTTAAATGCCTTATCACGTCGAACGAGCTCATTCCCCCGGGTTTAGATATAGTCAATCCCCCGCGCACGAAAGGTATCCCCTGGCTTCTTCGAGAACCCTTCGCTTGACATCGTCGTAGGTTCCCTTGACGCGCGCTCCGGCGGCGTTCTGATGCCCCCCTCCCCCGAATCGGGAGGCGAGCATGTTGACGTCAACGCCTGCAAGCGAGCGAAAGCTTATCCTCACTTCACCCGATGCGGAATTCTCTCGAAAAAAGAGGGCCATCTTGACGCCGGGAATCGAGACCGGGTAGCGGATGAAGCTGTCGGAATCTTGCTCGGCGTGGTTTATTCCCGCGTCAAGGAGCATCTTTTCCGTCAGTTCAATCGTTGCGACCTTGTCCTCGATCTTTAACGTTGCAAGGACCTTTCCGAGGAGGGCCAGATTTCGCTTGTCCCGGGCCGTCATCCGCAGGGCGATGTCGGCCGCATCCACTCCCAGCTCGAGCATCATGGAGGCGACCTTGAACGTCTCCACCGAAACGTTGGGGTATGAAAACCCGCCTGTTTCCGTGTAGATTCCGGTAAAGACGTAATCACCTTCGGCTTTTGAGAGCGGAGCCCTCGCGAGATTCAGAAGTTCCAGAACCATGACGCAGGCGGCCGTGCGGTTTACGTCAATCCAGTTGAATTCGCCGTAATTTTCGTTAGATGGATGGTGATCGATGTTGACGATTCTTGCCTTTGGCGGGACGTATCCAAGTCTTACAAGATCGGGCAGATCCACCGTAATGACGGTGTCCGGCGCAAACCCGGGTTCCTTGCAGGTAATCTCGCCGGTTCCCGCCAGGAAATGAAATTTATGAGGAATTGCATCGTGAAGATAAATTGCGTATTCTTTATCGAGATGTTTCAGAAGGCGTCCCATGAGGAGTACCGAAGCAACGGAGTCTCCGTCCGGGTCTATGTGTGTGGAGACCCAGAATTTTTTCCCTTCACGTAATATCTGTAGAATCTTTTCGCTCTGCATTCTTTATCTCTTGAATCTTCTGGTCGATAAGGACGGTGTCATCCCATTTGAAGCGAAGGTCGGGCATGTACTTCAGAATGATCCGCGCGGCAAGCTTGCGCTTGATTTGCCCTTTCTCCTCCTCCAGTATTTTTTCCGCTTCCTGGTGCGCAAGACGCTGCTCGACCGACGAAAAGTAAAGGTCGGCGCGCTTGAGATCGCGGGTCATGACACAGTCGGTGATTGTTATCCACTGCATCTCGGGCCTCGTGAATTCCTCGAGTATTATCGTCGCCACGTTCTGCTTTATGAGCGCGGCCACCCTGCGCGGCCGTTCAGGCATTCCGCGCTCCCGGTCCGCATGCTCCTTCAGCAGTGCCCGGCATCAGAAAACCTCCTTGATGTGGAAATCGAGAAGCTGCCATTCGAGGTGCCTTGATCTTATTCTCTCCACGACCCTTTCGAGAACCTGGCTGTTGTGTCTTGCGTCGTTTGAAACGACGGCGATTGCCAGTTTTGTACGCTGCCAGGTATCCTGGCCTTCGACTTCCGCCGCGGAAACGTTGAACTCGTTGTGGATTTTCTGGATGAGACTCGTGAGATCCTTGCGTTTATCCTTCAAAGAATGAGAGGCCGAATTGAGGAGTTCTATCTCGAGGAGTCCTATCATGTCTTTCTTTCGCGTTCGACGATCTTGAAGAATTCGAGCCTGTCCGCAGGCTTAAGGTCGTCCCAGCCCTCGAGCCTGATTCCGCATTCGAATCCCTGCTCCACTTCCTTGGTCGACTTTTCGAAACGCTGCAGCGAGGCAAGCCCGGTCTCGGTAAGCTGATCGTTTCCCCTGTAGACCCTTGCCTTCGAGTCGCGGGTAACCTTGCCGTCAAGCACGTACGAGCCTGCTACCGTTCCGACCTTGGGAATCTTGAAGACCTGCCTGACCTCGGCGTGGCCGAGGATCACTTCTTCCTCCACGGGCTCGAGCATTCCGAGCATTGCCGCCCTTACGTCGTCAATTGCGTCGTATATTACCTTGTAAGTGCGTATCTCTATTCCGATATCCCCGGCCCTCGAACGAGCATCGGCGTGAACGGTCACGTGGAACCCTATTATGACCGCTCCGGAGGCCTCTGCCAGGTTCACGTCGGTTATATTAATAGGCCCGACGCCGGAGTGAATTACCCTGACCCGAACCTCGTCCATCGAAAGACCCTCGAGCGAGGAAGTAAGTGCTTCCACTGAGCCGTACACGTCGCCCTTGAGCACTATCTTCAGCTCCTTGACGTCGCCCGTCTGGATTTGCTCCTGGATCGATTCGAGGGACAGCCTGGATGAGCTTGCAAGCGTGCGTTCGCGCCGCATAAGATGCCTGCGCTGTGCGAGTTCCCTGGCCGCGCGTTCACTCTCCACGACTTCGAACGTCTCGCCGGGTTCGGTTATGCCGCCGACACCGAGAACCTGAACAGGGGTTCCGGGCGTGGCGCGTTCGAGTCTCTTTCCCAGTTCGTCGGTCATCTCCCTGACCCTGCCGCTCCAGTCGCCGCATATGTAGGGGTCCCCCCTCTCGAGTGTTCCCTTCTCCACGATTATTGTCGTGATGGTTCCCTTGCTGCGGTCGAGCCTCGATTCGATGACCACGCCCCTGGCACGCCCCTCGAAAGGAGCCATGAGGCTGAGTTCCATGGACGTAACCTGTATGGCGTCGAGGAGATCGTCTATTCCCTGGCCGGTTACGCCTGAGACTTCCACCGCTATTGTTTTACCCCCGAAGTCCTCGACTACTATGCTGTGCTGTGTCAGCTGGCTCTTGACCCTGTCGGAGTCGGCGGTCGCAAGATCGCTCTTCGTTATCGCGACAATTATCGGCAGGTCGGCGGCCTTTGCATGGTTTATGGCCTCGATCGTCTGCGGCTTGATCCCGTCGTCGGCGGCGACGACAAGGATTGCAATATCTGCAACCGACGCCCCGCGGGCTCGCATCGCGGTGAAAGCCTCGTGCCCCGGCGTGTCCAGAAAGACTATCTGAAATCCTTTTGCCTGTGCCGTGTATGCGCCTATGCTCTGGGTGATTCTGCCGGCTTCCTGTGATGCCAGGCGCGACTTGCGAATATAATCGAGCAGAGTGGTCTTGCCGTGATCCACGTGTCCCATTATTACCACGACAGGCGGGCGGGTCCTTTCCTCAACTTCTTCGGTTTCTTCCTCGCTCTCCAGTGCGGGCTCGGTTTCGATATGGATCCTGATTCCGAAGTCTTCCGCGAGTATCGAGATTGTGTCCAGTGAAAGACGCTCGTTGATCGTGACAAACACGCCCATCGCGACGCAGCGCTTTATTATCTCGGCAGGAGGGACGTTGAAGGTATGCGCAATTTCTGAAACGCTCATGAAATCGCTTACGGTCGCTTCCCGTATGTTCGAAAACGGGCCCTCGCGCTTGGGTTCGAACACCTTGAGCTGTTCTTCTTCCTTGCGGAATTTTCGGGCGGGCCTCACCGGTCTCTTGCCCGGTTTCTTTTTCGGGTGCTTGTGATCCATGCGAGCAAGGGTTTCCTTTACCGCGCGTTGAATTTCCTGTTCCGCAATCACTCTCGGTCTCTTTGGGGCTGGGCGCTTTGCAGAGGGCTTTCGCTGCATCGATTGCTTTATCTTTTGCTTCTCGTCCCGCAGCCGGGCCTTTACCGCGTCGAATTCTTCAGGGGTGATGTATGAAGTGTATCCCCGCTCCTTGAAGCCTAGCTCCGTCATCATCCGTGCGAGTGCTTCGCTCGACAGGCGAAGTCTTTCGGCGGCTTCGAAGACCTTGAGTTGGCGGGATTTCACTAGGCTTTCTCCTTTTCGTCTTCCGTATCTTCATCTCGCTTGTTCTCCTCGCCTTCTTTGTCTGAATTGTCAGGAGGAAGGTCTTGCGATTCGTCAGGGCTGGTCTCCTCGCCGTGTTCTTCTTCGTCACGGGCAGGTTCACTCCCGTCCCCCGCGTCTTCATCCCGGGGTTCGGCTTGTTCCTGCTTCAGGGAGGCTTCTATCAATTCGCCGGACTGGGACTGCGCGTCGGGAGATACCTCCAGCGCGGCCGCACGCATCTCGGCGAGTTTCTCTTTCTCGAAGAGCTTGCGTTCGAGTTCCCTGCGCTCAAGCTGCTCTCGTATCTGCGTCTTGAGCTGGTCTATGCGGGCAGGATCCCATCCCAGTACCTTGGAAACCTCTGTAGGCGGCTGCTCGAAGAGCGAGACCACGGTCGTGAATCCGGCTCCAACAAGCGTCGCTCTCGTCTGCTCGTCAAGGAAGTCAAGGGTGTCGACGAGTATCTGCGAAACCCGCTGGCTGAACAGGCGGTTGCGGTAATCGGACTCCTTCAGGATGTCGAGCTTGGCGTTGGTTATGAGTGACGCAAGCCAGACGTTCTGACCCTTGCGGCCTATGGCCTTGGAGAACTCGTCGTCCGGAACGACTACGGTAAAGGAATCCTCCTCCTTCAGAACCTCTCCCACCTTCGCCGGGCTCATGGCGCGGGCGATGAATATCTTTTCGTCGGCGTGCCACTGTATGACGTCTATCTTCTCGCCCGATATCTCCTTCATGATGTTCTGGATTCGAACCTTGCGGTAGCCGACGCATGCTCCTATGGGGTCTATCTTGTCGTCGTGGCTAGTCACCGCGACCTTCGAGCGCACGCCGGGAATGCGCGCGACGGCCTTGATCTCGACAATATTCTGCTGTATCTCCGGCACTTCCTGCGCCAGGAGCTTCTTCAAGAAATCGGGATGAGTCCTCGAAAGGAACACCCGGGGTCCTATCGGAGTCCGCTCGACCCGGAGAACGTAGAACTTGAATGACGTGCCTATCTGGTGGTGGTCGGTCTTGAGCTGGTCCCGGAGGGGCAGCGTTCCATAAATCGGACCCAGATTCACGAGTATCTCGTCCTTTTCGATCTTGTGAATGGTTCCGGAAATAATATCGCCTTTCTTTTTTGCGAATTCGTTGAAGAGCTTGTTGCGCTCTGCCTCGCGCAGGCGGTGTGTGAGCTCGTCAATCGTTCGCTGTATGGCCACTCTTCCAACTTCCTGAAGCGGGATTTCAATGCGGATCTCTTCGCCTTCCTGGGCGTCGGGCTTAATTTTAATCGCGTCATTTAACGATATTTCTAGCGTAATATTGCTTACGAGTTTTACGGCGGTCTGAATGATGGCCACCTCGATATCGCCAGTGGTGGGGTTCACCTTGACATCGTGACGCACATCCCTGCCGAACCTGCGTTTAAGGCCGGCAATGATGCTCTGGGTAAGGGTCTCGTATACGTAGCCGACCTCGACGTTGCGAATGCGGGCCAGCTGCGTGACCAGTCTAGTGATTTCGGTTTCCATGATATCTACTGTCTCCTTTTGAAGAGTTCCTCGGTGGAAAGTTTCACCTGGGCCGAGAGGATCTCGTTGTAACCTAGCCGGCGGCCCACGCCGGTTGAGTCTTCTATTTCGATGCCTTCCCCGTCCGCCTCCTTCAGAAATGCCTCAATCACACCGCACGCCGTCTTGATCTCCAACCTCTGTCCTATAACAGCCTGGTAGTGCTCGAGCGTGTAGAGTTTCCTTTCCAGTCCCGGTGTCGAGACGTCGAGCATCAAATTCCTCCACTCTTCGCGCGCCGCAGAAAGCGTCAACGCGAGCGTCTTGCTTATTCCCTCGCAGTCGCCCACGGTAGCGCCTCCCTGTTTCTCGATATACACCTCAAGGCGGCCTCCCCTGAGCTCCGCGTGATAGAGCCTGCATCCTCTGTCCTTGACCACGTCAAGCACCAGCCTGGACATCTCCTCAGTCACGGCAAGTCGCCTTCTTTTCCGCCGCGACAAGTTCCGAGACCTTGCTTACCGCGTCGTTAACGGACACCGGGATGAGTTCATTCGTCGCCACTTTCTTTATGTCCACTTTGCCTTCCTTGAGACCCCGTGGACCCACGACCAGCCTGTATGGAATTCCCACCAGATCCGCGTCTGCAAACTTGGCTCCGGGGGCGAGTTCACGGTCGTCAAACGCCGTTTCAATACCCTTCGAGCAAAGTTCCGAATAAAACGTCTCCGACCGCTCGTTCTCCCCGAGTGAGACGACCTCGACCTCATACGGCGCCACGTTCACCGGCCAGGCCATCCTGTCGTCCCTGAAATGCTCGTCAACCAGAGCGGCCATCGAGCGTTCTATCCCTATGCCGTAAGAACCCATCACGATCACGCGCTGGTTTCCGTTCTCGTCCAGGACGGTCGCACCCATGGCCTCGGAATACTTTGTCCCAAGTTTAAAGATATGCCCGAGTTCGATCGTTTTCTTCTCCTCAATTGGTGCCGCGCACCTGGGGCAGCCGTCTCCTGCCCGCACCATCCTCAAGTCCAGATACTCCCGTATATTTACCTCCTTCGAAAGACTTATACCCACGATGTGGTGATCGTCCTCATTAGCTCCCGCGGCATACGTATCCGAACCCTCAAGGCTCTTATCAGCATAAACCTCGATTTTTAACCCTTGCGGCCCCAGAAACCCCAGGGATGCCCCCATGTACTTTCTTGCGTCCTCGTCGGTCGCCGGAACCAATTCCTTGCCGAAGGTACGTTTAAGCTTCTCCTCGCTCAACTCGTAATCACCGCGCACGAGCACCAGGAGGGGCTTACCCTGTCTCGTGTACAGGAGGCTCTTGACGAGCTGTGAGGGTTTAACTCCCAGAAAGGCTGCAACTTCCTCAACGCTTCTCTGGTTTGGAGTGTGCACCTTCTCCCTCCTGGCCTCAAGTGCAGGTGAAGCCGTAACTTGAGCCTCGGCGACCTCGGCGTTTGCCCGGTAGTCGCATTTCGGACAGCAGATGGCTATGTCCTCACCCGATTCCGCCTCGACCATGAATTCGGCGCTCTCCCCGGTTCCCATAAGTCCGCCTGAGGCCTGGACTATGAAAAACTTGTGGCCCATACGCATGAATGCCCTCGAGTAAGCCTCCTCGTTCAATTTGTATGAGCGGTGCAGACCGTCCACGTCTATATCAAAACTGTATGAATCCTTCATCGTGAACTGGCGCGTCCTCAGGACCCCCCCCCTTGGTCTGGGCTCGTCGCGGAACTTGGTCTGGAACTGATACCATATTTGGGGAAGTTCCTTGTAAGAACGCAGCTCCTTTGATGCAATGAGGGCCATTATCTCCTCATGAGTCGGACAAAGGGCCATATCCTGTCCCTTGCGGTCCACCAGACGAAACATGTCGTCGCCGAACGCCGACCAGCGGCCCGACTGGTCCCATATGGTCCTGGGTGAGAGCGCGGAAAGGTGCATCTCCTGTCCGCCTATGCGGTCCATCTCCTCCCTGATTATCTTCGTGATCTTGTTCGTAACCCTTAGTCCCAGGGGGAGAATGTTGTAAAGTCCCGATCCAACAGGCCTTATAAAACCGGCTCTCAATAGAACCTTGTGGCTCAAATTTTCCGCCTGACGCGGGTCTTCCCGCAGAGTCGGCACAAGGGATTTAGACCATATCATCGGGTGATTATATGGAGGATTCTTTGCTCGTCAAGTCTCATTATTTTAGCAAGTTACTCGGTTTCTTGCCGGAAGATCGTTCTTAAATACTAATGCTCGATAATTGACAATCGTTTAGGAATCCGTAGAGTTAGGTGTGCATGGACGTATGACCACTTCAGGAGTTGTCGGAAAGTGACGGAGATGTCTGGATCAAAGATAGAACGAATGAGCCGGGAGCCCGCGTGGGTCGCGCTGGCATCTCTTTTGGCTCTGGGACTTAGTGCGATCCTCGGTTTATACGTTTCGGGGATTACCGGAATCGTAATCGCGCTTTTGCCCCTCATTCTGCTCATCCTGATTCTAGCCATCTATAATCCCTATCCGTTCTGGTTAGTTTATTTTCTTCTGACTCCGTTCTCTTATATAGTCGGCGACTTTATTCCCATGGAGAGCTTTGTTCGTTTTGGTGGGTTGGTTTTGGTCGTTCTTTCTATACCGTCGATCCTTATGTCTAAAAAGACCGAGACTTTTAAAATAACCCCTGTCGGGGCCTCGATACTTATGTTCCTGGTGGGATGCGTTCTCTCCTTGCTTGCGATGTTTGACCTCGAGAACACTTTTGCAGGTATCTTCCTGTTTTTAGGGAATTTTGTGGCGTACTGGGTATTCGTTAATATCCTGGGAGAACAAAAACGTGTAAATACAATTATAAATGTTCTTATCGTCAGTCTTACAATTGAATCGATTATCGCCATAGTTCAAAAAGTGTTAAACAATCCTCTGGTGAGGGCGACCGGGACCATGAGTGACCCGAATTACTTCGGGTTCTGGCTGCTGCCCTTTTTATGTTTCGCCTTTTATTTTGGTGTCAGTTCAACGAGCAAATGGAAAAAGTTTCTGTACTTCGGCGCATATTTTCTGATGACTGTAACCGTTCCCTTGACCTTTTCCCGGAGCATGCTGCTCGTTCTTATTCCCACACAATTCGTCCTTTTCTGGAGACAGAGGAAGCTCTTGCTTTTCTTTGTGATGTCAATTGTATTGGTAGGATTGTTGTACTTGAGTTTTTTCGAAATTTTCTCCAAAGGTATGAATCTCGAAACATTTCTCAGGGGAGCTCGTGCCGCATCAGTGGACTGGCGTGGTTATTTTGCCGTAACGGCACTGCGAATTTTCTTTGACCACCCTTTATTTGGAGTAGGTGCGGATTGTTTCAGGTGGATATTCGGATATTACTCACAAACCAGCGCTCGCAATGTAGTCCCTGTTATTCATGACGCTTACCTGGAAATACTTTCCGGAACGGGTCTTTTCGGTTTTATACCATTCGCCGTCATCTTGTTTTTTGCGTTACGCAACTTTCTTCGTGCCCGAAAGTACTATTTTAAACAGGGCGACCGGCAAAAAACTCTCCAAATGGAGGGCTTGTTCGTTGGGTTTGGAAGTTCGCTTCTTGCTCATTTTTTCCTTTCGACTCAGCACCATATAACGCTGTGGCTCTTTATTGCATTTTCGACCATAGTGGCCAATTCCTCCTTCGATAAGGGGGATTTGGAGGGTGTTACTCCTCGTAAACCGGGTACCGCTAAAACCAGCCTGGCTGCCGCCGGAAGGAAAGAGAAACCGCCAAAGGATCAACTATCGTCCGGAAGGATCAAGCGAAAACTACCCGGCTAATCCGGATTAGTGCCGTAGTATAAAAAACGCACACACATGAAATCGTTTAGGTTGTTTCTGGTGCTCTTGTCCTTTGATGCGGGATTCTTTGTGGAATGTTGCCCGATAAACTAATTAGCTAAGTTAAGTACTTTCATTGTAACTCTTATATATATGAGGCTTAGAGTTAGCCTTAAGGGACTTGACAGGCTTCGGCTCTTGACTATAATCTAAGTAGCCCTCCTCAGAAACACCTCCTGTACCGCCCCCGTCCGGGGGCGGTTTTTTTGATTGAGTTCAAAAAAAAAGAACGGGGAAGAAATCTTCCCCGCCTTTGAAATCGCAAAATTCTGTTACTCGACGACTATTGCCTGAGTTGGGCAGGATTCGGACGCTTCCTGACAGCATCCTGCGCCGCCGCAATCCGCGCCGGAAACAACGACCGCCTTGTCATCTTTCAATTCAAAGACTTGCGGGCATATATCCGCGCAAACTCCGCAGCCGATACAAGCTTCGGCATCGATTTTCACCTTCATTTTTGAGCCTCCTTTGTCTGAGTGAATAAGTATATTGCTTTGCGCCCGGTTGTCAACATCGTGCGCGATGGATGCATCTTGACATAACCCTCTATCGGGCTAGACTCGAATGTGAGCAATACGCTGGAAGAATTCCGCAGTGAAGCGACGCGAGTGCTCAAGCCTCTTGGTGCCGAGCTTTCGGGCGTTATGTTCATGCAGGGCGAGGAGGTTTTCGTCTCGAGCTCCCGCGGGGTAGACATGAACGCCATGACGGACTTGCTCGGAAGCTCTCCCGAAAAGCTGGTGGATGGAAAACTTATCATCGGCACAAGCGGCGCCGGGGGCAGGCTGGTTGCGGTCGTCTCATTCAAAAAGGAATCACGCATCGAAGCCGGGGAGATATCGGGCCTTTTAAGCCTGCTCGTGCGCAACGTTCTTCTCGAGGAGGAGCGCGACCGGGACGGCCTCACGGGCTTCCTCAAGAAAGAGGCGTTTCGTAAACGCATGATAGAGTCCGCCCTTGCGGTCAAGAACGAAACGGCGGTTTCCGGTGAGAGCGCACGCGATAGAAAGGCAAGGACCCCCTCCCTCTCCTTCTTCCATCTCGATCTCGATCACTTCAAGGAGATTAACGATACGCTCGGCCACCGCTTCGGTGACGAGGTCTTACGCTCGTTTGCCCGCAAGGTTCGCTCCTTCTTCTCGGAAGATAACCAGGTAAAGGCGCTTCTGGCGAGACTGGGCGGTGAGGAGTTCGGCGTGCTCGTTCCCTATCTCTCGACGGCCGACGCTCAGGCGCTCGGCGAACGTCTTCTGGAGTTCATCCGTTCTTCGAGGATTCCTTCGGCGGAGGAGCTTGAGCGGTACAAGCATGCCAATCCCGAATTCAAGGCTCTTTCCCTGCCCAAGGTCACGGCGAGCATCGGCATCGCCACCGCAGACAGCGCCGTAATCCTGCGGGTTCCCGATGAGGCGCTTCCTGGTGAATTGGACCAGCTCTACGAGCGTGCCGACGTCGCCACCTACGTTGCGAAGAAGCTCGGGCGTGACAGGGTTATCGCATTCGAACGCATTCTGGCCGAGGGGGGGACGGTTCTCGATTACGACGAGCGAACAGGAATCGCGACCATAGATCTCGGAAGCGACGCCGGCGTGGATATTGGAGACGTTTTCCGCGTTTACGACAATCGCAAGTTCAACGGACGAGAGCCCATAATTCAGCCCGGGTCCCAGAACAAGATAATCGGCTACTTTCCTCGCGTCGTGCTCGGCGAACTCGAGGTTATTTTGTGCCAACCCCAGGTCTCGTTCGCGCTCCGCAGGGGCGGTGACACCTTCATCCCTGCGCCGGGGTTCCTTCTGGAATGGGTAGCGCCTTCCGAGAGAGGCAAGAGAACGCTTCAGGACAGACGTACGAGGGACCGCCGCGGCCAGCGCTCGCTTTCGCCGCGTTCACTTTTCGAGGCGAAGCTCCGCGAAAGCCAGGAAAAGGAAAGGTTCCTCCTCGTCCTCCTCTTTCTTGACAATCTTGCGACCATCCGGGAGCAGCGCGGCTCGGCTGCAATAAAAGAGCTCTACCGCACTCTTGCTTCCCTGCTCGAGCGGCTTGCCGTGCCCGGGGACGTGGTCAGCACGATCTCGAGTGACTTTATAGGTTTCCTTCCGGCCTCGCACGAACTAAAGGGAATAAAGGTAAAACTCTCCGAGTTGAAAACAAGCTTTTCGTCCCGCGAAAACTCCACATTCTCGGCCGTGATATATGACAGTTCCGCAGAGAACCTCGACAGAACACGCGCCCTCGAGATAACCCGTAAAGGCGCTGAAATCGCGCGTTTCAAGGGCGCCGAACAGGTTCTCCTGCTCGATTCGGCAACCCTTCTCACGAAATTCCTCTTCTATCACGAGCACGGCGAATCAGACAAGGTCGTGCAGGAATATCAGGAACTCGCCCCGCTGGGCGTTACCGACGAGCAGGCGCTCGCGAATTACGCCGAGTCTTTGAATTATCTTGGGCGCAGGGAGGAAGCGCTCGATGCGGCGAGGAGTCTTCTCGACAAGGACCCGCGGAATCTCCAGGCGCTCGACGTTACGGCATCGACCTCCTTCGAGCTCGGCCGCTACGCGGAGACGGCCAGGGCCTACGAGGCTCTGGCGGAGCTTGAGAAGGGGACGCTGGCACCATGGCAGTGGAGGGATTTCGGCATCGCCCTCCTCTACCTCGGCGAGCTCGACAAGGCATTGAAAAACCTCGATCGAGCGCTGGAGGGAGACCCGACCGACGCATCCGTCATTTACCACAAGGGTGAAGTGCTTTTAGCCCAGGGTCAAAGGGACAAGGCGCGCAAGGAGTTCATGCGCGCTTTCGAGCTGGGCTACCGCGAACTAAGTCAACAGGCGGCCAGGCTTCTTGGTGAGGGCTGAGGTGCCCGTCCGCTCGGAAGAGTTTCACCTGAAGACGAAGGGCCTCACCGACGTCCACGATATCACCCCTCAACTTCGCCGGGTCCTTGCCTCAAGCGGGCTTTCCGACGGCATACTCGTGGTCGCCCTTTCCGGCTCCACCGGCGCGATAACAACAATCGAATATGAGCCCGGGGTCGTCGAAGATCTGAGGGAGCTTCTCGAGAAGCTTATCCCTCAATCCAAATCCTATCATCATGACGCGACATGGGGTGACGCCAACGGTTTCGCCCATCTGCGCGCGGCACTTGTCGGAACAACCTTCTCCCTCCCATTCAGAAAAGGTAAGCTTACCCTCGGGACGTGGCAGCAGGTCGTCTTTATAGATTTCGACAACCGCCCGCGTGAAAGAACGTTGCACGTCCAGCTCGTAGGCGAGTGAGGCTGAAGAATCCAATCTCCGGCATCCGCCGGAATCGTCATTTGATTGTCGGCAAGAATCGCGCGTCCCGGCGCTGAGCGACTCGAAAGCGTTTCCGCATTCTACTTGCTGCTCTCGCACACGGTCAGCCCGCCGTCGAATGCGTCTTGTTTAAGAGCCGTGCTTTCCCGTGCCTTTCTTGTGGTGCAGCTTGTTCCAGAGGGCCGAAATCTCGGCATTGACCTCAACCGATTCAATGAAGCTCTTCCTCAGCCGTTCGTTCTTTATCGCTTCGGCTTTCGCACGAAAATCCGCATAGAGTTCGTCGACTATCGCTACGGCTTCTGAAAACTTGCCGAGGGCTGAAAGAACCCTGGCATGAGTCAGGAAGGTTTTGGTGTCTCTGAGCCCGTTTTCCTTGAGTACGCTCAGGGCCTTGCCAGAGAGGAAGAAGGCCGCGCTGGGGTCCCTTTGCGCCATTTGAGCCTCGGCCTGGATACGGAGCGCCGCAGCTTCCACTTGATGCAGGCTTTTCTTACGCGCGGCGGAGAGAGCCTTATCGGCCTCGTCGTTGGCCTGGACGAGATTTCCGTTCTTGACGTGATGCCAGGCCAGTTCAACCAGCGAATCCAGGTAAAGAGCCTCTGCACCGGTCTCCTCGAATATCTTTGCCGCCTTGCGAATCAGGCTTTCGGTATGCCTTGCGTCTTTTGGCTCGAGGGCTGCGAGTTTCAACAACGACAGAGCCTCACTTTTTATTGCCCCGACTTCCCTTGAAATATCGACGGAACGTTTCTCAAGCTCAAGAGCCTTGTCGTAGTCGCCGAGTTCGGAATAAACATTCGCGAGGTTGCTCATGTGCTTGCTCTCCAGCGGTTTCTCGCCGGTCTCCTGGGCTATTTTTATGGCACCGGAGAGGTTGTCTATCGCTTCCTCGAACCTCCCGAGAGCACGGTTCACGTTTCCCATGGTGTCCAGAAGCGTGCCCTCGCCGTGCAGGTCCTTTATCCGGCGGGCGATCTCGAGCGCGCGGCCGCCGTATTCGAGGGCCTTTTCGTAGTCACCCATATTCTTGTTGATGATGCTCAGGTTTCCGAGAAGCGTCGCCTCTTTTCTCTGGTCGCCCGTTTTGACCGCCAGGTCGAGCGCGGTATTGTACGAGCTGCGGGCCTGTTCATAAAGCCCGAGATACTTGTAGACGATTCCGAGCTGACCGGCTATCCTTCCTTCGGCATTCGTATCCTTGGCCTTGCGGAACTCGGAGAGCGCGACGTTCAGGAATTTCAGCGCTTCGCGGTAGTTGCCTTCTAACTGGTAGTAGCTCGAGAATTCGCTTGCAACCATGGCTTTAAGAGAGGGTTTCCCTAGCCGGTCGGCGAGGGATTTCGCATTCTCGAGCCGCTTTAAGGCATCACCTAACCTGCCGAGAGCCTCGAGTATTCGCGTCAATGCGATTATTATCACGACAAGCTCCTCGTCGGCACCTGTTCTCTCGAGCAGTTCCTCGGCTTTAACACCTTTCTCGAGTGCGCGCAAGTAGTCGCCGACGGTATAGAAGAAGCTGGTCTCGCGTGAAAGGACCATGCCGAGTTTCGACTCGTCCTCGAGAGATAAGGCGAGCATCAGCAATGTTTTCAAATCTCTGGCCTGCTCATCTCTATGACCCATGAGCCCGTCTATCCTTTCGACTTCGAGAAGGACTTCGAAACGCTTAAGGGTGTGCGCCATGTCCTTTCGCCTTGAAATAAGCTTTGCCGCTTCACGGTACTGCTTGACGGCCTCCTCGTTGGCAAATTGAGCTGCCGCTTTTTCCGCGGAGAAGACAAGATACTCCAGAATCTTATCTTCGTCCTTCGTGTGTGCGTAGTGCTCGAGAATCTGCGAGGGGGGGAGGCCTTTTGATTCGAGCAGCCTGGCAAGTTTCTCGTGATAAAGCCTTGACTGTTCGAACGGCAGCGAATCGTGTGCCGCTTCACGGGTAAGAATGTTCTTGAACTCCCATACTGCCGGAGCATCCTTTGAACGAGACAGCAGGCCATGATGTTCAAGTAGACTGAGCTGGCGCTCGAGCGCCTCGTTGTTCGCTATCTCCTGAATACCGTTCAGAACGCCAAGCTCGAACGTCTGGCCTATCACGGCCGCAATTGCCAGAAGACTCTTTGCACGGTCGTTAAGGAGATCGATGCGGGCGGAAAGCACTCTCTTTATATTGGGAGGGAGAGTGTCTATCTGAACCCCAGGCACGAGGGTGACCCTTGAGCCTTCTTTCTTTAACGCCGAGGTCGAATCGAGAAGCATCAAAAACTCGTCAATGAACAAGGGATTCCCGTGCGAAAGGTTCCACACCCGTTCGCACAACGCCGGGTCAACTTCCATCGTCCGGAGCTTTGCCTCCACCAGCAGGTCGGAGTTTTCCCTGTCGAGAGGCATGATGCGCAGCTCGCTGTGCACTTTGCTCTCGTTCCAGGGCTGCGGTTCGGTCGAGGGCCTGGAGAGCATTACAAGGAGCATCGGGAAGTCCGAGATTATATCTATCAACCCTGCGGTCAGTTCACGCGAGAGCGAGTCCATCCAGTCGCAGTTGTCGAAGATTAAAAGGAGATGGTTTTCTCCAGAGTAGTGAGTTACAAGCTCGAGAAGCATGGCGAAGATCTTTTGTTTTCGCTCCTGCGGCCCGAGTGAACGGGTGAATTCGTTATCTTCCGAATCGAGCCCGACGAGAGAGGCCAGCAAAGGAAGCCAGTCGGGCCGCTCGATGGAATGAAGTGCGCGCTCCAGCGCCCGCTGCTCAACTCTGCCCTTGCCCTCGGCCAGAAGCACGCGGAACAAGTCTATCCACGGGAGATAAGGTATTGCCCTCCCGAAGCTCGCCGCCCGGCCTCCGGCAACCGTAAATGCGGCCTTTCTTGCGCGCTCGCAAAACTCCTGTACGAGGCGCATCTTCCCGACCCCCTCCTCCCCCGACAAGGTCACCGCGAGCCCGCTTTTGGTCTGGGCCACGCGGCCCATGAGATCAAAAAGATAGGCGAGTTCCTTATCTCTTCCGATCAACGGTTCGTCAGGAGGGATGAGCCAGTTAACATCTACCCTTCGTTCTCCGAGAACGTAGACGTCCTTGAGATCGCCGGTTTTTAGCGTGGCCTCAGAAAGCGTGAACATCGACTGGATTTGCTCCTTGACCTGTCTCGTGACCAGCACCTCGTGCTCGGACGCGCCCTCCATCGCGCTCATTGCATTTCTTACCCTGCGTCCCGCGACCGTGAATGTTTTACGGGCATCTGAGCCAATAACCGAGGAGAAGATGAATCCTGACGATATGCCTGTTCGCTGGGAGGCACCTCCGGGCGATGAGGAGAGAAGCTCCCTGGCCGCGAGCGACGCGCGTTTTTCGTCGTCCTCCGCCGCCAGGGGAATGCCGAAGAGGCCAGTGATCAAGAATCCTTCCTTGCAGGGTTCCAGTCTTTCCACGGTTCCGCCGTACTTGGTTATGAGCCGCAAGGCATGACTTACGTACTCGTTCGTGGTCTTGAAATCCTCGTCTACGTTCCAGAAATTATTGCACAAAAGGGTGCCGTAGCGATAGTCGCCCGGAAGCTTTTGTTCCTCAGGCAGAGATACGATCCTGTCTACGAGCCATTTGGGTAAAAGGGCTTCAATGCCCCGGCCAATTTCATTGCTTTGGGATTCCACGACCTGGACCTCGTAAGGCTTGAGGGGCTTTACTATCTCACACCCGTCCTCGCTCACCTTGAAATCGAAATAATCATTCAGTCCGTCCATGACCTCGTGAGCCGTAAAAACTTTGAAAGGTGGAGGCTTTAGCCCGAAACCGCAGGCTTTTCTGACGGCATCACCGGTTACAAGCCGAACGAGCCTCGTATCGCTGCCGAGCCTGAAGTCCTTAACGGGTCCTGCGGCAACCCGTACGCGTAAATCCAGGCTCTTTTCCTTTTTCCGTGAATCCCGGTTATCCGGATGCTCGCAAATATTCCAGGCGCAAGTGGCCGCTGCAAGACGGCTCTCAATGGAGGAGCCCTTGAAACCTGCCAGAAGAGAATGCGCGGAGAAGTTCATGACCGTGCCGCCGAGTTGCTCGATCGTTTTCAAAATCCGCTCGAAAAAATTGTTGATGAGACCCGTGAACTCCTCGACACCCTCGGCGCCCCTGGAAGCTATTGCGTCTGAAAGCGAGTCCGCTCCCCCTATCTCCACAAAAACGAGCGTTTGCTCCTCTATGACCTCGCCAGGGGCAACGCCCCGACCTTTTGCAGGAAGCACATCGCCGGCAACGAAAGGTTTGAGCTTGTGTCTTGTTTCCTTACGGAGCAAAAGACCCTCCTTTGTCCTTAATCCTTTAACAAACTTCGAGTTAAAGACTAATCAAACAACCGGCTTTTGTCAATCCTTGCTGAGCCTGAGAAGCATGAGTCCTCTCCGGGAGTAAATCGTATCGTAACCTGAGGTCAGCATTGCGAACTCTTCGTACCTTTGTTTCCACTTCGCGGGGTATATGTTTGCCTCGAGATCGACCAGCACGTACTGCGAACCCTCAATTGCAGGGTAAAGAGCCACCTCGCTTCTGTTCACAAAATGCGGCGCAAGATTGTTGGATACAGAAAGCGAAGCGTCCTCTGGAATCATTTCCGCCAGGCGATACGTCTCCTCGATCCTTGCAGGGTTTATACCCTCCGCGAAGGGATTGGGGAATCGCAGAATTACGGCCGGCACCGCGAGCACGAGACTCGCCCAGATCAGCCACGGCGCGCTCTTTGAACTTCTCCGGCGAACCCCGGGACTGACCCGATCACTTGTCCTCTCCCTGAGACCGGCGGGCTTGATGCGGGACGCCAGACTTTGCACGCCCTTAAGGGTTGAATACAACAATAAAGGCAGGATGCCGGCAGAGTAATGCCACAAGAGGTCCATCTGGTGAGGGTTATTCGACACAAGGTGGGCGGCAAGCAGGGGAAGGGCGAGCGCGGCCTCCCAGCGAGTGAGCGCGAACGCTCCGACCGATGCCGTGAGCAAGGCGACGGTCAAAAGCGTCTGGGGTCTTCCAAAGACCTGCGTCAAAATGAGCCACGGTTTCCTGAGCAGTGTGACCATTATCTCTCCTCCATCGGAACCCAGACCCTGGTAATGAAGGGAGATAAGGGTGGGTTGTCCTGACGATTGGAAGTGCGGGATAACGAACAGTAGCGCGAAGGGCAGCCACGCAAGGCCCGTAACACACAAGAGGATTCCTGCCCCCCATCCCCTCTTTAACAGAGAGAAGATTCCGAGCGAGAAGACGAGGATTCCCATGTCTTCCTTGAGCGCTAAAAGACAAAGCGCAGGGATCAATGCCAACCAGAGCACCCCAAGACGTTGATTCCCATCGCCACGGGAACCCCTCCTCCGTGCACTGCCCGAATTCTGCCCTGCGCCTTTATCCTCGTTCTTCTCATCGCCCCTCTCCATCAGGAGAAAAAATAAGAGAGTCAACGGTATGGCGAAAACCTCAGGATGAAAATCGTAACACAACACGTTATGCAAAAAGGGGTTAATCAAAAAAAGCGCGATCAGCGGCAGATGCAATCTGGGGTCTTCCACAAGCCTCTCCATCAACAGCACGAAGAGAAGAAGCCCCGCGCTCACCGCTGCAGCTTGGAGCAGGCAGAGGAGCAGGGCGTTCGGCCAGATCCAGTAAAGTCCTGCCAGAAAGTAACTTATGGGATGAAAGTGACCGGAGAAGCCGTGCAGATTGTGAAGCGAGTCCCATACCCGGCCGCGGAACGCCATGTTGTAAAGGATGCTCGCGCGAATGCCAAGATCGTAGGCGTAGGTGTTGAAGGTCAGGTGCTGGATGGTCTTATATGCTGCAAGTATAGCAAACACGACACTCGTGAAGACGTATACCCTCCCCCCCCCGCGGCTCACGGCTCCGGCACGCTGCACCTGCGCTCTCATCCCCAAATCATACGGCGACTTAGAATCCTGTCAATCGGATTGATAGTTGAGCAGCTTCGGAAGACCTTGGCGGCGTAAAAAACTTGACATGCTGTTTTTTTTTTGACTATAATCATATCGACGAGGGTAAGTCGGGAAAGACAGGATTCCTGAAAAAAAACAATGAGAAGTGAAGAAAGGAGGAACCATGGGCAAACATAAAGCCCTCATCCTCGCCGTCATTATCACTATGCTGGCGGCGGCAACAACAGCGCAGGCCTACTACGAAAAGTGGTCAGGCTTCTTTGCGACCGGAACCATTACCTATAGTCTGAAAACCTACACCTTTAGTCCTACCAGTTCAAGCGGCAGTACTGTCTGCCACTCCGGTGACGTGGATACCTTTCTTGTCGATTCGACCAGCTTCGTGGCTTATTTCATAAACAACGAGGGGACCCCCGATACACTTATTCTCACCGGTACAACATACAGTTCACACTCGAAGTTTTCTGGCATAAAAGAAACAGGTCAGAGTGGAACCAAGGAAGGCTCAGGCACATGGTGCGCCAGCACGAACAAATCAGGTCTCTATATCTGGGGAACCTGGGATACTGACGGTGCAGGTAATTATTTTGACTACAATAGCAGACCTCCTGTTGCTGGCGGCAATTGGGATGTATCGGGTGGTACTTACTCTGTTTCAGGCGGCGGAACTATTTATCTTGAAAGGGCGTCAACCTGGTAAGAAAACAAAGAGTGGAGGGGCATTAATGCCCCTCCACAAACTCCTTGACAACCTTTCGAATCAGCCTAGTCTTTAAAAAGGAGGCCTTTATGTGGGTTTTAAGCGTCGTTCTTTTCGCTGGGGTTTTGGTAGAGCCGTTCAGAATCGGTGAAGCCGGTCCCGGCTACCAGCAAGTCGCAACACGAGTAGATATGGCGCAAGATGGAAGATTAGTAGTTGCGTGGATAGACAGCACAGGTACAAAAGATAATTATAAACTATGGGTGAGGTTTTTTTCAAGAAACTGCGCTCCGTCGACCGATGCGATCAAGATCAAAAAAAGCACAGATTCTTTTTGGGTGTGTAAACCGGAACTGGACATGGACTCTGAAGGAAATAGTGTCCTCTTATGGTCGGAATCACCAACACATTTATCTAACGACAACTACCTGCGTTTTCAGGTATTCGATAAAGACGGAACCCCACTGGATACTCCGCAGGCCATTTACCGGGGATATCTGACAAAGACAAAACCTTTAGGGGTTAGCTGCAACAATCAAAACCAGTTTGCAGTGGTCTGGAATGGGGCAGTCGGAGATGGCAGATCCAACTATGTTTACATTCGAAGATATGATTTTACAGGGAATCCTTTGTGTGAACCTTTCATAGCACATGATAGTGCCTGGAGCGAAGGTTCTTTAATGTATCCTCAGGTCGCGCTAAACGACTCTGGGGACATTGTCGTAACCTGGCTGAAGTTTGTTCAGACAGGTCAGATCTACGCTCGTTTTCAGGTATTTGACAAGAACAACAAGCCTGTTTTCGACTGGGCGCCCGAAGGTCATCAAGTTGAGGAGGTTGGACCTACAGGTCAGGACGCCAGCCGCTCCGAGCCTCACTGGCTTGACAATGATCGCTTTGTTATCTTCTGGTTCGACGGAAATATGGGAATAGCAAGACTTAAGGGAACGGTGTTTTCGGAAAAGGGTTTATCCAGACATTCTGTAAAACAGTTGGTGTTTGATGAAAATGACTCGACTATAATCATGTGGGGTAGTTATCGCGGGGACTATTCAACCTACATAGACGGCGAACATTTTGTGGCCGCATTCGACCGCGCACACAAGATGTTCAAAGACACGAACCTCATCATGTGGCAGCACCAGGCCGGGGTTCTCGGCGAGTTCTTAGACAACGAACCCTGGCGAAGTACAGCCATCTTTGAGGTTTCTCCGCCCTTCGGCGCTGACACGATATGCGACGCCGACCCGCAGCCGCCCGCAGTCGCATGCAACGCCGATCGCATCGTGTGGGTGTACTCGCGCATGGAGCCCGACACAACCTGGAAAGCCTACGCCCTCGTCACCGACTGGAACATGGGTGTGGGCATCACCGAGCCCTCCTCGCCCGTAACACACCAGCCCTCCTCAGAACTGGAGATAGTCTCTCCAATCGGCTCGGAGATCACCCTTCGTTATTCCAACTTTACTAACGGTTTCCGGGCGCAGGTCTACGACGCGTCGGGCCGCAAGGTGGACGAACTGCACTCTCCCCAAACTCAGGGTACAATCCGATGGCCCGTAACACCCGTAACACCCGTAACACCCGTAACACATCAGGGCTTCGTGCAGGAGAAGTGCGGGGTTTATTTCATCGTGCCCGAAGGAGCCTCTGCAAAGCCGGTGAAGGCCGTAATCGTGAAATAGGGGGGAGGGGCCGCCGGCGGGCGGTCGAATCGCAAGTCGGGTTGAAAAATCACAGCATTACCCTAAGCCTGCACTCCTTGCCGCCGCGGATGACGGATGATTCGAGAATTACTTCGACCGGCCTCGAGAGCGCTTGCTCGAACATCTCCTTAGTCCAGCCGACGGTGCAGTCGCAGTACCAATGCGGAACATCGCCGCCGAACTCCTTCTTGAGATGACAGTAGCACTTCGGATAAACGACGTAGACCTTGCCTGGCTCCCGCTTGAGGAACCGGTAGACCTTTCCCAGGTTATCGAGAAACTCCCCGTCATTCCTTGCGGCCTTTGCAGCGGCCTTCGCCTTTTTAATCCACGTTTCGTTGATGCACAGGCGGCCGCGTTCCTGGAGAATCTCAGCGCGTCTTGCTTCTCCGTTCGTTTCCCTGGCCTGCCCGAGAAGCCGGTTCATTCGCTCGTGCTTATCCGTTTGATCCATTCCATCTCCTTCTGCTTGGGGATTCTTTGTCGCTGCGTCATGGCGTTACCGGGGAGGAGGGCGGTCACGGGTGGTGTTAAGGGTTCCAATCCGCAGGCATTCGCAGGCTCGAATCGGACTCGTAACGGCTTCGTACATCTTCAAACCGCTCATCCACCGATGCCGTCAGCTCCGCCAGCTCATCCCAAATTTTGAACTCCGTTTCAGACAGAGGTTTATCCGAGGAGTAACCCATGACTTCGTTGCAGTCCCAGGGGAGAAGCTCCACCTTGTTTAGAGCCATGAAGTCGCGGATCATATCATCCCTGATAAACCACATTCCTTTAAGATGCGGGGGATCGAAAAAACCGCATTTGTCGGGGTCCAGCTTACCGGCGCGGCAGAGTTTCCAGGCCTCACCGCCCGTAAGGAAGGCACCTTGCGGCAGATCGTAGACGTTCACCGGAAATTCCTTTGCGATCGCTTCGTTGAACACCGCATCGAGTTTTATCCAGCGGTTCCGGGTGCTGTCCCAGTACTCACATATCCAGTGATCGGAGTATATCCCGGGTTGGAAGTAGCCCCCGAAGCCGCATCTTGCCCTTGCAGGTATGCCTTTGTATCTCAGAAATGAGCAGGCAAGAACGGTAAAGTGCCTGCAGTCTACGATCAACCGCTTTCCGGGTTCCCGGGGGGTAACGAGCGGTTGCTCGTCCAGGGTCATTATCTTCCCGAGCATATCCTCGACTCTTCGCAGCTGCAACTCGCTCTTTCTTTCCTCGGTGAGTTCGACTTTATACGCCGCGAGGTGGGCTTCGTGCAGCAAGAGGCCTGTAACGACTTGCACCAGCCCATGTACATCATCAGGCAGTTCTTTGTACAAATCCTCGTACTTCCCGGGGTCTGTAATTACACCCTGTGTTGTGTAATACTCGAGCATGGCACTCCTTTCGGTTGTCGGACTTGTCGTATCAGATCCCTGGGCTTTGAGTCCTGTGAAAAAAAACATGAGACCCAATACGTAGAAAGTCCATTTCACATTCTTTCCTTTCTTACGTTTCGAATGCCCGTTCATGTCTTCATTGCCTGCCACGGGGGGGGGGGACGGTTACGGGCGTTATTTCCTTAGACGGAAGCTGCATATAAGAACGCCCTATGGGATATAGCCATATCTCAAGGGGTGGACCCTGACTTCTGAAATGCAAGCTCATTTCAAGGGTCAGACCCTACCCCGCAGGGTTACGGGGTTACGGGTGTTGCGGGTGTTACGGGTGTTACGGGTGTTACGGGGTCCAGCCTTCGGGCATCCTGAGTGTCGGAGCGGATTCATAGAGCTCCCGGATATCACCGAACGCGCTGTCGCCTTCGGCGGTCAGAGAAGCGATCTTGTCCAGCATGGCGTAATCGCTTTCGGTAAGTTTTTCATCCGCAATCCCTGAGAGTCCTGAGTCATTCGAGTCCCATGGAAGAATCTCGACCTTGTTTAAGGCCATGAAGTCACGAATCATGTCGCCGCGGATGAACCACATGCCTTTGAGGTCGGGGGGATCGAAGAACCCGCATTTGTCGGGGTCGAGCTTGCCCGCACGGCAGAGCGCCCAGGCTTCGCCGCCGGTAAGGAATGCACCTTCAGGCAAGTCAAGCGGATCGAATTCGATGCCGAGGGCGGAAATCTGGACGCTGTCGAGCTGCGCGTCCACGCGCACCCAGCGCTCTTCTCGAGCGTTCCAGTACTCGCAAATCCAGTGATCCATGTGCACGCCGGGCTGAAAGTAGCTCGCGAACCCGCACCTCGGCCGTGCCGGTATTCCCTTATGTCTCAGGAACGAGCAGAGTAGCAGCGAGTAGTCCCTGCAGTTGGCCACAAGCCGCTTGTCCGGCTCGCGCGACTGGGATAGAGGGCGTTTGTCCTGCGCCTCGATTTCGGCCAGCTTGCCTTCAATGGTGCGGATGCCGATGGAGGCCGCCTTTTCCTGGGTCAATTCGACGCCGTAGGCGCGTGCCCAGAAGACGTGAATGAATGCGCCTTGCACGACCTTGACCAGTCCGCCGACGTCGTCGGGCAGGCCCTCATACAGCGCCGCGTATTTGCCGGGGTCTGTCATTGGACCCTGGGAGGTGTAGTATTCGAGCATTGCATTCCTTTCGTCTGACGGATTCGAGTTAATAGTATCCTGGGCATTAAGCCCGGCGCTGAGAAGCATAACAAAACACATTCCGGAAAGAAGACCTTTCATGTATCTCCTTTTTCGTTATAACGCGTTTTTCCCGCTCTACCTCGCTACACCCTCACAGCGGTAACATGATTCAGAGCGCCTTTGCGATCTTCTCCAACGTCTCGAGTCCTTCGGACTCGGCCTCACGGCACCGTTTGATCGCGGCGGCGGCCTTCTCGCGGCGAGAAGCGTCCTTGATGTGGCCGGGGTCGAACTCGAGGAACGGGAACAGTCCTGCAACCTCCTTGAGCTTGTCGCGGACAACCTCATAGTATCCCACTGCCTCGTCGAACAGAGGATCGAGCGCGGGGTTCGAGAGACGTTCCTTTGCCTCCTTGAGGAATTCGACCGCCAGGTGCCGGCACTCGTGCCAGACCTGGGCGTTGTAGGCGGCACCGAATCCCGAGGCCTCCTCCGATTCGAGCGCCCTGGCCCAGTTGTCAAAGGCTCCGGGTCCGGTCGTGTATTTCGGGAACGTCCACTTTTTGGGGTCCCGGGCATGCTCGACCGCGAACGCAAGGGCCTCCTTCACTACGTCGGCATCGCTCTTTGCCCGGCCGGGTTTTACCGAAGACATGTAGAGGGCGCCGGTCTCGGCCTCGCCGAGTTCCTGCCAGGGTCTCGGCCTGGTTTCGGGATTCATGGCCGGTCCTTTGAATAGGTAGTGGTCGTCGTCATAGCCGTAGACGACGTAGTATTCCGGAATGGCAAGCTCCCAGCCGAAGCAGGGGAATCCAGCGTCGATGGCTTGTTTGGTGAACTCCCACGCCTTCTTTTTCTTTTCTGCGAAGTCAGGCGCCCCCTTATGCGAATGCATGCCCTCTATTGTGCAGCCGACGTTCTCGACAAGCTTGAGCATCCCTTCCGAGTTCCACGCGGTGGGACCCGAAGGGCACATCTCGTCGTGCATGTTGATGATGAACGCGTGCCCGGATGCGCCGTACACCCACGCGTCGGACGCGCTGATTCCCAGATGATCCAGACATCCCTTGATGCATCCGAGTTCAGAAACCCACTTGCAGCTGTAGTCAAGGTTTTCCAACATCTTGGCCATAATAGCTCCTCCAGGTTTTAATTTTGAGTATACATAAGTATACACTGAATATGATGTTTGTCAAGTCCCAGTTTACCGGCTCGCTCGGCCGGGGTGGAGAACTATTTCTTCACAAAACACCGGGGATTTGAACGCGTAAAACTGAACGTCCCAGACCAGGGGTGGGGGGTGCTAGGCTTCGACCGGAAGCGGGGTCTCTATTTGGGGCATCTGGTCCCAGGTGCGGCCGTCGAGAAGCCTGCCCGATTTCTTCTTGTTCGTGCCGCCCCACTGCTTGAAGAAGAAGGAAACCCCGGCCTTCGTACACTGGGCAAGGATATCGAGCACCCACTCCCGGCGCATCACGCGCGAATTGGGGCCCGACTCGCCGCCCACAATGACCCAGTCGATGCCCGCAAGATCGAGCTTCGGCAGCGGACCCAGAAGCGGCTCCAGAGAGAGGAACTTTACCTTTGCTTGTGTGGAGCGAAGGCTCTGGATGCGGTGGACGCAGCTCTGGTCCTCAACCGTGACTCCCATCCATATGTTAGCGGACCAGCAAAGGCTCGGGCTCAATTCCCGAAGTCTTTCGGCCCTTTTCGTGAGAATCTGGAACGTATGCTGACTGGCGCGGCACATGACGTTGAAGATTTCCGTGATGCAGTCGAGTGGGACATCCTCGTGAAAGAGATCGCTCATCGAATTGACGAAGACGAGCCGCGGCCTGCGCCACGCCAAGGGCGCGTTGATGAGGTGGGGGTGGGTTGTGACCTTGAACCCGTTGTGGTAGGCGTGCATGCCCATCGCGTGGAGACGCTTTGCCATGCGCTCGGCGTAGCAGTTTGCGCACCCCGCGCTTATCTTGGTGCAGCCCGTAACCGGGTTCCACGTTGACTCCGTCCATTCGATTGAGGATTTATCTACCATCTCAGACTACCATAGCCTTTTTGAATACTCCTTTTGCTATATTATAACCGACTTCCTTATGGGATGCAAAGTAGATGAAGTATAGTATGTTACCCTTTGTATTCCTCATTGGAATAGGTTCCGGAACATATGGGAATCCTGCGATTTTAAGCAATCTTTCATGAAATGCTTCTACTATAGCCTCGGTTGCGTTATCTATTTTTTCTTCTAAGCCTTCAGTAAATAAATTTTGCTGACGTTTTGGTCTATAGACAACCTCTTGCCAACTTTCATCACCCCAAAATCTGTTCATACGCAGTTTTCGATTTTCGTCTAGCTTTTCTGGTTTCTTCCATAATGCATTAAGGTTCATGTCATATACCGGGAAATTCAAAAATATCTCAATGGATCTCATTTGACCAGCAATCTGTATCAACTCCCAATTAAGGTGAAGACCGTATGGATCAAGGAGACACAAACCTCTCCGATAATCTTCATACTTAACTTCAGGAAAAATCTCTTTTAGCTTTTCATTACAATCCCCCTCGTAGACATGGATTGACTGTGTAGGTTTTCTCTCTTCAGCAATTTTTTTTAATTCTTCCACCTTCTCTTTTTTGAGGTCTATGAAGTAATATTCCTTGAAATGGGGTTCTATGTCTAATACAACCTTAGGAGAGCCATCAACAATTTCGTTTGTGGTCCGAGAGAGATGTCTTCCAGCCCCTGCAAATGCATCGATGTAGACGTGGTTCAAATTTGGTTGATTTGCTAAAATCCTAGCGTAAGCCTGAGTATATTTTCTAATTATATCAAGCTTGATTTCACTCCAAGGCCCAATGTCGGTTATAACACTTTTGCTGACCATATCATCCTCCTCATAATTATAATCACTTTTGTTTACCTTGTCAAGACCTTGCTCGATTCTCTTTCTTAAAATAATAATCCAAAAACTGATGTTTTGAATACCTCCTCCCCCCTACCCTATGGGGTGCAGGCACCCCAAGGGGCACGCTGTCCACCGGGGAGGGGGACACAATTGATTCCCTCCCCTTGGTGGGGAGGGTAGGGTGAGGGGAAGCTTAACCGCCTCGTTTCCCCTTAAAAAGCAAAAAAATCATCCCATTTTGATCCTCAAAAAAACTGTTTTGTCCATCTTTTGACCAACTTTTTCTGCCCCAAAAAATCGCTGCGCAATTTCTCGGGGACCCCGTTTGTCCAACTTTTTTTTCACGAAAATCCCCCCCTTTTTTGCCCGAAATGTCCATCTTTTGACCATCTTTTGTCCCACTTTTGTCCAGCTTTTTTAACCCCAAGAAAATGCTCCGCATTTTCTTGGGGCTAAATGGTTACCTCGTAAAGCACCTCATAGCGAAACTTACCCGCGACGGTGAGCACGCCCATACGTCGGAGGGTGTACGTAACTCTCGATGCTTCGGACACTTGTATCCCAAGCGCGAGGGCGAATGCCTTGTTGGTGAAGGGGCTTTCGAGACTGTCAGGCAGAAAGCGAAGAAAGTCCTGACTGCGCGTAAACGTGTATGAATCAAAGACTTCTACGAGTCGCCGGTCCTTGATGCTCACACCCTTGCGCCACCGGCTGCCCTTGCCGTCCGCGGTTCGAACCTCCTCGATGCTGCACGTAAGCACCTCAAGTGTGAAGTTTGGGTGATTTATGAGCTCGGGGATGCGCAAAAGCTCCTCGAACATGTCGAGCAAGTTGCCTTTTTTAGGCGACTTGCGGCTGCCCAGCACGACTCCTTTCGGCGAGACGCTAACGAGCCGCCGCGAGATGGGGAGGGGGTACACGACCCTTATCGGGTGCCGGTCGATAAGTTTTGCGAGTTTCTTGCGGAGCGCGGCAAAGTTGGACGTCTGGATTTCTATAAGTTGCGGTCCACGAACGATATCGATGATCGAGCCCTCGATTTTTACCTCGAACCTGTCGCCCGGTCTCGAGTACCATTCCTTTACGGCCGCATGGAGGGTGCTCTCGTTAAGAGAGCCTATCCCTTCAGAAATAGGGGACATACAATGTCGCAGACCCCGGTCCTGCCTGGCTGGTCCAAGGGAATTTCAATTGTTCGTTTCTCACAGCAACAAGCTACACGTTTAGGAATCTTGCAAGCTCGTCGTACATCTTGCGGGTCGAGGAATTCGAGTTGAACACAAACATACCTGTTTCGGAGGTAATATAGTGTCTCTCGAACCCGGTCTCGATGATAAGCCACGAAGTCACGCCGTTTCGAAATGCCTCGGTGCCCGCCCAACCTATCCTGATCGTGTTGGAATCTAGGGATATGGTGAAGTTCTTTTGACCGTTAAGTTTCTCAAGATAGATAGTTAGGCGATTCTCATACGCATGGATGATTCCGGATGTTTCCCACGGGAAAAACTTCAGCCAGCGCTTGTACTTGCGTTCTGAGGCGTAACGAACTGGAAACCAGGAGCCGTGGGAGAGTTCAGATGATCTGGATTTAATGATCCCGGACTGAAACCGTCTTCTCTGGGCGGCCTTTATGCCTGCGAATAGGAGGATGATTCCGACTGGAAGTGCCGCCAGGACAAGGATTGCGAAGAAAGGTATGCAAAACTCCAACCGATTCTCCTAAAAGACTTGCATTTTTATTCGAACGGCGTATCCGGCCCGTTGATGAATGCGACTTCCTTGAGTGGCTTCCTCGGTCTCATCTGGCTGTTCTTCTCGGTCTTTCCGTATGCCGTTACCGAATCTTTCATATCGTAGTAGCCGAAAGGTATTATGGAGATTATCTGCCAGCCCGGCGGGATCGCAAGAAGTTTGCGAATATCACGCTTGCTGCAAGTCAGACACCATACCGCGCCGAGCCCCAGTGCATGTATGGCAAGCAGCATGTTCTCTATTGCCGCGGACGTATCAAGAATGTAGCACTGCTCGTTTTCGTTGTAGCGCTCCCATGTGTCGTGAGGGTTGGCGCATGCGACAATCACCGCCGGAGCCCCCTCCACCCACGGCTGGTGAGCGTAGGGGTCGAATTTCTTTATCTTCTTTCTGTCCGTGACTACTATGAAGCGCCAGGGCTGGCGGTTGCCGCCCGAGGGTGCGCGTATGCCGGCCTCGAGTATCTTTTTAATCGTTTCCCTGGGAATCTTCTTGGGAAGAAACTTCCTTATGCTTTTGCGAGAGAGGATCGCTTCCATTGCATCCATTTGACCTCCGGATTTTCTGCACTAAAGATTTAAGGAGTTTACTCCGGGGTTCCATACTGTCAATTAGACTTCCCACTCACTCACAACCCCGGGGGTATAGAAGTCATCGCATCACGAAATCCGGGTCAGAAGACGTCTAGGTCCCTGCCCGATACCACCTTGCCGTCGTAGTGCTCGGATATCTCGGCCAGCAATTTCTCCTCAGTCGTACCCCAGAACAACTGGTGATAGAGCACCAGAAGCCCGGGTCTAGTCCTCGACGCTATATCGGCCAGCTCGAGGGAGGAGGTATGCACGCTCGAGTGGTAGCGCTGCCAATCCTCTGAGCGGCGGGCAAAACCGGCCAGCGAATACACCTCGTGAACGAGAATGTCGCAGCCCTTTGCCGCCTCGATCAGTCCCTCGCTCGGCGCGGTATCCGACGATATCACTATCTTCCTGTCCTTGGTCGTGAATTTGTATCCGTAAGCCCGCCACGAGCCGTGTTTGACCGCGACCGCTTCGACCGCTACGTTTTCATCCTCGTATATCTCGCCTGGTTCCCTTATTTCATGAGCTTCGGCCTTCCACCCCGTTTCGTTGGAGGGCTGAAGGCCTTCCGAGCGTTCCCTAATATCCTCAGAGTAGGCGGCAAGGGTGTGTTCGGTAAGCTGTTTTAGACCCGGCGGTCCGTAGACCTTTAAAGGCTCCGTGCGGCCGAGCACCCAGGGAGTGAGAAGGAGGTCCGGATAACCCACCGTGTGATCGGAATGAAGATGCGTCAGAAACGCGCGGGTGAGCGTTTTGGGATCGAGGCCCGCTTCAATCGTTCTGTGTACGACCCCGGCCCCGAAATCGACGATGTAGGGACGCTCGTTCGACACGACTGCGAGCGCGGGGCCGAAACGGTCGGCCTCGGCATTTGGGGTACCAGTTCCTAGAAGCACGAGTTTTGTCATAAGTCAAGATACCAGATGAGCATCACCTCGTTCGAGACCTGGGGGTGACCGTAATACCCGTAGCGGTTTATTTGACCGAGATGACAGCCCAGCTTGATATAGAAACGACAGGCCGGGACGTTCACGTTCTGGGTTTCGATCTTCAAGAGTTTGCAGCCCCTCGTGCGCGCCCAGCGGACGGCGTGATCGAAGAGTGCGGCACCGACACCCTGGCCTTTCGAGCGAGGGTGAACGCGGATGTCCCAAAGCACGGCGATGTCCGTTCTTCCCTCGAGCATGTTTACCCCCGCGGTGTTCCATGCCACGGCGGCGGCTCCAACAGGGCTTTCCCCGTCAAACGCGATGAAGAGACCCCAGTTCGAGATGTCGAACTGCACGGCCCAGCTCTCCGGGCCGCATCCCTCCGCTTCATTCGAGTAGAGGTCCTCGTAGGAATCGTAGTCCTTGACGTACGGTTTCTCGACCTTCTCCTCACGAAGCCTCAATCCTCCGAGTCCCTTCTCGACATCCTCGACTGCGAGGATGGAGCGCACTTCGAGGGTCATCGGGATCGAGGCGTACTCCGCGAGCCGGGCAGGGATGACTTCTTCGATTATGACTTTCACGATTCCAGACCCAAAATCAGCTCGACGTCCCCAGGCTCAGCAAACCCGCGCTTGCGGTATATGGGCTCGCCCATCTTGGATGCGTGAAGGTGCAGCCGTGCCAGGCCGAGGGCTTTTGCGTCACCGATTAATTTCTCGAGAAGAGCGGTGCATATCCCCCTCCCCCTGAACTCCGGAAGCGTGTACATGTTGAGGATGTAGCCCTGTTTTCCGTTCTTCACGAAGTGGTTTGCAGGCATTTGCCACATGACCATCCCGCTCGTGGCGACTATTCTGTTGCCGGACTCGGCCAGCCATGCGATGAAGCTCTCTTTCGGAATGTTTTCGGTGAAGTATTTCCTTAGTTCCTTCCTCAGCGCCTCATATTCCGTATCCTTCGGCGCAGGTGTATGCTCGGCAAGGAATCGAATCCGGAGTTCCGTAAGTGCTTCGACATCCTCAACGGTCGCCCGGCGGCAGGTTACGTCCACTGGATTCTTCTAGGCAGGGTTCGGTTTCCGGTCTACATACCCGCAAACCAGGGAGAGAGTTCCCGAAACGAATGCGGGAAGAATCAGAAGAAGCATCCAGATATTGAAATGGAATCGGGCGGAGATAAGAAAGAAGACAAACAGGAATGTCCCGATCCCAAGCAGCACAAAACCGCCGAGGCGTTCCCATATCCAGGGGATGATCGCCCCGCCGACAAGAAGCAGGGTTCCCGTGATTACGATCACCCAGCCGAGCGCATTGGTGTCCGGATCGGCATAGACTTCCGAGAGTGCGGATGCAAAAGCGAAGTATATCCAGAATCCTGCCCACAATATAAGCAACGCTCTTCCGAAATACCGGACGACTTTTACCCACAGCCTCGATGTCATCAAAGTTTTATCCATCTCAACGCCTCCTTTCTTGCGTCCCTATCCAGCTTCTTTAATGCCTCTCTAAATATGAGCTTATTCACGCCTTCAACCTTACTCCACTTCTTGAGGAAGTCAAGAAGTGGGGGCTGGTAATTTTTGGCCATCTCACGAAGAGCCCAGGCAACACCTATGCGGACCTTGGCGTTGCCGTCAAGGATAAGACCGTCGAGAATTCTAAGGTAGGGGGAGATGTCGCGTCCGGGGTAGCCGACGAACAGCGCGTGCATGTATACGGCCGAGGCTTTGCGGAACCAGAAATTCGAGCTCTCAGACCACTCGGTAAGTTTTTCAACCATCTCATTCGGATGTTCGGCGATTATGAATCCCATTGGGTAATGGCACCACGAGTCTACTACGTACCATTCGCCGAACTCGACGTTGTATCGCTCTATCTCCGAGACTATTCGCCGCCAGTGATCCTTGCGCATTTCCGTGAAGGCGGAACCGACGATAGCAGTCCTTGCCCCGTACACGAGGGCGGATATGTTTTTCTCGATGCCGCGAGTACTCGAGTCGTGTACGCGTGGATCGTAGCTTTCCTCCCTCGGCCTGTGCATGATTCTTGCAAACAAGGCAAAGTACTTATCCGGGGAAGAGAGCGCTCCCTCACCGATACAGGTGCCGAAGAGTCTCAGGACAGAAAACCCTGATTTGCTCTTGGTCAATCTATCGAGAACCTCAAAGAAGCCCTTTTCGTCTTCGCCTTCTATCATGACCAGGGCCCTCCTGGCGAACTCCCTGGCTTCTTTTGAATTGTATTTATTCATCCGCAGATCGTTTGAGACCTCGAATTCCTGCGACATACCTTCGCTCGTTTCTTTTCTAATCCACTCGTAAGACCCCCCGCCCCCCTCCTCGTCGATTCAGTCAGTCCTGGCATGCCGGGCAAGCTTTCTTGAGGAGGCCGCCTGCATTCGAATTATTTTGTAATGACCGCCTTCGCAGTCAAGACGATTCCTTGCGCGCGCAGGGTCACAAAGTAGGTTCCGGTTGCAAGCCCGGTTGAGTTTAAGGACACCTGGTGAGGGCCCTGTGCAACCGAGCCCGAAAGAAGAGTGGAGACCTTGCGTCCTGAAACGTCCCACACCTCTATTCTCGCGTAACCTTCGGCGGGCAGGGCGTAGCATACCGTGTTATCAGCACCGACTTTAAGATGAGCCTTATTTTGAACAATAGGTTCCTCTCCGATCGCGGCCGCAGGAATGCCTATGAGCTTGAGCAGGGGATCGCCGAAGAGTACGTGGGTGTAGCCGTTTAAAAAGAACCAATCCGGTTCCTTTTCACGCAGAACCGGCCTGGCGTTGCTGACGGCTTCGCCGAGAGTTTTGCCGTCCTGGGCAAAAGCCTTTATGTCCTCGTAAAAAAGGCATTCGAATCCGCCGTTTGCAGGGGTATGCCATCCGCCTGAGTAGGAAACCCGGGTGTGAGCGACGGTGGCCACGCTGCCGTAATTCAAAAGCGACTGAGCAAGACAGACCGGCTGCTCCTCGGGCCTGCCGTTTACGCAGGACATAAGGAAAGCGACCGTTGGATGTTCGCTGTTAAGGTTCCAGGCGTCGCCGGTAGAAAGGCACGTGAACCATTCCTCCTCGCCGTCTTGAAAATAGCCGTCGCCGTTGTTGTCGTGAACGATGAATCGGGCGAACGTAGTCGGGGAGCCGTGATTGTATTCGACAAAAACACCTGCATTAGTGTTTTTCAATGTTGATACCAGGTTGTCATGGGTCTCCGGGAGATCGCATTCATATTTTGTGGGCAAATCTCCACCTGTTTCATAAAGCGTGGTGGTCAAGGAACGGTCAAGGATTTCTGCATCCTGCAGGTACTCCATGAATATGGCGCCGTCAAGACCGGAATCCGAAACCGATCTGGGATAGAAGGGAATGCCCGCCGAGACGACGGCGTTCTTTTTGTATTCCTGCTCCGAGGTGGTCTCAAAAGCCTGAATCTTGTCGAGAATCTTTTTGACCCTTGAGGCGTCTGAAGTGTTTATGCGTCCAACGTGGAGTTCCATCGCCAGGTCGGGTTTATCTACGTTAGGCCCGGATCCGTTAGGCAGCACTTCGCCGTAGAATCTATCGCCGTCTGCATCCCACGAATAATTGTCGGCCAGCGAAATGTCACCATAGTAAACGTCTGAGATCGCCGGATAGTACCATCCCGGATCCTGAGAGGGATCGTTGCCGTAGCCGTGTAATGTTCGCATAGGTATGTCGTTGTTGTGAGCCACAATGAGGAGATACTGGTATTTTGCAGCGTTCAATCTCAACCAGTTGCGAATCTTCTCCTGCAGGTCAACGCCCGTAACGTTCGTCCCGAGGATCTTTTCCTTGCTTATGGCCTTCACAGTGTATCCCTGGCTTTCTCGCCATCCGATGTAACTCTCAAGGGTAGTCAGTAGTCCTCCCGTGGTGATTATTAGAAGCCCTGGCTTGGCCGAAAGGCGATCCCCGGGTCTGTACCAGGTTCTTGCCTGATCCTTGTTGAACACCTCCGGGGGTACGTCGGCATCCAGGGTCCCGGCGTCTATGAACTCCTTAACCAGCCTTGCGCCGTCAGCCTCAATCGGCGAATAATGGATTGTCACCGATAAGTCGCTTGCCGATGAGAGCTTCTGGTCTGCAGGGTCGTACGATACAGGGTAGAGCACGATGGTGGCGAGCGAGTACTCCCTGCGATTTGAAGAGGTTACAAGTCTGCCTAGTTCTTGCGGGCATGTTTGTCCGACAAGAACTTTCTCCTGGTTATCCCTGTACATGGATTCAAGAAACGCGCAGGAGGAACCGGCCAAAGGCAAGGGCAGCGGCTGGGTTTCAACGTCCCACTTTCCTTCAAGAGGTCCTCTTGCGCCGCTTACCTCAATTCTGTCAGCCTTTGTTCCGGGCGGAAGGGCGAAAGTGTACGAAAGAGTCGGAAGATTGGGCAGTCCGGGCTCTAGGCCGTAATCGGCTCCAGGCATTAAAATCCTTGTCTTTCCCGACTCAAGTATTTTGAACTCGAACGAAGGCACGCTTATGTTGTATGAAAGCGAGCCCTCCGAATCGGCAAGGGCTACATCTTGTGCCGGGACTGTTAAGGGTAAAATCAGAATAGCCGCACTCAAAAACACCAAGGGCGAAAGACTTCTGTATTGCATTGACTTCTCCTTGGTTTAGCACATATCGTCAAAACTTGCAGGCATTATAATCCTTTATGACTTCCTGTCAAAGGTCCCGAGAGATTCAAAACCAATACCCCATAAAGGGGGGATCGAGATTTATTACTAAAAACCTTGCTAATGAATGAAGGTGAGGGGCAACTTCCTGTCTTAAGATTCAAACGCCTGGCAGAACTCCATAATAATTACGTAATTGTCGTCCCTTTGCCATGCACTCATTCAAAAAAATCCCTTACCGTGCCAAAAATCACTCCACTATGCCCAGGTCTCCTAGGAGTCTTATGGTGTCCTCTATTGTAATGATCATTTGTCCCTCTTCGCCCAAATCGTAAATCATCTTCTGGTGGATAGTAGAGAGAACGCTTCCCTCGTTCTTTGCCCAGTACTGGAACTGCTCGTATTCTGCAAACATTTCCGTGTTTGGAAAGGTTACCTCTATCTTCAAACAAGGGGAATACCCGTTGGCCTCAACGTTATCCGCAATGACCTTGTATTTGATCGTATCTGTTGCGGTGTCGCTCAGCTGAAAAACCTGTATCCACTCGTCGCCCAGCCCGAGCTTCGCAGGACTGACCGAAACAGGTACCGAATCGTAAATTTCATCGTAAAAGTAGGCTGAATCAACGTCGACATGAACGTAGTAATAATCGTCAAAGTTGAACGTATCGTTTAAGTAATGTGACGTTTTCACCTCCCAGACCAGGACAGGAAGCGTACCGGTGAGTTCGGTTTCTCTTATGACCTCGCTTATGTCTCTGGTTTTCTCCGTCCAGGATGTGTCTGCAACACCCAAACCTTCAGGATAGTCAATACTTTCATGGATTATTCCCTCATACTCCCACTTTTTGCCCAACGCAAAAGTGTGATAGGGACCCGAACCTGCCCCTTCAAACCCCTGCGGTATTTGTTTTTGTCCTCCGGGATTGCTGATATCCAATTGTTCCTCGCAGTCCGCCAGGCAAATCAACAGGATAAAAGCTGTGATTAATGTCACGATCCTTCTTTCCATTTTTCCTCCTAAATCTGGATACACGGTATATAAAAGAGTATCATCACTTCCGTTTTTTGTCAACAGGACAACCGCTTAAAAAAGCCTGCAATCGAATAAGGGAAGCCCGGTGAAGATTTAAAGGGATTTTTACCGGATTGTAAAAAAAGCGGGGCCGAGGCCCCGCTTAAAAAAACTCTCTCGTTGTTAGTTTGTGACTGATTTGAGCTGGGTGGTGTTTTCGGAAGACATATACATGTAGTCAGGTACTGTCATTACGAATTTTGTATAGCCTTTAACAGAGCCTGCGTCCTTGTCCCACCACTGCCAGTTTTCCATTTCCAAGCCGGGAGTGGTCACGGATATCTTGAGAGCGCCTGCATAGGTGCCTGCGGTGACCGTCACGTCTTCGGTAGATTCCGCTTTCCATGTAATGTCAAGCGTGTCGTTTACCGGGATTGCCCATGTGGTGCCAACCTTGAGGTCCTTGGGTATGCCGTATAGAGAAACGGTGTCGGTCTTGGCGGCATAGAAGTAAACGGTGTCTTTCCCGAGTTCCATGTACGACGTGTCTGAAGTAGCGCTCTCGAACGCCCAGACCTTCGTGCCGTTGTCAAGCGTGGTTTCTCCGATGCATGTCGAGGTGGTCTCCCACGTTGAATCTTTCACTACGGAGCTGTCGCCCATGATGTAATAGGTTGAATCGTGCTTTACAGTTTCGTACGTCCAGACTTTACCTTCTTTAACGGGGAAGTAATCAACACTGCCGCCAAAGATGCTGCAGCCCGCGAAACCGAGCACAAGCGCAAAAGCGAAAACGATAGCAAGGGTTTTCTTCATTGGTTAAACCTCCATTGGTTTTTGATGTCGTTAATTCTATCTGCCTAAAGATTCTTGTCAAGTCCCCCCAAAAGTCGACTGGATGCTTAAAGACTCTCCTCCATAAATACCGAAATTACACGAGGAAAATGAGTTGAAGCTCAAGAAATCGCCCATTACTTCAAAAAAACCTGGGGTCTGTCAACATTAATCCAGATATTTCGGGCCCAATCGCGAAAGCTAGCCCTCGTCCCAGAAGAGCAGGGCCGGGGTTTCCACTCTTCTGATAATCTCCGTTGTGAACGCCGAGGCCGTGGCGCCGTCGAACACGCGGTGATCGAAGGCGAGCGAAAGGTTTACCATATCCCTTACGACTATCTCCCCGTTGCGCACCACCGGGCGTTTGGTTATCGATTGAATTCCGACAATGGCCGCGTTGGGGAGGTTGATTATCGGAAAAGAGATTTGTCCGCGCAGGGAGCCGATATTGGTGATCGAAAAAGTCGAATCCTGCACGTCCTCCAGGGCCAGCCTGCCCGCTCTCGCCCTCTCAGCCAGCTCGGCTATCTCAGCTGCCAGCGTCCATATGTCCTTCTTGTCCGCATCTTTGAGCACGGGAACAACCAGACCTTCGTCCGTGTTCGTCGCTATGCCTATATTGTAGTAGTGCTTGAGAACTATCTCTCCCGCCTCTAAGTCGAGCGAGGCGTTCACGTACGGATACTTTTTGAGCGCGGCCGTTATCGCCTTGATAAAGAACGGCAGATAGGTAAGCTTGACGCCTTTTTCCTCGGCCTTGCGCTTCTCCGCCTCGCGCAGGGCGACGAGGTCGGTTACGTCGGCTTCGTCCACGTGAAGGGTCTGGGCCACCTGGTCAAGGGACTTTCTCATGTTCACGGCAACAATCCTGCGCACGCCTTTAAACGGAATTCGTGATACCCTTTCCCGTAACACACCTTCTGACATTTGATCTCGATTAGGAAGTATGGCTGAGGAGGGGGGTGCGGTTAGGGTTGAGGAGGACATTCCATATTTTCGTACATCTTCTTCCGTAATTGTTGCGTTCTTGCCGGTGCCGCGAACGAGCGACAGGTCAACACTGAGTTCCTTTGCCAGTTTGCGTGCTCGCGGCATGGCTTTTACCGCAGCATCGGTGGCTGATGCGGGTTGCGAGTCGGCCTTTTCAGGTGGAGTCACGATCCTGGCTTCTTCCTTTGGAGGAGAGGGAGGCGTCGAAGATTTCTCAACCCCTGGTGTCTCTGAGGGGGACGGGGAGGAGGGCTGTGTTACGGGTGTTACGGTGGAGGGCGAGGGGGGGGCGGTAGGTTGCGTCACGGGTTGTGTTACGGGTTGTGTTACGGGTACGGGTGTTACTTCCTTAGATTCTGCGTTGCTGATGGGAGTGCCCCGCAGGGGTACGGGTTCGCCTTTTTCTCCCAGCACGGCAAGAAGCTCTCCGACCTTGGCCACCTTGCCTTCGGGCGCGTCAATCCTCAAAAGATATCCCTCGTAAGGGGAGGGGATTTCGACGTTCACCTTGTCCGTAAGCACCTCCACGAGCGGCTGGTCGCGCTTTACAAAATCCCCTACTTTTACAAGCCAGTGGCCAATCTCGCCCTCGACGACGCTTTCGGCAACCATCGGCATCTTGAATTCGTAAGCCATCATCGCCTCCTTAGTAACTCATCACTCGTTTGACGGCATCCAGAATCCTCGCGGCATCGGGCTGATACAGGTGGTCGAGCGCGTAAGGGTAGGGGGTGTCGAAGCCTGTCACACGCACTATCGGCGCACTAAGGTACTCGAGCGCGTTCTCGGCGACGAAAGCGGAGAACTCGGATGCCATCGACGCAATGGAAGGCGCTTCAACAACGGGCACGAAGCGGCCGGTCTTGCGGACCGAAGCCAGTATCGCCTCGCCGTCGTATGGAAGAATCGTTCTCAGGTCGATGATCTCGAGGGAGATTCCTTCCTTTTGCGCCATATCGGCCGCGCTTGTCGCCGCGTGGAGCATGTTTCCGTATGCGACCACGGTTACGTCCTTGCCCTCCTTGACAATGCTCGCCTTGCCGATTGGAATCGTATATCTACCTTCGGGTACGTCCCCCTTTACCGCGCGGTATATCTTCTTCGGTTCGAGGAAAAGCACTGGGTCCGGGTCCTCTATCGCGGCCAGGAGCAGACCCTTTGTGTCATAAGGATTCGACGGTATCACAACCTTGAGACCTGGAGTGTGTGCGAAGTAGGCCTCCGGCGACTGCGAGTGGTAGTGACCGCCGCGGATGCCGCCTCCGTAAGGCGCGCGAATGACCATGGGCAGCGAATACTGGCCGCCCGAACGGTAGTGGTACTTGGCGATCTCGGAGACCAGCATGTCGTACCCGGGATAGATGAAATCCACGAACTGGATCTCGGGAACCGGTATGAACCCGTCTATCGCGAGACCTACGGCAAGTCCGAGGATGCCCTCCTCGGAGAGCGGCGTATCAAAAACCCTCTTGTCCCCGAACTCCTTCTGGAGACCGTCGGTCGCGAGAAACACCCCGCCCGCCTGACCCACGTCCTCGCCGAAGACGAGCACCTTTTCGTCAGCCCTTAGCGCTTCCCTTAACGCGTCCTTCACGGCCTGAACGATAGTCATTGTAGCCATCATAGCCTCCTAGTGCCCGGCCTTGGAGTATTTCTTAAGATGCTCTAAGAGCTCCGCTTGCTGACGTTTCAGATGCCACGGCATATCCGTGAATACATCCGAGAATATAGTCTCGGGCTCAGGATCGGGTTCCTTTTCCGCCTGCTCCATGGCCATGCGCACCTCCTCCGTAACTTTCGCGTCGACGTCCTTCTGCCACTCCTCGTTCCAGTAACCTTTGTATTTCATGTAACCTATGAGACGCTTGATCGGGTCTCGCTTGTGCCACTCCTTTTCCTCGTCGGACGTTCTGTAGCGTTTGGCATCGTCTGCAGACGAGTGCGAGCCGTAGCGGTAGGTCACCGCCTCAATAAGGCTCGGCCCCCCTCCCTTGCGGGCTTTCTCGACCACCTGCTTCGTCACGATATATATGGCAACTACGTCGTTTCCGTCGACCCGGTATCCGGAAAACTCATACCCGCACGCCTCCATCGAAATCGCTTCCGCCGACGCCTCGAGTTTTACAGGCACGGAAATCGCGTACTGATTATTTTCGCAAAAAAAGATTGCCGGAACTTTATACACACCCGCAAAGTTCATGCCCACGTGAAAATCGCCCTCGGCGGTGGCGCCGTCGCCGAAATAAACAATCGAGACCGAGTCCGTCCCCTTCATCTTCTCGCCGAGTGCCGTGCCCACCACCTGCGGTATCTGGTTGCCCACGGTCGACGACCTCGTCACGAGCTTTAAGTCCTTTTTTGCAAAGTGGTTAGGCATCTGACGCGCCAGGTTCGGGCTGGTCTTCTTTCCTAAGATATCCGAGAAAAACTCGAACAGCGAAAGCCCTCTTGCGAGCGCAAGTGCCGAACTACGGTGATATGGAAAAACCCAGTCCTGCGGGCCCAGCGCGTATGCGCTGCCTATCTGGCTGGCCTCGTGGCCTGCCGCCTGCGCGTAAAAGAAGCTGCGGCCTTGTCTTACGAGCGCAAACGCCTTGTCGTCGGCCAGGCGGTGACGGGCCATCTGGTAATAAATCTTTTTGTAGTCGTCACTTGTGAGGGGGTCTTCAAAACTTCGCACCGGCCTTCCGTCGAAATCTATAAATTGAATAGGCTCGGGTACTTGTGAATCGGACATGCATTCCTCCAGGGTCTTGGACTATTAAATTACCCTTTAATCATAGTTTAATAATAGGCAATGTCAAGGTGAAACTCACCCCCAAAAAATGCTGGAATCATTTTTTTGGGGACCCCGCGAGGTTCTTTCCTTGGATAGAAAAGGTGGTAAAACCGAGAGCTGGTTTAATCCAGCGCGTCAGAAATGTGGATAACTAAGTAGGACAAAAGATGGTCAGAAGTGGGACAAAATGGTCAATTTTAGGGTTTTTCCCTGATATTTTCAGGACGAAATCTGATTATTACAGGGAAGTTTGCCTGCTGAAAAATGAGATCGAGGCAAACTTCTGAACTGCCGTCTTTGCGGCAGTCGGTCAGAAGTGGGACAAAACCGGGAATTTGAGGGGCAAAACCGGGAGAATTTTGGGCTTTTTCAGGGTAAACGAGGCTGTTAAGCTTCCCCTCACCCTACCCTCCCCACCAGGGGGAGGGAGTGAAATGTTCCCCCTCCCTTGCCGAGTGGGGAGGGTGAGGATGTCGTTGCGAGCAGGGGTCGCATGGGTTGAACTACGTTCAGCAGGATTTCATAGAATCTAATGTAGCGGCTGGTAGCCGCTTGGACGGAAGTTCCTTCCGAACGTGAGCGACCTCAATCGCCCCTGCGGTCCGAAGCCTCCGAAGGGCAAACGGAGGGAGCTTTCTATTGGCCTTTGGCCCGTTCCGTTCCGAAGGGAATGTACCGAATTGAGGTGAGATAAACCCTCTCCCTCTGGGAGAGGGAAGGGTGAGGGTCTTACTCTTGCGCCACAATATTTCCCCCTCCCTGGTGGACAGCGTGCCCCTTGGGGTGCCTGCACCCCATAGGGTAGGGGGGAGGGGGCGGGGTCATCGTAAGTGAAGCTGGGCCCTTCGTGGAAATTTATAAGCAGTATCTCACTAAGGTGGCTAAAACACGCAGCGAAGAGATTATTCTCTATCGTTCAACCTAGCGGCCATGAAGTACATTGCGAATGTACTAACTTATCTGGAAAAAATGGGGTTGTGTGTGCAAGAAATTCAAGCTACACTCTCGTCATCCTCCTCTTCGCGATATGCGATTTCACCAAAGTCGATAATACTACTCATGTCTTTTTTTGCTCTTTCTGGTGTGAGCGTTTCAAAGGCCTCATCTCTGAAGGCATGAGGTTCGTCTCCTCTTGCCCGGACGTTCTTGGATAACGCGAGTCTCGAGCTTCTGGTAATGATTCCTTCAGCCTTGAATAGCGGTGTGCATCCTTTATCAGAGATAATTTGCGTGTGAATCCCGCTGGAAAAACTGGTTTGCAGTGCGGCGGTCAAATCGGCCAAGTTAATCGTATTCGCATTTACTTTTCCTGTGGCCTTCAGGTCAATTGAAGCGTCTCGCTTCATGGAAATGATTACTGTTCCCGAATCGGCTTCGACCAGAGAGGTTATTACCATGAAATACTTATCCCAACGGCCTTGCTTATAGAGGTCTATAATGGGTTGACGTAGAGAAAAGGAATCCTTGATAGAGTTTTCTCTGACCCCGTTGGCACAAAAAGCAAAACCTCTATTCCCGGCAAAGGTCACGTTGAAACCGGCGTCTACATCCAACAAGTTGCTTTTAGGAATGATCTTGCCTGAGGCCTTGAAAACGACATTGACGCCCTGGGAGGATGTAAGCTCCAAATTGCTAGGTGTGGGGTCAATTTCTACATCGAACTTAATCCCAAGTGATTTGAGGTCTGAAACCTTGCGAATCTGATACCCTTTTATTACGACTACATCACCGAGCTGTAAATGAACATTCGGAAACCAAGTCGCGAGATAGTCGTATTGTCTGTGCATTGCACGTCGATAAAAAGATGCTGGTGGCATTTTTTCCTCCTCGTGCCCGTCTCGCGGGCATTTTGGTTTAAAAGTTATTGGGTTCCTCTGCCATACTTTGCGGAGCCCTCGCATAAGAATTTTAGCCCGATTCAATTTCTTGTCAATACCATGCCTCTTTTGGTCGCTTTTTACGCTATAAAATATGTTTTTAATAAGAGAATCATTAGATCAAACGAAATCGCCACACCCCCGGGGGCGGTAGTCCCTTGACTTTGCAGGTTCTGTCGCATACTATCTATAATGCAACCTTCGCCTTTCGTAAAGTGGTTACTCGACCCGGGGATATGGATAGGCGCGACCGTTGTCGCGGCCGTGCTCCTCTCGTGGGTCATTTCGAGCCTGATCAGGACCGCTATCCGGCAGGCCGACAAGGCTCGGGGCCCGGAGGTGTTCGCGCGCGCAAAGCGAACGATGACGCTGTTGGGTGCCTTGCGCTGGCTTCTCCTCATCATCATCTGGACGGTCGCAATCGTCACCGTGCTTCGCAAGCTCGGCATCGAGATAGGACCAATACTCGCCGGGCTGGGCGTCGCGGGCGTGGCTGTGGGTCTGGGCGCGCAAAGCCTAGTGCGCGATATGCTCAACGGCCTCTTCATCATCCTCGAGAACCAGTTCCGCATCTCCGACGTGGTCCGCATCGGCGACGCGGTGGGGACTGTCGAAACGATTAACCTGCGCACGACCGTCATCCGCGGGCTCGACGGCCACCTTTACACGGTTCCGAACGGCGAGATAAAGATGGTCGAGAACATGACCACCAAGTGGGCGCGCGCCATCATCAACGTGGGCGTGGCTTACCGCTCCGAGATCGAGCGCGTGGTCGAGGCGCTCGGCAAAGCCGCCGACGACCTCAAGCGGGACAAGGTTTACTCCACCTATCTCATGGAGGACGTCGAGATAAAGGCGATCGAGTCGTTCTCGGCCTCGAGCGTGGACGTGGCGTTGTGGGTAAAGTGCCTGCCTTCAAAGCAGTGGGACGTGGCGCGCATGGCGCGCCGGCTGGTCAAGCGCAGGCTCGAGGAGGCGGGCATCGAGATACCGTTCCCGCAGGTGACGCTCTCGCTTCACCCGAAGGCCGAGGAGTTCCTCGGCTCCCGCCTCGGCGCAAGGCCCGAGTCCAAAAGGAGGAGGTGAGCGATACCCGATATCGAGCGCAAGGATTTGATTCTCGAGGCTACCACGTCCAGGGGCTTAAAACTCAAGCTGCGGCCCATGACCGAGGCCGACTGGGACGTCTTATACAAGTGGAACAACGATCCTGACGTCATCTACTGGTCGGAGGAGGAGGACACCACCGGCTGGTCACTCGAGGACATGAAGCGCAAGTACCGCTCCGTTGTCGCCAAGGGCGGGATAAACTTCATCGTCGAGGTCGGCTCAAGGCCCATAGGCGAGTGCTGGCTGCAGCCCATGAATCTCGCGTCGATCTCTCAAAAGCATCCGGGCAAGGACCTGCGCAGGATAGATTTCATGCTGGGCGAGAAGGATTACTGGGGGCAGGGCATCGGGTCGGCGGTCATCCGGCAGGTGACGGAGTTCGGCTTCATGCACGAGGGCGCAGACATGATATTCGGCTGCTTCGTGGCCGACAACAACACGAGAATTTTGCGCGTGCTGGAAAAGGCCGGGTACGTTCTATACTCCAAGGAAAAATCCTCCTCTGCTAAGCGGCGCTACAACCTGGATCTCTACCAGACAAGGGAGGCGTTCCAGGCCAATCAACAAAGAAAGGAAACGTGAGACATGGAAGTTCTGAGAAAGCATGACGTGACCCTTGAAACGACGACCTCGAAAGGACTCCCGTTACGGCTGCGGCCGATGACCGAGGATGACTGGGAAGTGCTCCACAAGTGGAACTGCGACCCCGACGTCCTTTACTGGTCCGAGGGTGACGACATCGAGAGCTGGCAGCTCGATGACATGATAGGGATGTACCGCATGGTGAGCGAGCGCGCCTACTGCTTCATCATCGAGACGGAGGGCAGGCCGATAGGAGAATGCTGGCTGCAGCAAATGAACCTTGCAGAAATCTCCACAAAGTTTCCCGGCAAGGACCTTCGCAGGATGCCCATCATGATAGGCGAGAAGGATTACTGGGGCAAGGGCGTGGGTTCGGCCGTCGTGCTTGCGCTCACGGAGTTCGCCTTCCTCAAGGAAGGCGCCGACATGATGTTTGCCTGCGCCATCCACGGCAACAACTCGAGATGCCTGCGGGCGTTCGAGAAGGCCGGATACAGGTTCTACGCGAACGAGGAATCGTCTTCAACCAAGTGCGACCACAACACTCACCTTTACCTGACAAGGGAGATGTTTATTTCCAATCGTGAAAAGAGTGAACAATGATGTGCAGATCATTGTCATCGGCGGGGAACTGTCTTACTGCCCTTGTCCCTGTTACGTGAAAGGAAGACGATGAAGGTTTGGTTTTCCCTGCTGTCGATCGGATTCGCCATGCTCCCACTCCATGCCGCGAAGATCGTAGTGAAAACCACGAACCCGCAGGCACTCGCCCCGCATTGTCTCTCCATAACCCCCCTCGTCTCCTATCCCGGCGCTCGCGAGGACACGAGATATGAGTTCCGGGACTACTACGTCGTCGAACAGAACGAGTCCTACTCGCCGGAGTTCCTCCCAGGTGTGGATATCGTATCCGAAAACGGCTCAGGCTCGATCATCCCTGTCATCGAAAGCCCGCTCCCCTCGTTCGCACCTTCGCCCGACTCCTCGTGGGGCGAACCGTATCATCCGAACGACCAGTGGTTCTCGCTCCAGTGGGACAGGCCGATCACGAGGGTCGACTGGGCGTGGAACGTCACTAAAGGCTCACACGACGTCATCGTAGCCATACTCGACACCGGTGCCGACACCACTCATCCCGACCTCAGGGCGAACCTGGTTCCCGGATACAACCTCGTCGACACCTCGGCGAGCGTCCAGGACGGCCACGGGCACGGCACCGCAGTCTCCGGCGTAGTCGCTGCGTCTATAGACAACTCCATCGGCATCGCAGGCATCTCCCAATCGTGCTTGATGCCCGTCAAGGTCGTGGCCGACAACGGCTACTACGCGAACGCCGACCTCGTTCGCGGAATCCTTTATGCCCGGGATCACGGCGCGCGTGTTATAAACATGAGCCTGGGCGGAGACCAGGACACCCTCATAGAACAAGCAATAGACTACGCGTGGGATAAGGGCTGCTTCGTCTGCGCGGCGGCGGGCAACTGGGGCCAGGACTCCTCGCTCTACCCGGCCGCATACGAGCACGTCGTTTCGGCGGGCTACACGAACTCCGAAGACGAGCGAGACCCCTACTCCCACTACGGGCGAAACGTAGATATCTTCGCGCCTGGAACGCAAATCGCCTCGACATCGCTCGGTGGAGGGACGAGCGCGTTCACCGGGTCATCGCTCGCATCGCCGGAGATAGCGGGTCTCGCCGCGCTCATCCTCAGTCTCTATCCGGAGTACTCGAACCAGCAAGTCTCTGACTTGATCCTCGAAAGCGCGGATTCGATTGACGCCGACATCGGCAGGATACCCCGCATGAGCGCGGGTCTCTTCGCTTCCTCCGCACCCTCCGTCCAGAAGGACACGTTGAGATTCGACTATGCCTCATCCAGGCCGACTACCTACACGCTGACGTTCTACGACGCCGCGGGCCGCAAGGTCTCCACCTCAAGCGGCTCCACCGCCGAACTCGGTCGCATCGACTTCAAGCCTTCTCTCTCATCCGGAGTCTACTTCTGGGTGATGCGGACGCCCTACGGCTCCTCGACAGGCAAGGTTTGCTACTTCAAGTGACAACCGACAAGAAAATCAAGGGTCAAAAGGGGGAGGAGGAGGCCGCGAGCTTCCTCGTGTCCAAAGGCTACAAAATACTCGAACGCAACTTTCGCACGCGCTGGGGCGAGATTGACTTGATTGCCCGCGACCGCTCCACCGTCGTCTTCGTTGAAGTCAAGACTCGCTCCGATTCCGGCTTTGCCCGGCCCGAGGAGTCCGTAACCTTCACCAAGCAGGAGCACATGAGGCGCGCGGCAGGACTGTGGCTTTGCGACCATTATCCTCACGATTTGCCGCCGTGCAGGTTCGACGTCGTTTCCATAATGCTGCCCCGGACGCCTGCTCCGCATGCGCCCGGGGACCCCGAATCGAAAGACCTTCGCATCGAGCACTTTGAGGGCGCGTTCGAGTAAAAACTTTTTACCCCAAACGTCTGTGCGTGTCGTCGGAACACGAGCGCATACGTCCGGGGACCCCTCTCTTCACCCCAAACGTCCACATCGCTTCGCTCATGTACGTCCGGGGACCCCTCTCTTCACCCCAAACGTCCACATCGCTTCGCTCGTGTACGTCCGGGGACCCCTCCCTTCACCCCAAACGTCCACATCGCTTCGCTCGTGTACGTCCGGGGACCCCTATCCAATGCCTCCAGAAAAATGCAAAGTATTTCCCTGCAACCTCGAGTCTCTAGCACAAAAGAATTCTTCGCATTCTTCCCCCGGGGCGCTCAGATTCCGAAGAGTATTATCACCAGGGCTCCATGCACGGTCGCAAGGCCGATGGCAACGAGGGCGAAGATCTTGTGCAGGGGCAGGTAGGACTTCTTCAATTTCGGCGCGAGCTTCTTCCTCAAAAGTCCCATTAGGAGTGTCGCCAGGAACAGGGTATAGACGATGATTCCCAGTATCTTGATGAAGGCAGGAGTTACGATGTCGTGGATGGTCACAAGTGCCTCATATCTGGATGTCCACTGACGTCTTTGTCGCGTGCTTGGTGGTGAAGTCGTCGGCGTTATCGGGGCCGTAAGCTAAAAGCACCTTGTAGGTCTGGCCCGCCACCAGGGCTCTGTCGCGCGGATCGCCCGAGTCCAGCGGAATCGTGAACGATATCCTTGTACCCGTGCCGGTCTCCTGACCCTGCTTGGAGGTCACGTTGTCGGAGCCTGCGCCCTCCGAGTCGGGCTGGTGGGTGAAGTTCGTGTTGCCGTACTGGTCGGATATGAAGACGTCGGACCCCGAGACGTAGCCGAATATCATGTTGGCGTCCTTCATCGAAGTGGTCGGGTCGAAGCCCACCGCCACCCAGCCTCTTGTGGGCGCAAAGAGCCTTATGTCGAGATTGGCTCCGTCCACACGCCACTCCAGCGTGATGCCCGAGACCTCCACCTTCTCATAGCCCAGCTCGCCCACCGTGATGTAGGACGCGCGCGTTAGCGTGTCCGTTCCGAAGCCGTTGGAGACTATCAGGGTCACGTCGTAGGAACCGGTCGAGTCGTAGGAATGGGTCGGGTTCTGGACCGTCGCCGAGTCGCCGTCGCCGAAGTACCAGAGCCATGAATCCGGCGTGTTAGTCGTCGAATCCGCGAACACCACCTCTAACGGAGGGGGGCCCTCCAGGGGCGCGGCGGAGAAGTTCGCCTGCGGTATCTTTGATGCGCATCCCGCCGCCGTGAGCGCGACCATCACGAGCGCGAGAGCGGCAAGAAGTAGTTTTTTCATGCTGTCCTCCTTAAATCGTGAGCATCAGCGATGCAGTTTTTACGTGGGGCGACGTGAAGTTGTCAGAGGAGCCGGCGGCGACTATCACCTTGTAGGTCTTGCCCGGCTCGAGCACCTTGTCGTAGGCGTCCTTCGAGTCGAGCGGGATGGCGAAGTGGATCATGGTCTTGCCGTCCTTCTCCATGCCTGACTTTTCCTTTATATCGTCCTTGCCTCCCAGCGACGCGTCGGGCTTGTGCGACGTAAGCGCTACACCGAACTCGTCCGAGACGTAAGCGGTATCGGCCTTCACGTAGCCCATGATGATGTTCGCGTCCTTCATTATGTTAGAGGGCGAAAACCCCATCGCCACCCAACCCGTGCCCGCGGTCTCGATCTTCACGTGAAGGAGACCCAGGGTGTCCGTTCTCCACATGATGTGAAAATCCTTTACCGTCGTGTCCTTGTATACGACCTCCGCATGCGCGGGCATGTCGGTCATACCCGGGTCCTTGGGATCTTTTGTTGACTGTGGGTCCGCGTTCGTCTTGCCCGCGCAGGCAAGAGACAGCAGGGATGCCAGTATGATAGATGTAAATCCTTTTGCTTTCATTCTTACTCCTCTCGTATGTGTTCGCGGGGAGTAGTGTCTCCCCTGATTAAACTCTACTTGATCTCTACGGTCACGCTCGCAACGGACCTGTGAATCGAGATGAAATCGTCCGCTCCGTTGGGCGCGCACGCGAGTATCACCTTCACACTTTCTCCTCGCGCGAGCTTCTGATCGTATTTATCTCCCGAGTCCAGGGGAATCGAAAAGGCTATCCTGGTCACGCCGTCCTCCTCGCTTCCTGACGCGGCGTGAACGTCATCGGTCCCGCCCAGCGAGGTGTCGGGCTCGTGCAGCACGGCGGAGACCCCGAAGTTGTCCTGGATGAAGACCGAATCGCCCTTCACGTATCCGATGATGAGATCGGCGTCCTTCTTCATCGTGCTCGGGTTGAAGCCCACCGCCACCCAGCCGGTCGTGGGCGCGGAAATCGCGATGTGAAACATGTCGGTACTGTCTACCATCCATTCAAGATGAAATCCGGACAAAGTCGTGTCCGACCACATCCCGCCGCCCCCCTCGCCCTCCTTGTCCTCCTCGCCCATCTGGACCATCTCCGAGGGGACAGAAAGGCCTTGCCCCTGGGCAAATAATGCCGGGAAGGCGAGGACGACCATCCCGGCAACAATCGCGAAAATGTTCTTCATTGCCGCCTACCTTATCGTTATGTTCGAGCTTGCCGTCGCAACGTGCTCGGAGGTGTAATTGTCCGCACCATTGGGGCCGTAAGCGAAGATGACCCTGTAGGAGTTGCCGGGCACGAGCACACGGTCGTAAGGGTCGCCCGAATCCAGAGGAATAGCGAAGCTTATCTCCGTTCTCCCCGTCGTCTCGGAGCCCGAGATGTCCGTTACGTCGTCAGTGCCGCCGAGTGATACGTCCGAAGCGTGAGCGGTCTGCGAAGTTCCCCAGTTGTCCTGGATGTAGGCGGTGCCCTGCTTGAAGTATCCAATTATCAGGTTGGCATCCTTTTTCATCACGGTCGGGTTGAAGCCCACCGAAACCCAGCCCGTTGTCGGTGCCGAGAGCGTGCACCGCAGGAGCGCGCCGTCGGTTGCCCATTTGAACTTGAAGCTTGAGGCCGTGAGCGAGTCGTATACGAGCGCGGGCACGGAATCCGTGACCGTTATGTAATCCGTTCTCGTCATCGTATCGGAGCCGTTCGCGGACGTAATGATCAACGTGACGCTGTAGATGCCTGAGTCTGCATAAATGTGAGACGGGTTCTGGTCCGTCGAACTGTTTGCGTCGCCGAAGTCCCACGACCAGCCGGTCGGGTTTCCAAGAGACAGATCCGTGAAGTTAACCGTCAACGGGCGCACGCCCGTCACGGGCTCTGCGGTGAAATCGGCCGTGGGAATGGTCGAGGTATCCGTTACCGTTATGTACGCCGTCTTCGCGAGCGTGTCGCGGCCCCAGTGGTTGGTGACCACGAGCATCACGTCGTACGTGCCCGAGGCCTGGTAGGTGTGGCTGGGATTCTGCTCCGCGGACGTGTCGCCGTCGCCGAACTCCCAGTGCCATAAAGCCGGACTGCCGGTCGACGCGTCAGTGAAAGTCACCGCAAGCGGCCGGGGGCCCTGCGTGGGTGAAGCCGAGAACTCCGCAGCGGGCGGCGTGCCCTGGTTGCACCCGGCGAGGAGGGCGAGGAGGGCGAGGAGTTGGGCAGTAATCGCCAAACTCCATTTCGATCTCAAAGTCATTGTTTCTCCTTGTCGTTTTTTCGTCAGTTCCATTCGTGCCCTCTTGCGAGAAGCCTGCGGATGCTGAAGCCTATGCTCAATGGAAAAGCGTCACCCTGGAACCTCCGCACGCCCGCCTCCAGGTTCCTTGCACCGATCCCGGATGAATTCGAGACGGTCAGCAGGAACTGGTGGCCGTAAGTCGAGAGCGCGACGCCCGCCAGAAACGAACCAGTTATCCGCTCCTCCGGTATAGGCGGCTGTTCGCCCAGATAGGGGTAGAACTCTCCCATGAGTGCCACATCCTCGAAGTAACCCACGTTCTTGAAGAGTGTCACGATAAGACCTGCGCCAAGGCCTAACCGCGATGCGTTAAGGTCATAGCCCGCAGTTAATGAGGGCCTCACGCGCTCGAACAGGGGACCTGAGGCGAGCGTGAGGTTCGGAAAGACGCTCCATATCCTCGTCGTGTCACCCTGCTTAAAGGTGAAGCCCTCAACAGCCAATCTTGCCTGTAACCAGAGCTTTTCGACAAAAATCGAGTAGCTCAGGTCGGCGTCGTACTCCTTGTAGTGTGATATCCTTGAAAGCCCCAGCTCGAGCCCGGGGATAATCGTATACTTGAGGCCTAGATAGGTGTTCGATCCTGCGTCGAGTCCGAAGAACGTCTCGAGCGGGTTATCCAGAACGCTCCCCATGAACCGGTGCTGGAAGTCGAACTCGAGTGCGCCGGGATTGAGGGGGGAGGGCATCTTGACATTCTGCATTCCGAGGGGGTAGGCTGAAAGAACAATCGGAAGTACCGCTAAAAAAGCTCCTAACCTTTTCATTACCTGCTCCTTTGGTTAAAGTCCTAGCCTTATTATGGGAATTTATCGCCCCGTGTCAAGGCGGATGATGCAAATCAACAATCCACCGTCGCTTGACTCGTGAAAAAGGGCCGTAACCCCCCTCCCTAAGATAAAAGGGCCCCAAAGCGGCGTGCTGACTACCGGCAACGACGCAATCGTAGACTTATCAGTGGATAGGGGGGGGAGGAGAGGAGTGCGCGGGGGTTACTTTATCTCGACGAGCTTGTAGATGCGCTCGCTCTGAACGATGTAGGTGGCAGGGGATTTGCTGGGCTCGGTAACCTCGCGGGCGGTGGCAACGTAAAGCGAATCGCGCTGCTGGATAAGGATGCCCTCCGCGGGCGCGAACCACAGGCTGCCCTTGACCGAGCCGCGGTCAACGAGCTTCACACCCTTCCTCTGGTGAGGAACGACGGTCTGGCCGACGTAGTCTATCCTCAAGCAGAGATAATCGTCCACCTTTTCCCAACCCTTGACCGAAAACTCGTTTGATGTCGTAATGGTGCCCTCGTCGAGCACCACCTTTGTTTCTTGAACCCACGTATCACCGGGTTTTAATGATCTGTCGGGATAGGTGGGCTGGGTTTCTTCAAAGAACTTTTCGCGGCGTTCTCTTGAATCGAAGACACGCGGAGCGGTGCCGGTATCGGAAAGCTCTATCGCGTAAAGCTTGCCGTTCGGAGCCATGCTGTAGGTAACGACGGTGGGCGCGTAGTCGGTTCCCTCGCGCATAAGTTTAGTAATTTCTTTTACCTGGAACACGGAGTCCTCGACTGCAGAAAGGACGACCATCCGTGTTTCGAGCACGTTGCCGAACTTTCCGCCGCGCTCGCCCTTTTCCCAGCCTTCTATCTTCCACGTTCCGGTGACTTCGCTCTTGTAGACGTAGGTTTTGCCCTCATCGAGCTTCCAGGTGAGCGTCACCGGCCTGCGCTCGCAGGAAGTCAAGGCAAGCGACGAAATTAAGGCGCTTACAATCAAAAGCCCCTTCATGGAAAGCACTCTCATCCAGAAGCCCCGGTTTGCAAACGGTCTAAGGCTTCTTTTTTGAGAGTTGCCCACTATAAGCCTCCTCCATCGAGATGCTGCCAGGCGTGACTGCGGCTGGAAGGTGTTGGATGGCCGAGACTTAAGACAGCCAACTCGTTTGAGGCCTGGGTCCGCGAATCGACCTGAACCGTTGCGGGTGGCTCCTGGGGGAGCCCTTCAAAGTAGGAGTCAGGGTGAAGCGCAAGGGAGGGCGCGAGCGGGGTGCGCAGCAGGAGAACGGCGATGAGCGCGGCCGCTGACGCGAAGGCGGTCCCGGCACCCGCGAATATCCAGCGCAGCGAGAAGCGGGGACGCGTCCTTTGTTCCCTGCGTTCGAGCATCTTTGCCTGGACGCGCGGCCATAAGAGCTCCCAGTAGTCGGGATCGACTTTGGGCGCGAGAGCCTGCCTCATTATGCGGTTAAAGCGGGTTTCCTCAGCCAGGATCTTCTTGCAATTTGCACAGGAACGTACGTGTTTACGAAGCTTATCCTCCTCACCCTTGCTTAACTCAGCCGCGAGATACGGGGCAAACAAATCCTCTATCGAGCCACACTGGATATTGTCCGGTCGTGCGTGGACTGCACCCTTCCCGGTTCCCAAATGTTTTTTACGGGTTTTGCTACCTTTTCTTACAAGGCCGCCGTCATTCGTTGCGGACAAATCCTGCCTCCAAATCACGTAATCGCGGAGCTAAGAGTTCCTGAAGTCGCTTGCGTGCGCGGTGCAGATGTGTGCGAACCGTAACTTCCTCACAATGGAGAACCTCGGCTATCTCCTCATAACTTAAATCCTCAACAAAGCTCAGGACCGCCACTCGCTGCTGGCGTTCAGAAAGCTGGGAGAGTGCCCAGGTTATGAGTTCTCGAAGCTCCTCGCGCCTTCTTTTCTCCCGCGGTGTGCGTCCGTCCTTGAGCGACAAATCCTCGTCGTCGCCCAGGTCCTCAATGGAAACGGTGTTGCGCCTCTTGGCGCGTCGCAAGCGGTCGATAGACTCGTTAGTGGTGCTGCGGGCCAGGTAAGTTTTTAACGCTTCGGCCTTTCGCACCCGCTCCACATTTTCAAAGAACCTAATGAAGACCTGCTGAACAACATCGTCTGCTTCGCCGTGATCGCCCATAAATCCATAAGCAATCGAGTACAACAAACGCTTGTAACGCTCTACAACTGCGCGACATGCGTCGTTCGAGCCCTGCTTTATCTCAGCTACAAGTTCAGCATCTGAGCGCGTTGTGTGTTCAGCATGCTTCTTTTCTCTAGACGCAGGGGTATCCTTATCCGTTGACATATAGAGGGGATCACGCATGAGCCTTTCGAGGAGCCTAGTATCGAGCTCCGGGGGCCCAGCCAGGGCTGAACCGACCTTCACTTAAATATTGTAATTAAAACAGGTGCAAAGTCAATTGGTAAACCCCAAAGGAAGGCAAAGCTTTCCTTTGGGGTAACCATCTGAATCCTTTGTGGTTGGTGTTGACTTATCCTGCCCCGCCCACCCACCCGCACATCTTACCCCAGAGGACTGCCAGGCATTCCTCCGGGGACCCTGACGACTAGTCGTTCAGAAGTTTGACTATCGATTAATTCAGGCAGTCAAACTTCACGGCACTCAAAAAGGCGACCCTCGTCTTCTCGGATCCAGGCGTCAGCTTAAGGTCTTCCTGCCCCGCCCACCACCCGTATTGTTGACATTTCCTTCTCAAATATTTACAATATCTCATCAAATACGGAGGAAAGTGTGAAGCGAATCATTGTCTTTTTAGCGATTGTACCTTGTCTCGCGTTCGGCCTCGAGAAGGTTAACTTAATCAAAGATCACAGCTTTGAAGACAATAGTGACGCATGGATGACTTACGCAAAAACACGAACCGGAAAAGACCTTGATCCAACCGCAGTGAGTCGACACGATTCTGCAAAAGCTTATAAAGGTTATTATTCGGGTTATTGCGATACCAGAAAACCACCTTCGCCATATGAAGTAGATTCGGCTGTGGTTATACAGGGATTAGTAATGCCTAAAATCATGACGGACCTAGACAGCCTTACCTTAAATTACTCCGTAGTTCCGATTATTGTAGATAAAGAACTCTACTACGACTGGATGCACGCATTCAGTATCGTTTTTTTTATAACTGATCCCAGTAACAAGAATTACCGTTTTGCTGTTTATCTTCTCAAGTGTTCTGACCAAAATCCCACTCCAATTCCGCCCACAAAAGCCATGTTGATTGAAGATTTTATCGAAGACACCTTATGGCACTTTCTCAATAGGGACGTTAAGGTGGACTTGACGAAAGCAAGTTTTTCCAATGAAACAATAATCGACAGCATATGCTTCATCGGATGGGGTGCTTATTACCCACCTTGGCGGGGTCTTAAAAACTCTTTTGACGATATCCGGCTTACCGGTTACGCGGACTACGATGTGGGTGTGAAGGCTATCCTATCCAAGGATTCCATAGGTAATGCCTACATCCCTACTGCACGTATCAAGAACTTTGGCCGCAAGGCGGCTGATAGCTTCCTTGTGATAGCTTCCATCGAGGGCAGCTCCGGAGTCGTATACGCCGACACCCTTTCCTGGTCGCTTGCCGCCGACACTGAGGACACGGTTTCCTTCAAGGAGTTCAAGCCGTCGGATGCCGCGAGCTGCACCCTCACCGTCTCCACCGTAATGACACCCGACGAGTCCGACGAGGACGATGCTATGTTCAAGCCCCTCTACGGCTCCGGCATCGAAGAGCCCGTAACACCCGTAACACACCCCTCCCCTTCCCTCCAACTCGACGTCGCCCGTAACACCCCCTCCTCCATCCTTGTTTCTTACTCAATTCCTAATAGCGAGCAGGGCACGATAAGCCTTTATGATCCATCGGGCCGCAGAATCGAATCGCTCCCCATACAAGGTGAGGGCAAGGTGAGTTTCAAGCCCGGGCTGGCAACAGGAGTGTATTTTATCAGGCTAGAGACTGGCCATTCAAGCATAGTCAGAAAAGTCGTTGTTTTAGACTGAAGTTTAACCTCCTGAGGTTATAGAAGTTAAACTTCCAACGCTCCGAAGGAGCGTCTATTTTCGTGAAGCTTGAGAACGGAAAGTCGAGTATTACGAAAAAGACTGTAGTGCTGAGATAGATCCCGAAAAAAATCCCTCACCCTGCGCTCCCCTGGAGCGCCCCCCTCTCCCGATGGGGAGAGGGAAAAAGGGAGGGGGTTTATCTTTGTATCCCCCCTTTAAAACGAACCTATTTACGACCGTTCCAGACCTTGACATACCCTACTAAATTCCTATAATTATTGCGATGGAGACGATAAAAAGCACTTTACGACACTCGAAAATGAACTTCTCAACGGCGTATCTCTCCGAACCTCGCGCACTTGCGGGTAAATGCAAATCAAAACTTGACATGCGCCTTGACACGCCCTGTATCCATCCTATACTAGAAATGGCAGGCAGGCGTGTTCATAATAAAATTGAAAGTGGAGTTTTGCAAACAAAACAGCCAAAATCCGAAGGAGGAATTATGGCAGAAAGGTTGAGAATCTATAAATGCGAGGACTGCGGCGACATGATCGAAGTCTTCAAGGAAGGCTGCGGCGACTACTCGTGCCACGGCAAGCCCATGAAGCTTCTCGAGGAGAACACCTCGGACGGCGCAAAGGAAAAGCACGTGCCCGTCATCGAGAAGACGGCAGCGGGCTACCTCGTAAAGATAGGCAGCGCACCGCATCCCATGGAAGAAAAGCACTATATAGAATGGATTGAGATCTACGATTCCGAGGGCCGCGTTTACCGCAAGCACCTGAAGCCTGGCGACGCACCCCAGGCCGAGTTCGCCATGCCGCCCTCCTCCTCGCCCTCCTCGCCCTCCTCCCCCTCCGTCGTCGCGCGCGAGCACTGCAACATCCACGGGCTCTGGAAGGGGGAATGAGATGATCTCGAAGAAGATTGAAGAAGGCTTCAACAAGCAGCTTAACGCGGAGCTGTACGCGGCGTACCTTTATTTCGCCATAGGCGCGTGGTTCGAGGAGCGCAACCTGGACGGCTTCGCGCAGTGGATGAAGGCGCAGGCGTTCGAGGAGATGAGTCACGCCATGCGGTTCTACAAGCACGTCCTGAACCGCGGCGGTCACCCCACGTTCGCTGCAATCGCCGAGCCCGAGGGCTCCTGGAACACTCCCGTCGAGGCGTTCGCGGCCGCATACGAACACGAATTAAAGGTCACCAAGATGATAAACGACCTCGTTGACCTTGCCCTGGCCGAAAAGGACAACGCCGCGCTGCGGGGCATACTCGACTGGTTCGTCAACGAGCAGATCGAGGAAGAAGAGCAGACCATGGTCGCAGTCGACAGGCTCAAGATGCTGGGCGAGGACAAGCAGGCGCTCTACCTTCTCGACAAGGAGTTCGGAACAAGGGTGCTAATCTCCACCGCGACCGTGCTCAATCCCGCGGCTGCCGCAGCCGCAGCAGACCCCGGAGCCTGAGGAAGCAAAATGGGAATTAATTTCAACGCAGACGAGATACTCGAAATCGCAGAACGCATCGAGCGCAACGGCCGCAGGTTCTACACCAAGGCCGCGGCCAACACCACCGACGAGGAGGCGCGCAAGCTGCTTTTGGAACTCGCCTCGATGGAGCAGGAGCACGAGAAAACCTTCACCGAACTCCGCTCCCACCTCACGAACGATGAGCGCGAGACCAAGGATTACGATCCTTACGACGAGAAATCCCTCTACCTTCAGGCGATGGCCGACGGCAAGGTGTTCGATCACACCAAGGACCCCTCGGAGATGCTTTCGGGCACCGAGAATATCTCCGACGTTCTCGGGAAGGCCATAGGCCTCGAGAAGGATTCCATAGTCTTCTACCTGGGCATCAAGGAGATGGTCACCGAGCGCCTGGGTTCGGCCAGGGTCGCCGACATAATCAAAGAAGAGATGCGCCACATAACCGTTCTCTCGAAGTACCTTATGGCGCAAAAGTCCTGAGTCACCGACGCTCAGGCACAAGAAAATTTGTGGGGTCGCCCTTAGAAGGGGGCGGCCCCGAATAGTCCTCATCGAAGCAGTTAACAGGAGAACTGCTCAAGGAGTTTAAGGATGCATTTGAGTCCCAAAACGCGAGTGGCAGAACTTCTCGCTCTCTATCCCTTTCTCGAAGAGTTTTTATCGTCCTACAACCCCGATTTCGCCAAGCTCCTGAATCCCCTGGCCCGCAACACCATCGGCAAGGTAGCCACTCTCGAGATGGCCGCCTCCACCGTCGGCATCGACGTGCACGCGTTCATCGCCGATATCGCAAAGGCCGTCAAGGACAAAACAGGCCAGGAAGTCGCCATAATCACGCCTGAAGCGCTCAAGGAACGAGCGCAAAAAATCAAGGCCATACTCAAGGATTTGCATGCATCAGGCGGGGTGAACTCTGAGGCACTCGAGAAGCGCTTCAGCGAGGAGATAGCGGACGTGAGCGCCGCGGAGATAGCCGAAATCGAGCAGGAACTGGTTCGCGAGGGCATAACACCCTTAGAGATAACGGCTATGTGCGACCTGCACGTGCGTGTCATGCGCTCCTCGCTCGAAAAAGAGGGCGGCGAGAATCTGCCTGCGGGGCATCCTGTCCACACCGCAAAACTCGAGAACCGGGAGTTCGAGAGGCTGGCAAGAGAGTGGAGTCTTCTTACAAACGACCTCACAAAAAAGAATTTTTCGGAGCGCAAAGGTCCGCTCGCCGGGCTCCTCTCCTCCCTCTCCCTCATCGACAAGCACTACCTTCGAAAGGAGCACGAACTCTTCCCCGCGCTCGAACGGGTGGGCGTTACCGCACCGCCGCAAGTCATGTGGCAGGTGCACGACCAGATTCGCGCGCTTCTCAAGTCGGCATCCGGCGACCTAGCCTCGGGAAATGTCAAGGGGTTCGCCGCAAACGCGTCAAAGCTCGCGCCCGCAATACTCGATATGATCTACAAGGAGGAGCACGTGCTCTTTCCGATGGCGCTTGAGCACCTTTCGGAGGAAGATTGGCAAAAAATCCGCAAGGGTGAGGAAGAGATCGGATACGCCTTCGTGAGTCCGGGGGATGAGTGGAAACCTCAATCGCCTGGTGATGCCGCGGGCATACGCGGCTCGGGAGAAAGAAAAGATTTCAAAGAAAAAGGAGAACTGATGGATCTCAAGGATCTTCCGGAAAGCATTGCCAAGAACGCGAGACTCCCCCTGGGGGAGGGTTCCCTCACACTCGAGCAAATCGATATCATGCTCCGCAGTCTTCCGGTCGATATCTCGTTCGTGGACGAGAACGACGAGCTGCGCTACTACTCGGATACAAAGGATCGAATTTTCACACGAACGCCGGGCGTCATCGGTCGCAAGGTGCAGAACTGCCACCCGCCCAAGAGCGTGCACATCGTCCAGCGCATAATAGACGAGTTCCGCAAGGGAACTAAGGACGTTGCCGAGTTCTGGATAGAACTTGCAGGGAAATTCATCCACATCCGCTACTTCGCCCTCAGGGACGCGGACGGCCGTTATCGCGGGACGCTCGAGGTCTCGCAGGACGTCTCAGGAATCCGCAAACTCGAAGACCAGCGAAGGCTTCTGGACTGGGAGCAAGATGTTTGAGCTGTCGTTAAAGTCCGGGAACCGGAAAGCAGCCTTTCCACGCGTCGCTCGCGGTTACAAAAACGCAGGGTACCAGAGTGCTCTCGAATTATACTCAAGCTATCATGGGAGAGGCGCCGGGAGCCGGGAAGGTAAGTAAGGAGCAGAAATGGAAGCAAAAAGGGTGAAAGTCCCCAACATCAGCTGCGCTTACTGCACGAAGCTCATTAAGCGCGAGCTCGAAGCTATACGGGGCGTTGAGGGCGTAGAAGTCAATCTGCCTTTGCAGGAGGTTACCGTTCGCTGGGAGCCCCCTGCCACGTGGGAGGAGATAGTTAAAACGTTAAACGAAATCGAGTACCCTCCGAAGGAATGCGATTAAGGAGTACTTATGCATGAAAAAAAGATCCGGATACCCGCCATTAGTTGCAATCATTGCAGAATGACCATCGAGCGCGAGCTGATCGAACTGAAGGGCGTAACCGGCGTAAAAGTCGACGTCAGCTCCAAGACCGCCGAGATAAGCTGGGACGATCCCTTAAAATGGGAAGAAATTGTTGAAACTCTCAAGGACATGGGCTACCCGCCCGAGGAGTAATCCTTTGAGGAGGATTATATGGATAAAATGATCTTCAAGGTTAAGAAGCTTGACGGCTATTCGTCCATCCTCGAACTCAAGAACGAGCTCTCGAGGATTCCGGGTTTCAAGGATGTCAAAGTCGATATCACGACCAAACAGATACGGGTTATGTGGGACACGCCGGCAGCATGGAGCGATTTCGAAAAGAAACTCACGGAAATCGGGTATCCGCCGCTTCCCTGAGGTTCGGGTTCACATACCGGGTAACTTGCTTTTTGCAAATGTTTCTTGCACACGGGGGGGGGGAGGGGTAAATCACCCGGTACAGAGGTAAAATGGTGAAAGATAGCCCTTCACGAAAATCGGACCGTACCACAGTGGCGGTTGATCTTCCCATCATCGGAATGACGTGCGCCAACTGCGTTGCCACAATAGAACGCAATCTCCGCAAGAAGGTGCCTGGACTCATCTCGGCATCGGTCAATCTCGCCACCGAGCGAGCCGCGGTCGAGTTCGACCCCAGACTTGCAAGCATCCAATTCATAGCTGATGTCATTGACAAGGCCGGGTATAAGGCGATTCTGCCCACTGAGAATGCGGAGGATGACGAGTCTAAAGCTAGGGAGGCCGAGGCAGTAAGAGAAAGACGTGCCTTCATTGTCGGGCTTGCCTTCAGCATACCGCTCTTCATCCTGAGCATGCTGCGCGACTTCGGCACTCTCGGCGAATGGGCGCACCAGTCGTGGTTCAACTGGATGCTCCTTATCCTTGCCGCCCCGGTGCAGTTTTATACCGGCCTCGGATTTTACTCGGGCGCGTTCAAGTCGCTGCGAGCGGGTTCGGCGAACATGGACGTCCTCGTGGCGATGGGTTCAACCGTCGCGTTCGTCTATTCCACCGTCCTTACAATATTCCCCGGCGCGGGACAGCACGTTTATTTCGAGACCTCGGCACTCATCATTACCCTCATAAAGTTAGGCAAGATGCTCGAGGCTCTGGCAAAAGGCCGCACCTCCCGGGCAATCCGCAAGCTGATGGAACTCGCTCCCAAGATCGCTCACCTCGTCATGCCTGACGGTTCCGAGCACGACGTGCCCGCCGATCAAGTAAGACAGGGTGACATGGTGATCGCAAGACCCGGAGAGCGAATACCGGTGGACGGTGAAGTGGTCGCAGGCTCCTCTTCGGTGGACGAGAGCATGCTTACGGGCGAGTCTCTGCCCGTTGACAAGGAGGAGGGTGCGAGGGTCTTCGGAGCGACGATCAATCTGCAAGGGCTTCTCAAAATCAAGGCGACTGGTGTCGGAGCCGAAACCGCGCTTGAGCAAATAATCAATCTGGTGCGTGCCGCACAGGGTTCCAAGGCGCCCATCCAGCGTCTTGCCGACAGGGTCGCATCCGTCTTCGTCCCCGCGATCATCGCAATCGCACTCGCGACGTTCGTACTCTGGTGGGCTCTCGGTCAGGAGTTCGTCCCGGCGATGCTGCGTCTCGTTGCCGTGCTCGTCATTGCATGTCCGTGCGCGCTCGGTCTCGCCACGCCAACGGCAATCATGGTCGGCACCGGGCGCGGTGCCAGCATGGGTATACTCTTCAAATCGAGTGAGGCTCTCGAAACCGCCCACCGTCTCACTACCGTGATGTTCGACAAGACGGGCACAATCACTAAAGGAAAACCCGTCCTCACCGAGTGGATATCCGTCGTGAATAGAGAGGAGGGGGAGGAGGGCTTCATCCTCGCCGCCTCGGCGGAGCAGGGTTCAGAGCACCCAATTGCCAGGGCAGTCGTGGAAGGCGCAAAAACCAGAGGGCTTTCACTCAGAACAGTCAACGATTTCAAGGCAAGCTCGGGCTTCGGCATCGAGGCTGTTGTAGATGGCAAAAGAGTCAGGGTAGGCAAACCTTCCTGGTTCAATCTCGATGGAAGCGTAATGCAAAAGGTGGATTTTCTCGCAGGGCAGGGCAAAACGGTGATCGTTGCCGAGGCAGAGGGCGTCATTTACGGCCTTGCCGCCGTTGCAGACGAAGAGAAACCGAGTGCGCGGGAAGCAGTCGGGTCTCTCGCAAGGCTTGGGATAGAGCCGATAATGCTGACGGGAGACAACGAGCGGGCAGCCAAAGCGGTTGCCGCGGGCGTAGGGATATCAAGGGTGATTTCCGGGGTGCTTCCCGGTGACAAAGAAAGATTCGTTCACGAGGCTCGGGACGAGGGTGAGGTTGTGGCGATGGTCGGCGACGGCATCAACGACGCGCCCGCGCTCGCTCGCGCGAACGTCGGTATAGCCATCGGAACCGGAACCGACATCGCAATGGAGGCATCCGACATCACTCTCGTCGGCGGTGACCTCGGCGGTGTGGCAAAGGCAATAAAACTCTCAAAGGCCACGATGAACACGATCAGGCAGAACCTTTTCTGGGCGTTCTTCTACAATGTGCTCCTCGTTCCTGTTGCCGCGGGCGCGCTTCACTGGTTTACCTGGATGCCCTCGCTCATCCGGGACCTTCATCCCGTGCTGGCCGCCGCCGCGATGGCCTTCTCATCGGTCACGGTAGTACTCAACAGCCTCAGGCTCGCGAGAAAGAAGATATGATTGTGGAGCGCAACGAGCGTCTCGTTGCAGCAACAATACGGTAAGGCAACAACACGGTTGTTGTAGAAACGACAAGGTGTGGTAACAACACGGTTGTCGCGCTCCAAAGGGCAGATTCGCTGGAAAGAAGATTATGGTTGTGGAGTACAACGAGCGTCTCGTTGCAGCAACAAGATGGTGTGGCAACTACACGGTTGTTGCAGAGACGACGCGGTAAGGCAACAACGCGGTTGTCGCACTCCAAAGGGCAGATTCGCTGGAAAGAAGATTATGGTTGTGGAGTACAACGAGCGTCTCGTTGCAGCAACAATACGGTAAGGCAACAACGCGGTTTTTGCACTCCAAAGGGCTGCATGAAGGAGTCAAATGAATGAAGATCTGATCTACAAGCAGTACGCACACAACCCACCTCATCTCTTTATTGATGGATGCAAGTATTTCATAACGGCTTCTACTTACCTCAAAAAGCCCTTTCTTAAATCACCTCAAGCAAAATCGAGATTGCTTGAGTCGATAGTAAAGGGCTGCGCCAAGTATGCCTGGATTCTTGAAGACTGGGTTATACTTGATAATCACTATCACTTGATGCTCCAAGCACCGATAGAAAATACTCAATTATCGAAAATGATGTCAGAAATTCATCGCTTTACGGCGCTTTGGATCAGAAAAAATATCTCTGAGGTAAAGTTATCAAAAAGAGTTTTTTGGAATTACTGGGATAGCTGTATAACGTTTGAGAAGTCCTACCTGGCGAGATTGAATTACATTTACTTCAACCCAGTCAAACATGAATACGTGGATACTCCTGAAAAATACCCTTTCGGAAGTTATTACCATCGATTCGAGAGCGAAAAAGAACACCTGCGACATCTGCAAAGAAATTTTCCATGCGACAGGATCGACGTGGATGATGACTACTGAACCGTTGATAGATAAATGGAGTGCAACGAGCGCCTCGTTGCAGCAACAATACGGTAAGGCAACAACGCGGTTGTTGCAGAAACGACAAGGTGTGGTAACAACACGGTTGTTACACTCCAAAAAGTTAAACCCTTATGGTAACAGGAAAAATGTCTATGGATAAAAAGGTCAGGGTTCTATTCCTCTGTGCCGGCAACTCCTGCCGCTCGCAGATGGCGGAGGGCTTGCTTCGCCATCTCGGCGGAGAAAGGTTTGATGTCCACTCGGCAGGGACCTCCCCCTCCTTTGTCCACCCTCTCGCTGTCGAGGTCATGGCCGAACTGGGGATAGATGTGTCCGAGTACCGCTCCAAGCACGTCTCTCTGTTCACTGGTCAGTTTTTCGATTTCGTCATTTCGCTCTGCGGGGAGTCCAACTGCCCGTCATTCATCGGAGAAGCGGGAACCAGCCTTCACTGGCCTTTTCCTGATCCGACGATCCCCGATCACGGCTCGCGGGAAATCGAATCGTTCAGACGCGTGCGCGACGCAATCAAGCACAGGCTCGAAAAGTTCGTTCACAATCCGGAATCGTTTATCCCTGACTATCCTGGGTTTTCCGTTACACTTCCTGGCTAGCGGAGAGCTTTCTCAGCTCCTCGACCACGGAAGACAGAACTTTCGCCGCCGTGGTTTCGGGGTTCTCCAAAACGTAGGGCTTGCTTGCGTCCTGAGCTTTCACTATCTCGGGGTCCAGCGGTATGGCGCCCAGAAAGGGAACGCCCAGATCGAGAGCCGCCTGCCTGCCGCCGCCCTGCTTGAATACGTCAATGGTCTTTCCGCAGTGCGGGCAAACGAGACTGCTCATGTTCTCGACTATGCCGAGCGTGGGAATGTTCAACTGGCTCAGGAAACTCAGGCATTTGCGCGAATCCAGCAGTGCGACGTCCTGGGGGGTCGTGACAACAACGGCACCAGAGATATCGGTTATAAGCTGGGCGATGGAGAGAGGTTCGTCGCCAGTCCCGGGCGGTGAATCGACCACGAGCAAATCGAGCGCTCCCCACCGAACGTCGGCAAGAAATTGCTTGAGAAGTCCCATCTTGAGGGGTCCGCGCCAGATGATTGAGTCGTCCCTCGATCTCAAAAGCGATGCGGTGCTCACGGCAACGAGATTATCCGACACCTGCACCGGTTCTATTGTGTTGTCCTCCGATACGGCCAGGGGCATACCGTCGAAGTCGAGCAGGTGCGCGATAGAAGGGCCGTGGATATCGGCGTCTAAAATGCCCGTCTTCAGGCCTTTGTCTGCTGCAAGAAGCGCCAGGCTTGTTGCAACAAAGCTCTTTCCCACACCGCCCTTGTTCGAAAGGACAAGAAGCTTCATCTTTATCCTTGCGAGATTTTCCTTGAGTCTTGCGTCTAATTCCTTTTGTCTTTTAATCTGTTCCTCGGACTGGATCATTGGTGTGTCTCCTTAAATTCTCTCTGATATTCGATTTGCCGCACCTCAGATCGCCCGTTTTAATGATGCCCGCAATCGGGTTGTGCGCATTCCTCCAGCGTTCCACCGGAGAATGCTGCAGCCGCATCCTCGGCACTCTCCTGTTCGGTAAAGACGGGCCTTATCCCGGCCTCAACAAGATCAACGACCGCTCTCCTGCCCATCCCGCGGCAGATTACGGCTTCGGAACCCGCGAGAAGCGAAACGAATCTCTCGTGGCTGTGATGGACGCCGTGCTCGTGAGCGGAATCGTGAACGTGATCGTTATGGTACGGGTTGTTCTCGACAAGTTCCTTTTTAAGTATTTTACCCTTTTCCGCGTCGAATACAATAAAATATCTTGCCCTGCCGAAATGGGGGGCTATCGTGATTGCATCATCCGAAGGAACGGCTATTTTCACAAGTTCTCCTTGTTATTATTTAATATCCTAGAGGCAGCATTCGATGCATTCGTGGTAGAGCGCTTGCATCTTTTTGGGGTACTTTTGTCCCGGCGTCTGCATCGTCCCTGAGAGCCCGAAGCGGTAGTTTCGACGAGGAAATTCCCGCCGCCTACCTCGATGCCTTTGCCGTCGATCACCGCGCTAACGATTTTCTTCCGCGCAACCTCAAGAAGTCTCGACAACGTGGGTCTCGATATTTCCATCATCGAGGCCGCATCCTCCTGATACATGCCTTCCATGTCGACCAGCCGCAGAGCCTCGAGTTCGTCATGGGTGAGCACCACACGTTCAAGCTCACGCATGGGAATTCCCTTGGGTCCAAAGAACCCTATTCCATACTCGCGAGCGATTCTTCTGCATTTACAGGGCCTGGGCATCTTGCATCTCCGTTTTGAGCATATGTTCATTATAAATGCGATGATTCCGGTGTCAAGTGATACGTACTCGCCGGACGGATCGAAAGCGTCGCAGATGTTCGCCCCTTGCCATATCTGCTTGACGGGGTACAATACAATCGAAAATGGAGGATCAATGACGGTAGAAGAAGCAATCAAAACCGCGATCGAGTATGAGACGAAGGTTCGCGATCTTTACAAAGAAGCTTTGTCGAAAGCGACCGATCCTGACGGCAAAAGGATCTTTTCGCTGATGGCCTCAGAGGAACAGCATCATCTCGATTATCTCTTTGCCAGACTCGCGAAGTGGCAGGCGTCGGGTGAGCTCACAATCGAAGGCCTCAGGACCGCCCTTCCTTCAAAGGAACGCATCCAGGATGGAGCCAAGGCGATGAAGGTCGAGGTCGGCAAGAAGGACTACGGAGAGGAGATCAACATGCTGGAGAAGGCGCTCGAGGCCGAGAAGGTGACCTCCGCTTTCTATCGTAAGATGGTTTCCGAGCTGCCCGGCGAGGCACAGAAGATGTTCGCGAACTTCGTGGAAATCGAGGACGGTCATCTGGCTCTCGTTCAGGCCGAGCTGGACTCGGTTTCAAAAATGAGTTACTGGTTCGGCATTCGTGAGTTCGACCTCTACGGGGATAAATAATAACCCCAACAAATGTCGGAGAAATTCGTCGGGGACCCCGAATTTTTACCCCACACCGTTGTCATGCAACGCCGTGGGGGCCACGGATGGACGTCCTGCTTTTCTTTCGGGAATCGGCCTGGAAGTAATTGAACAGGAATTATCATGAAGAATATCGAAGATTTCAAAAAAGAACGGGAACGCCTCCACAAACAGGTGATGGAATTCGCATCGAAGAACATGAAGATGTTCCATCACCTCGACTTCGAGACGTACAGGGAGGGGGGCCTGCCCTCAAAAACCAAGGAGATGCTGGGGCTCGTCGCGTCCATGGTTCTTCGCTGCGACGACTGCATCACTTACCACCTCGCAAGATGCAAGGAGGAGGGGGTGTCAAGTGAAGAACTCGAAGAAACCATGATGGTCGCGCTCATGGTCGGCGGGTCGATCGTTATCCCGCACCTTCGCCGCGCCGTAGATTTGTGGACCGTTATGAACCAAAAGGAACAAACATGAAGATGACCGATGAAGAAAAGAAGGCGTTGTTTTCGCGAGTCATAAACAAGGTCAGCCGGGCGATCCGCGAGGAGGAGGTCCCCAGGGATGGGCTTCAGGCGATATGCGACTTGCTGAAAGAAGACGTTCCCTATTACGACTGGGTTGGTTTCTATCTCACCGATCCGGATGCGGAAAGAGAGCTGGTCCTCGGCCCCTTCTCCGGCGCGCCCACCGAACATACGAGAATCGCCTTCGGCCAGGGCATTTGCGGGCAGGCCGCGGAACGCAAGCAAACCTTCGTCGTTCCGGACGTCTCAAAAGAAACCAACTACCTTTCCTGCAGCCCGACGGTCAAATCCGAGATAGTTCTTCCCATCCTCAAAGAAGAGAGGGTCATGGGCGAGTTGGACATCGATTCCCACACGGTGGACGCTTTCTCCGAGGAGGACAGGGCGTTTCTGTTGAAGGTCTGCCTTGCGGTATCCCGACTTCTTTACCGCGCCCGGGAGTAAAATAGGATTCACCGGGTCTGACTCCTTCCGGTGCGTTGCCGAGTGGGTGAAAGACATCACAGTCTTCGGGCAGGAGTGCCCCCAAGTTGTCGGGTGTGTTTTCAAAAGGAAGCCTGTTACATGCGGTGCGGAGTTCCAGAGGTTGAAACATTTCGACTTAACTATCCATGATCGCTAACTGAAGATAATCTCCCCCAAAGGTCCGGGATAGTCCCAAGTGATAATTTTGTGAACCATCTAAATGTCACAAATACAACTATATATGGTAAATCCCTGGAGTTCACAATCGGAGGATGACGATCTGAAGTGAGGACTTGTCAACGCGTGAGAAGGAGTCCTCATTATATACCTGATAACTTTCTCCTGGTGCAATGACTGGAGTGCCTTGACAACTCAAAAAGAGTAGGTATCCTAACAGCCCGAAAGGATAGATATGGACGAGACAAAGAAGAAAATAAAGTTACTTACGAAACAGGTGCTCATGCGGCGAGTCATGTTGGCCACAATCCCCTGCGTGCTTGCCTCCGTCTATTTCTTCGGGTGGCGCTCGCTCGTTATGGTTGCCGTATCATGCGCCACCGCCTTCCTTGTCGAGTTCATCTTCACGCGCGTGCGCAAGCCGCAGGAACCGGTGTCGGAGGCCGTATTCGTCTCCGCAATCCTTTACGCTCTCATCATGCCGCCCTCGGTTCCCTGGCACGTGCTCGTGATCGGCATCGCGTTCGCCATCATGTTCGCAAAGATGGTCTTCGGCGGATTCGGACGCAACGTGTTCAACCCCGCGATGGCCGGCCGCGCCTTCGTGTACATATCCTTCCCCGTCTCCCTGACGTCCCATTGGGCCGCCCCCGCCCCGCCCTCCTCCCTGCCCTCCTCGTTCCCCTGGGGAGCGCTCAAGATGTGGAGCACGTCCTCGCTGCCCGATGCAATCACTTCCGCCACTCCGCTCGCGCTGGTCAAGGCAGGCACGGCCTCCTCTCCCCCTGTTCTCGATCTCCTCATCGGTAACGTTGCCGGGACGATGGGAGTAACGAGTGCTATCGCTATTTTAATCGGCGGTCTCTACCTCTTTATCTCGGGAACGGCCAACCGCTGGCTCGTGCTCGCGACCATCGCCTCCTACGCACTCTTCGAATCCCTGTTCATGTTCCTCGGTGTCAAGACCGCGGTACCCATACTTCCGGCACTCCTGGGCGGCGGATTCCTTTTCGGCGCTTTCTTTATGGTAACCGATCCTGTCACCGCTCCGCAGACTATCCAGGCCAAGATCATATACGCCGCAATAGTCGGTACCGCGGCCGCCATTATAGGCACCTTCTCCGTATTCAACGGCGGCTTCATGTTCGCGCTCCTTCTCGGGAACATGTTCGGTCCCATAATCGATTACCTCTTCAAGGAGCGCGCAAAGCGCAAGAAGGAACTTCAAAAATCGCAGAGGCAAGCCGTCGAACAACCGGCAGGGGAGACCCCGTGAGCACGCCGTTGAAGGACAGGGGCTGGTTCTCAATCGTCTTCATGTTCGTCGTCACGGCGTTCTTCAGCGCAATCCTCATCGCCCTCTCCGGCTTCACGCGCGGCCGCGTCGAAGCAAACCACAAGCTCGCCTACGAGCGCTCGGTGCTCGAGGCGGTCGGCACAGCAGTGCCATCCAAGGCCTCGGGTACGCAGGTACATGAGATTTACGTCGCTCACGTGAAAGACACGGTCGTGTCCGGCGACACGTTCTCCCTCTACCGTAACCACGACACCACAGTCGCCTACATCGTCGGGCTCTCGGGACCGGGGTTCTGGGACAAGATTGCCGGAGTTATCGCCGTGGCCCCGGACAGAAGGACAATCCTCGGCATCTCATTCTACCAGCAGAACGAGACGCCGGGTCTGGGCGGCGAGATAATGAAACCCTATTTCAAGAACCAGTTCAAGGGGAAAAAGATCACCGTGCAGGGCGTGCCTATCGAGCTGCGGCCGGTCGGCTCAGCACTCGACACGAGCTCGGTCGAGGCCGTAACGGGCGCAACGCAGACCTCAACCAGGCTCATGAAATTCGTCAACGCGAGGATCGAGCGCTGGAGAAACGCCGTCAAGGGAAGTGCGAAATGAGCGCTCAATCCAAGAGCATAGGCAAGATAATTGCCACCGGGCTATGGGGCGACAACCCTGTCTTCCGCCAGATACTCGGTATCTGCAGCTCGCTTGCGGTCACCAACCTCGTTCTCAACACGATGGTGATGAGCGCCGCGCTAGTTGTCACCCTGGGTCTCTCGAGCCTGACGGTCTCCCTTCTTCGCAACTTGATCCCTCGCAGGGTGAGGATGATGGTGGAAACACTCATCATGGCGTTCTACGTGATACTCTTCGACCAGGCGCTCGCGGCCTACTGGCCCGACATGAGCCGCAACCTTGGCCCGTACGTCGGCCTCATCATCACCAACTGCATCCTTATGGGCCGCGCCGAAGCATTTGCCATCACGAACAAGCCCTGGCCCTCCTTCATCGACGGCGTGTTCAACGGACTCGGTTACGCCTTCGTTCTCCTTATCATCTCAGTCTTCCGCGAGATAACGGGAATGGGCTCCCTTCTCGGCATCCCCATGCCTTTCTTCTCGACGCCTGCGTGGGACCGCTGGATAATAATGGTCATGCCGCCCGGCGCTTTCTTCACGCTCGCCGTCATTGTATGGATATTCCGCTCAATCCGCAAGCCTGAATCCCCTGCAATAAAAGGAGGCTCATCATGAGCTTCGGACAGGAGATGCTGACGGCGGTCGTCATCCTCTTCGCCGCGGTTTTCACCGACAACATCCTTCTCGCGCGCTTCCTCGGCATGTGCTCCTTCCTCTCCATCTCGCGCGAGGTAAATACCGCGCTCGGCCTCGGGACGGCGGTAGTGTTCGTCATGACCGTAACCAACCTCCTCAACTGGCTCGCATACGTCTACATCCTCGTTCCCTTCCATCTCGAGTTCTTCCGCTTCATCCTTTTCATAATCATAATCGCCGCGTTCGTGCAGTTCCTCGAGATGGTTCTCGAACGATACTCGCCCGCCTTGTACTCGAGCCTGGGAATTTTTCTCCCTCTCATCACCGTGAACTGCGCCATACTGGGCGCGGCACTCTTCATGGTCATCCGCGAGTACAACCTGCTTCAGGCAGTGGCGTTCGGGCTCGGCGGAGGACTGGGCTGGATGCTCGCGATAGTCGCTATGGCCGGTGTCCGGCAGAAACTCCAGAATTCCCGCATACCACTCGGTCTGCAGGGTCCGGGCATCACCCTCATCATCGCGGGGTTCATGGCGCTGGCGTTCATCGGCTTCACGGGCGTCATCAGGGGAAAATAAAAAAGTGCTCCTTTTTTTCAAAGAAAAAAAGGTCGCAATTATCGAGCGGGGACCTCTACACACTAATCTCATCCTTTCTCGCTTAAGATATCCCCTCATTGAAGAAAAGTCTCAGAAGGAATCTCGTGTCTAATGCCCTGATCTCCATTCTCGTGGTGAGCGCGGTCGCGGCCTTTCTTGCCGCCCTCCTCGTGGTCGCCGAGCGGTTCATAGCCAACTACGGCGAGGTCGAGATTGACATCAACGCGGGCGAAAAGGCCTTTACGGCAAAGGGCGGAAACTCGCTTCTGGAGACCCTCAAGGCACAGAAGATATTCATCCCCTCCGCCTGCGGCGGACGCGGAACGTGCGCGTACTGCAAGGTCACGGTAAAAGAGGGGGCGGGCCCCCTCCTCCCCACGGAGGAGCCCTATTTAGACAAGGAAGCAAGGGCAAAAGGTATCAGGCTCTCGTGCCAGGTCAAGGTGCGCGCGAATCTCAAGATAGAAATCCCATCCGAGCTCTTCTCCATCAAGGAATACGAAGGGGTATGCGAGCGGATCATCGAATACACTTACGACACCAGGGAATTTCGCATAAAACTGGTCGACCCCCCCGAGATAGCTTTCAAGGCGGGACAGTACGTTCAATTCCTTGCACCCTCATACAAGGGCAGCCCGGAGGAGGTTTACCGCGCGTACTCAATCTCCTCCGATCCTGTCGAGAAAGGCTTTCTCGAATTAATAGTCCGCCGCGTCCAGGGTGGCATCTGTACCACGTACATGTTCGATTACCTCAAACAGTCTGATAAGGTTCGCATCAACGGGCCTTACGGCGAATTCTTCCTTCGGGATACCGGCTCGCCGATAGTCTTCATCGCGGGCGGCTCGGGCATTGCGCCCATAAAATCAATTATCCATAATATGGTCCGAAATCCAGAACAAAAAGCCCGCAAGTCCGTGTTCTTCTTCGGTGTGCGCACGCTCAAGGATCTCTACCTCGTGGACCAGATGAGCGCCTTCGAGAAGGAGCTGCCGGACTACCGCTTTGTGCCCGTCGTCTCAGAACCTGAAAGCCCGGACTGGAAGGGCGAGCGCGGCAGGGTGACGGACGTCGTAAAGAAATATCTCGAGGCGCAGCCAGACGTAAAAGATTACGAGGGATATCTTTGCGGAAGCCCCGGCATGATTGACTCCGCAATAGCGGTTCTGACCGCGGCAGGCATCCCTCTCGAAAAAATCTATTATGACAAGTTTTCATAGGGTGGAAAGATGAAGAAATCACCACAGATGAAAAAACTCGAGGAGACCCTGCGTTCGTCCAAGCTTTCCCTCGTAGGGTTCCTCGGCTCGGATACCCGGGACCTTACCGAAATCGTCGACGCAGACGCACGCGAGGTCGCCTCGCTGGGCCTAACAATCGCCGAGATAGCTCAAAGAATGCAGGAGCTGACAGACATGGCCAAGGCCGAACTTGGAGGAAGCTGCAAGCTGCCGGGCAATCTCGTCGTGTGCGCCGACGACAACCGTGGGCAAATCCCCTGTCCCTGGTCGGACGGCGTTCGCTGCCAGAAAACTGTAACTTCAGTAACCAGATTGGATACAGGCAAAAGCATCCGATGGTCCGACCTTTCCATCCACCTTATCTGCGATCACGGTTTCTTTCAAGGTAAGGGTTCGCCCTTCAGGCTCGAACCTAAGGAACTGGTGGAGATTATTTTCAGTGAGTGATATTCTGAGCAAATCCAGACTTGCGTTAAGTAAAACGCAAGTCTGTTAAAAAAAGGAGTTAAATATGAAACGATACGTCTGTAACGTTTGCGGGTACGTGTACGACCCCGCCGAGGGTGATCCCGATAACGATATACCTGCCGGAACCTCATTTGAGGAGCTTCCAGCGGACTGGACCTGTCCGGTTTGCGGGGCTTCAAAGGACGAATTCTCACCCGAAGATTAAAAAAAGTAGCTTAAGCTACCTGCGGTCGTTTGTTACGAGAGATCCGGGATTGTAATTAGCTCCTTTCAGAGGCAAAATTGCATGGGATCTCTCGCGAAAAAGCGGGTGTGGAGGATCTTAATTGTGGAGAAAACCCATAACGTGTACCGAATGCTAAAAAAATATTTCTGCTTGACGCCCTTTCAAAATGTCCTATAATAAGATTTAATACAGGTAGTTGTAAAAAGAGGGATTTTGTTCAAAAATTAACATAAGGCAGGTCCAAGATGGAGTGGCAGTGGGGCGCGCGAAAGGCTTTTTTTTCTCTTTTTCTTCCTGGAGGTTCCAAAAAAGGGCCTTTAACTAAGGCGTATGTGGTTTTAGCTCCCAGATGCGGTGAGCTTGGTCCAGGTCAGGAAGTCAGGGCTTTCGGATGGATTCTGGACGATACGAGACCTGGAATCCAGCGAGAGAAATCAAAAGACAAATTGAAGACGCGCAAAAAGATTGCCTGAAAAGATCTTAATCAATCTTTTGTTGTTGACAAAACGCTTTATCCAGAGATAATATTACTTGTAGCAATGTAAACTGGAGTGGCATTATGGGTCTTGTTAAAAAAGAAAGTCTGGCTTTCACGCTTGATGCGGTGAATGACGCTTTTTTTGAAGAGCGGGTCATCTCAAGCGAAGACAAGCTTGAAGTCGCCAGGTTCGTCGCATCGCGTCACGGTTTGTACGGTTCGTATGCGAACATGTTCGCGCCGACAGAGAAAGACCTTGACGCGGGCATAAAGGTCTTCACCGGCGAACGTGTGAGGTCCGGGGCGGCCACGTCGCATATACTCGGGGAGGAGGCGTCAAGAATACTCAACATCTTAAAGGTCAGCGATAAAGAAGTCCGGAAGGCGTTTGACGAAGCGACAGCGGGCATCCAGGCAAGGTTTGACGAAGAAACCCACAAGTCCGGGTTTTACTGCTGCGGTTTCTGCACCTCCTCCCTCTGGCGCAATGCCGCAGCCGGTACCCTTAAAGAGGGAGAGAAGCTTCTAGAGCGTGGGGTAAAAACTCTCAAGATGCTTCGCCTGGGTGACGGCAAATGGCGCAGGTTTCCTCTCTACTATACCGTCCTCGCGCTCTCAGAAATCGATATCCCCCAGGCACTTGCCGAGATAAAATACGCGGCCCCCCTGCTCGAAAAATCGCTTAAGAGGAAAGCATCCTCTGACAAATACAGCATCAGGCGTCACGTGCTCGCCGAGCGGGTGCTTGCAAAAATCTAAAAAAACCGGAAACTTTACGCCCCGGGACGCGTCATTTTAAGGAAATGGTATCGGTACTGAAGATATCGAAAAGGAGGAATACGTTGAAAAGGATCCTTGCAGCCTTCCTCGCGCTCTCCATACTGGGACTGGCAGGATGCAAGATGAGGGAGGAACTCAAGAAAACCCGTCAGATGCCGATAGGATCCGTCGATCTTGCATCGGTCAAGGACGGCTCCTACCAGGGAGCATATTCGTACGGCGGCTCCGATTTCCTTGTCCAGGTCCTCGTCAAGGATCACAAGATAGAGAAAATAGACATAATCAAGGCGTTCACGGGAACTCCTTACTCCGTGAGGGCTCAGGCCGTAATCGATACCGTCATCGCCCGCCAGTCGCTCGATGTGGACGTCATCACGGGCGCCACCACCACGTCCAAGGCTTACCTCAAATGTATAGAAAACGCCCTCAGGGAGGGCTTGAAATAGATGCCTGAGCTGACGGCCGGGGAGATAATCCGCATCCTGGGTCTTGAGCCCCTCGAGGTGGAGGGCGGGTACTTCTGCCAGTCATACCGCTCCACCGAGATTATCCCGCGGGAGGCCCTCCCCCCCAGATATAAATCTGATAAACATTTCGGCTCGGCCATATACTACCTTCTCACGCCCGACCAGCGTTCCGGACTTCACCGCCTGCCCACCGACGAGATATTCCATTTCTACCTTGGTGATCCGGTCACGCAGCTGGAGCTTCATCCCGACGGAACGTCCCGGATAATAATACTGGGTACCGATCTGGAGTCCGGTCAGCGACCGCAGGTCGTCGTTCCCGGAGGAACCTGGCAGGGAGCCATCCTCTCTCCGGGGGGCCGTTTCGCCCTTCTCGGCACGACCATGGCTCCGGGGTTCGACTACTCGGAATACGAGCCTGGGGACCGGGATCGTCTCACGGAACTCTATCCCGGACATGCCGAACTAATCAACAAACTTACCGGAGGTTAAAATGAACAGAATAGCATCCATCCTTTTATCCACCCTGGGTTTTGCGCTTCTGGCTTGCGGCTGCGGAACCGAGAAGGAGGTAAAGAAAACCCAGGCGATGACGATTGCCGACGTCGATTTGAGCAAGGTTTCGGACGGAACCTACCAGGGTTCGCACCCCGTCGGTGTAATGCCTTACACGGTGGAAGTGGCAGTCGAGAATCATTCGATAAAGAAAATCAGAATAGTGAAGGCCTTTTCCGGAAACGAGTATTCCAGGAAGGGCAGGGCGATTCTGGATACGGTCGCAGCCCGTCAAACCCTTGACGTGGACGTCATAACCGGAGCGACAATAACCTCCAAGGCGTATCTGGCTGCCGTTCATGATGCCCTTGTTAAAGGGCTGGTCGAATGAGCCGGATGAGGTTTTTCCCATGAAGCGGGCGAGATGTCCGAGCAAGGCAATTCCAGTCAAAAAATCGTGAACGAGGTGCTCGAGCGCATTCGGGGTGCATACGACCTGACGGTCGAGCAGTACGAGAGGGGCCAGGACCCTTTAGCAAAAGTACCCGATGATTTCAAAAACTCGCCCGAATTCAAAGAGTTCATCAACACCCCTGCCGGGTGCAACAGCGCCGATCCCAGAATCAAAGAATACCTCTCCCCTTCGGCCGGGATGCGGTTTCTTGATGCCGGATGCTGCGCGAACCTTGCCAACTACCGACTCGATAAATGGCCGTCCCTGTATCATGGAGCAGACATCAGCCCCCGCCTTATCGCAGCAATGAAAGCTTTCGCGGATCGCAACCGTATCCGTGTGGGCGCGCTCGAGGTCGCCGAGCTCTCCGCGCTTCCTTTCGAGGCGGATTTCTTCGACATCGCCTGCGTCATAGGCGTATTCGAATACATGCCCCTCGACTACATCGAACGCGCGCTTCGCGAACTCTCAAGGGTTCTAAAACCCAGGGCACGAGTCGTAATGGACATCCCCAATCCCGGGCACCCTCATTATCCCATCATGCTCAAACTCGAGGAGTACCTGGGTCGGCCGCATATCCTTTGTCCCAGGGCGGCTTTCGAGAAGATTCTCATGCAGGCTTTCATAATTGAACGCGCCGATGACGAGCGCGTGATGTTAACGTATTTCGTCAAGAACAACAAGGAGGAGTAGAAATGTCAGAGTGGAAAGAGTTGGCCCGTTTCCTTTACGGAAAGGGCTTCTGGTACGCCGATCCCGTGCGTGAAATCGATGGACTTTCAGAAGAAGAACTCTTCTGGGTGCCGTCCGAGTACTCGCTTCCCATCATCTGGCAGGTCGGTCACATCGCACACAGGGAGCGCTACCATATCGGCCGCTTCCTCGCGGGCGAGGAGGGGGAGTTGATTCCACCCCGCTACGAGGTGTTCGGCACCGAGTGGTGCCCGGCCGAGCATCTTCATAAATGGGTGGACCCGGTCGAAAAGGTCATCGAGTGGACTAGAGAGGTTCGCGCGAAGAGCCACGAATTCATAGACTCCCTCTCCGAAGAGGACTTTGCGACCATCCCCAAAACGTCCGAAGACGGGCTCTCCGTCGCGCACTGGCTTTTCATCACGACCAACCATACGGCGCTCCACATCGGTCGCATACAGGCGCTGAGGGCGATGGTCGAAAATAAAAAAGAACGCGCCTGCTAGGAGGTCGTCTATGAAGAACTCAAAGAAATGGCTGCGTGCCGCATTCATCCTCGGCGCCGTTGTCGATGCCGTGATGGTACCCGTAATGCTCATCCCTGAGCTTGCACGTATCCTGTGGGGATTTGCCGACTTCAGCTCAACGTACCGCTACGCGATGATGATGGGCGCAGCGCTCATGCTGGGCTGGACCATCCTTCTCGTCTGGGCGTGCGTCAAGCCGGTGGAACGCAAGGGCGTCGCCCTCCTCACGATCCTCGTAATCGCAGGCATAGCCGCAGCAAACGTATACGCAGTCCTCGCCGGGCTAATCCCTGCCTCAAAGATGATTCTCTCGTGGGTAATGCAGGCAATCCTCGCAACTGTATTCTCCATAGGCTATTTCGGTTCGAATAAAAGTAAATGAACATTCAACCCGATTCAAAACCGGCGATGGATCAACCGCAGGTCGACGCATGGCTCGGCGATTTCCTGGCGAAACTCAAGAAGACCTTCGGAGAACGTCTCGTCTGGGTAGGGCACCACGGCAGCTGGGCCAGGGGCGAGGCGAGGCCTGAAAGCGACATAGACACGACGGTCGTCCTCGACAAGGTGGAGGCGGATGATATCACCGCTTTTCGCAATATCGTCTCCACCATGCCGGATGCGCAGGCGCTCGCATCCGGTCTTCTCCTCTCCGTATCCGAACTCAGGCGCACCCCCCGCTTCCACACGGTCCAGTTCTTCCACGGAAGAAAAGAGCTTTACGGCTCCATTGATGGAATCATTGAACCACCTCGCGCCCAGGACCTCATCAGTGACATCGAACTCAAGGCTTCGGACAATCTGCTTGCCGCCCGGCACTACCTTCTATTCCCGCACGATCTGGCAAAGGTCGTTCTAAAGCTCAAGTATCATTTCAAGAACTGTTTTTACGCGCTCGAGTCTTGGATTCTCCTCACTCAGGAGAAGTTCATTCCGACTAAGAGCGGAATCCTCGACTATCTCGATGATACCGTCGATAAGGAGGTCGTCCGGGTTGCCCGCGACTGGCACAAGCTCACGGACGATCTTACCGCCCGTCCTTCCTACTACATCGGATTGCTAGAGCGATGGGGGAGGGGGATGGTTGCCAGGCTCGAGGCCCGGTCCGGGGAGTGAGCGCGAGCGCTCGTGGTTTCCCGAATAACTCCAAAAAGTGCTGCAGGCGCAATCGCCGTTATCGGGAGAGGGTTTCCACGTAAAGACAAGGATTTTTTCCCGGATTCCTCTACCAGACCATGATGAGGGTCGAATCCTTGGCGGAACCCGCCAGATTGCGGAGCACGAGAATCACGTAGAATTGCCCCGCGTCCTCGTAAGTGTGCACCGGTTCCCAGGCGGTAGAGGTCGCGCCGTCGGCAAAATCCCAGTAGGCTTTCGTATAAGCATTCGAATCGGCTTCGATGAAAAAAGTGACGGTCAGAGGGCGCGGCCCGTACGACCAGTCCGGCGAGAAAGCGGGAACCGGCAGTGAAGTATCCGGGCCGCAGAAGACCGAATCCGTGTGCCAGAGAAGCGAATTCTTTTCATCGAGAACGTCTACCCAGTACCAGCCGAGATCGGAGGCAAGGGTCGATTCATAAACACCCTCGGTGTCCACCACTATCTCCTGGGTTTTTGCCGTGCTCACCGAATCATAGCAGGCGTTCAGCCACTCGACCTTTATCTTGCCCTGACCGCCTGCGTGGATAGATGCCGTAAGCGTTGTCTTGGATGGGCTTCCCGGGGGTGTAATCTCCACCGAATTAACGGCCAGAGGTTCGATGACCTTGATGGAAACGGAGTCACTCGACGAACCGGCAAGGGTGTGGACGGTCAGTTTTGCCCAGAACGTGCCCGCGTCGTCGTATGAATGCACGGGCTCCCATTCTTCGGACGTGCCGCCGTCCCCAAAACCCCAAAGCCATCGAGTATAGGCATCCTTTGAGGTGTTGTTGGTGAAGGTCACGACCAGAGGCTTAGAGCCCGAGTCCGCATCCACAGAAAAATCGATCTTTGGCAGTGAACTGTCCGGGCCGCAAAAGACACTGTCCGTGTGCCAGAGAAGCGAGTCCTTCTCGTCGAAAACGTCAACCCAGTACCAGCCGAGCCCGGATGACAAGTCTGACTCGTATACACCCTCGGTGTCCACGGCTATCTCCTGGGTCTTTGCCGTGCTTACCGAGTCGTAGCGGGCATTCAGCCACTCAACCCTTATCTTGCCCTGACCGCCGGCCTCGATCTTCGCGGTCAAGGTCACGGAAGTCGTATCCCCGGGGGGGGATATCGCCACCGATACTATCGAAACGGGAACCTGGGGCCCGCAAGCGAGAACTGCAAGTATTCCTGCAAACGCCGATAATAACTTCTTCATGTAGACCTCTTAGTCAATTTACCTTATCATAATAACATTGTTAAGGCTGCTGTCAAGCCGCCTTCCGCGGCTTTCGGAGTCATGGAGAGGATATTATCTCGCGTAGAGCCTATTGACAACCGGTTTTTGAAAACTATACTATACAGTATCCTTTCTCTGATGAGGGTCACAATTCTAGGATGGTCGTAAAAGGCAGGAGTGGTTCACGCTGGAAAATGTGCGTGGACCACATAGTTTTTTGGGAAAGAAACTCAAAGGAGCAGTTATGCAGAAAAAGATTCTTGCTATGTTTGTCATAACCCTCGCCGCGTCGCTTCCGGCAATCGGAAAGAAACAGACCGTAGGCGTGTTTTTAAACGATTCGGCCTCGTTCCAGGGCTACACCCTCTTTTCACCGGCTTACTGGTACAAGACCTATCTCATAAACAACGACGGTCGCCAGGTTCGCTCCTGGGAATCCGAGTATACACCCGGACTCGGCGGCATAGCCTATCTTTCCAATGACGGTTCTCTTTACCGGTCGGTATGGCTCGGTAAGCATCCCGTGCTGAACGGGGGAGGAGCAACAGGCGGGATACAAAAATTCGACTGGGACGGCAACATGGTATGGAATTATAAATGTTCCGGCGATAAATACTGCTCACACCACGACTTCGAGGTTCTGCCTTCCGGAAACGTTCTCCTTATTGTCTGGGAAATCAAGAGCTTCAAAGAGGCCCTGCAGGCCGGTGCCGATGACGGCAAACTGGGTGGGAGGTCGTTATACCCCGATCACATAATCGAAGTCCAGCCCGTCGGCGCCGACAGCGGCGATATCGTATGGGAGTGGCATGCGTGGGATCATCTCGTGCAGCATTTCGATGCCACAGTCGACAACTACGCTGTGGTCGCCGATCACCCTGAACTTATCGATATCAACGCGCGTAATATGCTCCTTTCCGACTTCGTTCACCTAAATTCGGTAAAATACAACGCGGAGCTGGACCAGATTATCGTGACTACCCCCATGTACAACGAGGTATGGGTCATCGATCATTCCACGACTACCGAGGAAGCCAAAGGCCACTCTGGCGGAAAGTACGGAAAGGGCGGCGATATTCTCTATCGCTGGGGGAACCCCGCCAATTATGACCACGGTTATCCGAACGATCAGAAGCTTTTCGGCGGTCACGACGGACACTGGATTGATTCCAACTGCCCCGGAGCCGGCAACATAATCATCTTTAACAACGGTTCGACCCAGAATAACAGAGCCTACTCCTCGGTAGACGAGTTTACACCACCCGTCGATGAAGACGGCAATTACACGGGGAGCCTGCCGTGGGGACCCTCGAGCCTCACGTGGACATATACCGCACCGAATCCCTCGGATTTCTTCGTTTCCTATATCTGTGGAGCCCAGCGTATGCCTAACGGGAACACGCTTATCTGCAACGCTCCAGTGGGTGAATTCTTCGAAGTTACGTCTGAAGGCGATTTAGTGTGGCGTTACATCAATCCTGTGACCAACAGCGGGCCTGTCTGGCAGGGTGATTCCATCTATCAAAATTCAGTTTTCAAGATCCGGCGCTATGCCCCTGATTTTCAAGGTTTTGACGGCAAAGTGCTTAAACCCGGTAAACATGTGGAGCTTCTGGTCGACGACACCGTGCCTGGCATTGTAAGTCCTGAATCTGCACCTCTTGCAGAATTCAAGCTTTATGCCGGCCTCGTCAAGCACAATGCCCTAATTCACTACCAGCTTGGCGAACCCGGCAGGGTGTCCTTGAGGCTTTATAACTCTCTCGGCCAGGAGGTTAAGACGCTTGTGGACGGGATTGAGCAGTCTGGCGCGCACGATGTAATCTGGGACGGTTCGGACAACCACGGCCGTGTTTTAAGCTCAGGTGTATACTTTGCCAGGCTCCAGACCGCCGGGGTTACACTGAAGGAGCGGGTAGTCCTTATCCGGTAAGAAATGTTCCTTGTTCTTCGGCGAAAGCAACAGGTAAAAAACTTCTTGCAGGATTGATGAATGTATAAGAATGTCCCGATGGCTGTCTCAGTCATTCTCGTCTCCGTTACGACCCTCTCGGCCGAACAGACAGTGGGTCTTTTTATTAACGATCCCGGTTCATACCAGGGTTATACCCTTTTTTCTCCCATGTCATATACGACCACCTATCTGATCAACAATGAAGGTTTGCTGGTCCATTCCTGGCAGAGCGAATTAAGACCCGGATTCATGGCCTATCTTACCGAGGACGGCTGTCTCTATCGCACCATTACTTCCGGTGGTTCAACCGGAAGTGGTGGCGTTGAGAAGCTGGACTGGGAGGGCAATCTGTTGTGGCGATTTGAATACTCCCCTGCTCATCACGATATAGCGGTATTGCCTTCGGGTAACGTTCTCATGATTGTGCTTGAAAATAAGGATTCCATCCAGGCAATAGAGGCGGGCGCCAATCCGGACATCATGAATAAGAAGCTGTATCCCGAAAGCGTCATCGAGGTCAGGCCGAACGGACCCTCCGGGGGTGATATAGTCTGGCAGTGGCATTCGTGGGATCATCTGGTTCAGGATTACGATTCAACCAGGAAAAACTACGGCACCGTAAACGCTCATCCCGAACTCATAAACCTGAACGCGGAAGATCCTCTACTCGCGGACTTTATGCACGTGAACTCGATCGGCTACAATGAGGAGTTCGACCAGATAGTGCTCACCAGCCGGATTTACAGCGAGATATGGGTCATCGATCACGGCACTACGACCGAGGAGGCCTCGGGTCATGCGGGCGGCAGATACGGCAATGGAGGTGACCTGTTGTACCGCTGGGGCAATCCCCGGAACTACGGGTACGGGACCCTGGAGAGCCAGAAGTTATTCTACCCACACGCGGGCATGTGGGTCGCTCCGGGCGTGCCCGGAACCGGTAACATCTTGATATTCAATAACGGCGGAGAGGATCTCAACCGGAGCTACTCATCGGTGGACGAGATAACGCCACCTGTGGACACGGGCGGCAACTATCAGGGCGCTTTGCCGTACGGTCCGACAGAGCCTTGCTGGTTCTGGACTGCGCCTGAGCCCGGAGATTTTTTCTCTCCATACATTTCTGGTGCGCAGCGTCTGCCTAACGGTAATGTTCTTGTATGCGAGGGTTATGCCGGAACTTTATTTGAGGTTACTCCTGACGGCGAGGAGGTGTGGCGTTACGTGAACCCCGTGATATCCACGGGTCCGATCAAACAGGGAACCGTGCCTTCCAGCAATGCTGTTTTCAAGGTCCGGCGATACGCTCCTGACTACCCTGCGTTTTCGGGCAGGGATCTTACCCCCAAGGGTCCGATAGAACTTCCAGGTATTTCCGAGGGCGCGCCGCCGACTATGGCAAAGCTCGAGATCACACCCACAATATCAAATGAGGCGGTGACTATCTCCTGCCAGGTTGCCACCTCCGGAATCTTTCGGCTCAGGATTTACGATGTGCTTGGAGAAGAAGTAAGAACTCTGGTCAGCGAAATCAGGCCTCGAGGTACATATACACAGACGTGGGATGCGAGAGACAATATGGGTCGTATGGTGAACAGGGGAGTATACTTCTGCAGCCTGGAGACTGCCGGTTCAAATCTCAAGAGAAGAATAGTACTGATCAGATAAGAAAAAGTAGTTAGCACTTCGTGTTGCACTATTTGGCTACACTCGGGGCACGTCAAAGGACGAAAGGAATACGAATCATGAAGAGCAAAATTTTGTTGGGTTTACTGGTTGGTTTGATGGGGAGCATCTTGGTAAATGCAGAGGAAAACACCGTGGGTTTGATCCGCAACGATCCCGGTTCATTCGAGGGTTACACTTTGTTTTCCCCCATGTCTTTCAGGACCAGCTATCTGATCAACAATGAAGGCTTGCTGGTCCATTCCTGGCAGAGCGAATTCATACCTGGATATATGGCCTATCTTACCGAGGACGGCTGTCTTTATCGCACTTTCATTACAGGTGGTACTACCGGAATAAGCGGGGTGGAGAAGCTGGACTGGGACGGTAATCTGGCATGGCGATACAATTGCTCTGGCGACGGTTATTCCAGGCATCACGACATAGCGGTATTGCCTTCGGGTAACGTCCTCATGATTGTACTGGAATTGAAAGATTCCATCCAGGCAATAGAGGCTGGCGCTAATCCTGCCACTTTTGGCAGGCGACTGTACTCTGAAAGCGTGATCGAGGTCAGGCCGAACGGACCCTCCGGGGGTGATATAGTCTGGCAGTGGCATGCATGGGATCACCTGGTTCAGAACTACGATTCCACAAAGGATAATTACGGTATGGTTAAAGCCTACCCCGAACTCATAAACCTGAACGCGGAACAACCTATGAGGGCTGACTTTATGCATGTGAACTCGATCGGCTACAACGAGGAATTCGACCAGATAGTGCTCACAAGCAGGATTTACAGCGAGATATGGGTCATCGATCACGGCACTACAACCGAGGAGGCCGCGGGTCATGCGGGCGGCAGATACGGCAAGGGGGGGGATCTGTTGTACCGCTGGGGCAATCCCCGGAACTACGGGTACGGGACCCTGGAGAGCCAGAAGTTATTCTATCCGCACGCGGGTACGTGGGTGGAGTCGGGCATGCCCGGCGCAGGAAACATCTTGATATTCAATAACGGCGGAGAGGATCTTAACCGGATCTACTCTTCGGTGGACGAGATAACGCCTCCGGTGGACACGGGAGGCAACTATCAGGGCGGGTTACCGTACGGTCCGACAGAGCCTTGCTGGTCATGGAACGCGCCTGAGCCCGGAGATTTTTTCTCGGTATATATCTCTGGTGCGCAGCGCTTACCTAACGGAAATACACTCATATGTGACGGACCCCATGGGGCTTTATTTGAGGTTACTCCTGACGGCGAGGAGGTGTGGCGTTACGTGAACCCCGTGATATCCACGGGTCCGATCAAGCAGGGAACCGTGCCTTCAGGTAACGACGTTTTCAAGATCCGGCGATACGCTCTCGACTACCCTGCGTTCGAGGGCAGGGATCTTGCGCCCAAGGGTCCGATAGAGCTTTCCGGGGTTTCCGAAGGCGCACCAGCGGGTATGACCATGCTCGAAATCACACCCGTATTAATCAAGGACGCGGCAACTATTTCTTACCAGCTTGCTTCCTCCACAAACGTCCGTATGATGTTGTATGATGTTACAGGTAGTGAGGTGAGAATGCTTGTCCATGAGGTAAAATCAGCCGGAGGATACACCGTGAGCTGGGATGGTCATGACGACATGGGCCGAAGGGTAAGCCCCGGAGTGTATTTCGTTACGCTTGAAACAGATCGCTCAAGAGCGGTTGAAAGAATAGTAGTGGCGAGGTAAAAGAGGATTTCAAAAATAAGGATTATGCGGCATGAATGCGAACAAGTCGGCGGCCGGGAAAGAAAATGAAGCATGAATCGTGGAGCAAGGAAAGAGCGGAGTCTTTTCTCGACAGAGACGCCGTAAAGGCCTATCGCCACAGGGCACCCTATCCCGATGAAACGTTCGAGATACTTCGCGAACTAATAAAGGACGAACCTCGTCACGTCCTCGACGTCGGGTGCGGTACCGGCGCGGTGGCTCGAAACATCCTCGATTTCGTTGATTGCGTTGACGCGCTCGATCCCTCGTCCGCCATGATCGAGGAAGGTAAAATGATGCCGGGTGGCAATAGTCCCAGGATCCGCTGGATACTCGGGAATGCAGAGGATGCAGTCCTCGATCCCCCGTACGCACAGATCGTTGCGGCCATGAGCATTCACTGGCTCGACTGGAACGTCGTCATGCCCAGGTTCGCAAGTACGCTCACACCCAACGGGTATCTCGCAATAATCTACAACTCCTTCGGTACCTTGCCGTGGGAGGAGGATCTTAGAACGCTCAGGCGCAGGACCAGGGGGTACGAGTACCCAAGGCCGACTACTGCACCAGCCGAACTCGTGAAGGCTGGCCTCTTCGAAATATGCGGAGAAAAGAAGACCGCTCCGGAGATCTTCAGGCAGAAGGTCGATGATTACATTGAGCAGTTCCATTCGCGCAGCGACATGGCCCGCGTAAAGATGGGCGAGACCGCCGCGGACGAATTCGACGACGAGCTTCGCAGCCTCCTTTCCCGCCATGTCGAGGGTGATATGCTCCAGATGGAGGTTCGGGCGCAAATAACCTGGGGCCGGCCCTGTCCTCAAGATTAAAACTCCAATGTTCGAGATCAAAAGACTCAAACAGGGTGATGAAGCCCTAGCCAAGGGAATAGTCGAGCGTTTCTGGCCGAAGGGCAAACTCAATCCTGAATTCCTTGCAGGGGAGGCCAACCATCTCCTTGCAGCATATGCCGAAGGTGGACTGGTCGGTTTTCTCTATGCGTACGAGCTCCAAAGGATCGAGACAGAAAAGCCTATGATCTTCCTCTACTCCATCGACGTGCTTCCCGAGCATCTAAAACAAGGCGCAGGCAAGCGTCTGATACAGGAACTCAAGAAGATTTGCAGAGAACGAAACGTGACCAAGATGTTTGTGCTCACCGAAGAAGCGAATGCCGCCGCGATGAGGCTATACGAGTCCACCGGGGGCATAAGGCAATCCCCTGACGCAGTGATGTTCGTCTACAGGGAAGACGGTTGAAATTCTCACCTGAAAGCGGTTTTGTTAAACCACCTGTAGTAATCGTCCCTTATGATTCCCGCTGGCCTGGTATCTTCGAAATAGAGAAAGCCGTTATCTCCGACACGCTCGGTGAGATGGCGCTCATCATAGAGCATATCGGCAGCACGTCCGTTCACGGCCTGGGAGCCAAGGACATTGTGGACATAATGGCAGGGGTCAAGAATCGCCAGGCGGCTGAGGAATGCCGCCTCCTGCTCGAAGCCGTGGATTTCACGGAAGCAACACCCGTAACACCCGAGCCGGGTCACGACGAGTGGTTCTACTGTCTGGGTAAAACCCCGGGGATTGCTCCGCGTGTTCATCTGCACCTTGTCAAGTATCCGAGTCCGTTCTTTAATAAGCACATACTGTTCCGCGACTACCTGAGAACACATCCCGGAGTCGCAAGGGACTACTACGAACTCAAGAAGCGGCTTGCAGACGAGTACGGCCGAGATCGTGAAGGATATACAAACGCCAAATCGGAATTCATCGAGGGTATTATTGACAAAGCCGTGTTTCTCTCCAGCTAGAAAAGAGACCAGTCCAGACTCGGAAACCCTCAAATATCAGGTTCACTTTTCACAGTTTCGCGGAGTCTTAAAAAAGATGGAAATAATCATATCTCTCAAAACAGGGCGCTAGAGATGCCGTTTACCCCCTTTCATCTCGGCCCGAGCCTCGCGGCCGTAGTGGGCATAAAACGCGTATTCCATATACCAGCTTTTCTCGCTGGGTCAATCCTTATCGATATCGAACCCCTGACGATCATCCTTCTTCAGCTTAACCAGCCGCTGCACGGATTCTTTCACACCCTGCTTGGCGGGCTTCTCGTATCAATACCCGTATCCCTGCTCCTCTTCGCTACCCGCAAGCCTTTGGCCCGGCTCCTCTCGGCCCTCAAACTCGAGCAATCTCAGACTTTTTCATTCATTCTCCTCGGCGTCTTTTCGGGTACCTCACTACACATCTTCACGGATTCTATCTTCCACGCCGAATTCATGCCGTTCTTTCCGCTCACCGCCAATCCCTTTTACAGGCTTCTTACAAGCGGCCAGATCCATGTTATCTGTCTTCTGTCCTTCGTCCTGGCAGGGATAATCTACGGCGTGAGGCTCGCAGTTCAGAACTACAGGAGGAAGAATGATCTCAAGGCAACCGGGGGTTGATCCTTACTCCCATCCATGTATAACGTACGTAAACGTATAAGTTGAGCAAGCGGAGAAGATTTCACTCCTCTTTACCGAGCATTTGAACAAATCCTGGGGGACCTTTCATGGGGTATTGATTTGAGTTGGGTGATGTAAAATAAAGTTTTACTTTCGGGTATTTGATCGAGACGGGTTAGCGATTGATGCCGGGATACTCCGTTTTTTCAACGAAGGGATGTCCTGCGAGGTAGTGACCAAGCTGATATCCATCCCTCTTTCCTTGAATTACTTGACAGATAGTGGATAATCCCTATAATAATTGTATAAATTTCAGAGCAAAAGGAGGCCGAAATGGCTAGAGTAGTTCACTTCGAGATTAACGCGACGGATCCTGAAAGGGCAATGAAATTCTTCAAGGAAGCGTTCGGCTGGTCTTTCGAGAAATGGAACGGGCCCTTCGACTACTGGCTCATCACGACCGGCGAAAAGAACCAGATGGGAATAGACGGAGGCCTCGCAAAAGGCGAGGTCATGAAGGGCTCCTCGGTCAACACCCTGGGCGTTGAGAACCTGGACGAATCCATAAAGAAGGTAGAGCGCTCGGGCGGCAAGATAGTCCGGGCAAAGAACTCCATACCCGGGGTGGGCTGGATAGCGTACTTTGAGGATACGGAGGGCAACGAGTTCGGGATGATCGAGCCCGACATGAGTGTGAAGTAAATTTAAATTTCGGAGAAGGGGCTCGTAGCCCCTTCTCCGAAGACCGCATCAAATATCTCCCATAAGTTGACAAAGTAGTTAATTCGTCTAGAATTTTTTTATCGGCAATATCTTTAATCGAGCCGTCGGATTCAACGGATGAATTCAATCATGAACGACATAGGAGTTTATGATGGGGAAAATGCACGTCATCAACGTCGTTCACACCGAGCACAACTGGTGGGACGACGAGTATACAGGTCTGGATGAGGGAACGGCCCTGCTCCTAGAAAGGTTCGGAAAAATCGAAGCCGAGCGAGGTATGAAGATACCGATTACGTGGTGCCTGTACTTCGGCAACGGCCAGAAGGGGCCTGTGACCGGCACCGATAGTCCGGACATAATAGACGTCCGAAAAGAATTCTTCCTTGAAAGGTTCAAGCTCGGAGACGAGATAGGCATTCACACTCACGCCGGCGACCCGAGGGAGCAGCCGAAATTCTTCAAGAAAAATGCTGAGAAGGTCGAGTCGCAGGGGCTCCCCTATCCAAAAACACATGCCCCGGCATGGTTCTATCTGAACGGCCCGATATTCCGCGCTTTGGAAGAGGCAAGAATTGAGATCGACACAGGCGTTCTCGTAGACTGCGGGGTCGTCAACCACCCTCAGGTGAAGGATCTGATGGTTCAGGATTCCTCGCACAGGGACCGGGATGACCACAGGGCGTTCAGGCCGTACCATCCCGACTACGATAAGATATGGGAACCCGGGGCCTCCCCCGTAGTCGAAATCCCTGTCTTCCTCTCCTACGAAGGTATCGGGGAGGATACCGCGAGGTTCATCGACTCCTTCCGCAAGCTGTGGGAGCACCGGCATGAGGTTGCTGTGGACATAGTTCAGTTCTTCTGGCATCCGTGGGAGTGTATGGTGCAAAGAAAAGGAGGCGGGGTAAATCACAATGTTATTGACGGCTGGTGCAGGCTTTATTCCGAGATAGCTTCATGGAACGACGTCGTGTTCAGCACCGCCTGCGGTGCGGTGGATGCGTGGACGCATCAAGCAGATGATAGAAAGTGATCCAATCCCTGAAGATCTGATAAAGATAATAGTTACGAGTCAGGTTCGGCTTCTTAACGCGCGATAAGGGTGGCAGTGGTTTCACATTGACATTTGCTCTATTACAGATAGTATTCAAGCAGTAAACAAATTCCAAAAAAATAGTGTTAATATATCTCCAAGGAGGAAGAGTGAATCCTGAAAAGAAAGTATTGTTACCGGTCCTTTTTCTCGTGATCGCTGCAGGTTTTTTTTCCGCCGGTCAAGCTAAAAAGAGTGAGCCCAGCGTGCACTTTGCAATCATCGGCGACCGGACGGGCGGGAACATGCCCGGAATCTATGAACAGATAGTCTCCGAGATAGCAAGGCTCAGGCCCGATTTCGTCATGACGGTTGGTGACGCCATCGAGGGTTATACGAACGATACGGTGGAACTCGAAAGCGAATGGAAGGAATTCAAGTCGATCATCGCGCCCCTGACAATGCCCGTCCATCTCACCCCAGGCAACCACGACATAACGACCGATTCGGCCTTGAGCACTTTCGAGCGCGAGGTGGGAAAGCCCTATTATTCGTTCGACCATGAGGGGCTGCATTTCATCGTTCTCGACAACACCCGCTGGGAATCGTCAGACAAGCTTCCGGGCACAGAGCTTTCCTGGCTGGAGTCCGATCTCGCAAAGAACCGCAACGCACGCTATACGCTCGTTTTCTTCCACAAGCCTTTCTGGTTCGAGTCCCTGGCTCAGGGCAAGCCCGATACCTTGCACAGCCTTTTCCGCAAGTATGGTGTGGACGCGGTATTCAACGGGCACAATCATCTTTATTACTCCGACAAATACGACAATATCCTCTACACGGCGGTAGGAAGCTCCGGAGGACAGGCCGAGACCGGTCCTACAGGTCTGGGGTACCATTTCACATGGGTTACGGTGGACGATGAGGGCATCGGTATCGCACCCATAAGACTCGGTTCGGTACTGCCCTGGGACGAACTGCAGGCCCGCGACATCAAGGCAATCGACTATTTCGTCTCCTCTTGCGTGACCTTTGAGGGTCCCCTCCCTATAAGCGAGGACCTTGGGCTGAAGGACTCCCAGGTCGTCCTCGTGATAAAGAACCCCTCCGGCGGGGTGACGCTGAAAGACACCCTGCGCTGGGAAACCTCCGACGACTGGAGTGTGGAGCCCTCCTCGCCCTCGTCGTCCACGTCGTCCTCCTCACCCTCCTCCCTCCTCCTCGCGCTGGAGCCCGGCGCAGAGGACACGTTCAGATTCGTCTTAAAAAATAAGGGCGACATATACCCGGCGCCCTCGGTTTCGTTCTCGTTCCCGTACAGGGAGGGCAGGAGCTACCCCGTCAACAAATCCCTCGTACTCTCACGCACGGCTCCGATCACGAAGGCCGAAAGCGCGCCCGTTATCGACGGGGCGCTCACGGACGCTGCGTGGCAGACACCGGTCACAAGGCTTTTCACGCCGAGCGGCAAATCTTCAGGAACAGATTCCACGCGCTTCTGGTTCGCCTTCGACAAGGACAATCTCTACCTTGCCGCCTACTGCAAGGAATCAAACATGGACTCGCTTGCGGCAAAAGCAACCGCGCGGGACGGCGAGGTATACAGGGAAGACTGCGTCGGATACTTCCTCTCCCCTGATACCGGGGTCATCTACCAGATATACATGAATCCCCTGGGGACCGTGTTCGATCAGAAAATAACCGTATCCGGGGGCTCCGCGGATGCCGACGCCTCATGGAACGGCGAGTACGAAATCAAAACCATGAAGGGCAAAGATTACTGGAGCATGGAGGCGCGAATCCCGCTGAGCGAACTCGGCGCGACGTCTGAGTCCGGTTCGAAGCTGGGTCTCAATTTCAGGCGCAAACAGGCAAGGCTCTCCACCTCTGCAGACTGGATGGTGCCGATATCGTACGACCCGAAGAGATACGGAGTATTAGAGCTGAGATAAAAGAGATTCTAAGGCTGCGGCACGGCGCTTCATTAAGTATGTTTTATCGGTAGTTATGGGTTTTCACCCATCTGTATATCGAAAAGCGCTTCTTGAATCCTGCTTTTTTGTAGAACCTGAGGTCGGAGTCCATGTGGGCGGTCCGGGCACCCAGGTCTCGCAGCCTCCTTAAGCCTTCCAGGACCACCTCCCGGCCCATGCCCAGCTGAACGGCGCCCACGTGCTCTAACGTTCCAACGCCGTTGTACTCATCAAACCAGGCGACTGTGCAGGCAACCCATTCACCATCCGGTCGCTCGATGACCAGGTCCAGCTCTTTGCGGTAGTCGGGGGCCTTCTGAAACTCTTCGTATGAGTAGGCGGTCGGCCAGTCGTTCGGATCGGGATGCCAGAATGAAAGCCCGAACACCTTTCTGCGTTTTTCGATGTCGTTGTTCTCGGCCATGGAGACGAACCGGTATCCAGGGGGGAGGGTTGTCTCGGGAATATCGGCAAGATCGTACTCCATATAGTCTATGCAAGGCTCTTCATCCCTTACGAATCCTCTCGCCTCGGCAGCTTCGTTGAGCGCCATGTCATGCTCAGCCACGTAAATCCTTGTGTTTCGTGTATCTAGTGTGTCAGGGGAGTCAGGGGTGTTACGGGTGTTACGGGTGTTACGGGTGCCGCGAAACGTTCTCTCCGCGTACTCGAGCATCTCGGGCAGGAGATGGTCGCAATCGGGGCATCGCTGGAGGTATGCCCTGCCGAAAGCGTTATGCCAGGGTGCGTATTCCTCAGGGCAGACCACGCCCGCTATCTCTCCGTCCTCCGTCTTCCACACCCCGATGGACGATTCCCAGAAGCGGATAGACTCCATGCTCCTCTTGCCGGTGGCATCCGGTATCTTTTCATCAACCTCGCCGATTCCCCAGGCCCCAATCATGGGCGCAATAAAGTAGCGTGAGTAGTTCCAGCGAACCATGTCCCAGTTGACCGGCTCCGGGAACTTCAGGTAATTCTCGGCGAGAAAATCCCTCACGCGCAGAAAATCAGAGGGTTCGTATTTGCGCAATCTTATTTCAGGTGTCATGAAGAATGATAAAAGAAGTTCAGAGATTGTCAAACGTGGATTCTGATTGCCTGAATGTCCCTCGGCAGACCGATTAAAACAAAAGACGGTACTAGAGTAAGGACTTGACAAATAGAAAGATTTTTCTATACTTTTTTTAAAAGGAGGTTATGGCTCGTTAAATGTCACAAGAAAACTTTAACGTACCGCAGTAGAGGTTTAATCAAGAAATCCTTTATCTGTCACAACTGAGGAGAGTAAGTGATAAGTATGTAACGAAGGAGGATTAATGAACCCGCGAGAACTATGTATCCTGGGAATCTCCGTAGAGTTCCAGGGACCCAAAGACGAAAAAGAGTGGCCAAAGCAAGAGAGGCAGCCCGGCATTGCGGTATACGTTTTTGATCCCTCAGGTCGTCTGGTTGTTCAAAAACCTCTCAAAACCACGCAGGGGAAGCCCCCGTCAGGCAGCATGAAAATTGAAGTTGAAGCCATACGAGGTTTTTACGTCGTCATGATCGCGCCGGAAAATGAAAACGTCAAAAATCTCGAGCCGTTAGGGAAAAACCCGACACAAAAGGTGGAAGGTTCTCCAGGCGAACATAATCTGGAGTTCGTAATACCCTGGCAGCTGTGGCACTGCTGGATTTTGGTCCCTTACGTTGTCGCAGGAACGGTCGAAAAGGACGGAATACCTGTCTGCTTCGGCGAGGTAGAGATCTACGACGTAGAAATATGGCCTTGTTTCAGACGCCTTCCGCCCTTTGTGATAGAAAGAATAAGGGACGGCATAATAGACGTGATCCGGAAATCGCCTCTCGTTCAAATAAAGGACATTCCCGCGGAATGGTCGGAGATGGAAAGCTGGGATGACGACTGGTGCGGGACTCCACCGCAGCCCCCCGTTCCACCCAAGGGTCCGACCACTGTCGAGAAGATAGATGAAATAGTGGCCGCAAAACTGAAATCGCTGCCGAAGGAATGGAATTTTGCCAAAGAGAGACAGGGAAATCTCCCGTTGACAAGGGAGATGATGCGTATCGAGATCGAGAAAAAGACTCTGGACGAGAGACGCGCCTTTCTTGCCAGTGAGCCGGTGGAAGGGGTCAAGGTCGCCCAGATAATCGACACAACCACTGAGCAGTTCAGGAATCTTCTGATAGACAAATTTCAGGCCTTCAGGTACTGGTTGTGCTGGTACCCGTGGATTTACTACTACTGGTGGTGGTGGTGCAGGTACTACAGCCGCCAGCTTCTGGGTACCGCGGAACTCCAGCCCGACGGCAGCTTCCACAAGCAGATATACGTTTCCCTGTGCAGTGACGACATTCCCGATCTCTGGTTCAAGGTAAAACAAAACATCAACGGAGTCGAAAAGGTAATATACAACCGCTACCCGGTTCCCTGCAACACATACTGGAATCATCCGAGCGGGCACCCGGTTCACTTGCACGTAACTCACCCCGATACGGTTGTATGCCAGCATGACGTCCCCTTGAACATCACCGATGCATACATCATGCCTATGGGTATCTACGAGGACGAATGGTACAGCGTGAATCAGGCGCACATCAAAGCTCATTGCGATCCCGCGACGCCCCTTCCTGCCGCTTGCGGGCTTTACAACGGCACTGATCCCTACGGCACCAGGCTCGACATAAGGATGCAGCTCGACCCGAGACTGCGCACCCTGATTTCCGCAAGCAATGGGGTGCGATTCTACCGCTGGTCTTACCGTAAGCACGGCACAACGAACTGGAGCGCTATCGATACGCCGATCGTACACAGATACATAGCGCCCGTTTCACCGGGAAAGTATGCCATTATCGGCGAGACCCTGGGTCCGAACGAAAACAACATGTTCGCGGTCCCGGACCCGGCCAAAAACTGGCTGGCTAACAGGGACGATCTTGCATATGCAATCTGGAATACGGCAATATGGGACGCTTCGCAGGGAAGATACGTATCCCTGGTGTCTGACGGTAAATACGATCTCTGTCTTGAAGTGTTCGACAAGGACGGCAACAAACTGATACCTTCAGCCGCAGGTTTCAAGTTCGTTCTGCCTACCGCCGCGGTAGGGGTAGTTGACGACAGCTTATTCGTTGAGGCGGACGGAAGCTTGATTTGCCATATCCATGTGGACAACAAGGCGACCGTGGCCGATATAAAATCAATAGCGCTAAACGGGTTGAAGGCGCTTGAATGCCAGTTCCTCGGCTATTCGGACAAGGCGAACGACAACGTGGATATTGAATATGAAGCATACCATCCGACCCCATCGTACAATTTCCTCTACAATTACGTGCTGACGGTACGACGCGGAATCTCTGGTACCCAGGAGGGGTATTTCAGTTCTACGGTCTCGGCCCCGACGCCGGCAGTATATTCGTTCAAAGTCAAAGACCTCCTGGATACTTACGGTAAATGCGCGTTTTCGGTAAGGCTCGAAACCTACCCGCGGACGCGAGACGGGCACTCGAGAATTCGCGCATACGAGGCCTCCGACAACTCGAGTTTCGCACTTGTGGAGACTTAATCCTGTAAATCTCACATGGCTTTCCCAGGTTAAGGGCGGGGTAGTTTTTACCCCGCCCTTCATGTGGATACCCATCCGGCCGGTGAAACGTCATCCGCCACTACCTTTCGAGAGGGGGTTGACAAATTGCTTTTTTTAAGTACGCTTTTGTATACAAACCAGATAAGGAGAAGGTATGGTAAAGATGACGGCTTTTTGTGGCCTTAATTGTGTTGAATGTCCGGCGTTTCAAGCGACCCTGAGGGACGATAACGAGGAACGCGAAAGACTGGCAAAGATATGGTCGACCCCTGAGTACGAACTTGCTCCCCGGGATGTAGACTGCGACGGCTGCACATCCCAGGATGGGAAGAGGATAGGTTTCTGCGAGGGATGCGGGATACGCAAGTGCAATGTCGAAAAGGGTCTCGCAAACTGCGCGTCGTGCGGAGACTACCGCTGTGAGATGCTCATCCAATCTCACTCGCGCGCGCCGCAAGCCTTCGAGACGCTCGAAGAAATCCGGAAAAATTCTGAATAAGTCATGGAAAGACATATCGCCTGCTGTGGAATGGACTGTGCCGCATGTGAAGCCTACATCGCCACCGTCAAAGATGACGACGAGCTTCGCGTGAAGGTCGCGGAGAAGTGGTCACAAATGTTCGAGGGGACCTTCAACCCCGAAGATGTCAACTGCCTGGGATGCACCAATCCTAACGGACCTCACATCGCCTACTGCCAAGAATGTCCGATCCGCAGATGCGCGGGGGGGAGGGGGATCCCCAACTGTGCTCACTGCGAAGAGTTTGTCTGTGCCAAGCTCAACGTTCACTTTGAGTTCGTGGCCCCTGGCGCAAGACAGACGCTCGAAGGGATAAGGAGGGATTCACGTCTCCCTTAGACATCAATCAGCAGGTCGTGGACTGGCTTCTCGATGAGGAGAACCCCTCGGTTCGCTACAGAACCCTTGTTGAGCTTCTGGATGAGAACCCCGATGCTCCCACCATCCGAAAGCTCAAAGCGCAGATCCCTGGAAGTAACCAGGCCGAGCGCATCTTCTCGAAGATGCATCCGGACGGTTACTGGGAGTATAAAGGGGTAGGGGCGAACGTTGACTACGTAGACTTCATCACCACTCATTTCAACCTGTCATTTCTCGCTGAACTCGGCTTAGATAAGAGTGACCCTCGCGTGGCTCTGGCCGCTGAGCGCTACCTTTGCCTCACAAAGCCCGATGGAGACTACAGCCGTCACATGTCCTGCCTTTACGCATACAACATCAGGACATTCATCATGCTCGGATATCGTGATGATCCTCGCGTCCGGAAAACCGTCGAGCTAATGCTTTCCACCTCCCGTCACGACGGCGGATACCTGTGCGATATGCACGAGGGCAAGCGCAAGGTCCGTCCGGTCAGAAGCTGTATCAACGGTTCGACCAAAGCCTTGATGGCGTTCGCCATGCTCCCCGATTTGTGGGGACATCCACGCTCGAGAAAACTTGTTGACTACTTCCTTCGCCGCGGCGCCATCTACCGAACGGACTCCCCCGGGGTTCCGGCAAATAGAAGCTCAAATATCATGGTTTTCCCGTTTCACTGGAGAAGCAATCTTCTTGAATCAGCATACGCCTTGGCCGCGATGGGCTACGGCACGAGACCTGAACTCGATGATATGTGGAAGGCATTCGAATCCAAAAAAGACAAGGAATCGAGATACGTCCTTGATTGGGATCCTCCCAGATGCTATTTCAAGACGGGGAAACGCGGCCAGGCCAACAAATGGGTTACAGTCTACGCCTATCTGGCCTTGAAATACAAGGAAAAAGGAGGAAAAAAATAATACTAACATCGCATTCAAAAAGGAGCCAATAGTGACACCGAGAATCACAGAGAGAAAGAAGCTGATCCTTGTCGGGGTCGATTTCTTCGGGAAGCCCTATGAGAAGGCGGGCGGATGGTCTGCGCAAAACGCAGTCGGTGAATTATGGAAAAGACTCTCTCGATTTACCGGGAAAAAGCTGGATTCCTTAAAAAACCTGGTCTCGGAGTCCGGCTACGAACTCTGGATAGATTTCAAGGAGGAGAAGGAATCCGGAAACAAATACATCTTTACCGGCCTCGAGGTCTCGAGCCTCGAGGATATCCCTCTCGAACTCGTCGCGAAGATACTCCCCGAAACCCGCTACGCCGTCTTCACGTTCACGATGAGGGAAATAAAAGAAAACTGGTCAAAAACCCAGGAAATATGGAACAAGTGGCTTCCTAAAGCAAGACTCGAGCCTTCCTTCGATTATATGATAGAATACTACGATGCCGAACGTTTCAAGGGTATGGATAATCCGGACTCCGAACTCGATTTCATGGTGCCCGTCAAATAAACCGCCGCGCGCTCCTCAATCTCCATGCAACAATAGAATGAGGGGTTGACAAGTAAGCAATTTAAAGTAAGCTTATGTATACAAAAGAAATAAGGAGACGATATGTCAAAGATGATCGCTTTCTGCGGGCTTGACTGCGGAGCCTGTCCGGGTTACATAGCAACCAAGAACGACGACAACGAGGCTCGCGCAAAAATCGCCGAGCAGTGGTCGAATGAGTTCAAATCCGAGTTCAAAATCGAAGACATAAACTGCGACGGCTGCACCGACATGGCGGGTCGCCATATCGGTTACTGCGCCCAGTGCGCCATTCGCAAGTGCGCGTCGGCCAAGGGCGTCGAGAACTGCGCTTACTGCCCCGACTACGCCTGCGAGACAGCAGAAGGATTTTTCAAAATGGCTCCTCAGGCAAAGGCCAATCTCGAAGAGATAAGAAAGACTCTCTAGAATCATGAACGACCTGACAGGCTACTGCGGGCTTTTCTGCGGCGCGTGCAGCTTCAAGGTTGCCTTCGACGAGCAAGACCGGCGTCATCTTACCCACTTGCCCGGTAAGCTCCGAGAGTATGCCGATGCACCGCTCCAGTTCTGCCCCGGCTGCAGGGCCGACGAAAGTTTGTGTGATGAGTGCGGGATACGCGAGTGCGCCCGCGCTCACTCGCTCGAGCACTGCGGACTTTGCGCCGAGTTCCCCTGTTCCCGCATCAAAAAGTTCTCCGAAGACGGGCTTGTGCATCACTCTGAAGTCATCGGAAACCTCGAACTTCTCAAGGAACTTGGCGAAACAGAATGGCTCACAAGACAAAAGAAACGCTGGACATGCGAATGCGGGGCAAAAGGCAGCTGGTATCTTGAAGCGTGCTCCAGATGCAGGAGAGTGTTCGGGAAAAATCGATAAAGGAGGAGCCATGGACCAATTTAAAGGATTCCCTGAAAAGGGCCTGGATTTTCTCGCCGACCTCACCAGAAATAACGAAAAGGGCTGGTTTGAAGCCAACAGGAGTGTCTACGAGGAATCGCTTGTGGCACCCGCACTCGCATTCATCACCGGATTCGGAGCCCTGCTGCAGAAAGAAGTCTCCAAGGATATCGTCTACAGCACGAGAACCAACGGCTCGGGCTCGCTTTTCAGAATCCACAGGGATGTCCGCTTCAGCGCCGATAAGTCGCCATATAAAACCCACATGGGCATCTTCTTCTGGGAGGGTCCGGGCAAAAAGATGTCGAATCCCGGTTTCTATTTCCACCTCGAGTCGAACTCTGCCTTCATGTATGCGGGGAAGTACGAGTTTTCCAAGGAAGAACTTCAGGATTTTCGCGATGCGGTCGCCGACGACAGGCGTGGGCGCGAACTCGAAAAAGCCCTGGCAGCAGTCCGCAAATCGGGCGACTATGTAACCGGTGACGTGCATTACAAACGCGTTCCTGCAGGATACGCACCCGATCATCCCAGGGCCGAGCTTCTGCGCCACAACACCCTCTATGCCAAGTCGCCCCCAATCCCGGTAAAGACCGTCACCTCACCCAGGCTCCTCGACCTCTGCCTGGAACACTCAAAGAACATGGACCCTTTAGAGCGCTGGCTAGTGAAACTGGGAAGATAATCCGTTAGTCGCCGGGTGCAAAGCCGCCGCCCGAAGTCGTTCGCTAAACGAGGGGGGGGCTGGCCTGATATCCATGTCAAGCTGGTGAGAGAACGAGGTCCTGTTCGGCATCTCTAGTATGACTTACGGGCAGGCTCTTTGAAGAGGGGGGCTGACAATCTTGCTCGCAAACCCCTCCTCCCCCCCCGTTTTACTAAGCACTGGAGCTTTACTTATGGTCACAATTTAATTATTTAAATGGTACTTGACATCGTATTGCCCTTGGGTATATTTCACTCCGTTAACCTTCTTTGCAGGAGGACTTAATGTCAACAAAGACTACTCAAGCAATCCTCATCATAACTGTAATACTCGGGATAGCGCTGGTTCCTGGATGCGGTTCCGGCAGTGTCGATGTCGTCAAGGTAGGGGACGCCGTGTTCGTCCAGCCTTACACGATATCGTACGGTCAGCCTTACAACGGAGGCTCGAATTGGGCCGAAGCCACGGTGTCGGCCATCAACGGTGATACCGTGACCATCACGCCTGGATCGCACTGGAACGATGTTGCATCGTACCTCAGCGAGTCCTCGTACAAAATCAAAATGGAATACGTGATCAAGAAAATCCCACTCAAGAAAAACGAAGTTAAAACGGCCGCACCCGTTCTCGTCAGACGCGGTTTCTATGACACGACTTTCGTCTATATAGACAACGGCACCATCACGAAGATAGAAGGCGATTCGATCTCTGTGGCTTTCCTGGTCGATCAGAAACCCGAGACGACAAAGGTCCGTATGGACTACCTGTGGAAGTATCCAAAAAAGTAACAACGGGTATAAGCTTATAGAATTCGAACCTTTCGGGGGGGCTTCTTGATATAGAAGCCCCCTTCTCCGGCATAGCCCTTCGAGATATCGCTTTACGTGAAGAAGTAAGAGTGCTGCTGCGCTGACAACCCCTGAGGAAATCTATCACGGTTTTTTACTCAAGCTTTGACCCCGGAAGTTAAATGACTATAATCTAGAAATGAGTTTACCCGAACGAAGAAACCCTCTTCCCCGCCTCAGCTTGCTCAGAGGTCCGGTGATTATCGCGATAGCGGTGCTTTTAGGCCTCATCGTAGTCACAAGGATTCTGAAAACGGGACACCCTTTTTCCGGTCAAATCGATACCCTGAATGTCACGACTTCGGGTCTTTACCTGAATCGGAAGAAAATGGATGTAGACGATCTCTGGTCGCATTACTCAAAAATCTCACAAAATGTGGAGCTTATGGTTCGCATCGATACAACCTTGCCGTGGGGAGAAACCTGGGTTGTGATAGATACCCTTAAGAAACTCTCCAAAACAAAGCCGAACCTCAAGATATCAGGAATAGACGACTTCTATTGACCGACCCGGTCGACAAAATTCTTGCCTTGACATTCGGCCGCGCAGTTCTATAATTCTTCGTTACATAAAGATTGAATACCCTCTAGGAGGAACAATAATGAGGTCCAATTTAGCTTATAACTTGATAGTGGCCTTTGGCGTACTATTTTCTATCGTTTCTGCAAAGGCAAAAACCACATATCCTGAAGAGCTTAAGTTCATGGAGATAAGACAAACTCCAAAAATTCTTTCGGTTAGCGGTTTTGTCGAGGCGTTGGATAGTTCGGACAAGGTTCTGCTTCAAATGCCTTTCTTTTTCTACTGGGAAAGTGGAAAATATATATTCGACGTACGACTCCCCGGGGGAGCGCCGGCGGGATTTTTCAGGGGAGACGCGGACACGGTATGGATTTATGATTTCATGCGCAGGGTAAAGCTTGTGACGTTTCTGAATCAGGGCACAGGCTGGGCTAACAGCATGCCTTTTACGCCCAAGGATATACTGATGGTTTTTAACCTGATTCCGGCGGACCCTAAAGATATTGACACATTCTACAACGACGCCACTTCGACAATCGTCAAAACGGTATCCGGCTTAAGCTACGTTTTTGACAGCTCAACAAAGAAGCCCACAGGCATAGAAACCAACGCCACTCAAGTCAGGTTCTATGATTTTACAACAGATAAGAAAAATCCCATACCGACGCGCATTGAACTTAACGCGGGCCTGATGATGCCCAATGCCGCAAAAATGGTCGTAAGGGTAAAGGATCTCGGGTACAAAAAAGAAACAAACCGGGAACTGATCGATCAAACGTTGCCGATCAGAATGCCTCGCGAGTTTGATCTCCGGCAGCAGATTTTGCAGAACCGCTGACCCCAGCTCTCTTCCCGGCGATGGCAATACTTCTCTTTTTAGCTTTAAGCGGCGTTTTTGACCATTCGTTGCAGCTCGTTTTTGGCGGGGATTTCCGTTCGGCTGTGATGGATAAAGAAAACATCTACGTTACGGACGGCAGAGGGGTGAGCATTTTTGCCCTCTCGGATATGCACCGTATCGGCAATTATTACCTGCCCGGGTACAGTCACGACCTCGGAATGTGGAAGGATAATCTCTACGTTGCCGGTAGTCGGGGACTGGCCGTTTTGGAGATGGACCCCGCAGATAAAAAAAGCGCGGGTATCTCCTGGATTAAGGAAGGCGGAATCTCCGCGCTTTCCGTCTCGGGTGATACGCTCTGGTTTTCGGATACGAGTGGAAATCTTTACGGGCAAAACCTGGCATCCGGCAGTGCGATCGCGGGTACACCAGTAGCCCTTCCCGCCGTCCCGGTGAGGATAGTGCCTTCGAAGGACAAAATCTACCTTGCAGCGGACACCGCGGGTTTCTGGGTTGTTGATCTTGAAACCAAATCGCCTGAGGTAAAAAGGCTTGCGCTCGACGGGGCGCCTGCCGTTTTAGACGTTCTGGAGCAGGATAATCTTCTTTACATCGCTGCAGGCGATGACGGCCTTTGGGTGGTCGAACCACGCCGCGGCTCGGTTCGTGTCTTGTCACGGGTAGCGACGGAAGGACAGGTCAATAGGCTGGCAATCTTCAAGGACCGACTTGCGGCTGCATCCGGAACTTCCGATTTATCGATTTTTTCTCTCGCCGATCCCAAAAAGCCGGTGCTTGCCCAGGAGGAGGGGATGTCCGGACTGGGTACAGGCCTTGCACTCGAGGATTCACTCGCACTTCTCCTTACCGGTGTTGGTTTCGGCAAGGTCGATCTTTCAATCAAACCCAACGCCCTGCAGGGAATATTTTTCAAGCGCGCGGGCGTCGGCTACGACATTCTTGCAAGAGGCAACATTGCGGTTCTTGCCATTGGTGAGGGTGGAATCAGAACCCTGGAAACCGGCGATCCCCTTTCATTCCTCGGGACTTTCCCCGGGGTGAACGAAACAAGAAGGCTTTATCTTTTCGGTTCACAGGTCTACACCATAACGGCCACTAATCTTCTGCAGGCGGTGGATATTAAGGAGCCTGCTCACCCCGAAAAACGCGCATTTTTACAGTTTGAATACATGCTGCGAGGGCTGGATGCCGAAGGCGAGATGGTGCTTACCGCTGAAGACACAAAAGGTGTTGGTTCCTTCTGGCGCTGTCCATGCGGGCCTTTGAAGGAGCAGGGAAGAATGAGCGTCGGCGGAAGGGCCCTGGATATTCGAATTTGTCCGCAAACCAAACTCGCTTTCGTATCCGTTTCGCCTGGTGCGCTCGAGACCGTATCCTGGAAAGACAGCACCCATCTTGAAACGGTCGCAACGACCCCTCTTTCGAGGGATTACGAAAAGCTTTACCTTGACGGCGATTTGCTTTTCGGCCTGGATGAATCGGGTGCACTCACGATAATAAACGTTTCCCGGCCCACACGGCCGAAGGAGCTTGCCGTGCTTGAACTCCAGGGTACCCCTTCGGCGCTTGCCAGAGACGGTGATACGCTTTTCATCGCCTCGGGAGAGGAAGGCGTGTACGCCGTGGACATATCGAAACCGTCTTCACCCCAGATAGTTCAGAACATCGATATAGATAAGGCAAGGGGTGTTGCCGTAAGCGAGGGTCGGCTTTTAGTTGTGACTCCCTACGCGGTTGAAGCGTATAACTTAAAATAGCTTGGAGTAACGAATGATACCAGTCTTAATATCGGCATTTTTATTCTCGGCGGGAAATGCGGGTTATCTTCCCGCCGATACAAAAAGCTTCTACATATCCGGCGATTATTCCGCGCTGGTCCAGGTAAAGGGCAAACTTTACGCGGCTACAGGCTACGGAATAGCGCAATTGGATGACGGCCTTTCGAGTGCCCTCAATATCCCTACCCCTGAATTCAGTAGCCTTATCGTCGCATCGGGCGAACGGGTGTGGCTGGCTTCGGGAGAAAATGTAAGGGAATTCAGCGTAAAGGACAGCCTCAGGGAGACTGCTTTCTTTTCTCCCGGCGGCCAGGTTTCGGCTCTTGCCGCATCCGGGAAGCATCTGGCGGCGGCCACCAATTCTGGGATTCTTGTGATCAGCTCCCAGAGCGATCCTTCAAAGCCGCTTTCAACCGAGAACCTCGGCGCAGCCGCGGAGGATATCGTTTTTTCAGGAGACTTTCTCTACGCTTTAACGAGAAACGGAATCAAGATTTTTGACTGCACGAATACCCCGGTCCTTGCAGGCGAGATCAATCTGGCTGGAGCAAAGACCCTCGCCGCAGGTTCAGGAAAGTTGTTTGTCGGGCTTGGAGAATCTTCGATAGTCGTTTTTTCCGTTAAGGACCCTGCTCATCCGATGGAGGAACTGAGATTCGACGCAGGGGCCACGGCAGTTTCGCTTACCTGCTCCGGTAAAACCCTTTATGCGGCTCTGGGGAGCCAGGGTTATGCCGTCTTTGATTTTCGCGGCAAACGTTTAGATACACCGTTGAGTTTTCGTGAGGGGTACATTTCCGATATCGTGCCCGCAAGAAACGGTGTTTACCTCGCGCTGGGCGGGAAGGGCATAGCTCTTCTCGAAGGTTCCAAGCCTTCGGCATTTGCAGTCTCCAAGCGTTTTTCACGCTCGTCCCCCGTTTTGCATACCTCCAGGAGCGGCGATTTCTGGGCCATAGCCCAGGGAGGGGGAGGGGTGAGCATCGTTAAACAAGATGCGGACTCTCTCGTAACCGGTTACGCCGATCCGAGACCCGAAAATGCACTTGGAGTTCTTCTTTCAGGAACTAACCTGTATATAGCGGACGGAGAACGCGGCGTATCAATTTACTCCATCAAGACTTTCCCCGGTGCGGAAAGGAAATACGAACTATTCCAGCCCGGTGAGCCGCTGCGTTTCGGCCTCACGGGCGAACTGATTGTGGTCGCAGAGGGAGGCAAGGGGCTGCGGACTCTCTGGATATGTCCATGTGGACCTTTGAAGGACAAGGGGAAGGTAGAAGGAATCAAGGCACTCGACGTTGCCGTCACCGACTCCATTGCCTACGTGGCCGATCCCGATTCCGGTTTGAGGATTATTGCCTTGAGGGAGGAGGGTAAAACCCCTGAAGAAATTTCCATTTATCCAGGTGCAGTCAGTCCTGTCGCGCTTCTGCTTGATGGTCAAAGGCTGTTCGTCGCCGACTCCATGGGCTTGCTCATGATTCTCGACGTGTCCAATCCTGTGGCGCCGAGGCAGCTTTCCTTCACTCCCATAGGTGTGCGGCCGTACGGCCTTGCTCTCACCGGCACGACCCTCTACATTGCTTCCGGCGAAAGGGGGGTTCTCGAGGTCGGAGTCCAGGACCCAACGGCTCCGGTTCTCGGTAACTTCATAGACACACCGGGGAAGGCGCTCGCGGTTGCAGCATCCGAGAGCCATCTCGCCGTCGCCGACTACACCTCATGGCTGCTTATTCCCCTGGCAAGTCTCAAGTGAATGGAGCCCGGTCTAGAGGTGCGGAAGATTAAGGAAGAACCGGCCGATGAAAATGGGATGAGGGCCCTTGATGAGTAGAGGTTCTTCGCCCAGGATTCTTATATCAACCGCTTACCGCCGCGCCCCGAACGATTACTACGACGCCGTCGGCGCAAATTTCTACCGCACGCCCCGTTTCGGATTCATAAGAACGGTCTCAACGTCTCTGAGATTTCTCAAGCAGAACGTTCCCGGCATCCACATAATGGAGTTCCCCCTGTGGCACGAATACGTCCGAAAGCTCAAGGAAGGCTGGGACGTAGTGGGATTCACCTTCTTTCAACACGACCTTGCCGAGATACTCGAAATGGTCGCCGAGGCCCGCAGGCAGGGCGTGAAGGAGATATGGGCGGGCGGATACGGCGGCCTGTCCGAGGAAGCGGAGGCCTTCGCCGACCGCATCTGGTACGGTTACGTCGAGGAGAGCCTGCTCGAGGAGTGCTTCGGTCGTAAAACCGAAAGAATCAAGCATCCACCTATAGTGATTCCGGTCAGGGTTGTTGTACCCCCTTCGGTCCCATATAAGAAAATCGGCCTCCTTTTCACGCAGCGCGGCTGTCCTTACAGGTGCACCTTTTGCCAGACGCCGGTTCATTCCCCGCACCCGGCAAGGCTTCCCCTCGAATCCATCGAAGAGGTTCTGCATTACTACCGAAAGCACGGAATAAACGAACTCTTCATACTAGACGAGACTTTTTACACCTTTCCCTCTCACTCCGAACAGGTACTCGACATGCTTGCGCGCTACGGGTTTCACTGGTGGGTGCAGTCAAGGGCCGACCTGACGCTCAGGCACATAGATTCCTGGACCGACCGCGGCATGGTCAACGTCGGTTTCGGGGTTGAGAGCGTGAACGACGAGACGCTCAAGAGGATAGGCAAGAGAACGAATCTCGAGGTAATGAAGGAATTCAGGGGCGCCACCAGGGAGAGGAAAATCTTCACAATGGCTTTTTACATGATAGGATACGAGAACGATACTGTGGAATCCGTTATTTCAGACTACGAAACACTTGCAGCTATTGGTTTTGACGCTCACCAGCTCACGGTGCTTACCCCGTATCCCAAGACGCCCCAGTGGTTCGAAATCAAGGAGCGCTACGGCATCTTCGAGAAGGATTACCACCGCTACGATGCGCGTTTCCTCGTCTGGAATCACCCTTCCATCGACCCCGGGGCAATGGATTTTCTCAAGCGCGTCGGGATGGCCCGGCTTAACGTTCCCATGCGCAATTACGGCGCAGGCGTTATAAGGATGGCTCAGAAGAGAATAAACCAGAAGGGCTTCGGTTTCCTGTGGGATGACCTTGCCAGACCGGTCCTTCACTCCCTATTGTTCAACGAACGCAAGCAATTTTTCTTCGGTGGAGAGGAGGGGTGAAGACTCTCTCCACTAATCCGAAGATTCTTCTCTCAACCGTCTACAGGCGGTTCAGGGACGATTATCTCGATTACATCGGCGAGAACGTCTACCTCACGCCCAGGGTGGCCCTCAAGCGCAAGGCTTCGCCCGGGCTGCGTTTTCTGAAGCAGAACGTTCCCGAGATCGAGATACTCGAATACCCGTCCTGGCGCGAATATGCGGAAAAGCTGAAAGAGGGATGGGACGTGGTCGGATTCTCGTTCTTCGAGAACGAGATAGGCGAAGTGTCGAAAATGGCCGAAGAGGCCCGCAGGCAGGGCGTGAAGGAACTCTGGGCGGGGGGGTACGGCAGCCTTAACCCTGTCATCCCGAAAGCGGTTGACCGCGTGTTCCACGGGGTTTCCGAGGACGCGGTGGCGCAGGCATTCGGTCGCCGTGTCACCGATGTCAGGCACCCCGTCATGTTCTGGCCCATTACCTTCATCCCCGGCGACATTCCATATCTCCAGATCGGTCTTTTGTACACGCAGCACGGGTGCCCTTTCAAATGCACGTTTTGCCAGACGCCTGTATATGATACCAACCATCAATCCGTCAGCATCGAGAGCATCGAACGGGTAATCAGATACTACAAGAAGATAGGGATCACGGACGTCCTCATTCTCGACGAACTTTTCGGATACAAGCCCAAGTCCGCTGAGGAGATCACGGAGATACTCGCCAGGTACGGAATGCGGTGGTGGGCCCAGTCGCGCATGTCGCTTTTTCTTAACCACCTCGACTCCTGGTACGAGCGCGGACTCAGGTTTCCCCTTGTCGGCGTTGAAACCATGAGCCAGACCGCTCTGAACAATATAGACAAGAAACAAAAGCTCGAGGAAGTTGAGGAATTCATCAGACGAACCGGCGAACGCAGCGGCATGTACCGTATGGCATACTACATGATAGGGTACGAACACATGGACGCCCACCAGACGTTTGAGGACGTGGTCCGGCTGAAGGCGGCGGGCTTTGACGCGCACCAGATAAACGTGATCACTCCTTTCCCGGCGACACCCTTGTGGGACGAGCTTTCCTCGCGCTACGGGATAATCGACCGCACCTACCGGCACTATGACGCCAAGTATCTGGTCTGGAAACACCCCCACATCTCCGCTCAAAACATGCACCGCCTGCGGAACACGGCGATCGCGTTCCTGAACAAGCCCCTCGATATCTACGGCCGCTCGTTTTCCCGCCTCGTAAGGCAGCGCTTCGCGTCGGACGGATTCCGGTTTCTGTGGCAGGACGTATTAAAATCACCCGTTGCCGCAATGCTTCTGGACCCTCGCAAGCAAGTCCATATTTGAAATTTTCCACAAAGAACATCCTGGATTCGTGTCTGCACTTTACAGACAGCTCTTTTTTGTATCCACAATGTCAAATTTACTAGTAAACTTGACAACAGCCGAATAAACTGTAACATAGTATAAACCCTTTGTGAAAGGTAACGGTGTTTAGAGTGAGATGAAAATGAGAAGTTCGAGTGAAGGAAAGGAGAAAGCGCTTTCGACGAACCCGAAGGTGCTCCTTTGTACACCGTACAGAACCCACGACACAGACTACTGGGAGTATATTCGCGAGAACGTATATTTCCTTCCCAGGGTAACAATTGAACGCAGAATGAACCTTGGTCTGCGCTACATCAAGCAAAACGTCCCCGAGGTCGAGATACTAGAGTTCCCCTTGTGGCACGAGTACGTCCAAAAACTCAAGGAAGGCTGGGATGTTGTGGGATTCAGTTTCTTTCAACGTGAAATCGAGCACGTCAAGCGCATGATTGCCGAGGCAAGACGCCAGGGGATAAAGGAGATATGGGCGGGCGGGCACGGTGCCCTGGACGAGCATGTACCGGCCCTGGTGGACAGGGTTTTTACGGGGGCGGGGGAGGACCCGGTTGCGCGAGTGTTCGGAAAACGCGTCACGAACGAAGCGGTAGAGCATCCAGTGGGCATGATGCACATCAACTTCGTGCCGGGCAGAATACGCCACCTTACCCTCGGCGTTATGTATACCCAGCGGGGATGCCCTTACAAGTGCACGTTTTGCCAGACCCCTGTGTACGAAAACAACATGTATACGGTGAATTTCGAGAGCGTCGAAAGGGTTGTGGCCTACTACAAAAAACTGGGCATAAACGACATAATGCTGCTTGATGAGCTTTTCGGCATAGACCAAAAGTTTGCCGACAAGCTGACCCTCCTTTTCGCAAAGCACAAGATTCGCTGGTGGGCCCAGTCGCGCGCGGCCCTGTTCATGCGCAACCTCGATACGTGGTACGAGCGAGGACTGCGGTTTCCGGTGATAGGCGTGGAAACGATGAGCCAGAGCGCGATGGACGGCATAGATAAACGCCAGCGAATAGAACAGGTGTACGAATTCTCGCGCCGCACACGCGAAAAACCGGGCATGTATCGCATGGCGTTTTACATGATAGGCTACGATAATCTGAATGCCGAAGAGACGATTGCGGACGCTTTAAGGCTTAAGCGAGCGGGATTCGACGCTCACCAGGTAAACGTCATCACCCCTTTCCCGAAGACGCTTCTCTGGGATGAACTATCGACTCGCTATGGAATATTTGACAGCGCTTACCCGCATTACGACGCCAAACACCTCGTTTGGAACCACCCCCACATTCTGCCCGGTGAAATGAAGTACCTCCTGAAAACCGTGATAGGGACACTCAACAAGCCTCTTGACATATATGGCAGGGGGTTTACGAGACTGGTCTTGAACAGGCTTCGCAGTGACGGGCCTTATTTCATCTGGCGCGATCTCGTCAAGGGGCCGTTGGATTCGACAAGGATTGACGACCGGAAACAGGTTTATTTTACAAATCTTTGCCAAAAAGAGGTTTAACAGGTGAAGTGTTTATCTTGTCTCCGCATGTAACCTCAAGAATTCCGGGCTGGATATGACTTTTTTTTACCGATTGACTCGAGGGATGAAAAAGATATCATTAAGTGTGAAATTTGTTCGTAAGATTCCCGGGTTGGGTCACAACGGAAGTATTCAACGGCGGAGCTTTCTGTGACGAAGGTGCTGTCCAGCAATCCTAGAGTGCTTTTGACCACGTGCTTCAGGAGATTTCCTTCCGATTACTGGGACGTAGTCGGCGAGACCACCTACGATCTTCCGAGGGTCACCGTACCGCGGCGCATGGGTTTCGGTCTGCATTTTATCAAGCAGAACGTGCCCGAGGTCGAGATACTGGACTATCCAATGTGGCACGATTACGTAAAAAAACTCAAGGAAGGCTGGGACGTGGTCGGGTTCAGTTTTCACCAGAACGAAATCGCCGAGATAGAGCTAATGGCCGACGAGGCTCGCAGGCATGGAGTGAAGGAGATCTGGGCCGGCAATTACGGCGCTCTCGATTATAAAATTCCCAAAATAGCCGACCGCATCTTCATCGGCCCGGGAGAGGATCACGTGGCTCAGGCGTTCGGATATCGCGTGCCCGAAGGATCGGTCAAGCACCCTCCCCTGTTCATGCCTTTGAGCTTCCTGCCGGGAAATATCCGCCATCTTACGCTCGGTGTTCTCTTTACCGAACGCGGGTGCCCCTACAAGTGCACGTTCTGCCAGACCCCTTCCTTCAACACGCGGATGTCCACCATAGATTTTGAAAGCGTGGAAAGGGTGCTTCGCTACTATAAAAAATTGGGTATAACCGACGTGTTTCCTCAGGATGAGCTCTTTGGTGTGTTTGCCGGCTACACAGACAAGCTCACAAGGCTCTTCGCCAAGTACAAGTTTCGCTGGTGGGCCCAGTCACGCGCAACCATGTTCATGCGTCATCTTGATGTCTGGTACGAGCGCGGGTTGAGATTCCCACTTATAGGCCTTGAGTCCATGAATCAGAAGTCGCTGGACGATCTGGACAAGAAACAAAGCGTCGAGCAAATTCTCGAATACGCCCGGCGCACCAGGGAAAAGAAAGACATGTACCGGATGGTGTACACCATGATCGGCTATCCCCACATGAGGGTTGAAGATACGATAGAAAGCGCGGTATTTCTCAAGCGAGCCGGGTTCGACGCGCACACGATAACGGTGCTTACCCCGTTTCCGAAAACCCCGCTGTGGGACGAATACGACGCCAGGTACGGCATCTTTGAACGGAAGTATCGCAACTTCGACCTCAAACACCTGGTGTGGAACCACCCTCTGATGTCACCCGTTCAAATGCATTATTTGCGCGCCACCGTTATCCATTACCTTAACAGATCTACCGATATTTACCTCAAGAACTTCCTGCGCCTGGCGATGGTGCGTCTTGAAAGACAGGGGCTGGGATTTGTCTGGCGTGATCTCGTAAGGGGTCCCATCTCCTCGCTCTTAATCAACGACCGCAAACAGGTATTCCTGCCCAGGAATTGAGTCCGCTGCGTAAAATAAGATATAACCTCACGCCGAGTGTTGCAGAAAGAAGGTCACCGGCTTTTTCTTTTAAGGGTCCGGGACCGGTCTTAAGTCAAGGCTCTCTTTATTTTGAATAACACGAGTATCTGAAAGTGTCAGTTTCCACAACCCCTCCCCCTCCCTTCATATGGGTTTGTCGATTTCACTTGACATCTATTATTCGTGCTATATTATTATGCCGGTATGGATAGTGGTCCGGTATTTGGAATCTCAAGGGCGCTTTTGTGCCTTTTTTTTGCATGCGTAAAGGTGCCTTCGTGAAGGCCTTGTCCTCTAATCCCCGTGTGCTATTATGTACGGTATACCGCAGGTGGCCCGGTGATTACCTCGATTACGTGGGTCAGAACGTCTACCTTAACCCGAGGGTATCAATGCTCCGTACCGCCTCGCCCGGCCTTCGATTCCTCAAACAGAACGTGCAGGAACTGGAAATACTCGAGTACCCCATGTGGCACGAATACGTCGAAAAGCTCAAAGAAGGCTGGGACGTGGTAGGTTTCAGCTTTTACCAGAACGAGATAGGGGAGGTGCTCGAGATGATCGAGGAGGCGAGGAGGCAAGGAGTCAAGGAGCTTTGGGCGGGCAACTACGGTTCCATTGATCCCTCCATTCCCTCGCGCGTGGATCGCGTGTTCATGGGGGCGTCGGAGGACGATGTAGCGCAGGTGTTCGGACGCCGAGTGAGAGACGTCGAGCACCCTTTCATGACCTGGCCTCTTTCGTTCTACATGACGGGGCTTCAAATACCATACATGAACGTCGGGGTTCTTTACACGCAGCACGGGTGTCCTTTCAAATGCACGTTTTGCCAGACGCCTACGTTCGACCACAAGCACTTCCCGGTGAATCTCGAAAGCATCGAACGCGTCCTTGCCTCCTACCGCAAGAGGGGCATAACGGACGTTTTTGTGCTGGACGAGCTTTTCGGATTCAATCCCGCGCATGCCGAAAGGGTTTCGGAGATGCTTGCCCGATCGAGAATGCGGTGGTGGGCACAAAGTCGCGTGGGGATATTCATGAGAAACCTGGATTCCTGGTATGACCGGGGGCTTCGCTTTCCACTGGTCGGCGTCGAGACCATGAGCCAGAACGCGATGGATGCCGTCGACAAAAAACAGAGGGTCGACGACGTTTACGAATTCACCAGGCTAACCTCCGCGAAGAAGGGCATGTACCGCATGGCCTACTATATGCTCGGGTACGAACACATGGACGCCGGCCAAAGCATGGAAGACGTGATGCGGCTCAAGGGAGCCGGGTTTGACGCGCATCAGGTCAACGTGATAACCCCGTTTCCCGGAACGCCCCTGTGGGACGAACTGGATTCCCGCTACGGTGTCTTTGACCGGACCTGGCGTCACTACGACGCCAAGTACCTCGTGTGGAATCACCCTCTAATTTCATCGGCCCAGATGCACTATCTGCTGCGCGAGACCATAAAAATACTCAACCAGCCTCTCGATATTTACGTGAAGCAATTCTCGAGATTGATCCGGGAGAGGCTTTCTTCCATGGGACTCGATTTCATCTGGCGCGACGTCGTAAGGAGCCCCGTCGTCACCATCTTTTCCGACTGCCGCAAAAATATCATTTACGAAAACCTCCCCGGGGGATCCTCGGAGACGCATGATTTCCCGGAGGAAGCTCCGGGCAGCCTGCCCAACAGGGCGGCTGACCTTTAATCTGTTAAAAGTCCGTTCCCGAAAGTAAAAAGGTACTCACACCCGTTTCCCGATCTCTTCGCTTGCACGCTCTTGTATCCAGGTCATTACTTTACGGTATCGGGCGATGCGGTGTAACCGCCGGTTATCTGATTTATCAACTGCCTGGCGGTTTCGTGATTCGGATCCATCTTGAGGGCCGTCTGGAGAATTTGAAGAGCCTCGGCGTTCCTGCCTGTTTGCATGTAGACGTATGCCAGGTTATCGTACGAATCATAAAAGGTAGGGTCGCTGTGGATGGCTTGTTTGAAGGCCATAATGGCCTGGCCCGATTTGCCCTGGTCGCCGTATATGTAGCCCAGGTTGTTGAGTATCATCGCGGTCGCTCTCGGGTTGAAAGGAACGTAAGTGGCTATGTTGAACCCGTCCAGAAGAATCTTAAGCGCCTCATCGGTGCGCCCCAGTCGGTGCAGTAAGCTGCCCAGCTTGGCGTAAAGGGCCAGATTCTCGAAGCTCTCGTGCAGGCCGCGGCGGTACAGTTCCTCGGCAAGGGCGTAGTTTTTGCGATCCTCGGCAATCTCGCCGAGAAGCGAAGAGCAATCCGAGCGCTCATATCCGAGCCTGTGTGCCTTAGTGAACATCTCCTCCGCCTTGTCGCCCTGCGCGTTCATCCTGTTAAATACCCCGAGCTGGAAAAAGGAGTACCCGGGTCTGAAGTTCTGGTCTATGGCTTGTGTAAAAAGCGCCTCGCCGTCTTCGAAAAGGTAAGCCTTAAGAGCTGCTAGAGCCAAATCTGTTTCGAGCATCTCGGGCGGTATGTCGAAAGGATACTTCGCCAGGTACAAGTACAGCTCGAAGGCCGTCTGGTTCTGCCCTGTGTAATTGTAACATCTTGCGCGCTGATACTCGATCCAGGGATCGATGATCCATTGAGTTTCGCTTTGCCTGTAAGCCTCGAGCGCCCTGGGGTAATCGGCTCTCACGTAGTAAACGTCTCCTTTGACAATCTGCCCGGTGGAGTAAAGTTTGTTTTTCTCATTCTGAGTCATTGTCGGATACGCTTTCGTGAAGGCGAGTACTATTACTATCAAGAGAAGACTTGCCGAGAGCGTAAGCAGCCAGGCGCGTTTGAAGAATACGCCCGCAAGTGCCACCAGCGCGACGACGGGGGTGATGAACCAGAGCAGGGAAAGCCTTAAAAGAAGGGGCGGCAGAACGGCCAGAGCCAGGGCCGCGGCTATGCCCACTGCGAGGAGTGCCGGGCTTATGCGTTGTTCCTTGTTCATCTTCAGGCCGCCTTGTGTGGAACCTGACGCCTTAGTATGAATTCACGCGCCAGAAAGAGCAAGAGCAAAGGTGCGAAAACGGCCAGCGACAGCCACCATGGGAATACGGTGAAAGTGCGCTCGGTCGCGAAAAGCGAATATCCGCAGTAGACGAGCATGAGTACGGCGAACGAGTTGGCCAGGGAGGAGGGTACGCTCCACCGCGCGAGCCGCAGGGGCGGCATGGCGTTGATGAGGCCGAAGACCAGCGAGACGACGAGAATAAAGAGGTTCGAGTAACCCAGGCACCAGGCGAGAGCTACTGTGAGAATGAGCATTCCGCCTGCGGCTCTCGCGAAAGTCTTGCGCTCGTCCTGGGGCTTGGCCGCGTCCCACGTTGATGACAGGAAAAGCCTCGTCGAGGTTGATGTAGCGCCCATCACGGCGAGTCCAAGAAGGGCGATGTAATCGAAGGGGTTGCGAGGGACGCCGGTCAGCACGTCCTTGAGTCCGAGCCATGCGAACAGGAATCCGGCGCACGCGGCAACGGCTCCGAGAACGGCCTGGAACGGGTCAATCGAGCGGATTAGCATGCGGGCTTTTTCCTTGTTGTAAAGCAAGAGGCCGACGAACAGCACGACTATGAAGGGAAGAATCACAATGAGCGCGTACTTTCTCGTGGGCGAAGTTATCAGTCCTCCCGAGAAGTAAACGGTTTTGCTTAAGTGAGCGTCGCCGGGGAAAGAGGCCATGAGCACCTGCGCGCCGCCAGTCAGGAGAATGGTTCCGAACAGCACCAGCGGTATCAGCACGAGCGCTATTATCCTGCGCTTTGTGGTCGGGGACCGCATCCACGTGTAGATGAACACGAGTATGATGCCGAGTATTATCTCTATGCCCATCCCGGGCGAGGCTCCGTAGGGAAGGTTCTGCGAATACTCGTAGACCATCCGCGGGTCGAAGATTATCCAGGGCCTTGCGAGAACGTAGAGGATCTTGAAAGTCACCGAGATGTCGTTGGGATAGGCCAGCCGGAAGCCGCCGGGCATGAAGATGAAATCGACGAACGGGGGAATCAGTATAATGAAGGAGTACGTCAGGAGCACCCTCGTTATCTTGCGGATGTCGTGCCCGGTGGTAAAGCTCAGAAGCACGATGATGACCATGAACAGATACATCCAGGAGAACATGAGGTGCAAAAACATCTCCTCCACTCCGAGAAGGGTGATTGTAGAGAGCCCCAGAAGGTGCATGGACTCGAAAGCGCCCTCGAAAAGGTTGCGCGCGAGTATGTAGGCGGCGGCAAGTAGCACGAACGCGCCCAGGGGCATCTTTGATTCCTCCACAGGCTTCACGAAGGTTTTATCGATCCAGTTAAAGAACTTCTTCATCTCCAACTCTCCTTGTAATTTTGTCAATAAAATCTCAATCCGGACTCTCTGCGAGCCCTCTCCGACCAGGCCCCGATTATAGTTCCGGCCGGGACTCGTGTCAACGATGTTGCAAGGCATGGTCAGGAGGTTTCCCCTTGCCCTTCGGTAGAGAGTAGGGTGAGGGAGTTACGGGCGGATGGGGGTACCGTTAGTTCCCCCTCCTTGATGGACAGCGTGTCCCTTGGGGTGCCTGCACCCCATAGGGTAGGGGGGAGGGGGCGGTGAGGGTTTTAATCATACTTGACAATCCCCAGCCGCCGCGTATCGTAACCCGATTATATAACTGGAGGTTCGCGTGAAGCGAGTGATTGTTACAAGCCTGGTCTCTTTCATTTCCCTTTTTGCCGGCTGGATGCGGACCTATGGGGAAACAGCAGACGATTTTGGAAGTTGCATTCGGCAAACAACGGACTCGGGGTATGTGATTACCGGTGCTACAAAATCCTTCTCAACGTCTCCAAATGCATACGATCTCTGGCTGGTGAAGGTCAACCAGCAAGGTGATACCCAGTGGACTCGTACGTATGGTGGACCTATGAATGATGTAGGTGAAGATGTTCAACAAACAAAGGATGGTGGATACATAATAACAGGATATAGAGATGCTGGCGAAATGGCATTAGATGGAGACCTGTGGATAGTGAAGGCCGATTCACTTGGCGACACAGTATGGAAACGTAGTTATGGTTTACCTGGTGTGTCTGATTGTGGTCAGTTCGTGTTCGAGATGCCGGAGGGGTATATGGTTTTAGGCGAGACAGAATCGGAGGGCGCCGGTTGTACAGATGTGTGGATACTGCGCATTGAAGGAGATGGTGATACAGTATGGACAAAGACTTACGGTGAGAGTGAGGATGATCTACTAATCAGCGCCCAGATTAATCACCAATTTGTATACGGATACGTTTTGTTAGTTCAGTCTTTTACAATGGGAACCCGCTTCGTAAGGATAGACACTTCAGGTGAGGTTTTCTCAACGGATGAGAGCCCCGGAGGTAATATAAACTATATTCAGGAGAGATGGTCGCCGGGCGGATACCTCTGCGTTGGGTGGAGTTCTCCAAATCCAGATGATCCTTCCGATATTTTCTTAGGAGCTACTTACTTTGTTGATTTAGAAAATTATGATTGGACAGCGGCGTGGGGAGGAGAAGGAGAGCAAGAAGGCTTTTGCGTTGAGAACGGTGTCGGTTCTAATGCTTACATCGTAACCGGGGTTTCATGCAGGACGGATGAGTATCCGGATCTTATTTTATCAGAACGTGGTTACTTTGGAGGAGAGCGTTTCAATAGAATCTTTGGAGGAAGTGGATTTGATTACGGATATAGGGTACTGGTTACCCCGGACAACGGCTATATTGTCATGGGAGGAACAGACTCATACGGCGCAGGAAAAATGGATCTCTGGCTCATCAAGACCGACTCGCTAGGTAACGTAGGTGTCACCGAGCCTCCCTCCTCAGAAACACCCTCCTCAGAAACACCCGTAACACCCCACCTCGAAATATCCTCGCCAATTAATTCGGAGATCACCCTGCGATATTCCCTGAGCCAAGGCGAGCAAGGCACCATCGAGCTCTACGACGCGTCGGGCAGGATGGTTTCAAGTCTAGCCGTCCGCAGGCAAGGCGAGGTGAAGGTCGCGGCATTTTCGGCAGGCGTCTACTTCGCGCGGCTCGAATCGGGCAGTGTGGGCGTCACCCGGAAGATCGTGATAGTGAGGTAGAGACATTTAAATCTCCTCCCCGTTGATGGGGGAGGCTGGGAGGAGGTGTACGTTCTAGAAGAGCGTTTGCCGAACGTTATCGTTCGGCCCATGCGGCTCCCAGCCGCTACCTTGCCCCCCACCCCTTCCCGTCGAGGGAAGGAGATGCGTTTCCCTCACCCCCGCCCTCTCCCGAAGGGAGAGGGTAAGCTCCCCTGGTTGGAGGAATTGAGTTCGTAGGGGCCGACTTCAGCGTGCCCCTTGGGATAAAGCTTATCCCAAGGGGTACACAGAGGTAAGCTCCTGCGTTTTCGACTGGTATCTAAGGAGCATTCACTTCATCCCCAAGGAGGCGCAGAGCGACTTCCTGAGGTAGATAATACCCCTCCCCCCCTTAATAAAGCCGGGTGAGGGAGGTACTGACGGGTTTCTTCAAGCCGGGTCGACTGCCACCTCGGTGGCAGTTCAGAAGTTTGCCTCGATCTCGATTTTCGGCAGGCAGGCTTCTGAAAGACTTTTTCCAAAAGTCGTCGGGGTCCCCTAAAAGAACGTCTCCGGTGTTCTTTTGGGGTAGGCCCCCCCTTTTTGCCCGTTTTCGCAGCACATCCACTTAGCTTTGCGTGGGCCATTGTAAGTGACAACGGGATGTGATTTCAAAAGAGGCGTAAAGCTCTAAGTACGGTTTTGGGCCGCGGAATTTGTCCCACTTTTGTCCAGCTTTTTTTAACCCGATTTTCCCTTGTCGACTGCTAAATTGAAGGCCGGCTCAAGGCCGGCCTTCCTAAAGAATTTTCTTGATCAGGGTTTACATAAGAATCGCTTTAGCGATGCTTATAGAATCAATTTACTCTTCCTTTGCCTTTTTGGCTTCCTCTATCACTTTCGCGGAAACCTCCTGAGGCACGGGGTCGTAATGGTCGAACTGCGCGGTAAAGAAACCGCGACCCTGCGTAACCGACCGTAATGTCGTAGCATACTTGTACATCTCGGCTTCGGGCACCGTCGCCTTGACCACCTGGTTGCGGCCAATGGCGTCCATACCCTGGATTCGTCCGCGCCTCGAGTTGAGGTCGCCGATAACGTCGCCCATAAACTCTTCAGGAACGGTCACTTCTACGAAAAGCACGGGTTCGAGCAGAATGGGTTTTGCTTTCTCGCAGCAGGTCTTCATGGCAATCTGCGCGGCGAGTTTGAACGCGATTTCGGAGGAGTCCACCGTGTGGTAGCTTCCGTCGTAAAGCGTGATCCGCACGTCAACCATTTGATATCCCGCAAGATAGCCTTGCGTCACGAACTCGCGCACGCCCTTTTCGACCGCCGGGATGTAGTTCTTGGGCACCGCGCCGCCGAAAATTTCGTCCACGAATTCGACACCACCGCCGCGCGGCAAGGGCTCCAGACGCAGGAATACGTCGCCGAACTGACCGCGGCCGCCCGACTGTTTTTTGTGTCGTCCCTGGGCCTCGGCCTTGGCCGTTACGGTCTCGCGGTACGGGATGCGCGGCTTCTTGGTTTCAACCGAGACACCGAACTTTTTCTTCAATTTAGAGAGGATGACATCCAGGTGCAGCTCGCCCATGCCCGATATAAGTTGTTGTTTGAGCTCGGGATCGAAGCGGTAGACAAAGGTAGGGTCCTCATCGTGCAACCTTGCGAGCGCGTTGGAGACCTTCTCCTCGTCGCCCTTTGACTGGGGGACCACCGCAACCGATATGGGCGGGTTGGGGAAAGTAAGCTTCCCTATGGCCAGTTTTGCACCCGAGGTAAGCGTATCACCCGTGCCCGTCGTCTTCAGTTTGACGAGGCCGCCGATCATGCCTGCGGTGAGTTTGCCTGCATCCGAGCGCTCGCGGCCCTGTAGTGCGAGCACCTGGCCGATTCGTTCCGACGAACCCTGGTCGATGTTCTGCACGGTGTTGCCGGTCGCAATCTCACCCGAGAAGACGCGTGTGTATAAAAGATCGCCCAGATGCGGGTCCGATACTGTCTTAAATACGTATGCGACCGTGTCCTTTGAGCCCTGAACGACGAATTCCGCGTCCTGACCGTCCTTTGTGACCTTGAGGGCGGGAATGTCCAACGGCGAAGGGAAGAATCCCACGATGAAGTCCACAAGGGGCTGGACACCCGCCATGGAGAGCGCATCTCCCGCAAACAGGGGATATATCTTTCCCTCTGCAACGCCCTTCTTGAAAATCGGTAAAAGCTCGGCGGTGGTCGGGACGTTCCCCTCCAGATACTTCTCTAAAAGGCTTTCGTCTATCTCGGCAACAGCCTCGATCATCTTTTCCTTGTAGGTGTCAAACTCACCTTTCATTGAATCCGGAATCGCCTGGACTTCGGTTTTTCCGTTTTTCGTCACAAACGCCTTTTCTGAAATAAGATCGGCTACACCGGAGAATCCTGCGCCTGCACCGATAGGAATAGTCACTGGCGCTATCGATGTGCCGAATGCCTCCACGAGCTGTTTGTAAATGGCCGCGAAATCGGTATCCGGTTTCGAGAGTTTGTTTACGAAGAAGGCGCGGCCCTTGTGTTCGTCAACAAGCCGCTTCCAGCCCATCTCGGTGCCGACGCCGATTCCTGTTCCGGCGTCCACGACAATAATGCCCACATCCACGGCGCGCGATCCGGAAATCATCTCGCCTATGAAGTCGGCATAACCGGGAGTATCAACGATACTTAAAAGATGATCCTGGTACTCGCACGATGCCAGCGCAAGGCTGAGACTGTTCTTGCGGGCAATTTCTTCTTCGTCAAAGTCAAAGATGGATGTTCCGGCATCCACTTTTCCCTGTCTGGAGTTCGCGCCGGTAAAGAAAAGTATCGCGTCGGCCAGGGTGGTCTTGCCCGATCCGCCATGACCGAAGAAACCGAAAGTGCGTACGTTTTTAGGATCCTTTGCGCTCACAATTCCTCCTTCATGCGAATTTGGCAATTTCGGCTGCCTTCGAGGAATCGAGGCGTCCGATGAGGGCGCGAAGGAGCCTCTCTAACGCCGCGTAATCCTCCTCATAAATGACTCCCACGTGCGAATGTATGTAACGCGCGGGAAGCCCGAGGGCTATGGAAGGCACGCCTATCTTTGATATATGAATGACACCCGTATCGTAGCCGCCGCGCAGGGAGGCGAGATGATATTTAATACCCTCGGCCTCGGCAGTCTCGCACACGAAATCCCTGAACTTGAGATTCGGGATCATCGTCGAATCGTAAATGAGGACTGCCGCGCCCGCTCCGAAACGCTCTAGCGCCTCGGAATCCTCGCCCGGCGAATCTGATGACAGCGAGACGTCAATGGCTATCGAAATATCCGGTTCCACGAGACCTGCAACGGTTCTTGCACCGCGCAGCCCCACCTCCTCCTGCACTGTTCCCGCGAGATAGAGTCTGGATGAGTGCTTGGGAAGCTTTTCTGCGATCTCCGACAGTGCGGCGCAGCCCACGCGGTCATCCCACGCCTTGGATGCAAGCACACCGTTTTGAAGCACGCTGAACGGCGAAACAGGCACTATGGGATCACCCGGCCGTATGTCCGCGTCTTTAAGAGAGTTCTCGCCAAGAACACCGATGTCGATGAAAAGGTTGTCCATCTCGGGAACTTTTTTGCGCTCCTCCTCCTTCATTGCGTGCGGGGCCTTTGAGCCCACAATACCCTCAAAATCACCCTTACGCGTTCTCACCTTGACCCGCTGGCTCAAGAGCACCTGGGGCCACCACCCTCCTAATGGAAGAAAATAGATGTAACCGTTCTTGGTCACCTTCTTGACCATGAATCCCACTTCGTCCATGTGTGCGGCTAGAAGAACCTTGGGGCCCTTGGCATCGCCCTCATGATATCCGACGACCGATCCCAGATTATCGGTAGAAACTTTCAGGTTTTTTTCGAAATGGCGCGCCATTATGGTGCGAACGTCGGTTTCGTAACCCGAGGGTCCAAAGGCTTCAGTAAGTTCCTTGAAGAGTTCGTGTCTCTCCACAAATCCTCCTAAATATCGAGGTTTTCAACGAATTGCGCGTTGGTTTCTATGAATTCCCGCCTCGGACCTACTTCCGAACCCATAAGATCGGAGAATACCTTGTGCGCCTCGGCGGCGTCGGCCACGTTCACTTTTTTGAGTATCCGTTTTTCCGGATTCATCGTGGTCTCCCAGAGCTGTTCCGGATTCATCTCGCCCAGACCCTTGAATCGCTGGACCTCAAGACCGTCCGGGTTGGAGCGCTGCTTACGGTACGATTCCAGTTCATCATCCGTGTATATGTAAGCTTCCTTTTTGCCATGCTTTACTTTGTATAAAGGCGGCTGCGCGATGTAGATCATGCCGTTCTCAATCAACTCCCTCATGTGGCGGTAAAAGAGAGTCAAAAGAAGCGTGCGGATGTGTGAACCGTCAACGTCGGCATCTGCCATTATGACTATCTTCGAGTAGCGCAGGCGTTCGCGCTCGAAGCTGTCCTCCCCGAAACCGGTTCCGACCGACCCCACTATCGCCTTTATCTCATTATTTGCCAATATCTTGTTCAGGGCGGATTTCTCAACATTAAGAATCTTTCCCCGCAATGCGAGCACCGCCTGGAAGCGGCGATCGCGGCCCTGTTTTGCCGAACCTCCTGCCGATTCACCCTCGACAATGAAAAGCTCACACTCATCTGCGTTATCCGACGAACAGTCGGCAAGCTTTCCCGGCAGCGTCTCCGACGAAAGAAGACTCTTCTTTCGTTCGATATCGCGTGCCTTGCGTGCGGCTTCACGCGCTCGCGCGGCAGCCTGGGCCTTCTGGAGTATGAGATTCAAGACCCTCGGCTGCTCGTCAAAATGACGGGACAGACCTTCCGATACAATGGATTCCACGATGCCCCTGACCTCGCTGTTCCCCAGCTTGGTCTTGGTCTGACCTTCGAACTGGGGGTTCCTCATCCTCACCGAAATTACCGCGGAGAGCCCCTCCCGGACGTCCTCGCCCGAAAGCTCGACGTTCTTTGACTTCTGTGTGGCGGCCTTGCGCGCGGCGTCGTTGAGGGTTTTCGTCAGGGCCGATTTGAATCCCACCATGTGGGTTCCGCCCTCGTGCGTATTAATCGTATTTACAAAAGTTATAATATTTTCCGAGAAACTGTCGGTATACTCCACGGCCGCCTCAACCTCTATCTCGTTGCGAGCGTCTTTGATGTAAACGGGTTTGTGAAGGCGATTTGAACCATGGTCAATATAAGCGAGGAAGTCCAGAAGGCCGTTCTTGTAGTGAAACACCTGCTCGGTGTTCGCGGTTTTATCCACGAGTTTGATGGCAAGCTCGGGATTGAGATAGGCCACCTCGCGCAGTCTCGTGGCAAGTACCTCGGGGTTGAACGTCGTCTTTTTGAATATCGTTGCATCAGGCTTGAACGTTATCTTCGTGCCCGTTTTCTTCGTGGAACCGGCAGGTTTTACCGGTCCCTGGGGGATTCCCTGTTCGTAGCGCTGCTGATATATCTTGCCGTCTCTGTAAACCTCGGCTTCGAGCCACTCCGACAGGGCGTTTACCACCGAGGCACCGACGCCGTGGAGGCCGCCCGATATCGTATATACCTTTCCCGAAAACTTGGCTCCGGCGTGAAGGACGGTCATGACGACCTCGAGTGCCGAAACCCCCAAATCGGGATGGGTATCCACCGGGATACCGCGTCCGTCGTCTTCAATGGAGACCTGATCGGCCGCAAGAATCGTGATGGTGATATTTTTGCATATCCCAGCCATGGCCTCGTCAATGGAATTGTCTACAATCTCTGAGACAAGGTGATGGAGTCCGCGCACGCTCACGTCACCTATGTACATGGCGGGGCGTCTTCTTACGCCTTCAAGTCCTTTAAGAACCTGGATTTGTGTTGCATCGTAGCGTTCGTTCATATCTTCCTCTTAGAATTACCCGCTATAAATTTGATATCCTTGACCACCTCCCGTCCAACCCTTGTATTAACGTTTGTTATCAGCTTGTTCTTAAGTGCTTTGAGTTCGGTGAGCCAGACATTTGTCGGCACCGTAACATAAAGTATACCCGATTTTATTCCCATTGCAACACATCTTGATGCGATCTTTGCACCTGCGGCGTCGGGCCACATCTTTACTGCCTCATAATCGGCTAATTTTGAGCCGAGCCTTGAGTTGAGAATCTCGGAAGCCGCTTCCTTAAGCGATTTAAACTTGCTTGATCGAGCCTTGCTTGACATGAAATCTTCTCCCTTCCACGTCGCGTGGAGGTTTTGCCGCGGCATAGAAGAGCTGGCCCTTCGATCTTACCAGTTCAAAAAGAAGTCTGGTGTTGTAATCGTCAAGCTCTGCTGCGACGTCGTCCATGAGATACACGGGCTTAACGCCCGCAGCGAGCGCGGTCTCCGATTCTGCCAGCGCCAGGGCGAGTGCGGCAAGCCTCTGCTGCCCGTGAGAGCCGAACGAACGTAGCGGACGGGACCCCAACCTTACCCTGAAGTCGTCCCTGTGGGGACCGCGGCTGGTGAACCCGTATCTCTTCTCCGATTCCCGCGAACGCTCAAGAAGTTCGGCATAATCCTCCTCCTCCTTTACGTTGCTTAAGTATTCCACCTTGAGCTCGGCGGAAGGCAGGAAACGCTTGGCCATTCGTTCGAAGTGCACGATGAAACGCTGCCAGTATTCCGACCTCCGCCCTGCAATCTCCCCGGCGAGTTCGGCAAGTCGCCTCTCCCACACCCTGAATTCATCATCTCCCGAGCCTTTCTTAAGCAGGGCATTACGAAAAAGGAGAACCCTGCGAAACTCTGAGAGAAGAAAACCGTAAGTGCGTGAGAGTTTACTCAATGCTTCGTCAAGAAAGGCCCTTCGTTCCGCGGGCGAGCCTGCAATAAGCCTGCGGTCGTCGAGAAGAAAGATAGATGCAGGAAGCCATCCTGAAAAGAGGGAGCGTTTGAGTATCTCGCGTCGTTCAAGGAAGTAATGTTTCCTCTCCGCCGGTGAGAAGTACACGCGGCCGGTCCATGTCTGGCCTCGCTCATTCTCCACCCTTCCTGCAACACGGAACCGCTCCGCATCGAATCCAAGGAGTTCCGAGTCCTGAAGCGTCCGGAAGCTGCGGCCGCGAGCGAGCACTGAGATTGATTCAAGGAGATTGGTCTTCCCGGCTCCGTTGGAACCGAAGACGATGTTCGCGTGCTCGCCGAATTCGAGCTTCTGTTCCGCGAGATTCCTGAACCCCGCTACACCAAGTTCGGCAAGCCACATGAATCTACTCAGGGAGCTTGCACGAAAAGCTGTTTGAAATCCTAAAAAGCGACTCTTCAGTTCCTGGAAGTCTGACCGCCAACGTCTGCTTTGGTTTGGTCGAACTCATCCACGCTCCTTTAAAGAAGAGGAGAGGGGTCCCTACGAAGCAACAGCGTATCGGTGCTTCATAAGTGTCGCCTTCCTGGACTCCGTAAAACGTAGTCATTTCAAGACGTAGTGACTCTTAAGGATCTGAGTAGGCGGGGTCCCCAAAAGAATACTCCGTATTCTTTTGGGGTACAAGAAGAGCTTACTGGCCAATGATACCCTTCAAGTCCATTATAGTCGCCTGGTCGGACACTATCACCTTAACATCGTCAGCCAGCTTATCCACATACAGATACTTTATGTAGTTGGGGTTGGCGCGGAGCTCGCGCGAGACGATGGCTATGGCCTTTGCCTTACCCTCGGCCTCTATGCCCTTGCGTTCGGCCTCTTTTTGCTCCTGCAGAAGAATATACTCCATCTTTTCGGCCTTCTGCTGGGCTATCTGTTTCTCCTCAATCGACTTCGCGAAATCCTCGGTGAACTGAACATCACGCAGGGCTACTCCGTCGACGATTACCCCGTCCGGCTCAAGGAGCTTCTTCAGGCGTCTTTGTATCTCCTCCTGTACTGCTTCCCTTTTGCCGGAATATATATCCATTATGGTGTAACCGGATACGGTAAGGCGAACGGCGGAGCGAATGGTCGGCCTTACGACCTTCTCCTCAAAGTCAGGGCCGATCAGTCGATGTATATCGAATACCTTGTTCGGGTCAAGGTGATACCAGCACGTAAGATCGAGACCTACCTCAAGCCCTTCCTTGGTGGGAGCCCACAGCGCGTCGTCTGCGTCCTTGCGCCGACCCTCCTCGACGGCGCTGGACATGGTGTACTCGGTCCTGCGTAAATCGTAAAGTGATGTCTGGGTTATAATCGGCGGAATGAAATTGATGCCCTCGCGGGAAACACTGTAGGTCTTAGGGATTATCCAGAAGATGACGAGCGCGTTCCCGACTGGCACAATCCTGATAAAGCTCACGACTATGGCTAAAACGAGGACGGCCAGCGCAGCCACGACGTATGCGGCAGGTCTAACCTGACGTTTTGCCTTCTGCACTTCTCCTGCGGGATGACGGATAAAGAGTCTCTGCAGCCTGAAGCCGAAGAAAAGAATCGCAAGAAATGCGAGAAGTAGCACAACTACAAGAAATCCAATCATTAAACCTCCTAGGAGTCATTTCGATAATTACCAAGGATAATAGCATCCCCTTGGAAAAAAGTCAACTCCATAGTTTTACCGAATCGACCCTAAGAACGGCCTGGTTACTTGACAAGGCTTAATGCTCCTCTATACTGGGAGTCGGAGACAGGATGAAAAGGCTTTTCGGCAGGGTCCTATTAACAAACACCCGCTCCCTTCAGGAGTGTAATTTCTGGACGATAGAAGGTTGGCGCTGATGGTAATTTTTTTCCCTTTATTCTATCTTTGTATCTTTGTTCAAACGCCACACGAAGCAAGAGATAGGGACTCTGACGGTTTTCCGGATGCGGCCGAACTCAGGGAACCATCCGACCGGACCAACTTCAGGAAGTGGTTCTCAACCATTGCACTTTCAAGGTACCTCGATCCCACGAAGGATATCGTCGATTGCGCCGATCTTGTAAGGTACTCATATCGCGAGGCGCTCTGTAAACATGACGAGTCCTGGCGGCAGAAATTCGGTGAGCTTCTAAATCCGGGCATCCCTGAACTCGAGACCTTCAACTATCCAGATGTTCCCTATATCGGAACCGATATCTTCAGACTTTCCGCCGGTCCCTACGCTCCTGACGACAAAAAACTCGGCAAACTCGGTAACTTCGCCGATGTTAAGCATCTAATGCTCTATCACACGAAACCTCTGGGGCGAAGCAGGGGAGAGGGTGTGCTGCCCGGGGATCTTCTTTTCTTTACACCCAAGGGCCATCCTTCCCACGTAATGATTTATCTTGAAATAAGGGGGGAACCTTACCTCATCTATCACACCGGCCCTGGCGAGAAGGACAAGGGAGAGATGCGGCTCGTGAAATTTGAAACACTTATGTCCCTGGACGACGAAACCTGGAGGCCGGATGTAAAGAACCCGTCCTTTGCAGGATTTTACAGGTTCAAGATTTTAGATTAGCTGGTCATGAAAACCTTCCACGCCCCAAGGAGGGCAGAATGAAGTTTTTTTCTTTCTTATTGACTCTCGCAGGGGGGCTTTTCGCCCACCCCTACATATACGTTTCAACCCCTTCGATATATGCGCCGGGTTCCTCCACCGAGATAAGGCTCGAGGCCTCGGGTACGGACGAAGTATACATGAGGCTCTACAGGATCGATGATCCGATAGAGTTTTTTTCTCATCAGGAGAACGTGCGCTCGCCCAGGGTTGGTGCCAAGGTCAAGCCCGCTAATTTCTTCAACGTGATAGAGGGTCTTGCCGACCGCACGAAGCATAACACTCGCTACCTTTCCCGCGAGATAATCGGGGAAGACAGCCGCGTGTCGTTGCGGGATTTTCTAGGCCTCCCGAGGCTCGAGAAACCGGAAGAAACACCTGAGAGAATCGGTCAGGCGAGCATTCCAAAGTTGAAGGGGTACCCTTTCATCAGGGAATGGAAGATCAAGTTCGAAAAGAAAAAGAAAACCAACGAAGATTACTACTACTACTCGGACTACCATTACAAGGATGTCGACCTGGCTCTCGACGAGCCGGGCGTATATCTCGTTGAAGCCTACTACGGCACCCGGGTCGCATACACCCCTGTCATAGTAAGCGAGATGTCGCTCGTGGCGAAGCAGGATACCAGGGACGTTTACCTTTTCGCGGTCTCCTCCACGGACGGCAAGCCTCGCCGCGGAGCAAAGATCATGGTCCTTTCCGATACATCGAAGGTCGCCGCAGGGAAGACGGACGGCAAGGGTCTCTTCCATGCCGCTTTCGACACCACTCACCTTCGCGTACTGGCGCAGGACGGGAATGATTTCGCCATTCTTGACAACTACTATTACTACGACTACGAAGGGGAGGGGGGATATATGGGTAAGAGTGGAGCAAAGCTCTACCTCCAAACTGAGCGGCCGATATATAGACCCGACCAGGTCGTATACTTCAAGGGTATTCTTCGATTAAAGGAAAACGGCACTTATCGAACGCCGCAAGTGAAGGACGTGGAAGTAATCGTCAGCGATCCTGAAGGTAACGAGATCTATAAAAAAACTTTGAAAACCGATTCCTGGGGTGCACTCGCGGATTCTCTCGTGGTTCCTTCTTCTGGCCGTCTTGGCCGCTACACCCTGAGCGCCAGTGTGGACAGCACTTACCATTCCGTGCAGTTCAGGGTCGAGGAATACCGAAAACCCGAATACAAGGTCGAAGTATCTGCGGACAAGGAGGCCTACGTTCAGGGTGACGAGGTCAAGATAACGGTTGCGGCCGATTACTTTTTCGGCGCCCCTGTCTCTCGCGCGGATGTGTCGCTCAAGGTTTACCGGGTCAATTACGACGACTATTACTGGTACGGCTCCGAGTACGTCGACGAGTTGAAGACGCAGACAAATGATCAGGGCAAGGCCGTCTTTAAATACATCACACCCAAGGACGGCGCGAGTTACCGATACACATTCGATGCCGAGGTTCGTGACGAATCGCGTAAATCCGAAACCGGTTCCGCATACGCTTTCGTTGCAGAATCCGGGATACTCATAGATGTAAGGCCTTCAAAGTACGTTGTTGAGCCTGGCGAGAAGATGAGTCTTTCGGTAAAAACGCGCGACATCTTCGGGAAACCGGCTGCTGCCGTAGTCGATATCGAAATCTACAAGCACTACTGGAACAAGGAAGATCAGCTTGTCACTAGAAGGACAATCTCCGTGGGTCCGATGGGACAGGCGAGTTTTGATTTTACTCCAAAGGAAGCTGGATCGTATTATTTCAACTCATCAACCGAAGACCCTGACGGCAATCAATCGAGCGAGGAGAGCTGGGTGTGGGTATCCTCCTACGGAGGTTACTACTCCTGGAATACTGACGAGATCCAGATCGTGTTCGACAAGGAGACTTACGAGCCGGGCGACAAGGCCGAGGCGCTAGTCATCGCCCCTTACAAGGACGCGCACATGATAGCCTCGATAGAAGCCGACAGGATATACAAGGTAGACGTCGTCAGCCTCAAGGGAAACACCGCGCTCATAAGATTCGACGTCCGCAAGGAGTTCGTGCCAAACGCTTACCTTTCAATCGCCGGGGTATACGACGGCGATTTCTTCAGGCAGGAGAAGGAGTTCAAGATCAACCGCAAGAACGAGCTTCTTGCAATCCAGGTGAAACCAGACAAGAACCGTTACGAGCCGGGCGAGAAAGGCAAGCTCGACATAGTAGTCAAGGATTCGAAGGGCAAACCGGTGAAGGCCGACCTTTCCCTTGCCGTCGTTGATGAGGCACTCTACTCGCTGGCCGAGGAGATAACACCTCCCATAGAGGATTATTTCTACGGAGAAAGGTACAATGAAGTCTCGACCTCCTCCTCGGTCTACTTCTCCTTCTACGGCTACGAACAGGAGTACTCACGTCTCTCAGGCGCGGCCAAGGACAGCGTTGTGCTCGCTGCATATAAGGGACGCGAGGAGCCCCAGGTCCGCCAGCGATTCGAGGATATGGCATACTGGAACGCATTTGTCAGAACCGACGGTCAGGGCAAGGCCAGCGTTTCCTTTACGTATCCTGAGAATCTGACTACTTGGAGAACCACGGCGAGGGCAATAACCCCAGACACTAAGGTCGGCGAGAGCAGGGAAAAGACCCTGGTCACCAAAGACCTCCTTGTTCGCATCATGTCTCCGCGCTTCATCACCGAACGCGACAGTCTCGTAATTTCCACAATAGTCCACAACTACACCAGAAGCAGCCAAGAGGTGGAGCTTTCGTTCTCAGCAGCCGGGCTCGAGCTTCTCGACAAGACGACTCACACAGAAAACATAAGACCTGGTGGCAGTTACAGGGTAGACTGGCCGGTAAGAGCCACGGCAACAGGGGACGCCACTCTCATAGCAAAGGCGATCGCTCCCGATATCTCAGATGCAATGCAGATAAAGGTCCCCATCAACCCTCACGGAGTAGAGCGTAACCTTGTACTTTCTGCATTCATGCCCGGCGCCGACGAGCGCGTGACTAGAGAGTTCAAGATTCCTGAGGGTACTGATATGCAGAGCATTAAAGGTTCTTTGACCCTCACCCCTACTATCGGTTCAGCCCTCTTTTCGGGTCTTTCATACCTTGCCGGATATCCCTACGGCTGCGCGGAGCAAACGATGTCGAGCTTCTTCCCGGACCTCCTCGTAGCCGATCTCATAAAAGATCCGAAGCGCGGCGACCCCAAACTCGCAGCCGAGCTGCCGAAGATGATAGAGAAAGGCTTGGCGAAGCTATACGGCTACCAGCATTCAGACGGCGGTTGGGGCTGGTGGGAATTCGATCAGACGATGAACTACATGACTGCGTACGTCATGCACGGCTTAATTTACGCCTCCAATCTCGGTTACGACATCAATTCCAAGGTCATCGAGCGAGGCACTGCGGCCATTAAGAATCTTCTTGCGAACGGGAAGGATATTGCGACTGTCGAGCGCGCTTACATGATCTACGTTCTTTCCCTCGCACCTGGCGACAACTCCTCGCTCATTAAATCAGAGGCTGCATCACTCGAGAAGGGTGAACTTGACCCCTACTCTCGCGCCCTTATCGCGTTGACCTGGCAAAAGGTCGGCGAAACTGCAAAGGCGAAGGCAGCACTCGAGCGTTTGAAAAAGGACGCGATATCTGACGGCGAGATAGTTTACTGGAGCGCAACAACTCGGGCAGTCGAGTATTGGGGAGATGACCCCGTAGAGGTTACCGCAACAACACTGCGCGCGTTCCTGGCCATATCTCCCAAGGACGAGATGGTTCCCAAGATAGTATACTGGCTGCTCCGCGAGCGCCGAGGAAATCACTGGAAGTCCACCAAGGATTCCGCACTCTCCCTCTTGGCAATTGCAGAATTCCTTAAGATCACGAGCGACACCTCACCCAAGATTGATATCGATTTTACCCTGAACGGCCGCAAGATAGCTTCCTACAACGTCTCCGAGAAAGATATACTTGAGTTCAACAGGCCTATCGAACTCGATTTTTCGAGCGCCTCAATGGGCAATAATACCCTTAAGGTCCACAAAACAGGACAGGGGAATCTATTCTTCAGTTCCGTCCTTTCTTTCTACAGCGAGGAGGAGGGTATCCCCGAAGGCGGCACCGAGCTCAAGGTCCATCGCAGGTACTACAGGCTCGTTCCCAGAGTCGAAAATGACGAGTTGGTATACTACAAGGAAGAACTCAAGGGCCCTGTCAAGATAGGCGAGCCACTGTTCGTGAAGCTCTACGTGGATTGCGAAAACGAGTTCGAATACGTGATGCTTGCTGACCCCATACCTGCAGGCTTTGAAGTGTCCAAGGATCGCGACCGTTATCCCATAAAGAACGAGCGCTACTGGTGGGGCTACTACGACTACGATGATGAGTGGGGTTACATGTACTCCGGCCGTGAGATACATGACGATCATGTCGCCTTCTTCATGAGTCATATCTGGACCGGTGAGCGTGTACTCTCGTATGTCCTCGAACCGTACCTGCCAGGAACCTATCATGTGATGCCTGCAAGAATATCGCTTATGTATTATCCCGAGAAAACAGGGCATTCCTCCGAGTCCATCATAACCGTAAAGGAGTGATACTGGGCTTTCTGATTCTTTTGACTGTTCCCGCAGTTGCAGCCGGCGGCAGATTCGTTGATTATACCGAGTTCGAGAAGCGATGCTCTGAGATTGCAGGCGACAGGGCCGCGATTGCCGTAATGGATCTGAAATCGGGCTATCTCATTGCGGCGACGGACAAGGATCTCCTTTTCTCAAAGAGATTTCCGCCAGGTTCGGTAGCAAAGATGCTGACCGCTCTCGCCGCATTGGACAAAGGTTCGGTAACCGATGACAGTTTCTTCTGTACGGGTATCGAAGTGAGGGGGAGGGATACGCTACGCTGCTCGATGCGCGACGGGCACGGCTGGGTCGATTTTGACCGTGCGCTCGTCGAATCCTGCAATCTCTACTTTCAGAATCTATCCAGAAGTCTGACCGCTGAAGAGCTTGCTGCGCTTCCTCGAAATCTGAGGCTCAGCGGGAAGGTCGGAGTTGACCTGCCGGGCGAGGGGGAGAGTCTAATCCAGATTCCTTCTACAGACTCGGCGCTTCGTGAATTCTCAATAGGTCAGGGTGCGGCAATCCAGCTTACACCGGTGGCTATGCTCGCTTTGATCTCTGGAATTGCCACAAACGGCAGTCTAATCAAGCCGAGGCTTTCTCATGGCTCTGCAATCATGCTCTCAACTCTCCCTGATCAAAAAGCACTCGCGCGAGTCCGACCGCTTCTACGTGACGTAGTGCGAAGGGGAACGGGAAAACCGGCCGATATTACATCTGTTGCCGTTGCGGGCAAGACCGGGACTTCAACAGTTCTCGAAAGCTGGGTGACACAAGGCTGGTTCGTAGGTTTCGCACCATACGCCGATCCCAGAATAGCTCTGGTAGTATTCCTCAAGCGCGGCGAAGGCAAAGACGCCGCACAGCTTGCCGGACTCGTATTCTCATCCTACTTCGGAGGTGGATATGCAGATCGCTAGCATTCTTCTTGTGGTATCAGCCGTGAGTGTCCATATCCTTTCGTCACACCATCCTGTGAAGGCGAATGTAGTTTCCAGGAAAGGCAGTGTAAGTCTGGAGGCCAAGACTAATACACTTTTCGTGAACGGGATCAAATCAATCGAGTGGGTCCTTGACGTGGATTCTTTCACTATTCAGTGTGGCGAAATGAACCGCAGATATCCTGGTTCACTCAAGGTGAAAGCCGAAAACGGCGAGTTAGTGTTTGTCAATAAACTGGACGAGGATTCCTATCTTTCATCCGTCGTCGGAGCCGAGATGGTTCCGAGAGCGGGACTTGAAGCACTGAAGGCACAGGCGGTTTTGTGCCGTACATTCACGCATACCGCATCCCGCCACCAAAACGACGACTGGGATTTTTGCGATCTTACTCATTGTCAATCCTACCTCGGTCTTGAAAGCACGACACCATTGACAATTAAGGCAGTGGGTGAGACTCGCGGACTCGTCCTTACTTATGATGGGAATCCCTGTGAGATATTCTACCATTCCTCATGCGGAGGGAAAACCGCAGATGCGAGATCCATCTGGCCGGATGAAAGAGCGTCTTATCTTGTTTCGGTCAATGACGATTACTGTAAGAACTCCCCAGACCTGTGTTGGGAATATTGCGTTTCGGCTGACTTCGTGGCCTCGGCTCTCGGCTTGCCACACGTATCCTCTATTGAGATTGTTTCTTTAGCCCCAGATTCTCGGGTTCAGCAGATAAGGGTCAGGGGTTCCTCGTCTATGATATTCTCCGGTTGGGATTTCCGTGACTTACTCGCGAAATCACTCGGTTGGGGAACACTCAAAAGCTCGTGGTTCGACGTAAAGAAGGATGGGGAGGATTTTGTATTCAAGGGACACGGACTAGGTCACGGCGTAGGTCTATGCCAGTGGGGAGCGGCTGCCATGGCCGCCCACGGCAAGAATTACCGTGAAATACTTTCCTACTACTACAAAGGAACCCAGGTGAGCGAATGGCACTGAGAATTGCTATCCTCCTTTTTGCCACGGTAATTCCATGGGGTAGATGGAAAATTATCGTGGAGTCCGAAAAGTACACTCCTGCTGAAGTAAAGCGATTGCAGGAAACGATTGCCAAGGCTGAAAAGATAGTAGAGGATTACCTGGGTCTTCCTCAGCCTATGATTTGCAGGATGAGGGTTGCTCCTTCAAGCGGCGATTTCGCGGCATGGACGGGGTGCTCAATCTGGCAAGGAGCCTCTGTTTGTAACGGGGAGCTTATTACCCAGCCTCTGGAGATTCTCGAGGGAAGGGGAGTACTCGACGAGACGATAGTGCACGAATACGTGCACCTGGTTCTTTTGCCTTACAGGGTCCCTCTCTGGATGAATGAGGGGTTGGCCGTTATCTGCTCCGGGCAGCTACGGCAACTTGGAGCCGAGAGAAATTTACCTGATGATACTGTTGTGATAGAGCGGCTTCTGAGGAGCCGGGATACTTTGGAGCTGCGGCGGGGATATCTTGCCGCGGCCTTGATGACACAAGAAACTTTATTAGCGGTTGGCCGGGACAGCCTGGCACGACTTATAAAAGAGGAGGCTCGATGAGCAAAACCTTGAAAAGAATTCTGATTGGATTGGGCATAGCCTTCGGAGTGCTTGTTGCAGGCGCAGGAGTCGCCTACGCATTTCTTTCAAACACCCCAAAACTTGAACGAAAGGTCGTGGTCCTGGAGGAGCTTCTTCCTAAAGGAGCTTACAGTTATATCGTAGTCAACCTCGACTTGGCCGGTGGGGTGTATAAAAAAGCGAAGATTTCACGCACCGTGAAGAAAGTCGGTATTGAAGAGGACTTCGCTAATCAGGAGAGGCTTGTGAAGATACGGGAGCGTACTCACCTTGAGCCGTTGCATATATTAGGAAAGCGTTTCATTTACTCGGACTACGGCGAAGGTCAGATGCTTCTTATTACCGAGCCGCGCTGGAACGTGAAGATGCTGTGGAAAGCCGCTCTTTCTCGCGGGAGAGAGAAGAAGGCAGAAGGTTTCCCATATGCCGTTTTCTCTGACGGTTCCGCCATTGCTTTTGCCGGAGACTATCTGTGGTTCTCTACTTCCGAGAAGCTGCTGCTTGAGGCCTTGAACGTAGCATCGTCCAAGACATTGAAGGAGGAGGAGGCTTTTCCTGAAGATGGCAATAATCTACTTGCCTACGGCCTTTCGCGGAATCCCGGGAAATACCTTGTGTACAAAAAACTACTGTGGACGTTTGAAAATTCTCAGAAGGGTCTTGAATTCACACTAGAGCTTGACAGACCCTCTGGAATTCTTGGAAGCCTTCTCGTTAACGCACGCGCGCCCCAAAGTTACGCTTCAATCCCCGACGATGCGGCCGCTTTTGCGAGTCTTTCTGGACTCGAACCATATTCGGCATGGAAGGAAGCTTTGAAACTTTCAGATAAAGAGGAGAAGGTTGAAGTTCTCGGAAATCCCGAGATAGAGAAAAACTTCGCTTCCATGGCAGCCGACCTTGGGAGTGAGGCCGATGTGATTGTCCAGGGATGGAACGTGGACAAGTGGTATGCCCCATTGCGCTGGATGACAAAGATAAAAGCCTCGGGAAAGACTGAGCAAAGCTGGCAAACTGCTACTTCTTGGCTCTTTCCATTAGCCTTTGATACCACACTTGAATCCGATAACATGGTCTTTCACTATCTGGATTTTGGGGAGGAGTTCGCAGGCATGGCCTGGTTTATGTATGACGGTCAATTCGTCGTAACCAGCGATACTGGTCTCATCCCGTGGATGAAAGACAGGTTTTCTTCGGGGCGGACGATGGATGCATCAAGCGAATTCAAAAACTCGTGTACCTCTGCGGGTATTGAAAGGCCCGTTGCATGGGTCTTCTGGCCAAGATTCAAAGAGGTTCTGAAACCTTATCTTCTTTACGCAGCAGACAGAACCCAGGGAGTTACACCGGCAGATGTGCAAAAGAAGATTTTCCCGCTCATGGATGCCGTTGAGATAAAATCCATTGTCGCCGAATTGCGAAAGACCGGGGAAACCCTGGTTCTTACGGTAAGAACTTCAAATTAGATTTCGAGAAGGTAGAGGAACAATAACTTGTGGATCCACAGAACTAGTGTGAGACAAGATATCTCGCAAGTTCTTTATCTGATCCCACGGCAACGGACTTAACCAGCCCGGGGTAGATTTGTAGAAACCATCCTGCGACCAATTGAGCTATGTTCTCCGCGGTGGGGGGGGTGGCCTTGAAAGCGTCATGACCATTCAGAAAGCAGCCCTGATATGGATTCAGGAAATCGACCAACTCTTTTTTTAACTTGACAAAGTCCACTGCCACTCCGAATGTGTCAAGTGCCCCGATTGAGATTGTAACGGTTATTCTCCAGGTATGTTCGTGCTCCGACTCGAATTCTTCTCCAAAACCTTCAAGGCGGTGACTGAAATTCAATGGTGTGGTAACTTCTACTTCAAACATCTCTCAAAGCTCTTTTCAGGACCTCTCGGGCTTTTAAGAGGAATTTTTGAGCCTGGGGATCTCGATGATCGGGGTAAGTCCAGGGCATTTCCTCGCAGCAATCCTTCAGAAAACGAAGGGTCATCTCAATCCAAACACCTCTGTCCAAATATGCCCTGTGTCCGGCGGGTTTCGTGGATAGAAGCCATAGCCCGTCAAGACGGATGAATCCAGGGTCTATATTAATGGTGCGCCGCCCTTCTTTGCAGTACTCCCTTTCGATCTCCGTTGATGCCAGTTTATAGCTCCAGGGCTTTTCAAGATTGCGCGGTTCCTTGAAAACCAGCCATCTTCGGAGTATTCCTGCGCCCATCTCGGAGTTGTAATAATCGGTCCATTCAAATGGAAATATATCGCTTCGAAGTTCCGCTTCTCCCAATTTTGTTTTAAGCGGGTTTTCTATCGAGTCGAGCATCTTCCTGTCTGCGGAGAGAAGCCCGCAAATCAACAGCGCTTGCGGTACATGCGGTTCAAGTGTCAACTTCTTTGGCCTTTTCTGGTGTCGCGCTGTCTTTCTCCTCGCCCGTGTCAATTCTGTAACCTATGGCATGCAGCGCCTCGGGGTCTACCGGTTCCGCTTGAAGATCATCCTTAGGTTCCTCTTGGATGGGCAGCTCCGCCTGCGAACCCTCGGAAGCCTCCAGCCCCTCCTCGAGCGGCATTATGTCTTCTTCCTTGACGGAAGGTTCCTCCAGGTCTGGTAGATCCTTCAGTGAATTCAATCCGAAATATTCAAGAAATTTGGGAGTGGTGCCGTATACAAACGGGTGCCCCGCGCGCTTGTCGCGACCTTTGATTTTGATGAGGCTGCGTTCGAGAAGATTGGTCAGTATATATGAGGAATCTATCCCGCGTGCCTGGTCTATATCCGGTTTGTTGATGGGTTGGCGGTGGGCTATCACGGCCAGCGTCTCCAGAGCCGCCTTTGAAAGACGGTCACGACCGCGTTTTTGTAAAAGGCGACCTATCCATGGTGCAAAACGGGCATGAGTGGACATCTGCCAGCCGCCGGCTACTTCCCTTACGTGAAATGCCCGGCCCTCGGCCTCGTAATCCCTGTTGAGCTTCTCTATACACGTTTTTACCTCGGAAGGGGTAAGATCGGCCGCCTTTCCCAGCCGGTCAAGAGAAACAATGTCGGGCGAGGCGAAAAGCAGTGCCTCGACAATCTGCCAGCTTTCGCTCATTTTACCACGCTTTCGTCTCTGATCAGTTTCAAATAACTTCCTTTGTTGTCAGTCCAGTAAATCATGCGGTGTGGTTCGGCAACCTCGTAGTAAAAATCGAAGCTGCGGCCCGCAACCGCTACCTTGTAAACCGTCTCGATGAGCTGGCTCTTGAATCCAAGAGTCAGTTTGTAACATTTGAATTCACCGATATCGGTTTTTATCGTTTCGATACCGTCGTATACGCAAGTGCCTGTTATGACCTTTCCAACGTTAGATTCAAAGAAAGGGAACTCTATTCTTTGAGGATTTTCAAACGGGAATGCCCTAAAGACGTCAAGCAGGGTATGGCGGTCGTAAAAAACTCCCGAGTGGTTTATCCTGTTCTCCTTTGCCTTGAATCCATCTTTGACGAAAATGCCTCCCGAACAGGGCTCTATGCTGAGCTGAAAACGGCCCGAGCGATCCTTTATCACCTGCATTGTAGAAAAATCAGACTTGCGCACCTTGCACTTTACAATTATTTTAGTGGTATCCAGATGTTCGTGAGTTGAATAGTAGTAATCACCCTTGTCGTAGACAATGTGTACTATTTCCCTCGATGTCTTGTTCCCGTCATCGTATCCCTTGTAAATGAGTCTTTCCCCGTCAGCAATATGCGGGTCACTGAATCCTGCGTTGAAAAGCAACATGGCTGAAAAAAATAGATTCATAGTTCCTCTCTTCCTTTTTTTACAATATCCATAAAGGCAGACGTCAAATCCTCAAGTGAAGTTTCGGCAATACTTCCTTCGGCGAGCGTAGGAGAGCCCCCTCCCCCTCCCTTGAAGCGCGGCGCAACGGCCTTTAGTATTTCGCCCGCGGGGTATTTACGGGAAGAGGACTTGGACGAAAAGCAGAGAATTGTCATTCTTGAGTTGTCGGGTGAAGCAAGAAGGCCTGCAATGTTTTCGCGTTTTGATTTCAACGAGTCCGCGATGAGTCGCAGATCGTCCCTCGATACACCTTCGACCCTGGCACAGACAAAATCCGTCTCATCAAATTTGTTCGCGCTGCCCAGAATTTCCGAGACGAGACCCTCCGCATATTTCCGGGCAATAGCCTCTCTTGCTTTTGTTTCGTGTGCCAGATTCTGTTTTAGCTCCTCGAGTTTCTTCAGGAGTTTTTCCTTGTCGGTACCTAGTGCTGATGAAATCTCTGCGAGTGTCTCACGCTCGTGTTCAATCTCAGCGAATGCGCGGTTCCCGACCAGCGCCTCAATCCTGCGGATGCCTGCCGCGACGCCTGACTCCGAACTGATGAGAAACATGCCTATATCGCCGGTTCTTTCCAGATGCGTTCCACCGCAAAGCTCCGTCGAGATGCCAGGAATCTCTACGACTCGGACCTTATCTCCGTACTTTTCTCCGAAGAATGCGAGCGCGCCTTTTGCCTGAGCCTCGTCGATGGACATCTCATTGATTGTCGAGTCGTGATTCTCAATTACCCAATTGTAGACCGCTCGTTCGACTTCCGTCAGTTCGTCCTGCGTCATCGGCGAGGGGTGGTAGAAGTCGAAACGCAGCCTTCCAGGCTCGACGAGAGAACCTTCCTGCTTGACGTGGTCACCCAGCGTCTTGCGCAGAGCCGCGTGAAGCAGATGCGTCGCGGTGTGCGCGCGCTCTATCTCCCTGCGCCGTGCGATATCGACGAAGGCGCGAACATCCTTTCCAGCGATTTCCTTTGAAAATCCGCCCCTAAGGAACCTGCCGTGACTGACTCTTGTGCCGGCCTGATTGTAGTCCGTCTTCAACACCTCAATCTCAAAATCCTCTCCGACAATTCTGCCCGTATCCCCTACCTGCCCGCCTGCTTCGGCATAAAACGGCGACTCCACAAGTGCAAGTTTTACTTCACCCATCTTTTCGTCGTAGGCGAGAGATGTTATGATGGTTTCGATATCAATATCCTCATATCCCACGAATTCGACATCAATGGCATCTCCTACCCACTTCTCTTTGAAATCAGATGTAACATCTAACGCATTTCTCGATTTCTCCCTCTGCCCTTCCATTGCCTGTTCGAAGCCTTCGAGGTCGACCTCTATTTTTTTGTGCTTGGCGAGTAGTTTCGTAAGATCTATCGGAAACCCGAACGTATCGTAGAGCTTGAACGCATCCTGACCTGCGATAGTGCCGGCGTGCGCGGCATCCTCGAACAACCTCATGCCCGATTCGAGCGTCCTTAGGAAGCGCTCCTCCTCTCCTTTAATCATGAGCGCCACCTGCTCTCTGCGTTCCTCGAGTTCGGGGTATACATGACGCATCTGTTCAATCACCTGCCCTGAAATCTTGTACAGTAGGGGCTCCTCGATGCCGAAGGGATAAAGTGCCCCGAGCGCGCGCCGCAGTAAGCGTCTGACTACGTAACCTTGTTTGGTGTTTGACGGTCTCACTCCTTCGCTTATGACGTTTGTGATCGCGCGGACGTGGTCGGCCGTTATTGCCAGGGGTTCCCACGTCTCCTTGGAGATAGTCATGCCTATTGTATTCGCCGCCGCCTGCATCAGGGGCTTGAAAAGATCGGTGTGAAATATCGTTTCAACATCCTGCGCGGCCATGGTCATGCGCTCGAGTCCGGCTCCGGTGTCGATGCCTCTGTATTTCAGGAAGGGGCGTGAGCCGTCCTCTTGCTGGTCGAACTGCGGGAACACGAGATTCCAAATCTCCGTGTACCGTTCGTCTTCGTTGTGCGCAGGACCTCTGCCTTCATCCCCCTTCTTCCACTTGAGATCCCAGAATATCTCGCTCGAAGGCCCACACGCGCCTCGGCCTCCCACCGGTCCCCAGAAGTTGTCGGCATCCCCGAGGTAGACCACACGGTGTTTTGGAATACCTATCTCGTCTCGCCATATCTCTGCAGCCTCCTCATCCGTTTCGTGCACAGTCACCCAAAGCCGCTCCAAAGGCAGCTTCATGAACCAGGTCACGAACTCCCACGCAAAGCTTATTGCTTCTTTCTTCTGATAATCGCCGAAAGAGAAGTTGCCGAGCATCTCGAAAAAGGTATCATGGGTCGCGTCGGTGCCAACTACGTCAAGATCGTTGAGCCTCAGGCATTTCTGGACAGAAGTCGCCCTGGTATAGGGGAGAGGATCAATAAGACCTCCCCACAGGGGTTTGAACTGCACCATTCCCGCGACGTTGAAAAGGATTGTGGGGTCCTTTTTGGGAACGAGCGGTGCCGACGGGACGAGCGTGTGCCCGCGTTCAATAAAGTAGTTCAAGTAAGCCTGCCTGAGTTCTTTTGAATTCATCCGATCTCCTTCAGTGCAATCTCAATCGCATCCTCCGAGTATCCTCTTCTGTAGAGTCCGTCTCTTATCCTGCCGCGCCTCTCGTATAATTCAAGAAGGTTATATCCCGAAGCGTGCGCGCGCGTCCACTCCAAAGCCGAGCGCTGTTCTTCCTCAAGATATTCTGCCCATACCTTTCTGAAAAGATCGGGGCTTATCCCCTTAGCACCCAGCTCAGCGGCTATCAGTCTCTTGCCTTTATGGGATATGGCGAGCTTGTGACGTATCCAGACTCCTGTGAACTTCTCGTCGTCAAGCAAGCGCTGTGCCAGAAGCCATTCTAGTTCAGTCTCGATTAACGAACGATCGAAGCCCTTCTTGCGGAGCCTTTCACGCATCTCACTCGTGCTGCGGTCGCGGTACTTTAAAAGCCTGAGGGACGCCTGGCGCACCTGCTCCTCTGGACTCTGAAGTTTCATTAAAGCGGATTACTCCTCGGATTCAGCACCGGCATCGTCTGGTTCCGATTTGGAAACGCCTACCTTTGCTCCAGAAAATATTTTTTTCCTGACGTCTGAGTCGAGTTTTTCTCTTGAAGTTGTATTCTCGTCGAGGAAAGCGATGGCTGCGTCGCGGCCCTGGCCCATTCTTTCGTCGGCCAGGGAGAACCACGTACCTGACTTTTGAACGAGCCCGAGATCGACTCCCAGATCAACAAGCTCACCGAGGTAGTTGACACCCTTGCCGTATAGAATGTCGAACTCCGCTTGCCTGAAGGGAGGTGCAAGCTTGTTCTTGACGACCTTGACGCGTGTACGGCTGCCGATGACCTCCTCCCCCTTCTTGATCGAGGCAATGCGTCTTATATCAAGTCTAACGGAGGAGTGGAACTTAAGTGCGAGGCCACCTGGTGTAGTCTCGGGATTTCCCCACATGACTCCTATCTTCATGCGCAGCTGATTAGTAAAGATTGCGCAAGTGTTGGAATGTGAGACTACCGCCGTCAATTTCCGGAGCGCCTGGGACATGAGGCGCGCCTGCAGACCTACGTGCGAGTCGCCCATCTCACCCTCTATCTCCGCGCGTGGTGCGAGAGCGGCCACCGAGTCAAGTACGAAAATATCAATGCCTCCGGAACGAGTTAGGATCTCGGCTATCTCTAGCGCCTGCTCGCCCGTGTCGGGCTGGGAGATGAGAAGGTCGTCAATATTTACACCCAAGGCCTGGGCATAAATCGGGTCGAGCGCGTGCTCGGTATCGATGAACGCCGCCTGGCCGCCCAGCTTTTGCGCGTTGGCCACCGCCTGCAGAGTAAGGGTTGTCTTACCCGAAGCCTCGGGGCCGAATATCTCGATTAATCTTCCGCGTGGGAAACCGCCGACTCCAAGTGCCACATCCAGTGACAGCGAGCCCGTAGGTATTACCTTAATTCCTGCACCGGCTGGCCTTTCGCCAAGGCGCATCACCGAACCCTTGCCGAACTGTTTCTCTACCTGTCCTATTGCTGTGTCGAGCGCCCGCTTGCGATCGTCTTTCTCCGAGTTTTCGTGCTTTCCTTGAGCTTTGGCCATCAAGACCTCCTTAACCCTTCTCTCATCCTGAGAACGGTTTTGGTTGTTTGGGTTAAAAATCCTAATCCGGTACGCCTCATCCCTTCTCTCTCATTCCACCGTGACGCTCTTGGCAAGATTGCGGGGTTTATCCACGTCGCATCCGCGAAACACCGCCGTGTGGTAAGCAAGTAGTTGCAGAGGTATCACCGTCAGGAAGGGCAGCAAGTAATCCGGAGCTTCGGGAACGGGGATGAATTCGGCACTTTTGGCCTTGAGTTCGCTGTCACCTGCTGTCCCGACTGCTATCACCTGGCCACCGCGGGCGGAGACCTCTTCAATATTTGCACTCATTTTTTCGTAAGTCGAATCCCTCGGTGCCACAACAACGACCGGGGTTTTGGAATCGATGAGGGAGATGGGACCGTGTTTCATCTCGCCCGCTGGATACCCTGTTGCGTGAACGTAGCTTATTTCCTTTAGTTTCAAGGCGCCTTCGAGCGCCGTGGGATAATTTACACCGCGGCCGAGAAAAAGGTAGGAATTTCGCTTCTGGAAGTGTTTGGCTATTTCGTGAATCCGGGCATCTTGCTTAAGAACGGTCAAAATCTTTGCGGGAAGTTCCTGAAGTTCCGATTTTATCTCTTTTAGTTCCTTGGGTTTAAGGCTACCTCGTCTGCGTGCGAGTTCCAGAGTCAATGCCAAAAGGGCAAAAACCTCTGCCGTGTATGCCTTCGTCGAAGCCACTCCAATCTCAGGCCCCGCATGGATATATATAGAAGAGTCTGAATCCCTGTCCAGGGATGTTCGCTTGACGTTAAGGATCGAAAGAATTCTTAGATCGGCATTGTGCCGCGCGGCACGCAGCGCCGCTATTGTATCCGCCGTTTCTCCAGATTGACTTATTGCGACCATAAGATCGTGCTTTGTGAAAACAGGTGTCCGGTCAATGAGTTCGGAAGCAATCTCGACTTCCGAATGTATGTTCGTGAATTTCTCGAGATAAAACCGGCCCACGAGACCTGCATGATAACTTGTGCCGCACGCCTGGATGAGTATCCTGTTGAAGTCCGCCATCTCGTCAGGGTAGAACCTGAATCCAGAGCCGAGAGAGATGTCACCGTTTCGGAATCGGCGCTTGAGGTTTTCCGCTATGACACCGGGCTGCTCGAAAATCTCCTTGCGCATGAAATGGCGGTATCGTCCCTTCGAGATGGCCTTGGGCCGCAGTTCAATCGGTGCAAGCTTGGTTTTAATCTTCTCGCCCGCAAAGTTGAAAACGCGGGGTTCCTTTCCTCGCTCGAGGATTACGAACTCCTTGTCTTCGAGCACAATCATGTGATGGCTCGTTCCCACGAGGGCCAACGGATCTGAAGCCAGGGCGAACTCGTCATGACCTATCCCGGCAACGAGGGGGGAGCCCACCCTGACACCGATAAGGGTATCCGGGTGCTCTTTTGATACCGCAGCCCATGCAAAACTTCCCTTGAGTCCTTTGACCGTCTCGAGAATGGCCTCAAAGATGTCGCCCTTATAGTTGTCGGCAAAAAGATGTGGTATTATTTCCGAATCGGTTTCCGATTCGAATCGATGCCCGCCGGCTATGAGTTTCGTCCTGAGTTCGGAATGGTTCTCAATGATGCCGTTGTGTACAACGGCGAAGCGGCCGTCCTGGTCGGTAAAAGGATGGGCATTGCGCTGGGTTACCGAACCATGAGTTGCCCAGCGAGTGTGACCTATACCCACGGACCCTTTAATCGGGTTCTTCGCCAAAGCGTCCTTCAGGTTCTTGAGCCTTCCGACGACTTTTGTTATCACGATCTTCGAATTATCAACCGCGGCTATCCCGCACGAATCGTAACCTCGGTATTCCAGTCGTTCAAGACCGACCAGTATTACCGATTCAAGGTCGCGATTTCCCAGGTATCCGACTATTCCGCACATGTTTTTTTGACCTCCGTTAGTATCGTATTCCCTTTCTCCTTATTGTTCGCCTCGAGCACTATCCTGACCACCGGTTCGGTGTTTGAGGGTCTCAAGTGAAGCCAGAAGTCCTCGTCACCAAGCCACAAGCCGTCACGCGTATCCACTTCCGCCTTGGGTAAGAGCGAGCGAACCTTTTCAACCATTCGGGGAGACCATTCCACGTTGAACTTATCCTTGCGGATGTAGTAGACGGGCAGCGAATCGACTAACCCTGAAAGAGGTCCGTTCTTGCGCACGAGTTCAATCACGACGGCCATTGCAAGGAGACCGTCGCGAGTGGCATTGAATGAAGGGTAGATGAAACCCCCGTTGCCTTCTCCTCCCGCCGTTCCCCCTACATCCAACAGCCTGTCGACGACATGCGCCTCACCCACGGGTGTCCGGTGAAGCTTTACCCCCCACTCCCTCGCGACGCTTTCAATCATCCTTGAGGTCGATAAATTCACAGCCAGGTCAGCCTTTTTCCTCTCAAGCGCCCATCTGGAGCATAGTGGAACCGTGTACTCCTCTCCCGGCGCCCGGCCTAGCTCGTCCACCAAAGCGAGTCTATCCCCGTCAGGGTCGAACGCGAAGCCGACGTCGAGTCCTTTGTCGTGAACTAGCGTGCACAATTCGCCAAGATTCTCCGGAACGGGTTCACCACCTCTGGCAAAACGGCCGGTGGGTTCATAGTTGATTGCATGAACTTCGCAATTAAGCGCCTCAAGTATTTCCTTTGCCTCGCTTCCCGCTGCGCCGTTTACCGGATCAAGACCAACGCGAAGTCTTGGTTCAAAGGCTCCTTTCCCGAAGAGTTCAAGCAAAGCCTTCTTATGAGCGCTTATCGCATCACCCTTTTCAAGTACTCCGCAATTGAGAGGCTCGCAAGTTTTGAATTCAAAGTCGGATGAGAATTTCACGAATTCTTCACTCCTTGAAGGAACAAGAAAACGACCTTTCTCAAGAAACTTGAGTCCGTTTTCGTTTGCGGGATTATGACTTGCGGTTATAACCACTCCTCCGCCTACATCGAGGACTTTAGTCCCGTATACCGAAGTGGGAGTGGTAACAACGCTGCACGAAAGAACGTCCGATCCTGCCGCAAGAAGGCCTGCTTGCGCCGCACCCTCAAGCATGGCGCCCGTAATGCGGGCATCCCTTGAACAAAGCATGCGCACGTGGTTGGTAAAGCTGGCATAAGCGTTGGAAAGACGCATGAAATCATACGGCGTAAGGTCAGTTCCAACAGCTCCGCGAAGCCCTGATACTGAAAACTTTGCCATTTAGAGTTATTTTAGCCTTTTAGCTCTGAGATGTCAAGCCGCATTCTTCCTCAATTATTCAGGTAATGACATCGTCCTGAGAGCGGAAAGTGTCAAGGAAAATGCTTTCATGGATCGGTCCTAATTAACGATCCTCGTCTTCCTCTTCATCATTGGTTTCTTCCTCCCACTCCTCCTCTTCTTCTTCGACGTCGTCGTAATCGTCAAAAAGAGGGCTTCTCTCGGGTAGTTCAAAGGATTCGTTTTCTTCGTCTTCTATATTTACTTCTCGAGTGAATTCTTCCTCAATTATCTCTGATGTGTCCTCAACAATAGGTTCCTCCGGAGTCGCTTCTTCTTCCTCCTCCTCTTCCTCTTCATCCCAGTAATCTACTTCCAAAGGATCAAGTGTTGTAATACGTAGCAATTCACCGCAACTTGGGCATTCAACCTTATCTCCTACCTCCTTCTTACCGGAGACTATAAAACGTGTTTCACACGTCGGGCATTCAACTTCTATCATTCACTACCTCCGAAAATGTTCTTTCGGCGCACATTATAGGAGCAAATTTACCTCTGTCAAGGTGTTGTATCCCTTTCTAATGGGTTCTTGTAAGTTTCAAGAAATCTCCAACATAGAACAACATGGGAAGAAAAGAAACGTGATAATCTGTGTTATTGCTGGCCCCGTCTTCCCTTTAATAACTTGAATGTTCTAAACCGCACAGTATTGAAAGTTAGAGAGTGCGGCCGTTTCCGAGATCGAGACAAAGGGATATCCCTGGGTTCTCGGACGTCGAAGTGGTTTGAATGTTATTGATGCTATCACCCATGATAGCTGAACCGGGACTTGATTAATGTTTTTTGCGGACTATAATACATATGGTGATTTTCTGAAAACGGTCCTGATTTCTGGACGATTTATAAAGGAGAATATCGCTGAACGCTAACAATAAGGAGTCATGCTCATGAAAAAGATAGTGGCCTTGATTGTGTTCTTTGTGGCCGTATTTCCAATCACGGTCGCCGGATCGATTGTGACAAGAGGTGTCACCCTTACTAGTAATGAGGGAACCCTTGTATTCAATGTAACAACGCCCGCATTCACAATTTCCACCCTGGACAAGGGTTATTCCAGAATCGAAATGGAGAAAGTTGGTTACACCGCATATGCGGGTTATCCACGTTTGCCAATGCCGACATATACCTTTGTACTGCCTCCCGGTAGTGTCGTGAAAGACGTAGAGATAACTGGGACACGCTCCCCGGTAGACGGCAAGTATCTTTTGGAAGCAAGCTTGCCTGATATGCCGCTCGGCGCTTCAGGTGAGTACGTCGAGAAGTTATTCAAGGACTATGAAGTTACCCGTGAACTGGTTTACTCGGGAAAACAGGCTCTTTCCGATCTTTTAGGTGAAACATACTCAAAATACGAGCAGCGCGAGTATTCCCTTGTGACAGTCGCGTGTTATCCTTTTGCGTACGATCCTGTAAGCGGCAATCTTTCAGTCGCGAAAAATATTTCGATTCGCATCTCATACCAGCCTGCAGATAAGGAACACCAGGAGTTTATCTCAAGACTTATCGAGGCCGGCAGCCTTGAATCCGATGTACCTCGGGGGCTTTACAACCAGGCTCAGGTCCAGGAGTGGTACAAGCCTGAAGAAAGACTTCTTGCCAAACCTAAAATGCTCATCCTGACCACGGCTGCCCTCAAGGACTCCACAAGTCGCTACTCCTACTGGCGCAAAAGCACCGGTTTTGATGTGGAAGTAGTGACCAAGGAAGAGATTGTTGCAGCAAGCGAAGGGGCCGACGTTCCCCAGAAGATACGCAACTGGCTGAGGGAAAACGCCACGGACTGCAATTACCTTTTAATAGTCGGTCACTTTACCGATATCCCGATGCGAATTCTTTCCCCTTACATTAACGGCTATACACCCGACGCCGACGTTGCCCCAATGCCTTCGGATTGCTATTACGGCGACCTGACGGCTGCCGATAACGCTTCATGGGATTCCGACAAGGATGGTTACTACGGTGAAATGCTTTCTGCCGGCGGCTTCCCGAACCCCCAGGACGCCCCGGACTTCGGCATGGAACTTCACGTCGGACGTATCAACAATTCCAACCCGAGCACCGTAGCCAAGATATTACAAAAGACCTGGTTGTTCGAAAACAGCACCAATTCGACTTACAAGCAGACTTCGGTTCTTGCCGGAGGGATCCTCTGGTATCCGAACTGGAACGGTTCGGGCGCAGCTGGTTTTGATGCCGCTTACTACATGGAATACCTCATGAATAACGGGATAGTAAAAGCAGCATCCGCCAAGACCCTCTATGAAGAAGATGGAAGAATGCCTTCGGCCTACACTCCGGACGTCCCCCTCACACAAGACAACCTCAAAAGCACCCTTAAGAATACAGACGCCGGTGTCTTTGTCGAGAACAACCACGGCTGGAAGAACAGTTTCGCGCGATGCGTCTGGGCGACGGACGACGGCGATAACGTGCCTGAAGACGCCGAATTCGACTGGCCGAACGGTCTCGTAAGCAGCGATGCATTTACACTTAACACAACCAACCCCAATGTCGCTTTTCTGCTTTCGTGCCTTAACGGCTATGCCGAGGAGTCGAACTGCCTTGCTCAAGCCCTCTTGAATTACGGCAGCGTAGCAGTGGTAGCTCACACGCGTTCCGCGCTCGGCAGGCAAGGCTGGACCAATCCGTCCCAGGGCGGCCAAAACGGTCTTTACTGTTACGTTCTGGAAAATTACCTCAAGAAATCCGAAACCTACGACTACGTGTTGGGCGATGCCGTCGATGCCGGCAGGCTCAATTATTACAACCTTGAATCCGGAACGAGCCGGTATATAAACACCTACGAGCATATCATCTTCGGCGATCCGGCAATCAGGCATATGGGTCGCAGCGGGACGTTACCTCCACTCCAGGCGGTAAGTGAAAACGTGACACCTTTGATACCGGTAAGCTTAACCGTAGATCGTAACAATCGCATACTCTTCAGCTTGCCAACTGCAATGAGCGTAAGCGTCGAGGTCTGGGATGCCGCCGGGCGACGCGTACAGACGCTTTATCAAGGAACCGCAAAAGCAGGCGACGAGGTTCTTTCATGGGATAAGAGCGAACTGCCCAGGGGCTCATATTTCATCACCCTCAAGGCTGAAAATCTTATTCGCACCGTCAAAGCGGTTGTTATCAACTAATTCAATTTATGATTTCAAGGCCGGGCGATGCCCGGCCTTTTTTTAGAGCGCATCCAAACCCGGCGGGAATTCTATGTAACTTAAGTGCCCGGAACTGCTTGAAAAGGAGAATTTCCCGCAAAAGGGGAGTGACGATCCCTCGTCTTATAAATGCGACATTCCCTTTACGAACGAAAACCTCGTTTCTGCGCTTGCCGGCAGCAACGCGGGGGTGTTTGTCGAGAACAATCAAGGTTCGTCGTCTACATTCGCACGATGTGTCTGGTACGATGACAACGGCGACGGTCAATCCGAGGACGCTGAGCTCGACTGGCCCCTGGGGCTTTCAGTCCCGGACGCCGCGAAACTTAATCACTCATACCCGAACGTGGCTTTTTTGATGTCATGCCTGAACGGTTATCCAGAAAGCTTTTTTAATCTCGCACAGGCTCTTCTTAACGAAACAAGCGCAGGAGTTCTTGCACACACGCGCGTATCGTGGGGCAGCGATTGGAATGCCGCCAGGGCAGAATATTTCAAAGAGGATCTAGGGACCGGCTTCTTAAACACTTACGGCCTTGCCCTTTACGGTGACCCGACCTTGCGCCACATGGGTCGCGTGGGCACTCTTCTGGGGATCGAAAAATCGGAACCGATGACTGATGATGCGAGATTATCTTTAATCACAAACTCCGAGATAAGTTTCAGCATCCCCTCCAGGGGTTCGGCGAGGGTGCGGATTTGGGATGTTGCGGGTCGGCTCGTCGAGACCCTTTACGATGCACAGGCTGTCCGGGGTACAACTACGATCCCGTGGGATAAAACCGGTCCCTTCTCCGGTTCGTACTTCATAACCCTGGAGACAGGCAACATCACTCGTGTCTTAAAGACGATTGTGATTTCAAGATAATCTTCGAAAACCGGGCTTGACCACGATTCGACCGGTATGGTGACGTTTCTTGACCGGTCACTTTTTTGTCTTATACTCAAACCACAACAACCAAAGGAGATGACATGGATTATCTGGACCTCGAGTACGCACCGGGGGGAGGGGATCTTTTAACCGTTTTCCGGGTAGAACCCTCTTCCGGAAAGAGTATCGAGGAAGTCGCCGGGGCGCTGGCCGGTGAGTCGTCCATAGGAACCTGGACAGACGTAGCAACGATGATTCCGGAGGTAGGGGAGACCCTTAAGCCGCACATCTACAAGGTGTCCCCGCCCTATGTCTGGATCGCTTATCCCCAGGGGCTTTTTGAACCGGGTTCCCTGTCCCAGATCCTTTCGTCAATTGCCGGAAACATCTACGGTATGAAGGCGGTTGCGAAGTTGCGACTGGAAGATTTCAGCCTTCCCGCAAAGCTCCTGGAAAGCTTTCAGGGGCCGGCACTGGGCGCGTCCGGTGTCAAAAAGATGCTTGAAATAAAAGGGAGGCCGGTTGTAGGCACTATCGTCAAACCAAAGGTGGGTTTATCGCCCGACCAGTTCTCGAACGTTCTTTACGAAGCAATGGCGGGTGGATGCGATATCGTGAAGGACGACGAAAACCTGACGAATCAGGAGTTCAACCGGTTCGAGAAAAGACTTGAACTGTCGCTCAAGGCTCAGGATAGGGCGCAGCGTGAAACCGGAGAGAAAAAGGGTTATCTGCCTAACGTCACCGCGCCTGCCGATGAGATGGTCAAAAGAGTTGAGCTGGCGAAGAAGGCCGGCGCGAAGTACGTAATGATTGACGTGGTCACGGCCGGGTGGTCGGCGGTTCAGTCGCTCCGGAAACACACGGAAGGGCTGGCGATTCATGCGCACAGGGCAGGATACGCAGCTTTCACCCGGATTCCCGAGCACGGCATGAGCACTGCGTGCTTTTCAAAACTGGCCAGGCTTGCCGGCGTCGATCAACTCCATATCGGCACAATCGTCGGCAAGATGGAGGGATCAAGAGAGGAGGTTCAAAGGATTCACGCCGATATGAACAAGGACGAAACCGCAGCGGACGGCGTCATGCTAAAACAGGACTGGCGTCCGTTAAAGCCGGTTCTTTCAGTCGCATCAGGCGGGCTGCATCCGTTTTTGATCCCGGCGCTTCTCGAGGCGTTCGGAATCGACGTCGCCATCATGCAAGGTGGGGGTATTCACGGCCACCCCGGGGGGACGAGGGCAGGCGCAAGAACGACACGCAAGGTTATTGACGCCGCGCTCAAGGGAGAATCCATAGAAGCACTTGCCGCAAGGGACGCAGACGTGGGTGCCGCGTACGAAATCTGGGGACACAAGCAGTGGTGAAAGCTGCCCCCCCTCCCCCCTTTCTCGTCGCAATAGCCGGCGATTCCGGCTCGGGCAAATCCACTTTTGCTCATGGTATCAGGCATCTTTTCGGCGAGAGAAGGGTTTCCACGATATCCCTCGACGACTATCACCTTTTTGACCGAAAGGAGCGCCAGAGGCGCGGGTTAACCGCCCTGAATCCAAAGGCAAACGATCTCGACGCTCTTGCAAGGCACGCTGGGATGCTCAGGCAAGGCCTGAGCATAATGAAACCGTGTTACGATCACTCCGACGGAACCTTCCGGCCGCCGGAAAAATTCACACCCGGGCTGGTGGTCATTCTTGAAGGTCTTCTCCCCTTCTATACCAGGCAATTGAGAGCGCTTTGGGATTTTTCCATCTACATAGATCCTGACAAACAAGTCAAGGAAGCGTGGAAGATAAAAAGAGACGTAGAGGAGCGCGGTCACTCAAAGAAGTCGGTTCTCGCCTCCATCGCTGAGCGCCAGCCCGACTACCGGCGATGGATTGAACCTCAGCGCAGCAGCGCGGAGATCGTAGTTCAAATAAAAGAGGAGTTATCCCGGTCACATTTCGGCAAGGGGTCACCTTACTGGATAAGACTGCTGCAGAAGATTACCGATGAAAGACTTTCTGATATACACCTTCCGTTGAATTTGTCGAGAATGTGCCATACCCAGGCCGAGGAGCTTTATTTCGAGTACCGCAAGGATCTCAGAGGAAAAAAACCGAAAAGCAGAATCGAAATCAACGGTTTCATCTCAAGGGATATGCTCGTTGAGGTTGAACAAAGAATAGCGACACTCGCCGGTAAAGCGAATGCCTTGGTTCTCCCACGAGCGCTCAAAACGGTTGACGAGATCGGTCTGGCCCAGTTGATAATCGCCTGGCGAGTCGCGGAACGAATCAAGAGCAAGCGAGCCTCCCGGTAAAATCTCCACAAAGAGTATATTTCAGAGGCCAGGCTTCAATCAAAGGCAAGCATCGCAGCCGGCAGTTGCAATCCCGCGACATTCACCCCAAGGATGCAAGTGTCGTCTTGACATCCAGTTGATTCAGGCTAAGCTATAATATGTTTAACTGGCTGGTCTTTCTCGGGTTGCTGGCCCAAATCCCTGAAAAAGATACTGTGCTTTTTCTAAAATCAGGCCGTGTATTTCCATACAGCGATCTGTTACCCGGTCTTGTATCGGCTGATCCCCAGGCGCGGATTCGCTCGGCGTGGCTGCTGCCAGATTTTACCGTCAAAGGAGAATCCATTACACTCGCGGGCTTCAGACCTGATGAGACCAGGATTACACTTAACGGCATTCCGCTCACAGATCCACAAACCTCCGAATTGTCTTTGTTTCTGCCGTCGGCTATGTGCGGAGAGGCCTTGCTCGAAAGACAGAGCGGAAGCGTTGCCCCTAATGTGAATTTTGCGCAGAGGGACGCGCGTGACCGGCAACTTTATATCAACTTCAACACGACATCGCCTTTTTTTATTCCCGACGCAAAGAACGGTCAGGCGGATTTATCCGTGGACGTTCCGCTCGGGGAAAAACTGACCGTTTCAGCGGATGGTGCGTTGATGCGATGGCAGGAGAGGCCTTACTACAACCTGAAATCGTCCTCAGCGGACATTCGCACCGGGCTCTCGGCCTACACATACGCGGCAACGGCTACTGTTGTTCCCTCCGAGGGTTTGTGCGCCCGGATAGGATACGCAAGTTCCCTCAATCAAAGGGATATCTATTCACCTGAATGGTTTTTCAATCCTCTTTCCTCTACCGCGAGCTACACCAGCGCCAATCTCTTGTATTTTGATTTCATTTACGACAAAAAAGCCATCGATCTGAGAATGACGCTTTCAAGATACTCGGGGTATCTGTGGCGGGGCGGAAGAGAAGGCGACGAAATGCCTCTGTTTACGGGTTTTGTCACACAGGATACGACTTCGCCTCACGCGGCGCTTAATACCGAAAATCCATTCGGCGTGGAGGGTCTTTTCTATTCGCAAGGAACGAATCCCAGAATCACCGAACGAAGTTCAGTGGCCAATTGCGCGAGGGCGTCGGCGAACTTTTTCGCAGGGGATATTAATGAGCTTCGAGGGTTTTTGTCCTTTACGGGATACGACTTCATATCCGGATCGATCCATATGGAACAAACGAGGATTCTCACCGACGAATTCCAGTATACGCCCAGATTCGGCGATTTCTATCTGGCGGACAGGCTGCATCTTGGCGAATCATGGATTGAGCCCGGGCTGGGATTCATATACATGGAAACAGAAAGAAAGGATACTCTTATTGATGATGATACCCTGGATATCAAGCTTTCCTTGATGCCGCGAGTTACGGCTTCTACGTCTCTGTGGGATATTGACATCTACGCAGGCTCCGATCTGGCCGCAGGCGTTTTGCCCTATGCGTGGTTTCTGGATAATAACGGGGATACATCGCGGACGGACACGATTCTTTTATTTCCCAAGGTCAAGGCCTCTCCGGAAAGGGCGTGGCGCACATGGGTAACCGCTCAAAGAAGGATCTCCGGTAACTGGCATATGGGCTTCGATCTTTCTTCAAACGTAAGCTACAAAACCCCTGGCGCTAAACTTATTCATTCAGGCGACTCTCTCGATACCCTGTCTCCTGCGGCGGGAATCTATCTCGACGCGAACGGCGTCTGCGTTACCGCAATGCCCTGGATAGGTTACTACTCCGAGTGGGGCTCGCTGGATCTCTCGTACAGATTTTCATCGAGCAAATCGACGAGCCAGGGTGTCTTTGAAGATTACGAAAACCTCGTTAACGGCGCTTCCACGACCGACACGTTGGACCGTACGCCTTTTGATTCAAGGCACAAGATCGTTCTCAACACACGTTTCCAGACACCTGTGGAATTCCCGTTTTTATTCAGGGAATGGTCCTTCTCTCCCAGAGCCGCTCTCGCTTCAGGATTCCCCGAGGAGGAGGGCCAGGACAACATGCCGTGGTGGGTATGGCTGGAGTTCTCTCTGGGCAGAACCTTTACGTTCGGCGTCTTTCGTCCTTCCGTCGAAGTGACTTTGCTTAATCCCTTCGGCTGGACAGGGCCGGTTTTCGGAAAGGTCGCAGACCCGGCGCATCCATCAGAGAACGATTATCCGGATCGCGTTTATCTCGGAGAATCAAAGTATCACCCCTCCAGGGACTTAAACCACGACGGGTACATCACGGCCGGGGAAGAGGTGAGCGCGTATAAGAGGGCGCTCGATTTCTACGAGGCCTGCACTCCGGGTCCGATTCCTGCAAGAAGCCTGGAAGTAAAGCTCTCTTTCAGTTTTTAAAACAGCGACCCGGGTTGTTTCCGCTTTTCGGTTCCTGGTTAAGCAGCGGTGCGGCGTAACTTAACGAGTTATTATGAATCTTTCGGTCACGCTCCCGGAGTTGCCTGTAACTTTCAACCAGTAGACACCGCCGGAAAGGTCGCTCACGTCGAGAGAAACTGATCGGTTCTCAATGGAGGGGGGGAGGGAGGCCAGAACAAGAACCCTGCGTCCGGACGCATCGAATACCTGCGGTACAACATTTCCCTCAGAACGTATGCTGAATGAAACCTTATCTTTGACAATACGCCGGGAAAGATCGAGTGTAAAATCGTTTGCGGGCTGTGGGCTTTGCTCCGCCACTACAACCGGCGTATCCACTATAAGGCCCGCCTCTATTGAGGCCCATGCCATCACGAGTCGCATCGCATCATGGAAAAAGGCTGTATCCAGAGTACCTATACGGTCCTTCATCTTGTGGTAAAAGGGTGTAAAATCGTCGAAATCTTCTATAAGCAGAACGGACGGGATATTCTTTATCCAGAACCAGTAATGGTCGCTGCGGTCGGTGGCATCGGCAATGTGAATGTCAGGCACGAGCCCGAGAGAGTAAGTTTGCATGAGGGAGGCAAGGGTGTCACCCATCAGCTGTGACCGATTATCCCACAGACAGCAGTGCAGATCCATCTGTGGAACATCATCGCCATTGTAAGCTATCATGTCCATGATAAGGGACGCAAGGATGGTTTCTCCTTTTGAAACGGCATCCTTAACATAGTACTCTGAGCCTAACAGACCCTGTTCCTCTCCCGAGAAAAGCACGAACTTCAAAGTGTGCTGCCATTTGAACGCCGACATTATTCTTGCCGCTTCAAGAACGGCCGCGCACCCGGATGCGTTGTCATCGGCTCCCGGTGTATAGTAACCGATTATTTCGCTGGTCGCGTCGTAGTGGGCACCGAGCACAACCTCTTTCGAGTCTTTTCCGGGAATGGTCGCCACGACGTTGTTGAAGGTGAAAAGTTCAGGCGCAGCGGAAAGGGTATTGACGATTTTATCGCGTTCTGAGGCATCCATTCCTATCGGTAACGGACGCGGCGAGTTCAAAGAGGCAATATCGGCATTAAATTTCTGGATTTCGGCTTCAACTCCTCTTGATTCGAACTGCTCAACGAGCCAGTTGGCGGCTTTCATTATACCGCCCGAAAGCGAGTGCCTCACCGGAATGGAATCGCTTTTTCCGGCAATCGTCACTCTTCTCTCACCGCTTAAACTCTCGATGAAGAAACGGCCTGAGTCGAGCGAGACCCGCTGTATCAGCGAATCTATTCCGTTATCGTATGGTATTTCAACCGCGCCCGCCAGAAGAACAACCATCCCGCTTAGAATCAGAGATATAACCACAAAAAAGCCTCCGTAGTTGAGAATTTTGAAAGGATAATAACGACCATCTTCATTCATGTCAATGCTCTTGCCAATTGTTCCTGAAAACGGCGGCGATTGAAGAGGGAGATTTTGGGATCAGTTGACAACGATTATCTTCTTTGAACCATGTCCGGCTGAACCTTCAAATATGAACCAGTAAACACCTGCCGGAATACCGCTCAAGTCAAACTCCACGGTTTCCTTAGCGCCGGTGCCGGCGTTGATCACAGGCATGGTCCGGACAAGACGACCCGAAGCGTCGAAAATACGCGGCTGGAGCGGGCACGGTGAGCTTATGGTAAAAACGCAGCTGGAGCGAACGATTGTCGAGTGCGCGGCTAAGGAAATAATCTCGGCGGGCGGCAAGGGATTTTCTCTCGTGCCGGCGATAGAGTCGAGATTCGCGGCAACGGCCATCCAGCCTAGTGCGGCTCTGACGTTGTCGGCGAGGTACGCGGTATCGAGTTCCTTCAACCTGTCGCCGGTCTTATGATAAAAGGGGTTGAAGTCGCCGCGGTCCTCGCCCTGGAACAGGGCCGGGACGTTTACCAACCAGAAAGAGCTGTGGTCGCTGTTTTTTCTCGAATCAGTGGTGTGAATGACCGGACTGAGCCCTATGTCGTATGCGGAAATGACTCCTTCGAGCATCTTTGCTGCGCCGATGGATACAGGGTCGTCGGGGTTGGCGTCTATCTCCAAGCTCTTGTCCTTGTTGCCGTCGTAGCCTATCATATCGGTGTTCAGCACCGCAAGGATGCTGTCGCCCCGCTCGCGTGCCTTGTATGCGTAGCCGCGAGAACCGAACATGCCTACCTCCTCCCCCCCGAAGCAGATGAACTTCAGGGTGTGTTTCCACTCCCTGGCTGCAAGAAGCCTTGCCGCCTCCATCACTGCAGCAACGCCGGATGCGTTGTCGTCGGCTCCGGGAGTCCAGGCAACGCTCTCGCTGCGAGCGTCGTAATGGGCTGTTATCAGAACCTGGGTCGAGTACTGTCCCGCGAGTTTCCCGACCACGTTCCACATGAAATTCCCGTCCGCAACTTGAGATAAGTTCCAGTTTTCGAGATCGGTTGAGTAAAGCAAAGCCTGTTGTCCCGCGATGCAGCCCGTGCCGTCCCGGTTTATGTCTATCGATAAACACCAACCATTTGTGGGTAAATTTCTTCTTTCCCAGGTTTGTCCTGCGTCGTAAGAAACAAGAAGGATTCCTGAGTCGCACACGACCCAAAGCGTATCCCTGCCCGGTATGGATATATCATGGGGCCAGGAACCGAGCGAGTCCTGGAGAATTTGCCATGTAACCCCGGCGTCAGTGGTTTTGAGAATTCGTCCCTTGTGTTCGGAACTCTGACCAAGGATGTACCCTGTATTGTAATCTACAAACTCTATGGAGGATATGGAAGTAATGGGTGGGTCAAGAAGCATCAAGTTTTCGCAACCGTCCGTGGCCCGTGCGAGATGCATCCCGCTAAACACTAACCATCCGGTGTCTCTTGATAGGAAATCCACACGTGAGATGTAGCCACGGTTCGGTAAGGAATCAATCTTGTAAGTTTTCCACCCATCCGTGGTCGAGTAGAGGACTCCATCCATGGAGGAACCGCCCGCGGCCCAGCATTCGGTTTGACTTAAGACAGAGATATCATTTAGCGTAACTCCAGCGTCAAGAACCGTCTGAAAAGATTGCCCTCCGTCTATTGTGCGAACTATCCTGGATCCAGCAATGCCCCACATCGAATCTTTAGAAAGAGTGGTAAGCTTGCTCCAATGTAAGGTGTCATTCTTTATTGCCTTCCACGAAGCGCCTGCGTCCTCGGTGCGATAGAGGTAGACACCTGGGGTAAAGGTGGTATCCCAGCCCGAAGCGGTAGCCCATCCGTACCCTGAGGGCAGGATGTCAACGTCATAGAAGACATCCGTCAGGACAGATTCAAGCTTCGTCTCAAGTCCCCTGGATTCCATCTGCTCCTTGAGCCACCGGGCTGCCTTGTAAGAGCCGGGCGAATAGGCATACCTCTCGGGAATCGAATCCGGCAAACTCTCTATAGTGACCGCGGTTTCGCCCGAAAGTGAGGCTATCGTCCAGGAGATGGAATCGGTGGAAACCGAGGCTATCACTGAATCAATATATGGTTCATAGACGACATCCGGGAAAGGTGCCCCGACTAAAAGGGTCAGGATGAAAACCGCTGCGGCGCACATAAGGAAATTATAAGAATCACCATAAGCGAGTCAAGAGCGTCACAGACTCAAGTCCTTCGTGAGAATTTTGCGGGAGAGGGGAGGGGGTCAGTCGAGAAGCGCCCGGACAAACTCATCGGCTGAGAAGGGAACGAGGTCCTCCGGCTGTTCGCCGATACCTGCAAAGTATACCGGTAAATCTAACTTCTGCACGATGGGGATTATGATGCCGGCCTTTGATGTGCCGTCGAGTTTAGTGATTATGAGTCCGGTTACCCCAAGCGCTTTTGTGAATTCCTCGGCCTGCCTTAGCCCGTTCTGTCCGGTGGATGCGTCAATCACGAGAAGGACTTCGTGAGGGGAACCTGGTATCTTTTTCTCGCAGACACGGCGGATCTTCTGGGCCTCATCCATAAGGTCGCGCCGGGTATGAAGTCTTCCTGCGGTGTCCAGAAGCACTACACCGTAATATTTAGACGTAGCCTTGCTCAGGGTGTCCCAGACGACTGCTCCTGCATCCTGGCCTTTGGTTGACGTTACGAGGTCGGTCTCGATGCGCTGGGCCCAGCGCTCGAGTTGAAGGCCTGCGGCATCACGATAGGTGTCTGCAGCAGCAACTAGTACTCTCTTTTCTTTGAGTAGCAAAGCGAGCTTCGCCGTCGTCGTGGTTTTTCCCGAGCCGTTAGTCCCGGCGAGCATTATCACGGTAGGCCGTTTGCTTGTATCAAGGGTACGTTCAGCTTTGCCAAGAATTTCACTGATGAGTTCAACCAGCCTTTCCCTGCGGCCGTTGGATAACGAGATGAGTTCTCTTGCTCTCTCGACGCCGACGTCAGCTTCCACCAGTATTTCCTCGAGCGTATCCTTGTCCCCTTTAGCGAATGCAGCCTCCAGCCTTGCCCGGAGGCCTGCAAATCCCTCTTTAAGTTTCTTCCACGGCCACATGCTGACGTTTCACGTCCTTCAGGCGAACCGAAATTATCTTTGAAACGCCCGGCTCTTCCATTGTTACGCCGTAGATGGTGTCGGCTTTTTCCATTGTCCTCTTATTGTGGGTTATCACGAATATTTGGATCTTGTCCTTGACTCGAGCCAGGAAGGAGGCGAGCTTTAAAACGTTGTTGTCGTCTAAAGGTGCGTCGAGCTCGTCCACGAAAAGGAACGGAGCCGGTCTCACCGCGTAGAAGGAGAACAACAGCGATATCCCGAGCATCGTACGTTCGCCGTCGGAAAGCTGGGCAAGCCGCTTGAGCTGCTTGCCTTCGGGTCTTGCCGTGATCTGGATAGGCGAATTGAAAGGATCATCCGGATTCTCCAACTTCAAATCAGCCTCTCCGCCCGGGAAGAAGAAGGAAAAAGTTCTGCGAAACTCCTCGCGGACGGCAACAAAAGTTTGTTCGTAACGGCTGCGAGCCTGGGTGTTGATCTCCCTTATAATTCCCTCAAGACTCTCTGCGGCCTTCACGACATCGAGGTGCTGGGCCTTCATACGGTCCAGCTCGCTTTTCTCCTCGTCGAACTGGATTGCCGCGTATTCGTTTACAGGCCCGAGTTCGGCTATCCTCCTTTGTGTCTCAGCTATCTGGTTCTCGATCTCTTGCGGGGTAAGCGATTCAGGCGCTGCTTCTTCGGGTCCCCTTTTGGGAATAATGGGCTCAAGTTCTTTTTGCTCGCGTCCAAGAAGGAGAACATCTGTGCGTAATCTTACGAGCTTCTCTCTTATGTTCTCGAGTTCTTTTTCCCCGCCTCTGAAAGACTCCTCGGACTTTTTCTTCTCCTCGATTATTTTCCCTGTGTCGATCCCGGCAAGTGTCTTTTCCGCTTCTGCGCGGCGGCTTTCAAGAGCGCCGGCTTCATTAACCAGTTCTTCAATCGACTTGCTTATTTTTTTGATTTCTTCATTGATTTGGCCTTCGTCGGTTTTCTTTGTGGTAGTTGTTTCTTCAAGGCGCTTGCGTTCCTGGCCGAGTCTCGTGATGCGGTCCAGAACCGTTCGCTCCGACTCCTCCTCCCTGCCCAGCGCCAGAAGCAATTCGTTGAGGCCGGTAAGCTTTTCCCTCAGCGCTTCCTCCTCGCGCGAAAGGACCTGGTCGAGATCGGAAAGTTCCGCTTCTTTTGAGTCCCTGTCGACCTCGAGCTTCTTAATGGACTCGTCGAGCTCGGCAAGCCTGGCCAGGGAAGAACCGGCTTCTTCCGTCTTCGTCTTTTCTTCCCTGCGGAGACGTTCTCTCTCTCGGCCGATCTCAGTTTCTTGCTTCTGGATTTTTTCAAGCTCCGCTTCCGAAGTTTTCAGATTCGCCATGCTTTCGAGATAAACCTTACGTCTGGAAGCAAGGTCTTCTTCGAATTTCTCGCGATTCTTTCGAAGTTCGTCCAGCCTGGATTCAATGGAAGTTATAGCTTCAGATATATCCTTCGCCTGTGCTTCCATTGTTTTGAGTATTCGCCTGTCGGCGAGCACTCCCCTGGGCCTTCCGAGCAACACGACCCCGTCTGCGCGCAGCGCGGTACCATCTTCGGTCACGAACGAGACACCGGGATGGCTTTGCATGAGCGCAACAAGGTCCTTACGATCAACCAGCGCCCATTCATGGAGGCGCTTCTTCACGAGCGCCGGGGCTTGTTCCTTTACCTTAACCTCATCAGCCAGCCAGAGTTTCACGCGCGGATCGGCCGGTCTGGTTTTTGATTCCGGACTTTCTTCGCGGGAGAGCAGCATCCCGGCCTGACCTTCAATCTCGAATGATTCGAGATCGGGAAGCTCCTTTGCCGCGGCGAATCCAAGGATGTCGTAGAGTACTGCTTCCAGGGCCGCTTCAAGTTTTTCCGGGTAGCTTACGAAATCCTCCAACTGAGCAATAAATTTCGATCCCAGTCTTTCTCTCAGAAGTTTTCTCGGTTTGTCTTCAATTTTCTCACGAAGCGAGGCCGCACTTCCTGCAAGGCGTGAGCCCTGTTCCAGCTTTTCCTGACGTTCGGACGATAGGTTTTCTGTTTCCCCGTTTGCGGCGGCCAGCCTGCTTTCGGTTTCCTTGATGCCCTTCTCGCTCTCCTCGCTTCTTGACCTTGCTTCTTCTATGGTTTCTCTCACGGATGATATGTCGACTTTCAGCACTTCCGAGCGTTCGGCAAGCTTGGCAAGCTCGGAGCGGGTGGCCTCTGCAAGGGCCTTGGCATTCTCGCCGCGCGAGTGCTCGCGAGTGCGCTCTTCAAAAAGCCTTGCGAGTTCCGAGGAGAGTCTCTTTGTCTCTTCTCTGGCTGAGCGAACTTTGTTGCGGTGATCGGCCAGATTGCGCTCCTCCTCCTGCAGTTTCTCGCGGGCGGCTTTAAGATCGACGGAGGCCTTGTCCTTTCTTTCCAGAACCTCGTCTCTCTGGAGATTCGTCTGGGTTATCTCCTTATCTATATCTTCAGTTCGTGCCAGAGCTTGTTTCTGTTCTTCGGTGATTCTCCCGATGTTTTCAAGAAGCGCCTGACTGCGAGCTTTGAGAGAGGAAAGGGAAGTCTTGGTTTGGGACAGCCTTGAATTCAATTCGTCGAGAGTCCCTCTGGTTTCGTGTTCGGCGCCGATCAGCCTGGCGAGTTCTTCGTCCTGTTCTTTCAGGAGATTTCTGAGACTCTCTATTGAAATCAGGTTTTTGCGCTCGTCGGATTCCAGCTTCGTCACCTCGGCGGTCTTGTCCTCGAGTTCCTTGTTGACGAGGTCATAGCGTGCCTGAAGTTTGTGACCCTCGAGCGAAACGAGAGTCGATTTGAGTTCCCTGAAGACTTCCGCCCGCCTGCGTTGTCTGGCAAGTCCTCTTACAATACGTTCTCTTTCGTTTATGATGTCATCGAGTCTGGTAAGGTCACGGCGGACAAGTTCCAGTTTTCTCTCCGATTCCTTACGCTGTTCGCGGAACCCCAGGACCCCGGCTGCCGATTCCATAAGGTTGTCAAGTTCGCCGGAGACTATGGATGCAAGTTTCGCCGCGTCAAAAACCGAATAGAGCCTGCCGCCTGCGGCGCCTCCGCGCAAAATAGCCTCAATTTCTTTCAACCGGCACTCCTCGCGGTTAATCCAGAAGTTGGATTCACCCGTGCGGTAGTACCTTCTTTTGATTTCAACCTCTGAGGGGAGATCGGGAAAATCCCCTTCGTTCTCGACGGTCAGGCTGACTTCACAGTAACCCTGCTCGGGCAGCCGATCGCTTCCGGCAAAGACAAGGTCTTCATTACGACCGCATCGTAATTTCGAAAGTGTTTGCTCGCCGAGCACCCAGCGTATTGAATCCAGAACGTTCGATTTGCCGCAGCCGTTCGGGCCGACAAGGGCCGTCATGCCCGGGGATAAGGCAAGCACCGTCTTTTGAGGAAAAGATTTAAAACCGTAAAGGCGTAGTTCTTTTAGTCTCATTAAAAATTAAAAGCTTGTCACTTGCGCCGGGCAAAGGCTTCCTTTAAATCATTCCTGAGCCTGGACATCTTTTTGTGAGCCGAAGGGTTTGATGTGACGTTTTCCCAGTAAACGCGAATAAGGGCATATGCGAATATCAGCACAAGTCCTATGACGAAGAACACGACCACTACTAGTTTCTTTTGCGGGAAAATCGGTTCCTCGGCCGGTTTCGCCCATTCCAGCACTGCTATCAAAGGCGTGTCTTTCGCTTCCATGAGTTTTGCTTGCTCGTATTGCTGCACTAGTAGCATATATATCTGCTGCTGAACCTGGAAATCCCTGTAGAGTTCCAGGTAACGCGAGGCGAGTGGAGGCAGAGATGCCAGTTTGGCCTGGATAAGCGCAAGTTCGCGTCTTGTTGCCTCGTACTGGGGGTTGTTTATTGTCGAAAACGACTGCATGTAATCCAGTTCCAGTTCCTTTGCAATGGCCTGAGCCTTCAGATCCGAAAAAGCCTGTATGTCGGCACCAGTTTCGGGGTTTATCATCGGAAGCCCGTTCCGTTTCTGGAAAGCAGTCAGGGAATCCTGTGCAGCCTTAAGATCCTTTTCTGCGTCATTCAATCTCGATTCAACGAATTGTCTCAGATGTCTGCCCCTTGTCGTGCTCGAGTACTTGAGGTAGTTATCAAGCGCTCTTGCGTATGCGTTGGCCACGTCCGCAACCACTTCATTGTTTTCGCCCACTATGGAGATAACAAATACGAATTCCGGCGTCAACTCGAATGCCGTCATGCTCTCGAGTTTGGCGTAGGCCTCGGTTCTCTTGTCGATTTTCATACGCTTCATAAGAGAACAAGTATCGATGACGTAGTCTGTGGCAGTTCTCGAAAGAAGAATGTCTTTGTATACCTGCACGATGCCGGAAGCATCGGAGCCGGGAATGGAAAGCCCGCTTAGCCCCAACTGGGATTGAATTCCCGAAAGAACGCTCGAGAGGTTGCTTTCCTGTCCTGCGGGAAGGATTTTAACCTCTGATCTGTAGCGCTTAGGCAATACGAAAGCCAGCACGACTCCAAGAACGATGAACGCGCCCAGAACCACCAGCATCTTCCACCAGCGATGAAGTATGAAACTGATTATGTCCAGAATGCTGAATTTCATGCTTACCTCCCGAATTCCACTATGGTTGTTATGAGAGCGAGCGCGGCTACGGTGAGTGATATCCAGTCACGAAATTCGTCCAGTGAACGACGGGGGACATATATGGTCGCTCCCGGTTCGAGCTTCATGTCAGGATGAGCCAGCCTGGTTCGTCCATCCTTGTAGAGAACTTTTATGGTTCGTACGTCCGCGGTAGTAAGAAAACCTCCTACCAACCCTATGTACTGGTTGATCGTCATGTTCTGATCGTAAAAGACCGGTCCCTGTCTTCTTACTTCACCTGTCACGTACACGTATCGCTCGGCTCGTGGAACCGTCACAAGATCCCCGTGTTCAAGCAGTGGGTTATCGACTTTTTCCCCGGCAAGATAAGCCTGCATGTTGAAGAATAGCCTCTCTTCACCGCGTGCGATGTAGCAATGTTCAAGATCTCCCTGCGGAAGAAGAACCGCCCTTTTTTTGAGAAAATCGCACACACGCTCTCCCTTGTCGAACTCCAGCCGGCTCTGCGCCTCTATAACGCGGCTCACTGTATCCATCAAAAACAAGGTCTGAAGCGCTGGTTCATCCACTGCCTCCTTGGCGAAGACCATGCCGGTCAGGCTGACGAACCTTTCCATCTTTGGAACGAACAAAAGGTCACCGTCCTTAAGATAAGGATTAGCGTCAAGGTCTCCCTCCTCCCTGTAGCGCCGCAGGTTTACCATTATGCTGTCACCCGAACGCCTGGCCAGAAGGATGTTCGAAGTAGAACCTGTTGATGTAATACCTCCCGCCATATCGATCGCATCTTTGACTCGCAAAAAAGGCGTAGCCAGATAACTTCCCGGCCACTGAACATCCCCAAGCACGTTTATCTTGCATGCCCTGGTCCCGAGAAGAACAAAATCAATCTGAACAGGCCTTATGAACTCCGAAAAAGCCTTTGCCACCGTTTCGCGAGCCTTTTTTACCGGAAGGTCAACTATTACGGTATAACCTACCACGTCAAGGTTTACGAGACTTAAGGTCCCGAGCGTTTTCCCGAATGTAGTGGTAGGCGTCGAGGTCGGAAGCATCAGCATGAGCTGTCCTGTCGGGGTGATTTGCGTCGGGTAACTGTAAGAATAACTCCCCTTCACGATAATCAAGAGCGTATCGCCGGCGTTCAACACATAGTCGTCTATTAAGATAGACTTCTCCGGAACCGTTCCGAGTTCCAGGGGCATTTCGCGTCCCAGGTTACCCGAGGTTTGTCCGGTCCCGATGATTAACCAAAATAACAATCCCATCATAAAATTAGTATATCTAAATATTCCTTGTGGTCAATGGCAGGCTTCCTGCTCGAGGAGTCGTTACTTAGCTGCCTTCGATAAAGGCAATAGATCCGTTTAAACCCTTTCCATACGGTCTGAATGGAAACCCTTGGATGTTTTCAACGTCTTATATACATAACGACCAAGGAGGTCAAAAATGCCTACAATGGGATTGATTTCGTTTGCGTTAGGGCTTGTTGCCTTCATTTTCTTCTTCATAGGTCCCAAGCAGTTTCCGATAAAGGAGATACCGCTCGTATGGTATATCCTTAGCTGGGTAGCCTGGGCGATGTCGCTGGTATCTGTACTTTTGGGTATCGAGAGCCTAATGCGGGAGAAAGGCAAGAGCATCATCTGGACGATAGCGGGTTTGATACTAGGCGGGTTGGCTCTGTTGATACTAATATCGTGGCTTACGTGCGCGAGGTTGCCTGGATCGCAAAGCGTCCCCATCCCGTAACCCGTAACACCCGTAACCCCTAACACCCCGCCCGTAACACCGTCCTCCTCAGAAACACCCTTTTTTTTGGGATTCTTCTATGCAGTTTTATCAAGAGGAAATAACACTCGTACCCGTAACACACAACCCGTAACACACCGTAACTCGTGGCGCATCACCCGAAACACACAACCACCCCCCGATACACGGAACAAGCTACACACGAGAGATAATACGGCACAGTAATAAGATTCCAGTAACTCGATCAGAAGAAATGCGACCTGAGAAAAACCCAGGTCGCATTTCCGAGGAGGGAGGGGTGAGGAGGGGTTAACGTGAAGTGCTCGTAACCGCTCTTTGCGAAATCCTTAAAGTTGAATAATCTTGCGGGTCACTACATATTCCCCAGACACGAGCCTTGCGAAATAAACTCCTCTTTCCAGTGGTTTCATAGGCAGGCTGTGCACGCCGCTTGTGAAGAATCCGCGAACGACCAGTTCCATTTGACGCCCTGTCGCATCGTATATCGTTACATCAACCGGGCCGCGCTCAATTACCGAAAACTTTACGACACCTGCTTCTACCTTGAGCTGCGGGACGGGTTCATCGTTATTCTCGATTATTACTGCAGGTGTTGAGTCGGTGGTATCAGGTCTTGGTTCAACGACGACGGTTCCGGTCATTATTGGATGGGGCTTGCAATAATAGGGGAATGTGCCCGCCGAGTCGGAAACTCGCGAAAAAGTTTGATCTCTGCCGAGTATGCCTGAATCCCACAGGCCGTTCGGCACTCCGGATTCTCCGCTGGTCGAGGTGTGGCCAACGTTGTCGCGGTTTTTCCACACGACTGTGTCGCCCTGGAAAATGGTGACGCTTTTCGGCACGAAAGCGAAATCTTCAATCTCGACCTCCGTCTTGCTCGCCGCCGACAATGACGGCACCAAAGCGAACAACGTCAAAACCGCGATTGTAAAAGGATTAATTCTTTTCATCTCAGACCTCCATCGGCCATTTCTTATTGGTTTTTAAATCGCTTTGAAAAGAGATTGTTTAGTCATTTCAATTTCCTACTAATATTATAGGGATCTTTAAGCCCGCGTCAAGCAGTATGAGATGAAACCTTTAAGGGTCAGTTCCGTCTTATAGATTTAAGAAACTTGAAAAACATAAATAAACCAATAGGAGGTTTAGATGAAGAAAGTAGTATTAATAATGGCGATGTTCGCAGCGGTGGCTTTTGCCGGCGGGCACGGCTACGGCGGCTTCGTTTTGACCTACACGATGCCCGATTTATCGGCTCTCAACAATGCTCTTCAGGCCCACGACACTCGTTTCCCGAGCATTGACAATCAGATGTTTACCTTTGGCGGCGGCGGCTGGGGCGGCGCGGGTGTAATGGTCGGCGGCTGGGGTTTCGGCGGTTCGCGGCGCATTGACGGCGACAGCGTCTCTATAGATCTGAGTTACTCCGGCGGCTTCTTTGAACCCGGCTACTTCATTAACATATGGCGCGGTTTCGGCATTTGGCCTGCAATCGGAATCGGCGGCACTAATCTTTCTATGAATCTCAGACCGGTGTTAGGGGATGTAACTTTTGATTCTCTTCTAATCAATCCTGCGCGCTCTTCACAGGTAAACTACGGAACCTTTACTGTAGCTCCCAACATTTCAATCTTGATTCCAATCGAGTTCGTTGCTTTGCAGATAAAGGGCGGCTATATGTGGAGTCCCTTCCAGGGTGAATGGTCCCTTGAGGACGGCAGCAACCTGCGACTTGCTCCAGAGATCAATCCATCCGGTGTATACGCCCAGGCGAGCATCCTCTTCGGCGGCGGCGACGATGACGGCCTCATCGGCGGCTCAAAGAAGGTAATCAATGAAGACTATGACGACAGCGAGGATGAAGAGTCCGAATAAACGCAATCCGTTTGACTTGTTTTTGGCGGCCTAAAGGCCGCCTCTTTTTTTGGAGATAATAACCGATCGCGGCCAGGGAGCAGGGTTAGCGCCTGTTCTTGCGCTTCCTTTTCTTCCCCCCATGCCCCATGACCGCCCTGCCCCGGCCCGCCAGAGGGACTCTGCCCGGCTTCGTCATTTTGGCCACGCCTTGCATCACATCGAGCTGTTTGAGAAGCTGGTTCACGTCCGCAGGTGTCGTGCCCGAGCCTCGAGCGATTCGCAGCTTGCGGCTGCCGTCGAGAAGCCCCGGATTTGCGCGCTCTTCGGGCGTCATTGAGAGAATTATCGCCTCGGTGCGCTTGAGTTCGGTGGGGTCAAAGCTTTCGGCGCCAAGCCCTTGCGTCATACCGGCGGGAAGTTTTTCGAGAAGTTTCGAGAGGTCGCCCATTTTTTTGACCTGATGCATCTGCGCAAGGAGGTCGTTGAAATCGAGCCTTCCCGCCATCAGCTTCTGGGCCATGTCCCGGGAGGCCTGCTCGTCCACAACCTGCCGCACCTCCTCGACCATCGTGAGAATGTCGCCTTCGCCCAGAATGCGGCTCGCCATGCGGTCCGGGTGAAAGACCTCTATGTCCTCCACCCTCTCCCCGGTGCCGATGAAGAAAATGGGAAGCCCTGTAACGTGGCGGAAGCTTATGGCCGCACCGCCGCGCGAATCCGCGTCGAGCTTGGTGAGTATGCCTCCGGAAACGCCGATTTTGGCGTGGAACTCCTCGGTCTGTCTGAGTGCGTCCTGTCCCGAAAGCCCGTCCAGAACGAGAAGCGTGAAATCAGGCGAGAGTTTCGCCTTGATCTCCTTCACCTCCGCAGCCATCTCTTCGTCTATGTGAAGCCTGCCCGCCGAATCTATGATGACGAGTTCGTTGGAATGCTCCTTGGCGTATTTCAGAGCGGAAAGACACGTATCGAGATTTTTTGCTTTCGGTGTCGGCGGTCCAAAAAAAGTCGATTCTGCCTTTTTGGATAGCGCTTCCAGCTGTTCGACCGCTGCCGGACGTTTTATGTCCGCTGCAACGAGCAGCGGATGCTTGCTCGAGTAGAGCTTCGCGAGCTTGGCGGCCATCGTGGTCTTCCCGATTCCCTGAAGTCCGAGCAGGAGCAAGACAGTCGGCGACTTGCCTATCTCGAGCCTCTGGGCTTTGCCCCCGAGGAATTCGGCAAGCTCCTCGTAGATGACCTTAAGCGCCTGCTTACCCGGCGCAAGCGACTTGTATACCTCGGTCGTGGCGAGTTTAGTCTCGAGCCGCTCCACCAGGGCCTTTGCGGCCTTGTAGTTGACGTCGGCCTCGAGCAGCGTAAGACGCAGGTTCTTGAGAAAATCCTTTATCTCTTTTTCAGAAAGGCTCCCGCGGCCCACTAACTCGCGCCGCAGCTTCACGAACGCGTCGCGAATCGCGTCAAACATCAAGGCACCCCGCAACGCTGGCGTCCACCGCCGCCCGAACCACGCATTGCAAATCCGAATACGCCTTGCAGTCCATTCGATTCATTACAGCGGAAGTTTATGGAGATGATATTAGATAGCAACCCTTGTTGTCAACGCCTCTCCCCCTCCTGCTCGGCAAGTTTCCGTCTGGCGCGTGAAACGTTGCTTTCACAGACGGCAATCTTCTCGGCCGCTCCTATCTTTGCGTATACGACGCGAGCCTTAAGAAAGTATTCCAGAGCCTGCCTGTTATTACCCATGTGCGCGTAAAGCGCGCCGATGTTTGCAAGCGTCGAGGCTTTCGTTTCCGGCTTGCCCACGCGGTCGGCTTTCTTCAAAGCCTTCTCGAAACACGCAAGCGCTTCCTCGCGTCTCTCGAGCGTCTTGTAGATTATCCCAAGACCGTTGAGCTGGCTTACCGCAAGCTCAAGGTTGTCAATCCTCTCTGCCGCCTCAAGAGCCTTTTCGCAAAAATCCAAGCCCTTCGCCGAATCGCCTATCGCCAGGTAATATGCGCCTATGTTACCAAGTTCCCGCGCCTGGCCTTCAATATCCTTTATCTCCTCGTTGATCTTGAGCGCCCTCTTGTAGTATTCATGCGCTTTCTGGTAATGCCCGAACACCTTCTTCTGCTCGGCAAGGGCGAAGTATACGCTGCCGATGCTTCCCAGCTCTCGCGCCTGGGCTTTTTGCCTGCTCGCCTGCTCGTCTATCTTTAAGGCTTTTTGCAGAAATTCGAGCGCGCGCTCCAGCTCTCCAAGTGTGAAGCAGATAGCGCCAAGATTTCCAAGCGCGGGCGCAAGAGCCGCATCCAGCCCGTTTCGCTGCGCCGTGGCGACCACATCGAGGAAGGTTTTCTCAGCGTCGCGGATCGCCCCGCACCTTGCCCGACAAAGCCCGGCAAGATTCTCAAGCGAGCAGCGCTCCTTGTCGTCGGAGACAAATGGAAGAACGTCGCCGAGTGCGGCCAGCGCCGAGGCGTACTTGCCGTCCTCGAAGAGCCTCAAGGCCGAAAAGAGTATTATGTTCTTTTTCCGCCCGTTCGATTCAGGGAGACCGCCGAGATATACGTCCGGCGCGTCAAGCCTTTTCTTGATCGCTGCGATCTCCTTGTGGAGTTCGGTGGATAAGGCGTTGGACCTCATTATGGAATAGACTATCATTGCCGCGGATAGTAGCGCGGCAATACCGCTCGCTGCAATGATCAGCGCCAGGGCAAGGCCGTTACTCAATCGCACCCCATGACCGGGTCTCGAGCACCGATACGAAGCGTTGAGCCCAAAGGCTCGCGGCCACCGCGGCTGCGACCGGCAGGAGATTTACGAGGCCTACGAACCAGGGCAAGTCGCTCGCGATAAGAAAGGCGGCGCTTGCGATTGCGAGCGCGGCGAGGGCCGCGAGTGCAGATATCCAAAAATAGAGAAGGAACGGCCTGCGCTTGTACGCCTGGAGCGTAAAAATGTTGTACACGGTGAGGCCGCACCATATGACGCCTATTGCGGGAATGGAAGGGCTCGAAAGGATGAGCCGGAACTGCTGTCCGGTGATGATGAGAAAGAGCATCTCGATGACGAGCGGGACGAGCGAGACTGTGCCGCACGCGATGAGCCACACGAGCCTTGCGCGCCACCAGGACGCGTACTTGCGGGCATCGCCGCGAGGTCGCTTAATGAGCCGCTCAGACATAGGGTCAATATTACCTTTCAAGATTAACTTGTCAAGCAGATAAACCAGTTATAACAATTATTATTAGATAATAGAGAAGGCCTAAGGATTAAGCCGCGAAGCGGCGTCCCGCGCTTGTGGCCGTAAAAAAAGAGGAGGAGGGGTTATTTCCTTTGATTACAAGCTACCGATGGAGACGCCCCGATAGGGGTGTGGGTCCCCCTCCTTGATGGAGGGGAGGAGGGGGCGGTGAAAGTCTTAACGTCCTGCTGTGAAATTTAGTTTCACCTCCTCCCAACCTCCCCCGTCAAGGGGGAGGTAATCATTGGAAAACCTCAGTTTCCCTGCTCGGCCAGCTTCTGCCTGGCTCGGGCGATGTTGTCGTCGCAATGTGAGATTTTGCCTTTATCTCCAATCTTTACAAAAATATCCCGTGCACGATTGAAAAATTCTAGGGCTCTATGAAAATTGCCTATACTACTGATGCAGTATACAGCACCTATATTCTCGAGGGCTTGAGCCTGACTTCCAAGATAACCATTCTTAGAAGCTATTTCTAATGATTTGTAGCAATAGTCAAGCGCTCTTAGAGGTTCGTCTAAGGAGTAGTAGACAAGTCCGATATTGTCGAGATTATTAGCTCGGCCTTCAAGGTTCCCAATCTTTTCATGTATCTTCAACGCCTTCTCGTGATACTCAAGAGCCTTCTGAAGCTCGCCAAGGGTGTAATAGACACTCCCGATGTTGCTAAGAGCATCAGCAAGACCTTGGGGGTTACTAGTTTTCTCTGCTGTCTTCAAGGCTTTCAGATAACACTCAAGTGCCTTTTGTGGCTCCCCAAGGATCAAATAGGCATTTCCTATGTCTATAGATAGATTTGTGTTCTCATATATGTTCTGCGCCTTCTCAAACAAATCGAGCGCCTTACGCGGATCGTCAAAAACCAGATAAACTCTTCCCATACAACCAACAACCACAGAGTACAATCTATTGTCTTCAATTTTTACCGCAAGTTCATTTGCTTTTTGCAGAAATTCCAATGCTTTCTCTTTTTTACCTAAAACACGATATAGGTGTCCGATCTCAACAAAGCAAAGAGCTTGCCCGCGATGATGATTGATTTCTTTAGTTATTTCAAGGGCACAATTTAAACATCCAAAGGCCTTTGTATTCTTTCCGGTGACACCATAAATTGTTCCAAGACTTCTTAATGCCGCAGCAATGGCCGGTTTAAGAGAAGCTTTTTCAGCAATGCCTCGCATTTCTTTAAAGCTCTTCTTCGCCTCCCAGATCTGCCCGCTTTCCTTTTGGCATATTCCGATGAGGTAGTAATAAGCACAACGTTCGCTATCTTTCCTTGCCAATCTGTTGCATTTTTGGAACTTATCAATAGCTTCGGCATACTTATAGTCTATCATTGCTTGAATACCTTTTGAGAGATAAATAATTCTCCTTTTTTCAAAAACAGTTGCTTTTGCTATAGCCTTATTCAGGTTTTCAAGTAGCAAATTATCTTCGTCTAGTCCGTATTGCTTAATCATCTGATATAACAACTCCGGCAACTCCTTTTTAATCTCCTCAAAAGATTCTTTTCCCTTTTTGTGAAAGTAAATGGACACTAAAATCGTTACGATGATGCCTAAAGCCGCAAGGCCAACAGGTAATATAATCGACAAGAAATAATCCGACAGCCACTCCACAGTCTAAATAATACCTTTTAAGGTTGCCTTGTCAAGGAGTGAGTTTTAGAATGTGCCGCTTCGTTTGAGATTGCCAGGCGGCTTTCAGCCGCTCACAATGACGTGGGAGTGCTTCAGGTAATCGAGTAAACTTCCTTGCCTCCCTTTCTGAGGAAGGAGGACACCCGGAAGGGTGGCCGGAGGGATTGCCGGGGTAAAAACCTCCCCCTCCTTGATGGAGGGGGATGGGGGGGCGGTGAAGCCCAGTTCATGGTTGATCTTTTATACTCCTAAGTTCCACCTTGCCCCTACCCCCTTCTCATCAAGGGAAGGGGAACTAAGGGGAAATCCCCCCTACCCCCCTTACCGAAAGGGGGGCCGGACAATTCCCCCTTGTTAAGGGGGAACGTCGCTCCGGGGGAACGAGAGGGGGATTGCACCCCGCCTCTTGACCGTTTTCAGTCAAAAAGGGGGGAAAACGGCCCTTTTTTCCCATTTTTCGATTTTTGCTCAAAAACGCCATAAGTCAACAGATTTGCTGGCACTTACCCGCTTTTAACGCCAAATCCCTGTCCATCTTTTGTCCCACTTTTGTCCCACTTTTCCACCCCACAAAATCACTTTCGTAATTTTGCGGGGACCCCTATATTAAGTACTGATTTGTTGAAACTTACAGTCCTTTGACCTTGCGGACGACCTCGGCGTAGTCGGGGGAGCGGAAGAGTGCCGAACCGACGATGAGGATATCGGCCCCGGCGTCGCGCACAAGCGGCGCAGTTTCGGGATTTATGCCGCCATCCACCGAAATCGGCGTGGAAAGCCCCTGGCGCTCTATCTCACGTTTTAGTAAGAGGATACGGTCGAGGGTCTCGCGTATGAATCCCTGGCCTCCGAATCCCGGGTACACGCTCATGAGCAAAACTTGCGACAAATCGGGCAGCAGCGGGTACACGGTTTCGAGCGGGGTGTTGGGGTTAAGTGTCGCACCTACGGGGATTGAAAAGTCTAAAAGATGGGGTAGGGTGAGCTCTGTGGCGACCTCGACGTGGTACAAAATTTCGTCCGCGCCGGTTTCAATGAAGCGGGGCGCGTATTTGACGGGATCCGTTATCATAAGATGCGCACGGATGGGGAGTTCCGTGAGCTTGCGTATGTGAGCGGTGACGGGCGGGCCGAAACTTATGTTTGGCACAAAATGGCCGTCCATCACGTCGAGGTGAAAGGCATCCACGCCCGCTTTCTCGGCGGCGCGTATTTCTTCTCCAAGCCGCGAAAAATCGCAGTTTAGAATGGAGGCGGATATTTGAATTCTGTCATTCACGAGTCATTTCTGCCTTTTTTAAACTCGTCCGATTTTGTCTGACTCTCCGATTGTATGAACATTAGATTCGACGCACAACTCACAACTCTTGCTCCCACGACACTTCGGGATGTGTGTGTCGGGGCGGTTTATTGTTCCTGCCCGACCGTAAGGTGAACCGTATCGCCCACGCCGACAAGCACACCGGGGTCCGGCGCCTGAAGCACTACTATGCCGCCCTTGCCGGAGATTGCCATGTAATTCAGGGTTCCGAGAACCAACGAGTCGCGTTCAAGAACCGAGCGAGCCCGTTCAAGTGGCATATCTATGAGAGTTGGCATGGGTATATTCTTGTCCGCAGCCCCTGCCGAGATGTAGAGATGCAGTTTGGTTCCGGGCGTTACCCGAGTCTCAGGATCGGGCTTCATGGTAACGATTCGTCCGGGTGCCAGAGTATCGCTCTGCACCGTGTCTACCTTTTCAATCTCGAAACCGCGCCGCTCGGCGATGGAGAGCGCCTGCTCCCAGGTTAGACCGAGAAGGTAAGGCACGCGGACGGCCTCGACACCGCTCGACACAACTAGCTGAACAAGACGTCCTTTCTTGACCTTGCTTCCGGCCGCAGGTTTCTGTTCGACGACCGTACCTTCTTCGTACAGCGTATCCGGGCGCTTCTGGTCACCTACCGCCTTGAAGCCTTTCTCATCGAGCACTACCATTGCTTCTTCAAGGGGCAGGCCGGCAACGTTCGGAACCTCCACGACGTTGCCCTTACCGACAACAAGGGGCATAACGATGTAGTTGGCTATCACTACGCCTACAATAAAGAAAGCAATCAGTCCACCTATGACCAGGAGTACCCTTAGAAATCCTCTGCCGCGAGTCTTTTCAGCAGCCATCCTAGCGCAACACTCCGGCAACCACAAGGTCCACTTCAGAACCCTTGGCCGCCTTTTCGCCTGCTTTAGGTGTTTGTCTCATTATGATACCCTGGTAATATTCAGTGGTTACTTCGTATCGTATATCACCAAGAGAGAACCCTTTTTCCTCAAGGATGGACTTAGCTTCCGTGAGCCTTTTGCCCGTTACCTTGGGCACCTCAACTTCGCTGGGTCCGAGACTTACAAAAAGGATTATCTTGCTTCCCTTTTCAACAGGCGAACCTGAAGCCGGCTCGGTGTAAATTACCAGGTCCTCAAGCATCGTGTCGTGCTTGGAAATTACATCTTCAACGAAAAGACCCGTGGCCTGAAGCATCTCGGTTGCATGGATCAGGTCAAAACCTCCAAGGTCAGGCATTTTAACTGTCGGCTTTCCAGAGCTTACGACGACGCGTATCTCCTCGCCGCGTTTTAACCTTGTGCCGGCCTTTGGTTCCTGGGTTAGGATTGTACCCTTTTTAATTTCGCTGGGTTCCTCGTCAACCGTGGTCAGAACAAGGTGGTACTTCGTGGAGAGGAGTTGGGCTTCTTTTATTGTCATACCTTCGAACTGAGGCACCGGTTTTGAAAAAAATGAAAGCAAGACAGGTATGTTAAAAGCCGCAGTAACCAGGAGAGAGACGACCAGGGCCACAGCGGCTGAAATTAACACCGTCATCCATATGTGGCGATTTTCGTTTTTCTTTTGATCATTCATAATTTCTTACCCTCCTCCGTTAACTGGTTTTACTTGTTTCGGGGCACCGGAAAGGACAAAAAGCCTGTATCCTTCGGTTGTCCTTGAACCATGCTCGTCCGGAAGTTGCGCCTTAACCTTGAGAATGTAACTCCTGCCAGGAACGAGCTTATCGGTATCTATATCCCATACTATATTGTTTTTGTCGATTGATTTTAGTTCTCCTTTTACAAGCACTTCCCCATCAGGTAAGGGCGCAAGATTCTTAAGTGACATTATCTCGACATCATATTCTTGCACGCCTGGTAAAGGTTCCCACAGGAATGAAACACGCACCCTGGTTTGGTTCTCCCTTGGTTCGACTCTGCGGGACGGTTTTTTGTCTTCCGATTGAGTTGTCACACTGAAAACGGTATCTTGTATAAGAAACTTGATTTGTCCGAGCGGTTCACATTTAAAGTCATGTACTACCGAAGTCCTGCCCTGGTCAAAGGAAAGGAGGCGGTAATTTACGGCCAGGCCTGCGGAAAGAGAGTCAGGGTCAGAAAAGCTCCCGGCAGAGCCTGTCAGAGCAATCGTATCCTGTACGAGAAAATCGTTACCCGAGCTTCTTTCGACGATAAGCTCCTTACCGAGGCCTGCGTCTGACCCTGCCCAGGAGAAATTTACGAGCGAGTAAGCTCTGGGTTCCTCGTATTGAGTCAGATATACGCTCCTGGTAACTACGTTAAGCTCCTCAAAATCCACCCTCTGCTGCGTCGTGTTTACGCTGTCGCAGTTCAGGGCCACAAGGACCAAGCCGCCTGCCAGCAGAAGTATAAAAGCCAAAATATATCTGGCCATCACGCCTCCTTGTTTTGACTTCCAATCTTACGGGAAAGAGTGTCCATGTCAATAGCCAGGATCTTTGTTCGTGAGTGTTCGCCCTTGAGCAATTTGACCCTTGACGGAGACACCTTGAAGTACTCGGAGACAAGTTCTATCACCTCATCGTTAGCCTTGCCCTTCTCGGGAGCCGAGTGAACCCACACCTTGAAATTCTCCGGAGACACCTCGGATATTCTCTGTTTCGAGGACTTCGGAATCACCTTGACCTGGATGTTTCTCAATCGTCATCCCTTCCGGTCTTCAACCTGATGCCACGACCGGATTCGCTTATAAACTTAATAAATTCGGATACTTCTGGAACAAGATTCTCCTCAGGCGAAAGATCGGCAAATGCCTCCACCCTCGGCCTTGGGTCGCGGTAGAGAAGTCTATAGACTCTTCGCAAAAGTGTTCGACGATCTTGTGGGATGCCGGCCCGTTCGAGTCCGACACGGTTGATACCTCTCACCCTGAAAGGATTGCCGGAGCCCAGAAGGTAGGGGGGGAGGTCCTGTGTCAGGTAAGAGTGTGCGCCGACCATTGCAAGACTGCCTATGCGAACAAACTGATGAACTCCCGTCGACCCTCCGATAAATGCAGCCCTGCCGATCGTGACATGACCTGCAAGATGAACGGCGTTTACGACGGTAACGTTCTCTTCTAAGATACAATTATGCGAAACATGCGCATAAGCCATGATGAGGGAGTTGGAGCCGATAACGGTTCGTTCGCCCCGGCCGGTTGCGCGATGAACGGTTGCAAATTCGCGGATGGTAACCCCTTCCCCTATCTCGACAAAGCTTTCTTCGCCTTCGAATCGGGTATCCTGAGGCAGACCACCAAGGACTGCGTATTCTCCTACAGAGCACCTCTTGTCGATGATTACGCCTTTTTTTATGACCGAGTGCGAAGCAATCTCGCTTCCTGGGCCGATAACGGCACCGTCCTCGATGACCGCATACGGGCCAATGCTGCACCCGTCAGCGATTCTGGCTTCAGATGAAACTATTGCGGTTGGATGAATAGCCATTATGGCTTTAGACGCGATAAATCATTAAAAGTATAATGATTTATCGCCTACTTGGGGAAAAGGCCGACCAGGAACTCGCCGGAGGCTGCAAGTTCGCCTTCGACGTGCGCTTGAACTTCCAACCTTGCCTGTTCCGTCTTTTCGGCCTTGCGGTGCATGACAATCTTCGCGTGCATATCCAGCCTGTCGCCGGGTCTTACCGCCCTGCGGAAGCGTATCTTATCGATACCCATAAAAAGCATGTTGCGATCCTCCGGGCCGTCCTTCTTTGCAAGGATTATGAGACCGCCTAGCTGTGCCATCGCCTCGACGATCAGTACCCCGGGCATCACCGGGAACTCCGGAAAATGCCCCGGAAAGAAGGGTTCGTTGTGAGTCACGTTCTTGTAGCCCCAGGCCTCCCCATCCTCGAGTTTTGTCACCCTGTCTATCAAAAGGAACGGGTAACGGTGGTGCAGTTTTTCTCTTATCTCATCAATATTCATTGTCGTCACTAAGAACCTCCTTGGTTCTTCAGGTTTCTCTTAGAAGAAGCTTTACGGCCTCGTGCGTGTGCCGGTGTCCTGTGCCGAAAGCCCATATGTGCGCTGCCAGCCGCTTCCCAAGAAGGGCAAGATCACCTATCATGTCGAGAACCTTATGCCTTAGCATCTCATCGGAGAATCTCGACGGATAGGGAAAGCTCAGCTTTTTGCTTTGACGAACTCCAAACGGGTACTCAAAACTCGGGAAAGGACCTGCTGCAAATGTCCTTGCAGGCGCTATCGAGTCTGCAAAAATGGCTTCTATATCCATAAATCTCTTTAATCTCAACCCCTTATGAAAAAAAACGTAACTTATTCCCAGTCTGGGAGCAGGGGAAAGATAAAATATCCGTCCGCGTGCAATGAGCATGAGGGATCTTTTAAGCGAGAGCTTTTGTCTGGCCACCCCCTGCTCTTCGATGCCGGCATTCTTGATGGCCTCTACATACGCCGAAGAGCTTCCGTCGAAAAACGGCAGTTCATCACCTTCGACTTCTATCCTCACGTTGTCTATCCCCATGCCGTAAACGGCGGCAAGAAGGTGTTCTATGAAAGAGAGCCTCTCCTCCCCCTTCTTGAGCACGACTCGTGAAGAGTTTACATAAACGTTCTTTACGGATAGATGGAATTTGACTACCTGACCCTTATTCACCTTTTGCATCAATATGCCAGTATTCGGTTCTGCGGGAAACATGATTACCCTCGATCTTCCAGGAGTCCAGAGGGTGTCGCCCGAAAGCTCGATCCTCGTCTTAATCGTTCTTTGTACCTGCATCTTCTGAAAGCAATGTAGTGTTTTGAGCCTTTTTTTCCCCGGACGATCCTTTATTCCCCGATTCACCTCTCAAGAGTCTTGCCTGGGCTCGAAGCGTTTGCCTGTGGTCGCGGGCCGGGATGCCCGAAACCACAGCCCCGGGTTCTATGTCCTTGAAAACGGCAGACTTGGCGAGCACAACGGCTCCTTTCCCGATGCGGACATGATCCTTGACCCCGACTTGCCCGGCAAGCACAACCTCATCATCTAGAACGGAGGAACCGGCTATACCGCACTGTCCTGTTATGATGCACCTCTCACCGATTTTCACATTGTGGGCTATGTGAACCAGGTTATCGATCTTGGTTCCCTTGCCTATCCTCGTTTCTCCGATCGCCGCCCTGTCCACGGTCACACCGGCCCCTATCTCGACATCATCTTCTATTATTACTATGCCGAGTTGTGGTATGTGAACGTGATTGCCTTCCTCGTCTTTTGTGTAGCCGAACCCCTCCGAACCGATAACGGACCCGGCATTGATCTTGACACGGGCACCGATCCTTGTTCCGCTGAGTATGGTAACGTTGGGTCCGATAACGGATCCTTCACCTATTGAGGCGCCTGGCCCGACGTATGTGAAGGGAAGAAGCACGGCTGAGGAATCTACCGATGAGGAGGGCGAGACGAAAGTCAATGATCCACAAGCTTCGTCTCTTATTCGCGAAAAAGCGGATAGGGCCCTGGCCCAGGAAAGACGAACGTTTGAAACGATGATGAGTGATCGGGCTTTGAAAGCTGCCGGCCTCAGATTCGTAATAATGCATCCGGCTTTCGAGCCGGAGAGCTTTTCACTATCGCTTCCGTCGTAGAACGCGAGTTCATCCCTGCCGGCGTTCGCGAAATCATTGGCGCCTCTAATCTCAAAAGAATCGTCTCCTGCTACCTCTCCCCCTGTGATTTTACTAAGGAAGAGAGGCGTAGGCATTAAGGCTGTTTAGTTTCAGAAGAAACGGAAGATGAGAGTATTTGAGCTACCATTGTCCGGACTTTTTGCTCGAGATAGAGATTCTTGTCTTTCTCGGCAACCTGGTCACCCAGCTGTATGATTTTTCTGCCCTCCTTGGGGAGGTAGGAATCTATTATGACCGAAATCTGTCCCGCTTCGGTGGTGACGCTGGCTTTCATGACCAGGTCCGCGTTAAGACTTAATCCTATCCTTAATGCGTTGGTATCGTCAACGGCACTCTCAAAGGTTGCACCGTACGACTGAAGCACAGTCTGTATCTCCGATTCCCCGACCTGCTCGAAATTGAGATCCGTGTTACCCAGAGACGAAATGACCGTTTTCAGCATCATCCCGCGCACCTCGCTTGCAAGTCCGGCTGCCTGTGATCTTGAATCCGGAAATACGCTCAATACGGCCACTCTTTTTTTGAAACTTGCGGACACGGCGACGTATTCACGGTTTAGTTCAGTAATTACGTCAGATGTAATGTCCATATTCGCATCCGCGTAAAGAATTCCTCCAGCCGAAAGGTCAAGAACAAGTCCTATTCCCTTTTCTGCGGCCAGCTGTTCAATGACCTTGTTCATCTTATCCAGAATTGGTGAAAAAAGTTCTCCATGTTTTTTCGACACCTTACCGTTTTCGCCCCATATATTCTGAGCGAAGTCGTCATATTCCTTGCGCATCTTTGCGAGTTCCTGCTGGCGCGCCCTCAGGGCTTCTTCTGAGAGCATGGGCTGTTGAGCCTTGAACTCAGCCTCCGCTTTTTCATTGGCGCGGCGCATTGAATCCAGTTCGTTTCGCCACTGGAGTATTGCCTGGTCAAGAGTTGCACGGGCAAGCTTTGCATCTTCATACTCGGCCAGGATTTTCTCAGAATCGACAAAAGCCGTCTTTGTCTGGGCATAGACCGCTCCCGCCAAGAGAACGGCGCCCAGTATTGAAAGTAGTGTTTTATTCCCCATAACCCTAACTCTAAGGCCGCAAAGGCCTTTTGTCAACCCCGAATAGTCATTTCGCCAGGAGAAGGTTACCAGGGTTTAAGGATGGTATTAAAGAAAGCGGGGATCTCCATGAGTATTGACAAGCGAAGCTTGTTAAGGGAGATTCCCCGCGTATGCAAATACGGTATGCGAGATTATACATTATGAACATGGTTGAAGCAAGGCTTTTGATGGTGGAACGTTATCGGGAGTTGAAAAGTATCTCTGGGGTATCCCGTGAGCTTGGGACCTCCCGTCAGGTAGTTCGCAAGTGGTTAAGACGCCACGAGGAGGAGGGAGATAAAGGCCTCAGAGATCGCTCCCGCCGACCTCACATCTCGCCTCGCAGGACGGCCTCCAAGGTAGAGCGGCTGATATCCAAGCTTCGCAAAGCAACAGGATACGGTCGAAGGCGACTAGCCTGGATACTGAGGAGGGAGTACAACATCCACCTGTCGGAGAACACGATGAGACACATCCTTCGCAGGTTGGGTGTAAAGACGAAGGGCAAGCCAAGGAGCAGGTTCTACCCTGCCCACTGGGC
>CBFGKC010000004.1:90589-214737 GCA_965649265.1 Caldifarciminota bacterium | reverse complement strand
AATCAACAGCAAGCGAAGGTGTGGAAGCATTAGAAACCACGAGGATTTTTGACCAGCCCGAGGTTAGTGAAGTGTAGGGTGTGTTTCTGTAGGCATACCAAACTTTTGACGTATCTCCTGATTTAGTTGTGTAAACCACATGCAGCCCGCCGAACTTGTCAGCGACTATCTTCCTTCCGTTGTACCCGGCTGTCGCGTTAGGGTCATTGGAAGAGAGGGTATCTGTGAAGGATGCTCTATCCAGATGTAACAACACCCCCCCGCCGGGTGGAATATTCGATACGGTAAAGGTATCCAAGATGCCAGAAGAATCAGTATTCGCGACGCGAATAACTGAATCCTTCGCAACATCCGTGATCGTGTAGTGACCAGGGCCGGGGGTTAGTTTTAGCGTTAGACTTTTGTTGGATGTCGTGTTCCGGTTTACAACCATAAGATAAGGATCACCACTTTCATCGTGCGTGAACATGCCAAAGTCTGCCGAATCGCCGCTCGAAATACCCGATACTTCCTTTACCCAACCCCGTGGTAATTCGCTTTTACTGAATCCGTCCACCCAGGTCAAATTCGCAAGAGTAGGACTTATTAGCTTTATTTCCTGTATAACTCGGTAAAGGTTAAGATATACATTATCTACGTTGTAGTTATCCCAGGTATAATCCCCCCAAACAGAGTCATTTGCTTTGAGCCAATTAAGACTATCGGTTGTAATGAATGGTTTTGAATCCGATTCCTTTCCAACAATTCCTGCAGCCCCTGTGAAATTGATTGTATCAGCCGCAGATGTAAGAGAACTCCATCCTCTGTAGGTATAATAACCCAACCAGGTCGATCCATAGGCTAAAGAGATCCAGCTTATCGCCCTTAATTGAGTTCTTGTCGGCGCTCTGGAAGGGAAAGTATCAATTATTGTGTCGTTTCCATTTATGGTTTTTACTATTTTGCTATTATCACGTCCACATTGGATAAGCGGCATATAGGCCTTACCCCTAGCGTTCATAGAACGTGCGAGTTTCCTGCACCCCTCAATAGCTTTGTGTAAGGCCTTTTGGGTGCTTGTATCAACATTGTTGAAAGGATAACATCCGGGACCAGCAACATCGACATCCTTTAGGATGTCCAGGTAGTAATCGAGCGATTGGGGATAATCCAAAGAACCCCAATAATAAATATAATGAGAATTGTTACCGATTCGATTTCCTTTTAGTTTATCATCATCTTCTTTAAGACTGTCGTATAGTAATTGTGCCCCTCTAAACGCAAATTGTCGAGATGTACCCAAGAGATAGCCTGAATCTCCATCAAAAATCCTGTAGTTCGCAAAAGCATTTTCGTCATTATTGTTGCCGAATTGTGTACTTAAAGTGTCACATAACAGACCAATTAAAGCTTGACCTAAAGCCAAGCTGTCAGCACAGGTCCGCCAGTCTACATATCGGCCTACAAGCCCTAAGCCAGTTGTATACCATGACCACCCCTTGTAACCGCCAGATACAGGGCATGTCGTACCGAATCGTGTCTTTACTGAACCTCCGTCGTTGCATATGTCTTTGCACCAGTTATACACACCTTCGTACTCGCTTGCTAGTATTAGATCGCCTCCCATATTTCGTAAAAGAAAGCTATCCCTACTGCTCAAGGAATTTACTGACGGCGGCACCGAGGTATTGTATAGACATATTTTGAAACCGAGGGGATGAGCAAATAACACACTACCTTGAATTATCAGAGCACTTAATAAAACCATTACTTTTTTCATTTTCAAACTCCTCAAAAGCTGAACTTTTTGGCGTAGATGTCCCAACCAGGATTCTGGCTCCATACCACTACTGCATTCCCGCTTCCTGCGTTAGTAAGGCCGAAGGAAAAAGCATGATTGGCTATTGATGAGACAGTGGTTGAATCTGGACCGCTAGCCAAGAGTTTGCATTTATAAAGAGAAGATACTCCTCCATTTCCGTCCATGTTTTGCCAAACTACCAAGGCATTTGAACCGTCGGCTATAATCTTTGGTGCTCGATTTGAGAGCATACTACCGCTCTTGATAGACTTCACCCATGCCGTATCTCCACTGGATGTTATTCGTGCTGTTTTGATCACGCACGCATCATTTTTAAATCCTGCCGCGGTACTCCATGAACCCCTCTCCCAAGCGACATACGCTCCGCTTGAGGAGGCAACCATCACAGGTACTCCAAGACAAGCATATACGTCTCTGTTAATAGGGCCATAGGGAGATACTACGTCGCCTCCGGCGTTAGGAGTCAATTCGTCTAACACCTTACGAGCAGATGGAGTTTGACCATCTATTACAACCCTTGTACAGATTCGTTCCCGGGTAATGATAGATATTAGATTACTGTCTGTCTTTGCTTCCTCCACCCTTGCCAATCGGTACTGCATGGCCACGTAATTAGTGTCACCTGTCCTTGCTATATTGAGACCTGTCCATAAATGATTGTAGTATGGGCTATACCAAGCCCAGTCTGCCTGATCAACATTGACAGTTGTTCCCAAAACGCCTCCTGAAGATATACTTCGCAGGTAAACCCTCCAATAACTTGACGCGAATTGCACCCAGGTAACCATTGCCCCGCCGTCGCTTCGCGCGCATATGCGAGTCATTGTAATAGGTACGGCTTTAGGGTCAGTCACACTGACGCTCACCATCGTTGAATCCCACTCCACCCCTCCACTGGAGTTTATCCGCTTAACCTTTACGGAGTGGACGTAAGGCCCACCGCCAGTCTTTTCTATGCGGACAAATATCGCCCCGCCTGACCCGTCCGAGCAAACCTGCGGCGGTTCGTAAAGCGTATGAGCGGCTATGGTACCGATGACGATAGGACGATACCCTTGATTCCATGCTCTACCGCCATCTGGTCTAATCTTTTGAGCACAGAGAGTGTTATTCTTATGGTTAATCCAAGCCACTACAACAGTGTCTCCGCTTCCAGGAATTACTCTTGAAGCCAAGCGATGTCCATGGTAGTATGTAACCGTATCCGCAGATACAATTAAGGCTGAACCCCATAGCCCATCGCTATTGTCAGTGAATCTTTGTGCATATATCTCGCAGTGTTTACCTTCTGTATTATTGTTTACAAAAGCAGTTATATAGCTATTACTCGTCTTGGCCACAGATGGAAATAACTGAAGATTATCATCTGTACATACTGGAAGCGGCCACGAAGCGTAGAGCATTGCATTAATTAGAAATTGAGACGCTATGATTAGCCTTTTCATTGTTCTCTCCTAAACCTTTACTTTGCGATCGTTATTTTTGCCCATTGGGTTTCTCTCTCTTGATCTTTAATGTTTATCCTGACGAGATAAACACCACTTGCCAGATTATAAGAATCCAGCTTAAAAGAATGAGCACCCGGCTCGACTTTTCGGGGTTGTACAGTTATTACTTTACACCCTGCAACATCAAATACATCCAGAGATATCTCACTGCTTGAAGCGAAGTATACTTTTATTTGAGATAATCCTACAACTTCAATGACCGTTTCCTTTTTTGGGAAAACAGGTTCCTCAATCCCCGGGGGCAGGTTGCCCAAGGAGTCTATCCTGGTTGCGTAAAGATCAAGGTTCCCCTTTCGATTGTCTTGCCATACGATTATTCCACCTTTATGATTAGTTGATACAATTCGTGGATTACTCCCGGTTGTTCCGCAAACTAATATTTCGTTAGGCCAGAGAACTTTTCCATTCTCATCTACCCTTTGTGATAAGATTCCACGTTCTTCGTATCTGTTTCCGTAAGGGTCGCCACTATCGTAGACATCTCGCCAGGTTACAATTCCATCTTCTGTGACATACGGGTAAATAGCACCTTGGGGTGCATATGCCCAGATACTCCAAATTTCTGAACCCGAGCTAACCCAAGGCGTTTTTCCGTCGATTGTCAACCTGTGTGCATAGACTGACTCATGGTCTTCAATGGAACTCCTCACTAAAAACATTCCACCAGATTTCAGGAGAGACGATGAGTTAACAGGTGGCGACACAACAATCCCAGTATCTCCCCACAATAATGTTCCGGCAGAATCAACGCGTTGTGCGTGTTGCTGACCAATTGTCCACCACTGGATTATAGCTCCTCCTGAATCATCTTGAATGTCAAAACCACCAAGAAGAGGTTTTGAAAATAAAGCATATGTGGGTTTTACGGTGTAAAGTAAGATACCTGAATCACCCCAGAGAAACGCACCTAAGGAATCCAATCTTTGTGCTCGGAATTCTCTCGTTACTTGGCCATCTTTCCAAAAATCGTCTTCATAAGAAATAATAATGCTTCCGTGTAAAGCAGGGGTCATATCACCAAAGCCAACGTCTGCATCACAGATTGTTTTTCCAGTATCAGCCCATATAACTTGACCAGTAGCAAGTAAACGCTTAGTTTTTATGAAGCGGGGGTAAGTTCCACCCTGTGTCCATTCAACGATTGTACCGTCATTGGACTGGCAAAGATGGGGATAAGTAAGATCGATTTGTGTAGAGATTATCGACACTCCTCCTGTACCCCACTTAAGAGAACCGTTTGGAGTTAAGCGTTGAGCATAAACCGAATGCTGACCGGATACACGCCCATCATCCCAAATTACTCCCACGTCGCCGCTCTCAAGAACCACCGCATCCAGCTGGGTCTGATTGCCTGGCTGCACAACAACAGGTATACCGTCCTTTTGCCACAATGCGTTACCATCAGCGTCGAGAGCTTGCGCGTAGATGTCCGTGTTGCCGTTTCTGCTGTCTTCCCAAAGAACCAGAACTCCACCGTTATCGTACGGCAGTACAAGAAAACTGTCCTGCGTTCCTGCAGCTGTGCATATGGGCGTAGGGTTCTGCCACACGGCCCACAGGGGCAGGGTTGTTATTACTGAAAACAAGAAGATGCGCTTCATTACTTCCTCCTTGGCTCAAAAGCCTTTGTTAATTCAACACCCTTAAGCATCAATCCCTGATATAGCGACTCTACAGTATGTACACTAACGAGGACATTCTCACCGTATAATCCTGCTTGAAGTATAACCTTTTTTAAATTCTTGTCAAGGACTAACATGACAATAAAAATAGACTTATACTATCAACGGTATCTCTTTTGGGGATTGTTAGAGATAACACTTGTTTTCCAAAATAAGGAAGCCCATCCCTGCACCAGAATTGCACCACTTATGCACCAAGTTGACGGGTTTTGGGGCAGTTACGCGTTTGAAATAGCACAAAAGGATAACAAACGTCCTACATAGCAAATATAGACTTATCCTATAAGTTTATGAAACACGGGGCTTATCGGTTTGCAAGTTTGACTCAATGGATCGTTTACGTAGAGCATCACCTTGCCAAGGTGGGGGTCGCGGGTTCAAATCCCGTCTCCCGCTCTTTTTGCCCCGTGAAGTTAGCAGTAACTTTGCGGGGGTTACCTTTTTCACCCCATGAAAATGCAGTGCATTTCCCTGGGGACCCCGACGACTTTCAGAGAAAGACGTTCAGAAGTTTATCTTTACTCCTCATTCAAGAAGATAAACTTCACCGGAGAACGACGGCTTTTCTTTACCACAAAGAAATCATACAACGTTTTCTTCAGAGACCCTGAACAAATGTCATTGGCGAGCTAGCGACCAGAAGTCGCATGGGCCGAACCAGCGCTGGAAGCGCTTACGTCCAGCAAGCCACCTCCGGCGTCACGAAGCACCGAAGGATGACCACAGGTCATCATCTATTGCCCTTTGGTCCGTTCCGACCCGGAGGGAATGCTCCTCTATCGCAAAATCACCGCTTTCCTTGTCACGCTTGCCTTTTCCTTTGCTCCACAAAATAACTCCGCCCTTTTGCGAGGACCCCGACGACTTTCAGAAAAAGCCGGGTGCCTATGTATTTTTTTGTAATCTTTGAACACTGTAACTATTCCCCCTCCTTGATGGACAGCCTGCCCCTTGGTGTGCCTGCACCCCACAGGGTAGGGGGACTAAGGGGGACGGTGTACGCCCCAGGCGGGTGTTTGCCGAACGCTCACGTTCGACCCATACACCTTCCAGGCGCTAGCTTAGAGATGACGTTGGTGTGTTACGGGGACCCCTCCCACCCTCCCCCGTCAAAGGGAAGGAAATCGAAGCTGTCCCTACCTCACAAACACTATCTTCCTGATGATGTCCGTGTTTCCACTCTCCAATTTGACGAAGTACACTACGCTTCAGGGAAGCGCTAGAAGTTTGACTTTTTCATATTTCAGGAAGTCAAACTTCAGTCTAAAACGACGGCTTTTCTGACTGCGCTTGAATGGCTTGTCTCCAGCCTGATAAAATACACCCCTGTTGCCAGCCCGGACTTTAAACTCACACTGCCTTCACCCTGGACGCGGAGGCTCTCGACCCTGCGACCCGCCGGATCGTAAAGACTAATAGTTCCATGCTCGCCCAGGGGGAGGGAGTAAGAGACCCGTAACACCCCCTCTATCTGAAGACTCAGGCTTTGTGGTGACAATACGGGTTCCGCGACAGCGGTTCCAAAAAGTGTCCGCGACAACGCGTCGTCCTCGTCGGATTCGTCGGGAGTCATTACCGTAGATACGGTGAGGGTGTAGTTTGCAGCATCGGACGGTTTGAACTCCTTGAATGAAACCGTGTCCTCGGTGTCGGCAGGAAGCGACCAGGAGAGGGTGTCCGCATAAACAACTCCTGCTCCGCCCTCGATCGTCGCGATCACGAGGAAGCTGTCAGCAGGCTTGCGGCCAAAGTTCTTTATCCGGGCAGTTGGGGTGTAGCCGGTATCCTTCCAAACCGAATCTTTAGACACGAAACCTTTAACGCCAACGTCGTAGTCTGCATAGCCGGTGAGTCGGATGTCGTCCCAGTAAATCTTCTGACCCCGCCAGGGAGAAAAATAACAACCCCAACCCATCAGAAAAAAACTATCAACCTTGAAACCGGAAAAGCCAGAATCGTCCAAATCTTTTCCTGCTTCAAATGTCAACTTATACCAAAGCTCATCTCCGGGAAAATCTACTGCTTTCAATAATTTTCTTGGTGGATCTAGAAAAGCACCATGGCCTTTTAGACGAATACAATAACCAGCCAACCAATAAGGTTCTTGCCCTGCATTCAGGTAAAATGCTACAAAGCCACTCATCAAAGATGCGGTATCTTCTCGGCAAGGTATTACCGAGTATTCCAATGTTAAGCTATCTAAATCACTTACAGGTTTCGGCATAGTAAAACCTTGAATCACCAACGCCGTATCTTCGTAAAGTAAAGAAGGATTGGGCGGCATTTCACGGGTATCACTAAATGCAGAATATTCACCTGAAAAAGATTTCTCCGAAGAGTGTCTATTTGCAACGGCAGAGTCTCCCCCCTTATCCCCACCCGCGCACTCCAACCATACTTCACTATTCTTCTCGAATCCCCCATCCTTGATAAGGTTCACCTTCTCCAACGCAAAAAGGACTATAGGCAAAACTGCTAAAACTAAAACTCGTCTCATCATTCCTCCAGGTCGTTATTCATTCTAACTTGCTTTTTATCATAAGTCAAGAAGCAGCAAACAGGACTTGCATCTACCTTCTTTTTGAGTAAAATTTTCTCATGAAGGGAGTGATGACTCATACTTTTCTCTATGAATTTGCCGGAGCCTTTGCCCTGGGCATGATTTTCGTGTGGCTTTTCCGCACGCTGGCCAGACGCACGGGATTCATGAGCCGGCCAAACCCAATAGTCCAGACGCACAAAAAACCGGTCGCCTACCTTGGCGGTGCGGGCGTGTTCGTCTCCTTCATCGCTCTTTTCTTGATTATCGCGAGGGCGAGCGTGTTTTCGCTGGTATTTGCGGCGTCCGTCGCATTGCTCGTCATCCTCGGAACCCTGGACGATTTTAAGCCGCTTCGCTGGTGGCAGAAGCTCGGCATCGAATTCGCAATCGCGGGAGCCTCGCTGCCCTTGATGCTTTGGGTGCTGGGTATAAAAATTCACCCCCTCGCTACTGCGGTCGGCGTGCTGGTGGTCGTGATCGTCACCAACGGCTTCAACGTCCTTGACGTTTCGGACGGCCTTGCCGCGAGCGCGGGCGCGATTGTTTCGCTGGGGCTGTTCGCCGCTTTTGTGATATCTTCACCGGAAAGCGGTCTGAGCGCCGCCGCACTCATTCTCGCAGGAACCCTGTTGGGGTTCCTCATGTTCAACAAACACCCGGCCAGCATTTACCTCGGCGACGGCGGAAGCCTTCCCCTGGGCTTCGCGCTCGGCGTACTCGGCGTCATATGGCTGCTTTCGAAACCGGTGGACGTAACGAGACTCACCGTGTTTTTCTCGCTTTTGAGCGGCGTGCTCTTCGAGATCGCACTCGTTTCGTTTCACAGGATCAAGAGAGGCCTCTCGCCCTTCAGGGGCAGCCCCGATCACTTCGCACTCAGGCTCGTGAGGGCAGGCTGGAGGGTCCCCATGATAGTCGCCGTCTCGACTATTGTCCATCTCTTTCTGGCGGCCTCGGTCGCGCTGCTTTTGCTTCCTGTCTTTGCGACGTATGTGTACCTGGGTGTTCTTGCGGCGTTTTACCTGACGAGCTTCGTATTGCTTTCGCGAATTAAGGTTACCTCGTGAAAAAAACTGTGATTCTGGGCGCCGGTCTTGCAGGGCTAGCCGCGGGGTCAAGACTGGGGGAGGGGGCGCTGATTCTCGAGGCGGCGGACGACGCAGGCGGCGCGGCGCGGACTTATTTTCACGACGGCTTCGGCTACGATCTCGGTCCGCACGTTTTGTATTTCAAGAGGAAGGATATAAGGAACTGGGTGGAGAAAGCGCTAGGCGGCGAGTGGAAGAAGCAGAAAAGAAAAGCAAGGATTGCAGTAGACGGCGAGGAGGTGGGCTATCCGCTCCAGGAGGGGTTCCTTGAGTCGCGCAGGCTAAGGGAGCGTTTCCTTTCAGGCCTGCTCGGGGCCACGGCAGAAAGGGCTCAGGGATTCGGGGAAACCTGCCGGAACCTTTACGGTAAGGCGATGGCCGAGGCATTCTTTCTGCCGTATAACTCCAAACTCTTTCGTTACCCGCTCGACGAGATGGATGCCTGCTGGCAGAAAAGGTTCCTGCCAGCGTTTCCCAAGGGTGATCTCGCAATGATTGCAGAGGGAAAAGAAATGAGGAGGGGGCCGAACGAGGGTTTTTATTATCCTGCAAAGGGAGGTATCGGAATGCTTTCAAAAAAACTCGCATACGACCTTTCGGACAATCTGAGATTGAACACGAAGGTTGTTGCCGTAAATACCAGCGAGGGCTTGGTCGAGACGGAATCGGGCGAGCGCGTGCGTTACGACGCCCTGATTTCGACACTAGCCCTGCCAGAGCTTGCCGGCATGTGCATTGACTTGCCTCGCGAGACTCGAGAGATGTGCACGAAATTGAAAAGCGTGGGCATGATCTTCGTATTCCTCGGCCTCGCGAAACCGCTTACAGACGATTCACACTGGAAATACTTTCCCGACCCGGAAATATTCTTTCACCGCATATCGATACCGGTAAACTATTCACGCGACTTGACTCCTGTTGGGAAAGGATCAGTGGTCGCCGAGGTTTCCTTTCGCTCGGACGAGGAACCGCGCGTTCAAGACATTGTTGAGCGCACGAAGAGCGATCTGACCATGCTCGGAATCGTTTCCGAAAAGGATATCGTTTCAACCGATGTCAGGCTCCTGAAGCACGCGTACGTTTTTGCGACAAGGGAAAGCGAGGAAGCCCGAAAGTCGCTCGCGCGGGTTCTCGAGGAGAAAGCCATAGTTCTCGCGGGAAGATACGGGGTGTGGGAGTACGGCAACATGGAGTCTGCAGTCGCACAGGGATTGGATGCGGCGGAGCGAATAAGGGAGAAATGATGAATAACGCGGCGGAGATAGTATTCTGGTGTTCACTCGGGCTATATCTTTACGTTATCGTCGGGCACGGATTACTGCTCGCATTCCTGAATTTATTCCTCGCAAAACCTGTAAAGCGGCAGCCGATCACACCTCACGTTTGTTTCATCATCCCGGCCTATAACGAGGAAAGGGTCATCGAGCGCAAGATTCGCAACACACTCAATCTCGATTACCCCGGGGATAAGCTCGAGGTGATCGTGGTTTCGGATGCATCGTCCGACAGAACGGACGAGATCGTCGAGAAATTCTCTGTGATTGACGACAGGGTTCACTTGTTGAGACAACCTCACCGGATGGGCCGAACCGCAGCTATCAATTCGAGCGTCAACAGATGCGGATGCGAGCTTTACGCGATATCGGACGCTAACGTGATCCTGAATAGACAAGCACTGAGGAAACTCGTGATGAATTTTGCCGATCCCGCTGTCGGTGCGGCAACAGCCAGATTCATCGGCCTTACCGAAGGAATAAACCCTGCAGAAAGAGGCGTTGCCCGTTACTGGGATTATGAGCAGTGGATGAGGACTCAGGAAAGCTCCATCTACACGATCTCGTTTCTGGCAGGAAGTTTCAACGTCGTTCGAGGGGAGTTGCTCCCCCAGGTTCCCCTTGACGTCACCCACGACCATTTCGTGCCCGCGTATCTGTGCGGGAAAGGATCGAGAACCGTCCATGATCCACGCTCGATAGTATACGAGTACGCCGCTAAATCAGCCTGGAAAGAAGCCGAGATAAGATCACGCAATTTCCTGATGGGCGTCAACTTCTTAAGGGAATTGCCGGGGATTCTTACTATACCGAGACACCCGTGGTTCTTTTTAAATCTTTTATTCCGCAAGATACTGAGATGGCTCTCCCCCCTCCTCCTGCTTACGGCTCTTGTTTCTTCTTTGTTCATGATCGACAATCCGTGCGCTATCGGGTTCATGGCACTTTTCGGAATCGGGTTACTAACGATGCTATTGACCGTGGCCATCAGAAAGCCCCCGGGGGTTATCTCTACGCTTGGATTTTTTATGCTCTCTCTGCTGGGTCTATTCTGGGGGATTCTGCAGTACGTATTCGGAAAAAGGATCGTGACATGGGAGCCGCCGAGATAAAAAATATCTTGAGCTTCGACGTCGAGGAGTGGTTCGTACCCCTGGAACCGGATCAGGAGAAATGGAAGCAATACTCTTCAAGGATTGCCGCCGAGATCGATTTATTGCTCGCCACTCTGGACAGGCACATGACCAAAGCGACATTCTTCATACTCGTCGAAAGCGTCAGGTCCCACACGTGGATACTTAAGAAAATACTCGACGAGGGACACGAGATCGCCTCTCACGGAATGAGGCATCGTTTCATTTACAGGCAGACCAGCCAGGAGTTCAGGGACGATCTGGAAGAATCGATCCGTTATCTGGAGAAGGAAACGCATTGCAATATCAGAGGTTACCGGGCTCCATATTTTTCGATAAACGAGAGGTCCTTATGGGCGCTCGATATCATCGAACGGCTCGGGCTGCGTTACGATTCGAGCATCTTCCCCGTGATAAACCACAGATACGGAATCCCGGATTCGCCCAGGCAGCCGTACAGACCCCTTGAAAGCGAGCTTTGGGAGTTTCCGCCCGCGACAGGAAAAATTGCAGGGGTCTCGATCGGTCTGGGCGGAGTATACTTCAGGCTTATGCCCTTCGAGTTCATCAGGAATTCCATACGGAGGCTTAACAAAAAGGGACAGACGGCGGTTCTGTACCTGCATCCGTGGGAATTCGACAACAGTCAACCCCGGATACGCTGTTCACCGTTCTTGAGATTCAGGCATTACGGCGCCTTAAAGACCACCATGCCGCGTCTTGAAAAACTACTGCAGGAGTTCGAGTTCGCCCCTTTTATCGATGTGATGAACACGCTCCCATCAAAGACCGGCAAGGAATCGTGTTAGATGGTTATTGATGAGGTTCTATTCAGACACCTTTAGTGTGAAAAACCTGGATCGGTCTCAAGATTGAAGATGCCCCGGTCGAATCCCTGTACCATTGAATAGTTCTCTTAATACCCTCTTCGATGTGTATTTCAGGAGACCAGCAAAGTAGAGTGTTTGCCGTGCTTATATCGGGCAGCCTTCTTGCGGGATCTTCGCTGATTGGCGACAAATGAACCACCCCGCTCGAACTTCCGGAGAGCTTGATTACCAGTTCCGCCAGGGTGCGTATATCGATCTCACCTGGGAATCCGAGATTCACCGGTTCATGGATTCCGTCAGTCTCCATCAGACTTATGAGTCCGCGGACTATATCGTCAACAAAGCAAAAACTCCGCGTGCACTCGCCCGTTCCATAGATTTTCAAACGCTCACCCGCAAGAGCCGCCCTCGTGAACTGCGGGATGACCCTGGGGTCGTCCGCGCTGAAACGCGGACCGTAAACGTTGAAAAGACGGGCTGTCTTGACATTTAAGCCGCTCTCGATCGTGTAGGCCCTTGCAAGAGCCTCGCCCGCCCTTTTCCCCTCTACGTATGCCGAACGGGGACCTACGGGGTTGGTGAAACCCCAGTACGTTTCCGATTGAGGGTGCGTGAGCGGGTTGCCGTAGATTTCCGAACTGGATACGTAAACAACCTTTACATCTCCGGAGGCGGCCCACTTGAAAACGTTTTGCATACCCTCCAGACAAGTGAGCATGACGGTCAGGGGTTCGTTCTCGACCCTCGGCACCCCGCATAAGGCGGCAAGATGATAGCACTCGCAAACATCAAACTCGTCGAGATCGGCAGTCCGGATATCCGCCTCGACGAACTCGAAAAGAGGATTGTCAAGGAAAGTTACAAGGTTCTCGCGCCTTCCTGTGGAAAAATTATCCAGGCAAATCACCTTCTCCCCTCGCGCCAGTAACGCCTCGCAAAGATGGCTTCCTATAAAACCGGCACCTCCTGTCACGAGTACCGCCCTTTCTTTATTTTTTTTCATCTCAACTCCCTTTTTAATGGAGTATAGGATGGTATTACCTATTGTCAAGTATTTGCGATTTTTTGGAGTGGAGCCGGAATAGGTGTCAACCGCCCTCAGCCAGGCGTTTGAAATTGGAAAGTATCCTGCGGCCGTCGTTGCGGGCGATCCCGGTATAAAGAACCTCAAGGCCCGCGGCCTCCACCTCGAGTTCCTGCTCGAAATAGAGACGGCAGCGGCCGGCGCTCAGTCTCTCGAGCAGCCAGAAACCCTCGGCGTATTTAAGGCCGAGCGGGAAGGGCGAGTTGACGGCGCAGTTGACGGATTTGTTGCCTATTTTTTTGCCCTTCTCGATGACCCACTTGTGATAGGTATTTTCTAAATGCAGGAACGGGAAGTCGCCCTTGTAGGTCAACTCATACCACCCCTCTCCCCCTCTCAGCGAGTCAACCTCCTTGACGTTATCAACGTAGCGATGAACGTATTTGAACTCCCATATATACGGCCAGGTATGCTCGACCGAGCGCTCTATATCCACCCATGCCTTGACCGTGAACTTCTTACCGTCCCGCAATATCTCCACGACCGGCTGCTGGGCTGCACTCACGCCGGTAACGCAAGCTACAAGAATGGCAAGAAGCGCTGAAAGGGATCGCATTTTAAAATCAGGATTTGTTGAACTGGTCCGTCAAATCTGCCACGAGGGAGTATTTCGAAACAGTGCTGGAGAGATCGCGCGTGTCGCGGTAAACCTGCTTGTCGAGCTGCTTCGATTTGTCGCCCGAGGGCCAGATGCGCCACGAGTCGTTGTCTATGACGTCGGCGACCACGAGTTCGCCCGAATCGGTGATGCCGTACTCTAGCTTGATGTCTATGAGCTTTACGTCGAAGGCCTTCCATGCCGCAAACAGGATGCCGAAGACCTTGCGAGTGGTCTCGGTCATGTGCTCGATCTGGTCAGCGGTAAGAATTGGTGACATCTCCTCGATAACGTTTGAGTCGGATACGGGTTCCTTGGGCGGGTGCAGATACCAGAGGGTCTCTCCGAAGGTGACTATTGGATCGTGGCGCGAGTCGTCCTTTATGAAGAACTCGACCGGGAGCGGCGGGGCAAAATCCTGGCCTTCCTTTGCCTGGGTGTTGCGCTTGAGATAGGAGCCTGTCGCGGTCCCGCGCGTGACTACCTCGAGCGGTATCATCTTGCAGCGTTTGCAGAGCAGGGTGAGCGAGTCCACTTTCTTGATGTAGTGCGTGGCCACGCCCTTGCGGTTGAGGAGCTCGAACACGTTGGCGGTCGTGCGCGTGGCCAGCTCGGCCTTGCCCGTAAGGACGTCGTGCTGGTCGCCGTCACCAGCCGTGATATCGTCCTTCGCGACCATGTGGACGCTGCCGTCCCCGAGGTCGTAGATTACCTTGGTTTTGCCTTCAGCGAGTCTTTGCATTATGGATTCTCCGGATTTGGGGGGAAAAGTCAACCCGGACAATGATGCTTCTTCACCCCATTAGTGACGCTGGAAGAAGTAATGTCATTGCGAGGCCTCCCCCCGGAGGACGAAGCAATCTATTCACGTAGCGAATGTTCCTTGAATATGCGCCCCCCTCCTTGACGGAGGGGGGAGGGGGCGGTGAAGGTTTCATCGGCTCCTCTCCCAAGAAAGGTTTCCACGAACCGCCTCTGTAAAGAAGCATTTGCTTCGCAAATAGGTAGTGACCTTCAGTCACCCTTCGGAGCATTCGGTTGCTCTCAGCAAATTGCGGAACTAATGCGCATCCAGCGCTTGTTCCGCCCATGCCCCTCCGGGGCTAACTCGCAAAGACAGTTGGCACTTCTCCTCCTTAGTGGGAGGGACAGAAGGACGGGGTCCCCATAAAAACGTGGAGCGTTTTTATGGGGTGATTATATCACTATTTCTTCGTGAACGAGGTCTTGCTCGGCGAAGCGCTCGAAGCGAAGCTGCCGGGCGTCGACGGACTTGTAGGAACCCTGGGTGATGAGTTCGGCGAGTGCTGCGCCCGCCGCAGGTGCCACCATCGCGCCGTGGCCGGACCATCCGTTGGCGAGGTAAAGTCCGGGAAAACCGGGGTGAGCGCCGAGGATGCCGTTGTGGTCGGGAACCGTCATCGAGTAAAGGCCCGCCCACATGTTCTTCACGTTGCAGTGCGAGGCGGCCGGGATGCGCTCCTGCATGTAGGGCGCCATCTCGTCCTTGTAGTAGGCGAGCGAGGGGGTCTGATCGAATCCCGCTTTTTGTTCGGGGTCGGCGCGGCCGATCTGGAGGTTGCCGGTCTCGTACTTGAAATATATGCCGCGGTCGATTATGACGAGTGGTATGTGGTCGTATCCGGGGACGTCGGGCAGGTTGGTGATGAAGAGCTGGCGCTTGAGCGGCACCACGGGAAGATTCTCGTCGTCGCGCAGACCGGAGGCGGCCAGAAGCTGCATAGCCCAGGGACCGGCGGCTAAAACGAGCATTCTCGTGCCTATGTGACGGCCGTTGGCAAGCTCGACGCCCTTCACGCGATTATTCTCGAACTCTATCTTGCGGACCTCCGTTTTGAGACTCACCTCTACGGAGGAGGAGTACTCGCGCTGAGTGCGCTCGACGTAGCCTTTCGCGGCGGCAGAGGGATCGAACGAGCCGCAGTCGGGCCCGAAAAGCCCGCCCATGATGGGCTCGAACCCGGCGAACTCGACGATATCGGGATCCATATGATCGACACCGGCCTTGAGTCCGGGAACCATCTTTTCGACTTCAGCAGGAGAGAGGAGTTGGGAGCGTACGCCTGCGGCATCGAGGTTCGGCTTGTAGGCCTTGATCTCGTTCCAACGCTTCTCGTAGAAGGTGAAAAGGTAGCCGTGCTTGTGGAAGCCTATCGGGATGGAGAAGTCCTTCTCGAAAGTCTCGAGGAAGCGTATGGAGTAGTTGCACATATCGAGGTTGATGCGAGAGCCCCAAAGGTTGCGGAACGCGCCCGCCGACTTGGCCGAGGTCTCCTCCGCGAGGGCGTCGCCGCGTTCGAGAAGGGCGACCGTACCAGTAAAGCCCTGTGCCTTAAGGTTCCAGAGAACCGAAGCACCTATTACGCCTCCGCCGATAATTACAAGATCGTATGAATCACGCAATTTGTCCTCCGAGATTGAAGAGAATAGTTTATGATACTACATGGTTTTGTCAAGATAAATGTCTCGCCCCTCTCGAAAGGGTTGATTGGAGGTCCCGGGTCGACCCCTTAATGAAGGAACGGTCGAATCAGTTGCAGATAACGAACTTCCTGGTCAGCGAGCGTTGAGCGAGAGAGACCCTTGCGAAATAGACACCGCTGCGGAGCGATCGTTCGTAATTATAGAGGAGCGATCTATCTGAGCCTGGTTCGAGCAAGAAGGCATCGACGAGCCTGCCGCCTGAGTCGTAGATTGCGAGCCTTGCCCCGTTCGAAGGCGCCGAGTAATCGAAAAAGACCCCTCCTGGATTTTCAGGACGTACTTCAAGACGAAGTTCGTGGAGAGGTAATTCCGCAACACCTGTGAGAGCCGCCTGCGCGGATACGGTGTCGTTCTGCGGAGCCTCGTCGGCAGGGTATACGACTTCACCGAAGAGCCTGTACTCTTTTGTCGACGAAGGCATCCACTGCCCGGATTCGAATTGGGCATTTCCGCTGGATGACACATTCATCGTCCCTGAATCGGCAAAGACCTGCGTGCTGCCGTCGTATACGGTTATGTAGCAGGCCGCATCGTTGAGCGCCCTCGCGGTGTTGTTCTTCACGTTCAGTGTGAAGGTGTAGGAGCCCGATTTGGAATCTGCGGCGATGGAAGCGGCCGCAAGGTCTGCGGCAAGCTCCGCAGGGGAGGAGGGGGTGGGTTGTCTTATCTCCCAGATGACCGGACCTTCGGGCAGTTTGTCCGGGTCCACGGCGATCCAGTAGCCGTCGTAGATGGTTACGGGGTGGGTGAGCGATGCGTTGATATCCTCAAGGCTTAGATTCCAGATATGCATGGGAAAGGAGACCCGGGGTGTGACCTGAGAGATGAAGCCGTCGGCTTTTGCCGCATCTATTGTGGTTCCGGCCCCACCGGCGGGGATGAACAGTATGTCGCACAATGAAAGAACACCCTTCTCGCTCTCGGAAAGAGCCGTATCGCCATAGTCGCCCATGTGGTTGAGCTTGAGACCTGCGGCCTCCCATGTCATGATGTTGTTATCGCCCACAGCTCCATCCGGAAAGTGTCTTACGGGCGTTGCCGTGAACGCGATGCCGTGCGATGTCTCGCTCGTCCAGGATATGAGGTCGGGAGAACCGCCAACACCGGCGGAGTTCGCGTGGTCGTAATGACTGTGGCTCATAACGACGATATCGGCCTGGATGCCCGCAGGGAAAGGACTCTCGATACTCGGGTCCGTGGTAAAAGGATCGGTAACGATGCGGACACCCGAGGGCAAGACTATTTCGAACATGGAGTGCCCGTAATAGCCTATTCGCAGCTTTGGCGATGATGCTATAAGCAAGATCGGGATTATGGAGAAGATTATAAAGACTTTTTTCACTTTACGCCTCCTTTTAGAAACCAAATATTCTTCAAGCGAACGATTTTGTCAAGCCCCTCCCCCTGGTCGAGAAAAAATAGTTAACTTGACAAACTAATGTTCGGCGCTTATAATATTATAATAGATTTATCTTTAACTCCAAGGAGGAAACCGCAATGCAGAAGATTATCCCTTTTTTGTTTCTTTCATGCTTCGTGATATTGAATGCCCAGCCGTCCTTTACGGAGGCCGATCTTCCCGCCGTGGGATACGAGGGCCAGTTTGTATCAGATACCTCAAGCCAGATAATCGTCGATATCGGTAAAACGGGCGGCCCGCGCACGTGGGATTTCTCAAAGCCCGTTTTCGGCGATACATCCATATTCGAGGTGCTTTCTCCCGACAGCACTGACTGGGACACGATATTCACAAAGGCCGAGTTCGTCTATCACACCACCGGTTCGCTCGGCGACACCACCTCCGGCGACATGTGGGAGTATTTGAGAACGACCATGACCCAGGTCAGACTTCTTGGCGGAGCCGCCATGTACGATACACTGACCCTTATCGGCAGATGCAATCCGGAAGAGACCTATCTCCCCCTCCCCCTCGAAATGGGTTCATCGTGGGGCGATTCGATATATCTGGCCGATACCTTGAGCCTCGACCCGGCTCCGCTGGTCCTGGAGGTCATACGTATTGAATCGAACAAGGTTGACGCGTGGGGCACGGTAACGGTTCCCCAGGGCACCTACGAGGCCCTACGCATCCAGGTCTTCGACACAACTTACATATCACTTACGCTTGCAACAATGCCTTTCATGGCCGACACAAGCATGACCATTAACTACCAGTGGGTTGCCAAGGACGTTGGAGGCGTAATGACAATAGGCAGTTATGACGGCGAGACAGACCCTGAATACCAGGAAGCAAGCATGTACAGGCCTCTGGTCAAGAATAACATAAACACTGCAGTTGAAGAAAACCAGGTGATAACCACCGGATCCATTGCTGTCGCCGGTAATAAGATCTTTTTCGAAGCGGCAACCCCTGGATTTGTTGAACTTACGATCTACAACATAGCCGGTCAAAGTCTGGGAACAATCTACAAGGGAACCCCTTCAGACGGCAAAACGACTGTCGAGCTGCCCAAAGGCCTCTCAAAAGGCGTTTATTTCATTAAGATGAGGAGTAATAACGAAAACCTGACGGCCAAGGCGGTCGTAATCGATTAAGAAAAAAAGAATTAGGCTAAAAAAGGCGGGCCCTGTCTCGCCTTTTTTATTTATTACGATTCTTAGTCGCGGCCGGTAGAATACCTTGCGGGAGATGTATCTCTATCTTGAGAATATCAATTGGCACTCTTCTTGCTTAGAAATGCTTGACTAATCCGGTAAATCAGTTACAATAAATCCCGTGGCAAAATATATTTTCGTAACCGGCGGCGTTGTCTCTTCGCTCGGGAAAGGCATAGCCGCGTCTTCAATAGGACTTCTCTTGAAAAGCCGCGGATTCCGCGTCAGCATGCAGAAGTTCGATCCTTATATAAATGTAGACCCCGGAACCATGAACCCTTACCAGCACGGAGAGGTTTTCGTCACTCAGGACGGCGCCGAGACCGATCTTGATTTAGGACACTACGAGCGATTCATTGACGAGAACCTGACAAGGGATAACAACCATACGACCGGCCAGATATATGAAAACGTAATCGACAAGGAGCGCAAAGGACTCTTCCTCGGAGGAACCGTTCAGGTCGTTCCGCATATAACGAACGAAATCAAGCAGCGCATCACGAGACTCGCATCCAAGAGCGCCGTCGATGTCGTCATCTGCGAGATAGGCGGCACCGTGGGCGACATAGAGGGCCAGCCGTTTCTGGAGGCAATAAGGCAGCTTCGGCTCGACCTTGGAACCGAAAACGTGCTCTACGTGCACGTCACACTGGTTCCATACATTCCTAGCTCGGGCGAGTTCAAGACCAAGCCTACCCAGCACTCGGTTCGCGATCTGCGCTCCACGGGCATCCAGCCCGATATAATAGTCGCGCGATCGACTGAGCGCCTGCCGGATGCCGAGCGAGAAAAAATATCGCTCTTCTGCAGCGTTGAGAAAAAAGCCGTAATCGGAGCTCCCGATGTTGAAAGCATCTACAAGATTCCCCTGGTCTTCCACGAGCAGGAGCTAGACAAGCTGGTCATCTCCAAGCTCGGGCTTCCGGAGAATCCTATCGACCTTTCGGCCTGGCGAAACTTTGTGGAGCGCGAACGCGAGCGGACGGAGATTGTGCGGATTGCGCTTGTCGGAAAATACACCGGGCTCAAGGACGCGTACAAGAGCGTGCTCGAGTCGCTTAACCACGCGGCGGTCGCGGAGGGCGTGAGGATAGACCTTTCCTGGGTAGAATCGAGCGACGTTGCCGATGCCGACCTCAAGGGACTCGAGAACATGGACGGCATAATCGTTCCAGGCGGATTCGGAACGAGAGGGATTGAGGGAAAAATAAGTGTCGCGCGCCTTGCACGGGAGAGAAAGATACCTTATCTGGGGCTCTGCGTGGGTCTTCAGGTTGCCGTTATCGAGTACGCCCGCAACGTATGCGGTCTTGAGGGTGCCGACAGCACCGAGTTCGATTCCAAGACGCCGCATCCGATAATCGACCTGATGCCCGATCAGAAGAACGTATATCGCAAGGGTGGAACCATGCGGCTCGGCTCCTATCCATGCATTCTGAAACCCAAGACTCATGCCCGCGCTTTCTATGAAAAAGAGGTTGTCTTTGAACGCCACCGCCACCGCTACGAGGTAAATCCCTCCTACAAGGAAACTCTTGAGAACGCGGGACTCGTGGTGTCCGGGATATCGCCAGACGGACTTCTCGTAGAGATAATCGAACTTGCTGATCATCCGTTCTTTCTTGCCACGCAATTCCACCCCGAGTTTCTCTCGAGGCCTCTCAGACCGCATCCCTTGTTCTTCCAGTTCATAAAGAAGTCTCACGAACACGCTTCGAGTTCAACGCTGGCCGAGGCTCAAAAGGTTAACACCTGATAATAACTCAAGGAAAGGCCTGATGATCACGATATTCATACTTCTCACCCTCAGGATTCTTCCTTTTGAGATAGCCCATGCGCTGTCTCGAAGGCTGGTTCGTTTGCTAGACCTCGTGATCGGACAATCGCGATTAACCGCGGAGAGACTCGACGGTACAAAAACCTGCGTGAGAGACACCGAATCCTTAAAAAAGGCCGCGTTCAATCTTGCCGTAATGGCCAGGATGGGAACTCCTTTCACGAGGACTCTCGGCAGTATGGCGAGGATCGAAGGTGAGGAGAACATCGACCGGCTCAGGAACAGGGGGGATGCCGGTGTCGTTGCCCTCTTCCATTACGGTCCGTGGGAGCTTCTTGCCGAGATTTTCACCCTGAAGGGGTATCGCATAGGAGCGGTCGTGAGCGGCCAGAAAAACGGCCTGCTCGGACGCTATCTCGGTGCCCTTCGCCGCAGGGCCGGGCTGCGCGAGATTGGCGATTTGAGAAAAGCCTCTATCGCCTTGAGGGAGGGGGTCTTCGTCGCGGCGCTTTTCGATAAAACCCGCAGGGCTAAAGGAAAATCAGTCGACTTGCCCTATCCGGGATACAGGATATCGGTGATTCCTTCGCTGATGGCCGAAAGGGCTCACAAACCGCTCATACCCGTAATATGCGGTTTCGAACAACGCAAGCTATGGGTAAAGATCGGCTCGAAGAACGCGGATATCAGTAAGTTCTTTGCGCCGTTCTTCAGGGATAATCCCTCGGAATGGGTCTCCTGGGGCGACTGATGAAAAGATATCTGACTGCAATTATCATGATTGTTGCGGGAGCCTTATCCTGCACGAAGGAGGAACCCAAGGCCGGCAAGGAGGTGGAATTGCCGACCCAGATAGTGGACAACATCAAGATGGAAGAGAGTACCACCGGAAAGAAGCGGTACTACCTGGAGGGTCGCCGCGCGTTTTACTATGAGAGGAACTCGAGGATCGTCGTGCTCGAGCCGCACATAAAATTTCTCGGCCCCGATAAGGAGTTCACTTCAGAAGTCGTGTGCGACTCGGGGATCGTCTACAACTCCACCGGAGACCTCAGGGCATACGGACACGTGGTAGTCACCACCCAGGACAGCACCGTTTTGAAAACCGATACGCTTGCGTGGTTCAACCGCCGGGCCCAGATAGAAACGGACGCGATCGTCTACATTACTTCCAGGGAGGGAACCGTCCAGGGGAAGGGTCTGATTTCGGACGCGGATTTGAACAAAATAGTGATCAAAGAAAAAATCGAGGGAACAACGGGATTCTCAGTGGAAGGCGAGGAAGGCAAAGTGGGCGAGGAGGGCAAGGAGGGCGGAACGCCATGATTTTGTTCATTCTTTCACTTATGGCAAAGCTTTCGTTCGAGGCGGAGAAAATGGAGATATTAAGGCAGGACAACGCAAGGGTAACGCACCTGATAGGAGGGGTTCATCTTTATGACGATAAACTGGACATTCACGGCGCGCAGGCATGGTTCGCACCCGAAGAGAACAGCCTTATAGTCCTCGATTCGCTCGTGATCAAATCACAAGGTGTGGACATAACGGCCGATTCGCTGCGCTTTGATACAAAGGAGCAGGTATCCTATCTCTACCGCCGCGTGGTTGTGAAACGGGCTGAGACGGAAATTCGCGCCCCAAGGCTCGTGATAAACCACAGATCAAGAACGGCCACGATAGAGAAAGGCGCGGAGATAAGGGATCTCAAAGAAGGAATTCTTATTACGGGCAATGACGCCAGTTACAACCTGGAGAAGGACGAAGGGTCTATACTGGACAATCCGAGACTTGTCGAGGACAAGGATCAGTCGTCATTCAATGTGACGAGCAAACGGATGCACCTCTCACAGCGCTCCAGGACAGCCAGCGCCGGGGGCGACGTGAAGATAGTGTCCAGGGACGCCACTGTGTACTGCGACACCATGGTCATGTTCTACGAAATGGATGAGGGTTACGCGTACGGCAACGCAAAGATAGTTAACCCTGAAGGAGTCATAAACGCCGACACGGCTCATTTCAAGCTTCGGGAAAGAAGGATTGAGAATATCTACCTTTACCCGGAGGTCACAACACGCTACAAAACCGAGGGCGAGGATTCGGTGGTCTTGAAATCGCCGGCCTTAACCATAGATATGCACGACGAGGGAAATGAAAAACTAATCTTCACCGGAGGAGTAAATGGCAACTACTACTGGAAAGAAGAAGCCTCAGGAGAATAACGGCGCAAGCGTTTTGCGCGCGATAGGCCTCCGCAAGGAGTACGGCAAACGCACCGTGGTTCAGGACGTATCTCTGGAACTCCGGCAAGGTGAGGTCGTGGGACTGCTCGGGCCGAACGGCGCAGGCAAAACGACCACCTTCTCGATGATAATCGGCTTTACCCAGCCTACGCAGGGTGAAATAGAGATAGACGGCCAGAAGATAACGGAAATGCCGATATTCAAACGGGCGCGACTCGGAATAGGTTATCTTTCCCAGGAGCCGTCGGTGTTCAGAAAATTGAGCATAGAAGACAACATTCGCGCCGTTCTCGAGCTGCGCGGCTATCCGAAGAATGTAATCGCGGAGAGAACCGAGACTCTTCTCGAAAAATTCGAGATAAAAAGCCTGCGGCGCTCCAGGGGCGGGACGCTTTCGGGCGGTGAACGCAGAAGGGTGGAGATAGCGCGAGCGCTCGCGACCGAACCAAAGTTTCTTTTGCTTGACGAACCCTTCACGGGCATCGATCCGATAGTCCGCGGTGAAATCCAGAAGATCGTAAGACTCCTGAAAAAGGACGGCATAGGGATTCTCGTGACCGACCATAACGTGCGCGAGACTCTCGAGATAACCGATCGCACTTACCTCATGTACGATTCACGAATCCTCCTGGCGGGCACGTCCAAGAAACTCGTGGCTGATCCCAAGGTTAGAGAAGTGTACCTCGGTAAGGAGTTCAAGATATGAGGCCAGCTTCCTTCTACGGAGAACAGCGCCTTGAAGCAACCTTGAGGCCCGAACTCGCCCTGCATTTGACGCAGGAGATGAGACTCCGGCTCGAAATACTTCAGGCCAACATACTCTCCCTGGAAGAGATGCTGCACGTTGAACTCGAACAAAACCCGGCGCTCGAGCTTACGGAAAACGAACCCGAGGAGAGGGAGGAAAGGCAGTCGGACGAATTCTCAGTCGACGATTTCTATCCTTCGGGTGCGGCTTCATACGGCGAGCCTGAGGAAACTCAGGAACCCGGTTCCCTTTTTGCCGATCGATCTTCAATCGAGGAGCACATGATGCGCCAGATTGCGTGCGAGTTTTCCGGTTCAAACGAGGAGTACCGCATCGCCCGTTACATTCTGGACGGTCTCGACGAGGACGGATTCCTTCACGAAGAGATTTCGAAGATTGCACAAGACCTCAATGTGGATTCAGAAACGGTCGAAGGGGTGCGCAACCGCATCCAGTTTCTTGAGCCTGTGGGACTTGCATCAAGAGATGTGCGCGAAGCGCTCATCGTTCAACTAAAGGTTCTCGGCTACGACGAAAAAAGCCCTGAGATGAGGATTCTGACCGAGTACTTCGATTTTCTTCTTCAAAGACGCATAACCTCGCTGGCCCATAAATTGAGACTCGGAACCGAAGAGATAGCCAGGGCGTTCGAGAACATCTCCACGCTGGACCCGAAGCCTGGTCGCAACTTCAGGGAAATCTCCGCAGGATCGATTCAGCCCGATATGAGCATAAAGTACCGGGAAGGAAATCTTGAGGTAGTCATCAATGAGGCCCCCCTCCCCCCTCTGCGCCTCTCAGCAAAGGTGAGGGAGATACTCGAAAATCCTAAAAGGTTCCGCAAGGATGAGCTTGAATTCGCCAAATCGAAACTGGAGAGAGCGCAAATGTTCATCAAGGGAATACTTCAACGCCGGGACACGCTCACGCGTTTAGCCGGAGAAATTCTTCACAAGAACTATGACTTCTTCGACGGCAGAAACGCCTCGATAAGTTCTCTTCTTATGAAGGACGTTGCGGACACTCTTGGCCTGCACGCCTCGACAATATCGCGGGCGGTAAGAGACAAGTACATAGAGACCCCTGCAGGGATATTCCCGCTCCGTGCTTTCTTTTCGAAAGTCGAGAAGGACCCGGTAATGGAAAAGCTCAAGGAGATAATCGACGGCGAGAACAAAGACTCCCCGCTGGCAGACATCGAAATTGCAGAACACTTGAAGGAATGCGGGATCAACCTTTCCCGCAGGACGGTGGCCAAGTACCGCCAGATACTGAACCTTCCCGACTGCTTCCAGAGAAAAGCCCTGAAATAGAACCTTTCGTGTAACCTTTTACAGATTAATTTTAGGGCTGAAGTCTCACACAAAAAGTCTGACTCCCATTAAAAGGCAAAAAAAGGAGCCCAAAGCAATACGGAGTATTCCTCTGGGGTCAGAGTGTGTTACGGGAGTTATTTCCATTGACCCCAAGCTGCTTGTGATAACACCCCTTTGTGATATGGTCAAATCTCAAGGGGCGGACCCTGACCTGTGGTATGAAGACTCATCCCAAGGGCCAGAGCCCTACCCCGGAGGGGACGGGAGCCCCCCTCAGCCCCCCTCAGCCCTCATCGGCCCTCCTCGGCTACACCTCAAAATCTGATCTGCACACGAGTCAATTTGAACGATGCTCTCCCAGATTACATGCAGGGGGGGTGTTACGGGTCCCTCAGCAACACCTAAACATTCGATCTGCACATGAGCCAATTTGAACGATGCTCTCCCAGATTGCATGCAAAGGGGTGTGTTACGGGTGTTATTTCCATAGACTTAAGCTGCATATAAAAATGCCCCGAAGGGGTACGGGTGTTACGGGGGTTATTTCCTTTGACAAAAACTGCATATGAGAATCCCCCATGGGAACGGGGTGTTACGGGGGGCCGAAAGCCGTAAACTCCCGGATCCAGGCTATGCGGATGTTGGAGCCGCTGTCGGCCTGGAATTTAACGTAACGTCCCTGCTTAGCTGTGAACTCGAACCGAAGATATCCTGACTCCATATCGTTTGTGGATACGGCGGCGCCCCAGCTGGTGGTATCATCCGAGACGTATACCTCGAAGTTTTCAAAGGTCTTGTTGTTCGCGTTGGCGTAATTGGTGACGAGACCGTACACGGCTGCGGCCGAAACGCTTTTTGATTCTCCAAGGTCGAGCATTACCCATGCCGGATAGGTGTTGTTGAACGCTTCCCACTCGTGCCAGACCTGATTCGTGAGCTTTGAGTAGTTGGTATCGGCGTGCCCGGCCGCGAACGCGCTCTTACCTTTTGACAAGACGGTTGTCGAGATGTCAGGAAGAAGGTTTGCATTCCCTTGCTCGGCGTAGGTTTCGCTCATGTAGCTTACGTCCATTTCATTATCATTGGCGCGGGGAAAATCGGCCTTGATTCGCCAGCCCGTGCACATATTCTGGAAGATGTAGGTCGGCAGGCTGAAACCGGACGTTATTTCGTTCTCGTGCCAGAGATCCCAGTACACGACCCGACTGCTGAAACCGTAGTTCTTGGGTGGTTCTGACCCCGCCACGTCCTTTACCGAGTTCCAGGTAAAAACGGCGCTCGCGGTGTCTGACGACAGCGCCTGTGCCACATTGGCTTTCCAGAGTTTGGCGTCCGGAAGATCATTGATCGAGTCTATTACGAAGAACCCCATAGAGGTAACCGGGTTCTCGAGCGAGTCGAGGTTCGCGATTATGATGTACTTGGATGTGCCGTTTGCCCAGAGGAAGTTCTCGCCCTTGAGCCTGAATTCGAACGTGCCGTCCTCATATGTGTAGACGAAATTGGTCGGCGCCGGATACCAGTAGTTCTCCTGGTATATGCCTGTAAGGCTGAGGATCCACATGCCTATTTTGTGATTTGGAAGCGGCTGGCCGATTTCGTCTACATACTTTCCGGAGATTGTAACCATTGTTTCCTTGCCGAAATTCCCCGGGGGGCCGCAGCTTGCAAGGAACGCGATTCCCAACACGCCCAAGATAAAAAGGATGTTCGATTTGCGCATAGCTCCTCCTTAGATAAGGTATTAATTAAAGATACGCACGAGCACGACGTTGTCAAGAGGTCGGTCGACAAAGAGAACAAGGAACGATAAAAAGAGTTCAGGTTGACTGGAACTATTTAGCTTAGTAGAATTCGCTATGATGAAAAACCCCAGGCAATTCGTTCTCAAACTGGACTGGAGAAAGGAGCTTCTGGACGCCGGTCTGATCCTTTTAGGTACCGCTGTATGCGGAATCGCCTACGTGATGTTTTTGATCCCTCACCACATAGTATCGGGAGGCGTGGGCGGCATATCCATTATCCTGAATTACGTTACTAAGTGGTCTGTGTCCATCTTCTATATGGTGCTGAATATTCCAATCTTTATTTTGGGGATAAAGAATCTTGGGTTCCGGTACGGTATAAAGAGCCTTGCAGGCATTCTTGCTACTTCAGGCTTCATCTTTCTTTTCGGCGACGTTCTTCATCTCCCGTCGATTACCGACAATACGATCCTCGGCGCCGCATACGGCGGAGCCATTCTGGGGGTGGGTCTGGGAATCGTCTTTCGCGGACACGGTTCCACCGGAGGCACGGACATCATCGGTCAGGTTCTCAGCAAAAAGACGAACATCTCGGTCGGCGGCTGGATTCTCATTTTCGATATTTTAGTGATAGCAACGGGTGTGGTCGTCTTCGGCAATATAGAGGCACCTCTCTACGGGTTCCTTTCACTCATAATTAACTCCAAGGTTATTGATCTGGTGCTCGAGGGCATCAGTTACGCCAGGGCCGCGCACATAATCACCTACAAGCCGGATGAAGTCTCCTGGGCAATATCGCTCGAGATGCGCAGGGGTGTCACGGCACTCAAGGGACACTCGCATTTCTCAGGACAGGAACGCGAGGTTCTCTACGTGGTCCTGACCCGCAGGGAAATTGATACGCTGAAGGAGATAGTCAAGCAGATCGATCCCAAGGCATTCGTGGTCATCTCGGACGTCTACGAGGTTCTCGGCAAGGGCTTCAGGTCGAGAACCTGAGTCCGACAAGGTTCATTTTTACAATTTAAACGTTCAGGGTGTAATAAACATTCTCGGCACGATGGAGAATCTGAACGACCATGTACTCTGAAAAAAATTCATAACATTGTCTTGCGCGATTCTGATTTCCGAAGCCCAGATTTGGGTCTTACCCCCCCCCAGTGATTATACGAGACGGAACGAGAGAAATTTTAACCTATGGTTTTATTACTTACCTTCGAGTTTCTTGAATTCGACGGTCTTATCAGATCGGGGAACCGAAACTATCTGGCAGGGGTAAGTGATAACCATTGCCACCATCGATTCAGGAGATGGTTGCTTTTCGGAATATTCGACTTGAATTGATTTAGTACCTTCAAGAATTTTTTCAATGGCGATAGAGTAACCGGCCGTGGGTTTGCGACCCGAAAATACCCCTATGAGCATTTGACTTGAAAAGTCAACATCGGGTGCGGCGGTCTTATTTCCCTTATCGTCGACAACCATGCAGTAGTTCTTCCAAAAAGACTGCCAGCTTGAAGCGTCACGGAAAACCATTCCACCTGGTTCATTGTACTGCAGGCCTCCTGTGGGTATGGATGCGATCGGTGTCAGGGGCTTAAGGTTGTTGGTGTTCGGACAGCCCATGAAAACCATGGATAAAAAGAAAAGTGGAAGTAAAATTTTTGTTTTCATGCTTTCTCCTCGCCCATATCACAAAACTCCTCTTCCCTGTAAGTTGCTGATGGAAGCGGATCGGAAAGCGAAAGACCCGCGTGAATATCAAGCTCCTTCTGTGCGGTCCGGCTTATGAGTGTGAAAACCTGACCCACAGGAATATCGTGCGGGCAAGCCTGTTCACACATGCCGCAGGCCACGCACGAAAGACCTATGTGATTCATACGTCCGATATGGAAAAGCATCTCGTCACGGGGCATCTGCAGCAAGCCTTTGCGGGCGGTCCATTCCTCATAACGCTGGCCTTCGAAATGGAACGTCGCCGAGTCGAAGAAGCATTCGTTGCAGTAGCACACGGGGCACATCGTCCTGCAGTTATGACAGTTGACGCATTTCGCAAAAGTCTTGAGAAGACTGTCAATACCTGAGACGTCTTTACGAAGGTCGGCAAGTGCTTTTTCCGCATAAGCGGTGCGTTTTTCTTTTAAGGAGGTGACCGCATTATCGCGTGCAGAGCGATCGGAAAGTTCGGATTCGAATTTGATGCCCTTGAGCGCTTCCTCGCCTTTCTCAGAGCAAGCTTCAAGTATCACACCTTCCACTCCTATTGTACCGATGTTGATATCAGACACAGGCGCAACAGGATACTCGCACATCAGGCAATTAGGTCGAAGCTCTTCCTCTTCGAAATCGCCGAATACGGGTAGATCGGTACTCTTGATTTTCGATTCGAAAGTATCAGGCTTTACCGTCCCAGGGCAGTCACGAGTAACAAGGAGGACGTTATCGAGATTGATCTGACGAAGCTTTACGAGCTCGACCGCCGCGCGAGACTCGCATGGTTTAAGTAGCACTGCGAGCTTCTTTTGGGGCGACGCGAAGCGAGTGATCTTTGAAAGCTGCACCGCGGTCGACAACGGCATAACCGGAGCAAGGGGATAAACCTCGTTCAGGGAATCCTTTTCCCCTACGAGGGCGGGAAATATCTGATTCATCCCGGCTTTTCTCGCCGGAAGCAAGGCGAAATCGATGGCTCCTGAATCGAACAGCTCAGCGAATAAAGCCCTTACAGCCTCGTCTGGATTCATGTTCTTTTTGTAGATTCCGATCATCTCCGCTCCTACGTCTGCGAGGTCCGCCCCATAGGATTAGGGCCCTTCGATTCGAGTTCTTCGGTCATCTTCGTGACGATTTTTGCGAAACGCGCACCCTCGGACGCCGAGATCCACCTGAGCCAGACGCGATCGGGCTCGAGGTCGAGGGTGGACATAATTGACTTCAGAAGCGCCACCCTGCGGCGTGCTTTGTAGTTTCCGTTGACGTAGTGGCAGTCGCCCGGATGACAGCCGCCCATGAGCACTCCGTCTGCACCTTCGAGGAGAGCCTTGATGATGTAGCTTGTGTCGACCGAACCCGAGCACATCACCCGGATGGGTCTGACGTTGGCGGGATATTCGAGCCGGGAGGTACCCGCAAGATCGGCCGCCGCCGAGGTGCACCAGTTACAAAAGAAACCTACAATCTTGGGTTCAAATTTTATTTGAGCATTCATTCTCGACCCCTTTCATTTTGGGTGAGTAAAACGTCAATCATTCTAAATGTCTGATCACTTTCCAGTGTCGTAAGATGTGCCGCTTCCGACGGACATGCCGAAGCGCACAAACCGCATCCCTGGCAGATACTTTCAATCACTCGCGCCGTTCCCAAATCGTCATCCATAATCCTTGCCTTGTTCGGGCATGCTTCGATGCAAATGCCGCAGTAAGCGCAGCGGCGCTCGTTAGTACGCGCGATATAAAACTTCGGCGATAACTTCTCACGCCTGAGGAAAACGAGTGCCTTAGCCACTGCTGCCGAAGCCTCGGTTAGAGCCTCGGGGATTTGCTTTGGTCCCTTTGCCAAACCCGCGACGAACAAACCGTCCATTTCGAGTTCCGTCGGCCTGAACTTCGGATTAGCCTCCTTAAAGAATCCGAACACTTCCGGTTTAAGGAGATTGCCGTTGAAGAAAATCCGGGGGAATTGAGGTCGAATTCCACGCGCCAGCACGACTCTGTCTGTCTTGAGTTCGACGGTCGAATCGAGCAGTCTGTCATATACTTTTACAATGAGTCCTTCACCGTTTCTTGAGACCTCTGGCGGAGCATCCTTGTTGTAGCGAATGAAATTTACACCCATCTCCCTTGCCTTTGTGTAGTAGAGTTCGGACAATCCCCAGCTCATTACATCACGAGCGATTATGGTGATCTCTGTCCTTGGATCTTTTTCTTTAAGAAGGATTGCATTTGACAGCGCTCTTCTGCAGCACACCCGAGAGCAGTAAGGATGAGCTTGTGAACGTGAACCCACGCATTGAATCATGACGACCGACTTTAACGCGCCCGCCTCGTCCCTTTCAAGAACCTGTGAGAAATCTTTTTCACCAACGACACCCTCAAGCTCCCATCCAAACTCGCTATTTTGCGGTTCGTACTCGGACGCACCTGTCGTGAAGAAAACGACTGATGCGCCACGGACGATCTCCTCTTCGCCCCTGCGAAGTTTAAGGGAGAATTTCCCCAGTTCCCCATCCACCGAAACCAGGTCCGTATTTAAAAGCAGCTCGATCTTTGGGGATTTACCGACATCATCCAGCAAATCCTTGATGAACGGCTTGGGATCGAATCCTTCCAGCGTCCTTGCCATATTCAGGGCATGCCCGCCCGGCTTTTGTGTTTTTTCAATCAAGGTGACATGGATTCCCGATTCCTTGAGGAGCTTTGCAGCCCACAGACCCGCGGCGCCTGCCCCGACTATCGCGGCACTTCCTATCGGTTGAACAGGCTCTCTAAGGTCAAAACTCAGCAGTCTGAGTTTTTCGGCATGGGCAAGAGCTAATGTGAGAGCGACATTCTGGGTTTTCGATTTATCCGAGAAACCCCATATTAAGGGCTCGCGGAAATCGAGATACTCAAGCTGCGCCGGATGCCATCCGAGCCTCATTACCCTCTCCTTGACCAGCCGTTCCGCCTTGTTTGGAGAAGGACCGGCAAGCACCAGACGTGTCAGTTGCTTTTCTTTGATAAAGCCTTCGAGTTCATCCAACCCCCGGGGGGTTTCAGTAAACTCGATAAAGTTCGTCTCGATTCCTTTCTCTTTAAAGAAAGTCTTGATTGAATCCCGATCGGGGAAAGCGGCATTTTCTGCAACTGTGTCGAAAACGATGCCTACACTTGGAATATCTTCAACAGATTTCGCACCATTCACAGCAGCTTTTCCGATGCCTAGAATTGATGCAATGCGGCCTGCAGCGGCTTGAGCTTCCGCAATCGAATCCGGCAGATCCTTAGGTCCCCCGGAGGATCCGACGACGAAGATTCTGGGATTGGATGTTGCTATATCGGAGCCCTTGTTCAGTTTGATGAATCCCTGATCGGTCTGGAGCCCGAAAACACCGGCGATATCGGCACCCCTCCCCTCCTGTCCGACGACGAGGGTTACAAGGTCGAATTCTTCTTTTGTGATTTTGCCTTCCTCGGATTCGTAGCGAACGAGAAGATTATTGCCCGTCGTTTCCTCGACCTTTGCCGGCCTGGATGCAACCCAGCGAACGTCTCCGGGTACCTCCTCCATATATGAATAGTAAGGCTTACCGAAGTCACGGCGGTCCATGAAGAATATGGTTATCTCGCTGGAGGGATAGCGCTCCTTCAAGAGCCGCGCCTCCTTTGCACCGTACATGCAGCAGGCGGCCGAGCAGTAAGGGTGAACCCTGTCTCGGGAGCCAACGCAGAAAATGAAAGCAACACGCTTCGGGGTCATACCGTCGGAAGGACGTTTCAGATCTCCCTGGGTAGGACCATAATTTGAAAGCAGTCTTTCGAGTTCAAGGCTCGTCACGACGTTCGGGAACCGTACGCCGAATTCGGTGAGGTAGGACGGATCTATGAGCGAGAAACCTGTTGAAATGACCACGGCATCGGCTTCAAGAGTTCTCTCGATCGGTTTCATGTCGAGATCTATGGCCGCAGTGGGACAGGCCTTTACACACTCACCGCAGCGTGTGCAGGCCTCCTGATCGATTACCCAGGTGGAGGGAACGGCCATAGGATAACGGGTATAGGCGGCCTTGCGGGTTCCGAGAAGATTGAACTCGTCAGGAACTTCAACGGGACACACCTCTTCGCATTTGCGGCAGCGCACGCATAGTTCGGGTTTGATGAACGAAGGCTCCTGATTGAACGAAAGCTTAAGACTGCCGTCAGGCTTATTCTCAGCGCTCCAGAGTGTTGAGAGGTTGTAAATATCGAGACCTTCCGCCCCCAGATCCCTCCGCAGACAGAGTTCGGCGGAACCAGGCTCCACTCTCGATTTGAGCTGGCAAAAGCCGCATGCGTCGTTGGGAAACTGCTTGTCCAATTGTCCGATTGTGCCGAGAAGATGGGAACCCTTGTCCACTAGAGAGACCTTGAATCCCAAGTCGTTAAGCGCGAGCGCCGAAGCTATTCCAGCAGCCCCGCCACCGAGTACGACGACGTGTTTTTCGAATTTCTTGTGACCAGCCATCAGTAATTCCTCGTTGCCTCGTCTATCATGGCGAAAAGCTGTGTTCTCGTGGCGTTGCGCAGCCTCACTGAGTGTGACGGACATGCCGCCGCACACGCGCCGCAGCCCTCGCAAAGGGCTTCGTTGACCTTCGCCTTTTTCTTGATCGGATCGACCTTGGGCGCCTCGTACGGACAAATAGCCTCGCATATGCCGCAGCCCGTGCAGATATCCTGGTCGACTTCCGCGATTAAGGGCTCGCGTTCGAGCGTTTCTCTCGAAAGCATGGCAAGGACCTTTCCGGCTGCACCAGAGGCTTGCGAGACCGTATCGGTAATATCCTTCGGAAACTGCGTCACGCCCGCGACGAATATGCCGCCTGTCAGCGTTTCGACCGCGCGCAGCTTGGGATGCGCTTCCGAAATCCAGCCGTACTCGTCCGTCGCGAGACGCAGCTTGGACGCGAGTTCCTGGACGGCGGTTGAAGGAAGCATCGCTGGAGCGACGACCACCAGATCGGCGTCAAGCGTAACAGGCTGACCTGTAAGCGTATCCTCGGCGTAGACGGTAACCACACCATTCTGTTCGTAGAGCCGGGAGACCTTGCCGCGTATGAACGTCGCGTGTTCTTCCTGCATCGTTCGTGCGTAGAACTCCTCGTAGCGCTTTCCGTTTGAGCGGATGTCTATGTAGAAGAGGTAGGCGTCTCCGTCGTGAACGGTATGCTTGTAAAGCATTGCCTGCTTGATCGAATACATGCAGCAAACACGGGAGCAGTAAGCTACCCCGTGCTCGGGATCGCGAGAGCCCGCGCAGTGAATGAACGCAATCTTCTTTGGTACCTTGCCGTCAGACGGTCGGCGCACCTCGCCCGCGGTCGGTCCGGACGCGCATAGGATTCTCTCGAACTGCATGGCGTCGATGACGTTGGCGAACTTGCCGCCTCCGTATTCGGGCATGCGTTCGAGCGGCATGAGTTCGAAACCGGTCGCCACGACGATTGCGCCGACATTGACTTCTTCAGTCCAGTGCTTGAGCGAATGCGCGACCGCCTTGGGTTCGCACGCTATCTCACAGAGACGGCATTCGGAACATCCGCCGCAGTGGATGCAGCGTTTGGCCTGCTCGACGATATCTTCTTCACAGTAACCGAGTTCGACTTCCTTGAAGTTGGAGACGCGATCTTCGACGGAAAGCTCCGGCATATGTTTGAGGATAGTGGAAGATGCGAGGTCCTTATCACCTATGAGGTCGGACTTACGGGATAGTTCGTTGGCACGGTTGCTTGCGAAATCCTTGCCTTCGAGCATTAGGTTTATCGAACGCGCGGCCTTGCGGCCGGCACCTGCGGCGTCGATGAATGTCGCGGGCCCGGTGACGCAGTCGCCGCCGGCGAAAACCTTGGGATTGGAGGTGATGAGGATTTCTCCATCGACGGCTATGGTTCCCCATGATGTCAGGGAGATTCCGTCATCCGGGGTGATAAAGGAAAGCTCCGGCTTTTCGCCGACAGCAAGGAAGACGTTGTCGAACTCGAGAATCTCTTCCGAACCCTCCACCGGAACCGGACGGCGCCTGCCGGAAGAATCGGGCTCGCCGAGTTCCATGTGGATTACCTCTACGGATTTGAGTCTGCCGTTTTCGCCGATAAAACGAACGGGATTGGCCAGAAGCATGAATTTTACCCCCTCCTGACTCGCTGCCTTAACCTCATCCGCGATTGCAGGCATCTCCTTCTCGGTACGACGGTAGATAACGGTGACTTCCGCCCCCATGCGGAGCGCCGAGCGCGCGGCATCCATCGCGGAGTTTCCGCCGCCCACGACCGCGACCCGCTTGCCAACCTTCGGCTTATCGCCTCGGTTAAGAGCGCCGAGGAATTGAACTCCTCCTCCGACGCCTTCGAGTTCCTCGCCGGGGATGTTCATCTTCCCTTCCTTGTACGCGCCTACAGAGAGGTAGACCGCGTCGAATTCTTTTGTGAGTTGCTTGAGCGCAATATCCTTGCCTATCGTCGTATTCGGCTTGTAGCCGACACCGAGCTTGAAAACCAGCTCACACTCTTTCTGTAACACATCCTTGGGCAGCCGGAAAGAAGGTATCCCTGAGTAGAGCATTCCGCCCGGCCTGTCTTGTGCGTCGAAGATCGTAACGTCGTGCCCGGCCTTTGCCAGATCGACCGCCGCTTGAAGACCTCCGGGACCCGCCCCTACTATCGCAACCTTCTGACCTGACGGCTTTGCGATTTCGACTCTCATGCCCGCCTCGCCCTTTTCGCGAAGTTCCCAGTCCGCGAGCCAGCGCTTTATGTGCTTTATGGTTACGGGCTTTGAATCAACCTCACTCCGGGAACATGCCTGCTGGCAGGGGTGCGTGCAGATACGACCTGCGATACCCGCAAACGGGAACGATGCCTCGTCGCGGATAATGGAGAGCGCCTGCCCGTATTCTTTTGCAGATGTCGCCGCCACGTATCCGTGTGCGTTCAGATGGACCGGGCATGCGGCGCGGCAGGGTGCCTCCTGGTCTGATTTGTCGATTGTAAACCTGTTGGGCACGGCCTGAGCGAACGGCCTGTAAGCGGCCTTGCGCCTTGAAAGCCCGTGATCCCATTCCGACTTCATCTCGACCGGACATACCCTTGCGCAGTCGGAACAGCCGTTGCACTTGGACCAGTCTATGTAAGGCGATTTGCGGCGAATCTTCACGTCGAAGTTCCCGATGTAGCCCGAGACCTCCTCTACTTCGGAATACGTAAGGAGATGGATGTTGGGGTGCTGGGCCGCTTCGGTCATCTTTGGCGTCATAATACACTGAGGGCAGTCTAGCGTCGGGAACGTCTCCGAAAGCTGGAGCATGTTCCCGCCGATGGTCGGACGCTTCTCCACGAGGTATACCTCGTGTCCGCCGTCGGCGATATCGAGCGCCGCCTGAATACCCGCTACGCCGCCGCCGATGACAAGCGCCTTATGGGTAATCGGCACCTGGAAGGGTTCAAGGCTGCGGTCGAGCGCGAGCTTGCGCACCGTTTCACGGACGACAGTCAAGGCCTTGCGGGTGGCCTGTTCCTTGTCCTTGGGGTGTGGCCAGGAGACCTGCTCGCGGATGTTGGCTATCTCGACGCGGTATGGATTGAGACCCGCACGCTGGCCTGTTTTGCGGAAGGTCTTCTCGTGAAGAGTAGGCGAGCAGTTTGCGACGACTATGCCGTCAAGGTGCTCGTTCCTGATAGTCTCGACGACGAGATCCTGCCCGGGCTCCGAACACATGTAGATATAACTCTTTGCGAACACCACCCCCTCTATCCCTCGCGCTTCTTCAGCGAGACGCTCCACGTCTACGGTTCCCGCGATATTGAGCCCGCAGTGACAGACGAACACGCCTATGCGAGGCTTTCTCATGCCGCACCCCTCTGGCTTACGATTTTCAGGATGGAATCATCGGTAATGCCGAGTTCGCCGGGATTAATGCCGAGCGCCAGACCCATGAGTTGGGTGAAGTAAAGCACAGGCAGTCCCTTGAATCCGTACCTTGCTTCTTTGACCTCGGGCTGGCGCGCGCCAAGGTTGAACTCGCATAAGGGGCAGGAAAGTATGATGAGGTCTGCTCCGGCCTTGCGCGCCTCGCCCACTATTCGCTCCGCGCGCTCGAAGACCAGCTCCTTGCGAGGTATGGTGTGGTAGGAACCGCAGCACTCGAGTCTCGACGCCCAGCTTACATGCTCCGCGCCAAGCGCACGAACAAGGTCCTCCAGGACGGCGGGGTTTTCGAGATTGTCGACACCCGCGCCTGAAGGCCTAACTAGCGCACAGCCGTAATATGACGCAACCTTGAGTCCGGTCAAGGGTTTCGCGATCTTTTCGGATAAGCCTTTCCAGCCTACATCATCTCGAAGGATTTCGAGGAAGTGGCGAACCTTTATGTTACCCGAGTACTTTACAGGTTCCTCGTACATGAAGTCGTTGAGTTCTGCAAGTTTGACGGGATCGGATGATATGTATTCGTTGGCGCGCTTGAGTGTGTTGTAGCACATGGAACAAAGCGTGACCACCTCACGCATGCCCATCGCTTCCACCCGCATCATGTTGCGGATGGTCGCCATCTGGTGCATGGTATCATCCTTCGCGAGTGAAAAAACGGTTCCGCAGCAGTTCCAGCGGTCCAGTTCCTTGAGCTCGATGCCGAGCGCGTTCGTGACCGCAAACGTTGACTCTTCAAAAACCTTTCCTGTGGTCTTCATCGTGCAGCCGGGATAGTAGGCGAAACTGCGAGCGGGCATCTGTGCCATCAGGCCGAAAGCTTCCTTAACGCCGAAACCCATGCGATAGCCGGATACTTTGTGCGTTCTTCTTCGGAAATCTGATTGAGGTCGAGCGAATCAATATTCTTTCTTAAACACACCTGTCTGAGAACCTCCAGGACACGCGCGATATCGATGCCTTTCGGACAACGCGACGTGCACGTAAAACACGATGCGCAGACCCATATGGTCTTTGACGCGAGAAGACGATCTATCTCACCGAGTTGGGTGAGGCGTATGGCCTGGTTGGGAAGGATGTCCATGGAATTGATGGAAGGGCAGTCGCCCGAGCAGCGACCACACTGATAGCACGCGAAAACGTCAACTTCTGAAACACGCGCGACCTTTTCGAGTACGTCGTTTGTGGATTTGGACTTCTTTCCAAGTTCAATCATTTAGAGGGGATTATAGTCTGGCAAGCCATGTTGTCAACCGGAATAAGCTTATGATTCAGGCAACTTTGACCGCTTGACAAGCAGCGAAGCCTGCTTAAAATCGTACAAGTAAACGGAAACGGAGGTAAAACGTGAGGTATTTCTGGTTTACCCTTTTATCGATATCGATCCTTGCGATTTTCGCCGGCTGCCAGCGGCCTGAACCCCAAGTGCCGGTGCTGATTGCACCAGAAGATGGGGCGGTGTTCGATACCACTAAGCCTATCCTTATCTGGAACGCAAGCAATCCTGAAGGAAGATATCTTGTAGTTTTGATCGTTACTGTTGGAACCCACTCAGACACATCAGACTTAATTGAACAAAGTGATACAACCCGCACATTATCAATAGAAGTAACTGAATGTGCCACAATAAAATGGCGCGTTGCAGTCGAGGCTGATACGGGCTATCTCTGGAGCGAAATCAGGACTTTTTATATAGATACAAGAGAGAACGTACCAGCACTCATCTCCCCTGCTGACGGCGCCGTGTTCGACTCCATCCCTCCCACCTTCGTATGGTCTAAGGAGGATGTAAGTGAATATTACCTAAGAGTATTCAAAGACTCTCTCTGGAACGATAACTACCTGATTTGGGTCAATATTCAGGATACGTCCTTTACCATGCCTTTGAACGATTTTAAGTCATCCGATAGCGGCACATACGAATGGACGGTAGGGGTCGTGGATAAGGCAACCGGCGAAGTAATGTACTCCTTCCCCAAAACATTCAAAGTTGAGGAACTCCCCCTCCCTCCTCTTGATCTAGACACCACCTACTTCCCATTCGGGCTCGGGTACGAGTGGTGCTACGAGAGGCACTATATATACAATAACTATGGATGCGAAGAGTATACCGATCTCATTGATACCGTCAAAATTACTGTTACAGATTCGTTTTGGGACGAAAGCATGCTTCTTGTTAAGCTTGGGGGTAGAACTTTCTTCGATTTGTCAAATCCTGTAAAAATCAAAAAAAATCAAATACGCCTTATGGGGTACTGGGTAAATATCGTTCCCGAACCCGATCACAAGCACACTTATGAAGAATGTTGCGGATGTGCCTCTTCCCGTGATTTTTACATCTCCTATAGAAGCGACTCCTTGAAAATTCTTGATATCTCATATGATTGGAGTTACGGTGTTGAATATGGACATTACGAACAGGTTATAACTCGCGTTAAAGGTATTGGATCTCTAACACAAAGAAATTATAGCGATCAATCAAACATGTGTTCTACAATAGAAGACGAAAACTTCCGTCTCCTTTACTTCTACAACGGCAAGGATACGGTGTATAAGGCACCTTAAGGAGGACATAAATGAAAGCGATTAGATTTTTTGTTTTGTGTTTTGTGATTACGGCGATTGTCGCCGGCTGCCAGCAGCCTGAACCCGAGGCTCCGGTGTTGATAGAGCCTGAGGATGGTGCCGTTTTCGACTCCCTCCCCCCCACCTTCGTGTGGTCCGGACAAAGCGGTCAAGAATACTATCTGATGATATTAAAGGATTCTTTGTGGAGTTCACATGCGCTCGTTTCAAACTGTGTAACGGATACGAGCTATTCCCTTTCAATGGATGACTTTCTTTCTGCAGACATCGGCGTCTACGAATGGACCGTGGGCGTCATGGATTCACTTACGGACACATTGATATACCCATCCCCTCGCAAGTTCCATATCAGAGAATTCGTATTCCCTCTCGATCTCGACACTACCTATTTCCCCTTCGGCATGGGATATGAATGGTGCTACGAGACACATGATTGGATTAACAGCCTTTACGATACAACTTTCGTGAAAGTAATCGATTCCTTTTGGGATTCCGATACGCTTCTTTTCAAACTCGAAGGAAGCCTTTTCTTTTTAGGCGAAACCGCCAAGATTCGCAGGAATCGAGTAGAACTTATAGACTGGGGACCAGTCCCTGTCATCCCTCGCGAAGATTCAACTGAGAAATCTTATAACCAGGGGGATACACTAATTTCTTATGGTCGAAAGATAAGTTATGTGGATGACAGCCTCGAGGTACACTCTTACTTCCGTAAATACTTTGGCTGGACTCAAGGGTTGCAAGGTACAAGAGACACCACCTCGATTTTTATGAGAGGAATAGGAGCAGTGTATCAAGAAGGAGACCTATATATATATGGCGATGATTGGGAAGATATGAGTTACACCCTTCTCTGGATCTATAACGGCAAAGATACTGTGTATAAGGCACCTTAAGGAGGTGATGGATGAAAACGATTAGACTCGCCGTTTTGTGTTTTGGGATAGTGGTGATTATTACCGGCTGCCAGCATAATATCGCCCACGACGACATCGACCTAGACACCACTTACTTCCCGTTCGGGCTGGGGTATGAGTGGTGCTATGAGAACCATAACTGGCATTCTTTTCCGGACGATGAAAACAATTGGAACAAATATGACACCTTCAAGATTGAAGTAACCGACTCCTCTCAGATAGCAGACACTTTATTTTTCACGGGAGGTGCAACGCTAGAATTGGATAATCCAATAAAAATCTGGGAACTTAAAGTACCTTTAGGAAATCCTGATTTTCACTACGACACAATCCCTATTACCGTTGCCCAGAATATGACTTGGCAAAACCAATACGGCCTTCAAATAAGCTACTTTGAAGATAAACTTTCATTAGATCATTATTATGGAGAATGCCCTGAAGATGAGGGATGGAACGGAGTAAGACGCCTGAAAGGGATCGGAGTAATTCTGCAAGGGTATAACTTTAGCACAAATGAAGGTAATGGAGGTAGTTCTGGCTCAATCGACCGCCTCCTCTGGTTCTACAACGGCAAGGACACGGTCTACAAGGCTCAGTGAGGAGTATACTAGGACAAGAGAGTACGGAAGCGTTAGTGATTCGTACTAATCCCTGATGAAATAATTCGTTGACATTACTGTATTTCCATTTAGACTTAGGAGAAGCATATGAGTTTGATTTTACTGGTTCTGTCAGCGCTGCCACAGAAAGAGGTTCTGACCTACGACGTCAACCTCGGACCCGTTTACGCGGGCGAGATGCGCCTATCGGTCATAGAAACGGAGTTTGAGGGCAAAGCCTGCTACCGATTTCGGTCGGTTTTGAATTCGCTTCCGGATCTGGACTGGCTCGTGACCATAAATGACACGTTGTATTCTTATGTAACGAAGGACTCGTTCAAGACCCTTTACTTCGAGAAGCGCATGCACGAGAAAAACTACGACACGCTGATCCGGGTTCGCTACGACTGGGGGGAGGGGGTCATAAAGTACGAGGACGGTGCTACATATCCCCTGGACCCCGGAACGCTGGATATTGTATCGATTTATTATTATTTCAGGATCAATCCCTTGAAGCTTGGAGAACAAAGAACGGTTATACTTCACGCGGACAGAAAGACGGACAAAGCCATAGTAAAAGCGGTGAGCGAAACACAAGTACGCTCTAGCGCTTCCAAAGAAGGTAGCTTTTTGTGTACAAAACTCGTACCCGAGGTCTCGGGAAAATCGGGGTTCGGTCCGGGCGGGACATTGATTTTCTATCTCACAAAGGATGGCGACCTCTCGCCGGCATTGATCAAGACGGTCATGACCATCGGCTCCATCACTGCGCGTCTTAAGTGGGTATGGAAGGAATAAAATCACCCCACGGAACCTTTACGACAAAGGAGTACGTCTAACTTTAATATGGAGTTACACCTATGACAAAAAAAGGTACTGAGATTTACGCCGTGTTCCTCGTGGGCGGCAGGGGCGAGCGCTTCTGGCCCTTAAGCACCCCCGAGCGTCCGAAGCAGTTTTTGAGGATTTTTTCTCAGAAATCGATGATCGAGGAGACGGTGGAAAGGATTCTGCCGCTTGTGCCCCGCAAGAGGATTCTCTTCGTGCTGCCGCCCCATCTCGTGAGGCCCCTGAAGGAGGAGCTCCGGTGGGTAAAAAAGGAAAATCTGATTGTGGAACCCGAAGGCCGCAACACCGCACCCGCCATAGCGCTTGCCGCAAGGAGCTTGAGGAACAAACCCGACTCAGTCATGGCCGTGCTGCCCGCCGACCACCTGATCTCGCCTAAGAAGGCCTTTCTTAACGACTTGGGAAAAGCGGCCGAGCTTGCCCGCAAGGGCTATCTCGTGACCTTCGGCATAAAGCCTGAAAGACCCGAAACCGGCTACGGTTACATTGAGATTGAGGAGAAAAAACCGCTTTGCAGGGACGGTTTCAAAGTCAAGAAGTTCCACGAGAAGCCGAGCGAGGCGACGGCAAAAAGCTACCTTAAATCGGGGAAACACCTGTGGAACTCAGGGATGTTCGTGTGGAGGGCAGGTTCGATAATAGAAGCGTTCAAGGTCCATGCTCCTGGGACTTACAAAGGTCTCCTGGCCGGGGGTTCAAATCGCGTGACCAGGGCATCTTACTCGAAACTCGAAGCGACATCTATCGACTACGCCGTCATGGAGAAGTCTCCAAATGTTGCCGTTCTTCGGGCACGATTTCTCTGGGACGACGTCGGTTCGTGGACGGCTATTGAACGTCACCTGAAAAAAGGGGTTGACAAAAGCGTAAGTGTCGGTAAACTTATATCATTGGATAGTGAAGAATGTATAGTTGTCGCGCCCGAGGGCGAGGTTGCCCTGTTGGGAGTGCGCAATTTAGTTATTGTAAAAACGCAAGATACAGTGCTCGTATGCGCAAAAGAGAGAGCGGCCGATATCAAGAAGCTTCTTGTCCGGCGTGCGTCTCGAACACCCTAGGAGGTGCATAAATGAAACGTTTGATTGCACTGGCGCTTATCCTGGTGGCGGCCATAGCCTGCACACCCAGAAAAACCACCAAGGTGGTTTCACCCGGTCAGGATTATTCCCTGTACGACATGGAGAAGCAGACCACAACGACTACGACCACGACGAACCTGAGCGGGAACAAGGTACCCGGTTACAGGGTACAGATCTTCGCGTCCAGCACCAACGAAGGCGCTGAAAAGATAGCCAGTGAAGCGCGTTTCAAGTTCACCGAGCAGATATATGTCGAGTTCGACAACAATTACTACAAGGTTCGCGTAGGCGACTACAAGAACCGCTCCGATGCAGAGATACTCCGCGAGAAGGCCAAAAACCTCGGGTACTTGGACGCCTGGATAGTTCAAACGGAGGTAAATGCACAATAGACTTCTGGTTGCATCATCTAACCAGGGCAAAATAAAAGAATTTAAGAAACTACTCGGCGGGATTGTCGATGTGATGACGCCCGCCGAGCTTTCTTTACGGGGAAAAGACGTTGTGGAAGGCGAGAACTACGCGGACAACGCCCGCATGAAGGCCGCGGCTTACAGAAATGTTTTCGACGGCATGATATGCGGAGAGGATTCCGGGCTCGAGATAGATGCGCTGGGTGGAAGGCCGGGGGCTCTATCTGCCAGATACGGAGGCGAAGAGCTTCCTCATCCCGAAAAGTGCAGGCTGATTCTTGCCGAGCTTAAGGACGTACCCATGTATTCGAGAACCGCACGCTTCAGGGCAACGCTCGTTCTCCTGAAGGGCTGCGAGGAGGGGGAGGAGGGCGGCGAGGAAAGTTCTTTTGAGGGTGTTCTCGAGGGATGGATAGGATTCGAGTACAGGGGCCAGGAGGGATTCGGTTACGACCCAATCTTCATCCCGCAGGGATTTTCGCTGACAAATGCCGAACTCGGGATGCTTGTCAAGAACCGCATCAGCCACCGCGCGAAGGCGATAGCGAAGCTGGCGGATTATCTGAGAAAGATTAGCTTGAACCGTTAATTTGGAAATAAGCCCTCCGCGACGCCCTCCTCCCCCTCCTCGCCCCCCTCAGCAGAATTCCATTCTGCCAATGCGCCTCCGGCGCTATCATTAAATTGGTAATAGTGATACAGCAGAAGCCGGAGGTTTCTGCCAATGCGCCTCCGGCGCTCCACCTTAGACTTGGTGGAAATGAAATGGCGGAAGCCCAGCTTGCGCCCAGCGCCCCCGGCGCTCACCCTCCTCAACTTTTTCCTGATCTAACGAGGTGAGGTTTTCTTCGCGAACCAGTGCCTGGTCGCAAGGCATATCTTCACGAGCATGAGCATGACAGGAACCTCGATGAGGACACCCACGACCGTGGCAAGTGCCGCCCCGGATGAGAGCCCGAAGAGCATGGTCGCGGTGGCGATTGCCACCTCGAAATGGTTGGACGCGCCTATCATGGCCGAGGGCGCCGCATCCTCGTATGAGAGCTTGAGCAGCTTCGCCCCGGCATAGCCCAGCCAGAAGATGAGGTTGGTCTGGATGAAGAGGGGTATGGCTATCCAGAGGATAGTCAGCGGGTTGGAGATGATGACGTCTCCCTTGAAGCTGAACAGGAGAACGAGCGTTGCAAGCAGGGCGGTGATGGTTACGGGCGTGAGAAGGGGCAGGAAGCGAGTCTTGAACCAATCTATGCCCTTTGCCTTGATTATCCAGCGCCGCGAGAAGTAACCGGCGACAAGGGGCAGCGCGACGTATATGCCTATGGAGAGGAGGAGGGCCTGCCACGGAACCGGCAGTCGTCCGACGCCCAGAAGGAACCCGCCGAGAGGGCCGTAGAGCACGAGCATGGATAGCGAGTTGATTGCGACCATCACGAGCGTGTGGCCGTCATTGCCGCGCGCAAGGTATCCCCACACGAGCACCATCGCCGTGCAGGGCGCGATTCCGAGAAGGACCGCGCCGGCCAGATAACTTCGCCACAGGGGAACGGCAAGCATCTTGAGCCCGTTCACGAGAACGACCTTGCCCGCGCCGTATGCCGCACCGACCGCCAGATCGCGACCGAGGGGCATCTTGACGTAGTCGAGCGCGTCAGGTCCGATGAGTCCGCGAAAGAGGACGCCGAGAAAGAGCACGGCAATCGCGTACATCGTAAAGGGTTTTATTGCCCAGTTCAAAACGAGCGTGAGCGTGACCGGCTTGATGCTTTTGCCAGCCTTGAGGACCTCGGTGAAGTCGATCTTGACCATGATAGGATACATCATGAAGAAAAGACACACGGCAATGGGAATAGATATGACGGGCGCGGCGTTGACGTTTATGGAAAGACCGTCGAGGAAGCGAGCGACGCCCGGCGCGAGCTTGCCGAGACCGATCCCGGCGCCGATGCAGAGGAGAACCCAAAGGGTCAGGTAGCGTTCGAAGAACCCCAGACCTTTTCCCTTGTTTTGCACTTTATCGGGGACGCTCATAGTGCCTTCTTTTTCCTTTTTTTACTGCGCTTCTTTAATAAGCTTCTCTACCTCTGCTTCGGTCGGCACCCTGCCTTCGAGCACCTTTTTATCGTTGATGAACACCGCAGGCGTGAACATCACGCCGCGATTGATCATCTCGTTCATGTCTTTGACGTGCCGCAGATCGGCTGCAATTTTCATCTCTGTAAGAGCTTTCATGAAAAGTTCCTCAGTTTTTTTGCACTTCGGGCAGCCTGCGCCGAAAACCTCTATCTTGAGCATGATCGACTCCTTTTTATCGATTCTCCTTTCGCCTGCGATCTTTTGTCCTAAGACAAAAGGAGCATCCAGTTACACTCCCAGGTAAACAAAGTAAAGCCCCACCCCGAAGAGCAGTATGCCTGCAACGAGTTTCACGATGCGGTTGACCTTTTCGGTCTTTTCCGAGGAGATCAGTTTCTGGGCGAAGGCGGTGGAGATACCGGCCACGAACACGAGCACCCAGTGACCTACGGCGTACGTCAGGAGAAGCCCCATGCCGTACGGTATGTTTTTGGACGTTGCGGCGAAAGCAAGGATGATTGCGAGCACGGGCGCCGCGCAGGGTGAGGATGCGATACCGAATACGAGGCCAAGAAGGAGCGCGCCCCAGAGGCCGCGCTTTTTGACCTGGATGCGCTTAAGCCAGGGCAGTTCGAACTTGAGAAGCCCGACAAGATTCAGACCGACCAGAAATGCTAATCCGGCAAGGATGAAGTACCAGAACTTCCCTCTGAGGCCGAAGACTCCGCCCAGGTAGGCGGCAATGCCGCCCAGAGCCACGAAGGTAAGCGTCAGACCGAGCACGAACATGAGGCTGAAGATCACAGCCTTCCGAGTCGAGCCCCCGGCGTACCCGCCGACATAGCCGATAGAGAGAGGGATGAGCGCTATCACGCAGGGACTGGTCGATGAGATTATCCCAGCGATGAAAACACCCAGAAACGCGAGCGCAGGAGCATCAGATATCCACTGGCCCACGTTCGCAAGGAACCCACTCACCTACTTTACACCCATCCTCGCGAATTGAGCGATTATCGAATCCTTCTCCATAAAACCTATGTGCCGCGCTACCTCATTGCCGCCGATGTCATAAAATATCTGGGTCGGTATCATCTTGATGCCCACCTTGCGAGCAAGTTCGTAATACTCATCAAGGTCAAGTACGAGTACTTCCGCTCTTCCTGCATACTCTTGCTTGAGCTCTTCCAGTATCGGCGCCATCTTCTTGCACGGGACACAGGTCCCCCTTCCGAAATCAACAAGAACGGGACGACCGGTTGCTATTGCGCGGCTGATCGGATCGGAAGCGGTTGGCTCAACCACTTTACCGGAGGATGAATCCTTATGCGGAACTTGCGGTTTGGGGCGAATGGTATCTTTCTTTACTTGTGGTGTGTCTATTGTGAAATTCGTATCCTTTGAAATGACAGGGACGGTATCCTTGACTAGGGTGTCCGGGATAGCCACATTTCCAGGGCTGTTCTGATTCTTCTTAATCAGGATTATTCCTGTCACGGCGCATGCCAGCGCGACAAGAACGATGACAAGGATAATCAATGTTTTCTTATTCATCTCTCCTCTCTCCTTGTTTTTAAGATTTAGCGATGGCTCCAAAAAGCCATCCGGTCAATGTAGCCATAACGACGACCAGTCCGACGTATGTCAGGGTCCGTTTCCAGCCCATTATCTTGCCGATAGTGATCATGCTCGGAAGCGAGAGTGCAGGACCTGCCAAAAGAAGCGCAAGCGCTGGTCCCTTCCCCATACCCATCTGGAGGAAAGCCTTGAGGATGGGCACCTCGGTAAGTGTTGCGAAATACATGAGCGCGCCGAACACAGACGCTATTAGATTAGCGAAGATTCCATTCCCGCCGACAAGAGAAGCTATCCAGGTGTCCGGAACAAGAAACTTCAGCATTCCCGCCACGAAGACCCCTCCGAGAAGCCAGGGGAAAATGAGCTTTACGAAACGCCACGTCTCGAGCATCCAGTGTTTGATCTCTTCCCTTGAGAACCACAGAATCGTCATGACGATCACGCTTCCGAGGGAGAGAGCCGCAGGTATCCAGGCGAGCCAGTACCCGAGAGGAGCAGGCAAACCGATGAGTTTTTGAACCCAGCCCTGACCGGCTGCAAGCACAAGGAGAAGAACAAGGGAGAGAAAAAACATAGCCGTCTTCCAGAGAGGTCTGGAATGTTCCTCCTTGTCGAAGTCGAAGGCGTTCTCATCGGGGGGAGGGGGTTCACGGCGCTGCCATATTGCGGCCATTAAGAGCCCGATGATAACTGAAAACAAAACTGCCCCAATGACACGGGCAATGCCTAAATCCCAGCCTAAGAGTCTTGCGGAAAAGACTATTGCCAGGACATTTATCGCAGGTCCTGAGTAGAGAAATGCCGTCGCAGGTCCTATTCCTGCGCCCCTCTTATAGATTCCACCAAACAGAGGCAGGACCGTACACGAACAGACCGCAAGTATGGTTCCTGAGACTGATGCCACTCCGTAGGATAGCACCTTGGGCGCCTTGGGCCCGAAGTACTTGAGGACCGCTTTCTGAGACAGGAAAACGGCGATTGCTCCCGCTATAAAGAACGCCGGAACGAGACAGGTAAGCACATGAGCGGAGAGGTATTCGAGCAGTGCAAGCAACCCGCTCCTTATCAATTGCCAGACGAACTGCATCAGGACTTCTCACGGAGCGGGCAGCGCCTGCCCGAGGGTTTTGCCGATTCGATAAGCTTCCTGGCGTTTCTGCGATCCTTTGAAAGGTCAGAGTTTCCACGCATCGAATCCTCGATATATGCCATGAGAGTATGGGAAATATTTGCCGAGCCCTTGTAGAATATCCAGCGACCCTCCCGGCGTTCTTCAATAAGCCCTGCGTTCGAGAGCGCCCGGAGTGCATGAGAAAGTCGTGACTGCTCCACGGCAAGAACTGTCTCAAGTTCACAAACGCACAATTCCTCCTTCACAAGAAGAAGCATTATGCGCAGGCGAGTTGGATCTGAAAGCGCTTTCAGATGCTTGATGATGTCTTGCATTAATTGATTATATGAACATATATTCATATGTCAAGGATTTCAAACTCCATTTGCAAGTTTAAAAGATTCTCGCCCTCAATATTATTGTTGACTCCATGGATACCCCGCTTATAATTAGCCGGTATACACACTATCGTCAATGTGGTGTGTGTTACGGTCGGGGAGTAGCGTAGCCCGGTTCAACGCGCCTGGTTTGGGACCAGGAGATCGGAGGTTCAAATCCTCTCTCCCCGACTTTTTACCCCACAAAGATACTACGTCTCTTCGTGGGGACCCTGATTAACCACCCCACGCGTTTGCTGTGCAAACGTGTGGGGACCCCGATTATAAATCCTCTTTTTCACCTACGGTGAAAAGTTCGGAGGGCGCGGATTTAAGGTATCCCGTCTATTAGGTTTGATAGGAAATTTGTTTAGGGGTATTTATTAAGAAATATAGGTACCCAACAAAAATATTGAGTATTTTTGTTGGGATTTTTTTATTTCCATTTTGAAACGATAGACTCGCGACGGAAAAGCTTAACGGCCATGCGGAGAGTAAGCAGGTCGAGAAGCAAGATCAAAACGCCGAGCAGGATTAGGACAAGGGGCGAGTAGGCAATCACGCCCAGAAGCTGGATTACTACGAGTCCGAAAATAGGAAAAACGATGATTACGGCCAGCTGCTGCGCGCTGCGGGCGTCCTTTGCGCGCGCGGAACCGATGACGCCCAGAAGGAAGCTCATGAGCGTGATTGCAGGCACGACGAGGAGGAGTGAAACAAGCCATGCAGGCGTCAAAAGGTAGCTGACGAGGGAGGAGGGCCCGATGATTGCGACCCCGAGTATCGAGAGCCCTGCGCAAAACCACGTTACTATGACGGCAGGTATGGTTCCCGATAGCGCCTTTGCCAGGAGCAACTCCCACGTTTTAACGGGCGTTGCCAAAAGCGGCTCAATGGTACCCGTTTGCTTCTCCTCGACAATGGAGAAGGTGGCAAGCCCGTTTGCTATCATCGCCGGGACGAGCAGGATGTATACGGGTATCTGCATGTAGAAGAAAACCTTGAATTTGTCTACGGGGGGAAGGGAGGATATCTGTGGCATTATCGCCTGAATCTTGGCGAGCCCCTGGGAGAGTATGGTTCCCGAAAGCACATTTGGGCTGACGAACCTCGAAACGAGCCAGATAATAACAAACATCTGAGCGAGTATGAGAACGGGAAAGAGCGTCATGAAAAGGACGGTGTTGACACTCGCGAATGCGTTCCGCCACTCGTTTTGAATGACGTTGCCAATGTTACGATTAGACCTGGCTTTCATGACGCCTCTTCTTGTCGTGACCGCTTCGCGGGGATTTCTCCGGTTCATTGAGAAGCGTGAAGTATACATCCTCAAGGGAATGCTCGCTCTCATAGACGCTGGCGATCTTCCCGCCCGATTTCACTATTTCTTCGATGAGTACTGACCTGTTCTTATCGAAATCCTCGAGTTCGACTATGAGTCTTGTTTGTTCGGTCGATACATTCTTTACGAATCCGAGTTTTCCGATTGCGTCAGCGACCCCGGGATCAAAACCGGCAAGCTCGACAATGATCTGCCTTTGGAAAAGCCTCTGCCTGAGATTATTCGCGGTATCTGCTGCAACAAGACGCGTCTTGAAAAGCGCGATGCGGTCGGAAAGCTCCTCGGCTTCTTCGAGATTATGAGTGCAAAGAAATATTGTGCGTCCCTGAGATTTTAGATTATGGATAAGGCCGCGAACTTCACGCGCCGCTTCGGGATCAAGACCGGCAGTAGGCTCGTCGAGAAAAATCACCTCCGGTTCATGAATGAGCACGCGAGCCAGGGCAAGGCGCTGCTTCATTCCCTTTGAAAAGCTCGATACTCTGTCCTTGGCACGTTCAGAGAGCCCCATAAGCTCGAGATATTTTGTTACTTGTTTCTCAATATGGATTTCGGGATAGAATCGCGCGAAGAAACGAAGGTTTTCGAGCGCTGAAAGCTTTTCATAGAAGCCGGGCGATTCGGTCAGGAGACCGATGCGTTCGTGAAGGAGTCCAACGCCTGCTTGGACGTTGATTCCAGCAACCGTGGCTGATCCTGAGGTCGGCGCGATAATTCCTGCAAGCATCCTGATGGTAGTCGTCTTCCCTGCGCCGTTGGGACCGAGGAATCCAAGCACTTCACCCTTCTCGACCGTTATGGATAAATCCTCGACTGCAGTTGTGGTCTCAAATCGCTTCATGAGTTTTTTTGCTTCCACGATGGCCATCCATGAAATTTACTCTAAAGCCTTGATGTGTCAAGTTGTGTTATTGTGGATAGACCATAAGGAAAGAACCGGTTCAACGGTTCGATTTCTAAGGATTCATCTACTTCACCTCGTGAAACTTCCTTACCTCCGCCGAGATGGAGGGAAGCTTGAATATGTCTCCAAATCCCCAGCGCTCAGCCTCGCCGATTGCCACCCACAGCTTGCCCGGTTTCATCTCAGGCGAGAATGCTACAACGTAGTAGCGGCCGGTTGCACCAAGCGTTACGTGCTTTTCCAGAAGAATCCAGGAGTCTGTACCTGTTATCGGTTCGTGGAAAAACTTCGGGGTCGCAACCGAGTCGGTGTAAAAAACTAAAGCACCCAGACCTGAGGGTTTTCCAAAAGGAAGCTTGATGTCCGGCAACCCAGGCCCAATAAGCGCAAGCGCAGGCCTGTAGGTCTTGAGACGCTCGATTACGGGCACGCCTATGCTCAGGTAGAGCTCGTAGTCTTTCTTCGCTTCGAAAGTCAGCCACAACTGCGTTGAGTCTTTTTTGACTTCATGATAGATGACCTGGGAGATATCAGGGTCATTTATTATGACGGCTAAAGCAGCCGACGTCGCATTCCCCGGGTCTTCTACCGGTTTGTGCGCCAGTATTGGCGAAGAAAGGAAGATAAACGATATCGGTAAGAGTCCAACTAAAAATTTCAACCTCATTATTGTTCCTCCTGTTTTTAATATGATTGTAGGAAAACAACCCTACTCGTCAAGTATGGATTGACAGGTTGCAATAATATTTTGCTTATTGCGAGGGAAATATGCAAGATGAAAAGCTCACAACTCGTCAGAAACGGTACGGGTAAGTCAACGATGAGCAGACCCTGACTATATGTCAAGGTCCTTTTCTTCTTTGCTTGAGTTGTACAACTCTATGCCGCAGCCGGAGCAGTATTGTGAATACCAGTAGAATCGCGTGCCGCATTCGGGGCACAACCAGCGCACCCTCTCCTCCTCCAACCAGGTCTTGAGGCCTTTCTCGCGAATGGTTCGCAGATTTTTGAATATCGCGGAGTGATGGGGATGCCTGTCGTTGCGGAAGTCAGTAATTATCTCACATGGAAAATCGGTGCACTCGCTGCAGTACTCAAGCCCCTTGTCCTTCGCACAGAAACGCATTTCGCAGCCGGTGCAGTACATTGCGGTAGAGTCGGTCTTGCAACCATGACATCGAAGATCGTCAATTGTGCATTCGTCCTCTTCCGCGGCTTTTCTTAACCACTCCTCATCACCGCGTTCGTTTGCTCCAAGGACCGGACACGCCCCGCAGTTGAGCCCGCAGTAAGTATCGTATCTGAAATCCATGGTTCCTCCTTTTACTTAAAGATCATCCGACGGGCAACCTCAGGGTTATCACTTCCTCACTAGATATCGAGAACAAGCCCGTCGTATGCAACTTCGTAGCCGTTCTTCGTGGCGAACGCCTCGAGTTCCGGGTGAGGCGGATTTCCTTCATGCGCGATATGGGTGGCAAAAACCCGGGCGCCCGGTTTAAGAAAACCTTCCCTGCGCATCCTCCCGACATGCTCGATGACATCGTGAGCGCTGAGATGGTCGCTACCGGGCTGCTGCGGTCCGTATGTGTGGTCCAGTATCGTCATATCGAATCTCATCTCCAGGCGAGCAAACGCTTGCCATGTTTGCGTGGGCAATGCGGCGGTGTCAGTACCGTAGAATACGACTGAACCGTTGGACTCTATGGCATAAACCAAGGCTCCCATTCCGGCTGCGTGGTTTGCCTGGAAGGGCGTTATTCGATAGATACCACAGGTGAAAGATTCAAAGGGCTCGACGTGATGAATCTTAAAGTTCAAACGCCTCTCAGTTTCAGGATCAAGCAGGCCCGTATCGCCGAGATCACGCATGAAGCTTTCATTTGCCCTCTCGAGGGTCTCAGGTGATGCGTAAAAATCGAGACATGGAGCGCCAATGACCCCGTACCCCGGGCTTCGCGAGTTAAGGTGAGAGAGGTCGAGGTGATCGGCGTGCGGATGCGTTTGCAGACAGTAGCGAACATTTACGAGCGATATCTTATGCATCTGGGACGCGGTCATGATATCGGGCCCGAGATCGACGAGCAAGTCGTCATTGATGAGTATTGAGGAGCGTTTTCTGAGGCTCGGCCCTCCGAGCGAACGTGCACGAACGCAATTGTCGCACTTGCAGAACGCCTCAGGATAAGCATTTGCTGCCGATGTCCCGAGAAAGGTAACTTTCATCATTTACAAAAGACCTAAATCAGCGGCTTCGTCCCTGGCATTGCGGAACGTTGCTCCGCACCCAGGGCATTTCTCATCGTACCACGAAAGGGATGCTCCGCATTTTTTGCATGACCAGCGAGAAGCCTGCTCATCTAGCCAGACTGCGACGCCTTTCTCCTTTATTGATTCCAGATCTCTAAAAACCAGGGCTAGATGCGGTTTAACTTTTTTGTTTTCGTGAAAAAGCCCTGTAAGTTTACAGGGGAAAGCCTCGCACTCAATGCAGAACGCGTGGCCTTTTGCCTCAGCACACGGCCTTATCTCGCATGGCTTGCACGAGTCCGATACCTGACCTGATTTGCACCCGTAGCAAATGAGTTGGTCAGGCTTGCAATTCCACATGCGGGCGATTGATTCCAGATCGTTCCTTTTGCGGGCCGCGAGCACGAAACACGCTCCGCAGTATATGCCGCATACTGAATCGTAGCGTTCTTCCATGAACCTTCTCTCCTACACGTCAAGGGGATACTCGGTGAGACCGTGTTCTTGAACTTCCTCGACGCTCGATCGGACTTTTACCCCGCACTTAGAGCACTTCTCTTCGTACCAGGCAAACATCTCCCCGCACTCAGGGCAAGTCCAGCGCTTTTTTTGGTACCCCATCCATTGATCGGGACCCAGCGCACGGACTCTTTCCAGTTCGGCGGGCTGGAGCCTCAGATGCGGACGCTCCTTTGAAAGCTCTTTCAGCCTCTTGTAGTGATGACAGGGGTAATCGCCGCACTCTATACAGAAGCCTACCCCCCTCTCCCTCGCGCAGTCGCGAATGGTGCATTCCGAACAGAATTTCGTGACCTTTTCGGACCTGCATCCGTTGCATTCGAGGTCCTCGGGTGTGCACTTCCACTGTCTTGCAAGGGCTTTGAGCTTCCCGCGCTTTGCACCGAGGATCACGAGGCAGCTGCCGCAGTAAAGCCCGCAGTGTGAATCGTTTCTCATGTCCATCCAATCTCCTTTCTTATGACCTTACCGCTTATAGTATTCCCGATTACCAGCTTGTCAATATTAGTCTACATTACGGTTCCAATCCGGAGTTGTCAAGGCGTCCCTGCGGCTATTCGATACGAAGTTACGATTCTTGCGGAGTAACCAAAGTAGTGGTCTGATAATCGGGGTCCCCACAAAAACGCCTTGCGTTTTTGTGGGGCTATAATCTTACAAACCACTTGCGCCAGTCGAGAAAGAGTCCGACGCCGATGCATAGTCCTACAACGGCAGTCGTGCCGACTATTACCCAGAGCAAAGCGGCGTTCAAGGGAACAATTGCGTTCAGGGCAAGTATGAGGAGATTGCTCAGGATGTAAAGAACGAGTGCGTTGCGGCCAATGATGCCTAGCAGAGGAATCTTCCAGTGCCATATATCGGCAAGTAGATAGAAGAGGAGCATAGTAAGTGCACTAACGCCTGAAGAGAATAGAATGTAAGAGACTGAGACCAGATGCTTGTTGAAGAAAATGAGGAAAGATAAGGATATACCGAGAACGGTAAGTGCCGCTCCCCAGATTCCGAGAACGAGCGACATCCTCTTGTGATTCGAGTTCTCATCTGGGACCTCAGGAGACCTGTGAGTCCAATTTCCTATTGCCGATGCCAGGATGACGATGAAGCCCCAGGCAACGGTGGCTGTCGTCCCGCCGAGTCCTCCGTCCACGAAAATAAGCACAGGTATCCCGAACGAAACCAGCGCCTGGTATGCTATCAAGGGTACGGCTGCAAGCACAACCCTGAGCGCGGGTCCGATGAACATGAATACGAGCGAGTAGATACCGACCGCGCCTATCATTGTGAGTACCCCCCACCCTATTTTTCCGAGTACCGCCCATTCACCAAAGAAACCGAAGCAGAAAAGAACTACATACCGGATTACGAAATGAAGTATCGTCTTTGCAGTGCCCTGGCTATTTCGACGCTTGTTGAACGAGAGACTGTAGGAAATGCCGATGGAAAAAAGAAACATGGGTGCCACGATATCGGAGATTGTGTAACCGTTCCACGGAGCATGCTTGAGCCAGGAAGGGACAGCCGGGTAATCGAATAGAGAGTTGACGACGATCATGAGCAATATCGCGAGACCGCGCAGAAGATCGAGAGAAGCTATACGCTTGCGAATATCGGATACGGCTCCGACAATCGAGCGTGACATACGACCTCCTTTTATCAAACTTTATTAAGGACTATTCTTTTACGTGTTTTTTAAAAAAATTCCAGATCACTGTGTTCGCATCGATATCACGACATGTCTTACCTATTATTTTTTCCGAAAGGTACTGCACCCCGCCCGGCCAGGTATGGCCGCCGCCCTGGATTGTGTAGAGCACGACCTCCGAGCCTTGTGCGCCGCCTGAGTATGTTTCTCTAGTTACCTTGGCACCATCGCTTTTATCAACATCAGGCAGCGGTGAGACTTCGGGTGTTTTTGAGCAGCGGTTTCGTTCGACCCACAGCTCGACCGATTTCTGTACCGATAGTACCCTGCCAAGTTCCTTCGCGTAGAGGTGGACCTCCCCCCCTTGATAGGGAACAAGAGGGTCATCCGTGCCTGAGATGGCAAGAACGGATATCGGAACTTTTTTTGCAGACCTTTCTGCAAGATTGGCCGGCATGGCACCGGCAACAGGAGCGATCGCCGCGATTTTTGAAGATAGTTCCCAACCCAGTCTGTGGGACATCATTGCGCCGTTTGACATCCCCGTAACGTAGACCCGTTTCGGATCAACGTTGAGGTTTTTCACGAGGCGATCGATTAACGCGGAGATGAAGCCTACGTCGTCTATATCTTCCTTTGCCGCCCGGCTCGTGGCTCCGGGTCTCCCGTCGTTCCAGTGCTTGTCCACGCCCTGAGGATAGCATACTATGAAACCTTCCCTGTCTGCGAGTCCGTTAAAACCTCCCTGGGTGAGATCAATCATGCCCTTTGCCCTTCCTCCCCCGCCGTGAAGGACGAATACGAGCGGAAGCGACTTCGACTTATCGAACCCTTTTGGCAAGTGCAAAAGCCAGGTTCGCCTCAGGCAGTCGAAACGCATCGAGCCTTTCAAATAGTCTCGAAACGTCCATCCTGAAACACAGGATACGAGAGAAAAAAGAAGGACGAACAGAACTGAATGGAAGCTATGTCTTAACATTTAATCGCCCCTTGACAGGAAACGGTTAACGTCTTTGGCGAATCTTTCTTGTTCGTCGACAAACGGGTCATGCCCGCTTTCTCCATATATCTGGAACTCAACGTTCCTCGAATCTGCGATTACTTCTCCGATTGCTTCGACATTGACTATCAAATCATGCTTCCCCGCGATGATGAATACGGGAAGTGCAAGGTCGGTAAAGATGGTTTTTAAGTCGAGAGAAGTCTTGTCGTTTTCATAGGATTTGAGCAGGGCTTTGTTCTTTTCGGTATTATAAGATTCCATAGAAAGCTTGTTGAAACGAATAACATCTGCAGGCGGCGGTTTGTGATAATAGAACTCGTAGTAGAGCTTATCGTACTCCTCTTCCGACTCGGCTTCCTCCATCTTCCTTGTTATTGGTGCCGATTCCACTCTCCTGTCGATATCCTCGTCCGTCTCGCCGAGGGGTACGCTCACGAGGATAATGTTCCTGACATTCAAAGGGTACTTCTGCGCGTATGCGAGAACAACGTGCCCGCCGTAAGAGTGACCGAAGAGATCGATTTGACCAAGTCCCATGGCGATCCGCAGGGCTTCCAGATCATCAGCATCACGCATGACTCCATGCGGCCTGGCTGGCGACGATTCCCGGGACATGCCGTGTCCTCTCAGATCATAGTAGATAAGTCTTTGTTTAACGGCAAGCGTAGAGAGACACGGGTGAAAATACCTGTGATCGACACCGGGCCCGCCGTGAACTAGAATCAGAGGTTCACCCTCGCCCTCCTCCTCGACCCAGAATGAGGTGTCGTCAGTGTTCATAAAACCCTTTGTCGTTTTCGGATAATTGCAGGCGGGCCAGAAGGTTTCCTTCCCTTCCTTCTCTTCAAGAAGACCTTCTGACGAGTAAACGTAGTTTACCCCATTCACAATTAACCTCAAAAGCCCCGGCGATGGTTCTTTCTCGAGCAACATCATGCTTCGCTCTTTAAAGATAAATCATAAACAGGATAGAACTCATTCGCCCAGCCCGGTAATGAAGGCGGCCATCGAGTCGGCCATAACGAGAGAGGCGTATGCGTTGGGATGAGGGTCATCGGTCTGACAGTACTCTACCTTGCGCCAGTTGCTGTCGGGGTACGCCCAGATATCGAAGAGATCGAAACTCTTCACATTATCTGCACCATGAGCATGACATGAGTCAAGGAACTCTCCCTTAAGCCAGTTTGCCCAGACTCGAGCGCGGTCGTGGTTCTCCTCGGGGCAGTCATCCTTGCGATAGGGAACCGCGGGCATTGCAACGAGAATCTGACCGGGATGATCTTTGGCATACGGGATGATCTTTTCAATGTATGCCTGTTTCCATTTATCAAGCTCCTCGTCGGAGGTTAGACCGTCTATCGGATAGTAGCATGACTTGAAAAGAAGAATACCCGCACTCCTGGCACTGTATGGGAAGTTGGAGCCGCCGTTCGCAATGTATCCTGCAATGGAAGTCGGATAGGAGTCATCCATCCAGTTCTCGGTAAACGTAAAGCCTGCATTCTCCAGAAGGGTCTTGAGCCCGTAATCGGGATCAGGATGTTCGGCAACACCGTCGTGGTCGTCGATTATATTACCGCCCGTCGACTGATGCATGAAGTGCACATGTTTTGGTTCGGGTGTCGGATTGCACGCTGGAAGCATAAAAAAGAACGTAATTGCAATGATCAGTGTTTTTTTCACGCAAACCTCCTTGGGCATCAATTGATTTTTACTTGCAGACTCTATCCGGGAATCGACGCTTTGTCAATACAGGGATACAATCATATGCGTCGGATCAGGGCAATGGGCCTGTCTATCTTCAACGATGACGGCCAGGCCTTCAATGGATATTCAAGATCCCAGTTCTTCCACCAGCCCACGAATTCAAAATCACTGCGAGAACCGATTATTCTCAGAAACTCCTGCGGGTATATGACCCTGCGAACGGCATTCTGCTCAAGATGGATTCTTTTCTCGTGATCGTCTACGTCGAGCGCGATAGTTTCAACGAAGGTTTGTTCGACGTTGCTTAAAGGCTCGTAGCAAACACTGGTCGTGACCTTTACTCCGTCTCGTTCGAGCACCCATGTGTCTTCTGGATTCTTTGATGCAACTGGCTCGAATTCCACACACCAGTCAAGAAGGTAAAGACCGCCTTTTCTTAAAGCTCTACCGACGCAGTCGAAGTGCCTGTCTATGTCTTTCGAGTTTCTTGCATAAAGAGAACCAAGGAGTATAAAGGCGAAATCTACTTTTGTCTCAAGGTTGAAGTTCACAATGTCGCCGAGGATAAGGTCTGCCTTAGCCTTATCAGGTATTCTTCTCGCCGCGAAATCGAGCATCTTCTGCGAAAGATCGATACCAGCGTACCAATACCCTCTTTTGGCGATCTCTGCAAGATGCGGTGCCTGGCCGCACGCTAGTTCGAGCATCGTTTTTACCGGTATCAGTGAGTACCTCCGGATGCACTCCTCGAAAACGTCTACTTCTTTAGGTATGTCGCGAAACGAGAAAGCTATCTCGTAATAAAGAGGATTATCGTAGAGTCGACGCGTCGGATTCTTTTTTGTTGGCTTGCGGCTTTTATTGTTGTTCACGACTTATTTTGATAGAAATTCCATGCCTGTCAACATAAAATTTTCTTGATTTTCGCTGCGATCTTTTGCGTGCTGCACAGAAGGAGCGCTAAATGAATCTTTCGAAGCGCTCTTTTTTTGCCTTGCAGATTGGACAAATCTCGGGCGGTTCGTCGCGTGCACAAAGGTAGCCGCACACCTTGCAGCGCCAGACGGGTTTGGAGAGGGAGACCTGCAAAAGATTACTGGCGATCGTTGGTTTCTTGAACTGCTGGCGTTCCTCCCGTGCCGGTCGGCGCTCCGGTATGGACTCGGCCTTTTTATCGCCCTTAAGGATAGAGGTGGAAACGTAAAGGGCACAGTAGCACGAACCGAATTCATCGAGATCGGCGTCCCTGTAATCACATGGGCAGATCATGTCAACGTCTTCTTCCTTGATGCCTGCAGCAAGCCTGCACGGGCAATTCCAGTAACCATAGCGCACTTCGTTAGTCAGGAGCCCTTCGATCAACATCTTCGCAAACTCGATATCGGGATTCAGGTGGTACCCCCCCTCCTCCGCCTCGCGATTCAACCTTTCATATACTTTGTTGATCTGTTCTTTCTTTGAGATTGACTCTTCGGCCATCAGGCGGAAATCTCCCTTATCTCGTCTTCCTTGAATCCACGTATACAGCGCTCACCGTCATTAACCACGATGGTCGGAAACGTGCACGAAGGATTGCATTTCTTGACCTCTTCCGTGACCGTATCCTTTTCATCAGGGGTCAGAAGATCGACATCTACAAAGTAGTAATCGACCCCGGACTCGTTAAGGATTGCTTTCGTCTTTCGGCACCACCCGCAAGTTGAAAGCGCGTAAAGCATTATTTTGCCCTTTAACCTTCCCTGGACATGTTTTATTTCCATATTGATTCTCCAGCTAGGTTTTATTTCATACTACTATAGTATAAATCTTTTGTGTGTCAAGTTCGCTTACTTCTTCAATCCCTTTCAAGGGAAGGGTGGCAAGAAGAAGAAACGAGTCCGCGAAACGGAAAAGCGCATTCAAGCGGCAATCGTCTACAGCCTATACCGGCGGAACGATTTAGGGCAGGATGCTCTCTGGAAACACTTCTTTTTGTCTTAAATGAAAAAGCAAAATCCGGGAGATGTCACGAAGGATTCTGAGAAGATGGCCGAGACGGTCGAGGGAAGTTGAGAGGACTAAGGGGAGCTGAGGGAAGCCGAAAAGGGCTGAGGAGGGCTGAGGAGGGCTGGGGTTTACATTAATCTTATTCTGTATTTCTCGACGAGTTTGACAGGATGGTAGGAAAGCTTGGCTTGTCTGAGGCCTTCGTTTCCTAAATCCTGTTCACGGTTGACGAAGCTGACGTCCCCCCATGCCTTTTCAGAGCACTGCTGGTTTATCAATGCGTAAAGACCGCGAATTTCAGGGTTAGCTTTTTCTATGTGGACGACGACCGTATCATGATTCAGAAGTTCCCCGAGCGAAAAGGCCTCGACCTTGTCGTCGATCTTAATGACTCCGCCGATAAGGTTCAAATAATCAAAATTGGTCAACACTTCTCGAGTGGCTTCCCATTCTTCCATGAGGCTTAAATCGTCCTCGCAGCGACGCATTGTGCACCAGGCTTCGGTCATTTCAAGACAGGATTCTATGTGGCCAGGTTCCAGCAGTTCGAAGCTGAAGGAGTTGTTCTTCACGAAGGAGTTGATGTGATTCTTTTTGGAGTGATACCTGTTACCCGAAAGCTCTGCAAGCTCCTTGCGGGAATAGACGTAGTCGTAGTGCTCCCTTAAAGGTTCTATCGAGAAAATGTTGGATTCCCTGAGTTCCTGGACAAGCCTCGAGTCGGCGCGCTCTATATGCGGGTTTTCGATACCCATATCCTTGAGCCAGTGAAAGAGCATGAGCACTCCCTCCGCCCTAGTTTCAGAACCTATCGGCGTAAAACCAAAAGGCTGCCTTGCCTCGGTCTCGGCAACAAGGATGAGATGCTCGTGATACATGGACCAGCGAGGATTGTAATGCTTGCGCCAGATGAAGAGATTCGTGAAGGTCATCTCCGAGACTTGCGGCTGATAACTCCACAATACTTTCTTTATGATATCTCTATCCTCGAGTTCAAGCCTTTTGAAATCAGGAAATTCCGGTCTCATAATCATTCCTCCACAAAATTTATGAGGGATGAGTTATACTCTAATATCCTGTGGTGTCAAGCCAAAAAAGCGCAATCTAAGATGCGCAATCGACGCCAAGGAAAGAACCATCTTTAAGAATTCTCTTTATCGCCGAGTGCGCCTATCGACCTTGACAGTCAGCGTTTGACTTTCTTCGGCTCTTCCTTCTTTCCCTTGAGATAGATATCGAACCAGCGAAGGATGTGATTGAGACGTGCGATTCTGCGGTCGGTACGTCCCGAGCGCGAAAGCTCGTGCGTTTCGTCAGGAAAGCGGACCATCTCGGTCGGCACGCCCAGTTTTTTCAGGGCGACGAATACCTGTTCACCTTGCTCAATCGCGCAGCGAAAGTCGTTCTCGGAATGGACCACGAGCGTGGGCGTTTTCGCATTGCCGATGTATTTCATGGGCGACTGCCTCCAGTAGTTGGCCACGTTCTCGAAAGGTGAACGCTCACCGAATTCCAACTCGAAGACCCAGTTGCCGTCCGAAGAGCCCCACATGGAGATGAGGTTTGAGACCGAGCGCTGGGTGACTGCGGCGGCGAAACGGTCAGTGTGTCCGATTATCCAGTTGGTCATGAAACCGCCGTAGGAACCGCCAGTGACGCCCATCTTCTTTGGGTCGATATAGGGTCTTCGGGAGATCAAGTCAGCCCATTTCATGAGATCGATGTAATCCTTGTTTCCCCAGTCGTTCCATATGGCCTTCGAGTGCTTTTCGCCGTAGCCCTGCCCGCCGCGCGGGTTAGAGAAGTAGACGACGTAGCCCTGTGCAGCGAGGAAGAAGAACTCGTGCATCATGAAATTGCCGTACGGCACCCTGGGTCCGCCGTGGATTTCGAGGATGGAGGGATACTTCTTTTTCGGGTCGAAATCCGGGGGATGTATTACCCAACCCTGAAGGTCCATGGTGTTATCGGCATCCCGGAACCACAGTTCCTCGACCTTTCCGAAATTCACGGACTCCAGGATTTTCTTGTTGGCTTCAGTCAGTTTTCTGGGTTTTACGGATTTCTTATCCTTGACCCATATCTGTCCGGGATCGAACATGTTGCCGAAGAAATAGGAAAGCTTCTCGAAATCTTTGGAAAACTGGAATGCACCGACAACACCCTGCCAGTTAATGATGTCCTCTATTTTTCCAGAGAGGTCGACAGATTTTAGAAGTGTCGAGCCGTGGTGGGCAACCTGGAAATAGAGTTTGCCGGAGTCAGACGACCAAGTCGGCGGCGACTGCTCTATGTGCCCCAAATCGTTTATCGTCCAGGCGGAGACATTGAAGTCGTGGCGAGCGGTGAGCGAACGAGCCTTGCCTTTACCGTCGGCAGAGACCACCCACATGCGTGTCTGCTTCCACCACTGACCGCGGCCTTCCTTGCCTACGTAAGCGATCATTTTACCGTCGTGAGAGAAAACAGGCGATGCCTTGAATCCATACGGCGTAGGTATCTTTGTAAGCTTTCCTCCCTTTGCCGGAACAACATAGATATCGATCGCGTCAACGTCGAAATCGGGGTCCTTGGCGCGATTTGAGCAGAAAATAACGCGCTTCGAGTCGGGTGAAAACTGGGGCAAGAATTCGTCGTAGAAATCGCCTTCCGTGAGCGGCTTCGCCTTGCCCGATTTCGCGTCGGCGATCCAGATATGCCAGTGTTCCTTTGGCAGAAAGCCCTCGTCGTTATCCTTAAAGAAGACACGCGTAAAGTGCCGGGCCACGACGCCCAGTTTCTTCTTGCGTTCGTCCTTTTCGATCTCTGCGATTTCGGCGTCTTTCTTGCGGAACATGAACACAAACGACTTTCCGTCGGGCGACCACTCGAAAGATGCGATTGTTCCTTCCATGTTTGTAAGCTGCCGGGCTTCTCCGCCTGAAACAGAAATAACATATATCTGCGGCTGCCGCTCGTTCCCTCGGTTTGAGAGAAAAGCGATTTGGGAGCCGTCAGGCGACCATTTTGGAGATACATCGACCTGGTTGCCGTACGTGAACTGCCTTGGCTTTTCTTTTTCGGTGGGGACTATCCATAGGTTCGAGTATTTCTTTTCTGTCTTACGGTCTACACGTTGCTGGGAGTAGACAACCCATTTGCCTTCGGGTGACAGCTGGTTGCCCGAGATAAGTTCAAAGTCATAAAGATCTTCGGCTTTCATGAAACGCTTTTTTGAAGCCACAAATCCTCCTAACATATTGTTGTTATTCTCGCGCAACTATGATCCAAATATAAGCCTCTCACAAGGTGTGTCAAGCCCAGAGTCCGGCAAGTTCTTGTGAATTGCAATTAAGATACCAATAAACTGAACCACTGGCTTATTATTCTATTCAGACAAGTGCGGACTAGAAAACCTCTACGCCGAGCGAGAATCCAAGCCAGATGTCGGTATAGAACCCTTGAGCGTCAAAATCAGCGAGGAAGAGACCGAAGGACGGGATGGTTTCCCCGTCAAACTGGGATGAATTCCAGACGTTGAGAGTGGGACCCGCAAAGATTCTAAGTCCGGGCAGGATACTCAAACCGGCCATGATTCGCAATTGGCTTAAACCGTTGTAGCCGGTGATGCCCCAGGGACTCACACCTTCATTCATCTGGTATGCTATCGCATCGACATCGACATAGAAAGGATCAAGAGGTATGCGGGTTCCGAGCCCGAGGCCGAATCGCGAGTGCTTTGTATCGCCAAGAGGATTGTAGCCGTAAGTGTAGATGTTGTAGATGTGCTTTGAGCCCATCTTGAAGCCAACGCTCACGGGGGCCGTCTCATCCGCCCAGAAGGTCAAGTGATACCAGCCGTCGCCGGCAACACTCACTATTCCTATGGGGACCCCCTCCTGCTCTGCCGCGAAGTTGAAGACGCCGAGCTGAAGACCGCTGGATTTGATGGCGATGTTGGTTACGCCCAGCTGGGTAAAGGTCTGGCCCGTCTCGATGTTAGTCACGCCGAGCTGCACTGGCGCATCGCCGATAGAGATGTTCAAAGGACCTGCGAGCTGGGCTCCTTTGACACCACCGACGGCCAGATTGAAAACGCCGGCAAGCTGTGCGCCATTGACCTGCCCGCCTGCGATATTGAAAACGCCCGCAAGCTGGGCTCCGTTCAGGTTTCCTAATGCGACGTTGAAAACGCCCGCAAGGTGAGCGACGTTCACGTCGCCAATCACGAGGTTGTTAACCCCAGCTATCTGTACACCGGAGACGTTGCCTCCCGTGAAGTTTGTGATGCCTGAGATTTGAAAACCTGTCATACCTTTCGCGTTGATATTAAGAAGGGAACCGAGTTCGAAACCCACGACTCCGGCATTGATGCCGCCGAGGACGTTGAAAGAGAAGTTAGTCGTGACGTTGGTTCCAGGGAAACCGTTTGACGAAATTCCCGGCACACACGATGCCGATATGGGCCGGTAGAGCGAATCGGCCTGAGCCGAAAGCATGAGAGGGATTATGGAAAGGGAGATAATTGCAAAACCTTTTTTTGACATTCTTCCTCCTTGCATACTAAGAGATTTTTGACCACCCTCCCCTTATAGAAGTATATACGGCTCAGGAAACATGTCAAAGGGCTGTTGCCAGGCTTGTTTAAGAATGATACAGGATCAGATGGCGGAAGACGTATCACGCCACTCAGCCTGTCTCTGGTGCTGATTAGTGAGTTATGGGTGCTACGGATTTTACGGGATTTACGGATGTTACGGGTGTTATTTCCTTAGACAAAGCTGCATATGAAAATACCCCGTAGGGGTACGGGGTGTTACGGGTGTTACGGGGTGTTACGGGGAAACGCTTTCCAGACGAGGAAACCTATAAGAGCAAGCAGAGATAACCAGATCAGGATGATTATCGCGCCAGCCGTCCAGTTCTTCTTGAGTTTGATTGAGGACTCCGCCTCCGCTTTTGCACGACACTCGGCCATTACATCACTTGGGATCATACGGAGGGCAAGAAAGATACCCAAAGGGACAAGGATGAGATCGTCGAGATATCCGAGTACCGGTATGAAATCGGGAATGAGGTCTACGGGGCTCAGGGCATAAGCGACAACGCAAACTGAAAAAACCTTTGCATACAAGGGTGTGCGAGGATGGCGGTACGCGAGCCAGAGAGCATAGGTATCGCACTTGATTTTTCGCGCGCGAGTCTTGAGGCGTTCAAGGAAACCCATGTTTTTATATTATACTCGAAGCATGGCCTGTCAACGATTAATTCCCATTCCGCACGAAGATACCCTGGATATTCTGAATCAGATCAACAGGTCGAAAAGTATTTGCAGGAAGTCTCCGTTGAATTCTATTCTTACCGAATCCCACACCGCGACGAGTGACATTTGTTCAAAATTTCCATTCTAAATATATTTAACAATAAATTATCCTTGAAGGCTTTTTTTGATATAAAAACTAAAGCAACTATCATATTTGATTAACTTTTTACAACAGTTGACAAAACCAATGTTTGGTCTATAATTCCCCGCAGGATAAAGGGTGGGCTTAAAAACTAAACCGCATCGGAGGTTTTTATGCTTAAAAAAGCCCTCATTATTGCAGCCCTTCTAACAATCGGAGCAAGCGGTCTTGTAGCTTCAAACTGGTCCGGAACGTTCGACGGGGACATCAGTGGCACATGGGCCGGGACTCTTTCCCCTTACGTCGATCCGCCGTTCTGGGGAACCTGGGAAGTCTCATCGCCTACTGATCCCCCTCCCCACGGCTATATGAGAGGCGAGACCATCGAACTCGTAGGTAACTACTATGTAGTCACCGGGCCTATCCTTGACAAAGAATACAACGTCATCGGCAAATGGGAGGGAACTTTCCCTGCCGTTAACGATGAATTAGCTAAAGGCACCTGGACGCTCGAAACGGGCGAAACAGGCAAATGGTCTGGATGGAGCATTTAAAAAGCCCATTCCGGAGCATGAACAAAGACAATAAGAACAAATTGAGAAGTCGCTTTGCCATTTTGAAGACGAGTAAGATTGTATTTGAAAGCGTAATGGGCTTAAGCGGCTACTAAACCTATTCTGGGCGGGCGTCATCAAAGCTTTGATGACGCCCGTCCTTCCATGTGTATTCTGGGAGCGGCGACAAATTGAAAAAACAAGGAGGAGACATGAAAAAAACATTTCTCATTTTGACTGCACTCTCAATCCTTCTCGGAGCAAGTGCCCTTTCTGCAGCTACCGACTGGCATGGAAAATTCTGGGGCGACAATGCGGGTACCTGGAAAGGCACACTGTACGACAACGAACAGGATCCACCCATCTTCAAAGGCGGTTGGACTTGTGAAGAGACTGGAGAAGAAGGAACACTATATGCGGTTCTGGAATACGCCGGTCACGGCATCTTCAAGATCGTAACAGGAACCATCTACGACTCGGATGGCAACAAAATTGGCGTCTGGGACGGCTACTTTGATCAGAACATAAAACCAGGCTATGCCGAAGGTAGCTGGACGTTGGTTGACGTCGATAGATGCGGCAAATGGCAAGGCAACCGAATACTGCCTTGATATTAACTTCAGAAGGTTAATCCGAATCTAACCCGGCCGTAGCCATTCGGAAATGGCCGGCCTCAAAACCAGCGTGTATGAGGCAGGGCGACAATAAACAAAACAAGTATGGAGGATACGATGAAAAAAAAGTTATTCATCTTTGCAACGCTCCTCGTTGCCCTTGGCGCAAGCTCTCTTGTTGCGGCGAATACGGATTGGGAAGGCAAGTTCTGGGGCGACCATGAGGGTATATGGGCCGGCACACTATACGATGACCCGCTTGGCCCGGCGGCCCCCCACTTTGAAGGTAAATGGTCATTAGGCGACGACTCGGAATACGGTAAACTCTTGGCTGACTTAACATATGAAGGACACGGCATCTACAAAATAATCAAAGGAGTCGCCTACGATCACAAGGGTAACGTAGTGGCATCGTGGGAGGGATACTTCGATGTGAACTACAAGCCCGGTCGGGCCGAAGGCAAATGGGCAGAGCTCGAAATTGACCATACGGGAGAATGGTACGGCCAGCGAATCCTGCCCTGATGTAAGAAAACAAATCAAATCCATGAATGACCCGGCCGTTGAATCCACGAGCGGCCGGGTTCCAAATCAGCGTGTATCCTGGCAGGGCGAAAAAATAAAAAAAATAAGGAGGAAACAGTGAAAAAAACCTTCCTCACTTTTACGCTGGTCATAGTCTTGAGTATCTTAGGCGTAAACAGGCTTGCCGCAGATGATTCGTACTGGGAAGGAACTTTCGATGGGGATCTTTCGGGTATCTGGAACGGAACTATCCACGACAATCCTGATGAGGACCAGGTTCCTCACTTTTCTGGCAACTGGTATTTCGCCGACATTACGGAACACGGAACCCTTTTCGGGGTGTACAGCACTCCTCAACCCGGATACTACTTGGTTTCGTATGGTGTAATCTATGACGACCAGGGAACCAACATAGGCTACTGGGAAGGTTACTTCGACTTGGATTACGACGGCACTCCGGACAGCCGTGCAGAAGGCACGTGGCAGCTTGCCGACGGTTCTGCGTCAGGTAAATGGACAGGAAAATCACCCTGATTGCCGGATAGCTATAATAATTGGTGTTTAAAGGAGGAGGAAAAACCAAAACCATGTGTAGGAGAAGAAATGAAAAAATTACTGCTGACCGTATTAGCGCTCGCGCTCGTTCTTGGCGCAAGCTCACTCTCTGCAGCCAACACAAACTGGAAAGGCAAGTACTCTTGCGTTGACCAAGGCATATGGAAAGGAACTATATACGACAGTCCCATCGGACCTAAACCTTACTTTTCAGGCAAATGGGCATCAGTAGACGAAAACAAGCAAGGAACGATGTACGCGACCCTTAAGGCCGACGGACTTGGCAACTATGAGATAATAAAGGGAACCCTCTATAATGAAAAAGGATTAATCGTCGGCTACTGGTACGGCTCCTTTACATTGATGGTCAAGCCCGGTCACGGCGAAGGCACCTGGACATGGGTAGACGCCCCGTTCAAGGGTAAATGGGAAGGCCAGTTAGCTTTGAACGACGAGGAATAAAAAAACCACGCTTTAGCTCGCTTTATATAAAAGCAGAACAATAAATCAGCGTGTATCCTGGTAGGGCGAAAAATCAAAAAAATATCCTAGGAGGATACGATGAAAAAAATACTCCTTACCGTTGCAGCGCTCATGCTCATGCTGGGCGCAGGTTCGCTTGTGGCGGCCAACACGAACTGGGCAGGTACATACTTCTGCATGGATCAAGGCACATGGGAGGGCACCATATATGATGACCCAACCGGACCGACAGCCCCTCACTTTGAAGGCAAATGGACATCGATGGATGAAGCGAAATGGGGAACTATGAATGCATCCCTTAAGTCAGACGGACTCGGTAACTACAAGATAGTCAAAGGCGTTATCTACGACGAAGATGGTTCCGTAGTCGGAAACTGGGGCGGTACCTTCACAGTTTCGGTCGATCCAGGTTATGGTAAAGGTGACTGGACATGGCTCTGGGCACCCTATATCGGAAGCTGGAAAGGCGAGCAGGTGCCCTGAGACGGAACTATCGGAAAGGAATCCCTTGCCGTCATGCGATTGATGACAAATGAAGGATACAGCGTGTTTTCAAGGAGAGGTTAAGAAACATTAAACCTCACTGGAGGATATTGATGAAAAAGACACTCCTCACACTAACGATGCTTCTCGTTGTTCTTGGAGCAAGCTCGCTTTCCGCAGAAAATACTGACTGGAAAGGTACCTACTGGGGCGACCCTTCAGGCATAGCTATCCAGGGTACCTGGAAAGGCACCATCTTCGACAATGGACCCGCAGGCACTGTCCCTTACTTCGAGGGCAAATGGCAATCCGACATTAGCGATGCCGATTACGGGACGCTATACGCGGTACTCAATACTGACGGAGGCGGCATCTACAAGACGGATAACGGCATCATCTACGATAAATTCGGCGTCGAGATCGGCAACTGGCTCGGCGTCTTTGATCTGGTATCGTCTTATCCGGGCGTCGGCAAAGGCGAATGGAAGACATTCAACGATCCGGACGCAATACACCACGGCTTCTGGAAAGGCAAACAGCTTCTGCCGGTCGACGAAGAATAATCACTTAATAAATCAGCACATATAGATACCGGGCGGAGAGTATCCGCCCGGCAGTTTTTTTGTCGAATCTTTTTTTGGGTTTCCTCTGGAATTATAGCCAAGCCGAAATTGGTCTTCCGGTTGTCCTTTAGGAGTCGCCGGGTGCGTTCGATATTGGACGTGGACCAATTAGATCTCTTGTTCCTGGCGGTGAATCTTATGGAATATCGTTCACTATCAAGTGATTTTATCTACCCGTCGATCCATCCGAGGCACAAGGCCTCCTTAATCGCTTCTTCGTAGGTGATGCTTTTTCTTCCTGACTTTTTTTGTAGAAAACCAGCCAGATTTCCTTTTTCCTTGAATGGTTTCGCTGCAGCCATTTGCGCCACCCTGTCGCGCCCGTTACCTCGAGAAGCTCGTCTGGATCCATTTTTTATTGATTTGTGATTGTTAATCTCCAGGCTCGCGGCTGACCCGCATCGTCAAAACGCAGCTGCTGTCTTACGATGAGTTCTTTTCCGTCGCGCGACCAGTTCGATACCCAGCAGGGATAGTTTTCAAGACCAGAAGAGATGTTTTTGATGACGACGCCTGCGTGTCTTTCAAGATCATAAAGGAGCGGGTTAGGCCCCTGGACGACGAACAAGTAATCGGAAGTAGGAGAGAAAGTAACACCCAGCGCCTGCTCGGAGATGAGACGCAGGTTGGCGTCGTAAATGGATATAAGGTAAAGCTTGTAAGTCACTACATCCAGACCCTCTACCGGTCTGCCCATAACCATCCACCGCTGGTCGGGCGAGACGACGAGGTAGAAATCGAGCTCACCCATTGTTTTCTGTCCGGTTTCGGCCTGCTCATACCACGATTCTGCCATGCTGTCAACGGTCGCACTGTCAAGTTCGACTACTTCGAAAGGCTCCTGCGCAGGCAGAACCACAGGTGATAAAATGATACCGGCGGCGAGTAAAAGGGCTGTCTTGAGCAAACTTCCTCCTTTGTTTTTTGAATACATTAACGATGAAGCGTGTGATGTCAACATATTTTGGGAATAGGAGGACACTTCTTGACGTCAATACCCCCCGGGAACCCATCAAGAACGCCCTGCGCGTTAGATGGGTTTTTCTATTCCACTCCGACGAGTGCCTTGATATACTGGAGGCGCTCGTAAAGTTCGGGCTTTTCGGAGTGCACCTGGCTCATACGACCCCTGAAATCGGCAAGGGATTTGAAGCCGTGCACAGTCATCCATTCTTCAAGACCGGCAAGAATCGAGGATATTTTCTCGACCCCGTTCTTGTAGAGCGTGGACGCAAGCTGGATGACGGCCGCACCGGCAAGAAGATGTTTGATGACGTCCCCGGTCTCGTGCACGCCCGTCGAGGCGGCTAGATCTATCCCGAGCCGACCGGCAAGAAGCGCCACCCAGCGCAGGCAAATAGAGCACTCACAAGGCAAACTCAGCGGGTTGCCGGACGAAAGCTCAAGTTTTTCCGGATCGATGTCGAACTGGTAAAAGCGGTTGAAAAGCACCAGAGCGGACGCACCTCTGCGAGCAAGCTCATCAGCGAACCGCGACATGGAAGTGAAATAAGGTCCTATCTTCAAGGCAACGGGAAGCTTGATCTTCGATCTTACAGATTCGAGGATATCGAAATATATCTTCTCTATCTCCGCGCTCGTGCGTCTCGAGTCCGAAGGCATCACGGAGATGTTGAGCTCGAGAGCGTCTGCGCCGGCATCCTGGATTTTCTTCGCGTAGTCGGTCCACCAGGAGGAGGAGATGCAATTGAGGCTAGCTATAACAGGTATTTTGACGGACCTTCTCGCCTCTGTTATGAAATCGACGTATTTCGACGGCCCCAGCGCGAATCCCATTTCGCGCACGTAATCGAAAGCCTCAGGGTGACCGGGCAGCCAGGTATTCTGGGTCAAGTCATCGACGTCAACCGCTATTTGCTCCTCGAATATGCTCTTGAGAACCACCGCCCCCGCGCCCGCATCCTCGAGTCTTTCGAGACCGTCAACGGTTGCCGTAAGTCCCGAACTCGCCACGATGATGGGATTACGAAGCTCAAGCCCCATGTAACTCGTTTTCAAATCAATCATCGCCGCTCCTTTACGTTTTTCTATGTTGTATTATGATAGTTCGAGCCGTCAGGCCGTCAAGGTTTCGGTGGAGAGACCGAAGCTCAGTTCGGGATCGATTCTCGTTCGCGAAGAACAGATTATCGAGATGTTGGAAACCTCTATCTCCCAGTTGAACTGCTTGGACGCGAGAAAACCGACTATCTCCGGTAGCCTGGCCGCTGGTAGGTTGCCGTGCACCAGAGTGATATGCGGCATCCAGCTGTCGGGATGATAGTATGTCAGTGGATTTTCGGACCAGGAGTCAATTACCTGCCAGAGCGAACGCTGGAAAGTGGTCAGTTGGGGGTTACGAACGAGCGGTATGTGGATGATGGGATCCTTTTTCGTGAATACGCCGAGACCCTCAGTACGAACCCTGAAGCCCTGCTTGTACTGGGCAAACTGTGCCAGAAGAGGTTTCACGCGCTCCAGATCGTAGCCCGAAGCGACGTGATAGGAAAAGTGCGCGATGGGACTCTCGTAAGGATGCTGGAGGTTGAATCTATCGAGAAGCTCCTGCCATAATCCTTCTATCCATTCACGCGGCTCGCCCTCGATTAGAGTCACTACGCCGTACGCGCAGGACTTTCCGTTAGCCTGGTCTTCCGTACTCATCGTGCAAAGATACTTTTATTCCGACAATTGTCAACATGGATGTAACACAGCCTTCAGAAACGGATATGCCTCGAATGAAGCGTTCTAGCAATCGCTCACGGAATGCAGTTGATACCGCCAATAACAATCAATCCTCTGACATCCATGAGTAACAGGAATGAAATCCGGATGAGCAGAAGAACCTGTTTAATGCGAGGAGGAAGGGAGTACAGTTTCTTGTTGACTTCAAGAAACCCTCGGAATGGCGTTCACTTTCCTTGATGCGGCATGAAGGACATTTTTTCTTATTTTGTCGCCTTCAACGAGAACATCAGCGGAAAATCCACCCTTTTTCCCGGCAAACGCCAGAAACCCTCCTCACCGTCCTCTCCCCTTTCGAGAAACGCAAAGCGCCGATCGAAAATAAAAGGATACTCCCTGAAGTACTCGATCGTGAGACCGGCCGATATGAGAGAGTTAATGATTTCGGCTACGGGATGCATCCACTCGTAGGATCGAGGATTTCGGGTGTCGAAGTGCGAAACCGCGTATGAGGAGTCGCCCTCGAACGGCATGGGCTCCTTGAGGAAATAGGGATAGCGCATTTTGGGTTCCGAAGGGTTCTCGTCGTCGAAGATGTGTGAGAAGGGATGGGATTCAAGGATGAAGAAGAACCCACCGGGCTTGAGAAAGTGGCTTGCGACCCGGGCCCAACCTTCCAGTTCAGGCAGCCAGCAAAGCACTCCCTTGGAAGTAAAGACAATATCGTACTGACCGGAGAGATTGTCTGCCAAGTCGTACACGTCGGAACATACGAAGGTGGCCGGTATGTCGAGTTCGCTTGCGAGTATGCGAGCGTGTTCTATCGCCCTTAGCGAGAAGTCCACGCCTGTAACACGAGCGCCAAGACGGGCAAAGGAAAGCGTATCGAGCCCGAAATGGCATTGGAGATGAAGGAGTGACTTACCGCCGACATCGCCGACGCCTTCGAGTGTTATCTTATCGAGCGTCGAACGGCCGCGTTTGAATCCTTCAACATCGTAAAATTCGGAGCGCACGTGCGCATCCACCATGTCGTCCCAGTGCGCTTGGTTGGCTTTGACATATTTGTCCATGTATTCAATATACTGGAAGACGAAGAGTTGTCAATTCAAGCCGGTGGCCCATAAAAAAAGCAAGGCGACTTCTAAGGGCACAACCTGAAGGATTCCGGCATTTTTCGGGACATTAAGGATTGGAAAAGAAGGACTCGTCGAGATCGCCTGAATTGGAGTAGCCGCGTGATTCCCAGAAGCCGCGGTAGGCTGTGTCCGAAGAGAGTTCTATCTTCGAGACCCACTTGATCCATTTGTAGCCCCACTTGCCCTCAGCGGCAAGCTCGAAGGGATAGCCGCGTTCTGCAGGAAGAGTGACATCGTTCATCTTGTAAGCAAGGAGTATCTCATTATCCATTATGTAGGAGAGGGGGAAGGACGTCGAGTAGCCGTCGGGCGAAGAGAAGATGACGATTTTCGCTTCCGGTTTCGCGTGTGCTTCGTTGATAAGATCACGCACGGGCACACCCTGCCACAGAAGGGTCACGTTCCAGCCTTCCACACAGTGAATGGTAATAACCTTCTTGATCTGCCCATGAGCGAGAACCTGATCGTAAGTGTATGTTTTCGAGGTATCGACAAGGCCCAAAATCTCGAGCCGGTACTTCGAGATGTCTATCTTTAGCGGGCCTCGGATGGAGTTCTCGCGAAAATCGTTGATCGAGGAAAGCTTCTGACCTTCGTAGGTGCGTATTTCGGCTGCATGCATTGTCCCTCCAGAACCGCCTGCGTGTCCCGCGCAGGCAAAGGTAAAAAGCGTAAATAACGCCAGCAATTGAAATGTCTTTTTGATCATGTTGATGACTATAGCATGGATAGAATGCATGTCAAGATGCTCAAAGGCCTAGATTGCTTGAATTTCGGCGCCGAGGGCAAAGTGCTTCAACGCGCCCCAGAAAAGCCTTAAGGTCATGAAAGAATGGTTCCTGAAAAAGGATATGAAGAAGCTTCCTTGAGCAAAATCAGGAGACCGTTAAAGGATAAAGCCGCCTCATTTAGTAAACCATTAGGGTGCATCTTCGCTTACGCATTCATGTTTTTTATTTCCATGCCTTTAAGGGAAAACTAGCGGCTCGATGCCGCATGGGCGCAAGCTACGCTTCCGCTTTCATGTTTTTTATTTCCATGCCTTTAAGGAAAACATGAAGGGGATGTCCTTGCGGTCCCCAGGCAACCACCAGTAACCGTCTTCCTTGCGTACGAAATAGGGCAGCATGGGCGCTGTAGCAAACGGGTACTCCCTGAAATACTCGATCCTGAGTCCTGCAGTCGTAAGCGAGTTGATTATCTCCGAAACGGGATGCAGCCATTTGTAAAATACCGTATTCTCCATTTTGACCTCGCTGTCGGCATATGAGCCCTTTTCGTCGCATCGAACGGGTCCCTCGGAGAAGTAGGGATAGGTTACCTTCAGATCGGTCGCACCGTCGGGCGCGCCGCCCAGATCGAATATCTGTTCAAACGGGTGTCCGTCAACGATGAAAAAGAAACCTCCGGGCTTCAGAAAGTGAGCTACAATCGCGGCCCACCGTTTAAGATCCGGAAGAAAGTAGAGCACGCCGTATGACGTGAATACTATGTCATAACGCTCACTAAGACTGGCCGGCAAGTCGTAGATATCCGAGCAGACGAAATCCGCCGGGATTGACAGCTCGCTCGCGAGGATGCGAGCGTACTCTATCGCCTTTGGTGAAAAGTCGACTCCCGTGACGCGTGCCCCAAGTCTGGCGAAGGAAAGGGTTCCAAGTCCGAAGTGACACATGAGGTGAAGGAGCGACTTACCCTTCACCTCGCCTACGCCTTCCAACTCCAGCCTTTCGAGGAAAAGCCCGCCCTTCTTGAATTTTTCCACCCCGTAAAACGGCGAACCGGCGTTGATGCCGACAAGTTCCTGCCAACGATCATAATTTGTCTTTATGAACTCATCCATGGTAAAGACCACTCCTTTGTTTAACCGATCTTACGACCGGCTTGTAATACTAATATAGATAAAAGCGCAATGATGTCAAATCCTTTCCTGGCCCGATGTGTTCTTTCGACTCGATCGCTCAGGCATCCAAATGAAGGGACAGGCCTAAGCCTGTCCCTTGTGGATTTCTGATGTTGAGTTCTTACTTCACCTGGACCTTTGCAGTATTGGCGCTGTGTTTGAGAAGCAGTGCTCCAAGCTTGTCGATGAACCATCCGAACAACTGTTCAACCCATGGAATAATCCACAGGAGTGCAGGAACAAAGACCCTTCTGCGAGGCCTGTTCATGAGAGACCAAATACGGTTAACGACCCTCTCGACACTCACGGCCATCCCTTCTGCAGGAATGGGCAGAGAAGTGGGATCCTGTCTTGCGTTATCGAAAAGTTCAGTGGAGACGGCTCCTGGCTTAATACAACTAGCATGCACGTTTGTACCGCGCGTTTCCCGGTAGAGGACAGTTGAGAAGCTGTCTACAAAAGATTTTGTAGCGCTGTAGAGCATTGTACCTTGCTGCGGAAAGCTTCCGGCTATGGAAGAGACATTGATCACGTGTCCGGAGTTGTAAGAACGCATCCTCTTGATGACAAGAAGCGTCATGTGCACAAGCGCTTTGACGTTGAGGTCAATCATCTTGGACGCGACATCCCAGGGCATATCGGCACCGTAGCCGTACCATGCGAATCCGGCATTATTTACAAGGACATCAATCCTGCCCCAGTTCTCGCGTACCTCTTCAATGACACGGATTCTTTCATCCTCGACGGTCAAATCGGCAGATACAGCCATAGCCTCGCCTCCCTGAAGGTATATGGCTTTAGCGATTTCATCGAGTCTCTCCTTGCGTCTTGCAACCAATGCAACCCTGAGCCCCTCATGGGCAAGCCTGCGCGCACACGCCTCGCCGATGCCGCTCGACGCACCGGTTACGATAACGACCTTATCCCTCCAGTACTCGGAACTCTTCCGCCCGCTTGCGGCACCGGGCGGCATATAGGGCGAGCACCGCAGTAACGCTCTCCTTATGAACGGTCTAAAAAATGGGATAATAAAGCGCTTGAATCCGAGATTGCCACTGAACTCACGCAGGTAATCCGTGTAGGTGTGGCGCTGGTAGAACAGAAGACTTTCGCTCTCAGAAGAGTCTACCCAGTCTGTGTAAAACGGTTCGCTGCCGAACGCCTCCGACGGGAGCCTGCCTATACCTGCCGCATCAAGGGTCTTGCCGACGTAGTCACAGTACTCGAACTGGCAGCGGCTTCCTCCGCCCATGAGAAGAATCTTTCCCAAAACCTCGTCGGACGAAACTGCATTTGCCAGCGCCAGACCTGCGTCACGGGTATGCAAGAACTCGATTCTCGTATGAAGCGCTATATCAAACATTATAGGATCCATCTGAAGACTCACGAGCGGCGGGACAGCCGGAAAGCGCAGGATAGCCCAGCGCAAACCAGAAGAACGTATCATCTCCTCGCAGAGTATCTTGTGCCTGGAGTAGTTGTCGGAAGGTTCAATAGACTCATCTACGGTACGAGGAGGAGGTGTCGAGAACTTGCGACCAAATACTGAAACGGAGGAAGAGAAAACAAGACGTGCCGGATTGGAGGTGGACTTTAACGCCTCAACGACGTTACGAGTTCCTGTAACATTAACCTGTTCTGCATATTCAGGATCTAACTCACTGCGTGGAGGTATTATAGCCGCGAGGTGAATTACCGCATCCTGTCCAAGGATTGCATCAGCCACATCCTTGCGGTTTCGAACGTCACCCCAAATCATGTCAATCTTGTTTCCAAGCCTTCGCGCTTTTTTAATATTAGCCTTCGTTGGGAGGTCAAAGCAGGTGACCCTGTGTCCCTGCCTTAAGAGCTCTTCAAGAGTGCTCGAACCTATGTTACCGAAGGCACCTGTCAAAAGAACCTTCATGGGGTCCCCCCTATGTTAATAATTGCAGAGGATATGTAGTATAATTGTATCCGGTTTTTTTGTCGTTGTATTGAGCAACGAACGCCCTTCTTTTTTGTTTCTAGATTGTCCATGCGTTGATTATAGGTAAACCGAACGAATTGTCAAGTCAATTAACTATAAACTAGTTTAATTTCATTTAAGCCACTCATAACCGTCTTTTAAACCTCAGAATTCTCTGGATATTATCCTGAATTCTAAGATATTGAGAAACAGGGCGGGCTTACGCCCGCCCTGTAATGACGCTTGCGTGAGACTTTATTGATCTCTGGTTCCTGAGAACCAACCGCCGGTTTGATATCCGCCTTGGTAATAGTAAGTGAAGGTTCCGGAACAACTACTTCCAACCCCTCCTCTACCAAAAGAACCAGTCCAAGTACCAAACGATGTAGGATGCTGGTCGCAATCCCATACACCATAGCCCGCACCATCACTTAGGTAGCTGATGTGGCCTTGGATAGTGCCCGTGTGGCCGTACTGATCGCTCCAGGATGCGGCGATATTGTAGGGAATGCCTTCTGCTTCAACATCAATATTTATGTTCCACTCGTGGAATGGGTTAATATAACCCATCTGCTGGAAACCAAGATATGTATAGGGATCACCTGTACCTGACCAGTATTCCTGGTAAACTGGTCCCGCCATAATAGGCGTTGCCACAAGTAAACCACTCAGTACCACTACAAAAGCGGCGATTGATGTGAGTTTGTTTTCCTTCATTGATTTCTCCTTTCCAGAGATTATGCTGTTTTCACCCTCTGAAGATAACACCCTTCTTCGACCTGTTAAATCGCCAGAAAAGACACTTTGACTTCTCTGTGTCCCTCAAACAAATCCAAGCAGGGGGGAGTGCCCCCCTGCTGTACTTAAAATGATCAGAGGCAAAAGCTAATGAGCTTATGAACTCTCATCACTCGTCGTCATCTTCCCACAAATACTCGTAACCGTTAATCGTCCGCGTTGTCGGACCTGTAGACCATCCTTGAGGGGCGGATGTCAGCGCCCATTCTCCGGTAATGCCTCTCATGTACCAACCTTCGCCGCCGACGAAATACATGTTGCTAAAATCCATCGCGAAGGTGCCTGCAAAAGAATAACCGAGATACGATAGACTCCAGGTACCCGAAGCATAATCTATATTGAATTCTCCTTCATCAACAGTCCCGGAGAAGCCTGTCTGACCATATAATAGCCCTGATATAGACCCGGTGCTGTGGAAGCCAGTCCAGGACCCCCACGGGCAAAAGGAGTAAGTGCCGTTGGTGATGGTTCCGGTACCGCCTCCATAGCAGTCGCCTCCAGTTATAGCAAACGCGGAGCTTGCACCGACCAAGCTGACCATAACGATCAGGACAAAAGCGAGCTTGTTTATCTTCATGATTATTCTCCTTATTTGAGATTGGTTGTTTTCACCCTCATTACAGGAAACACCTTCTCTATAACCTGTATAAGCCCCAAACTAACTTTCAACATAACCCAATTTTCCCCCCTCCCATCCTTACTCCTATACACCGCCCAATACCTGCCCTCTATCGGGATGCAAGAATTGTTGCCGGGACCTCCATCTAATTTCTTAACTCCGACAACCGTCCGACCTTTCTCTTCAACCGCTCGCTATAATTAAGAGCAATATACGTGCCAGCCATTCGGAGCCGAGGGCTTCTCGTAAGTTGTTTAAAAAAAAGACTTGAAGCTGAGCCTAAAAAAAAGAATCCCTAGTGTGCGATTCCCATTGGGACTTTTTGGCACAACGCAATCTGTTTTGTCGGAACAAACGCACAAGTTGTTTTAAAGAAGATTGTTAGGATACAAAGGCTGTGCCAATTTGACACAAGTCTCGATTAGAAATAACCTTGTAAACCTTCAGGGTTTTTTGGACTTGCGGCTTTTACTTCGTTCCTTAACCATTTCAAATCGTTCAATGATCCTGTAAAGATGACGCCTGGAGATTCCCAGAAGTTTTGCCGTCTCTGTCATGTTCCCATCTGTTTCCTTCAGGGTTTTCTTCACTAGATTAACCAAATCTTCATCCTTTAGCCTGTACGTTTCACGACCGTTTTCATTATTCAAAACCCTTTCAAAGAAACAGCGTTCAAAAAGGTCGGTCGTAAGAACCTTTCCGGGAGCCAGCAGAACCGCTCTCTCTATGGTGCTTTTAAGCTCGCGCACATTACCGGGCCAATTATAAGTAATCAAGGCATCATAGGCCGCAGGTTCAATATCAACTATATCCTTGTTGAATTCTTTAGTGTATTTATCCATAAAGAAATTGATAAACTGCGGAATGTCCTCCCTGCGTTCCCTCAAGGGAGGAAGGTGAAAGGCAAACGTGCGCAGCCTGAAGTAGAGATCTTCACGAAAGCTGCCCTTGGCTATCTCCTCCTGTATATTACGATTGGTTGCGAAAATGAATCTCAAATCCACGCTGCGCTTCTTGGTTTCCCCAAGTCTCCGGATCACCTTATCCTCGATGACCTCCAAAAGCTTGGCTTGTACGGCGAGAGATGTATTAGTTATCTCATCAAAAAAAACAGTGGATCCATTTGCAGACTCAAGCAGACCAATACGATCCGAAATAGCTCCAGTGAACGCACCCTTCTTACAACCGAAGAGCTCTGACTCAAAAATATTCTCTGGAAGTATCCCGCAGTTTATGCACGAAAACTCATATTCTCTTCTGTTACTTTTATCGTGAATCATTCTCGCGATAACGCCCTTGCCCGTACCGGTCTCTCCTTCCAGAAGAACGTTAGCATTGTACCTGGAAACCTGTTCGATTCTGGAACTAAATTCCCTCATTTGAGGTGAATTACCGATTACTATCCCACAGTTATCGAGGTCATGCTTCCTTTTAACAAGGGCCAGTCTTTCTTTTAATCTTATGAATTCTAGAGACTTATCAAGCGTCGCAGCCAGAAGATTTCCCAAAGACTCAAAATAGAGGATCTTTTCACTGTCGAATAATCCTGGTTGCCGGCTGTCAAGGTAGATCGTTCCAACGAGATTCCCCCCAGTCAGAAGAGGAACGCACATGAGAGAACGTATCTGGTTCAGTCTAATGCTTTCGGAATTTTTGAAACGCTCGTCATGTTCTGCATCGGGAGTAAACACCGGTTCAAAACCCTCCTTCACCTTTTCAATAACGGTATGGGAGATGTTTTCAGCGTCATAGAATGAGACTGTATCCAGTTTTTTTATGGCCAGTGGGTGAAGTACACCATCCTCGAATGATAAGATCATGCCTCGATTGGCTTTAGTGAAGTCCAAAACGGTATCCAGGATGACGTTCATATAATTTTCCTTACCCAGGTAACAATTGACTACTGATGTAAGTTCTTTGAAACCCTCAAGATACTTGTTTGATTCGTGGTTTGTTCGTTCAGGCTTGGGGAACTCCCGACGTAATCTTTCTATGTCCCGTACCAGATTGGACAATCCAAGTCTTTTGAAAATTGTTTCGGCTTCGTCAAAAGCTTCAATCGCCTCTTCAATAAACCCATGCTTCTTAAGTTTTTCTTCAGCGTAAAAGAAGATACTTAATCCTAACTCCAAGGGATTTTCCTGAACTCTACTTGCTTCAATTGCTTCCTTCAGTTTGGATAACCCGGCAGTTGTCTTACCAACTCCGAGAAGGGTTCTCCCGATCAATCTCGTAATATTTATTTCAGAGGATATAGCACTGTTCTTTCCCTCACGCGCACTCGACAATTCATTGCAAAGCAGGTAAGCTTCGCGAGTTTTACCTTGACTGAGATAAAGCTCCGTTTTCAACCAATTCAAGATCTCCTCACCTGCGATGTCTTTTTGTTTCTTTAGTGCCGTTTCGCATTCTTCAATTATCCGTTCTGCCCGATCAAGTTGTCCTGACTCAATGAAAACCCTGCACTTCACGATATCAATGTGCTGAGAGAGAGTTTCGTTGTTCAATTCAGCGGCAATTTTTTTCGCTTTTTCAAGAATCCTCAGAGCTGAAGAATATTCACTTCTGCTTCTTAAGAATTCACCCCAGGCTCTCAAAAAGTAGGGCTTCGATCTGGTAACTGCATCACTTTTGCTTCTTGCCAACTCCTGCCACGTTTCAAGATATATCTTTTTTGCTTCAGACCATTCGCCCGTATCGTGCAAATACTGAGCCTCACTTATTTTCAGGGATATAGATCTGAGTTCGTTCTTTACCTTCGTCGAAAAGACTATCGCCTTCCGTGTGTAATTCAGTGCATCGCGATATTTTTTGTTCAATGCATACATGAAAGCCCTGTATTCATAAGTCAAAGCCAGGAGATTGGGATTCTTCACGTCCTCCGCTATCGCGAGAGCTTTCTCAATGCAGCTCTCCATTTCAGAATACATGCCCAGATTGCGCATTACATCGGTCATATTGACTAGCGTTGAACAAAGATCGTTCTTGTCTCCGCCCTTTTCGAGTAATTCGACCGCCCTGGTGGCGTGAACGAGCGCTTCCGCGTTTTTCCCCAGAAAAATAACGGTTCTGAGCAGGCCCTGGTGGGCTATCCTTCTCTCTTTATCACTTGAAGCCATATCAAGAGCTCTTTGAAAGATATCTTGCGCCTCAAGATACCTGCTGCGGTTGTTGGCAATCCACCCACGCACATTCATCATACTGAACAAGAGAGTCGAAGAAGGATCAGGAACTATCCTCTCGCATTCATCCAGATACTGCTCGGCCCTGTCGTTTTGCCCCATCCTCATGTATATCGCGGCTAACCTGGAAATTGCCTCGGCCTTTGCTTCAGGGTCATCGTGCAGAAGAGGCATCAATTCGGATGTGATCTTTTCCGCTTCGCTCAGATTATAAGTAATATAGGCAATGTGGAGCATTTCCTGCATTGCCTCCTTTTTCCACCTGGCTTCACCGCTGCACTCAATGGTTTTTTTCAAATATTCAAGCGCTCTTTCAATGTGATAGTTAAGCCTCAGGTCTTTGGCCGACTTGATCAGATATGTTCCGGCCTTCGTTTTTGACCCTGACATGAAAAAAAGCAACCCGACATCCGCAAGGCATGTCTTCTCCCAGCAGTCAAGATCCTGGCCCCAGTACTTGACGCCATATTCCTGAACGGCCTCCGCGAGGGTTTTCGAAATTTCCTTTGCGCGTCCACCGTGGAGTTTACCAAGAAGGTAGGGTTTAGTAACGTCGTCGGCAAACTCAAGGTAGGGCTTTTCAAGATAAAAGAATGAGCGGACAAGCCCATGCTCGGCAAGACCTTTCATTGCGAGTTCCGCATCCTCGCCGATTATCCTGGATAAAACCTCCGTAGGGAGCGCCGATTCGACGACCGCAAGCGAATCAAGAATGAACCTGGAAGGCCCATCAAGCCGACCGACCCTGTCTCCAAGCCACTCTTCGAGTTGCGCGGCAATGGTGCTTTCTTCACTAACCGGTTCGTATATCCAGCCCCTGTCCCATGAAAGCCATCCTTCGTTGTAGAGTATATCAAGGAGTTCGTTAGTGCGCCTGGGATTCCCTCCGGCGAGTAAAAAAAGGTTTTTGGCAAGACGGACCTCACCCTTCAAGCCTCTGAAAGTTCTTGAAACCAGGGTTCTTACCCTCTCTTCGTTCAGAGGTTCGAGTTTGAAATTCGTCGCATTTGGATATAAGAATTCAGGAACCTGGGTAACGAGTAAGCCCAGTCTCGTATCAAAACCGCGGGCCAAGTACCCAATAAGCCCTTTCTCGTCAGAGTTCAAATCAACTGGCGAATCAATATACAACGCTTCAAAGCCGGCGTTTTCTATTTCCTGGGAAATCCTTTCGTATCTGGACCACTTATCGGACAATTGGGTCTCGCTGGTTCCGGATCCGGTACGGTTTACACCCAGTGAAACAAAAAGGTAATCCACAAGCGACAGATGCGCTCCGCGCCCCTCGAGGAGCAAAACCTTGCGATCATCAAGCATTGCCTTGAAACGAAGTTCCCTCAGAAATCTTGTTTTTCCGATACCGGATTCACCTGAAAGAAATATAACCTTTTTTTCATCGAAGATCAGTTTCCTGACGTATTCCATCTCTTCTTCCCTGCCGCCAAAAACGAGCCTCGGCAGAAAAACCGATGCTTTTTTGATCTCGATAGATTTACCTCCCGAAAGCCAATCGAGCTCGAGTATGACCTCATCCGCGGATGGCCTCAGTGAGGGTTCCGGATTTATCATTCGCAAAACCAAACCCTCCAGCCCCGCAGGTATCTCGAATTCGAGCTTGCCTAATCCTGGAGAGGCTCTCAGCTTTGCTGCTATGAGTTCCCTCGGCGATTTACCGATCCAGGGCTTATTCCCTTTCAAGACTTCATACGCCATCGCACCGAGTGAATAAATATCCGCAGCAGGCGTCACATGGCCGCCCGAAAAAAGCTCAGGAGCCGCGTAGTCAAGGGTGGTACCCGACGGTTCTGCCGTCGGGCTCAATATATAGTCTTCGGCAAAACCGAAGTCCAAAAGAAGCGGAAACCCTGTTTTTCGTATAAGAATATTCGAGGGTTTGACGTCAATATGGACCACGCCCTGCTTGTGAAGATCGGAGAGTATCCCTGCCGATTCCCTCAAGACCTGAAGGAACAGCTCAATAAAACCTACGCTCTCCTTTTTTTGTTTGAAAAAAGAGGTAAAAGATTCACCTTCTATCAATTCCATCAGAAAAAAGCCTCTGCCGTTAAACTCACCCGATTCGAATACCTTGACGATACCCGGATGGTCCAGACGTCTGAGAATTGCGTACTCGCGCTCGAGCAGGCGTGCCGGATCTGGCCTCGCCGTGATCTTTAAGGCTAACTCCTCGTTTGTGCCTTCACGTCTTACGGCCCAGACAATGCTTGCGCTCCCTTCACCAAGCTTCCTTGATACCTCGAAACCGCTCGGAAAATCCACGGATCCTTTTTTTACCATGGAACCGGCTCCCCCTCTGCCATTATCCTCAGTAAACACCTGCCAAGACGCTTTCTTGCAGTATCTTGCATCCCTAGCTCCGTTTTTTAATTGATAACAATATACTTACAACTCAAAGAATGTCAAGACTTAGAAAAACAGTACGCGACAAGTAACCATCGCATTATAGTTACATTATAAACTTTTAGTGCGCAATTCAGGAATCTCAAGTACCGTCTCGGACCCGCGGCTGACGCATCAATAACCTGCTGGAGCATCTGGTCTTCGAGTTTAATTTCCAAGCAAATCGTCGTGTTACTGGAATCATGGTTTCCTGCAGCGCAATATGAGAAAATGGGAAATAATCCTTGTGTCGGCAAGGCATGGATAGTTTTTGATTGTCTTATCTGAGGCCGTCGGTTCGTGAACGCGTTCGATTGCGAAACCAGTATCAATCAAGAGGTTCAGCCATCCGCTCAGGGTACGGTGGAAAGTTGGCATGCGGAACTTTTTCAGCTTCGTCTTAAGTTCAGGAGACGCTTCATGGAAAATCCATTCAATGATCTCCCCCTCCCCCTCTTTGAAATAGTCTGAGACAGCCATGGCGATATGACGACCCTGATCGTCGTCGATCCAGGTGTTTTTGGTGGACGTAAAGCAGGGATGACAGATAGAGAATTGAAGAAAACCACCTGGTTTTATGACGCGGAAAGCTTCTCTGATTGCCTTTTCATCCGATGCCATGTCCATGATGCTCATAAAAGCGGTAGCGAAGTTGAAGGACGATTCAGGAAACGGGAGTTCTGCTGCACTCGCGACATTGTAGTTTATTCCCAGTGGATGGTTTGTTTCTTCTTCAAGGGCGTGGCGAATAAAGGTAGGTGCAATGTCTACGGCTGTCATAACCGCACCTCGTTCAGCAAGCTTGCGCGTGTTGTAACCCTCGCCGCAGCCTATGTCGAGACCACGAAGCCCCGCAACGTCGGGAAGGATTGAAAGAAACCCGGGTGTATTGAAATGATCGCGGTAGATATCTGCTCCCATCCGAGCCAGAAGCGTCCACGCCTCGGCGTTTTCTTCCCAGTAGCGACCGGCTTCTTTGTCGTCCACTAGACCTCCTTTTTTAGGTATTTTGCGATTTAGTCAGATAGCTGTCCTGGAACTACTAGACGTTTGCCAAGGCTCTGTGTTTACAACTATCACCAGTTGTTCGGGTTTGGAAGATGCTTTCGAATCGCCACAGTATCTGAGACAAACGCTGATGGGGAATTTTGAGTGAGTGGGAGCGCCGGGGGCGCATGGGTACAACCCTTCGGTTTCTGCTGTCTCATTGTTGCAAATCCAATGTGAGCGCAGGGGGCTCTACTTGACGTTGTATTCTACAATGGCGCTGTCGCCCGGTTTTATAACTCTCGCGATGCCCCGGCGACCGGCATAGAAAAGCTTGACCCTGAGTTCGTCAACACTGTCGGTGGTATCGGTCTTGACTAAGGCAATTCTGACGAAATCGCCGGTGTCTGAAACCGGAACCTTATAGGTGGCTCTGGTTACGCCGTCAATATCGGTTCGACCCGATGCGCTCTCGTAGTAGCCTGCAAATTTGACCGCCTTGTCGTCGGGATTATCAATCCTTATCCCTGCCTGGGACACACCGCTGCATCCGAGAACGAGTATGGCTCCAACTGCAAGCATCCAACTCAAAAAGCATCTCACGCTCTACTCCTTTTTTTAGATACAATATTGATGACGTAAGATGCTAATAAAAGGTTTCGAGCGATTTACTTCGCCCAGTAGAAGTCCTTTACGAGTTCGAGCGATCTTGATTTGAGCTTCGCGTCTAAGCCGTGTTTTATGGAATGCTCCTCGAGTGCGAGAGGGTGAAAAACGTTTGATGACCTGCGCAGGATGATGTCGGCAAGCGAAAGCGGGGAGAGAACCTCTTCGAAAATGGTCTCCCGCATCCACTCGAGGTTTTCGGGTGCCATTGCCTGGAAAACGCGAGTGGTCTCGGGGATAACAGCCGCCTGCATGAGAAAACGTTTCTTGTAGCGCTCGGTGGACATGAACTTACCCCAGTCAAGGCCGAATTCATCCACAAGGATGCGGTACGCCTCTCTAGCTTCTTCACGGTATATGGCGACCGCGGCGATGTAGTCGAGCCGTCCAGTCCGTACTGCGGTCTTGGAGAGTTCGAGGTTCAGGAAGGAGCCGACGAGGTTGGCAATCATCTGGGTAATGAAGTTGTCATGTGCTATCTCTTTCTGCGACTCGTACACGCGTCTATCAACATTGTAGGTTAGTTCATCTGCGGTCTCAGACTTCTCGCATATTTCTAAAACGTCCATTCTGAAATCTCTAAAAGGGGCTTCGTTGGGATCCAGCTTGTCATAATCCAGCTTGTATGTGTCGTAGACACCCATAGCCCCTATCCTGTGGAACAGGTTCTCATCCTCGGCCTTGCGTACGACCTCGAGTGGCGTTTCCGCGCCGTCCCCGAGCGGCAGCAGCTTTTCGTATACCTCGCGCGTCCGGTAGGTATGCGGAGCGGCCTGGGCCTGTTCGTATAGCGTCCGGTACTGGGCAATAAAGCCCTCGGCCGAAAGCGTCTTGCGCTCGGATTTCGGTTTGGAGTCGAGCAAGGCCTGCGCCTTTCCGAGTTCGGTGGAAAGGCGAGTGAATATGTCCACCTTTGCGGCCGCGTCATTGAACGCCGTGAAGTCTACTGCGGACTCGGCAATCGTCTCCATCTCGTTGTAGACCGCTTCGAGCGGACCGAACTCCTCCGCGGAAAGCATACCCTTGTACGTCTCATACGCCAGCTTGAAACCGGCGACCATCTGCTTCACCTGCTCATTCATCCCTGCCCCCTTCCCAGATTTTTTCGAACGTGTATGGGCCAGGTTCTTCCTTCGGGGAGATGCCGAGGTAGGCCATCCGCGTACCCGTTGATTCGATGTAAGCCTGTAGCTCCTTGAGTTCCGTCATCTTGCCCTTAAGCACCCCGTTCGCCTTCTTGACCTCGTCTTCGAGAGAGTTCCGGGCCACCTTGTCGGTTTCGGAGGATTGCATGGACTTGTAGATTTTTTCGATTTCCTTCCACTGCACTTCGGAAAGCGGCGCGAAACTTTTATAGTAGAAGTCTCCGAGAAGCTGCTCGAAGCTCGAGCCTTTCTTTTTGATCTCGGAAGTGTGGATATCGAGATTCGCCTTCTGCCTCTTGCGCTCCTCGACGTTGGCCGGGTGCGTTATGCGATAGGCAAAGATCGCGTAGAGCGCGGAGATGAATGAACTCTTTACATACTCCTGGATTGCTAGCATCTGGGTGCCTTGGGTGCTCGCCTCGTCAACGGACTTTGCGAGCGACGCGTGGTCCGCTGCCTTGCGGGCAGCGTCCGCGGTCTCCTCGAAGAGCTTCTTTGCGAGCGTTTCACCTGACTCCGAGGCCGCCTTCGCCCTGGCGAGCCAGTTATCTATGGAGAGAGCCTGAGCGAGTCTGAAATTGAGGTTCTCAGCCTCCTTTTTACCCTCGAGGTCACTTGTGTCTTTTGCGGTTCCGGCCAACTCGAGTATCCGTTTGTGAACGAGAACCTGCTCGCTGGAAAACCCTCTGGCCTCCAGCCGCCTGCTGACAATGGTGTGGTACTCACGGGAAACGTCTAGCAAGTCGGACATGATGCCTCCTTCTATCGAGCATTTATTCTAGATTACAGTTCTACGTTTGCTTGTCAACAGTTTTGACGAATCCTCATTATTCGATTTGAGAGAATTAGACGACAGACTCACTTGGCAATTTCAAAAATAACCACCTGGATTCTCAGAAAAACTCACGCTATTTTCTCTGCAACTTTGATTTGTCTTTTAATCGCTTCCCTTTCGATTCGTTCTTGACATTGCTTTAGTAAGGAATAATATAGCAGATTCAAGGAGGAAAAATGAAACGTTTAGTAATTGCATCAGTTATCATATTAACTGTTTTCTCGGGAACGCTTCTGGCGTCTCACGGCAATGTGGGATTAGGCGTCCAATTCGGCGAACCCAGCGGAATAACAGGAAAATTCTGGATCGGTGGTCAAAGTGCCATAGACCTTACGGTGGGATGGAATCTGATAGTTGACTATCTCGGCGTTCAGGCAGGTTACCTTTATCACTTCAATATCCCTATAAGTGGCAGAGGCGAACTTGCGCCGTACATTGGTCTTGGTGGACAACTGGGAATGCGGGCCAATGACTATTTCAACATCGCAGGCCGCATACCTCTCGGTCTTGAATTCATTTACGCACCGATAAGCTTCTACGGAGAACTTGACCCGCTCATTTATCTCTACCCAGCGACGGATGTCGGCCTGGGCGGTGGTATAGGTCTCAGATTTTACTTCTAAAATACTCTTAAAAAATTGTTATCCCCGCAGATGTTTCGAACGTTTGCGGGGATACGTTTATTACCCCCTGAAAAAAAAGCTGGACAAAAGTGGGACAAAAGATGGACAAAACAGGGGTTTTCACCCGATTTCGAGGCGATTTGCCCGCTGAAGAAGCCGGTCAAAAAAATTGTAAAGTATTACAGTGTTATTCCGGAGAGAAACGCCCATAGACGCCTCGAAGTCAGGTCGCAGTAGGAATTGAGGGAAAAAAAGCTAAAACTCCAGATTCCTACTTCGTCCTTGCGATTGTGAGATCACATTTGAGGTGAAGTTAATTTGTGCCTGACTTCGCCTGCTCGAGTTTTTTGCACGGCAGGCACGGGCAGGCCGAGTGGCGGACCGCCCAGCTGCAAACGAAGGGGTAAGGTGTTACGGGCCTCCTCGCCCTCCCCGCCCTCCTCCCCTTAACGATTTCGGCGCATATCGAGACATCGCTTTCAGAAAGCGGCTTTGAGATGGAAGGCATCTTGCGCAACATCACGAGTGAGCCCATGAGAATTATCAGACCGAAAAAAACGATCACCCCCGGTATTATCCATAACCAGAGCATACTGCGCCTCCTTTACTTTGCTGCCGATCGACAAAAGTGGTAATCTTCGATTTCCGTCACCTCTTTTTACCTTTACCTTGAGACCTGGCGAGAGCGGTCTCGTAACTCTTGCGGACGTGGGACATGATTTCACCGAGTTCGGATTCGTCCGATATCACGACCTCGAGCCAGTCCCCGACCGTTTTGCCGTTGGAGGACTCGAACGCAAAAGCTTCGTGCCCGGCGCAAAGGGCATCCCTGGATTCGCCGTCGATGTTCGTGAGAACAACGGATTCGTTCTGGAGGAAGGCGAACATCTTGCCGCAAGACATATAGGCAAGGCACCCGAACATGTATCTCGTCGTGACGTGCGGCCAGGAGAATACCTCCTGTTCGAAGCGAGGTCTGAAATCGGGGTATTCCCCCTCCTCCCGGTGCTTCATCCCTTATACCTGCGAGCGATCATGCGGTTTACTACGTGCTTGTGGGAGACGCCCGACGACATGCAGTCGAATACCTCCTCCGCGATGTGGAGTATTTCCCAGTCCTGGTAATAACTCATTATCTCGCCAGACTTGACCGGGTATGCCGAGCTTTCACCGTCCGGAGGCCTGGGCAGGAATGATTTGGTCACGAGCACGGAGAATGCGTTGAGTCCTGTCGGAGATGTGGCTCTTTTGACGTTCTCGAACCAGGTCTCCCGGAGTTCCGGCTGGAGGTAGTGAATCGTTCCTGTGGAAAAGATAACGTCCCATTTGCCTTCGATTGCAAAGGTGCGGATGTCTTCATGGATGGTGGTGACTGACACCCCCTCCTGGCTGGCGTATTTTTCGGCTTTTTTCAAGCCGGGCAGAGACAGGTCGAGGCCGGTCACGTCGAACCCGCGCTTAGCAAAGAATACGGCATTGCGACCCTCGCCGCAGCCGAGATCTATCAGGGCGGGACGACGCCCCTGCGGCGCTTCAAAGGATTTGAGGACGAGTTCGCATAAGGAAGAAGGTTCCTTGCCCCAATAGTAATGGTTCCCGCCGTACCTTTCGTCATATGCATTTCTTTTCACAAGCATCAGTCCTCGAGCATCCGCTTCATGGGTTCCCAGTAGAAGTCGAACCAGCCCTCGTACACGTCGTCGTAGAACTCCTCGGGAACTTCCTCCTGAACGAAGGAAAGTTCCGTATTACCTTTGGATTCAAACAAGGTGATGGTTATTTTGGAGAAATGTCCCCTTGGCCAATCAGACGCACGCCAGGTCTGGACGATTTTTTGATCGGGCACCAGTTCGAGATTCTCGCCCGATGCGTACCCGTCGTATGCCGAAAACTTGCCGCCGATATCTCTGGATATCCTGGCCTTCTCGCCCGTCATCTGCGAGTGTTTGTCTGAATCCATGAGCGTCTCGTAGACATCGTGAGCCGACGCCCTTATGGTAAAGCACTGCTTTATTGTTTTCGTCTGCATCACTGCACCTCTGGATTCTTAGGGTTTACCCGAAACCTCTAGTATGTTTCCGTCAGGGTCCTTGAACTGAAACCACCACGTGTCGTCACCGACCTGTTCCGGAGATTCCTGGATAGTCTTTACTCCCTTCGATTTGAGGGTGTCGAATACTTCTTTCACCGATCCTTCCGCTTCGAGAAAGAAACTCAAACGAGCTGACTTGTCCGTGATTTCGACGGGATCGTACCCGCCCTCAAGATAGACGTGGGTGCTTGCGACCTTGAGGAATGAAAGAGAGGGATGGACATCATAGGCAAGTTCAAAACCAAGGATCTCGATGTAAAACTTCTTGGCTCTCTCCAGGTCCTTCACGTATACGGTAACGGTGTTGATGCCTTTGAACATAGCCTGCCCCTTAGTTTCCAGGCCAGGTTGTGGCCCCAGGTTTTTCCTTTGGCATGGCGTAAACCTCAATGGTGTTTCCCTGCGGGTCGGCCACCGAAAAGCCCCAGTACGAATCCTGCCGCCACTCGGGATTGCCGGAAAACGACTTGACTCCGGCATCCTTGAGACGCTTTACAGTTGCGGGAAAATCCTCCTCCGGGATTTCTATCGCCCAGGAAGTAACCATGAAATTGCCTCCCTCGTAACCCGGCTGCCATGCCCACTCGGTCAATGCCGGCACTTCTTTACCGGTATAGAAGAAGTCCACCTCAAGGCCGCCCGCGCACATGTACGAAAGATATCCGAACTTTCCGTCCTCGGCCTTGTAAAAAGCCTGTTCCTTCATGCCGAGAAGGTCGGAGTAAAACCTGCGCATTTCTTCAACGTCATTGCATATCGAAAATATGAACCTTACGTTGACTTTCGGTTCGGACTTTTCGATTTCAGCCATTTCGCTCTCCTTTTGGTTAATAGTTTGCCTCACGCATCCCGGCGTCAAAACCAGGATACTGAAGGCAGCGACAACGCCGAGAATTGTTCTCATAATTCACTCCTTTTTCCGCGACACTAACCCGCCTGGACGAGGTCGGTTGATCAATCAGGCAAATCTTGACTGTCTCCAGCTTGCATCTTCTTGAGGAAATCAAAAACAACCTCCGAGTCCTGCTCGAGAACCTGTATGGTCACGATGGTCAGGGAAGATTGCCCCCACAGCGCCGATGGCGCGAGAAGCCCCTGGGTGCCCTCACCCTTGACTATGTAGCGTATCCCCTCCCCGTCAAGGAAGGATTTGACAAGCGTGATCATCGTTGCGTCGGAGGTGGAAAGTACCGTCACGAGTTTTTCCGACGTCATGCGCTTGCCTCTGCGATTGATGTTATTCTTCTGCAGGCTTTTTGTTTGGGTAGATACGTTGAATGGCACAGGAAAAGACTCGTCCCGGCACATACACTCGTTGATTCTCGCAAGAAACCTCCTTAAAACATAACAAAAGTCTGTTTGAATCCTGTTTTCATTATGCCTTGTAAAGGAATAAAGTCAAGTCCGGACCACCTCAGAGCCGGACCAAACCTAGACGTCAATTGGTTAATATTGCAGCGCTTATATCTTATCTCGACCCTGCAGGTTCCATGTGGACGGAAATGACCGTATCCTCGCCAAACTCCTTGTATAGTTTCTCCTCAACCCTTGTTGCGATGTCATGGGCTTCCATTATACCCATGGTATTCTTTACATCGATATGAACGTCTATCGCAACGTTATTACCGAGCCTTCTCGTCTTGAGATCATGCGGATTGAAAACACCGTGCACACTTGAAATGATCTTCATTATTTTCTCTTCGGTTTTATCGTCGAGCGATGCCTCAAGCAAATCCTTTATGCTGGATATAGTGATCTCAAGCGCCACCTTGATGATGAAAAAGCTGACGACCACCGCAGCCACAGGATCAAGCACCCTCCACTTTTCGCCGAGAACTATCGCGCCGCCTATGCCTATCGCGGTGCCTATGGAAGAGAAAGCGTCGGAGCGGTGATGCCATGCGTTGGCTATTACCGCCTGGCTTGATATGTCCTTGCCTACCTTGATGGTAAACCAGTATAAAAATTCCTTGGCCGCGATGGACACGAGCGCCGCTGCGAACGCAATCCAGCCAGGCTTTTCGAGTATCTTGCCCTGGATTGTCAGGATTATTTTTTCCACGCCTCCCCAGAGAATTCCTACACCGACGAAAAGAAGAGCCGCACCAATAAGAAAAGCCGAAAATGTTTCGATCTTGCCGTGCCCGTATCGGTGAGATTTGTCCGCAGGTTTGTGTATGAAACGGAATCCGAACAGAATAACCACATCCGTGGCAAAATCTGAGAGGGAATGTATCGCGTCGGCGACCATCGCCCCGCTGCGACCCAGGATTCCTGAAAGCAACTTTAGTGCGGTAAGGGCTACATTCACAATAAGGCCTATCCATGTAACACGCTTGGCCTTGCGGGCGCGTAGTTCGCTAGCTCGCATTAAAGGATACTCCTTCTTAACAAGTTTTCAAAAAGGGTCTCACCTCAGGAAAGCCTGTCCAGTCGGCTACACCAGTACAAGGATTCGGAACTCAAAGTCCTTCTCTCTTGTTAACCAGGGTCGATTATACTTTGGTGACGATGGCTGTCAATGTAAAGCCCCTTTTCGAGACATTGACTGTGTCGTTTAGATATAGCCTAAGTACTCACTGGAGGCATCAAGCCGCATATGGTCCCCGCGTGTTAGTTTCAGTATACGAGGTCTTTGGTGAATCTTCTGGATTTCTCTTCAAAACCTATCGCGCGGTAAAAATCGTGAGCTTCCGTACGCTCGAGGCCTGAGGTGAGTTCAATCTTCGCGCAGTTCTTTTCGCGGGCGATCTCTTCCGTCTTGATCATGAGTTTCGCGCCTATACCCTGCCTCTTGAATTCGTTCCTGACAGCCAGTGCGACCACGCGGCAGAGATTGCCGGCAAGGTGAGGAAGATGTATGAAGTGCAGGGTTATCATTCCCTGAACGACCCCCTCTCTCTCGGCGACAAGGACCTTGTCAAACCCGGTGTTTGCGAGAGTGTCGAACCTTTCTTTAAAAAAAGCAAGGCTGTTTGGATATCCCAATTCGTGCATAAGGATGGATATTTGTTCCAGATCCTTCAGCTCGTAATCGCGGACAAGCAAATCAGTTTCCATCTCTGGGAACCATCTCGATACACCCAACCGGACACACGTCAGAGCAAAGGCCGCACCCATAACACCCGTAACACCCGTAACGCCCGTACCCCCCTTCTTTCTTTTCCCTCGTAACTTGCAACATTCCGTCGACAATGTTGCGAGCTTTGAAGTAGCAAACAGATACGCATTCGCCGCAGTGGGTACAGGCTTCCATGTCGGTTTGTTCGATGTATTTGCCGGGATCACATCCCCACTCGTCACCCTGGAAGTATGCGCAGCAGTCGTCGCAGCAGAAGCATATGCCCTGATCATGTTCGCGATCCTCGTTGTAATGAAAAGGCCGTGCGACCAGGTGCTTTTCTTTCGCCTCCTTGAGGATGCCCTCGACGAAGGCGCGATCCACCTTCTTCCAACCCGTACCGGTGCCCGTCATCTCCTTGTCGTCGAAGAAGAGACAGAGGTCCATTCGCGAACGTTTGCAGCCCTCTCCGCCCTCCTCACCCTCCTCACCCTCCTCACCCTTTTTACCCTCCCTGCACCCGCAGTTGGAGACCCAAAAGATGTCGTGATCGGCGATTTTCTTTTTTGCCTCTTCGTGTGTACACACATAATGGAAAGTTGGTTCAGGATCGGCTTGTTTATGCATCTATCCTCCTGTTCTTTGATTTATGAAATCTCTGAGTTTCACCTCAGGGTGGTGCAGTCTCGTCGCATACTCCACGATCTTACCTGTTATTGCTTCCCGTGGACACCATTTAAAACAGGCATTGCAGGTCTCGCAATGTCCCAGCCAGCGTGGTTTGTCTATCTCGATTTCGATGTTTTCCACAGGACATACCTTCACGCATACCCCGCATCCGTTACACATCTCGTTGACCTCAAAGCTGCGGTCGGCAATGGGCACGAGTTCGTAGAAGTCCTTTTTGGATTCCCCGGCAAGCTGCTTGAATCTTCCGACGAATATGAGTCTTCGCAGCGGTAGAAAGATAGCGGTCATGAATTTGGCAAAGGATCCGGGCGTTTCCAGCTTACCTTCTTTCCTGGTGGATACATAGTCTACGAGAGTCTCAAGCTTATTTTTCCACGCAACGCATGCTTTCTCCTGATCCCGCAGAAGCGTATCTCTCAAACCGTCCCTGTCGAATTCGATACCTAAAAAGGCCTTCTTTAATTTAGTGGAAACCGGATAAGGAACATCCATGTATACCGTGAAGCCGCCGGCAAGTTTCCCGCCTCGCTTTTCCAGGTTTCTTGCGAAATTCTCGACGGTAGACCCAGGATTGCCCGAGTGTGTAGCGACCGCGAAGATGTACTTCGAGCCTATACTTTCGAGCTTTTCGGTAAATCGCGAGACGATTAAAGGTACCCCGCTGTACTCGGAGTAGTAAACAGGGAACACGATCCCGATCACATCGGCGGCCACACTTACCGTACCTGGCTCAGTTATCGCCGATATTGCAACGACATCTGCATCCAATCTTGCCGCCAAATCCCGCGCAACGGCCAAACTGTTTCCGCCTGCGGAGAAATAATAAATGGCCGCACTCACAATCAGGCATCCTTAATCTTCTGCCACAACCACAACCTTGTCCTCCTCGGAGAAGACGACGCGGTCAGATTTTTTGGGGTTGACAACGACGCCGTAAGCCTTGTCGGCTTCGGCGGCGTGGCGCTTGAGCTTGTAACCTATCGCGATGTGCCCGCGTTTTTTTGCGGATTCTATTACGGTGTAGAAGTTCACATCGGCGCCAGGCTTGACGTAATCGGATGCGGGTTTGAGATAAATCTCGGAGCCCTCGGGATCGAATACGTCGGTAAAGACGGCGTTGAGATATTTGTTCTCCGATATCTGCGTCATGAGAAGGCTCACCAGACGATCGGATACTATGAAGTCGTCCGCGCGCGTCACCTCGGCAAGATTGCGGTTTCGTACGTCTATCATCTCGCTGACGATCGAAAATTGCCTGTCGGTTGATTCGGCTAACTCGCGAAGGTGAAGAAGGGTAATGAGTGTCTGGGCGTCGGCTTCCTGAGTTCCCATTGAGTCCGAATAGCAGAGGAGGATGATATGGTGAAAGGAAGGAATGTTCAATGCATCGAGTACTTTTCTCGATGTCGTGCTTTCCTGCTTGAAAACGACGGCAAGATTCTTGCAGCCTGCGCATTTCTCGCGAAGCTCTCCTTCGCATCCGGCAAGGTTGGCTACGACGGTTATCTCGGAGCCGGGCGCCACGTAGTTATCGAGCTCGTTTATTATGAGGGGCGCGCGCCAGTTCCAGCCGAGGATAAGCATCCGCTCGGGTTCCTTCCTGTCAGAGCTTTTGCCGACAATCGCTTCAGTGTCTATACCGTAATCTTCTACGTTTGAAATTCTCGTCGTGTCGTCGTCTTCGGCTATCACTATAAGCTTGTCACCTTCGCTTATCGGAGTATTCATCGGCGGATTCAGCAACGGCATCTTGCCCGCGGGCACGAGTCCGATGACCGTCGAATCTTCGTATACGGGTATTGAATCCATGAATGTCTTGCCGATGAGTTCGGGCTCCGGTTCGTGGAAGTAGATCTCATCGCCGCCGAAATCCAGGAGCTCCGTGTAAACTACGGACAGCCCGGACTGCCGGCAGGTCTGGGCTATTACGCGGGCAACCAGATCGGAAACGAGAACGATTTCGACCTCGTCCCTGCCCACCATTTTTGCGACCTCAACGTTCTTGGGGTCGCGAATCTCTGCGACTATGTGGTACGGTTCTTTCTTTCGATCGGGATTGTTGGTAATTGCAAGCATTGTCTTGATGACGTCGGAGTCGGGGTCCTCCGCCTCGTGGGAAAGGATGAGGATCGATTTGGCGGTATCAAGACTTACAATCTCGAGGTCGCTCATGTCCATGGGGTCCCCCTTCCTGCACACGATCTTTGTGCGGCCGGTGGAACCGCATCTCGTCTTGATATCGTCTTCCATCTCAACTTTGTCCCTGTCGGCCAGTACGACGACACAGGAATGGCGCTGGTTCGAGTTGGCTTCAACGAGTTCGGGGATTATGGTGAAAACCTGAGACGACCAACCCAGGATAGCGGTATGTCCCTCCTCGATGACTCTGGAACGCCCCTTCCGCAGCGATTCGAGTTTCACATCAATGCTTGTCGTAAGCACACCGATAAGGGTACTGATTACGAAGATTCCACCGACTGTTACCGCGAGCATTGCGAAAAGAAACCACCATGAACCTTCGTCTCCCCCCATGGTTCCGGCATCAAGCGTCCGCATAAGGCTCATCCAGACTACTTCAAAAAATCCCTTGCCCTCCGGCGCTATACCTGAAACTGCAACTATACCGGCGATGATGACAATGAGAGCCAGAGATAATATCGCAAGCCACACGATCAGGGTTGAAGGCCCTTTCGCCATGGAGTTGTCGAAAGAATATTTTAGCTTGGCACCGAACGATGCACGCTTCATAGGAATCCTCCTAAGTTTGCCCTTCCGGCTCCCTGAAACAGCTAACATTATTTACCGGGCAGTATTTGTCAAGCAGGTGGATTTCATTTAAAGACGACAAGAACACCCTAACTCCACTGGATTAAACAGGAGAAAAAGAAACCAGACTCAGGATACCTTCCTTGAATTTCTGACGGCAGAAAAAAAACGCCTACTTGACCGCCGTTACGGTCATCCAGCCGAAACCCGGTTCTATGGTGAGCGAACTCCAGTGGATTCCTTCCATGAATTCCTGGACCTCGACCGGTGTATACGCGGAAAGAAGGGATCCGAGAGGTTCTTTCACTTCACGAAGAGCGCGGGGTACAACCGCAGCCGTAACAAAACGGATAAGGAAATAAAAGAGGAGTTTCGGGTCTCTTTTGAGATCGAAGACGAGAAGCATTCCGCCGGGCTTGAGAACCCTTTGGAACTCGCGAAAAGCCTTTTGCGGCTCCGGCCAGTGGTGCAGGGACAACGTGCTTACGAGATAGTCGACGGAGTTCTGATGAAGGGGAAGACACTCCGAGTCGCCTTCAAGGAGTTCGAGTCTTTCTCCCGCGATTGTGGAAAGATTCCGGGATGCGGCGGAAAGGATTTCTTTCGACAAATCCACACCGATCAGACGAAGAGACGGGAATCTGCGACCGATAACGGCAAGCAGATAACCCGGACCGCATCCAACATCAACTAAAGAACCATGTACATTCATGCGAGAAAGGGTATTAGCTACAAGTAATCGTACAACCGCAAAAGGAGGCATATGACTCATGAAGTCGTAAGCGCGAACTACCCGGGGAGGATCAAGTCCCAGGAATCCTGCTGCACGCGGCACGTTGATTCTGACAACCGCGGCGACAATGACAGCCAGCAACGCAAGGGCAAAAACGACCAATGCAAAGATCATTTATGAACCTCCGAGACGGTCCGCTTAGACCACTAATCAGGTTTTTTCAGGCTTCTTTCCGTTCCACAAGCCCGGCAGAAGAAGGCTTCTGTCACCTGAAGCATCAGAGTCAGGAAGCTGGCATTCACCGGGTTCGGGTTTCGAATCTTCAGTTTTGGGTTGTATACCTAAACGCTGTTCGGCTGCACGCAGTATCATTTCGAGCATCTCTGTGTATGATGTCCCCGCAATCTTCGCCATCTTGGCAAGATGGCCGTCCCAGCACCAGCCGGGATTCGGGTTGACCTCGAGAAGCTTGGGATTGCCTTTGGAGTCAAGTCGCCAGTCCAGACGCGCGTAGTCGCGGCAATCGAGACGCTCGAAAAGCCTGGCCGACCATTCTATGATGGATTTTTCGACGTCTTCAGGAAGCTCCGCTTTTACGGATTTGATGTTCCAGTACGGAGAGTCGGGCATCCACTTGGCCTCGTATCCGCAAATGCGCGGTAGCCCTTTCGGGAGTGCGGAGTAGTCTTCTTCGATAATGGGAAGCACCTGGTAGGATTCAGGCGGGTTGCCGATGATACCCATTGTCAGATCCTTGCCCGTAAGGAATTCCTCTACGAGGATTGGCTTGTCGTACCCGAACTTTTCTCTGATCTCGGTGACTGCGTTAAGCAATTCCTCGATTTTATAGACGACGCTGCGCTGGGTAATTCCGAAACTCGAATCACCGAAGTTAGGCTTCACGAGAAGGGGGAAATTGAGCGGCAGTTCGAATATGGTATCCTCCGGTTTTATGAACATGGCCTCTGGAACGGGTATGTCCATCTCCTTCGCTATACCACGAACGAGCGATTTATCGTAACAGGATGCAAGGCACTGAGGTCCTGATCCCGTGTAAGGCATATCGACGACTTCGAGCAGCGCGGGCACATGAAGCTCAAGTCTCGCATTGTTGTTGTAACCTTCGTCGCACAGGTTGAAGACGAAATCGGTCTTGCCTTTTAGTTTGGCTAGATCGTAAACAAGTGTCGAATGATTGTTTATGTAGGAGAACTGGTAGCACGAAAGTTCGCGAAGCGCGTCCTTGAGTTGATCTATGGTATAGAAGTCGTCGTCGTCGAATATACCCATAGGCTTGAGAGGATCGGGTTTCGTGGGATCGCCGAGAATGACGGTAACGCTCTTCATCATTCCTTTTGTCTTGCGCCTGGGCGCGCTCCACTCCTTGCGAACCACACCGGTGACGATTATACGGCGCTCCATCATTCCCAGATCCTGATTCCTTCGGGAATCCGAACCAAGTTCGGTGTGGAGCATTATTTCGCTGAATCCGGCTTTTTCCAGAAGCTCCTGGATCTGTTCGCGAGTATAGAGCCTTTCGGCGTAGAACTGGTCGACCATTATGCCTTCATCGACATCAGAGACGAGTTCACGAGAAATCAAACGCTGTTTGTCGAGCGAGAGCGAGCGTTCGCGGCAGACGAAATGCTTGGCGTCGATCCACTCCCATGAACGCGGCTGGTAATTCTGCTTGAGGTACTCTCCGTCCGTAACGTCTATGAGAAGCTTGCCCCAGGGTTTGAGAATCCTCGCGACTTCCTTCAGCACTCTGAGGTCGTCGTTGACCGTCTCAAAGTAGCCGAAGCTGTTACCGAGTATCATCACGGCATCGAAGTTATCCGCGTAATAAGGCAATTTTCTGGCGTCGCCCTCGCGAAATTTTATGTTCAGATTCTCTTTCTTTGCCTGGGCTTTTGCACGCTGTATGAGGTAGTGCGAACGGTCAAGACCTTCTACATTCTTAAGGCCGGTGCGAGCGAGTTCCATGGAATGCCTTCCCTGGCCGCAGCAGAGATCGAGAATTTTGTCGTCGGGATTGACGCCGAGGATAGTATGGAAGAGATCCACCTCTTTGCGGGTTATATCCTGATCTTCCACGACATCGGCGTCGGTTTTGAGATATGTGGAGTTGAAAATCCTCCTCCACCAGTCCGAACTGACGTGCTCCTCTAGATTGGGAACCGGTCCAAGGGTTTTCTTACTTCCTGAGGGAGGCTCCGCCTTTCGCTGCGGAGGCTTGTCCTTGTTCTCCTTGGTTGGTTCTTCTTTCATTCTTTATCCTCCTAGTGCCATACGCACTGTTTTATTCCGCAAAATCTAGTCAGATTTGGTTACGTGTCAAGCTAAACGTATCTCGATTGAAACCTGGTTGAATAAAAGAGAGGGAACAACGGTGCCGTCCGCGGTTTGACCAGATATCTTCGAGCAGAGCGGGCAGGCCGGAGCTCGACACAAAAAATGAATGAGGGAGCTTTTCCCTGAGTTTCCGGATTTCACCGATCTTAAGGAATAATCTGGACACCGCGCGGGGCAAAGAAAGATTACCTTGTAAGGGAGGAGAGGGTGAAGCGTTCACTGACCGCCATTCTCTATCCCCTCACCGGGATGAGTGTTGAAATATATGATATTTCCGTCAGGGTCCTTGACGGTTGCGCCGGTACTGCCGTCTTCTTCGACGTGAGCGTCCTCGGTCAAAGACAGTCCTCGAGCCTTGAGTTCCCTGGCAATCTTAGAAACGTCACCGCCGCGAAAATTGATCATGTTTTCCTTTATGTGATCTTTATAGAGAGCGAGCAGAAGATTCGCGTGTTCAAGGACCGCCCAGCCCTCGTCAAGGTCAACCTCCACCTCGCTGAAACCCAGTTTTTCGTAGAACTCGAGGGAACGTTCCAGATCGACGACATTGAGACACAATTCGCACCACCCGAGCTTTATTTGTCCTTCTTCTTTCATGCATCTAGGATAAATAGAAATCCACGCTTGTCAATCGGCCACTGATGACCGGCTTGACACCGCAGGCGGCGTCTTTAGAATTAGCTTTGGAAGATGATAATCGATAAGTTACCCCAACAAGGAAAACAAACCGGCAACCCGGGACCACAGGATTATCCCGAGCTCTCACGCAAGGTTCTGATATACGCGCATAAAGGGGGAACGAGAAGCGAATTCCTCAAGGAAGTTTCAAGGCTTCTGTTCGGCTTCTCCGGCTGCGACGCCATAGAGATAAGGATGACGGACGGCGACTTGAACTACCGCTGGGAAGCGACAAGGGCACCGGTGGAGAATTTCAAATTCCAGATCATGCCCTTCGCGCAGGGGACAAGAGGTGAGTATATCCCTTGTTCGATTGAGGACTCGGCACTCGAACGTGTCTGCAAGAGCGTTGCCACGCACCAGATAGACACTACTCTTCCCTTCTTCACCAAGAACGGCAGCTTCTGGACCGGTGATACTCATAAGGTTTCAAACGGGAAGGACGAGATACAGCCCGACGACAGTTTCTTCTCTCTTGCGATGATTCCTTTCGTGATTGACGAAAAGAACATGGGGTTACTGCAGCTCAAGAGCAAGTCAAAAGACTTCTTTACCGAAAATGAGATTGAACTCTATGAAAGCTTCAGCCAGGCGCTGGGTATAGCGGCGGCCGGACGCCGCGCCCAGGCCGCACTCAGGGAACGCGTCAAGGAGCTTTCGTGCCTTTACGGGATTGCAAGGCTCGTTCAAAGACCCCGAATATCGCTCGAGGGGATCCTCGAAGGAATAGCTCAGATACTACCTCAAGCAATGCAGTATCACGAGATTGCTTCTTCGAGGATAATCCTCGACGGAAGAAGTTACACCACTCCGGGATTTTCGGGAACCAGGTACAAAATATCATCACCAATAGTGGTGGCGGGCTCGGAGCGCGGGAGAATCGAAGTTTTTTATTCCGAGGACAGACCGGAACTCGAGGTTGACTTGTTCCTTACGGAGGAACGAAATCTGCTCCAGACGGTGGCGAGTCAGATCGGCTTGATTATAGAGCGAAAAAAATTTGAGGAGGATCAGGCCAAGCTCAAGGAGCAGCTGAGACATGCGGACCGCCTCGCAACTTTAGGACAGCTTGCCGCCGGTGTGGCTCACGAGCTGAACGAGCCCCTGGGCAGCATCCTTGGTTTTGCCCAGCTTTCCAAAAAAACCCCGGGGCTGCCCGCCCAGGCTCAGGAAGACGTGGACAAGATAATCGCCGCATCGCTTCATGCCAGGGAGGCGGTCAAAAAACTCCTGTATTTCGCCAGGCAGATGCCGACGAATAAATCCGAGGTAGACTTCAACAAGATAGTCAAGGACGGCATCTACTTCCTGGAATCCAGGTGCGCCAAGGAGGGGATTGAACTGGTTCGAAATCTGGACCCGGACCTGCCCATGATTGTGGCCGATCCTGCACAGCTTCACCAGGCGCTCGTCAATCTAATAGTCAATGCCATCCAGGCAATGCCGGGCGGAGGCCGACTTACTCTGTCCACACAGGGAGGGGAGGAGGATATCTCTTTAATCGTGGAGGATACCGGTATCGGCATGAGCAGGGAGATCCTCAAGCAAATATTCCTGCCCTTCTTTACGACCAAGGGTGTCGGTCAGGGTACCGGGCTCGGACTCGCCGTCGTTCACGGAATTGTATCTTCGCACGGAGGCACAATCAAGGTCGACAGCAAGCCGGGCAAGGGTTCCAGGTTCGAGATAGTACTGCCGCTTTCCGGAGAAAATACAGAGAAGGAGAAATCGAGCAATGGCAACACCGACTAAAAAGGCTCAAATACTTGTCGTAGACGACGCAAGGGATACCCTCGAGGTCTTACAGCGCAACCTCACATCCCAGGGATATCAGGTCTTTACGTGCCAGAGCGTCGCCGAGGCCCTTGAGGTACTGAGGGACACCGAAGTGGATCTTGTTGTCACCGACTTAAAGATGCCTGGGGCCAGCGGCCTCGATCTCGTAAGGCACGTGCGAGAGAACCTCAAGAATACCGAAGTGATGATGATCACGGGCTACGCGACTATCGAGGGAGCGGTCGAAGCCGTCAAGATCGGCGCGGATGAATACCTTGCAAAGCCTTTTACCGACGAGGAACTCTTTTCGGCCATCGAACGATCGCTCGATAAACTTTACACCCGCCGCACGGCCCGGGCAGAAGGGACACCGCGTGTCATGTACGGCATCATCGGTGAATCCCCGAAGATGCAGAAAGTTTACGATGCCGTGGACAAATGCTCGAAGACACGGGCAACCGTCCTGATAACCGGAGAGAGCGGGACAGGCAAGGAACTCGTGGCAAGGGCCATCCACTATAACAGTGATCGCGCTTCCGCCCCCTTCCTGCCCGTAAACTGCGGGGCGATACCCCATGAGCTTCTGGAATCCGAACTCTTCGGTTACGTTAAGGGCGCTTTTTCGGGAGCCTCCTCCACAAGGGCCGGATTCTTTCAGACCGCGGACGGAGGCACCCTGCTGCTGGATGAGATATCGGAGACGAGTCTTGCCACTCAGGTCAAGCTTTTGAGAGTCTTGCAGGACAAGGAAGTATTCATGGTCGGCTCGAGAAGACCGCAAAGGGTGGATGTAAGAATCATAGCCGCTACGAACAAGGACCTTATGAGCCTCATTAAACAGGGGTTGTTCAGGGACGATCTCTTCTACCGCCTGAACGTCATAACAATAGAATTACCCCCTCTCAGGGACAGGTGTGACGATATTCTTCTATTGATCAATAATTTTGCCACCAAGTTCGCGACCAGTCTCGGCAAAAAGATTCCGACCTTTTCGGACGATGCACTTAAGGTTATCAAGAACTACCACTGGCCCGGCAACGTGAGGGAACTTGAAAACGTGATCCAGCGCCTGGTGGTCATGACCGAAGGCGACATCATCGAGGTTTCCGACCTGCCCTCGCTAATGCGGTTTTCGTCGTTGAGAGGTCACGGTCTGAACCGGACGCTTGCCGAGGTGGAAACCGAATACATCCGCAACGTCCTTTCAAGCGTCGACGGCAACAAAACCCAGGCCGCCGAGATACTGGGTATAGACCGCAAGACCCTGAGGGAAAAACTCAAAAAGGTTGAAGAGGACTCTGAAGAGACCGGCCAATAACCGGGGAATTTCTCCCCACCGGTTCAGTCCTCCCCTTTTAAAACGACCGTCCGCAGACACGCGAAGGATATTTTTCACAGGATTTAGACGTTCCATTACGCAGTTATGTCAAGCAAAATAACAACTTAACTTTAGGGATAATGGGAGGGGGACCTCCCTTTGCAGCGTGGCATGCTGATTGCTCCTTAAGTAAAGTGAACGCGGCAAAAAGGCCGCGGTTGATAAAAGACCTTAAGGAGGTCAGAAATGTCAAACGTAATGACAGAAACCAAAACAAGAGCGACGACCCATGAGATCACGGAGCTTCGTGGCTTATGCGGAACTTGCACGCTTTCAACGACATGTACTTTCCCGAGAAATGCTGAAAAACCGGTCATGCACTGCGATGAGTTCGAAGGTTTTGAATACACGAAAACTCAAACCGTAACCAAAACCACCGGAACCTCCGCAGCAGTTGAAGACAAGGTCGAACTTAAGGGGCTTTGCAAGAACTGTGAAAACAGACCTACATGCTCATATCCCAAGCCGGCAAGTGGAGTGTGGCGCTGCGAGGAATACGAATAAGGATATAAGGATAACAAGGATATTGAGGATAAAATGCCAACACTTACTTCCAACGCAACCGACAAAAAAGCGACCAAGATAGAGAGAAGCGTCTACGACAACGTCACAAGGCAATTCGACAAGGCTGCGGATCTTATGGGGCTCGACCCGAAGATCCGCAGCATCCTTGCAAGGACGACCAACGAAGTTATAGTGCATTTCCCTGTTAAAATGGACGACGGCCGCATAGAGATGTTCACAGGGTATCGGGTTCAGCACAACAACGCCCTCGGCCCTTACAAAGGCGGGCTTCGTTTTCACCCGGCGGTGGAGATAAACGAGGTCAGGGCACTGGCAACATGGATGACCTGGAAATCGGCGATAGTCAACATACCCTTCGGCGGAGCTAAGGGAGGGATCCAACTCGATCCATCAAAGTACAGCCAGAATGAACTCGAGCGTATAACCCGCCGCTTCACCTACGCGCTCGGCTCCAATATCGGACCCGAATACGACATCCCGGCCCCGGACGTGAACACCACCCCACAGATAATGGCATGGATTCTTGACACCTACCTTTCCACGATGCCGGCGACCGAGCGTCAGCGCTCGATTCACGTCGTGACAGGAAAGCCCATCGAGGCAGGCGGCAGCATAGGCCGCGACAAGGCAACAGGCCAGGGCGTGGTCTACACCATCGAAGAATGGGCCAAAGACAAGAAATTCGATCTCAAGGGCGCTACGTACTTCGTCCAGGGCTTCGGCAACGTGGGTTCCTGGGCGTCGAGGCTTCTTGCCCCGCACGGCGCAAAACTAGTGGCCGTTGAAGACGCATCCGGCACATTCTCAAATCCGGAAGGCATTGATCCGTTCGAGTTGACGGAGTATGCCAAGAAAAACAAGGGACTTGTCGGCGGATACCCCAAGATGAAGGCCGTCGATCACAAGACCTTCCTTGCCACCAAAGCGGACATCTTCATTCCTGCCGCACTCGAGAACCAGATAACGGCGGAAACCGCCCCGAAGATCAACGTGAAGCTCGTGGCTGAAGGAGCAAACGGTCCCACCGATCCTGACGCAGACGCCATTCTCTTCGAGCGCGGCATAGACGTCATCCCGGACGTTCTCTGCAATGCCGGCGGAGTAATGGTTAGCTACTTCGAGTGGCTTCAGAACAAGCGCAGCGAGTTCTGGGAGCTCGACGAAGTCGATTCCAAGCTCCACAAGAAGATGGTGAACGCATACCAGCGCGTCCGCGACACCGCAAGTGAGTATAAAACAGACTGGCGCACGGCCTGCTACATTGTCGCCCTTTCACATCTTGCCACGGTGTACAAGGAACGCGGCATATTCCCTTGATCCAAGGAGCAATCGTGAAAAGTCTCAACGAAGCCGTTCAGGCCAAGCTGAGCGGAGCCGCAAAGCTCATGAAGCTCGATCCTTCCGTCAAGAAGATAATAGAGCAGACGAACAACGAGATAGTCCTGAACTTCCCGGTCAAGATGGATGACTCGGAGATCGAGATGTTCACGGGCTTCAGGGTTCAGCACTCGAATGTCCTCGGTCCTTACACCGGCGGAATGCGCTTCCATCCCTGGGTGGAACTCGATGAGATACGCGCCCTTGCAATGACCACAACGTTCAAGGCCGCCGTGGCCGAGGTTCCCATGGGCGGAGCCTCCGGCGGCATCCAGTTCAACCCGAGAGAGTATTCAAGGGATGAAATCGAGCGCATTACCAGGCGCTTCGTCTTCGGGCTCGGTTCGAATATCGGACCGGACTTCGATGTTCAGTCTCCTGATGTGAACACTAACCCGCAGATCATGGCCTGGGCTCTCGATACCTACCTTTCAACCGTCCCCCCGCAAGTTCGCAACCGCTCCGTTCATATTGTCGCGGGAAAGCCCTTGCGTTCCGGCGGAACAATCGGCCGGGACCGCGCGGCAGGTCAAGGTGTCGTATTTGCCGTAAAGGAATGGGCAAAGGAAAAAAACTTCCGACTGGACGGCGCAACCTTCATGGTTCAGGGATTCGGCAACGTCGGATCATGGGCGGCGTCGATTCTCGAGGAAGAAGGCGCCCGGCTCGTTGCAGTTGAAGACACATCGGGTCCCATCGTGAATGCCGACGGAATAAAGACATCCGAGCTTCTCGAATACTCGATAACGAACAAACACCTTGCGGGTTTCCCCAAGGCCGAGCGTACGAGCCACGAAGCCTTTCTTTCCACCAGGGCCGACATATTCGTCCCGGCCGCGCTTGAAAACCAGATCACAGGCGACACGGCGACGATGCTCAACGTGAAACTCGTAGTCGAGGGCGCAGACGGCCCGACGGACGCAGACGGCGACGAGATACTGGCCAAGAAAGGCATAGACGTAATACCCGATCTCGTATCCAACTCCGGCGGGCTGATTGTCGCATATTTCGAATGGCTTCAGAACAAACGAAGCGAATTCTGGGAGCTTGAAGAGATAACGGCAAAGCTCAAACGCAAGGTCGTGGATGCCTACAAGAGGGTTACCGACAACGCGAAGAAATACAAGAAAGACATGCGCACGGCAGCCTACATTACGGCACTGGAAACCCTTGAACGCATCTATACGAGACGCGGCATTTTCCCATAATTGCTAAGCTAAGTATATTTCCAACATAGGGTTCAGCTCAAAAGGCCGGGGTTCACGCCCCGGCCGCTCTTTTATACCCGAGGCTAGCTGTACGTATCTGTAACAACCTGTACGTTATCTGCACAATTCGCACTAAGAGCCTAGGATTCTTCTCTGTTAAGTTTCGGAGAGTCGGAAGTTAGAGAGACAGATGATTGGCATATAACCTGCTAGAGGACGTAATGTACTTTCGTGGGCAATTGCCCGCTAGCGAATTATTAAAGATTACAAATATATTGAGGGATAAATGAACATAAACGTTTTGAGATCGTCGTATGGGAAATTGTGGGCTTCAATCTCTTCCTGTTTCTTAATACTGCTGATGTCAGGATGTCTTTCTTCCAATCTCATTATTAAAACCAGCGGCACGTTCAAGGGTAACTACGTAAGCGTCGACGCAACGTACAACGGCCCTTTATCCTTTGACTTCACACAAGAGGATGAAGCGATTGAGGCGCAGGGCACAATCACGGTAAACCAGGAAGTTATCGATTTTGAAGGCCACGGAACGTTGAGCAAGAACCCGGCGAAACTCGATCTGGATGTGCAGGGAACCGGTTTCGTAATGCACATCGAGGGTGAGCTCTCGGGAAGCCATCTTACGGGCTCCTATACTTTCACTTCGACCAAATGGGGCTCTGACTCAGGAAGCGTGGACCTGGATTTGGGATAACGCTCACCTTACCCTCACCGCAGAAAGCCGCCTTGCTTTTTTGGGAGGTCCCCTACCCCATAGATAGACACAAAGGGGGAGCCTATCCATTCAGATAAGTGAGAATCTGTCTAAGTGAAGAATTTCGGTACGAAGAACCTCTTAGTTTAAGATTCAGGTTGGATCTAGTACGACTTTCTTCGTCCTTCAAACCTGCTCTCCTTCGATAAGTAAGAAGCCCCGCAAGGATGAGGTTGACACCTTCATTCTTCCGGATATCCTTTTGCATGCGAATTTTATGGATAGACGATGAAATTTCACTTCTTAAACCCCATATATACAGCCTGAAAGAACGCGGATACGAGGTCGACACGGCAACCAACGGCCCCGACGGTCTTGAGCTTTTAAAGAAAAAAGATTACGACCTTGTTCTTCTGGATGAGATCATGCCCGGCATGGACGGCATCGAAACACTTCAAGCGATAAGGGCGGAGAGTGAAGACATTCTTGTGGGAATTGTAACCAAGAGCGAGGAGGAGGAACTTGTTGACTCGGCATTCGGCAAACTTGCCGACGATTTCATAATCAAACCCATCTCCCCCACCCAGCTGGGCTCGGTCATCAAAAGGCTTCTCGAACGCAAGAAACTGGTCAAGGATAACATGAGCCGCGAATACACTCAGGAAATGACGGTTACGAGAATACCGGAAAACTGGAACGAGTGGGTCGAGGCATATCGCAGGGACGTGCGATGGGAACTTCGGTTCAAGCGCTTCGGCGACGAAGGGTTGAGGGAATTGGGCGACGAGCAGCGTAATGAGATGCGGCGAGAATTCAGCCTCTATGTTGAACGCAACTATCCAAAGTGGTTAAAGGAAGGCGAGGGAAACAAGGAAGCCTCAGGCCCGACTCTTTCGCCATATGTCATGCCCAAATACGTCCTCCCCCTGTTAAAAGAAGGCAAAGAGGTAGTACTATTCTTATTCGATTCCATGCGTCTTGACCAGTTTCAGGCTCTCCTGCCGTACTTCAAGGAGTTTTTTGATACCAAGGTTGAATACACCTGCTCGATTCTGCCGACGGCTACTCCATATGCACGCAACGCCTTATTTGCAGGCCTCTTTCCACAGGAAATTGCGGAGCGCTATCCCCAATACTGGGTGTGGGATCAGAAAGGTCAGAACCGCCACGAGGAGGAGCTTCTTTCGGAGTTTTTAAGGAGAGAGAGAATTCAAGTATCGCCTCTTTATTTAAAGAACCAGCAGAGCCAGGATGCCGCAAGGGACGCGGAAGCCTTAATATCGCGCAAGGAAAAGTTAAAGGTGTTCATTCTCAATTTTCTTGACGCGCTCATTCATTCGGTTAAGCCCAATACCCTGCTTGAGGAGATAGTCCCGTCGGATTACGCACTGGTTGACATGACCCGAAACTGGTTCGCAAATTCAATCTTCCCGAATCTCATTGAGACGCTGTCGGAAAGAGGTGTAACCGTCGTTTTGACGACAGACCACGGCTTTTTGAGAGTGGAGAAACCGACAATCATCAGGGGTGGCAGGGAGATATCGGCAAACCTCAGGTACAAATACGGTCCTGCCTTGACGGTCGATCCCAAGGACGCCGTGAACCTTACTGATCCAAAGATTTACAGGCTTCCTGGCCCGCCCAGGCAGACGAACTTCGTCATCGCAAAGCGCGATTGCTATTTCATATACCCGACAAAGCCCAAAGAATATGAAGCTCAGTACAAGCATACTCTTCAGCACGGCGGCATCTCACCGGAAGAGATGATCCTGCCTTTAGGAATTTTTACACCAAGGTAAAAGGAGTTGTGAATGTCAAAATCAGATAAAATTGGAATCTTTTTCGGCTGTACAACCGCAGGCGCGCCTGCGCTTCTCGCCGGTCTCGAGGGATTTCTCGCAAAAGCAAAGATTGATTACGTAACTTTGGGAAAAGACATCTGCTGCGGTGTTCCTCTGCTTTTATCTGGATATGATGAGGAAACCGAAGCGCATGCAAAAAAGGTAGCCAAGCTTCTGACCGATTCGGGAATCACGCTTCTGGTCACATCCTGCCCGCACTGCTATGTGATGTTCTCATGCGAATTTCCTGAACGCTTTGGAATAAATCTTGAATTCGATGTTCTGCATTTCGTGGAGTTTGCAGACAGACTGCTCAGTGAAGGCAAGATAAGATTAGCAAATCATAAGGATTTGAAAATCCTTTATCACGACCCGTGCGGAACAGGCAGACAGGGCAAGGGGCTATTCGATGAGCCAAGACGCGTGCTGGGGGAGTGCGTCGAAGTAGTAGAGGCAGACAGAAACAGAATGATGGGTACCTGCTGCGGAGGGGGAGGGCTCCTGCGGGCATCTTTGCCGAAGCTCGCGGTTGCCGCGGCAAAACGCAAGATTGTTGACGATGTGCTGTCCAAGAATGTGGAGACCGTAGTGACCTCTTGCCCGTTCTGCACACTTAATTTGTCGGACGGCGCGGCGGAATTAGAGGAGCAAAAGATTAACGTTTTCGACCTTCCCCAGTTTCTTTTCGAGAATTTGGAGGAACAATGATCGACACGAGCAAGGAATTCAACGATTACAAACGAACCATTTATAAGGCTCTCAAGGATAAGTTTCTCAAGACCGCGCTGGAACGCGCCGTGAAATCTTTCAGGGAGAACAGGGACAAGGCGCTGGCCGCGTTCCCGGACGTAGTGGAGAAAAGAAAGGTTTTCCAGGATGTTAAAGATAAGGTCATCGACAATCTCGGAGAATACACCGCACGTGCCCGCGAGGCGCTCGAAAAAAGCAAGGCGAAAACATACTTTGCAGAGGATGCCGACAAGGCGAACGAGATTTTAAAGAAGATCATCGGAACCGGAAAGACCATAGTCAAGGCAAAATCGATCACGTCCGAGGAGTTCGAGTTCAATCATGTAATGACCGAATTCGGCAATACAGTGTACGAAACCGATCTCGGTGAGTTCATTGTGCAGCTACTCGACGAACGCCCTATGCACATCCTAGCCCCGGCCGTTCACGTTCCGAGAGAACGAACAGCCCAGATATTCTCCGAGGTCGCAGGCCGCGAGATGCCCACAGATCCTGAAAAGCTGACGATGTTCGCCAGAGGGTTCCTGCGGGACAAGTATTTCAAGGCCGACGTCGGATTCTCGGGCGCGAACTTCATCACGGCGGATACGGGAACCATCTTCCTCGTTGAGAATGAGGGTAACATTCGCTTCGCCACCAACGCCCCTGAGGTGCACGTGGCCGTAATTGGAGTCGAGAAGCTCATGCCCTCTCTTTCGGACGCTATGCTCGGGCTTGAGGTACTCATGCGCTATGCAGGCTATCTCGTCACATCTTACGTTTCGATGATCTCGGGACCTTCGAAGACGGGAGACATTGAGAAGGTGATCGTTTACGGCGCGCACGGCCCAAAGGAACTTCACGTGGTATTTCTCGATAACGGCAGGACGAAGGCGGCGGCCGATCCCGTATACCGCGATATGCTTCGCTGCCTTCGCTGCGGCGCATGCATGTACGAATGCGCCATATACCCATTGGTCTCCGGTCACTGGGGATATCGCTACATGGGTGGAATAGGCGTGCCCTGGACGGCGCTCGTATCGGGAGGACTGGCCAAGGCGGCGCCTTTGGCCTACTCGTGCGCACTTTGCGGGCGCTGCAAGGAAGTCTGTCCTGCCGGAATCGATTCCTCTAAGCTGATTGAACGTTTGAGAGAAGATATGAAAAAGGAGGGACTGGTTCCTGAATTCATCCGGGAAATGGCCGAAACGCTTATAAAAACCGGCTCGCCGTATCCAAAAAAGGAGGATTGATGCCAAGGATTCCGCTTAAGCCTTTGAGAGAGTTCACGGTCAATATCTTCGAAAAAATGGGTGTTCCCAGGGAGAATGCCGAGATAACAACGGACGTGCTGCTCGCCTCGGACAGGAGGGGGATCCAGTCACACGGTCTTGCGAGACTGGGCCGGTACGTGGATGACATCCAGAAAAAGACTATAGACCCGGTTGCCGAGCCCCAAATCGTGAAGGAGACCCCCGCGACCTTTCTGGTCGACGCGAAGGCAGGACTCGGTCAGGTTGCGTCTGTGAAGATCATGCGAATGGTGATAGAGCGCGCAAAAAAGATGGGCATGTCGTCTGCGGTAATCCGCAACTCGAACCACTACGGAATAGCGGGATACACGGCAATGATGGCGCTCGAACACGACCTCATCGGCTTCTCGGTGACGAACACCGCACCGCTGGTCGTTCCCACCTTCGGCAAGGACGCAATACTCGGGACAAACCCTATAGCCATAGCCGTACCTGCGGGCAGCAAGAAACCCTTCGTTCTGGACATGGCAACCTCAACGGTTCCGCGTGGCAAACTCGAGATCTACGAAAGGCTCGGCAAGGCAATGCCGCCGACCTGGGCTACCGACGAACTGGGCTCGGCGTCAACAGATCCCAAGAGGGTTCTCAAGAACATGATAGAACGCAAGGGCGGCGGTCTTGCACCGCTGGGCGGACCAGGGGAAGAAAGTGCGGGTTACAAGGGCTACGATCTTGCAGCCGTTGTCGAGATACTCTCCGGCGGACTCGGGATCGCGTCCATGCTCGGCGAGATCTACGGCAAGAAGGATGCCCCACCGGATGTTTCTCATTTCCTTGCCGCAATCGATCCTTCGGCCTTCGGTGACATCAAGGAATTCAAGACAAGGATGGATTCTTTCATCGCAATGTTGAAAGAAGCGCCCAAGCAGGAAGGCGAGGAACGCATCTGGATTGCAGGCGAAAAAGAGTGGCTTGCCGAGGAACGCAACGCTGACGCGGTAGATCTTGACGAACCGACTGTCAAGAAACTCATTGAAATAGGTTCAGGATTAGGCCTTAATCTTTCGTTCTAGAAAGAGGGGGACTGGTCCCGGTCAGCAATGATGCCGGGCTGTTCAAAAGGACGTATTCTAAAGCGGTGATTTAATCTTCCTGGATTTTGTTATCCAGAGAGTCACGATTACTATTCCGGTGAGGGCAATTATTCCAATAATATTCGATACCGGATGGGCGATTCGGTGAGCGGCGCCGTTTTGAACGAGATCGCCGATTAGAGTCTGGGGAAGCATTGCCAGAACGGGAGCCAGCAAGTTGCGCGTCAGCCTCGCAATCGCGGCAAGAAGAACTCCTATAAGGAAGGTCAACGGAAAAACCGCACCCCAGTAGAAAGTACCTGAGGAATATGCACTGGAGAGGGTCGGATCGGTTCCGAGTGTAAACAAAGGCGTCAAACCGTAGAGAAGACCTGAAAGAATAACTGCGGTAAGAAATCCGTAGGAATGCTCCAGTGTTGACGCAAGCCAACCACGGTAGAAAAACTCGACAGCCAAAAGATGAAAGCTTGCAGTTAACGCATAGGATACGAGATTGAGAGTGGGCGGAAGGAATATGTACTGGCCTGCCGAGAGAGATCGTGATACGGACATCCACCCAAGAAAGAGACCCAAAGGAAGGCCCAAAATAACGGCCGCCCAAATCCTTTTTTTATTCACCCCGAGAAAAGAGAAGTCTTGCCTTTCAAGAAGCCTTAACGAGAAAACCGGCGAGATAAGAAAGAGAAGGTCGATCAAGGGATTTAACCATTCCAGGTAAAGAGGTGACATGGTTCCCGCCATACGGGCTATTTGCAAGAAGGCACCCGAAAGTACCCAGACCCCTATTGGCAGGAGATCTAACCACCTGGGATTCCATTTGAAGAAATTGAATTTGATTTCTGTTTCGCGCTCGACCATTGGCTATTCTCCTTTGCAGGACGCAATTGTCAACATTACGTCATCTGCAACTTTAATAAAACAAAGCGCTCACTCGCCTTCGTTGACAAAACATTCTATCTAAATATGCTTAGCGAGTGGCGAATAAAATCCTTGAAGGAATAAAGGCCGTTTCTTTAGACTTCTGGTATACAATCGCAAGGTACGAAACAGAAGCCGAATGGGAACGGCAGGACCAGTTAAGGGTCAAAAATTTCTCCATAGTTCTAAAGAAGTACGGAATGGATCTCAACATACCGGAAATAGAGCAAACGCTTGTAGAAGTGGGCACGGAGTGTGAGGCAGAAAGACTTACCACCGAGATTGAAGTATCATCGCGAGAAGTCGTCTCAAGATTCTTAACCAGACTCGGACTGCGCAAGCGCATTGCGGGAGGAATCACCGAGCTCACGCGTGTATTTGACGAAGCGCTTCTTGAGGTCAGGATAGTTCCCGAGCCCGGAGCACATCATGTCCTGAGGGAGCTTAAGCTCCGCGGTTTCCCTCTGGCTTTACTTTCAAATACTTCGCACGGACACATAATCAAAAGAATCATGGACAGGGAAGGCTTAAGCGATTATTTTGACCATCTAATATACTCTGACGAAATCGGCCCCAGAAAACCGAATCCCCAGGCATTCAAGATAATGCTCGAACGCCTGGGAACTTCTCCAGGTGAAGCCGTTCATATCGGCGACAGAATGGAACTGGACGTTTTAGGCGCACGCCGCTCTCGCATAAGAAGCGTTTTGTACACGGAGGGCGGGCGATGTATAGAGGAGGGCATGCCCAAACCCGACTTCTGTATACACGACCTGATGGAACTTGTAGAAAGCTAAAAATACTCCCTGTTGAAAATCAGCGCGTTCTGCTCTGGCGATACAGGGCAGAAAGGTTCAAAGGATACAGCATGGACATGGCGAGGCCGCGTATTTCGCTTTTCAAGGATGCAATGTAAAGCTCATCCTTCGCATCGCATATCTCCCTGCAGACAGGGAAGGGATCCGTTCCAACCCTGGAGACGAAGTCGAAATGATCACGACCGAACCAGATATCCTTTGCTTTCTTCGTTCGAATGTTCCCGAAAGAGTATTCACCGGTCTCCGTACAGGCAATGAAATTGCCAACCGGATCGACATTGACGAAATAGTGATACGGACAACGAAACAGCGAACTCCTTCCCTCGATTGCCCCGATTAAACTTTCAAGAAAGCGCATTATCCCTTCTTTCCTGCCGGCGACGAGCCCCAGACGCACAAGCTCTCTTCTGAGCCATAGTACTTGTCCTGAAGTCGGCTTAAGGGAGCCTTTTTGCGGAATCATGTGAGTGCGCGCAATTTGTCTGCCCTTGAATATGCTTTTTGAAACGGCCTCTGGAGTGTCCTCCCATACGATACCGTAAGCGAGGCCGTCTAATTTTTCATCAGCCACGAATCGGTACATATCAGGTATGAATTCAATATTCAACTTCGTAAGGACGGCATAGATATCGATCAGCGGAAATCGGGTACCTAGTTCTTTCTTGGCTTCCTTGAGTATCCTTATACCGTTTTTTGATCTTTCCCATGCACCTTTGACTCCACGAAGTTCATCGTTGATCTCGTTGGGTGAATCGATGGAAAAACGAACCTCTGAAATGCCGGCCTTGATGAGTTCTCTTGCTATTTGGGAAGTCATGGCCATTCCGTTCGTGATGAGATTACAACCTGTGAACTGGCGAATGTAGCGCACTATCTCCGGAAGATCCCCCCTCAGCAAAGGTTCCGTTGAGGTTATGCGAAAACGCTTCACGTGAAGTTCTTTTACGAGTTGGTAAATCAGGTCCTTCATCTCCTCAAGCGTCAGCTTATCCTGCTCCTTTTGCCAGTGCATACGCCAGCGCTGACAAATAAGGCAGCGCTGATTGCACACGGTGTTAACGGAAAGGTTTGCCACGGGCGGATAACCCTGAGCGAAAAGCTTGAATTCTTCAAGAGCGCGTTTAAGATTCATAAAAGAATTGTAACCACGAAGTTCCTTTTGGCAACACCGACGGAGTTCTTGCGTCTTTTTATAAAGGAGATTATCTTGATAAGGTTGGCGATGATTTATTCATGCTTGCTGGTTACTGTTTGCTTCAACTACAAGAGTACGATGAAAATCGATGAGGAGGGAGGGGGTACACTTGACTTAGAAATAGATATGCCGTTCAGTGAAGCTTATGAAATAGAGTTTACTGATTACATGGACAAGCTCGACTCAATAGAAGGCTGGCATACGAGTTACATGAAACTTGATACGCTTGACAGTACGGTTATCTTTCATCTTCAAGGTAATTTTACGAGTATTGAACCTGCACAGCTCCTTTTTGAAGCCGACAGCTTCAGCCTTTCAATCAACAGAAGCGGGAAAGCAAGGACTTTCTCTCTTTACAGGATGTATGCGCCGGTAGAAAAGGAGATATTTGCATTTAAAGACGATGACTACAATATGGATGACTACACATGGTGCGAACGACTCGTCGGACCCGGAAGAATCGTCAAACACAACGCCGATAAGGTTATCGCAGACACTTTGATTTGGGAGCGACGCATTACCGACGTTTTCGAAAAAGGACTGATTATTGAGGCAACCTGGGAGAAGGAAGACTAAAGCGAACCAGAAACCAGCCTGCCGCCCTTGATTACCGCTTTCGGACGGAAATCCAGAGTGATGAACGGGTCGTTATCAAAAACAAGGAGATCCGCTTTCAACCCCTCGCGAATGGAACCGATTTGCTCCTCCATGTGAAGCGCAAAGGCTCCTTCGTAAGTATAGGCCTGCAGGGCTTCGACGGCTGTTATTCTCTCTTCCTGTATAGGATGATTGAGAAATGCCCATATTCCTTCCGCTGGATCAGGGTCTGTTATCGGGGCGTCCGAGCCCGCGGCGATCCGAAGTCCAGCCTTGAGAATCGAAAAGAAGGGATTCGTCCAGCGCCTCCTGTCACCCAGACGCTCTGAATACATTCCACCCTCCTGACCCCATTTGACTTCGAAAGACGGTTGAACTGAAAAAATCAGGTTGAGCTTCGAAGCCCTTTCGATGAGATCGGGAAGCAGAAGCTCTGCATGTTCTATTCTGTGCCTCAGAGGATTGCTTTTGTCTATGACCTTTTCGTAAGCCCTGATAAGTTGATCTATAGCCTCATCGCCTATCGCGTGAAAAGTCATCTGCAAACCGGCTTCGTTTGCACAGCCGACTAAACTCTGAAGTTCCCTGCTAGAGAAGTAAAGAATTCCCATGTTACCTGGAGCATCGCCGTATGGTTCACGCAGGGCCGCAGTGCGAGAGCCGAACGAACCGTCTATGAGAATGCATCCTCCCAACCTTGTGAGTTCCAACTCACATATTTTCTGCACGTCCCGGTTCTGTGGAAAGAGATATGCATCAACACCTGTTTTACCGGAGAGACCTCTCAATATATCCACGTCGTCAAGATTGTTCGAATTGCCGACCATGACCGACGCTGAAGTCACACCTTTTGAGATAAGGTCTGCCCCGGCTCTCTCTAGCGCCAGCTCGCGAACTTCACGCGGGATGCGTTCCTGCATGCGCTCGACTGCAAGCTCATTGAATCTTCCGCTTAATGGATGGTTGGCCTTTTCAATAGGCTGGTCGTAAAGAAGCCAGCGTCTGGCCGCACGATTCATGTAAACGGAATGACCGTCCTCCCTGCGCACGAAAATCGGCAAGTCGATGGATATTTTATCCAGTTCGTCGGAAGAAGGTTCCCAGTTGGTTTCTTTCATTCTTTCAGGAGCGAGATTGAAAGCGTATACAAAACCGTAGGTCTTGCCCTCGTTCAATCTTGAAGTAAGCAGGTCGAATACTTCGGCGCTGGTTTTAGCGCCACGAAGATCAAGGAAAATGAGTAAAAGGCCATATTCAAGAAGATGAATGTGGGAATCTATGTATCCTGGAAGGAGAACCTTGCCGTAATAAATTTCAGAGCCCTGAATAGATTCGGCCTTTCCGACTTTACTTATCTTTTCCCCATCCAGCAAGACATCACATGTGACGGATTCATAAGGTGGAGAATGAAGAATGGCATTGCGGAAGATAATCACTTTATCTCCAGGAGACTGACCACTTCAACGTGGGACGTTTTGGGAAACATATCCAGCATGGATAATTTCCTTAACCTGTAACCGGCACCCGTCAGGTGACTGACATCCCTGGCCCATGTAGAAGGGTTGCATGAGACGTAAACGATTTTCGCAGGTTTGGCGTAGAGGATAACCGAAACTACTGCGTCGGAAAGACCCCGCCGGGGTGGATCAAGAACAAGAAGGTTGTAATCAATCTCTTTGAGTCTGGATTCAACATCACCTTCCACCCACTTTACGTTCGAAAAGTTATTGCTCGCCGAATTGTAGATTCCATCTTCTACTGCGGCTGGAGACGCTTCAAGAGCAATCACCTGTTTCACGTCTCGTGCCATGGCCTGCCCTATCATGCCCACGCCGGCATAAGCATCACACAAGACATCTCCTGGTTCGGGCTCCAGAAATTCACGCGCAAGCCTGGTTATCCTCCCGGCCTGACTGTGGTTCGCCTGGAAGAAGGATTCGAAGGAAACCCTGAAAGCGAGACCTGCAATATCGTGAACGACGTATTGAGAACCCTTTACTATCCTGGTCTTACCGCCCATGATTCTGTTGCCCGTTCTGGGATTGATATGGTGAACGACACCATGAAGATCGTTGAACTCTTCCACAAGCTTTCTTGTGGTTCCGGCCTCCAGGTGATCTTTGTAAGTCACCAACCCCAAAAGACGCTCTCCTCTGTTCGAGCTTTTAAGAATCACATGACGCAGATTTCCTTCTCCGTTAAGTTCGCTGTATACGGACTCGTTGGATTTTCCAAGGAGTGTTCTCACGCGATTCAAATCATTCACGCATGAGGAATCGAGAACAGGACACTCCTTCACATCGACTACCTTGTGTGTTTTTCCCTTATAGTAGCCTATCAATGGATCGGGCTTATGGCCTGCCGCCGGGTGTTCGCTCTTTGTCCTGTACTCCCATTCATTTTCGGAAGGATATTCGGCGAGTTGATTGAACTCCTGCCTGGCCAGCCTGGTAAGCGCCTCGCCTACAAAACCTTTTTTTATGTTGAGCTCGCCCTCGTATGAAACGTGCTGGAATTGACACCCTCCGCAAACCCCGTAATAAGGACATCTCGGTTTGATTCTCTGGACAGAGGGATCAATGATATCCTCGATGCGACCAACGGCATAATCCTTTTTTTCTGTAACAATCCTGACACTCACGCGCTCAAGTGGAAGAGTGAAGGGGACGAAAAGAACCCTGCCGTCAGGGAGGTGTGCAAGTCCGTCTCCACCGGCAATTACTTTCTCTACGGTTATCTCCATTGAATTTCTCACCAGGCCGTAAGGATATTTTGTACTATCTCGTCCGCGACCGACTTGACCAGACGATCAATCACCTCATCCTCACTGAGCGAGACATCGTAGTTGTTCCCCACGTTTGAGGAACCTCCCCAGAGCTTTGCCTTCTTAAGCTGGTCCGTGCCTTCGCCGGAATAGCTGATTTCATACCTCCATTCGGTCGCGCTGCGGGATGTATCATACACGGCAGCGCTTTTGCGGTACCCTGTTATTTGGATATTTAATACGATGTCGGCCGAAGGATCTGATGATACTCTTAACCTGCCGCTTCTCGTAAAGGCGGTGACAAGTTCATCGCTCAGCTTTTCGGAAAGAAGCGGTTTCAATGTACGATTCTGTATAGTCGGGATGTAAATCGTCTTCAGGTATGATGGAAGAAGGGAACGTGTAGAGTAACCGCAGCAGGAAACAAGACAAAGGATTAAGAGGAGCCACAACTTTCGCATTTCCAATTATCTCGGCTCGCGGAAGAAAGTCAAGTCTATCGTATTCTTGCAGTCTTTAAGATAACGGGTAATCAAAGACGTATACCTTTTCAATTTCGGGATGTTTCAGCATCCCCACGGCTTCGAGAAGTTTACACTTTCTGTCCGAGGCCGCAAACCCGGTAATTGATGTACCGTTTGGAAAATCAAGCACTTCTTTAAAAGCAAATGGGATGAGCGACGCGACTGCTTTCTCACCGCCCTCAAGGAAAGCGAGTTCCATGCTTCCCGGGGTGTAACGATTGGGAAGAAGCACGAGCACGGCATCTGCATCACCCTTAGTGTAAACTTTTTTTCCGCCGACGAGCGCCCTGTAGAGATCCAGCGTCCACTCGCTGAACTTCCATGTGTGAGGAAGAAGCCCTCTCGATTTTTTGTACTCTTCGCTATCCCGAATTATCGACCATGTTTTCTCTATTTCTTCTTCGTCTTGAATGTTAACAAGTCTTATTTCTTCGGGTATTTCTGCTGTGGTCTTAATCGGTTCTTCATTTTCATAATAATTGAAAAACGCGTATTCCTGAAAACCGATTGATTTTATTACTTTCCGACTAACCTCGTTTACGTCGGCAGTTGAGAGGCGAATCATGCGTGGAGAAGCCGCCAGTGCAAACTCCAACTGCTTGCGGGCGATTTCAAGACCAAGCCCCCTCCCCCTCTCATTCTCACGAACACGTATGCCTTCGAACCAGAGTTCACCGGGCGAGAGCTCTGTTGTTTTGGTCAGACCGATGATACTTCCATCTATTTCGGCCACGTACAGCCCGCCTTCTTTAAGCCACTGATCGAGAAAAATGGGGACGTAATCCCATCCCTCCCACGTCCGGGAGGCAATTTCCAGGATGCCGGGGCGGTCGCTTAACCGAGCTTCTCTCAGATTCATGCTATAACGACCTTCTTCCAGCGGCCTCGCGCAAAGTAGATTCCATTTATTACGGTCTCAACGACGACGGATGCACCTATGGCGAGCCAGATCCCGGTGCTTTCAAGCCCGAGGACGATGCTGAGAACTATCGCCAGAGGAAGCTTTACGATCCAGTTTGCAATAACCGACGAGAGCGCAGGACCAACGGTATACCCGGCGCCGTACTGCGCACCTGCCCAGGAATTCAAAAAGGGAATAAGAAGAAGAAAAGGAGCCATCACCTGAAGATACCTAGACCCCATTTCGATCACATCTTGCTGCCCCGGGCTGAAAACCCCGACAAGCTGGCGTGCTCCTATGAAGAGAAGCGCAGACATAATCAGCTGGAGCAGAATGCCGACAAAATAGCTCGTGCGAACGACTCTTTCGGCCCCTTTGGGATCGGTTGCACCTAGAGATTGGCCTACTAGCGATTGGGTTGCCACGGAAAGTCCTGAAAGGAATATAAATGGGATACCAATAATCCTCAAACCTACGGTAAAAGCGGCCTGAGCTGTAACCCCAAACATAGCGGCTATGGAAAACATGAACATTCCTGTGAGCGGCCTCGTAATTCCCTGGATCATCGCAAAAAAGCCTATTTTGATGTAGCTCAAGATCAGCCTGAAATTAAGCCTCGCGAATACAACAAGGCGTCTTCTTGAAACAACAAATATCGCCAGGATCAATCCAAGCAAAGAAGCAACGGCGGATGCAACACCTGCCCCGAGCACACCGAGTTTAGGGAAACCCAGCCAGCCGAAGATGAGAAGCGGATCGAGCGCCAGATTGATCAAATTGGCCAGAAAGGAAACGATCAGTGGAGAGAGTGTGTCACCAGTGGCCTGAAGCCCGGTGTAAATAGCTATCGACGTGTAGACAATGGGAAGCATGCTGAAAAGAACTATCAGGTATGGTGTTCCAGTGCTTACGACTTCCTTAGACGAACCGAGCAGGGTCAAGATGGTTGCGCTCAGTGGAATGCCTGGAACAGCAAGAATTAGACTCAACGCGAGGGAGATCAGTATCCCGTGAAATAAGGATGCCTGAATTTTCTGGCGTTCACCAGACCCGGTAAAGCGAGCGACGAAAGCCATAATGCCTGCGTTTGAAAGCTGCGAAAGGGCAATAAGCACTCCAAAAACCGAGCCTGAAACACCAACGGCGGCAAGCGCCACTTTACCAAGACGACCAACCCATAACGCGTCAACAATACTCATTAGCTCAGCCAGGAACGCTGAAAGAGCGACAGGCCATGCTATTTTGAGGATATTTGAAAAGCCTGTCCGGGGATCACTCGAACCTTTAGGATTTAATTCTTTCATATATCTGATTTTCCACTATCCCGTCCCCCCCCTTATTGCGAAAAAACTCTTTAAACCTTACTGCGCCCCTCTGAGAACCCTGCCCCTGGGCTGCTCCTCTTCAGGTGGAGTAGTGGGAGGTGTCGAAGGTTCCGTCTTGGGCTGCTCCTGGGGTGTTTCAGGCTTAGGCATAGTGTCTACCACTTCTCCCTCTTGAGGTGCGGGATTGTAAATGGCATTGATCTCGCGCCAAACCTTGAGGGCTTCATCCTCCTGGACCCTGACGAATCTCAAATAGTTGATCTCGCCGCGGCGCATCTCCGGGGTCCAGTCATACTGACTAACCATCGCCACAGGCAGCGGAATACAGCTGTCCTCGTTACATGCCACGTTCAAGTATTCAACCTCGGTATTGTAAAGCTCTGCGATGGAGTTGAGTTTGTCCTGAACATCCGGAAACTCAGGTGCGATTCTTTTTAGATATGACGCGGCAAAGCTTCTGTCCTCTATGAGATGCGTAAACATTGCATAGTTGGACTGGACTATTATCTCGAACTCCTCCTCGTTGATCTCCTGGAATTTGCCCGTCTCAAGTGTCTGGAGCCAGTTATTTATAGCAGTCATTCCGCAGTAGTAGTTGTCTACTTTCTGAGTGTCCAGTACGGCCTGAGCCACTGCGAAGGAACGGATTATTGACTCGCGGCGGGTCAGAGGAACGGTGCGGCCTTCAATAAGGTAAACCTGTCGCGGAAACGCTTCGGCAAGCGAGTAGCCTTCGCGCTTGCTTCCGTACGTACGGACAAGAAATTCACGTCCGCCTTTCTGGTAACCTGTAATTACTCCCCAATCGGGTTGAACGACCATTTTAAAACCAAGTACCGGACTTCCACCGTCTATCGTCTGGATGATTGCCTGACGAATTGATTCGCGATTACTTTCGGTTCTATCAAGCTCAAGGAACTTGTATTCATAACCCAAGGCATCAAGAGCTTTTTGATCGCAGCGGTAACCTTCTGATGCAAGAACGGCCTCGGCACCCCAATCCAGTTTCATTTGGAACCTGAATGCGGCGCCGGAAAGCCCCATAAGCATGGTATAGTCAAGCGTATCCTTGAGAAAATTAGCAACCCTGGTCAGGGACAGTATAAATGAGTTGTTCATCCCCTCGTCCTCCCTCAAGGGAGCTATGCCGTGAAGAACAACCGTGTCCGACGCGTACTTGAGTTCGGGCAAGCGTTCTTCCACATATACACCCATGGGTCCGGGAGGGAATTTGAAACTCATTGTTTGATCACCACGATCGAAGATGACCTCTACGGAATCGACCGCCATGTTCTTGGCAGCCTCGAGTTCATCGATGGATTGAACGCCGTTTCCACTATAGGCGCGCAGTACGTCACCCTCATGAATGCCAAGTTTTGCCGCGACTCCGCCCTGGACGACTCCTATGACAAGAAGGAACTGCTCGTCACCGGACGGTTTGTTTGTTCGTGAATTGCCTTTTGCCGCGTACATGGCAACAAGACTCCCCGCTAAAAGGGAAACTAAAACTAATCTCCTGACCAATTTCATTTTGCCTCCTTGAACTTTCCCGGTGCTGGTACCGGGATTTCTTTATTCCGGACGATATAAAAATCTCTCTTGACCGCACTTGCGGAGAAGAGCACCAATCTAATAGTAAATAGTTTACGCGAAAATACGAATCTTGCAAGCCCCCCGGCGGGCAATTGAGCGATTTTCGGAGGTTGTTACTTGCTTGACAATTTTAGCTTTCCGCATAAAATACGCAACATACGGCGCTATCGTCTAGCCTGGCCCAGGACATCTGGTTCTCAGCCAGAAGACTGGGGTTCGAATCCCCATAGCGCTATAAATCCCCGAAGAGGATAACTTATCTTTTTCGGGGATTCCTTTTTTGGTTCTCTTGACAGAACGCGAGCCGAGGATTTTTGGGGCAAAAAAAGCTGGACAAAAGTGGGACAAAAGATGGTCAAAAGATGGACAAAACCGGGATTTTCGGGATATTTTAGGGGTCAAAATGAGGCAAATCCGGGGCGAAAAAGGGACAAATTCGAGATTCCCGCGAGAGCGCGAAGCGATTTTGTGGGATGGAAAAAGTCCGCCGGAGACGTTCTTTTGGGGTCCCCGAACGCACACGAGTGGACGTTAGGGGTGGCAAGAGGTCAGGATTGAAGGAATGTGATCAGGGTTAATGGTTAGCGGGCTGGTTTCGAGGATTGCGGCCACGATTGGAGGTATGAGGTCAGGATTCGAGGAATGTGGTCAGGTTTTAAGAAACGCGTCAGGGAGATTAAAATATCGTTGCGAACTAGGGACCAGAGGTCGCATGGGCTGAACGTGAGCGCCTCCAGCGCTAGTTCAGCAAGCCACCCCTGGTGGCTGCGAAGCCTCCGAAGGGCGAACGCAGGGGACAATCTAGTGAATGCTACGACGATTTCCCCCTCCCTTGCGGAGGGGGGAGGGGGCGGGGTCATCGCGAGGGAGGTAAAGCCGACCGTGGCGATCTCATGACAGTATTTTTGAACACGAGCCCATATGTTTTAACTTAGTGGTATGATATGTCATTGCGAGCGTCGCTTCAAGCGACCGAAGCAATCGCCCGAACTCATACGAGGTCCCCTTTATTAAGGGGGGTAGCCGCAGGCGGGGGGGGTCCGCTCACCCTTCGGAGCCACCCTCCAGACGCAATGACGGATGGCTACCCTTAATTAACATGGTTCTTGATATATTCCTAAAACAACATCAGATAGCCTTTGTGGAATACTTTCTCCATTGTCCAATTTGTTTTGCAAAAACTCTAATGCAGCGAAAGGTTTTCCCAACCTATCTCTTTGACTGCGCGATACACCAATAACATCTTCAAATTCAGGTGAGAAAATTTCAATTCGTCCAAGCGTATTATCGATCAAATCACTTATTGTTTCATTCAACGCAAAGGTTTTTTTCATACTCTCTTTCTTTTTCTCCTCAATGCCATCTTGGTTTTCATCAGGCAAAGGGTCTTCATCGTGAACAACAATGTATTTGAGCTTGAAGGCATTTGCTATATTGATGTATAGGGGTAGGTTGCTTTTCCCGCCACAATCGATTATAGACACTTCAGGGTTAAAGCACTTGTTTTCACCACTTCCGGCAACAAAAGAAAGTACAACTTTTTCGGTTTCCCCTTCTACAAATACTATTCGTTTGGCAAAGAACATCTCACCCCTATCGGGGTTAACCCAATGAGCCATATGGAAACGTCGTTTTTTATCGTCAATATCTGTTCCTTCGAATAAATCTCTTTGGCACTGAAGAACTTTAGTCCCTTCCTCGATATTGTCTTTCCTGATTATACAAATGCTTTTATATTTGTTCAGGTCTAGGAAATGTGTTGAATGCGTACAAATAAAAATCTGATGCTGTGGTGTTTCGGCTATATCCTGAATCGCTTTCGATAACCTTCTTTGCGCATGCGGGTGTAAATATAATTCAGGTTCCTCTATGGCAAAAAAAACAGAATCTGAAGCCCTCCGTGGGACTGTTGTCTGTTCATCGTCTGTGTGAGTCTTCTTTAATGCTTTGGACCATGCTTTGAGCAACGCAAAGAGGACGGCACGTTGAAGCCCATGACCTTTTTGATTGGCG
>CBFGKC010000004.1:24330-90579 GCA_965649265.1 Caldifarciminota bacterium | reverse complement strand
CCATCATCTAGTATCAGGTCTGTTCCACCTTCGAAAATCTTTTGCATTGAAGGAGGCTCTACTTCAATGCCTACTTTAATTTGCTCCTCCCATTGGTCTCTAAGCTCATCCTCGATGTCTTTTTCGAGTCCTCGCAGCTTTATTGTCTTAGTCAGTTCGGTCATGCTATCTTTAATATGCTGATATGCAGGGTCTAACTCCAATGTTTCCTTTACCGCTGTATCAAGCAATCTACCAAAGACTGTTGTGCTCTTGATTTTTGTTTCATCCGACAAGTCACGGACTGCGGGTATCAATAATAATTCCGGCAGAATACCAGATGCTACATTTTTTGCACCAAGAAGTGGGTATAACTCCATACTTTCTTTTGTTTTGATTTCCCCCTTGTGCTCTTCAATATAGTAGGCTTGAAGTTCTTCTATGAATTTCTTAGTTAGTTTCTTCCCCTTGTCTGAAAAAAGCGCCTTAAGCGGTGTGCCATCAATTACTTCTTTATCCATCAAGTTTTCAAGGGATTCGCCTTTCAACCACCAATCATCGGGCTCATCAACATAACCTCTGTAACCAACCTCAAAAGAATAAAAACCATCATCAGCTTTTGCATATTTACGAATTCGGACGGATCCATCTTCTAAGATATACTTCTTAAAAGTATGTCCTTCTTGCTCTGTCAAATCAACGAAAGTAACCTCAATCCACAATTCTTTCGTCTTACCACCCTCGGGAGAAAAAAAGAAATCTGTTTCGACTAATTTTGCCCTTTCATTCAAAAAGTACTCTAAAGCAGAAATAATATTTGATTTCCCGTGGTTGTTCGGTCCTAACAGTACAACTAAAGGGCCGCAATCCATTGTAAGATCACGTATACTTCGGTAATTGTGAATAGAAACTTTTTTGATTCGCAAAAACTCCTCCTAATACTATTACTTTAAACCGAACTTTTCTTTTGTCAAGCCCATTCTTATCAACGATTTAGCCCGTAAAATAATCTCGCCGGGGTCGAGCTTTTGAAGTTTGCCCCGGCTTCAACTTTTAGTCGACAAACTTCCCCCGTGGGGTTCACCGCCCCCTCCCCCCTCCATCAAGGAGGGGGAACAATCTACTTGTGGAACGCCACCGGTCTCATGGCGAATCTGATGAGGGCTTAACTTGTCGTTTTCATATGGTTTACCGAATTAATAGTTAATCTACTTGACAAACCCCAAAAGTTAACTATACTAACCAGTCAGTCGTCTTGTAGAATGACTGCGATCTGTTCGACGAGTTTGAAGGTATTATTTTAAAATATTTGTTCGAAAGGGGACATGAAATGGCCGAGAAGAAAAAAAGGGTGCTCCTGACCGGCGCATCGGGCTCGATGGGCCACGAGGCGTTCAAGGAGCTGTGGAAACGCAGAGACCGCTTCGATATCGTCCTGCTTTTGCTCCCGAATAAATTCGAAAAAGGGCTGTTCAAGCCCTACGAGAGGGAGGCGGGGATAAGGAGCATTCCGGGCAGAGGTGTCGTGCAGTCGGCCGAGGGAGGCTTGAAGATTGTCTGGGGTGATTTGACCGAGTACGAGGACGTGAGGGAGGCTGTCAGGGGCGTTGACCACGTGCTTCATCCGGCCGCGCTCATCTCGCCCGCCGCCGACCACAACCCCGCTCTCGCGCGAAGGGTGAATCTCGGAGGCGCACAGAATCTCATAAAGGCGATTAAAGCGGAGCCTGACGGTGCGGAAAGGATTTCGATCGTGAGCATAGGCTCGGTTGCCTTTTACGGCGACCGCCTCCCCCCCATCGCGCTCATAAGGACGGGCGATCCGCTCATGCCTTCGGTCTTCGATTTCTACGCGGTCTCCAAGATTGCCGCCGAGCGCGAACTCATCGAGTCGGGAATCAAGCATTGGGTCTCCATGCGGCAGACGTATATAGCGATTCCAAACGTGCGCGCGCTCATGGACCCCATCATGTTCCACCAGCCGCTCGAGCAGTGCATCGAGATGTGCACCGCCAGGGACGCGGGCTACGGGCTGGTTCAGACGCTGGAGCAGCCCTCCGATTCGGACTTCTGGCGACGCGTCTACAACCAGACCGGCGGCCCCTCCGCCAGGTTCGTTTACGGCGATTACCTCGAGCGGACGATGAGGATAATGGGGCTGGGTGATTATCAGAGACTCATGGAGCGCAACTGGTTCACGTTAAGGAACTTCCACTGCGCCTGGTACGCGGATTCCCACGTATTGAACCGCTATCTGGGCCACCAGCGCGAGTCGTACGAGGATCATTTGAAGGATATCGAGAAGAGCCTGCCCTGGTACATGAAGCTCGGAAGAGCGGTGCCAAGGGGGATCATCAAGAACGCAGTGATGAGGCCAATGGCCTCGCGCAAGGACGGTCCTCTTTACTGGACGGCGCATCCCGAGGAGATGGGCAACCGCGTTAAGGCGTTCTACGGCTCGAAGGAGAAGTGGCTGGAAATGGGCGGCTGGGAAACGCTTCCGGAGAAATGGTGCACGGACTCGCACCTTCTGGATCACGGCTACGACGAAAGTAAGACTGTGGAGGAACTCTCTATTGATGAATTGAGGAAGGCGGCGAAGTTCAGGGGCGGCGAGTGCCTTACAGAGAACTACGGCGGCGACAGGTCAGAGAAGCTTCACTGGCGCTGCGCGTTCGGGCACGAGTTCGATGCAAGCGTCGCCCTGGTTCTCCTCGCCGGCCACTGGTGCCCTGAATGCTCCCCGCCATCGTGGGACTACGACAAGATTGCCAAGAAGAACCCGTTCCTTGCCCAGGCTTACTACAACACCCACCCTGAAGACGAGTCGAACTGTTACCTTGAAGAGGACTGCCTTAAGGAGACTTTTTAAGGTGCATGACTTGACAATTTCGTTGGTTTAGCTATACTGACCGGTCAGTCATTGACCGACCGGTCAGTCAATTTTTCAGAGCAGATTTCGAAAGGAAGGTTAAGTGACAGGATTCATATTGACTTGCTCGCTCTTCAGCCTTGGATTCGAGGCAGGCGCAGGGGCAACGCTCGAGAAAGGCCTGGGCGCGGACATCGGCGATTATACACCTGCGATTTCGTACGGTGCGGAGATAGGCGTGAGGGACATACTTCCGGGCATCGGCTTCGATCTCGGATTCAGAAGATTCGGGATAGAGAAGGATGATGAAACGGATACCATTTCCCATCTGCTTCGCTGGGAGGGATATTTCTACGACGCCTCGGCGGTCTTTGAATCATGGCCATATCTGGATGGGCCACTCGGGATAAAGCTCAGGACCGGCGGTTTCCTCGCGCCCTGGAGGATGCTCGAAGACGGGCAGGTGATAAGGATTGCGCCCAAGGACACGGCATCGGACACGATATACATGGAAGCGACCAACTTCGGCGTCATCGTGGGCGGCTCCGTCATGTTCAGGCCGTGGCCTTTCCTGATATTCGATCTCGGGGTCAATCACCGCCACGTCTTTTCGATGGACGCGGAAAAGTACGGAAAGACCGATACCGACGAACGTTTTATGGAGGTATACCTTGCCGCAAGATTCAGATTCGAGTAAAAGCGAGCGCATACTTGAAGCCGCAGCAAAGCTCATGCGGCTAAAAAGCTTCAAGGATATTTCGATGGATGAGCTTGCATTCGAGGCCGGGGTCGCGAAAGGAACACTCTACCTTTACTTTCGCAGCAAAGGCGATATATACCTTTCGCTCCTCGTGGAAAAGGTCAACGCCTTTGCCAGGGTGGTAAGGGAGGTGACCCGCGAGAAGCTCACGAGTTCCCGCCAAGCGCTCGAGCGAATCCTCGAAGCAAGTCACAAGGCTTTTGCCGAGAAACCGCGAACCCAGGACGTGCCCATCTTCGCCGTTCCCAGCGTGAGCCCGGAGGAGATAGAGGACGATCTTCAAAAGAAGTTCTTTCCCGTGTTGAACGGCCTCAAGATGAATCTCGCGTCCGTTTTCAAGAAGGGAATCGAATCCGGGGAGTTCAGGCCGCTCGACCCTGAAAGGCTCGCAGGGCTCTTCATGCATCTTCTGGAGTATTGCTACGTGCACCCCATGATATTATCGGACACTCCCACCGACCCTGCGCTCGAGATGGTTTTCGTCAAGGACATTCTCATCAAGGGGATAATGGCTTGAACGCTTTATTGATCCTTTTGATTGCCGCTTCGCCCGATACGCTCACGCTTTCTTTCGATGAGGCGCTCGAGAGAACGTACCTTATGGCTCCGGACGTGAGGCTTTCGGCGGTCACGATAGAGGAAAAGGCGCTCGAACAGCAAAAGGTGCTTTCGGAATTCTTCCCCAAGATAACGGCCCAGAGCCAGGCCATGCGGCTGGACAAGGCCCCGTCGTTCAAGCTCGGCACTATCGAAATCCCGCTGGGGGACGAGAACATCGACCTCATCCAGACCGGCATCCAGATACCCATTTGGACCTTCGGCCGCAGGCTGCAGGGATACGCGCTGGCCGGCGAGGCGGTGGAATTATCGAGGCTCGATTCGGTCGAGATCATAAGGAACCTGAGGATGAATGTCGTCGAGCTTTACGCGAACATAGGCTTCCTTTCCGAGGCGGAAAGCCTTACCGAGGCAGCGGCGGCGAACGCCCTCAGGCACCGCCTGAACATCGAGGAAAAATACGATCAGGGACTCGTATCGCACTACGATCTTCTTCAGGCCAAAACCAGGGAATCGGAACTCGCACCGGAACTCATCGACATCCGCAACCAGCGCTCGGCGCTCGTAACAAGGTTCGCGATTCTTCTTGGACTCGGCGAAGATACGGTACTCGTGATCAAGCCGGAAAAGCTGGAAAGCGTTACCGATACCCCCCCTCCCCCTTCCGACCTTGAGGAGATTCTTTCAAGACGGCCGTTGTGGCAGGAACTCGATCTGGGTCAAAGGATGATTGACCGCCAGATAAAGATAAAACAGAGGGAAGCGCTGCCTGCGGTCGCCCTGGGCGCCAGCTACACTGTTCAGCGCTCACCGCTGACGGATACGGCCTGGGGCAAGGGCTGGTCCTATTCCATAGGAGCCCAGATTCCGATCTCCTCCGGCTTCGTGAATTACGCCGAGGTGAAGAGACTCGAGAAGGAAAAACAGAAGATTGCGATTCAGGAAGAAGCGATGAAGGCGCAGGTTCGCTTTGAGGTGGAGGAAGCCAGAGGCATTCTTGAAACGGCTCTTGCGAGAGAAGCTGCGGCGGTGAACAAGGAAAACGAGGCGCTTGAGTTATCGTCTATTGTCCGCAAGCGCTACATGGAAGGGCTCGCGTCGGACGTGGATCTGCTGGATGCCGAGCTGGGGCTGCGCAAGGCAAAGGTGGACAGAATGTCGGCAGACAAGGAAGTCATCATCGCGCATGAGCGCTGGATTAAAGTTACCGGAATACTCATCGGAGGCGAGAAGTGAAAAAATGGATAATTACCGGAGCGGCACTTGCCGTTGCCGCCGTCTTGATTGTCATATTTTTACCCAAGAGAGGCAAGATAGAAGAAAAAACCGTTCCGCTGGTCGAAGTTGCCAGTGTTTCGCGGGGCAAGATCACGAAAACACTTGACGTAGTGGGCTACGTGGTGCCCACCCGCCGGAGCGCCGCAGTAGCCCGTTCCTACGGCAAGGTCAAGAGCATATTCACAAGCGAGGGATCGAGGGTCGCAAAGGATCAGACGCTCATGATTCTGCAGCCGGACGAGGTCGGACTCGAGTTCGAGCCGCAGCCCATAAAAGCACCCATTGCCGGGGTCGTTGCCGAGATAATGGTCAAGGAGGGCGAACCCGCCGCTCCGGGAACCCCGCTCGCGGCCGTCGTCGACCCCTCAAGCGTCGAGGTGGAGGTTTCACTTCCGGGGGAGGACTACCCTCGAATAAAGGAAGGCTCCCGCGCGTTCCTTTTCTTTGACTCCGACACGATACACGCGCGAGTAAGGGCAAAAGCCCCTGTAGTCGACCCCATGACCAGGACGTTCAAAGTCACTCTCACCCCGCAGGAGCGTCCGCAAGAATTTCTGCCCGGGCTTTCGGTAAACGCGAAGCTCGTTCTGGCAGAGCGTGAAGCAGTGATCGTCGTCCCGCAGACCGCGCTCGACGGCTCTTCGCTTCTCGTGGTCTCCGGCGACAGTGTCGTAAAGCGCACGGTAAAAACAGGTCTGGAAGGTGACGGCGTCATAGAGATTCAATCGGGGATCGACGAGACCGAACGCATAGTCACCTTTGGAGGAAAGACCTTGAAATCGGGCCAGAAAGTCAGAACCGTCGAAAGGTAGAAGCTCCTGATGAACATATCCGATTTCGCAATAAAAAGACCATACTTCGTTTTCGCCATTTTCGCGGCAGTGCTGATCTTCGGAGGCCTGTCGCTTTCAAGAATACCGGTGGATCTTCTGCCTAAAGTCGAGTTGCCGTCGATAATTATCATGACACCTTACCCCGGTGCGGGCCCGGAGGAGGTGGAAAAGAATCTGGTGGACCCCCTTGAGCGCTGGCTTGGTACCATTTCGGGACTCAAGGAGATACAGTCCGATGCCAGGGAAAACGTAGCAGTCGTGCAGCTCACCTTCGACTGGGGAGTAAACATCGACGATGTGGACGCAGAGGTCCGCGAAAGGCTTGACGTGGGGCTCATGGAAGCGCCTGAAGAGGTCGGCGAGCCTTTCATGGTCAAACTCTCGGGGGCGCTGCTTCCACAGATGATTTTGGGAGTTTCCGGTGGAAGCGACCAGGCGGCGACGAGGCAAATCGCGGATGACGTCGCCAGAAAGCTCCAGCGTGTCCAGGGCACTGCGGCGGCGGACGTAATGGGAGGCAAGGAGCGCGAACTCCTGGTCGAACTGGACCTCAGGAAGCTTGCTTCCTGCGAGATATCGCCCGTGCAAATCGAGATGGTTCTCAAGGCGCACAACCTCAATTATCCTCTCGGCAGTTTGACCGAAAACGGTCAGAATACCGATTTGAGGCTGGTGGCCGAGTACGCGGACTTGAGCGAACTTGAAAGAACGATAGTGGGCAGCAAAGGCAACATGCCCGTGTATCTTGGAGACGTGGCTCGCCTGTCATGGGCGGACGCGGAACAGACGTCCGGTTTGAACATTAACGGGAAACCGGGCATTTCCATCATGGTGCAGAAACGTTCCGGAGCCAACACGATCCAGCTCTCCAAGCGCCTGACTGAGGCCATCGAGGATATAAAGAAAGACCTTCCCGAAGGCGTGGAGCTCGTGATCCTGCACGACGGAGCAAGCTTCATCAAAACCGCGGTTTCAAGCACGTTCTGGAATCTCGTCGAAGGCGGCATCCTTGCCGTGATCGTCATCTTCATGTTCCTTGGCGGCTTCCGTTCCACGTTCTTCGTTGCCGCATCCATCCCCTTGTCGGTCCTTTTGGCTCTCATCGGCGTAAGCGCGGCAGGATACCGTATAGACATACTCTCTATGGCAGGACTTACGGTGGCAATCGGGATGGTCGTGGACGCCTCGATCGTCGTATTCGAGGCCATTCACAGGCATAACAAGTCCGGGCTTCCGCCTCGAGAAGCGGCAAGCGTAGGGGCCAGGGAGGTAGGCTCAGCCATTACATCCTCTACCATTACGACCCTTGTCGTCTTCATCCCGCTGCTTTTCATAAGGGGTTTTGTCAGCGTCCTTTTCACCGAGTTTTCCTGGGTCGTGATCTTTGCATTGAGCGGCTCGATCCTTGTCGCTCTTTTGATTATTCCCATGGCCTCGTCACGATTTCTCGGCCTCGAAAAAAAGCCCCCAAAACTCTTGCAGGTATTCGAGCGCTTTTATACGAAGATTGAGAATATATACAAGAGAATAATCTCCTGGGCCCTCGGGCACAGAGCCTACATAGTGTTCACCGGACTCGGCCTTCTGGTCTTATCCGTAGTCGCGCTCTTCTTCCAGCCGAGGGACTTCTTTCCCAAGATGGATCAGGGCGAAATGACAATTGCAGTAAAGGCTCCTGCCGGAACATCGCTCGAGGAGATGGAGCGCCGCGTGGGAAAGCTTGAGAAACTGATAGTCGACAGCGTTCCCGAGTTGAAGGTCATGCAGACGACCATCGGGTCGGGCCAGGGTCTCATCTCCACCATACAGGGAGTGGAGGGATCGAACAACGCCAGGCTCCTTCTTTACCTGGTTGGCAAGTCGAAGCGCTCGAGGGGCACGGAAGAAATAAAGGAATGGCTGAGAGAGAAGGCCGTCAAACAGATTCCCGGAATGGAGATTACTTTCGCGGCCGAGGCTCTAGGCAGCCTCGCCTTCGGCGCGGAGGACGTCGCTCTGGGCGGATCGACGCCTGTGGTTGTCGAGATAGAGGGGTATGACATGAGGGAAACAGACAGCCTGGCAAATATCATAGCGGATTCACTCTCGCATATCAGAGGAATCGTCGACGTTCGCTCGAGCGCCGAGGAGAAAAGACCGGGCATCGCATTGAAGATACGACGCGATCTGGCCTCCCGCTTCGGGATGACGCCTTACGAACTCGGCAAGATTCTCCGGACGGAACTCGCGGGTGCGGTAGCCACAACTTACAGGGTCGAATCCAAGGACTTCAATGTCCGTGTCAGACTTTCGGGAATTGACCGTTCGTCGCTCTCCAAGATTGAAGCCATAGAAATCAAAACACCCACCGGATCGGTTCCGCTTCGCAATATGGTCGATATCGAAGTATCGCCGAGCCCGATACTGATCAAGCATAAAGGAACAAATCGAATACTCACAGTCAAGGCCGATATCAGAGGCCGCGATCTTGGCTCGATATCCGAGGACGTACGCAGTATGCTGAAACGCGCGCCCACACCATCGGGGATAAAGCTTCGCCTGATAGGCGGATTCCAGCAGATGAGCGAATCGTTTTCGGACCTCTGGTGGATTCTGCTCATTGCCATAGCCCTCGTGTATCTCGTTATGACCGCGCAGTTCGGTTCTTTCAGATTTCCGTTCATCATCATGTTCACGATACCGCTCGCCCTCATCGGAGCCGTGGCGATGCTCATTTTCACGGGCACCACCCTCAACACTTTCAGCTTCCTCGGTTTCATAGTCCTAGTGGGCGTGATAGTGAATAACGGAATCGTCTACATAGATTACGTCAACCAGCTGCGGCGAGATCGCGGGATGAAGCTCGAGGAGGCTCTTAAAGAGGCCGGAAGGGTGAGAATGAGGCCTATCCTCATTACTGCGCTGACGACCATCGTGGGTCTCGTACCCATGGCGCTGGGCATAGGAGAAGGAACAGAGATGACGCAGCCTCTCGCGGTGCCGGTGCTCGGTGGACTTCTGGTCGGAACCTTTCTGACTCTTGTCTTTATCCCGGTTCTCTACCACCTGTTCGAAAAACCAAGGGAGAAGAAGGCGGCCGCCAGACGAGCCCGATAGTTCTCCTTCAGGAGAAGGACAAGCCTCGAGGATCAATTATTACGGATACGGGTCCGGTAATTTCCTAAAACAATCAAGGGGCGGCGCAAACGGCCGCCCCATTGAATTTCATAGAGGAACGAGGTTTACTTTACGAGAACCACCCTCCGAAGCGAAGGCAGCGTCTCCACTTTAAGATAATACACCCCGCCTGGATAACCGGCCAGGTCTATTACGCCGCACGAGGGAAGGTCATGCAGCACGGACAGCTTTCGACCTGAGATATCGTAAAGAGAAATGTTCACGGGTGTCGCACTGTGGGTGGAATAGGAGAGGGAGGAAGAGGTAATCGAGGCACACTCGAAAAGAGGTTCGGGTTCAAAAGCGACTTCGTTCACGCCGGACTGTATCTTCTTCAGGAGATTGCCGTGAGGATCGAAAAGAACCGAGGAAGGTGTTTGAGCGCGCATGATGGTGAAAGTCTGATCCTTCAGGCTGTCCGTGAACCAGACGAACGAAGTATCCGCGCCTTCCACGATTGCGAACTCGAGAGGCATCTTGAACAAACCGACGCCGGGAGGCCAGGTTTGAGTCTGGCGAACGCGTATCGAGAGAGACGTGGAATCTTTGACACTCTCGCCTGACCAGGTAACCATGTACTGGGGATGCCCCGGTGACCTGAGCCACTCGTCGAAGAACCATGAATAATCACTTCCGGTTATTTCGTTCACGATCTCTTCGAAATCCTCCGACAGCGCGGTTGAGTCCTGGAATCGCTCGCCGTACGTCTTGATCGCGGCGAAAAAGTCGAGGTCTCCAATCAACCGGCGCAGCATGTGCAAAACCGCGGCAGGCTTCTCGTAAGTCAACTCGGAGTATATGAGCGACCAGGGAGGGTCCAGGATGGAATATGAGAACGCACTGAAATTCGCCAGATACCCGCCGGCGATTTTTTCGTCGAAGTACTTCTGGTATGCTTCCTGGCCGTCACGATGCTCCACCCAGAGCGCCGCGCTGTAAGTGGCAAAACCCTCGCTAAGCCAGACGTGTTTGAGCCGCCTGAAGCCCGCTGAGTTTCCCCACCATGAATGGGAAAGCTCGTGGGCGGTAATGACGCCCCAGTCTTCCCAGCCTGCGTCGGTATTTATGTGGGTGCACGTTTGATTCTCCATTGCGCCGGAGACGGGCGCGTAAACCTGCGCGTATTTCTCGTCGAGGAAAGGATAGGGGTAAAACAACCCGGAAAAGTACTCAACGATTTCCTTGACACCTGCAAGCTTGGGGGTGATTACTGCGGAATCTTTTTCGAGAACCCAATGGTAAAGGGGGAGGGGGACTGCCCCTATCATGGCCGTATCGATGGTTAAAGCGTAGTTTTTTGAAGCGGCAAGGGCTACAAGATAAGTGGCTATGGGATGTTTCTCCTGCCAGTGGAAGGACATGTCAGGCCCCGAACTCGTTTTGGAAACAAGGACACCATTTGAGATTGCTTCGTAGTCGGATGGGACGGTGACTATCATCTCCATAGTTGCCTTGTCCGCCGGATTATCCTGGCAGACAAACCAGTACTTGGCCCCCCAAGGCGCGCTGCAAGAGTACGTCACGGCATCCTCAGAAGTGTCCGAGTTGATGTAGAGACCCCTTCCGAACCCAGCCGAAGCAATAGTCGGTCTACCGTGATAGGCTATGCTCAGGTTCAGGGTTTCCCCCTCGTCCACCGTCCTGCCGAGAGCAATGATTATGAAGGAATCAATCCTCGAAAAGGAGCGGGCAGTGCCGCCCTCTTTAACTTCGGAAACGCTCATACCGACGAAATCGAGTTTGATGCTGACCGCCGGTTCGAGTATCTTCAGGTTAATTTCCGTGGTCGCTGCAAGAGTCTCAGCCGGAATATCGATATCGAGCGTTATCTTGTAATGATCGACATCAAAGGCCAGGGTGGTTTCCGGCGCAAGAACACCGACGGATCGATCGGGCAGACCGGGGCAAGCCTCGCCGCGTTCCAAAGGCCAGGAGCTGTTGAGAACCAAAAGAATGAAGGCGACAGCCGGGTTCACGATTATCTGATTTTGACGGTTTTTGCAGTTATTGATGCCTGTCCCGATCGTTCAAGGCGCACAAAATAAACACCGCTGCTGAGGTTGCGCAAGGGATAAACCCTCGAGAATTCCTTCGTGCTGCCCTCGTAAAATGTTTTTACCCTGCGGCCTGAGGCATCATAGAGATTCAAAGAAACCTGTTCGATTGATTGCTGGGTGAAGCTGATTCTGAGAAAATCTTTAACGATCGCATCGGCGGTGAGGGATGCCGGAGTGGCCGGGGTTTTGTCGTCTGCGATTCCTGTAGGAATGTAGGGAACAGAATCGATATCATCGAATTGTTCCGATTCAAAGAGAACCTTCGTATCCGGATCGAGCCTGAAGGAATCGGGTTTAGAAGGCACTTGTACCTGAAAGGTCTGGTAACCGATGCTGTCGGTGAAAGGAAAAACGTATCTTGTTCCCGAGGCATAAACCGCTACCTCAAGCGGCATTCGAAAAGGAAAGTAGTGGACAGCCTGGTTTTGCACCTGGGCTATTGCAAAATCTACATTGTATTTTCCGCCGGAAGCCGGTACCGGGTCCCAGCCGATCTTGTAGTAAGGATGCCCGCCGCCGTAAATCCACTCGTCAAAAAACCAGTCAAGATCGCGGTCCGACACCTCTTCCATCTTATTCTGGAAGTCGTCCGTTATCACGCTCTCGTTCGCGTTCGCCAGAGCATAGGCGTTGAGGCCGGCAAAGAACAGGGAATCACCGAGAACCCAGCGCAGCATATGCAGGACGCATCCACCCTTCTCGTACGAGTTGATTCCGAAAAGCTGCGCGGGATCATATACAGGGAACGGATCCCCGTACTCCAGGTAGATGTCCATGATGTAACGAGCGTAGGCTTTTTGCCCCTCAAAACCGTTGAGCTTTTCGTACCACAATAGCTCGCAGTAAGTGGCGAATCCTTCGTTGAGCCATACATCTGCCCAGGTCGCGCACGTAAGCCAGTCCCCCCACCAGTCATGAGAAAGCTCATGAGCAATAACCCAATCCCAGTTCCCATCTCCCCAGTTGACGTCTGTGTTGATGAACGTGCAGGTGGTATTCTCCATGGCTCCGCCTATAGGCGCGTGAACGTGATCGTACTTCTCGTCTGCAAAAGGATAAGGAGGAAAGATTTCGGAAAAATGTTCGAGTATGGCGGGCGTTACGTCGAACTTGCTTCGAACGTCGTTCGATTCGAGCACCCATGCCCTCATCGGCACGTGATTGCCCAGAACGACCGCAAAGGTGTCTTTGGTCAGGAAGCGCTTGCTCGCCGCAAAAGCAATGAGATAGGTTGCCTGAGGATAATGCTCCCGCCATGTGTAGGTCCACCACGACCCTGTCGTCTTGGCGCTCTCCAGCGTTCCGTTTGCGACGACGCGGAAATCGGCAGGAACCGTTATGGACTGCGTAAAAGTGGCCTTGTCCGAAGGAGCGTCGTAGCAAGGTATCCAGTTCCGCGCGCCCTCGGGTTCGCAGTTAGTGAAAACCAGCGCGGCGTCGGTTGCTGCGTCCTGAATATACAATCCGTCCACGGGTCTGCCGTGATAGTAGACGACAACTGAAAGAGTCTCGCCGTTCTCGACTTCTCGACCCAGGGCTATCTTGAAATCGCCGATAAATACCGGCTTCCACGTGAGCGAACGGCTATTTTCCTTAATGGAATCTATCTTCAGGGCCCAGTGAAAATTCATGCGCAGCGTATCGATGTTTTCCGCAAGAGTTAAGGCTTTGACGGTAACCGCCGCCCAAAGAGTATCGTGCGGGACGTCGACAGTCATCTTGATGTCGTAGTCGAGCACGTCGAAATCGTGGCCGTCATCCCAGTAATCTCCGGGCATGGACAGACGATTCGAGAGCTGCTCGTTTTGGTGAAGCAGCAGACGCTGTTCTGGAGTCGGAAAGGATTGATTGAAACCTGGTGCGCCGATCATAAGACAAATCAATGAAAGCATTATGATGCCATCCTTTTTTAAAGTTAATAGACTAAGAGTTTAGCCCTTGGGCATAGATTGTCAACAAGCCGAGGGGCACTGTAATTGATTATCATTAAAGCTTGATCGTTTTTATCCGCTCAGAGCTTACACTGTTCTCGAGCCTCAAAAAGTAGACACCGGCGGGGATGTCGGCAAGGGGATAGACGCGGTAGAACTCCTTGCTTTGACCATTATAGAAGCTCTTGATAAGCCTGCCTGAAGCGTCATAGAGTGAAAGGGACATCCGTTCGCTCGACGGGTTCGAAAACCGCACGTGCAGGACGTCCCTGAACATCCCATCGGCAGAGAGGGCGAGAGGAGCCTGAGGATCAAGAGGGGCCTCCCCTATTCCGGGATCGGGCACGTCGTCTACGCTCTCGTGGTAGACCACCTCTTTGAGTATCTTGTTGTGAGGATCGAGCAGGAAAGAATCGGGTTTGTAAGAAGTCTCGACCGTGAACCGCTGGTAGCCGGTGCTGTCGGTAAAAGAGAATATTTCTTCGATACCGGAGTGATAGACGCCTATCTCAAGGGGCATGCGGAAAGGAAAGTAGTTCTCTGTCTGATCCTGCATCTGCGACACCGCGAATTCGATTTGCCAGGTCGAGGCTAAATCACTCGAGGACGAGTTTGTGGCAGGTGTTACGGGTTTCCAGCCCGTTTCGTAGTGAGGATGACCGGGGCCGTAAATCCACTCGTCGAAGAACCAGTCGAGGTCACGACCCGAGACATCCTCAATAGCGTTCTGGAAGTCGTCCGTTATCACGCTCTCGTTCGCGTTATCAAGGGCATATTTTTTAAGGCCGGTGAAGAAAACTGTGTCTCCGAGTACCTGACGAAGCATGTGGAGGACGCTGCCTGCCTTATCGTAGGTTTGGGCACTGAATATTTGAGGATCATCGTATATCGGGTTTGCATTGCCATACTCAAAATAGAAGTCCATCAAGGACGAATCCACGTACGCATCGTACCCTTCCTTGCCGTATGCTTTCTCCCACCACAGCGCTTCGCAGTAAGAAGCAAAACCTTCATTGAGCCAGATATCTGCCCATGTGGCGCAGGTAAGCCAGTCGCCCCACCATTGATGGGCCAGTTCGTGAGAAATTCCCCAGTCCCAATCACTATCTCCCCAAGGATAATATGTGTCAAAAAACGTGCATGTGGTGTTCTCCATGGCTCCATTACCTGGCTTATGAACATGGCCATACTTCTCGGATGCAAAGGGGTAAGGCGGAAAGATCTCAGAGAAAAACTCGAGCATCTCAGACGTTCTTTTGAACTTGTCTGAAACGTCGTGACAAGCCAGCATCCATGTACTGACAGGAACCTTTTTACCCTCTATTAGTGCAAAAGTGTCTTTTCTTACGAAGTGCTTGCTCGCAGCAAAGGCAATGAGGTAGGTCGCCTGAGGGTAATGCTCCCGCCATGTGTACGTCCACCATGGACCCGTGGTATTATATGATTCAAGCGATCCGTTAGCCACGACCTTGGTTTCAGCAGGCACCGTAATACGCTGAGTGAAAGTTGCCTTATCCGACGGCGAGTCATAACATGGTATCCAGTTGCGAGCACCTTGAGGCTCGCATTCGGTATACGTGACCGAGGAATCGGTATCCGAAGACTCAATGTACAATCCACCATCGTTGAATGGAAACGGCCTGCCGTGATAGTATACGACTATGGAAAGAGTCTCTCCGTCTGCAACGGATCTGCCCATGTCAACATTGAATTCCCTATGCCAGAGCATCATATAGCCAAGTGCTCTCTCTCCTTCTTTTATTGAATCGACCTTGAACTGCCTGTTGAGAAACAAACGCAAGGTATCCAATGTATCCGAGAGCGCCTTAATCTTGATGGTGACAGCCGCCCAGATAGAGTCGTGCGGTATATCCACCGTCACGCCGATATCGTAATCGAGCACGTCGAAGTCGTGACCGGGGTCCCAGTAATCGCCGGGAATCGATAGTGACGCTTTAGCCATCTCCTGCTTGTGAAACATCTCAATCACATGTACGTCGGGAATGGGGACCTGCCCCAAGAGTAGCACTATTACGGTCATTCCGACCTCCTTTTTAGACCACTATGTAACTATAAAAATTAACCAGGACTTGTCAAGAGCGTAGAAAGTGGACTTTTAGTCAGGTGATCCGCAATAAGAAAAGGCCAGCTTGAAGCCGGCCTTCAAATTCTTTTCATTGTACTGTGATCTTTTTAACTCCACAAATCTTCCCAAGATAAAGGATCAATCTCAGGAATGTGGTGAAGTTTTTGGCCTATTATAAGCCAAAAACTTCTGAACGATTCACCATTGGTGAATCGTCATACTCCTTCGGGCGTAGGCGGTATGTAGCCTTCTTTCATGAGAAGCTGCACAGACTCACGCGCTTCCTTGATTATCTTTTCGGCGTTCTTCATTATATCGTCGTACGTTACGTTGGTGATACCGGCAACGCCTTCCTTGATTGCCTGCATACCGACTGCCGCGGCCTCGCGCGGGAACACTTCCCACTCGTCCATGGAGGGGATGATGTAGTCCTCGCGCAGACCCTTGTCCTCGGCGACCTTGGCGAGTTCCTTTGCGGCTGCGATGCACATGCCGTCCGTGATGGTCTTGGCGCGAACGTCAAGGGTTCCACGAAAGATGCCGGGGAACCCGAGCGAGTTGTTTACCTGGTTGGGGAAGTCGGAGCGCCCGGTGGCAACAACCACCGCACCCGCTTCCTTCGCTTCCCACGGCCATATCTCAGGCACAGGGTTCGCGCACGGGAAGACGATCGGGTCTTTGGCCATGGCCTTGATATGCTCAGGCAATATGATTCCGGGGCCGGGTTTGGATGCACCCACGACAGCGTCCGCTCCGCGCATGGCATCCTCAGGTCCGCCCTTGACCTGCTCTTTGTTGGTTATGAGAGCGAGTTCCCACTTCTCCTTGTACTTGTCTTTGAGGTCGGTGCGACCTTTGTGAATGGTGCCCTGGGTATCGGTAAGGATGATGTTCTCCGCTTTGAAGCCGCCTGAAATGCACACATGCGCGGCGCGGATATTGGCTGCGCCCGCGCCGAGGAACACGAGTTTCACATCCTGGACCTTTTTCCCGACGAGTTTGACTGCATTTATAAGCCCGGCGTAAATTATGGCCGCGGTTCCTTGCTGGTCGTCGTGCCAAACCGGTATGCGCGCGCGCTTGCGGAGTTCGTCGAGTACGTAGAAACATTTGGGCTGAGAGATGTCTTCGAGGTTTACGCCGCCAAAGGAGGGCTGCATTAGAAGCACGGTCTCAATGATTTTGTCCGGGTCCTTGGTGTCGAGGCAGATGGGAAAAGCGTCCACGCCGCCTAAGTACTTGAATAGAAGCCCCTTACCTTCCATCACGGGAAGACCGGCTTCGGGGCCTATGTCGCCAAGACCCAGAACGCGCGTGCCGTCGGATACGACCGCGACCATGTTGCCTTTGTTGGTATGCTCGAACACCTTCTCGGGATTGTCGCGAATATCTAGGCACGGCTTGGCCACGCCCGGCGTGTACCAGATGGCGAAGTCGGAAAGCGAACGCACCGCACACTTCGCGGTAACCTGAATCTTCCCCTTGTAGTGGGGATGCATGATCATTGCATCTTTGCCCGGTTTCTGGGCTTTTGCAAGAAGTTTTTCGACGTCTTTAGGATCCATTTGCAGCTCCTTTGGTTTTAAGTAAATTTCTTGAGACTGAATCTGACGGGCAACAGTTCGTCGAGTGTTGACCGGATTTCCTCTTTTTCATTCAGCATAACGATTCGAGCCCCCCCGTCCGCAAACTCGCCCAGCACGGCAAGGCACGCACCGCAGGGACTTACAGGCTCAGGAGTTGACGTAAAAACGGCGAGAGCGAGTATTTTGCGCTCGCCTTCTGCAATCGCTTTCCAAATCGCGACCCGTTCGGCGCACACAGAAAGCCCGAAAGAAGCATGCTCAACATTAATTCCGGAGAAAATTTTTTTTGTGGCCGTAATCACCGCGGCGCCCACCGCAAACTTCGAGTAAGGCGAGTACGAATTCCTAACCGCCGCTTTTGCGGCACTTGCAAGGTCTTTCAACAATAGTTCCGACACGGTTGTTTCGGAACCGCTTTCCCGTGACATATTAAACTATAAGATACGCCTGGAACAACGCTTGTCAAGCAAATAGCGCGCAAAAAAGCTGGACAAAAGTGGGACAAAAATAAGTAGGACAAAAGATGGACAAAATGGGGTTTTTGGGGACGAAAAAGGGGAAAAATTTATATTTTTGGTTTAATCCATTTAAGAATGAAGCTCAAATCTTGATCAAATTCAGCACCAACTTGGGTCGCAATTCGATTAAATTCTTCTGCTCCTATTTTTGTGAGTAAGTGAGAAAAGGAAGTTAAAGCATAAGGAACTCTTGATCTATCCACATCTAAATAGATTAGCAAAGCATTATAATAATTAATAAAAGCTTGATAGTAATTTTGTTCATGTTCTTCAACACCGCCTAGACCCAGTAACGACAAAGAAATACCAATAGCGGCTCTATTATTTAGCTGTTCTTTGATTTCAATACTTTTTTTGAAGAATCTACGGGCTTTATTGGACTCACCTGTCAAATGAGCAAGGGTAGCACGTTGGTGAAATGATATTGCTATTCCCAATTGATCGTCTAATTTTATAGACATTTTTAAGCTTTCCTCACAAAGCTCTTTGGCCAAATCGTATTTACCTTGTTTTAAAGCAAGGTTCCCCATTCTGTCAATCATAACACCAAAATTCTTTTCGTCACCCAGCTTCATGAATAAGTCTTTAGCTTTACTTTGAAGTTTCCATGCTTCTTCAAAATCACCTTTGTCTTCTGCAAGTAACCCTAATTCGTGAAAATACCGAGCAGCTACTGGTTTTACACCCATCTTTTCGTGATGTTCTTTAAGACCTTCTAATACATCAAATGCTTTTTCGTGTTCACCTATGTTAGACAATAATGAGCTGAGTGTCTTTGTCACTTCCACGACTTGAGAAAAACATTTCGATTCACGTGCTGTCTTTAAACAATAATTGAACCATTCCTGGGTCTGATCTGTTTTTTCTAATTTAAAAAGCGCCCTACAAATTTCCAATACTGCATTTGCCCTAACAAAAGGGTCTTGGTATTCAGGTAACCGTTTCTTTAGTCTCTCCCAATCTATACTCTTGTATATAACCGCCTTTCGAGAATATAACCAAGGAAGGTGAGGAAGCGCAGCCATTACAGCGTCAAGTGGTGCTTCTTCCTGAGTAGTTTTCAAAAAAGTTTCAACAGCTCGGTCGCATTTATTCTTATAGTTATCATTATTGTGAAAGGAAAGAATGGTAGAAACAAATAGGGCTACGATGTGTGTTTTTGCAACACAATCAGCTAAGCGCGCTAGGTCACCTATGGCTCCTCCATCCAAAAACACCTTTTTAACTAAGTAACTCGCAAACAATTCCCTCGCAATAAAGTACCTTACTGGCTCACCGAATAAATCTTCTCCTTGAAATACATAGGTTTTTAACTTATCGTCGTTTAATGCGCGCGTAAAGGTCCCTTCACCATAGTCGGCATATAAATCATTGTAGATTTTCAAATCCACTTCCCGAATCATTCTTACTGCGGCCATAATGGCCAAAGCAAATTTGTATCTCCCCAATTCATTATACATCACCTCAAAACGTCGATTAAGGATTCGATCGCGATCGGACAATTCTTCAAACGATACATCACCTTGCTTAAGAAGGTTAAAAATAGCAATTACTGCATCAGGATATCCTTGACACGCTTGCGCCATCCGATTAAGATCTATATTTGTTGCGGCAACAGGAAAATTCTTCCTTGCAATTTCCTTTAACCCCTCAAGTGTAGGAAACGTTCTAAGTTCATAAATTGTTGTTATCCGGTGCAAGTCTTCTCTGGTAATCTTTTGAGGACTAACCGTACTACCTATCACTTTAACATCATTATCGAAGTCAAGGCTAGGAGTTGCGATGAGAAAATCGAGAATAGTTTTCAGATTGGGAACTTCCTCAATTTTGTCGGCAAGAATTATAAGGTTCTTTCCTTTGCTGAGTCCTTCTATCGCTGTAGCATATTCACGATCTGTCGGGTTCCCTAACTTGGAGCAGAATAATCCTTGCCACCCTTTTACTTCTAAAGACTTAGTATATTCAATCAATAATCTTGTCTTGCCAATACCAGGTTCGCCATGAATGAGAAGTAGTTTATTTCCCGAATCAAGGAATTCGTCAAGTACTTTAACCTCATCGCCACGTTCTACGTAGCTTTTTGTTTCACGCAACTCAACATCAACACGATCAAGGAAGGTTTCTAAATCAACAAATAATTCAAAAGGCGAATTTACAACCTTATTTATAATTGATTTAACATCAATTTGCTGAGGTAAGATTCCAAGGGCATTTATTGCATCAAGTAATTCACTCTGCTTGTTTCTTAATTCGAATATATGATTGTTGAGTTCAGCTTCAAAACGATTTTGGAAATCGTCTACGTGGTATTGGATTAAATGCGCAGCATCTGTAAGTAGTTGGTTCTCTGTTGAAGTAAGTTTTTTATCCTCTATTTTTTTCTTGAAAATCTTATTCCAAGCCGCATCTAAGCCCTTACCTATAAGCCAACCCCCGAATATTTCAATCAAAATTGAATACAAATCCAATCAATCTCCTCAAAATCACTATCTTATATATTCTAATATTAGCCTTGGTTGTAAATATGTCAATCCCCTCCTCCTCCCTCTAATCACACCCCGGGGCCCCCACGGCGATGCCTCGCAGCGGCGTGGGGTATCTTTGGAAACACTTGACACTTCCCAAGCGTCGTATAAAATAGATTATGCCACAGCGCGGACGCGTCTGGGCGGAGATTGATGTTGACGCCCTTGTCCACAACTACCGCCGGATAAAGGACGCCGCCGGAGGAGCAAAGATTCTTGCGGCGGTCAAGGCCGAGGCCTACGGTCACGGCGGACGCGAGGTTGCGCGCATTCTTGAGCACCAGGGCGCCGACTACTTCGGCGTGGCAAGCGTCGAGGAGGCCATTGACCTGCGCACCAACGGCCAAATTCGCAAGCCCATACTCGTGCTCTCCCCTGTCCCCTACCGCGAGATTGGCCTGATTTTCGACTACAATCTCGTGCCCAACGTGACCGAGCAGGCGTTCGCGAAAGCGCTCATCGAGGAGGCGAACCGGCGGTCAAAGAAGCTGGCCGTGCACGTCGAGGTGGACACCGGCATGTCGCGCAGCGGCGTAAGCGTCAAGGACGCGCCCGGCCTGGTCGCGATGATTGCCAACCGCGAAGGCCTCGAGCTCCAGGCGCTCTTCACCCACTTCCCGTCTGCGGAGCTGGACCCCGAGTTCACGAGCCAGCAGGTGAAGGTTTTCGACGAACTGGTCGCGAAGTTGAGGGAGGAGGGGTTTGAAATTCCGACTCTGCACTCGGCGAACTCGGCCGCGCTCTTCAAGTATCCTCACTCGCGTTATGACCTTGTGAGACCGGGACTTGCGCTCTATGGGGTGGAGCCTGAGGGGTTTGGCGGCACGCTGGGACTCGAACCCGTGATGACCTTGCGGACGCGTATTGTGAATCTGCGGACTCTTCCCGCGGGCACGGGCGTAAGCTACGGCAGAACGTTCACGACCGCAAAGGATACGCTTGTCGCGACGATATCGGCAGGCTACGGCGACGGATACCCGCGCGCGCTCTCGAACAAGGGACATGTGCTTTACAAGGGTCAAAGGTTCCCGATAATCGGGACGATATGTATGGATTTGACTATGATTGATCTCTCGCCCGTAACACACCAATCTTCCGAATCTCCAATGATCGGCGACGAGGTGACACTCATAGGCAAGGACGGCCAGGCACGGGTGAGCGCGGAGGAGGTTGCCGCCTGGGCGGATACGATTCCTTACGAGATAACCACGCGGGTAAGCCCAAGGGTTACGCGAATTTACAAAACCACCAAACGGATACTGGGCGCGCGCACGCTGCTGGGGTCCACGCCACTGCCATGAACGATGAGATGAACAAAGATACGGCCCCCCAGTCCGCCGAACCCTCCAAGCCCTCCAATACCGCAAAGCCCGCAGGCTCCTACAAGCCGCCGATTTTCCTGGATTTGGTGATATCGGTGGGCGCGGGCGCCTTGCAGGTCCTGGTATTCGAACCGGAGGATAAGGATGGCCCGAACCTGGATCTTGCGAGATATTCGATAGACATGCTGGAGCTTTTGAAGGCAAGGACGAAGGGCAATCTGGAGAAGGACGAGGAAAAGTTTCTGGATGAAACCATACATCAACTGCGTATGAAATACGTAGAAGTCGCCCGAATACAAGGCGAGGAGGCGCAATGACAGAAGATTCGTCGTCTGAGGCCCAGACATTAAAAAATTATTTTCCCTTTGACCGCCTGAACGAGAAAGAGCTCAAGATACTCTACAACTCCGGCCACGCGAAGGAGTACAAGGCGGACGAGATCATCTTCAATGAAGGCGACAGGGGTGATTACTTTTGCATCATCCTGTCCGGTTCGATAAGGATTTCGACCGTTATACCCGAAGTCGGCGAGGAGTCGCTTTCCATACTTTACCAGGGCGACTTTTTCGGCGAGATGGCGCTTCTGGATGACGCTCCGCGTGCGGCGGCCGCCATCGCCCATACGCCCACGAAACTCCTTATCATGCAGAAGCGTGAGTTCGACGAACTCGTGGACAAGAACAACCCGGCCGCCTACTGGATTCTGTGGGGTCTTGCAAAGAAATTATCTCAACGGCTTCGTGAAACCGATCAGCGGCTCAAGGCAATTCTCGCCTTGATTCGCAGGTTCTAGGAGGATTTATAATGAACGAGGAAAAGAAATTTTCAGATGACGAGCAGTCTGAAGTGCGCTACGATTCGTCAGGCAAAAGAATCGTGACCTCGGCTCGCAGCAAGGAGACAGAGGGAGCGATACTCGCGATAAACGAAAAGCTCGATCAGCTCATAGGCATACTCACATCGACACTTCCCGCAAGAATAGGCGTGGAGCTACGTGAGGCTTCCAAAGGACAGGAGCAGGGTAGCCTTAACCTTGACCGCCTGATCGAGGTCGTCTCCAGGGAACTGCCGGATCGGATTCAGGACGACGCCGACAAGAACACTTTCCAGAAAGCCGAAATGCTATCCATGGTCATCTCCACGAGCTTTCAGTATCTTCAGGACGCCTTGAAATCGTACCAGGATTCGCTTGCCAAGACGATCGAGAAGATCGCCGATCTCGAGGGAAAAACGGTAGAGACCCTTGAACGCAACGCCGCTCTGCTCTCAGAGCTTCATGCCCTGGTTGTACAGCGCAATCCGCTGGAATCGCAACCGACCGCCGCGGGCGAAAAGCCCAAGCCCAGCGTCTGGGGTCAGCCCTCCCCCGTAACACAGCCCTCGCCCTCCTCAGTAGCACCGTCCTCACCCCCATCGCCTTCTTCTCCTTTGATCCCGCCGGCAACGCCTTCCTCCACACCGCCCTCGCCCTTCACTACGCCCGGGTCATCCTCACCCGAGACGAAAGAAGAGGCGAGTAACGACCTGCCCGGCTGGCTGCAGTCAAAGCGCGACGATTCCATCTGGCCGCCGAAATCGGACTTCCCGAAGGAAAGTTAAAAAAAGTGAGAATATTCACTCTCGGCACCGGAAAGCGAACTGAAGCTGAAATTTCTAAGATAATCACCAAGTACCAGATACAGGTTCTGGCAGACATCCGCCGGCGCTCGGTGGGGCTCAGGCGCGAGGACGTTCAGCGCCTGTGCAAGGAGGCGAAGGCCGAGTACATCTATCTCGGCAACGAGCTTGGCTCCGATAGAGAAGAGGGAAATATTTCAGACCTCGATCCCGATCTTCGCGCGAGAGGGATCGCCATCCTGAAAACCCTTGCAAAGACCCGCGGGCTTCTGATACTCTGTTCTGAGGAGACGCCCGAGCGCTGCAACCGCAGACCCATATCCTCGGAGCTTTCAAAAGAAGGCGCAGAGGTCATTCACCTTCTGGATATCGAGGCCACCTGGACGCCGGGCCAGCAAAGGAGCCGGCCTGAGCAGGAGCGAGACGGAAGGCCTTTCTCACAAGACAGGCGTGATCGCAGACCCGGCGGATACAGAAGCCAAGGAGCTCGGGGCGAGCAGCCGAGACGCGAGGGAGGAGGGGGAGGCAGGCGTGACGACAGGGGAAACCGCAGACCGGGCTCTCCGGACAGGCGTGACGACCGGCCGGATCGCGGTCGTGGGCCGGCAAGACCGGACAGGGGGCGGGGACCTTCGAATACCGGGAGAGGGGGCGGAGGTTTCAAGAAACGCAATCCTCATTCCAAGATGGACAAATCCTTTTGACCACCGGGTGGTATTCAATAATCTTAAGGTAAACGCTGGAAAGAAAAATCCCACAAGAATCGAAAAACCCGGGAACGATCCTGACACAAAAGTTTTTCCTTTCCTGATCTCAGGCGCAAATCCGGATCTGAAGGAAGGGAAACGAGCGCCGGAGGCGCATTGGCAGAAACCTCCGTTTTCTGCTTCTCAAAATTACCAATCCAAGGACGCGCCGGAGGCGCATTGGCAGAAACCCCCGGTCTCTGCTTCTCAACATTACCAATCCAAAGACGCGCCGGAAGCGTATGAGATTCTTCTCTTGAAGATTGTCGACGAGAGCTTTGATGAGACCTTGAAGAAGGCTCTGAGGAGGGCTCTGAGAAAAGCGGAGGAGAACAGAAGGGGACTGAGGAGAATGAGGAGGGTGAGGAGGGTGAGGAAGGTTGTGTTACGGGGGAGGGCGAGGAGGGCTTCATGAAAAAAATCCTCCTGGTCAACCCATGGATACACGACTTCGCCGCCTTCGATTTCTGGCTCAAGCCGCTGGGTTTGTTAAGGGTAGCAGGCGCGTTGAAGGAGGCGGGCGCGGATGTTTTTTTGCTCGATTTGCTCGACCGCAATCATCCCTGGCTGGAGCGGCATTCAAGAACCGACGAGTGGGGAAGGGGAAAGTTCCACGCGGAGGAGATTGATAAACCGGCTGCCGTGAACGCGGTTCCCAGGAGATTTAGGAGATACGGTCTGCCGAGAAAGAGTCTTGAGGAGAAATTGAACGAGTTGCCTGACGCGGACGCGGTCCTTTTGACCTCGGGTATGACCTACTGGTACACTGGGTTAAGGGAGACCGTGGAGGTTTTGAGGAAGCGTTATCCCGGCATACCATTCATTGCGGGTGGCGTTTACGCCACTCTCCTGCCCGCACACGCCGCAGGCATCCCGGGATTGAGCAGGGCGCTTCCGGGCTCGATGGCCGGTTTCAGGAGTGAACTGGAGCGGATTTTGGGGTTGAGGATTCCCGAAAAGGACTCCCCACCTCTATGGACGCTTTACCCGAAGCTCGACTTCGCGGTTGTGCGGACATCGAGAGGGTGTCCGATGCAGTGCACGTACTGCGCATCGAACATAATGGAGCCTCGCTTCGTCGGCTTGGATTTGGGAGATGTCACCTGCCAGTTCGAGCGGCTGGTGACGCTGGGAGTGCGAAGGGCCGCGTTTTACGATGACGCCCTGCTCTTCCATCCCCGCTTCGACGAGCTTATGGAAAGAATCGAGGATTTCGGCTTCGAGCTTCACACCCCGAACGGGCTGCACGTTTCGAGGATAACGCAGGAACGTGCGGCAAGGATGAGAAGGGCGGGATTTAAGTCCATCTACCTTAGCCTTGAGACCGTGGACGAGACGCTTCTTGCAAGAACCGGGGCCAAGGTGTCTGGTGAGTCTTTCAGGGATGCCGTCGGTTTTTTGAAGGACGCGGGGGTTGAGAACGGCGAGCTTCACGCTTACGTGCTCGTTGGACTTGAGGGTCAGAGCGAGGACAGCGTGAGGCGGACGCTCGCGCTTGCGCTGGACGCCGGAGTCACCCCGCACATAACCGAGTTCTCACCAGTGCCCGGCACACGGGAGTTCACCGAGTGCGGTCTGACCGATTCCGCCGATCCTCTCGTCACTAACAACACCGCATGGACGGCAATCTCCGGCCGGCTGGAGACGGTCGAGAGGTTAAAGAAGTTGATACCCCCGAAGAAACCTCTTTAGGGAGGCTTGAAGTTTGACCTCCAGGGATTGATTAATTAGCGATCAAACTTCTTAACGACTTTCGAAGAAAGTCGTCGGGGTCCCCAGGAAAGTTGTCCACAGCATTCTTGAGGCTGAGGAGGGCGCCGAGGAGGGCCGAGGAGGGCTGAGGAGGGCTGAGGAGGGCGCTGAGGAGGGCTTAGAATTTGATGACTACGCCGCCGACGGGCATGAACTTGAAGCCCTCGGAGGGAACAAGAATGCCTTCCTCTGCGTCCCAACCGTAACCGGAAACGTTGGAATGGTTGAGCACGTTCTGCAGGTTCACGAAGCTCGAGATCGTTACCCCGCTTTTCGTGTAGCTCGTGTATGAAAGCTGAAAGTCCAGACGCGAGTACGCGGGCAGGCGTCCGCTGTTGCGTTCGGAGACCCTTTCAACGTACCAGAGACTGTCGGTGGGATCGAAGTAGGCGTTGGCCGTGTCGTATGGCGTCCAGGGCCTGCCGGTCGCGTAACGGAACTTGACACTCGCCTCGAAATTCTTGAGGAATTTCACGCCCGTGATAAGGGTCAGCATGTGTCTCGTGTCCCAGTCCGCCGGATAGGTGCCGTCGGTGGGATTCCACCTCTTCCCGAACCCCAGCGAGTAGGCGGCCTGGCCGTACAGGTACTTGCCCATCTTCTTTTGCAGGAAAAGCTCGACGCCGTCCGACTTTCCGTGGCCCTCGTTGGTGTATACAGAATCCACCGGGTCGTAGTAGAGCAGATTGTCGAGGTATTTGTAGTAGTACTCGAGAGAAACCTTCATGTCGTCGGTCAAGAGCTGCTCAATACCGACGATTCCGTGAATCGCGCGCTTGGACGAAAGGCTGTCGTTATTGAGATGCCGCCTGAAATCGTTGAGCTGGTGGTATATCCCGAAGTTAAGGTTGAAAGTGGTCTTCTGGAACGGTTTCAGGGACAGGCCGGCGCGAGGCTCGGCAAGCAGTTCCCCGGTGAGCGTGTTGTAGTATGCGCGAACACCGGGCGTGATCTTGAGCCACTCCAGAGGAGTAAACACGTGCTGCAAATACGTGCCGGCGTTGTACCAGCCGCCGTCGGTGGTATCGTAAGCGGAATAGAGCAAATCGCCGGTATCGGAAAACTCGCGGTACATATAGATGTAATTACCCTCGGAGTATCCGCCGAAAACGCCCGCTTCTATCTGGAATCCCTTGAAGGGCGTGACGCTCACAGCCTCACGAATGTAAAGGTGGGTCTCGTGCGGCCTGAAGTTGTAGACGTTGCTGTCGAGCACTGTGTCGGCGGCGGTCAGATCGTTGACGAGATCGGTCCCGCCGAGCGTGAGTACCGAGTAGCCCAGGCTTCCGAGAAGCGCTTTCCAATTGAGACCCGAGATGGTCTGATGCCCCCTCCACCACATGATGTCGCCCACGCCGCCGGCATCGGGCGGGATATCCATGCGGTCGAACGTCTGGATTCCGAAGGCCCATATCTTGTGCCTTGGCGTCGGTGAGTATGCAAGTCGCAGATAGATGTCGTCGAAGGAGGGCACCACGTTGCCGATGTCGGAGATGAGGTCTACAATTTCGAGGAACGACCTGCGGTAGCCTGCAATGTAGTTGAACTTCGGACCTATAGGTCCCTCGAGCATGGCCTCTACCCCTGACATGTTGAGATCGGCCAGCGCCTCGAACTTGTCCTTGTTTCCGTCCCGCATCGAAATCTCCATGAGCGAGGAGAGCTTGTCTCCGAATCTCGCCGAGTAGCCTCCGGGCGAGAAGGTGAAGGCGTCAAGACCCTCGACACTCACGATGCTGGCCTGGCCGAATCCTCCACCAATTGCGGGGAAGTGGACCGGATAAGGGACGGGAAGATTGTCTATGACGGTGAGGTTCTCGTCGGGATCACCGCCGCGTACGATTATGTCGGATGAAAAATCGTAACCGGTGGCGACGCCCGGAAGCGAGGCTACCGTTCTCGGAATGTTGTAGCCTTCGGGATTGAGCCTTATCTCGTGATAGTTGAGCTCGACCTCGCTAGTGGTCGCATCGTCACCCTTGGTGAAGTAATCGGGCCGCACGGTGACGCCCGGAAGCTGAAGCGGTGCAGGTCTCAGGCGAAAGTCCAGAAACACGCTCCTTGCGGGCAGGGTCCCGACCCTTGTCAAGGCCTGTGGCTTGTAGCCGAGCATGGACGCCTCTACCGTGTACTCGCCGATCGGGATATCCACGATTTCGTAATTGCCGTATTCGTCGGTCGCGGCACCCAGCTCGGTTCCGACTAGCACGATATTGACGCCCGGCAGCGGCTGGCCGGTTCCGGCATCCACGACCTTTCCTGAAAAAGTTCCCGTTTGCACCACAGGTACTGCACCCAGCAAAATCACAAGAAATAAGCTCAACGAACCTCCTTGGTTTGGGAAATCGGATTTTAGTTATTTTACAAGCCTTGAGCATGAAGTCAACGTACACCTCCTGTCCCTTTTTGAAAAGCATTTTCCGGCACACATCCATTATTCAGGGACGAAAGGGACACCTTTGACTCTGATATGAGAAACCCACCGAAACCGAAAGCCGGAGAGGGAACTAAGTAGTATCTCGGGGAGATGAAGCGGCCCCCCGGAGAGCAAGAGGCTACCTTGCCGGAAAAAAAGTCAGGTCCTCTATGCGGACCGCGCATGGCTTCAGGATTTTCTCGATTTATTTCAGGTGAGATGTAAAAATGATTTCTAAAGGAAGTTACTTGACAGTTCATATCTATCCTCTATAATCAGCATGAAATGAGTATAGTAAAATATGGGGCCGCAATTTTGCGCGAAAAGGCAAAGGCGGTGATTTCCTTTGGTGCAGAGCTTGCAGACATCATCGAACAGATGAAGGCGAAGCTCGCTGAGGCTTCGGGCGTCGGTCTTGCCGCGACCCAGGTCGGCCTGGACATGGCCCTTTTCATTGCCCGGCTGGGCGAAAAGCTCTACGTGTTCGCCAACCCGGTAATCACCCCCCTCTCAAAGAAAACCTACAAGGACGAGGAAGGCTGCCTTTCGGTTCCCGGTGTATGGGTCGAGGTGGAGCGCTACGAACATATAAAGCTCAGCGCGCAGGACGAGACCGGCAAGGAGGTCCTTTTCGAGCTTGAGGGCTATCCCGCCCGCGTCGTTCAGCACGAGGTCGATCACCTCAACGGCGTTCTCATTGTGGACAGGGTCCCGCCCCGCACGAGACGCGAGATTGCGCCGATGCTCGAAGAGATTGAGCATTCAACCAAAAACGGAGGCTAGATGCCCAAAGCGTTCATCTTTCCGGGTCAGGGATCGCAGGAAGTGGGTATGGGAAAGAGTTTGTATGACGGTTTTGAGAATTTGAGGCCGCACTTCGATATGGCGGACTCCGTGAGCGGCCTCGAGGTCACCGGGGCGATGTTCGAGGGCCCGGAGGAGCGGCTGAAGATGACGGAGGTGACTCAGCCCGCGCTCTACACGCACTCGCTTGCGGTGCATACGATTCTTGCAGGGAAGGGATTAGGAGCCGACGTTTTCGCCGGACACAGCCTGGGCGAGTTCTCGGCGCTTGCGGCCGCAGGTGTTTTTTCGGTGGAAGAGGGGATGAGGCTCGTGGCAAAGCGCGGCAGCCTGATGGCTCAGGCAAAGGAGGGAAAGATGGCGGCCATCCTGGGTCTTCCGGACGAGACCATTATCTCGATGTGCCAGGAGATAACGGATGTGTGGCCGGCGAATTTCAACTCCGAGGGTCAGGTGGTTATCTCCGGATCCCCTGCGGGAATCGAGAAGGCGATGGCGATGGCGAAGGAACTCGGGGCAAAGAGGGCCCTCCCCCTTGCCGTATCGGGCGCTTTCCATACGCCCTATATGCAGAAGGCCGCGGACGAGTTCAGGGCATTCCTGGAGGGATTCGACTTCAAGGCGCCGAAAGGAAAGGTTATTCCTAACGTCACGGGCGAGCCGACCCTGGACCCTGGTGAGATAAAGGAACTTCTGGCAAAACAGCTTGTCTCGCCCGTGCGCTGGACGAAAACGATGCAGACACTTGCATCGCTGGGCGTCACCGAGGTCTACGAACTCGGCCCGGGCAAGGTTCTCTGCGGCCTCGTGAAGCGCGGGGTTGCAGGCTCCGTGTGCACGTCTATCGGCAGCGTAGCCGATATCGATTCCTTGAAGGTCTGAGACCTTCCATGCTTTGTCCTCGCTGCAAGGTGGGAATGAGGGAGGAGCGGCGGTCGTTCCACAAAAAACGCAAATGGATATGCCCAAGATGCGGGAGAACAAGGATGCAGGAGGTGGGCGCTAAGGGCGGCCAAGGTTCCAGGGGTAAACGCAAGGTCGTGGAATAGAGGCAATCCGACTGGGTGTGAAAAATGATTTTAGTGAAAAGACGGCCTGTGGCCGCCTTTCAATTTTTTCGCTTCGGCATCGGATCGGGGTCCCCAAGAAATTACGCCGTAATTTCTTGGGGTGTCAGACGGGGGGTCCCCCGAAAATTACTGCGTAATTTTCGGGGGCTCTAAAACTTTCGTATGACCATCTTGGCGATCTCCTTCAGCGTCTCGAAAACGCCGATACCCTGTGTCGCCACCGCCTCGAAATAAGGAACGTTCTCAGGGTTGAGAAGCTCTTGCATTTCGGGAACGGTCATAATGTTGGGCAGATCGCGCTTGTTGTACTGCATCACGTACGGGCTGTCCGAAAGCTTGAGGTTGAACGAGGCAAGGTTTTCCTTCAGGTTTTGCAAACTCTCGATGTTGTCCTCGCGGCGCTCGCGCTGGGAGTCGGCGACGAAAATGATTCCGTCGGCGCCGCGCAGGATTATCCGGCGCGAGGCGTTGTAGAAGACCTGTCCTGGAACCGTGTAGAGGTGAAAGCGAGTCTGGAACCCGCGCACGCTGCCGAGGTCCACTGGAAGAAAGTCAAAGAAGAGCGTGCGGTCCATCTCGGTTGCAAGAGTGATCATCTTGCCCTTCGTGGTCTGGTCAAGCTTTCCGTAAATCCAGCGAAGGTTGGAGGTCTTGCCTCCGAGCCCGGGGCCGTAGTAGACGATCTTTACGTTGATCTCTTTGGTTGCGTAATTAATTAGTGCCATCTCGTATCAGCCGAAAAGCCTGTCTAATTCGTCTTCGATGTCCTTTGAGATGTCCTCAAGATTTGCGTCTTCCGGCCCGGCGCTGACCTGCTGGCCGCCGAATATCTCTTCAAGGATCTTCGAAAGTGTTTCCGATGCGTGTTTGACTCTAACCCTGACAAGGCCGAGAGTTGTTCGCTGGTCAAAGATTACGGCAATGATTATGTTGCGCGCAATGACCTGGAAGTAAAGGTGATCGCGTTCACCCTGATGATACAGGGTGCGGAACTGGCTCTCACCGATAATCTCGGCAAGCTGCGAGGTTGCCGCGAAATCGGCTGCTGCAAGGGTGGCAAACGCTTCGAGATCTATCTTTTCCGTCTCGCCCGCGTTCGTTATCAGGTTTCCGTCGCGATCAACGAGCATCACTGCTTTTGCGTCGGACTGCTGAAGGAGTTTCTCGATGTTCTCCTTTATCGACTGGAACCCCGATTCGAACAGCTTGATGCGGTCTATTAACATCTTACCCGCTCGCTTGTTCGCGCCTGAGAAGCCTTTCCCACTGCTTTTGGATTTCGGCCTTGAACTCCTCGACGAGAGGCTCGTTGCCCTTCTTGAAAAGGTGGCTGAACCTTCCCTGGGGTTTTAAGAAATCCTCGAGCGGTTTCGGCTCGCGCGGTTTAATGTTTACCTTGTAAACGCCGTTCTCCCACTCGTAAAGAGGCCAAAAAAGCGTGTCCACGGCAAGCTTGGACATGTTAACAGTCTGGTCGGGCGGGTAGCCCCACCCCGGAACGCACGGGGAAAGCACGTTTATGAACGACGGTCCGTCTGCGGCAAGCGCCTTCTCGACCTTCTTGATGAGATCCATGTAATATCCGGGTGTCGCCTGGGCGGCGTAGGCGGGCTCGTGCGCGATGACGATCTCGGTAAGATTCTTGCGCGTCTGCGCCTTGCCCGGAATCTTGGTACCAACGGGCGAGGTCGTCGTGTTCGCGCAGAAAGGCGTTGCTGAGGAACGCTGGTAGCCGGTGTTCATGTACGCGCCGTTGTCGTAGCAGACATAGAGCATCTTGTGGCGGCGCTCGAGCGCGCCCGAAAGTGCCTGGATGCCGATGTCGTAAGTGCCTCCGTCACCGCCGAACGCGATGAAGCGGATGTCTTTATTTATTTTGCCCTTGCGCTTGAGTGCGTTGTAGGCGGCTTCTATACCGGAGACGGTGGCCGCGGAGTTTTCGAACGCGTCGTGAACGAGATTTATGTTCCAGGCGGTGTAAGGGAAGATGGTCGTGACCACTTCCATGCATCCCGTGGCGATTCCGGCGACTACCGGTTTGTCGGATGCCGCAAGAAGCACCTGCCTCAGGGTGGCCGACGCGCCGCATCCCGCGCATGCGCGGTGACCGCCGACAAGACCCTCGTTACGCGCTGCAAGTTCTTTCAACGTAGCCATTATGCCTCCCCGCGAACGCCGAGGTACTGAATCATCTTCTCGACCTTTCCTGTTTTGGCGACTTTTTCTATCTCGTCATAGACGTGAATTATGTCCTTGAATTCCACGTTGCGGCCGCCGAGACCGTAAACGTAGTCGGTCATCAAGGGTTTTTTATCCATGTCGTAGAGAGCCGCGCGAGTCTCGACGAACACCGGACCTCCGAAGTCGGCCATGGTGTCCGAACGATCCATGATGGCGACGGCCTTGAACTTTCCGAGAGCCTTTTTGAGCTCATCGACCGGCAGCGGTCTCCACATGCGCATGCGCACGAGGCCTACCTTGCGGCCCTGTTCGCGCAGATCATCGACAACTTCCTTCGCGGTATCGGCGGTGGAGCCTGCGGCGAATATGGCGACGTCCGCGCCGTCGGTGCGGTACTCCTCGACCGCGGGATAGTAGCGACCCGAAAGCTTCTCGTATTCGCGCGAGACCTTCTCGTAGGACGCCATGACCTTGCTCATCGCGTCAACCTGACCGCGCTTGTGCTCGAAGTAGTAATCCTGCAGATCGAGGGGGCCGTAGGTTTTCGGATGATCGGTATCCAGAGCCATGAGCCTGGGTTTGAATTCGCCGACGAATTTCTGGACTTCCTTATCTTCTAGGACCTCCAGACGCTCCATGGCGTGGGAGATGATGAAGGCGTCGGTCGAGACTATGGCGGGAACGCTCGTCTCCTCGGCGACCCGGAGCGCTATCAGGATGGAATCGTAGGCCTCCTGCGAGTTGGCGCAGTATAGCTGAATCCAGCCCGCCTCGCGCGAGCCCATCGTGTCGGAGTGATCGCAGTGGATGTTGATGGGCGCCGAGAGCGTGCGGTTCACGAGCGCGATGACTATGGGCAGCCTGTTGCCTGCCGCGATGTAGAGAATCTCGTGCATGAGCGCGAGCCCCTGGGAGGAGGTGGAGGTCATTACCCTGGCACCCGCAATAGACGCGCCCACGCAAGCGGAGAGTGCGGAATGTTCGCTCTCAACGGCGACGAACTCGGTGTCGACCTCGCCGTCGGCCACGTAGTTGGAAAATATCTGAACTATCTCGGTCGCAGGCGTGATGGGGTAGGCGGCAACCACGTCGGGGTTTATCTGCTTCATGGCGTACGCCATGGCCTCGTTACCGGTCTTGGCAAGAGTCTTCATTTTTCCTCCCTGACCATCTCGATCGCAGATGCCTTTGGAGGACAGACTGAGGCGCAAATGCCGCATCCCTTGCAGAAGTCGTAGTTCATGCCCTGCATCTTGCCGTCCTTCACGACTATTGCCGAGTCGGGACAGTTTATCCAGCACGCAAGGCACTGTATGCACTTCTCACTTGACCAGAGAGGTTTCATGCTGCGCCAGTCACCGGTTTTGAAATGAAGCGAGGTCGCCGGCTGATCGATCAGGCAACCCTCCGGCAGTTCCTTCCAGTTCATCAGCTTGTCAAACTTCATGCTCATGCTATCTCCACTTCGTCATAAGCTCGCTTGATGGCCGATACGTTTCCTTCAACTAGTTCGGCGCGCCCGCGAAACTTTGCTTCCATTTTGTTCTTGATGGAGACAAGCATGGGGTCCCATTCAAGAGCGCCCGTGACCTTAACCATCGCGCCAAGCATAACGGTATTTGGAACATTCTTTTTAAGTATTTCAACTGCTATTTTTGTGGCATCAACCGTCGCAACCTTGATGCCTTCAACTTTAATCTTCTCCCGCATCTTCGCAGCGGTCTCCTGTGTGTTTATTATGAGCGAGCCGCCGGGCTTGAGCCCCTCGGTCACGTTGACGGATTCGAGAAGACTCGCATCGAGAACCACAACCACATCGGGATTTGTAACCTGGGTATGTATTCTTATTGGTCCGTCCGCAAGACGGTTAAAGGCTTTTACAGGCGCACCCGTACGCTCCGGTCCGTACTCGGGAAACGCCTGGATATATTTGCCTGTTTCCATCGCGGCTTCGCCGAAAAGAAGGGCTGCGGTTTTCGCGCCCTGGCCTCCCCGGCCGTGCCAGCGAACTTCAAAATATTTTTGCATTTAGCCTCCGAAATGGAAAATTGTACTCCTTATAACGGAGGTGTCAACACTAATAAAAATCCCCAAAAAAGCAGCTCGAGCTGCTTTTTTGGGGACCCCACTTTCACCCCAAGGTTATACTTCGTATAATCTTGGGGACCCCGATTTCTCTGAAATAAGAACTTACCTGGGGTGGTGGAATTTAACCTGCACCCTCCTCCTCTTCGCTTCAAGTCAAGATAACAGGATAGAGACAGGACAAAAGGATTACTACGGCTTGGGGTGAAAAGTCGGTGACCCCACGGAAATACTTCGTATTTCCGTGGGGTTAAGTCACTTTTCAAAACAACCTATATCGATGCGTCCACCCTGCGGCCTTTGCTTGGAATCAAGGTCTATGGTAAGGGTTACGGTCGAGTCGCCCGCGTCTAGGGCAGGGCTGCCCTGCTTGAGATGGTAGTCGCCCTCAGAACCCCAGGCCCTGGCGGTAAACAAAGGATCACCGTAAAGATTGCCCTCGCCGATACCGGCAACGTCGGAATGGTCGTACGTATCGTCGCCGTGTTCCAGGATAATGTCCTGCTGCGGGAACCAGAACAGGTTATAGGCGATATCGGGATTAACCTTCGGGGCAAGCCATATGGGAGAGTTCGGACCGCGCGAGGAGAAGATGCAGTTCGTTATCTCGAGGTTGATTGGCACGTTCCTGAACTCCTCGGAATACTGGACGTACATCAGGTAGTTCTGACCTAAAGAATCGTCGACGGTGAGATTGGTGAGCCGTATGAGAGCGTCCTGCGTTGACGTTTCTATGACTATTGCGGCCCACGTGGTCGGCTCGTCGCTCGCGTCTCCCCTGCCGTATATGAGCGTGTTTTCGACCCTTGCCGAGTCGCCCCAGAGCTTGACCCCGTCGCAGGAGTTGTTGGCGACCACGCATTCGTGAATCCACGTCCGCGCCGCCTTGGAATCCAGGCCGTCTCCGTAGTTGTGTGCCGATGTGGTGTTGACTATCTCGATTGGGCCGTCCGAGGCCTCTATGCCGAAGCCGTCAGGCCGGTCATATGGCCGGTTTGAGCCGTCCTTTCCCTGGTAGTAGTGCCCGGCATACGAAAGCTCGCAGCCGTCTATTATAACGTTTTTCAGACCGCCGGACTGGCCCGAGGGCCCGCCTATGGACCCGAAGCCGCAGTAGCTTATGACGCAGTTTGTGATCTCAAGGCCGTCCGCGTCGGCCACGTTTATCCCGAATTCATCGACATGATGGATGTATAGATCCTTGAAAACGACGTTTTCAAGCAGGCCGTCTGTCGCGGTGACGGCGTCCCTGAAATCCTTGCCGTTATCGGATGTTATCTCGATATTTTCTATGCGGACATGGGTGACGGCACCGATTTCTATCGCCGAGGCCAGGTTCTTGCTTCCCGCAAGCACCGGTCTTCCCGAGCCGGTTCTTGCAAGTATGACGAGCGTGTCGCCCGGTTCGAGCTTCGAGACGCCGTATGCAGGCGTAGCCCAGGGCGATTCTTTCGAACCGGTATTGACGTCGTCGCCTGACGGAGAGACATAGTAGGTTCCGCTGACGTCCCCGCCGATTATCGTTATCCAGGCACCGTCGGCACCCGAAGGCGGCCTGATGATATCCTTGTCGTAATCGGATAGGTAGTAGTCGTACTCCTCCTTATCTTGCGAACACCCCGCAAGCGGGAAAAACGCTGAAACATACAGCGCAACAGTGAAGGTTTTGAAAAGAATTTTCATTGCAGCTCCTTTGGTCTCCGGATTGTACCCGCCCGAACCTGACCTGTCAACAGTAAGGAAAGACAACGCCCGGATTATGCCCGGCGCGTCTTGTTTAGAAAAACCCGGGGTATCTAGCTTCCGAAACCGCCGTTGCGGAGAATCACGGCGAGGTCGCTCGTGAAGGCGACACCCCAGTGCAGAAATACGCTGGGAAGGAAGCTTCTGGACCGGTAGGCCACCCATCCGAGCGCGATCGCGGCGATAAAGGAGCCGTATGCCTCGAGTTCGGGTTTGCCGATATGCAGCAGAGCGAAGGGGATAGCCGATGCTACAATCGCCCAGCGGCCGGTCATATCTTCGAGTCCGAAGAGGAGGAACCCGCGGTTGAGAAACTCCCAGCCAAACATGTGCAGGAGCATGACCCCCTCCCAGATAGCGAACATGAGGAGGCTTTTTGAGGCCGGCTTGAACAAGGGGTAAGCGCGCAGGAAAGGCTCCTGGATTTTCTGCAAGATTGGGATAGGGATGGGGAGGACGAGGATGAGCACGACGAGAAGCATGAAGCCGTAGAAGACAAGCGTATCGCGCCAGCCCATCCAGCGGCCGAGCCGGAACCCGAAGTCACCGAATGTATGTCTCGGGAAAACCTTCTTCACACCGGGGAAGATGAGTGAAAGGATAAAAAGGACAAGTATGACGAAAAGCGGCAGAACAATGTACCAGAGGCCGTCCACCGCGTACTTCTCGGCGGTAGCGAAGTCCGGAAAAAGGTTGAATCTGAAAAGGTTACGGTGGTAGCGAGGAAAAATCATGACGAAGCTGTATAAGGCCGCAATGAGCAAGGGGCCTGCAGGCGCAAGCAGCGATTTGAGTTCGTTCCAGTAGTAACCGAGGAATTTTCTTGAATCTTTCGATGTTTCCGGAGGTTTTACTTCACGTCCGGATGGATGATGTTTGTACTGGCCCCCTCCCGGGGTACCAGTCGAATCCCTTGAAGAGGAACGGGGGTTTTTGTTATCCAGGTCCATGCAAATCCTCCACTTGAAAGTCGCGAGCCCCCTTCCCGTGGAAGGGGGCCCGGATAAGTCAAAACACGTTTAAACTTTTTCCTTTTAGAAGAACCTGAAGCTTATAGAGCTTGAGAGCTCGGCCGAGAGGCCCTGCTCAGCGGTCGAATGACCTATGGTCAGGGTATTGAGCATCACGAGCCTGTCGACGAGAACGACGGCCACGGTTCCATTAACCTGGTTCTGCAGTACAAAGCTGTAGGCTGTATCGGCGGCGGCCTTTATCCTGTCGGCCTTGAGCTGGTAGGTTCCGATGAGGTCGACGACGGAGTTGAGCTCGTAGGAGATTGATGCAAGAAGACTTCCGTGTATCTCCTGTCCGAATCTTCCGCCGGTGAAGGGAAGACGAAGATTCGATTTCTCGATAAACTGCGACTTGAGACCCAAGGGCCGTGCGAAATCGAAGGACGCGCTCGCAAACGCCGCTCTTCCCGGATCGTTGTAGGCCGGCAGCAGATCGTAGCCCACACCCAGATTGGCCTCATAACCGTAGTAACGTGGAGACATGTACTCGGCAAGAATATCTTTAACGATGAGGGATCCGGAGCTTCCGAGTTCGGAATTCTTGAGGAAATTGGATTCCTTCAGGATGCGCTCGATGGAGGAGTAGTACTCCTTTTCCCAGTAATAATACTTTTCCTTGTAAGTCTTCACGATCTCGGAGGAAAGCTCACCCGCAAACTTGAGGAGGGTTCCTGTTGGCAGGCTGTCCACTAAAACTCCCTGTTTCAACATCTCGTCCTCGATGCGGAGCGCGCGCACCAGTGGGGTCGAGTTGGTGAATCTTCCTATCCCTATCCCGATCGTCGCCCTGGTTGCGGGAAGATCGTACGACGTGGCAATGTCGCCGTCAAGTTTCCCGAACGCGAGAAGGTTCTTTCCGGAGATGATGTAGCGGTTGTACTTACCCTGCCATTGAACCTGGTAGTTTACCTGCTTTGTGGAGTCCGACGGGTTTGTATCGGGCAGAAAGTTGCCGTTCAGGCTGCCGTAAAAATTAAGGTTGTAGCTCCACGGCAGCGTGGCCTGGAAACGTTCAAAATTCAAGGAGAAGTTTCCCGTGTGAGCGACCATATCCCCGGCATTAATCATTAAGTGATAATTAAGTCCCGTTGATAAAACCTGCCCGGTGCTCTGCGGTACCTTGTACTCGGTCAATTCTATACCGAACAGAAAAACAGGAATCGTCGCAAGGACCAGGACGATATTCTTCATGGTTCCTCCAAGGTGTTTGGTGTGGCAATTATACCAATTAACCCCATGCTGTCAACTTTATTGAGAATGATTAGAAATATCTCCGTAACTTAATTTATTAAAAGGCTTACATAGACAGTTGAAACCTTAGGCAATATACGTTCGTCTTTTATTTAAGAGGAACATCCAAACCATTGGAGGACAGATGCTTTCATTTTTATCATGGCTTGCGATAGCAGCAGGTTTCACCGGCGAATCCGTGAGTTTCGCGGAACGCACGGATGCTATATGGTCGAACCCTGCGGGCAGAGCAATGCATTTTATGGGTACCGAGTTGCATGCCCAGGGCTACTACTGGAACGGCAACCTGGATTTCGGCCTCGACCTCAGCGCGGGGGTCTTCGGAATCGGCTACCGCTCGGGCGATTCCACTGGAACTTACACCGCAGGACTGGGCATCCCGCTCGGAAAAAGGGTAAGAGTGGGTGGAGCATATTTCTTCGGGGAGGAGAAGTTCTGGCGCTTCGGGCTCCAGGCGAACCCATTTAAATGGCTGGCTCTCGGGGGAACACTTGATACGGGAGACACTCTCGCGGCAACGGTAGGATTAGGCGTAAGGCCTTTCACTGACAGGGTGACGGTTTTTTCGGATTTATCATTCAAGTCAGGCGTCAGGGATTTAAAAGTAGGATTGGGCGTAGAGCCTCTATCTGGAGTACTCGTTTTTGCATCCCTCACACAAGCTCTTGACACCGCGACAGGTCCGAGATTGAAAGGAGGGATTGAGCTTTCATTCGGCAATATCAAGCTGAGGGGATTCGGCCTGACCTATGCTCAGAACCAGCTCGGCGGCGGCTTAGATTTCAGTATCTCATTTCCCAAGTATCCGGGTATAAAGTTCACGAGATCTGGGCCGAAAGTGGTGGAATGGTCACCCCAGGGCCGCGCAGAGGAACCCCAGGCAAGGGGTTTCACCTTCGCATCGATGGATTTCTCGATGAAGAAGACCAAGACCTTCTACGACCTGCTCAATGAGTTGAGAGAACTGGGCAAGCGCAAGGACGTAAAAGGGCTCCTCTTGGATTTCCGCGAGGCAGACATCTCTGTCATATACCAGGTCGAGGAAATCCGAAAGGAACTCGTGGGACTTAAGGAGAAGGGAATAAAGATAGTGGCGTTCTCTGAAGGATATTCGATAGGCAGTTACTACCTTGCCTCGCTCGCGGACAAGATCATCCTTGTTCCCACGGGCGATATCATGCTCCTTGGCCTTTACTCGACCAAGCTCACGCTTAAGGGAACGCTCGACAAACTCGGAATCGATCCCGAATACTACCGCATAGGCGAGTACAAGTCCGCGGTCGAGCTTTTCGAGAACAAAGAGGTCTCGAAGGAGGACAAGGAACAGACCGCGGCATATCTTTCGAGTATAAGGAATGAGGTACTCGACGCCATAGAGCGAGACCGCGGCATCGCGAGAGCGGATTTCGAGCACTACATTAACGACCGCGTCTTCATCAATGCCGACACAGCCCTCGCGCTCGGACTCGTGGACACCCTCTGCTACGCGTTGGACCTCGACAGCGTGCTCGCACTCGAGTTCGGTTCGAAGGTCGAGCGCACCAAATTCTCGAAACTTTCAGAGGAACCTCGCGAGGTCCCGAGGGCATGGGTGGATGAGGACGGCGGGAAGCAGGCGATAGGTCTTTCGGAGATTGCGCTCGTAATCGCCGAGGGCGACATCGTCACCGGCAAGTCGGGCACCAACCCCCTCCCCATACCGCTCATCGGCGGCAAGCAGATGGGTTCCACCACTATAGCCGAGGTTCTAGAGAAGATCAAGGACGACAAGAAGATCAAGGCGGTGGTGTTGAGAATCAACTCGGGCGGAGGCTCGGCGCTAGCCTCGGAGATAATCAACAGGGCACTGACCGAACTTGCGGCGGAGAAACCCGTGATCGTCTCTATGGCCGGCGTCGCAGGCTCCGGGGGTTACTACATAGCCGTTCCCGGGGCGAAGATATTCGCCGACGCCACCACGCTTACCGGCTCGATAGGAATTCTCGGCGGCAAGCTCGTCACGAAAGGCTTCTACGACAAGCTCGGAGTTAATATGGAAACGATAAAACTCTATCCCCATTCGGACATGTTCTCCAACCAGAGGCCTTTCGACGATATGGAATCGAAGCTCATGCAGAGCTTGATGGACGAAGGCTACAGGGAGTTCGCCGGCCGCGTTGCCGAAGGCCGCAAGATGACCTTTGAGCAGGTGGATTCGGTCGGTCGCGGCCGCATCTGGTCGGGAACCGACGCAGTCGGCGTAAAACTCGTGGATAAGATAGGCGGCCTCATGGACGCAATCGATGAAGCGAGGAACATGGCGAAACTCCCGGAGAAATGCAAGGTCGAGATATACCCCAAGCCCAAACCGGCGTTCGATCTTGAAAAAGCAATGGAAGGAACCCTGATCGATCTGGGGGACCTCCCCTCCTGGCTCGATGAGAACATCCTCTATTTCATGCCCTACCGGATAGAGATACCGCTGAATTGAACTTACATGAGATTTAGAGAGGGCCGCAGCGCGGCCCTCTCTTTTTCATTTGATTACTATTATTCTTCCCGAGCTTGTTGTTGAGGAAGTGGACAGCCTGTAAAAGTAAACACCGCTTGTTAAGCTTTCTTGCTCGAGCACAACCGAGTGTTCGCCCTTTTCAAAAATCCCGTTTATCGGAACAGCCACCCTTCTGCCCAGGACGTCAAAGATATCGAGGCGAACGCACTCGCTTTGAGCAAGAGTGAAGAAAACGACATTAAACCCTTCAAGGTTTGAATGACTATCGGGGCTGGGATGTTCGACCGGCTCAAGGATCCCGGGTTCCGGTTCTTTCACCGGGATTGGATGTGCCATGAAGAACTCCCACATCAGGTCGTTGGCCGACAGCTCGGTAGACGCTGTCGGAGTTCCGGGCCAGGCATGCCCCCTGCCCTGCTCGAGAGTCCAGAATACAACCTCGCAGCTGTCGTCGGTTCTTGACCATCTCTGGCGCAGGGCCCCTTTCTCGTTGAAAAAGGAATCCGGGCCCACACTGCAGCCGTTCCTATGTGCCCAGTGTCTCATTACCGAATCGATAGCAGGGGCCCATTTTTTTGTGGGATCTCCATAGTAGGGTACATTAGCGTCATAGCGATGGTGAAAATGCATTATCGGTACAAGCCTTACGGGCTGGCATGAGTTCCAATCGTTCAAGGTAAGCCCGCCCTCCACCGGCGCAAAAGCCGCGATTCTCCCAGACAGCTCGCAAGCAAGCCGGTGACACATCATTGCGCCCATGGAGAATCCGGTGGCGTATATCCTCAAAGTATCGATGCGATAATTGGCCTCTATGGTATCCAGAAGCGCAGATATGAAGCCAACGTCGTCAACATTGCCCAATGTCCACTCGCCTGCGTTCCATCCGAAATACCCGACAGGCAGCATCGTGCCGTTAGGATAAAGAACAAAGAAACCTGCCGAGTCGGCCTTCGTGTTCATCTGGCTAAATGTTGCATGCTGCTGCGGGCTTCCACCTCCGCCGTGAAGATTCAAAACGACGGGAAGGGAATCCGTTTCGGTATACTGAGGCGGTACGTGCAGCATGTAATTGCGTTTCATGCCGCCGTACATAAAGCTGCCGTTTACATCCCCGGCGTAGCCGGTAATAAGCGGTACAACGGTAAAAACGGCAGTAACAGCAATACGAAGCCTGTTCTTGCTCATGCGACCTCCTTTATTTGACCACTAAGATATTGCGTGTTTGAGTGCCATGTGGTGAAGATAAGCAATAGAAGTATACACCACATGAAAGGTTCGAGGCGTCAATGACCGCCTCATGCTCCCCGGCGCCGACCATGCCCTCTTTGACGATTGCCACTTGCCTTCCTGAGGCATCGTATAACCTGAGACAAATGCTTCCGGCGTATTTAAGCGAGAAACGAACGCTGATACGCCGACCAAAAACGTTGGCATTCAAAGGATCTAGAAGAGCGTCAGTACTCACCGGTTCAGATACTGCGGGTTTCCCGGAGACAAGTGGATGCGACATGAAGAACTTCCACATGAGGTCGCTGGCGGGGAGTTTGTGGTAGCTCGAATCGGTAGGCCAGCTGTGACCGCCTTCCTCTGTAGTCCAGAGCACGACCTCGCATGCCGAGTCTGACCTCGACCAGGTCTGCCTCAACGCACCGTTTTCGTTGTAGAACGTATCCGGCCCCAGCTCGCACCCCAAGCGTTCGGCCCAGTCGCTCATGGCTTTTTCCACCGGGGTAAAGTATCCGCCGTCGCCGTAATAGGGGACCAGAATGTCGTTGCGGGCGTTGAAGCTTATTATCGATATCGCGTTTTCAGGATAACAGCCGTACCAGTCATAGGTGAGCATCGTTCCGGCAACAGGGGCGACGGCCGCTACCTTTCCTGAAAGCTTGCACGCCATCCAGTGAGACATGAGAGCGCCCGCAGAAAAACCGGTCATGTAGACCCTCAGCGAATCGATTGCATAATGCCCGCGCAAGGTGTCGATTATTTCCGAAAGGAAAAGCGAATCGTATTCTGTCCAATCACCGATTGCATCCGGGTACGCCACTATGAAACATTCAGTGTCGGCCTTGTCGCTCATTCTCGATATCGCCGCCTCACCTGCACCTGTTCCAGCGCCGTAGTGAAGATTCAGAATCAATGGAAGCGGCTTTGTTCCGTCGTAACACGGCGGGGTGTGCAAAAGATATGTTCTGTTGGTGCCGTCCGATGTCGTCATTATCTCGGTGACGTCTTCCGCGTATGCTCGTACAAAAAGGCACGAGAGGAACAATGTTCCTCGAAGCACGCGCCCCAAAAGATAAAAAGGAAAAGGCTGATTGTTCATCATTATTCTCCTCGGTTAACGATTACTATCAGCCGCGTGGGATTTTATACATCCGTCGCGACCCCAAAAACCACAAAATAGTATAGTTCCGGGAAACGAGAAGTCAAGACGGGGGGCCCCCGGTCCCCCGTCAATGTCAGAATTCCTTAAAGCGGCTTCACCGGAATGCAGATCTCGAATATGTGTTTTCCCTTCGGATCTGTTTTGGGGTCGTTCAGGTATATTTCAAGACACGGGGAATCGGCAGGCTGCAGCCCTGATTCGGGCATCCACTTGCCGTAAAGGAAATCGTAGGCCTGTTTGATTTCAGAGGTCTGCCCCTCGAAGCGTGAGACCGCATATCTCCCGGAAGCTATGGTTGTAACCGCTATCTCGCCTTCGGCTTTCGTATCCTTCGGAACGCTCACGCAGGCGTCGTAGCGGCATTTGTCAGGGGGCGTCACCTCGGGGTCGTCGTGCGATATGCCTATGAACTTCGTATGCTGATTGATGAGGCCCCTGGCGCCGGCCCAGCGGCAGACCTTCTCCCAGGCTTCCGCGATTCCGGGGCTGTCGTAACCCTTCATGTGCCTGAAATAGGCGATTTGAATATCGGGTATCTGCTTGACTTCAACCTTCATCTCGTGCTCCTTTCTTTTTTTGAGTTTAACGTCTTGATTATAAGGAGCGCGGGACACCGAATCTTCTCGCTGGTTGCTTTCTGCTTTTCCATTCTTGCTAAAATTTCTGCTTTCCCGTCGGTATTCCCCGTAACCGCCGTTTCTCCACGAGGACGCCGACACCCCGAAGTGTTCCTTGAACGCCCGCGCGAAGTTCGATGACGAGGAAAACCCGCAGTCGAGGGCTATCTCGGTTACGGAGCGGAAAGGATTGTGAACGAGGATGTTCGCCGCCTTTTCCAACCTCAGCCTTTTAACGTAGTCGTTCAGGGTCTCCCCGACCATCAGCCTGAATATCCGGTGGAAATGAAAGGAGGAGAACCCGGATACTTTTGAAACAAGCTCAAGCCTGAGTTCCTTGTCCAGGTTGTGCTCGATGAAATAGAGCGTGCGATTCAGACGAACGTTGTATTCTCTCTGTTTTTTCAGCTGCGAAGCGTGCATGTCCGATTATACTCCTCAGGTTCAGGATGACTTCTCATTTCTTGCTATTGTTCGCTGCCCCCGGAAAACACATACGTTTTCATGGGGTGTTAAAGAACTCCCACATAAGCTCATTGCTTTCGATTTTGCGGGAAGGTTTGGCGCCTCCGGGGAAAGGTATCCCCCTCCCCCCCGGCCATGTGTGCTTGCCGTCGGGTGTAGTCCATAGGACGATTTCCATACCCGTGGAATCATTGTTCCATCTGAACTTGAGCACGTCACCATCGAAAACCGATGTATCCGGCTCCCGGCTGCATCCGCATTTTTGCGCCCACGTCGAAAAGATTTCATAAACCGACGGGTATAATTCACCGTCACTCTCGAACCCCGCGTATTTAGCGGCATGATCGTTTCTCGAGTGGAAAGCGATAACCCTGACCGACGGACCTGGGTCGAGCGCCTCCAACTCGCTTTCCGAAAAGAAAGTCCCGGCCACGGCGATTGCGGCAATACGATCAGAGAGCGCCGCTCCTGCAATAAAAGCCATCCGGCTGCCGTTCGAGAACCCGGCAAGGTAGATTCGTGAGGTGTCGACGTTGTAGTTTGAGATAAGAGTATCGATCAGCGCAGAGATAAACCCCACGTCATCGGCATTCCTTTCACCCTTGGTGTTCCAGGCCTTGCTTAGCCCCGTGCCCTCCGGGTAACAGACGATGAAGCCTTCTTTATCGGCAAAGGCGTTCATGTTCGATCGATACGCCTCCAGCGCGGCACTTTCTGAATATCCGTGGAGATTTATGACGAGGGGCAGCGGATTGCCGGTTTTCCCCGATTCGGGTTGGTACAACCAGTACGTTCTCTTATGACCGCCGTAATAAAAGAAGTGCCGTTCACCAGGGCACCCGCATCCAGCGCCTGCAAGGATCATAGATAAGGCCGCGAGAGAACATACCACTCGAAAGATATGCTTAAAATTCACAGGCGATTCGAACGGCATCTTCATTCTATATGCATTATAGTCATTCCCGGTAAAGAAGGAAGCCTTTCCGACAATGAACGTCTCTGGGTGCCGTTTGACCGCCCTGCCCTTCCTTCATTTACCTTGACATCCGGGAATACTCGGTTAGGATTAGACGAAATTCTTAAACCGGATAAAGGAGGCATTTGATGCGAGAGGTAAACAAATACCTTGACGAGATGGCCGAGTGGCTGCAGGAGGCGTTTTCAATATGCGTAGTGGGAGAAGACGGCCTGATTCTTGCATCCAAGACCCGCGAAGGCGGCGAGAATGCCGATTTCACGAGCGCGGTTTTGACCGAAGTGATGAGAAACGTTTCCAAAATAGTCAAGGAGATTCGCAAGGGTAATCTTGTGGATAATCTTTTGTCGACCATTGACGCCCACTTCCTGACAAAGCCCCTGGACGACGAGGGTCGGATATTTCTTGCAATAGGCGTTCCAAGAGGCGCAAATCTCGGAGCCGTTCGCTACGTGAGCAAGGTTTATTCGGACAAGCTGCGCTCTTCCCTGCCTCTGCCGACGGCTTAAGAGCGACATCCTTTCCCGAATTACTCCAAACAAACCTTAGTCGTAATCGTTTGGCGCGGGAAGGAAGATGATACGGGTCGCATCCTTACGCCTAACGGTTTTCACTATCTAATCCTAATCCATTAAACCCATTATTTTGTGGGTTCCCGTTTCTGCCAAATTATCTTCCAGTCATCTCACACGGGAAAGAAATGACAGAAAAAAGGAAGGGACAGCGGATATGAATTTCCCAGGGGCTTTTAGGATAGGGATTTGAACTTTGCCCCCCCTCTTCATCCGCTAAGCCCTTAAGTTAATATATCCGATGATCGCTGTAACGGAATTTCGGCCGTTCCGGCCGGTTATCTTGGAATGACCCCGTCAGGGCCTATGGAATCGGCGGCAGATTCCCAAAAGTCGGTGGGCTTCGTTTTCTTCTTGGATTCTGTAGGAAGAAACTTGCTGAGCCCGGAGTCGGCCACTATCCTGCGCTCTTCGGCGCTGAGTCTTTCATATAGTTCGGACATGTGATCGAACAATTCTGTCCGTGTAAGGCCGGTTTGTGCCGCCTCGTTCATCTGCTCCAGGGTCTGGCGGTATGCAAGATGTTTCTCGTCGATGGGCATGTCGTATGGAATGTTATTGATCACACCGTCGCTCTCGAGCATGCGGATATCGAAACCCTTTGAAAACGTCCATTTGTTGAAATCTGTAAAGATGCGTTCCCTAATTCGAGGCTTCACCCTGTTTACTATCAGCCTGAAAATCACGTCGGAAGTCTTGCGAAAAACCGTCCGCAGGAGCGCTGACTCGGCGTCCTCTGTCGTGATAAGCCCCTGTTTTTTCAGTTCGGCAATTCCTATGGCCACCTTGGTCTTGGGCTTGCCGAGTATTCTGGATATTTCCGGAAACGAACGTCTGCCGTTTACCTGTGAGATGATGGCCCAGCCCAGAGCCCCGAATTGAAAATTCTTGGCCGCTTCGGGATCGACGGGAGCAAGAACGAGCGCCGCTTCTTCAAAGGGAAGTTCGAGGCGTGCGGCATCCCACTCCGAAGCTTGTTTTGAGGCTATCATTAAAAGATCGGTGAGCGATTTGGTTATCCGCCTTGTTAAGGAGACCTCCTCCTCGTGGAATTTGAAGCTTCCCGAAACAAGGATGAAAAGCTCAATGAAAGCCTCGTCGCCTACAAGTTTGCTCGTTTGACAATCAAGAAGCTCTCCGCCGGAGAAAAAAAGCAGGCCTTCAACATCTCCCGCGACTTCAAGCCTTCCGGTCTTGCGACTCATTGTAAGAAGCTGGATTATGTCAAGAAAGCCCTGACGTTCTATCCGACCTTCAAGCATCCTGCACCAGCTCCCTCTCGAGTAAATTTCTTGAGGGCATCAGATATTCTTCGCGAATTAGAACGCTTACCGAGCTTAATGACGTAGAAATCATTTCAATATTCACTCCTTCTCTTGCAAGCAGAGAAAAAACCCTTCCGGCCAACCCGGGTTTGTTCGCGAAACCACGACCAAAAACGGTCAGGATCCCCATACCTTTTAAGGATACGAATTCTTTAACGGCAAGATGAGTCAAAGTCTTGAGGTATTCAATAGCTCTTTCAGCCTCATCTTGAGCCAATGCAAATGATATATCAGCGAATTTATCGGAAACGCCGCTTTGAGTGATCATCTCGATGTTAAAACCGGCGTTACCCAAATGGGAAAATAGTTCTGCAGCAATGCCAGGTTTGTTCTGCAATGATTTCGCCGTTACCATTGTTATTTTGGGCTGAGTCTCAACGTGAATTTCCATTTTCTCCTGCATGCTTCCTCTTTATATAAGATTATACCTAAATACCGTTATATGTCAACGCATTACTATATGTTATCTTAACGAAAGGCTTCACTGCACACGTTTTCTGGTCCAAAAATCACAAGTTTCACCTTCGTCGTTCATGAGTTTGGATTCTATCGGGCCCCATTTTAACCAGATAGACCTGCCTACGTACTGTCGAGTCCAGAAACAATTCGTTTTAGCAACAAGAACCCAGATTTCGTCGTTCTCGCGCACCACTCTCAACTCGCTTCCGTAATCGTCTTGAGTTAATACGGCCTGTTCCCACCTTCCCTGATACCCGCCTTGACTTGAAGACGTGCTTTGGCCGTCCTTGGTCGTCCCTGTCGTTACGCAACCTGCAAAAATGACTACTGCGACGGACAACACAAAGATCTTTTTCATAAATCTCCTCCGGTACAACCGGTGTTTATATAAGCATAGGTATTTATCATGATTTGTCAAGTTGACTAGTAAACTTTAACATCGAGAGCGGGCACGGGTTTTGATGATTTACTGAACAGCGTGCCCCCTCCCCCCCCCCATTAAAGGAATCTTTCGCACTGACGACCTCACGCTGGGATATCCTCAAGTGGGAAATGCTAAGATGGAAAAAGGAGAGGGCCCAGCCACAAAGTTGACCCTACATTTTTAAACTGCGACCTTTTCACGCCTGGCGAGAAGGGAAGCAAGTATTACGGGCTCCCATTTGGCTGAGAATAAGAAGCCGAAATGCTTGACTCCGGATAAACGGAAGGCCAACCTTTCGGTCGGCCTTCCAATTTTATAGGGGGTTCCCGCACGATTGCCAAGCAATCGGGTGGGATGGTGTTTTATACCCAGCCGCGCAGTTTGACGGCCTCGGCCACACGCTTCACGGCGACAAGGTATGCTGCAAGGCGCATGTGCACCTTCTTCTCCTTGTGCATGTCGTAAACCGAGTGGTAAGCCTTGGTCATCTTGGCATCGAGCTGCTTCTGGACTTCTTCGAGCGTCCAGTAGTAGTTGTAAGTGCCCTGAACCTGCTCGAAATAGCTGACGGTTACACCGCCGGCGTTCGCAAGGAAGTCAGGGATGACGTGCACGCCGTTCTTGTGAAGAATGACGTCCGCTTCGGGAGTGGTGGGTCCGTTTGCGAGTTCGCAGCTGATCTTGGCCTTGATCTTCGAGGCGTTGTCCTTGGTGATTACGTTCTCAAGCGCTGAGGGATAGAGGATATCGACTTCGAGCTCGAGAAGTTCCTCGTTTGATATCTTGGTGCTGCCGGGGAAGCCCTGCACGCTGCCGGTCTTGAGCTTGTGGTCAACGATGGCTTTGGGATCCATTCCATCTTTCTTTATGATACCGCCTGAGGAGTCGGACACTGCGATGAGCTTTCCACCGCCGAGAATCTCGGGGTGAAGGAGCGCGGCAAACTGTCCGGCGTTGCCGAATCCCTGAACCGCATAGGTCCCCTTGGGATCTATCTTGAGGATCTTAGCAGCCTCGCGGACGGTGTACACGCCGCCGCGTGCGGTGGCGTCGCCGCGGCCCTGGGAGCCGCCTATGGGGATGGGCTTGCCTGTGATTACTGAAGGATGGTTGTAGCCCTTGATGGCCTCATACTCGTCAAGCATCCATGCCATAATCTGGGGCGTGGTGTAGACGTCGGGAGCGGGACAGTCACGGTCGCCGCCGAGTTCGTGGGCAATGACCTTCATCCATCCGCGGGCAAGACGCTCTTTCTCTCTTTCGGAAAGTTTCTTTGGATCACACGTTACGCCGCCCTTGCCGCCGCCCAAGGGGATGTCGACCACGGAGGTTTTCCACGTCATCCATGCGGCAAGTGCGCGCACGGTGTCGATGGTCTCGTCCGGGTGCCAGCGAAGCCCGCCCTTTGTGGGTCCGCGGGAATCGTTGTACTGAACACGATAGGCATGAAAGACCTGCGTGGTACCGTCGTCCATCTTCACGGGAACTGTGAAGATGTACTGGCGGCGCGGCCAGCGCAGTATCTCGCGCATTGCGGGCTCGAGCTTCAATATCTCGGCCGCCTCGTCAAATTGAGCTTGTGCTATTTTAAAGGGATTCAGCTCTTCGCTCATCTTTATATCCTCCTAGGATTATTGTAAGGTTTCAGCTTCACTTTTTTCTCGATTCGACATAGGGTTTATCTTTTTCAACTAGAGCAACCAAAAAGGTTCAGCAACCTTTGGAACTATCTTGCTTTCTCGCCTCCACTACTCGCTTATTACAACGAGTTCCACGCGCCTGTTCATGTCCCTTCCAATAACTGTGCGGTTGTCGCCTATGGGCGAAAGCTCACCGTAACCTTTCACGACAAGGCGCTTCTCCGAGATACCTCGCTTGATGAGGTAATCCCTCACGGCCTCGGCGCGGTTGCGCGAAAGATCACGGTTGTTCTTCGCATCTCCCACGCTGTCCGTGTGGCCCTGAATCTCGACTACCATGCTGGGACGTTCCTTCAGAAACTTGACCACGTCCTCAAGAACCGGCACGTAGCGCGGTTCAATGAGTTTCTCGCCGGGCTTGAAGTGAAATATTATCCAGCTCTTACTGATGACGAGGTCGAGATTTGTCGTGCCGGCTGCCGCAGCCTGGCATGTAATCTGGCGATCGAAATAACCTTTTGCCTCGGCCATAAGGGTATACTTACCCGGTTCAAGGCCGACTATCCGGTACTCGCCGCCGCGGGGACCCGCACGCACGATGTCGCCTGTCTCGATAACGGAAACATTGGCTATGACTCCAGAGCCGTCTTCCGAATCGAGGACCTTGCCCTGAATTGTACCCTTCGAGCTTATGTCCTCGAGAACGAGATCCGACTTGATGTTCTCGTGAGCGGAGCCGACTTTGAATACCAGAGGCTTGGAACGGAAACCCTCTACGTACGCCACAATCTTGTAGGTTCCTTGCGGAATCGATCGAAAACGGTAAGTGCCGTTCTCGGTGCAGGTGACGGTCTGGTCGAAATCGTCGCCGATGATTTCCACGGTAGCGCCGGAAGCGGACTTGCCGTCGGCGTAAACGGCCTTGCCTGAAACGGCTGAACCCTTGGACGTGCTGTGCGGCGAGGTGTAGAAATTGAGACCGGCAACCAGTCTCGGATAGTAACCGGTGTTGTAGATTAGATTCTCAAGACGGGTCATGCCAAGGTATACCTCCCAGTTGTTGAAGCCGACCTTGGTTCCCAAATTCAGATCGCGTCCGTCGTACTCGGCTGCAATAGAGAGCCATTCCTGGTAGTTGAATTCGAGAGCACCGAAGAGCCCGAACGCGAAATTCGAGACGCTCGAGTCACTAAAGATGTCGGTGTTGAGGTATCTCTCAAATCCGTAATATCCGGTGTAACGACCACGGCCCAGGCCCATGTGGATCCTGAAGTATTCGCCAATCTGTTTGGATGCAACGGCAAAGGCGCTGAACCACTCCTGCTGCTCCCAGTATGCGAAGCCCGGTTTGCCGGAGATCATGCGATCCTCGGGATCGTTGTCGGAGGTATCGGACCCGCCGAACGAGCCAATGTAGGGAACCCAGGTTATATCGTGAATGCCCACCGCGACGGAGGGGTAGTATTTGCCCTCGCGCAGCACCATCGCGCTCGCTCCGAGCGCATAGTTTTCAAGGGAATATGCGGTCAGCGACAGTTCGAGAAAATCTCCAATGCCCGCTCCCACGGTAACATCCAAATCATAAGGCGACCTTGGATCTGTAACTCCTAACCCGAAATTACCCACGGCGGTCCCTTGAATGACCTTGTGCCTCAGAACGTACGCCGTAGGCATATCTATTAGCAGCGAAGAACGGTTAAACTCGGCAAAGAGCGAAAGGGCTGTCCCCAAAAGGACAAGCGCCACCTTTTTGCCCATCTTGCCTCCTTTTTCAGTTTACAATTTATAAAGTCTATTGATAAATAGGTCGTTTGTCAAGGTAAATGAGCGACGGATAGGGCAAACCAGAAAAAAGTTCTTACGTTCTAACCCACTCAACTATGAGTTCCATTACGCTAAAATCTGAGCTGTTATCAATTATTATAGGTAGCAAAAAAGGTTTTAACTCCTTCTCGTTTTCCTTGCTTGGTAAATCTTGAATCCTTTCCAGTCGCGAAAACCTTTCTTGGAATTTTTCGAGATTAGTGGGTATATTATTTGAACCGGTTTCCTTGTTGCACGTTTTCAGAAGAAGAATTCCTTTTTCGTAAAACCATTTAACATCTTCGATTAATGCATTACACAAGGCGTTATCCAATTTATCCAGGAAATCAACATCTTTATCTAACTCATACCTAATAAATTCATAGTGCTTAATATCTGTAGGTGCTTGTTCAATTTCATCTTTGGTTATAAGAATTACCTTCTTTGCGTGTGCGCGGGCAATACCAAGCTCGTACATAACATTAGCGTTCCTCCCTGTAATGTCAGCAATAATCAAGTCGGCATCTAGTATTTGGGATTTAATCTTATCCAACAAAGGTATTGTCAAAACCTTGTCATCAGCGCGTTCAACTTTGATGTTGCCTTTACCTTCAATATATTGTTTCATGAATAAATAGAAGAAATGAAGTTCCGAAAGATAAGGCATTACCACAAAACACTTCTTATTCATTGGCTTTTCTCAGCAAGGATATATAGTAATTCGAAATAGTCCCTAAAAGCTTTTCTTTTAATTCACCTAAATCATCTGGATCATACTGAAAAAAAAATCAACCTTCCAAAGAAAAGGGAATAGGAGTCTTACTTTTCTTATTCATGATGATTATTGTTTTAATTCTGATAGCCTCGGCAAAACCAAGCATATACAAAGCATTTGGGTTATCGCCTGTTAAATCTGCTATTAACACATCAGGGGTTGTGTGAAGAAACGGCTCTTCAAATCCACCATGAAACTGCTGATGTCCAGGAAAATTGATAATCATAACCCCAGCGTCTTCATTTACTAGCAAAGCTTCACTCAGATTCAGTATGAAACTTTTTACGTCCCCCCCATGTTAGGATCTAAACAGATTGCTGTAAGAAAGTCTCTTTCTTTCCTCTTTTTATTCGTACAGATATTGTATTGTCCTCTACCTCCTTGCCAATGTCTTTTCAGACAGCTTCTGAGCTAACCTAAAAGTTAACCTTGCATTTTGTCGCGGCAGAGTACGTCTCGCAATGCCCCTCCTCCCCCTGCGCATGTGTGACCGAGGAGGGCTTCTTGACACGGGCGCGGTTTTTCTTACAATCCTTTCATTAAGAAACCTAAAACAAGACCAAGGAGGCTCCATGGTTAAGCGTATATTTGCATTGTTATTATTGGGTTCGGTGATGGCTTTCGGCTTCCCCGCGATCGGCGGAAGCAGGGGATTTTACAGAATAACGGACACCAAGTCGGACGGCTACGGCATGCTTTCGCTGTCCCTTCACAACACCTTCCAGCGTATGGATGTAGGTGGAACGAACTTCTACCAGTTGGGGCTCAACGGCGGCGTTACCTATGCGCCGCTTGACTGGATGGAGTTCTGGGTGTCGCCCTCGTACGGTGTGTGGACGGAGGACTTTGGATTTGGGAACATGAGGACCGGCTTTTACGACACCAAATTCGGTCTCAAGGCTAGCGTCATTGGCATACCGGTGTTCAAGTTCGGCGTCATGGGGCTAGGGAACATTCATACCCTTAACGACCAGTTCGGCCTTATCCCTTCAACCGTAACGCCGGGCTTCGGTTACGGCGGCGGCCTGCTGCTGGGGTTGGATTTCAAGGACGTCTCGATTGCCGCTCCCTTTAATCTCGTCTTTAACGTCGGCTATCTGGGTAACACGGGCACGGGAGTCGGTGACTCTTTAGCGCTCGGACTGGGTCTCGAGCTTCCTGCAAAAACGTACGCCGTGACCCTTGAGGCCACGACCACGCAGGGCACAAATTCGCTTTTCGACTTCACGCAGAACTCGGTGAGATTCACGCCGGGCATCAAGTTCACTTTCCCGTTCGGCGTCGGGCTCGACCTCGGGTTGGATATCGGATTCGGCGCAAACATCCCGACCTTCCAGGGCATCTTCGGCATCAACTTCGTTTCGCCGTTCCTGCGTCCCTCCCCTCCCCCTGTCGGCGTGATAGCCGGTTCGGTCAGGGACGACGTCACGGGCTCCCCCCTTGCAGCAAAGATCTCATTTGTTGATACGATGATCAAGATAGCCCCGATGACCACGGACGCGGCAACAGGCGTCTATGAATTCAGGGATGTTCCTGTCGGTGTCGTGACAATCAAGATTGAGGCACCCGGATACCGCGAGACGAGCATCCCGGTCGTTGTCAAGGAGAACGAAACCTCCACACAAGACGTAACGCTCATGCCCAAGCAAACCTACGGTTCTGTGACAGGCGTGGTCAAGGACGCAAAGACCGGAAAGCTGGTGGTCGCAACCATAACTCTCAAGGGTCTTTCGAGACCGCCGGTCAAGACAGACGCCAACGGGTTTTACAGGATTGATTCCATACCTACAGGCGTCGCTTCCATTGAAGCGTCCGCTCCGGAGTTCGTTGCTTCTGTGAGCACGGTGCAGATAGAGGTCAACAAGACTGCGACCCTCGACTTCTCGCTTCGCACCTCCAAGGTCGAAGGCCAGCTTCTTGGCATAATCAAAGACCGCAAGACCGAGCAGCCTGTCGCGGGAACCGTTACTTTCCAGGGTGCAGGCATAGCACCCGTCAAGGCCGATGCCGCGACCGGTGTGTTCAAGGCTACGCTGCCCGCAGGCACTTACGCGATCATCGTCTCCGCCGAGGGTTACATCGACCAGCCGTCTCCCCTGGTGATTTCGGAAGATCAGGTCACCGAGAAGGAGTTCCTCCTCGTGAAGAAAGGCATGACCTTCACCCTGCGCGGCATCTACTTTGACGTTGACAAGGCGACCATCAAGCCCGAGAGCTACCCGGTGCTGGACGAGGCAGCCAAGATCCTCAAGGAGAATCCCTCGATAAGGGTTGAGATCCAGGGTCATACGGACTCCGACGGTTCCGACGAGTACAACCAGAAACTCTCAGAGGCCCGTGCCGCTTCGGTTGTGAATTATTTCGTCATGCAGCACGGCATAGACTCGAGGCGGCTTGTTTCAAAAGGCTACGGCGAATCGCTGCCTGTGGCCTCCAACGCGACCGAGTCGGGCAAGGAACTCAACCGTCGTGTCGAGTTCGTGATTCTAGGGGAGATCTAGAGATGGGCGCGGAGGAAACCGTTAAAAACAAAAGGCCGCCTCTTGCGGCCTTTCTGGCCTGGGTGTTTGCCGGACTCTTGACAGCATCGTTGTTTATTAACCTCATAACTCTTTTATCGATTCAGGGTTATCGCTCTACCCTCGGTCAGATGCACGAACCGGTATACAATTACTATCAAGCGAAGCTGGATTACATCGACGATAATTTCAAGACGCTCTCCTCCGCGATTTCTGATAAGGGTAAATCGCCATACCAGGCTGACGAACGCAAACTCGAACGCACCATTGCCCGCGCGCGAAACCTTTGGGAACGCACCCGCGAACAGGAAGGCGGACGCTGGTTCAATCTCTACCGCAGTGCCGAACGCGCCACAAGCGAGGCAGAAAAGCTCTGGAAAGACTACCGCAAGAAGCTCGGTCTGGAACCCTCTCCCTCAGAAATATCCCGATAGACGCGTACTCAAAAAGATTGAAGGGACCCCCTGGGTCCCTTCTTTTTTGGACTAGAATACCGTTAAAAAACAGAGGCTGCCTGTCAGAGCAGCCTGATAATTACAATAATTCTTCTGCATCTATTAGGGCTGGTACATTCAAATACTTATCATTGAAATCCAAGAATTCTTTTCGCGAATCTTCGTAAGTAGTTTTCAATTCATCCGGTAAAGCCTCAAATCCAAAAAAACAGATATAAGCTCACCCAATTCGAGTCATTGTCCCTCCCTCCTTTAATTGTTATTGATGAGCTATAATAACAATAACATTCTAAAAGGCTAATGTTTTTAGATCATGGGCGCTTGGTTAAGAATTAACCCTTCATCAACATAGGAGTCGTTTTGGGATAATAACCCCTGCTTAAGATGGGGATGTGTTATATTTAAGAATATTGGAAGGACTGAAGGAACTCAAGAGGGACAAGGTTTAATCGCCCTGCCCTTCTATGCGTGATCTTTGCAGGCTCTGGGGAAGACTAGGGGGACTGAGGAGGGCTTAGGCTTCTTCCTCGGGCGGCGAGGCCTGGCTCACTAGAAGACTCGAGAAGAGGAGAATCTCGGCAAGCACCCTCATATAGATGAGAATAAGTGTAACCCACGCAAGGGCTCCGTATATGAGAACGCGGCTTCCTGCAAACTGGATGAATGCCGAACCCGCAATGCCTATGAGCTGCCAGATTAAACACGAGATGAACGCGATAAGAAGGGTGGGCCAGAAACGCAATCTGCGCCTGGCAAAGAGATAAAAGAGCCCCAATAGCACGAGTGTGAAAAAGAATCCGCCGAGAGCCTTACCTCCCCAGTAGACGAGGGAGGGTGAAAGTTTGAAGGCATGCCTGAAGTAAGAGGCCGTCGTGGAAAGCAAGATCGCGACGAAGAAAAGCAGCACGCCGGTGACCATGAGCGCGAGCGAGATGAGTCTTCCGGTGTGGAATTTGCGGCGCGGCGCCGAAAGCATGGTAGCAAAAGCCCGCTCGAGGGAATCAAAAAGAGCGATAGAGACGGTCAGAAGAAGGACGACTCCTGCTATGCCTATGGCTCCCCAGTTACCTGCCGCCTTTGTAAGGTGTGAAAAGAAGAAATTGCTTGCGTCGGGAGGCAGGAAATCGAGAAAGTTTTCGGCTATGAAATGCTGAACGTTGGGTATGGATTTATAAACATATGCGGCTACCGAAACAGCAAGGAAAATGAGTGGCAGAAGACCGAAGAGAAAGCTGAACCCAAGCCCCTTTGCCAGCAAGGGCCCGTTGCGTCTGTTGTATTTGTTTATAATATCCCCGGCTTCGCGACCTATCCGGGTGAAGATATTGCTTTTCTTACCCCTTCGGCTTTTCACGCAGCTCCCCTGCCTGCGCTTCTAGCGACCGCGCCTCCTTGGGAAAAAACATTGCGTAAACGATGCTTCCGCGGCCCAGCGTCATTGCGGCAAAGATAAGAAGAACACCAAGGACGTAGAATACCCGCGAGGGCACGTTTGCCCATCTGCCCAAGAGGAGTAGCAATGCGCTGAAGATAAACAAGGAATATATACCGAGAAAGCCGAGCGAGTACAAGCCTATTTTCGAGGCCGACTTCATTTTGAAAAGCTTTTTCAAGCGTTTTCCCGCCCAGAGCGACGCCTGAGGCACAGCCAGCCACCAGACGAAAATCATACCCAGCACCGCGAATGGAACGAAGGCCAGCCCGACGAGCGAGATAACGAGAACAACGAATGCAGCCGCCAGCGCGAACTTGAGGATAACGCCGGCCAAAAGCATCTTCCAGGGGTTGCGGTCCACGAGAAGTTCGGAACGCCGTTGCCAACGTCTGAAAATAACGAGCGACAGCAGTCCGAGGAGATAGAGAAAGGCAATCGAGATTATCCTGGATAACCCGAGAAGGAAAAACCGGTAAGGTTTGCTGCGTTCGAGCCTTACGCGGATACCATCGGGCCCGAGGAAACGCGAGACGAGTTGTTTGAGTAAACCGTTCAAAGGCCCGGCGTTCATTTTATTTATCTCACCTTTCACAACCGATCCGGGTTGGCGCACCAGCTCACCCATGATGACTACGACATCACCCTCGACTACGGCTAAGGAGTCAAGTTGTACCAGACCGCCAAGGACTACCAGATCCTCGTCAATATGGCCCTTTATAACTCCGTCAGATCCCAGTGCCACGAAGCTTGCCCCCACTTCGCCGGTCACAAGAAAACTGCCGCGCACCACAACGGCATCGCGCGTGACCTTGCCGTTGATGGTAAGCATCCCTTCTTTCAATGCCACATCACCTTCCACAGTACCGTCGATTACCGCGTCACCCTTTGCATTCAAATCGTGAGAAAAGAGAGAATCCCGGGGAATCGTCAGGGGGCCTTCTATAAGCTCCTTTCTTTCAACGGGATGTACATCAACCCCTACCTCGATATTCGGGGAGATAGAAACGATATTTAAAGCTAAAAGAAAATACGAGAACGAATACATCCAGCCTCCATGTTCGCTTTAAAAGTTCCCAGCCTCATAAGTATCCGAAATTTTTGACTTTCTGAGCGCCATGATGCCGAAAAGCACGATGAGCGCGAATGCTCCGAGAGGAATGATTGCAAGATAAAGGTAATCATCAAGCATTCCCGAAATTCCTGAACGAAGCGCAAAGATATTCACAAAAAATCTCCACAGCTTGCCTATCAATGGAACGCCGACGCCTGAGGAAAGGCCTTCACCCGCGAAAGAGAAAAGCAGCAGCCACAAGGCACCCAGGGATAGGAGCGCGCCCGTAACCCATCGCAGCCACAAAGGAAACGGCGCAAGACCTAGCGAACGCATGAGTCTTGCCTGAAACAAGGCGGACGGCTTCGGCTGTTCGAGTGTGCGTACTTCCGTAAGTGCAGCCTCCATGTCGGTTATCCACGACTTGCAGCCCTGGCACAAAGAAAGATGCCCCTCGACACTTTTCATGACATTCGGGGGTATCTCATCACCGTCCAACTTGCGCTGGATCCATTCTTTAACCTTAGAGCAATCCATCATATTTGTTGACGGAGAATCGTTCATAAAAGTTTCACCTCATCTAAACGTTTTTTCAATATGTTACGGGCACGGTGAAGCCTTGCTTTGACGGTTCCGAGGGCAAGGCCCGTAGCCTCTACAATCTCGTCGTAACTCAACTCATCCCGGTGCCTTAGAAGAAGCACCTCCCTGTACAAATCAGGAAGAGAGTCAACAAGGTCATTGAGCTTCTCGCTCTGGGCGGCCCCCTCATAGATCTCAGAGGGCGTGCAGCCATCCTCTATGTCTTCTAATTCATCGACTTCTATGTCTACTGACTGGGGTTTCTTGCGGCGCAGAAAGTCTATTACCCTGTTGCGGGCAATGCGGTAAAGCCACGCGCGGAAACTCGACTGCCTGGAGTATGTTGCGAGTGCGCGGAAGGTTTTTATGAAGACGTCCTGGGTGAGGTCCTCGGCGTCGGCGCGGTTGCGCATCCAACGGTAAATATAGGCATATATGGGCCCCTGGTAGCGCAGGACTATCTCGCGCTGGGCAAGCTTGTCATCGTCGAGCGCGCGCTCGACGAGCTCGATGTCCGTTACTTCCTGCTGTAACCTCTCCGGCATTCGGGATGATAAGGAGCTTATACCCTCGTGTCAAGGCTTGATAAACCCATGTCAGGATTAACCGAACGCGTCAAAAATGTGGATAACTAAGTAGGACAAAAGATGGACAAAAAATCGGCCAAAAACAGGGGTAAATCGCAGGTAAAGCGAGCATGTTCGTGAGTTAGGAGTAAAAACCATTGGGGGACGTTTTTTGGGTGTTTTTGGCTAAAATAGGGTGATTTTCGGGAACCCAACCGAAGTCCAGATTAACGGTTTGTGACCAGGTTTGAAGAAGCGCGTCAGGCTTTCCTCACCCTGCCTCTCCCGGTGCGAGAGGGTTTGAAAAAAGTCGTTGCGAGGCTCCTTCGAGGAGACGAAGCAATCTATTCGCGGAGCGAATGCTCCACAAGGAAAGATAGAACTATCGAGAATCCCCCCGGTCTTCGACCACCCCCCTTCAAAAAGGGGGGCATGAAAGTTTTAGCATGGAGCAGGATTAAGGCGACGCTCAGGCGGGTGGGTGTTACGTGGCGTTATTTCCTTGTGATTAAAACCGCCTATGAAAACGCCCTATGCGATATAGCCATATCTCAAGGGGCGGACCCTGACCTATGGAATGCAGACTCATTCCATAGGTCAGACCCTCCCCAATGGGGACGGGCATTTCTGAGGAGGGCTGGTGTGTTACGGGTGTTACGGGTGTTACGGGTGTTGCAAGGGATATGTTAGGGGCTATAACTTGACAAGCAACTGATTCCAAGGTATTATTTACAATGCCAAAAAAGAAGGCGCGGGCTGAAGAGTTCCAGACGGGCGTAATTTACTGTGGCGACAATCTTGATGTTATGCAAAGACTCCCTTCGGAATCCATTGATCTTATTTACATTGACCCTCCATTTTTCTCAAATAAGCAGCATGAGGTAATTTGGGGCAACGGCGCTGAACTTCGCTCGTTTGCAGACCGCTGGATGGGCGGTATTAAGCACTACGTCAACTGGATGCGCGAGCGCCTTATAGAGACGCACAGGCTACTAAAACAGACGGGGTCCATATACATCCATTTAGACTGGCGTGCGGTTCATTACATCAAGTGTGAAATGGATAGGATTTTCGGAATAAAACACTTCCGTAATGAGATTGTATGGCATTACTCTGGTTGGAATAAAATACTCAAAGATCATTTTGAGAACAGGAACGACTCCATCCTTTTTTACGGCAAGAGCGATGAGCAGATATTCTTCGGTTATTCAATACCCTGGGAGAGCGAGGAAGAGTATGTAAAGGTCCGCAAGCAGAAGGTGAGGAGTGATGCTGACGGTCGCAAATATGTTCTTTCAGACGCAGGTGGCGGTAGACGTATCAAAAGATACCTGGCAGATGCTATGCGAGAAGGAAGGCCTTTAGATAACGTTTGGGATATAGATAAAATTAACAACTCATCAAAGGAATTCCTTGGATACCCGACTCAAAAACCCGAAGCTTTGCTTGAACGCATTATTAAGGCTTCGTCAAGCGAAGGCGACGTGGTTGCCGACTTCTTCTGCGGCTGTGGGACATCTCTAGCGGTCGCTGAAAGACTGGGCCGGCGCTGGCTCGGTTGCGACGTTTCACCTACAGCCTGCAAGCTGGTTCAGCGGCGGGTAGCCAAGCTCATTAAAGGAAATCGGGAAATAGAGGTTGTCGGGATGCCGGCTACCCTTGAGGACCTTAAGAAAATGGAGCCTTTCGAGTTCCAGAACCACGTGATCGTTGACCTCCTGCACGGCACGTGCACACGAACCAAATCCGGTGACAGAGGAGTCGACGGCCATGACTTCGGCCACAACCCGGTAGAGGTCAAGCAACAAGATGGCATTGGCAGACCTGTTGTTCAAAAGTTCTACGCTGCAGTAAAAGCTGAGAAGCGCAACAAGGGAATTATCATCGCTTTTTCCTTTGCCAAAAACGCGTATGAAGAAGCAGCTCGAATAAAACTTGATGAGGGAATCGAGATCGAACTCCGAACGGTAGATGATTTAATCCAGGACCATTACAAGCGGATGGGCCGCAAGTAAATTCTCCCTATTTAATTGCAACCGACTGAGTTACTGACAGGGCGGATTTATGTTGGCGTTGTAGAAACTGCGGACGTCCGACCAGGCGGACCAATTCTCATTGAAAGCGGCCGCGTGCCAGTAGTAGGTACACTGACCTTCGAGCGGCCCGCCGAACGCGAGATTGACCACGAAGAAGGTGTCGGGAATAGAGTCGCCGGAGACGGACGGGCTCGTAAAGAAGCTGTCGGACGCGATCTCGATGCGGTAAAGCGTAGCAGACTCGACCGCATTCCAGCTGAAGACGGCCTCCGAGCCCGTAAGCGTGTCGGCGTCACCCGGCCAGGCAAGCAAGGGGGAGGGGGGACCATCACTGCAGCCGGCAAGGACCAACGAAAACGCGACCGTGAGGGCAAAGGGTACCCTACGCTTCAAGGCTTTCCTCCGGCTACGGTGAACTCCCTTATGGACGATTCATCGCCTCGGACCTTGTCCGACATGGAGTATACGTGCCAGTAGTAGGTAACACCGGTCTGGAAAATGGTTTGCTGTGCGGCGGTAAGAGTGTAGAAGGTGTCGGAATTCACGGACGAGATGAGCGGACTGGAGAAAGTGGGCTCGCTTCCTATCTGAAAGAGATAATCGGTGGCTTCGGATACCGACCTCCACTGAAACGGCAGATTGGTGATGGTTGCCCCGTTTTCGGGAAAAACCAGCACAGGGGCATCCGGCCCCGTACTGCAAGACAAAAGGATTAAAAGCGGCAGTAACGCTGCTATCTTTTTCATTTTCACCTCTCTACATTAAGAAATTTTAACAAGCCCTTCCGGTCCGTCAAGGATTCGAAAGAAGGCTCTTTTTGTGTCTTGCCCTGTCCAGATTCCGTTTTACATTCGCAAAGGTCGAATCGACGGAAAGAATCTGCTCCCATATACGTATCGCCGTGTCATAATCGCCCAGAGCGTAGGCCCCCGCGGCGGTGACGTTCAGTGAAGCCAGGTCCTCGCGGCCGAGTCGTTCTTCCTTCCGGATTCGCTCGAGATACCTGGAAGCAATAGCGTTTGAGGGTTCGAGCGTCAAAATGTCGTTGAATCTTTCCGCCGCCTGCTCGTAGCGTCTGGAGTCGAAGTAGCCGAGCGCCTCCTCGAGCAATTCGGAAACCTTGCGGTGCACGAGTGCGGTCAGCTCCTCGCGCAGGCTGTGAGCCATGTTGTTGGTTGGATCTACAGATATGACTTTCTCGGTGATGTTCAAGGCCTGGCGAAGGGCACCCCGCTCGCGTGCATCGTAGGCTAGCCTCAAAAGGCTGTCTATCTGGGTCGATCTTCTGTCGGACGCGAGCTTGATGAACGGCGAGATCTCCTCGATGTAGGAATAATTGTCGCTTATCTCCTCCCAGAATTTCAGGGCTTCCGTGAAATTATCTTTTCTGAATGCCTCCACACCCGCTTCAAAAAAGTTTACAGCCTCCTGGGGGATATCGGTTTTGGTAAGCATGGGCGTTTCCTGAAGCTTGAGCAGCATGTCGGCCCTGCCTGAAAGAGCCAGCGCGTTGTCGGGGGCCTGGGAAAGAACGTACTCGTACTCCCTGAGGGCATCAAGATAGTTACCGCTCTCCCTTTCGAGCCTGGCGGCCTCCAGGTGAACGCTTATTTGCTTCTCGCGCTCCTTTGAAAGGGCCTCCTCATATCCCTGCTCGGCTTCCACATTGTCCGGGTACCATATGAGAGCGAGATCGAACTGCGCCAGGGCGTGCACGTAATCCTTGTTCAGCATGTCGCGCTTGCCGATCTCCACAAAGGTCTGCGACGTCTGCATCATCTTTGCCACTATCGGGTCCACCTTCTCGGAAGGCGGCAGGACGATATCTAAACCGATGTGGTGAGTGAATCCTATCGAAGGTCGAAGCGAGGCCGAGTAAGCGACTTCGACATTTTTGAGTTTAATGGCCATGCCTGCTCCCGCATGCGTGTGCGCTCCGTAGCCGCCGGCCAGATCCAGACGAAGTATCTTGAGCACCGTCGTGCCCAGACCGAGGGTGAAGTCAAAGGAACCGCCGGCTGATGAAGGCTCCCACATTGCACCCACCTGGATGTCGAGGGGCGTTGACAAGACTATCGGCGACGCGGAGGCACCGAATTGGATCTCGAGCGGCAAGGGGGTGGATTCAAATCCCGTGTTGAGCTTTACAGGAGGCCCCAGGTTTAAAACGGACAAGCCGAAAAGGAAGGGTTTGAGGGAATACGACGCGCCGAGCGATGAGGCAAAGCCCCAGCCCGAGTAGTTGTATATGTGTTCAAGAAACGCGGCAGCCGAGGCGCCGATCGAGAAATTGCCTATGCCCCGGGCGTAACGCAGCTCAAGTGACATGTTGTATGCCGAAAAAGGCTGGGGTGTCGAATTCGAGTCCGACCGGGCCTCCATATCCCAGATGTGGAAGCCGGACGCCCCCACTCCTATTGTTCCCCAGCTGTTCGGGTAACAGAAATCCAATCTCTCCTTGCGGGTTCCGGCGAACCATTCCGTGTGCGTCGTCGAGAAGCATGGGTAAGATTGTCTTGCCATAAGGGATGGGTTGACCACGAACGCCGAGGATATGTTGGACGCTGCAAGCGCCTCCCCATAAACGGCAATCGCCGGGTAGGTGGGTATGAGAAGCTCGCGAACACCGGCGGAAGGCACGGCTGCGGCTAAGGGGAGGGCGAAAGTCAAACAGACTATAAGACTCCTGAACGGATGCAATGCTCTAAATTTTTGTGAAGACCCGGGGATTATCGGCGTGACACTCCGGATGACCCCGGATACTTGTTTTGCATTGAAACGTCCTGCAGAGGCGACGAAAAATGTCTTGAGATGGGATCTGATGAAACTGGGGGTCATCGCACCACCGCAAAGGCCTTCTTGACGGTAGACGTTCGCCCGTCGGCGCTCTCAACGTTTATTACGAATATATAGATGCCCACGGGCCAGGCTGAGACGTCAAATTCAAAAACGCGCCTCTGGCCGCCCGGCGCGTTCTGGATGGGCTCAGGATTCCAAACCTGGAGCCCGTCTATGGTAAAAACGCGAAGAGTGGCCGTGACAGGCTCGCCGGGAATAAAGTATACTCCCATATTACCGGACGCAGGGTTAGGCGCGGCGAAAGCCCTGTCATCCGTGAGGAGTTCGATTCCCTGCAGAATAAAGGCTTGTGAGGATGTATTCCATATATTTTCCTGGTTGTATCCAAGTACCTTAAGGGTACAAGGGCCGGCCGGAATACCCTCCAGGGGAATCGTTATGACAGAACTTCCCGGATCATGGTCAATGTATTTCTGTTTGTAAAGGCTGTCAAGATGAAATAACCGGATAGTAAGATTGGCAAGAGTCTGAGAGGATTCGATTCTCAAACTCAGCGTGTCGCCGACTCGTATATTCGTGGTGTCATTCTCGATAATAATTTCGATGTCGGGTGGTGGAGTAGTATTGACAGTCAACGTGTCATAAAAGTACACTCCCCGGTTCTTATCCTTTGACGCATCAATAGCCTGGAACTTGAGCACATGATCGCCGATCTCAAGCTGATAGACGTTCAAATCGAGGGTATCCAGACAGGTGGCCTTGAAAGATATCGGCTTGACAATCATGGAATGCGTATCAACTTCGTCATCTATCCAGTAAAGGCACTGTTCGACCTGGTTGGAAACGTACGCGGAATCGTTTGCGTATGCTGTGATGGCTATTTTTTTCTCGCCGAGCGTGGGGTTCGGTTCCATGGTCACCGATTCTATTCGCGGCCCTATCTTGTCCGCCGCGTTCCCGGTCACGAATACCCACGTCGTATCCTTCCGGATTGGGTTGCCTGCCCTGTCCTGAAGTGCTGCAAGCACGCTGACCCTTATATTGCTCTGCGGCGAAAGCTCCTCGTTAAGATTAAGATAAAACAACCTGTTAGTGGGAAACGTGCTGTCTATTGTCACATAGAAGGAGTAAGGCTTACTGGTTTCCGATTTAATGATGCGATAGTTGTCAGGATTGATTGCCGACGCGGCATCATCCGTATCGGAAACAAACATCTGCTCGCTGAACTGGATGGATATCCGGGGGTTGATGGAGACACCCGTATCACCGTCAACCGGGAATGTCAACTCGACGTATGGGGCAGTCAAGTCTATCTGAAAACTGTCCGTTGTCATGGTATCGACATTACCCGCCGAGTCAGCGGTCATAACCCTCCAGTAATACCACAAGCTCGGCCTTTCAGCCAGGGGCTTAAGGGACTGGTACTGGCACAAAGGCTCTGAATCAGGAGGGGGAGGAAGGGTAACGGAATCGAGGATTATGAGAAAGTTGTCGCGGTCGGAAACCTCGAGCTTGTAAAACCTTATTTTCGAATAAATATCCGAGCCCTTATGCCACTCGTAATGAATAAGGCTATCGCTTATGAAAGCTCCGGTGCTTGGCTTTAAAGGCATAACACCTACAGGTTCTGAAAAATCGAGCTTTATCGGAGCCGACCTCGCAGGCATGGAAACGTTCCCCACGGAATCGACGGACGAGATAAAGAAGTAGCACCTGTCCTCACAGCCGGCGGTAAAAGTTCCCGATGTATCCTGCCCCTGCGCCTCAAGGGAAAAGTCCGGCATGTCAATCGTGTCGTTGCTCCATGAAACGCTGTATCCCTTCAGGCCGCTTCCCTCGTCGCCACCGGACCCCCATTTAAAGGAAACCTGGTCTTTATTGCTCCAATAGATAGTATCGTGGGAGGTACAAACGAGGTTCGAGGGAGGGGTGGGCGGGGTCAAATCCTCGTAAGCCTGTATTTCTACCGGCATATCGAACGTATCCAGGGCCAGCGAATCGACGACGCCGGAACGCGGCCACGATATCACGAGCAGGTAATTCGTCGGGTCCGGTACCGGAAAGACCTTCTGCGGCGCGTCCTGACCGGCGCAACCTGTTCCGGCAGCAATATCCCACAGCTCTTCAAGGTTTGCGCCGTTGTATAGTCTGACTACCGCCCCCGCCGCCATGGTGTTGGAAAGACTCGCAACGATATCGCGGCGTCCGCAGAGGTTGAGTATCACCTTGTTTAGTCTTGGAACACGGCTCCTCAGCCAGCAGTTTCCACCCCTTCCGACTATCACGGCGTCAGCGCCGTTTGAACCGTCCAGATCGGCAAGCGCAATTGACCTTTGTTCTTTGGTTCCGTAAGATACGGTATCGTCAGACATAGGGGTGAAATCGGGACCGCGATAGATGCGGCTTTCCTTGCCGTAGTTGACGAAGATAAGGTCGACGCCCGGCTGCCCGTCGAAATCTCCTGCCGCAACGGCAACACTCGGTTCGACAAGCGAGCCGATGGCGGTTGCGGCAAAATTCGACTGCGGGTCAATAATAAAGTTTAGAGCGGCGGAATCGGCCACGGCAAGCTCCAAAAACCCGTCCGCCTCGGAATCAATCCAGCAAATGCCGCGAGGTGCGGCGGCGGCAATCGAGGTATCGAGGACAAAACCGGAGGCTAAGTTCAAATAAAAATACACCTTGTCCGATCCGGCCAGCGCAAAGTCGGGCCTCTTATCGGCGTTGTAAT
>CBFGKC010000004.1:0-24320 GCA_965649265.1 Caldifarciminota bacterium | reverse complement strand
AGACAGCATATCCGGCAGGCAAGCCGCCGTCCAGCAACGTAAAATTGGCAACTCCGTCGTTTACGTAGAACCTGGACGCCGCGCCGGCCACAAGAAGATCAAGATCCCCATCAAGGTCATAATCCGCAAGCGCCGCGGCACGGTCAGACTCGATCCCAAACGGAGCATAAACCTCATTAAAAGACAAGTTATCGCCGGTATTGATGAGCAGAAAATCCTGGCCGGTTGTTACAACGAAAAGGTCGATCCTCGAATCGTTATTGAGGTCGCCTGCCACAACGGCCCTTGCCGGAACCGGGGCCGTGGGACAAAGCTCCCTGCGAGGATCAAACGAGGCCGCCCCGGAATTGTGGTAATATCCTATACCCATGTTTGAAGCGGTTATGACGTCAAAGACATTGTCCTTGTCGAGATCAACGCAAGCGGCTCCGTAGCTTTCTTCGACCCCGAAAGACCCTAAAGGTTCAAAAAGCTGCCCCAGGATTAAGAGAAAGATAACGCCCTGCATTATGGGGAAGGATATTCGCGATAGCGGTTTTGTCAATGCCTTGACACGGGAAAGGAGTTATTTATGATATAGTTCGTGAATACGACGGTTCGTTAAACCTTAAGGACATTAGGGTGTCAAAAAGGTTAGAGGAATGCAAGATAATGAAATCATTGACCGTATACTCAAAGGTGAAAGCGACCTTTACGGGTTGCTTGTCAACAAGTATTCAAAAAGGCTTCTCTTTCTGGCATGGAGGCTCTTGCGCGACAGGACCGAGGCCGAGGACGCCGTCCAGGAGACCTTCGTGAAGGCTTACAAGGCGCTCAAAGGGTTTCGCGGTGACGCCCTTTTTTCGACCTGGATTTACAGGATAGCCATGAATCACGTCTTCAACAGGATACGCAAGCTTTCAAGGCACCGCAGGGCCGATCTCGATATGGATTCAATATCGTCAAACTCCACACCTTCGGCAGCAACCCGGGCGAACGAGCTTAAAGAAGCCGTCACAAAGGCCGTCGATGAGCTGCCCGCACGCCAGCGAGCCATTTTTCACATGAGGTACGAGGAGGAGCGCTCGCACCGGGAGATTGCCGAAATACTGGGCCTCTCGGAAGGGGCGGTCAAGGCAAGCTATCACCACGCGGTTCTGAAGCTTCGCGGGAGCCTGAAGGAGTTCGTCGGTGAACGCTGACCGCTTCAGGAACAAGCTCCTGCTCCTTCTGGATGGCGACCTGGGAAAGGACGAGAGGACGGAGGTCGAGGCTCATTTAAAGAAGTGCAAGGCGTGCGCAAGGGAACTAGAGAGCCTCAAGAGAACACTTTCCTTAACCAGGATGGACGAGGCGCCCGATTTCAAGGCCATCGAGTGGGTCCAGCCGTCCCGGGGAACGCAGCGCATGCTCAATCGGGCCGGGTGGATGAGATGGGGTCTGAAATGGTCATGGGTCGCATTGCCGGCCGCGGCCCTTCTCTTCGCTGTCGTATTCGGAGGCGACGCCTTCAAGAACGTTTCCAGGGCATATGACGAAGGACTGGTCGTGGTAGGTTCAGACAGCCTTTCGGAGAGTGAGGGTCAGAAACTCGCAGTGCTGCTTTTGAACGAGGATGAAAATTTCAAAGAAGATCTCTTGAGTTACGAGGAGCAGTCTCCGCGCAACATTTACTCTTACGTCGGCGAATTGGAGGAGGATGAGGAGGAAGCCCTCGTTTCTCTCATCAAGGAACAATTCAAGGATCAGGAAGGAGTTTCATTATGAAACGAATGATTCCAGTATTCGCGATTCTATTTGCCGCGCCCCTGACGGCGCAGCCGATGGATCCGGTGGGAGGACCCGCAAGCATCCCTGGAAAGAGAGCAATGGAGATGATTGCGGCCATGCGGATCGTGCGGATGCGCGAGCAGTTGGGTCTCGACGACCAGCAGGTGGCAACCATCATGCCAAAGCTCAGCCGCCGCGATTCGCTCGCGAGGGCGTACTTCGAGGCGCAGAGAAAGGACCTGGCCCTCCTGAAGCAGGAACTCGAAAAAAATTCTCCCGGCCAGTCTAAACTTTCGGAGATAATGAATCGCATGAAGAAGAGGGAGGAGGAGAACCAGGATGCGACCGCGAAGATACGGGAGGAGATACTCTCGACACTCTCGGTGGAACAGCAGGCAAGATTCATAATCTTTGAGGTCGAGTTCGAGCACGAAGTAAGACGGATGATAGACCAGGTAAGAGGAGGAAGAGGAGGACCATGAGTACGGTTCTTTACAACGGAAACAGCAAAAAAACAACCAGGAGGAACAGCATGAAGAAAGTGGTTTTCTTCCTCGCCGCGATAGCATTGATCGCAGCAGGAACACTGGGATGCAACCGCATAAGGGACGACAAGGCTCTAATCGAAGAGCTTCTCGTAAGCTCATACTTTGCCGGCGAAGGCTCGGACGGCGTGACCGACGACGCGACTTCCAACCCTAACGGAGCTCCGGGATGGCAGGTTGCGTTGTATCCGGATACGGTTCCCGCAAAGTGGGTCAGACAGCTGACCTATGCAACAAGGGTTGTGACTATTGAAGTCAACGGCGACTCCGCGTGGGCCTCGATTTCGCGCTCAATCACGGGCAGGATCTACATTGATACCATTCCGGGCAACGGCGTTCTGGATACGATATCCAGACCGATAGCGGATACCATGTACCGCGAGGTCACACTTAAGTGGAACGACGTGAAGGAACGCTGGGTTATAGAAAAAATCCAGCCGGCCAGGCTTTGGACCGCTGACGCGTCACATCCGGTCCGGATTGAAAAGATTGAGGTCACGGCATCTCCCTCAGGCGAGGCAATCACTATAGACGACCCCACTGAATTCTACGGCATAAACGATCTACCCTGGCTGCTCAAGGGCGATACAGTAACGGTCACTCTGACTGCGACCCAGCTGGCCGCCGCCGATTCCGGCTGGGCGTACCTGCACCACGGCCGGCACTTCCGCAAAACCGACGTCCCCTACCGCAAAAACTTCGAAAAAGACGGCACGTGGACGTTTTCGGGCACATGGCTTATAGCTGACGACAAAGTTGTTGCCAATATCTCCGTTCGCCACGCCGCGTTCGATCTTATTTACTGGGGAACCCTCTCGTCAGACACTGCGGCTGAATATTCAGCTTACGCGCTCGGCATGCCCTACGTTGTCTACGAAGAAGGCGCTACGCTGCCCGACGACGGATCGGAGACTAACGAGTAGCCGATTCTCTCGTCGAAGCCGTTATTTACCCCCTTGACGAAAAATTTGAGAGGCGATCGTTCGCCTCTCTCTTTTTACGTTCACTGATCGACCGGGAGCGTTCGGGAAGTCAGCGATCCAAGATTGAGCGGTAGATTATCTCACCCTTCAGAAGCTGCTTCACGTAATTGCGGGTCTCGTCGTAAGGAACCAGTTCAACGAACAGGGGGTCGTCGGCAGGAAGATACCCGAGCCAGTTGTCGACCGCACCCGGCCCGGCGTTGTACGCGGCCAGGTAGGCGACCTCGCGGCCCTCGAACCGCGACTGCATGTTTTTAAGGAACCTCGAACCGAGCCTTATGCTCACGCTCGCGTCGAAGAGCGAATCGAGCGTCACGGTCGTGTCCATTCCGCGTGCGGTTCCGGGAAGCAGCTGGCAAAGCCCGTAAGCGTTTGCGGGTGAGACGGCCGAGGGATTGAACCAGCTCTCCTGGCGGACGAGGGAGAGGAAGAGCGCGGGATCAACGCCCTCTTTCTCGATTTGCGGAACATAAACAGGCGGGTATTGAAGTTTCAAGACCTCCATCGGTCGTGTCCTGACACCAAGTTTGCGAGCCCGACTGAGAAGTGTTTCGGACCAGTCTATGGCCCAGTTGTCGGCCCCGAGTTCAGAAAACCACTTCGCCCATTTGTAGATAACTGACAGCGGCGGATGTTCGATGCTCTTGAGTTTGGCCGAGGCCTCGTCGTAGAATCCCGCCTCTGCAAGGGTGAAAGCCTGTTTCTCGAGGATCGAATCCTCACGGTTCGCAAGACTCTGGACGGTGTCGCCCAGCTCCCGGAACCACGACGCAAGGTCGGGCACGCTGCCGATATCTCCGCGCGCCGAAAGCGAGTAGTAGGAGAAGGGATCCTTCGCCTCCAGACGCGAGAGTATCCAGTCGGCGGAATCGGGAAAAATCCTTGTACGGAAGAAGAGTGCCGCATCGGGGTCAAGGGGGACCCCTCCCTTAAGCGCGAGAAAGGCCATGACGGTGTCGCGCTCGGAAAGCCAAAGGACGAGCGCCCTGCGGCCGAGTTCCTCGTCGCCCAGCGCACTCGCGCCCTTCGCGCAGAGCTCTGCCGCCTCGCGATTTCGACCCAGGCGCTGAAGGATTGTGGCCTGCCTGTCCCATCCCTCATGCTTGCTTTCCCTTTTTTGAGAACTCTCCGCGACGTCGGCGAGAACCTTCATCGCCTCCGCCGGCCCGCCCTGGGCAACGAGAACCTTGGCAAGAAGGAACCTGGCTTCGTCGGATTCCATGCCCGAAAGAAACGGGTAAGCCTCGGCGTAGCGTTTCTGGTTGTAGAGTATCTGCGCGCGCTCCATGCGGCAGCGTTCGGAAGAGTAGCCCTTCCTTTCCGCCTCCTCGAACAGGGAAAGAGCCTTGACCGCATCCTTGTACGATAGCCCGCGTGCAACCAGGTAGGTTTCCTCGGCGCCTTCGGCTGTAACAACCGCTGCCGCGCTCTGCGCGACTGGAGACCAGGGAGCGACGCGGAGTAGTTCGAACCGGGTTCTGCGGAGCTTTTTAGCGTCGCCCACCATATCGTAGAGTCGTATGAGGGCCTCGAGCCTCTCCTGCTCACCGGGGAGTACAGCGATCGCGCCGGGCAGGTCGCTGTAGGCCTTGCTCTCGAAGAGCAGTTTCACCAGAAGCCTCTTCTGCGCGGAGGTCGGACGTCTGACGGTTTTGAGCAAGATAACGGCGCTGTCGGGCTTCCCGGTCTGGGCGTAAACCTCAGCTCGTCTTGCGCGCGCGACCTCGCCCAAAAGCTTTTCGGCTTCCGCGTAGAGTGTTCCTGCGGAATCGGTAAGACCCAGACAGGACGCGGCCTCGGCCCGCAAAAGCGGCGACGCGCCTTCGATTGTCAGAAGCTCCGCATATTTGCGCGCCCTGAAGTAGACTATACCCTTGTCGGGAAGCGAGTCGAACCAGGGCGTCTCCCGCAGAGACTCAGCGTATACGAATGCGGAGTCCCACTGTCTTTCGAAGTAGAAGACTCCGTAGAGTTTTGCCCGCACGCGGTTTTGTTCCAGGGGTTCCTTGTAAGAATCAAGGGCTTTGGAGTAGTACGGCAGGGCCTTCCAGTAGTACCCAAGCGAAAGAAGGCTGTCCGCCTTCACTTCCTCCACTCGCGGAGCGGACGATGCCTTCTCCGATCCCCTGGGCGCGCAGGCGGAAAGAGCCAGAGACAAAAGCAACATTAATGAGATCGTCATAATCCCTGACTGTGTGTACTGGAGGTGGTTAGAGGTTTCTGAAATTGCGATCTTCTTGAAACGGTCAAAAAGGAGCATTGTTTTATTCATCTATGCCTATTCCTATTTCGGTGCTAATGGGATTGATGGTGTCTGCTCCAGGATTGAACCAGCACTTGTTGTTTGCCGCTTTTTTCCCGTCAGGATACTTATCAGAGCCGCCGCCCGTGTCCATGAAAAGTCCCAGGCAAATGCAGCCGTCGCGAATGCCCCCCCGCGAACCGATGTTGGCAAGCCCCAGCGTGGTCGCGGCCGTAACGTTGTAGACGTCGTCGCCGGCCATGTCCTGGAATATGCCGATGCCGTTCGCGTTGCCGCCGCCAAGCGAGAGATTTGGCGCGTTGTAGGTATCGTTTCCTGCCTCGTCCAGCAGGTAACCGATGGAATAGTCGTGACCGGCGCCCTGCGCCATGTTGATTGTCGCGGTGAATGTGTCCGCTCCCGATACGTCATCGAGAACGCCGAGCGCGAAGTGTGCGCCCGACCCTTGAACGTACCATGGTCCGGCGTAGGAATCGTCGCCTTGGTTGTCGGTGAGAAGACCCACCCCGTACCAGTAACCGCAGCCCTGAGCAAAAACACCGGCGTCGTAGGAATCGTTTCCTGCCGCGTCGGCAAGAACTCCAATGCCGCCCGCGAGCGAGTGTCCATCCGTGAAGTCCGCGCGCTTGCCGAACCCGAATCCCTGGGCCATTGATGCGTTGTAGTCGCCGGACTGGGGGGAGGGGAACACGAGGGAGTCATTGCGGGCGACGTAACAGTCGTTTCCGGCAAGATCGAGGAGCAGGCCGCAGCCCTTGGTGAATCCGTACCCCTGGCAGGCGTGAAAGGCATGGTAGACATCGTCTCCGGATACGTCGACGAGGATGCCCGCTCCGAACGTACCCGAAGCCTGGCAGTGCGAAAACCCCTCGTAGTGATCGGCGCCTTCGCGGTCGTAGAGAACGCCTGCGCCGAAAAGCCCCGCACCTTCCCCCGGTGAGGCGGACGAGTAGAAATCGTTTCCGGCCCAATCGACCAGGAAACCTGCGCCCGTAACGCCTGCGGCAAGGGATGGTTCAGTTTTATCGGACAAATAGCGATCGTCACCCACAAGATCAATAACAACGCTCAAAGGCATGTCAGCGCCCGCGTTTGAACCGGCGCTCGAGTACAAGTCGTCTCCTCCGGGTTCAATTAGAAGAAGGTAGCCGGAATCGTATGTGTCGTCGCCTTTCCCAGCGATCTTGACCTCCCCGAACGGGGTCGGGAACTCTAACTCCGGAAGGCTTTCCTTGAACGAATCGATCAATGGTATTATGGAATCCAGAACGAGCGCCAGGTCTTCAAGACCGGCATACATTATTGAATACTCGACGCGGCCTATGCACTCCTCCACGAAGTACGAATCCTCGATGGACAGCGACGCGTCATCTGTAATGTATGCCAGTGCCTTGTCCCTGAGCCTTGCCTGCTCGTCCTGGGAAAGATGCCGGAACGCGAGATCCCGGTACTCTACGGCCTGGGCCGAGGCAAGAAGCAGTACCGCAAGCGCCTCTTCCAGTTCCTGCGGCATTTGCGGAAGCCTGAAATCGTAAACGACGTTCTTTTTACCGGCGACCTCGTTCAAGCGGTCGAGAGCGGTGATGATTTTCGGATTACCATCCTTGAGCTCTTCTTTGAAAATAGACACCGGATGAGAGATCAAACCGCGCCTGACGGATTCGTCCGTCCGCATGGACGCAAAGAACATGCCTCGCGCGATGGAGGGTGAACCCTCGAACAACTGGTGAACGAAAAGGTGATTGTAATAGGGAATCTCAAGCGGCCTGTCGACCATGAGATCGTATATCTTCAGGCGATACGGCCCGCCGCCGTAGAAATCCATTAACTGCCTGTCGAAACGGACGTCGGTCCTCGAGAGCTTTCCCTTGGCAAGGACCTTGTCCACCGGATCGGCTGCAAAACACAGTGCCGACACTGCAAGTATTGTTAAAACGACACGCTGCACTTAAGCCTCCTTGGAGCGTATTTTAGATTAAGCAACCGTGATTGTCAAGCTGTTGACTTTTTTCCAGACCCAGATAAGCTTCGATTCAAAGAACCCAAAAGGAGTCTTGATGCTCACAGTTCAAAGGATAAAGGAAAAGAAGGCGGTAATCGGGGTGGTAGGAATGGGCTACGTGGGTCTTCCACTGGCGCTCACCTTCGCCGAGGAGGGATTCCGCGTAATAGGTTATGACATAGACAAGGAAAAGTCGAAAGCTCTCAACGCGGGCAAGAGCTACATAAAGCACATTCCGTCTGCGAGGATCAAGAAGGCGGTGGATAAGAAACTCCTCGTCGCGACGTCGGATTTCAAGCGCACGCCGGAGTCGGACACGCTTCTCGTATGCGTGCCGACCCCCCTAGACGAGCATCTGCAGCCCGACCTTTCATACATCACGGGCACAGCCGAGCAGATAGGGCCCTACCTGGTAAAGGGCCAGCTTGTGGTTCTGGAATCATCGACCTTTCCGGGAACGACCGAAGAGATAATGCGACCGATTCTCGAGACACTTTCAGGGCTCGAGGCGCACAAGGATTTCTGGCTTGCCTACTCCCCCGAGCGCGAGGACCCCAACAATCCGCAGTACAACACCAAGAACATCCCCAAGGTTGTGGGCGCAAACTCAGGGAAGAGCCTGGCGCTCGCGACGGCACTTTACGACGCCGTGCTCGATAAGACGGTGCCCGTGTCATCCGCCGAGGCGGGCGAGGCGACAAAGATTTTCGAAAATGCCTTCCGCAGCGTCAACATCGCGCTCGTCAACGAGATGAAGGTCATACTCGACGCAATGGGCATAGACGTGTGGGAGGTCATTCGCGCCGCATCATCAAAACCCTTCGGGTTCATGCCCTTCTACCCGGGACCCGGGCTCGGCGGGCACTGCATCCCGATCGATCCTTTCTATCTGACATACAAGGCTCACGAGTTCGAGATTCCCACCAGGTTCATAGAACTGGCCGGCGAGATAAACACCTCGATGCCGCGCTGGGTCGTGACCAAGCTCATGGATGTCCTCAACGACCGAAAGCGCTCGCTTAACGGCGCGAAGGTTCTCATGCTCGGCATCGCATACAAGAAAAACGTCGACGACATGCGCGAGTCGCCTGCTCTGAGACTCATGGAACTTCTCATTGATAAGGGCGCGAAGGTTGACTATCACGATCCCTACATCCCCAAGATTCCGCCCACAAGGCACTACGAGTTCGACAAGAAGAGTGTTGCCCTTACCCCCGAGAATCTTAAGAAGTATGACGTCGTCATCATCGTGACCGATCACGACAACGTCAACTACGCGAAAGTCGTTAAGAACGCAAAGCTCGTCGTGGACACACGCAACGCGACTAAGAACATCAAGGAAGGCCGCGAGAAAATAGTAAAGGCCTGATAGAATCAACCCAAAAAGATACTTCGTCTCTTTTCGGGGACCCAGTTAGATGTCCATATTGTTAGTGTGAGAGGGATGATCGGCGCGTCTGGTTTGCGTTGACACCGATCAAATTGAGGACTAATATTCATTATATGACGCTTACATTCACAAAGGTTCACGGCGCGGGAAACGACTTCGTGGTTTTCAAGTTTCCACAGCAGCCGGACGAGTACTTCTCGCGCATCGCGCCCGCGCTCTGCGACCGACGCAAGGGCATAGGCGCTGACGGCATCCTTCTCGTGCGCGAGGAGAAGGGCTATGACTTTCGCATGGTGTACTTCAATTCGGACGGTTCTAGAGCGGAGTTCTGCGGCAACGGCGGCCGCTCGCTCGTGCTCTTCGCCTGGACGGAACGTATTGCAAAAGACACGATGAAATTCGTATCCGACGTGGGCGAACACACAGGACTCGTTCGCGAAGGAAAGCCTTCCGTCTCGCTGCCTGATCCTTCGGGGATGGAACTGGATATCGATATTGCAGGACTCCCCTCCCCCATCCACTTCGTCAACACAGGCGTTCCACACGCGGTCGTTTTTGTCGAACAGATCGACGACGTAGACGTGGCGGAGACAGGCCGGAGGATTAGGTTCCATGAGCGTCTCGCACCCCAGGGCACCAACGCCGATTTCGTCGAGATCGGTCGGGACGGAAAGGTGCGGGTAAGAACGTACGAGCGCGGGGTAGAGGCCGAGACCCTTGCCTGCGGAACAGGCGCGGTGGCTGTGGCGGCGGTTCTCCATTCGATCAGGGGATCGAGTCCGCCTGTGGAGCTCAGCTTCCCCGGTGGACTGCTTGTTGTAAATTTTGACGAAACAGGTGATGGAATCACGAACGTTATGCTGGGCGGCGAGACCGCGATTGTCTTCAAGGGGGAAATCGAGATTTCGTGAACGGTGGTATCAAGCGCGAGAAGAAAGTGATCAAGGATAAACCGAAGCATCCGCGGCCTTCAAAGGACGTACGCTGGAGCGAACGCAAGGAAGAAAAGCCCGGCCGCAAGAAGTCTCGCAAGCGGGAAAAGGAAATCGAGAAGGAGCAAAGCCTGCAGGAGATACCTTGACGGGCGTTTTTTCGATTCTATAATCAATACGCAGGAAGTATGGGTGGGTGGCCATAAGGCTAAGATACTCACCTAAAAGCCCGGCATCAAGCCGGGCTTTTATATACCCATTAAAAAGGCTTCGCCTTTTTAATGGGAACCCTGTCTTCACTCGTGAGAATCCTTTTATAATAATAAGCAAACATTCTTCAGATAATGAATCTTCAACTGATCTGCGAACTTATGCGAAGTAGAAATTCCAAGTAAGGGGGTCCCCCGGAGAAATACGAAGTATTTACCTGGGGTAAATTGGTGTCCCCGAACGGATGCCAAGCAGACGTTTGGGGATTATTCAGAGATATAAGAGGGGGTCCCCCCAAAAATCACTCCGTGATTTTTGGGGGCTATATTATTTTTCCGGGGTTAAGGATGCCCAGAGGATCGAAGGCCTGCTTGAGACGCCTGGAAAGCGCGAGTTCGGCCTCGCTCGCGACAAGCGGCATGAACCGCTTCTTCGTGACGCCGATGCCGTGCTCGCCCGAGAGCGTTCCGCCGAGCGAAACGACGAGCTTGAAGAGGTTTTCCGTGACCGCAGCCCTCTCTCTTTGCCATGCTTCTTCTTCGAGATTACCGCGCAGTACGTTCACGTGCACGTTTCCGTCGCCCGCGTGTCCGAAGGCGACGATCTCGGTTTTGCATTCCCGGCGGAGCGAGTCTATGCCTGAAAGAAGCTCGCCTATCTTTGCAACCGGCACGACGACGTCTTCACGCTCCATCTCGGGCGAAAGCTCTCTGAGGGCGTCGTGGAGCGAACGCCTCGTCTTCCACAAGCGCTTCTTCATCTCGGTGTCCTCGGCGACGAAAACGTCGAACGCTCCTTCCGCAAGGCAGAGCTCCCCGGCTCTTTCATAGTCGCGCTCGACGGATTCCCTGTCCGCCCCGTCGAGACCGATTATGAGATAGGCACCCGCACCGCTGACGGGAAGTTTTGATTTGAGGTAAGACTCTACGATTTCGAGAGCCCTGCGCTCCATGAACTCTATCACCACCGGCGTGACGCCCCGTCTGAAGATCGAACCTATGGCCTGCGCGGCTTCTTTGAAATCGCGAAAGGGCACGAGTAGATCGATGCGTACCGGGGGGAGGGGTAAGAGCCTCAAGGTAATCTCGGTGATGACCGCAAGCGTGCCCTCGGAAGCGATAAGGGTGCCGATGAGGTTGTACCCCGTCACGTTCTTTCTCAGCTTGCCGCCGACGCGGAGAACCTCGCCCGAAGGAATCACGAATTCGAGCCCGGTGACGTAGTCGCGGGTCGTTCCGTACTTGACCGCCCTGGGACCGCCCGCGCCCTCTATTACGTTGCCGCCGATGGTGGAATTCTCGAGCGAGGCGGGGTCAGGGGGATAGAAAAGCCCTGCCTCCTCGACGGCCCTGTGCAGCTCGCCTGTTATGACGCCCGGCTGCACGACGGCCATGCGGTTTTCCGTATCTATCTCGAGGATGCGGTTCATGTGCTCGAGGCTAAGAACTATGCCGCCGTTTAAGGGAAGAGCCCCGCCAGTGACACCTGTACCCGCCCCTCTCGGCGTCACCGGTATGCGGTGCCGCGACGCAAATGAAAGAAGCCCGGCAACGTCCGAAGTGCTTTCCGCGAAAAGAACCGCGTCTGGAACTGCCTCAAGACGGCTGGTTTCGTCGCGCGAGTATTTGGAAAGGATTTCGGGGAGAACCGAAAGCTTCTCCCCGAACAATTCCTTGAGCTCTTTCAAACGCTCAGAATCAATTGCCTGCAAAGGCATACAGGCCCGGTGTATTTTTACTTCGAAGTCGGCGGCTTAAGGCCGTGCTGGGATTTTACCCCGTACTTCTCGTTCAACTTTCCATGATCTGCAAAAAAGGCCTGAATCGTGCTGTCCGCGCCGTTAAGCCTGGTGAGGTAGTTCTCGGTTTGCTTAAGTATATCGCCTATTTCCTTGAGCATCAATTCATGATCCTTGCGTATCTGGGAAGCCTTTGCGGTATCGTGGGTCATCTCAATCTTGAGATGGTTCGATTCGATTGCAGCCGCGCCGCCCATCCAGGACTTTACTTCGTTTAAGGTATTTTCGTAATCCGCATACCAGGCCTTGTGACGAACCTGCAAGGCTCTGTCGTCAGTGGAGAGTGACAGCCTGGCCAGGACCGAATCCTGCTCGTCGTGGACTTTACGATCGTTTTCCTGCCTTTTGACAAGATTTTCCAGATCGACAAACGCGCGCTTCCATTCGCCCTTTTTGATCGAGTACTCGGCGTCGAGTTTCTCGTCAAGGTTTTTCGTGCCGCACGCGGCGGCAAAAAGGATGAGGACGAACGAGCCGATGAAGAAAGAGAATCTTTTCACAATTGCCTCCTTTGGGTTTTACCGATTGGGTTAATATTAACCCTTTTCAGAAAAAAATCAAGAACCGAACAACTTCCAGATAAAGTTGACGGCCGCACCGACGCCGATTACGGTCACGAGCATGATGCACGTGGATTTGAGGCCGTCCTTCCAGCCCAGTTCCTTGAACAGGACGACCAGAGTCGCGATGCAGGGAAAGAACATTGAAAGGACGACGCTTCCGACTACAAGCTGCTTTGTGGTGAGCGCGAGCGGAACGAACATGCCGGCACCCATCTCCTTGCGAAGGATTCCCATAAGCAGAGGAACTATGGCCTCCTTCGGCAGCCCCCACAGGAAGTTGACCACCGGCGCGGTCGCGTTTGCGATGTAATCGAAAACGTTTATCTGGTACAAGAGATTGACGGCGACGAGGGCGATGAAAACGACGGGCAGCGCCTCCTTTAGAAAACCCCACACCCGCATCCACAGCTTGGACGCGAGAGACCTGAGAGACGGAAGCCGGTACGGCGGTATCTCGATGAGAAGCTCAGGCTGGAAACCGCGCGTGACGAGCTTCATGATGAGGCCGAGTATTATCCAGACCGCGAACAGTATCCCGTACACGAGGAGCAACGGCCAGAGCCCGCGGCTGCCTAAAAGCCCAATGAGCACCGCCTGAAGGGCCGCGCAGGGCACGGCGACTGATATGAGGGTCGCCGTTATGAACCGCTGGGTCCGGGTTTCGAGGATGCGGGTCGCGAGGATTCCGGGGACGCTGCAGCCGAGGCCGAGAAGGGTTGGTATTATCGCATATCCGTGAAGGCCCAGACGGTGCATGAAGCTGTCGAGGAACACCGCGAGCCTGGGAAGGTAACCTGTGTCTTCAAGGATGGAGAGGATAAGGTAGAAACTCGTGATGTAAGGGAGCACCATACCCAGAGGGACGAAGAGCCCGGTGGTCAGAAGTCCGAAGGACTGCTTCATGTCTATCTGGCCGTTGATGAGGTTGCCGATGAGAAGATTGTGGATGAAGCCGTGCTGGCCCAGGGCAACTGAGAGCTTTGTCATCAAGGGCTTCCAGGCGACGTTGAACAGGGGTTCCATGCCGAAGGGAACGCTGAACCACGGCTTGCCGACTATACCGACCCCGCCCGAGATAAGGAATTCGCCGATGAGGCGGATGAGGGAGAAGGAAAGGACGAGAACGAGCACTGCGAACAGACCTCCCCATAGAGGGTGCACGGTCACGTCCTCCAGCCACTGACCGAACGTGTGATGATGGTGGTGAAGCACCTGAACCTCGTCCGTAATCTTGCCGACCCTTGCCCATACGGTCTGCTCGGAGATATGCTTGTGCCCCCGCGCCCCGGAGCCTTGGGGGTGGTGGGGGATGTGCGGATGCCGGACAGGATTCTTTTCCTGCATCTTTTTGTCAAGATCCAGCGCTAGTACTGACAAAATGAGCCTCTTGACCCCCTCCCCCGTCCGAGCGACCGTCGGTATTACAGGGACGCCGAGGCTTTGAGCGAGTCTGGAGACTTTTATCTCTATCCCCTTGTGCCTGGCTTCGTCCGACATATTGAGCGCGACGACCATAGGCTTTGCCTGGGCCAGAAGCTCGAAAGTCAACGGCAAATGTCTCTCGAGATGGGTCGCATCTACCACGTTTATAATGCGCTTCGAGTGGTCTATGAGATCGATAGCGACGCGGGCGGCGTCATCCAGAGGTTCGAGCGAATAAGTTCCCGGAGCGTCCACGACATTGTAGACATCGTTTGCAAAACGCATCCTGCCCAGGGTGTACCCGACGGTCGTCCCCGCGTAGTTGGATGTTATGGTCCTGACACCGGTCAGGCGCGAGAACAAAACGCTCTTGCCCACGTTGGGCTGACCGACGAGCAGGATGTCGGCGCTAATCCCGCCCGATGAGGTATTATCTTTTTCCCTGCGAGTCATGATTTTCCGTTCTGACTATTATCTTGTGGGCCATGCTCCTGCCCACCGCGATCTGGGTCCTTTCAACCAAGACGATTACGGGACCGCCCATAGCCACCCTCGCTATTCGCTTCACGGTCTGACCTTCCCGAAGCCCCAGAGCCTTAAGCCTCTCCTTAAGCCCACTGCCGCCCGTTACCCTTTCGATACGAGCTTCCTCGTTTTGCGCAAGTTCGGTAAGATTCTTCTCAGCCATTCTCGAGCGCCGCCTTCAAGCCGGAAGAAAAATCGTGATCTTTCATTTTTGCCTCGACGTAGTCGAGAAACCTCGATAGAGAGACGAGCACCTTAGAATCGAGATGATGCTCAATGCCGCACGCCGCCTCTTCCGCAAGCCCGGAGGGAAGATCGAGTGTGCGCGTGAAGAAACGGTAAAGAAGCTTGTGCCGCGAGTAGACGTGCCCGGCCTTCCTGCGGCCCTGTGTGGTAAGTTCGATATAGCCGTAAGACTCGTGCATCACGAGTCCGAGCTTCTCCAGTTCCTTTATAGCGGCGTTCACGCTGGGGCTTTTTACGCCAAGCATATCCGCCAGATGCTTTGTCCTGACGTACTTCTTGCGCTCCTCGCAGATGAGTATTGCTTCGAGATAATCTTCGAGTCCTTCAGTCAATTCTAAAATGTTAGCCTCCTTTTAAAAAGTTAGTCTAATCTAATTTTATTCAAAAACAAGGTTCTGTCAAGAAAGAAGGGGAATGGTGATTCTATTGCGCTCCGGAATTGGCAGAATGGGATACCGAGACTATGACTGCTTTTGAGAAGTGTCTATTTCGTCAGGGTCCCCAGAAAATTGCTTTCGCAATTTTCTGGGGCATCTCATGGAGACGAGCGGACTCGAACCGCCGACCCCCTGCTTGCAAAGCAGGTGCTCTCCCAGCTGAGCTACGTCCCCGTATAACAAGGAATTATAAGGAGGTCGTTTATCCTGTCAACCCGCCCCGAAACACACCTCTTTTCCAATCCAGGAGGAAGGTTCCGATTCAACTCTCCTCTTTGAAAACTAAGTCAGGACTTCGGCTCCATGAGAAATCGCATACACTATACTCCTTTCGGACAGAGAAGCGAGGAAGTGTGTTGCGGTTGGGTGCATTCTTTTGTTCAAGCTGCATACGAGAATGATCTATTTAGTGAGGACTCACCCCAGGGTCAGACCCGTCTCGTAGGACGTTGGTGTGTTACGGGTGGTGTGTTACGGGTTACGGGGTACGGGTGTTTCTGAGGGGGGTGGTGTTACGGGTCCCAACGGTCTGCGATCACCCCCTTCATAAGGGGGCCGTTTATCCTAAAAAGTCAGTGCCTGACTTTTTAGGGAACCCCGATATTTCTCAGGGTTGGAGAAAGTGGCAGATTCAGGCGATTGCTTCCTCCTCCCGAAAAGGCCTCGCAATGACGTTGGTGTGTTACGGGCGGGTGGTTTGACAGCATCCTCCATTTGAGTAGAATAAAAGATTAATTGCAAATGGAGGCAAGATGTTTCTTAAATTCGCATTAATAGCACTTCTTCTGGGCCAGACTGCGCCCCAGACCGATCCGGGCAAGGCCTCGCAGCCTCAGACGACCCAGGTTCAGTCGGGCGGCACCGAGACGCAGGCTCAGCCGCAGACCAAGCCGCAAGAACAACAGAAACCCGCTACGGGTCAGCAACAACAGGCGCAACAACCTCAGAAAGGCTCGCCCTGGCTTACCTGGGCGCTTCTTTTGGGAATCCTTGTGGTCTTCTATCTTGTGATGTTCCTGCCCCAGCGCAGACGCCAGAAGAAGCATCAGGAGATGCTCAAGGCGCTGCAGCGAGGTGATCTGGTCATGACCTCGAGCGGCATTCACGGAACGATAGTCAAAGTCAAGGAAGAGACTTTCATAATCAAGTCCGGCGAGAAGACGGAACTCGAAATAGACAAGTCCGTCGTCACGCAGAAAAAGTAACCCTGAACATTCTTTTCTTCGGCACCGCCGCCATTGGGATTCCCCTTTTGCGGCGGTGTGTCAGTCTTGGCCGGGTTTCGGGGGTAGTAACCGCGCCCGACAGCCCGCAGGGCAGGGGGAGGGTGATGAGAGCGTCGCCGGTCAAGGAGGAGGCTTTAGCGCTCGGCCTCGAGGTATACGAGCCAAGCAACGTGAACTCTGAGGCTTCAATCAAATGGTGCAGAGGGAGAGAAGCGGACGTATTCGTGCTCTTCGCCTACGGCCAGATACTTAAGCAGGAGATACTCGCGATACCGCGCTGGGCCGTAAACGTGCACCCCTCGCTTCTGCCGCGGTACCGCGGTGCCGCGCCGCTCGAGCGCGCGATAATGGCCGGGGAAAGCCAGACGGGCATAACGATCATCCAGATGTCTGAAAAGGTTGACGCCGGAGGAATACTTCTTCAGGAACCGATGCCGATAGAGCAGGATGACACCCTCGGCGAACTTGCCGAGCACGTATCACGCGCGGTTCCTTTTCTTGTCGGGAAGGCGCTGGAAGGCCTGAAGGATGGTTCGATCAAGCCGGCACCGCAGCCCTCGGAGGGCGTGACAAAAGCGCCAAAGATCAAGAGCGAAGAACGGTTGATAGACTGGACAAGACCCGGGTGGGTAGTACACAATCACGTCAGGGCGTTTTCGCCTGAACCACTAACTTACACGTATTTCAGGGGCCACCGGCTGGAGATAGTTCGCTCGCGTCTCGCGGACAGGGAGATGACCGGCAAGCCGGGACGCATGGATCATGCACGCGGTAAGTTATTGGTTCAATGCGGGATAGGTCTGGTAGAGCTGGTCGAGGTCAAACCCGAGGGAAAAAAACAGATGAGCGCGCTTGCATTCGCGAATGGCTACAGACCCAGGCCGAACGAGCTTTTAGGAGACCTCCACCCCTGAAAAGTACCTGAGGAACTCAAGATGCCCCTCTCCCCCCCCGATACGGTTCCAGTCTCTTTTTATCTTAACTTATCTTTAAGTCGGAACGACTATCGTTTCTTTACTTTTCGATAAAACGCTTGTTTTTCTACTAAGATTCAAGAAAAATCGACCTCCATCCCCAAAAACCGGCCCACCCCCCAAGAAAAATGGCCCCAGACTTTAAAAAGCGCCCCATCCCAAAGAAAACCGGTCCCATCCCAAAAAAACCGGCCCCAAGGGGCCGGTGTCAAATTGTCCCGTTTTCGACCCGGGAATTGTCCCCCGGATCTACATGCGGAGTCGGATCGTCTATATATAAGACGCAGGGGGGGGTATAAATGTTGCCAACAAATAAACCCTTGGAAGTTGCTTCGCGACTTCCAAGGGAACCCATTACTTCATGTCGGCACTTTGCGACATAACATTAATGAGATAAAGAGGAAAAAAGGCCTGTTGCGACTTCTTCAGAAATAAGACCGAGGATGGTTGGGGTATTTAATCAAGGGGTTCCCCGCAAAAACACTCCGTGTTTTTGCGGGGTTTAACGCCAAACGCAGGTTCTCGTTTGGCGCATGCCCCTCCGGGGCTAGTCTTCCTCGGAGCCGCGCTTGGAGAGGTATACGATGTCGTCGTGTTCCGCGTAGCCTAGCTTTTTTGCAAGCGCCCTCGAGGCGAGGTTCGAACGGTGAATCAGAAGACAGATGACCTTTATACCGCGCCTGTTAAGAGCCTGCTCTGCGGCCTGGGTGAGCTTTGCGGCAATGCCCATGCCGCGGTATTTGGGGTCAACAGCCACACGGTTAAGATAGCCCTTGCGGCCGTCGCTCGAGGCGATGATGACGCCTGCGAGCCTGGAATCTATCTCGGCGCCTATAAAAAAATCTGGTGCGTCCTTCATCTGGGTCTGGAGCGCCTTCTTTGATTCACGTCCTCGGGTCTTTATGGGTAAACCAGCGCGAGTCCAGAGGTTGACTATCTCCTCATATTCTTCCGGCACAAGCGGCCTGATTTTCACTTCCTGCATTCCATTAATCTAGTAAAAAAACAGGGGATGTCAATACCCTCACCGATGACATTCTTTCCGAAAACGAAGTGTAAAAAATTTTTCTTTACGGAGGAGTGAAGAATGAAGAGTATTCAATTTTTATCAGTCGTTCCCTGGCCTATCCTCTCCCCCCTGACGCAAGAAAGCAGGAGGCCACCCTGTCGAAACTGCAGCTCTTTTGATTGATTACTCATTTGCCAAATATATATTGACATCAACATTTTTTTCTATACAATGTGTAAAGGAGGGCATAAAAAGCTATACTATAAACAGAGAAGCTAGGAGAAGACATGCTTAAGAAAGGCTTAGCGGCTTTAATCTTCGGCGTAGTGTTCTGTGCCGGCAGCCTGGCAGCCGCCGGCTGGCAAGGCACATATTCGGGCAGCGATGCAGGCACCATCGAGGGAAAAATCACCGAAGACGTTGACCCGCCTGTCTACAAAGGAACGTGGGCGAGTTATGCAGACTACGCTCACAACTACGGAACATGGTACGGTGTTGCCTGGGATGTGGTCAACAACTGCTACTATGTTGAACAAGGCGACATCTATGACGATACGGACGCACTTGTGGGTCACTGGACGGGGTACTTTCCTATCAGTGACGACGCGCTTGCATACGGTAAATGGTGGAAGTTCAACGGCTGGTACGGCACCTGGACAATGGAACGAAACCCGTAACACCCGTAACACCCGTAACACCACCCTCCTCAGAAACACTCGTAACACCGCCCTTCTCAGTGACACACGCAGCGCCGCCCTCCTCAGAAACACTCGTAACGCCCGTAACACTTCTGACCATACCATGCTAAAACGCTCTCATGGGTCAAGGGGTCTTCCATCCGATCGGTGGATACAACACGCATAAGACAAGATATAATCTTTACGCTTGAATCAGAGGGAGGCGGCCTTGCCGCCTCCCTCAATCTTTGCAAAAGCTCGACTTAAATTCAAAAATTACACGTAGCCTCTTCAGTGTCTCACGAGAAGTTACCTGTCCTTAAAAGAGTAATACATACAATGAGATTATCGATCACCTAGAGAAAGCGGTATAACCCTTGTTGATGGCGTTATCGTAATTGGAAAAGGCCCACCTTATCAAAGACGCGGCGTTCGAACAGAATTGCGAGTTGTGGACGGAACGCATAAGAGGATTACCATCGGATTTTCAACCACGGCGGCATAGCCAGTGGCAAAGCGATGGTCCGCCAAATCGGAAGCCCCTCCCCCTAATCTTCGTAAAAGCTCGACTTAACTCAGAACGGTGGCGATTGTGGGTTTAATTTCAGTCTGCAAAGGTGTGACCGCGCGTGACCACTTTATGGCTCAAACGCCGATTACCTCTCACCTGTAGACGAACCTATACCTCGATCACTTGATTAAGATCACCTTAAGGGTACTTCCGTCTGAATTTACCTTGATGAAATACACGCCCGGCCTCTCCCCTCCTCCCCACTCGAGGGTGCCCTGAGTTCGGGAAGAGTGCAGTTCGTCCGCCTTGCGACCGGATGCGTCATAGACGGACGCGTGTATACCGCCGGGGCAGTTCGAATAGCGCAGCGTGATCTGGCTGCATACAGGGTTGACAACCTCGAGTCGAGTAACCGTTGCAGGTCCTTCTCCGACAGCGATCGGCTTATCCCAGTGAAGCATAGGAAAGAAATCGGCAAAACTTGTAGAACCTATATAACCACCCAGAGTAACTACAGTATCTGATGCAATGACATGATAAATGGCACGATCCCCCTGGAGGCCGGCAGGACACGTGTACTCATAACATTCGCCTTTGTTTACACTACCCTGCCAGATAAGTGTGTCGTTGCCTCCGTCTTTCGGTATCCTGCGGACCTGCACTGAATTGTTATCCTTAAACGATAATACATACAACCTTGAAGGATAAAAGCCTTCGGGATCAACCTCTTCAAAGGATTTGAGCAAAGGAATGTAATACTCACTTCCCAACCCCGATCCTTCCCTGGTTATTCCTTTGGCGAGATAAAAAGGATTGGGTTCCTCGAAACTCACCCACGGGGTTTGAAAGATTGAGATATCCTTGTCACTATGTATAAAAAGCTTTCTCGGTCCGCCAAGGTTATATTGATTATCGTTGATCTGCGTACCCTTGATTTCCCCTTTTTTCTCGCAAAACGCTTCCCATATCACATTGGAGGGATTGCCTAGTTCTGTTATCGTTACGCTTGTACTGTCCTCCCAGGGTACTATTTGAAGGTCCTGTGGATAGGTTTCGTAATGCGCGTAGCTCATGAAATCCCTGCCGGTAAAGGTTCCGTTGAATGAAGGAGGAGAAAAGGCCACACCGAAGGTTCCCGTCATTGCCGATACCGGTTTAGAGGCTTCAACCGATACTGCCGCAAGGTTCTTGCCCTGGGTATCCCATCTGTAAATGGCAGCGCTGTCAAGCATACCCTCCCAGATTAAACTGTCCCCCTGTATTTTCTTTAAAGTTACATAAGTACTGTCTTGATATGAAAAAACTACGAAACATACTTCATCATACAGGCTTGGTTTTACCCCCGGCCCTATTGACAGAAGTTTTGTACTCAAGGGATTATTGTATGGGTCCATCGCGAACCATGAGCCCATGCCTGAAGGTACAAAAGGGTCTCCGTTGAGAACTGAAATGCCTTTGGTTGCCGATACCCAACAAACGCTGGAATCCGGACAGTCAACAACAACGTATTTGTCCTTCTTGAGGGTGCCTGACCACACAATGTCTCCTGTCTTGTCATAAACTTTGCAAAGATTGTTGCTTTCGTAAGAGAAGACAGTCATGACGCTTGCGACGTAAACGTACGTGCCGAAGCTGTCAATCTCGGCGGGAGCGGAGGGCAACTCAAGCCTGCCTACCCTGTGCTCGGAAGGGAGGGGGTCATCCCAGCCCGAGGCGTAAAGACTTCCAAGTAAACAGATGACTGCCGAAAGGGTCAATCCCTTTTTCATTTCCTACCTCCTTGTTCGCAAAAAGCGAACGTAAACGTTTTTTGTCTAGATAGTATATCAAGCGAAAGAAGGATGTCAAGGGTTATATTTTGGCCGCTCATCCACCCGCGGCCAGACCTGTGGCCGGTGGGGTCTACCAGCGAGACTGGGTTGTTAAGGCAGTAGCTGTACGGGCTCATGGTCGTCGGCTCAGGGTCGGGCGAGGTGAACCGGCCGAACCGCGGGTCGTAGTACCGCGCAGCCATGTATATAAGGCTCTGCTCCACGTCCCAGTCCTTGCCGCAAAAGCGACGCGTGCTGCCCGTGGTGTCGTTTGACGATTCGATCAGTTTGCCGAACGGGTCATAGCGGTAGTGCGAAACCTCGGTTCCCGAGCGGTTGGTCATCGAACGCACCGAGCCGAGGCCGTCGGTGTGCAAAAAGAAGGTGTCGCGGCCCGAGCCTGTTTCGCGCGTTTCAATTCTAATGGTTGCGCCCGGAATGCCGTACACGTAGCGCACGGGCGCGTGGTCGTATTCGCCGCCCGCAGGGCACGAGTACTCAACCAACGGCATCAGCCCGTCGTAGAGATAGATTCTGTCCCATGCCTTTACCCGGTAGCCGTTGCCCGGATTGGTGTCGTTGGGGTCGGGGTCCTTAACGTAGTCGTGCATTTCGGCATAGCCCGTTTTCATTGACGCTGCGTCTCCAGGCACCACGTCAAAGGCCGACGAGCCGCCGTTCTGGTACTCGTCGGTGTTGCTGTATCCGGGCTTGAAGCTGAAGACGTTCCCTATGGCCAAATGTAGTTTAGCTACTCGTTAGAAAAACTCACTACCACAGCCCTAAATCCCTTCCGACATCTGAATAGGGTAGGTAGAATCCAAAAAGGTCTCTGTCAGCCCTAGTCGTAGGCAGTGTCAAGAGAAACGCATAATAGAAAACAACGACAAAAATAAAAACCCCTCCCAGGATTGCCGAAGAAATACGTATGCTGGGTGGGTTCTTTTTATCGGATGCAAAAAAAACCAGAGATAATCCTGCAACGAGCGAAAAGAAATGACCACGACTAAGGATGGAGGTAGTAAGTACGATGATGATGCCGATTATCTGGGGGATAAGCTTACGCATGCTGTTCTCCATCTTTACCCCCTTATTGGAAAACATGAAGTTTATATAAGTATCCAATCCGTATTAGTCCATTGGGAAACATCCTGAAGTCCAGCCACATACCGACGATCATTAACACAGTCATAATACCCTGGTAAAAGAAACCCCACGTCAGAATCCTTTCCAGAAGCTTAATATCGAACGACCTGCAAGCCTTGCGAAGAAGCAGCATCAACGACATGACAATACCGGTTATTACAGTAGACGCTGCCGTTAGCTTGAGCCTGAGCGGTACTGTATTATCAGGCATTCCCTGGTACATGAACATGGCAATTGGCCTGTTTGGCTCAGCATGAATCTGCGCTATCTCAGCCTGATCAAAAAGGAACTCGTAGATCGCTGAGTTGGGATACCAGGTTGTAAATGTAAGAATGCAAACAACCACCAATGAGATTAGGATGGTAAAAAAACGTCTTTAACAGAATCTTTTGCCCTTGGTATATTCATCTTTTATTCTCCTTTACTAGTTTGAAAGCATACTTCATCAAGTCTTTTTGTCAAGTTCTTTTTTAAGGAGGGCGCAATTACGCCCTCCTTAAAATCCCATTCTTTCACAAGCATTCAATTTTCGTAATGGATGTTTACAATAAGACCTAACCTGTACGCCTCTTTGTAATAATAGTGAGGGTTATTTCTCAAAGATAGCATCGGTGTTGTCCAAAATCCAGAAGCGCCAATGTTTTGGGAGGCGAAGAAACCTTTGTTATCATAAGACCCAACGTAACCTGCAGCAGCAATATGGGCGTCTGTAAACTTGTCAAGCATGTCACCCCATCCCCAATCCTTAACTTCAGCCACGTAGGCTTCGCTAACCTCATGAACAATCCCAGTAGCAATCTCTGTTACCATTTCACCCATTGTGGCGTATACATCTGTTTGAATCGTGATTTTAAGACTTCCTAGGTGGCTAGATGTTATTATATCACTTAGTTCGTCGCACCTGCTTGAGTTTTCAGCTGTAATGCTCACACCCAAACCTGCCGCACCAAGCGCTTCTTCAAGCTTAGCGAATTCAGGATGTTCCTCTCTCAACCACAAGTGTATTTCGTTGGCCAATGCTTGAGCGAGTGCAACGTCTTTCCTAGGGAATACTGCATCTGGGTTTTTCATGGCTTCCATTATTTTTGCAAAGCGAGCCTGTAACCGTGCGTATTCCTTATTTCTTTCTTGGATAGCCTGAACCTTTCCGTAAAACAACAAATCCGCGATATAACTGGCAAGAGATACCGAAGCATCGGCATAGACACGCAATTCCGGGGCCGGGATTTGGGGAATTTGAGGTAAAGGGGTGAGTTTCATAGCCTGAAGAGTCCAGAAATCATATTGGGGAAGTCCGAACGAGTACCCTCCCCCGGTGCAGCTTGCGGAGTGGCCGGTGGGGTCTACCAGCGAGACGGGGTTGTTCAGACAGTAGCTGTACGGGCTCATGGTCGTCGGCTCAGGGTCGGGCGAGGTGAACCGGCCTTGACAAACCTCTCCCGAAGCCTATTATTTACTTGCAGTTGGTGCGTATAAACCGAGGGTAAACAAAAGGAGGAAGAGATGAAAAGAATTCTTACCCTTTATTTTAGTTTAGTTGTAATTCTTTTTTCACAAGAGACCGAAGTTTGCGAATATATCGCAAAACCCTGGTTGGTTAAGCTTGATTCCCTGGGCGACACAATTTGGACAAAGGCGTTTGACAAGGGTTACGAAGGTCTTGTTGTCAAGGAAACCAAGGATTCCGGGTATGTCATGGCAACTAGATTAGGCATTGTATACAAGGTCAACTCAAAGGGCGACTCATTGTGGCAAGTGGAAACCGGCATCACCCCTGGATGGTTTGACTGCTTGTGCATGACTGCTGACAACTCTTGCGTGTTAACGGGGTCAGTGCGTTCAAAGGATACAAACAAACTTGCGGATTTCACTTCGGCGAAGATAGACTCTAGCGGACGAAT
>CBFGKC010000003.1:117640-215216 GCA_965649265.1 Caldifarciminota bacterium | reverse complement strand
AAAGCGTCCCCATCCCGTAACCCGTAACACCCGTAACCCCTAACACCCCGCCCGTAACACCGTCCTCCTCAGAAACATCCGTCCCGTCCGGGGATTCTTATATGCAGCTTGAATCAAAGGAAATAACACCCACCCCTCTCCGGGGGAAGGTCTACCCCTTGAGGTGAGTCTTTATCGAACAGGTCAGGGTCCGCCCCTTGAGATATGGCTATATCTCATAGGGCGTTTCCATCAGCAGCGTGTAATCAAACCGGAGGGACCCGTAACACCGCCCTCCTCAGAAACACCAGTAACACTCCACCCTGGCATGGAACCACCCAGAGCCGAGCCATGCCTTCAGGTAAGACGATGTTATCGCAAAGAGATTCCGCGACGAAGCAAGGCATTCGTAATGGACATCGATTACATTATGAGATGATACTATTGACTTGATGCAATGTCATGTATATACTGATATATGTTCGTGTTAGGGAACAAAACAGTTATCAGATGGGATGTGATTGCCGCAGTTTTCCTGATGGCCTTCCTTGCAGCCTGTGATGCAGATCGGGATAATCCTTATGATCCAAAATCACCCTACTTCAAACCAGGAGGAAGGTTAACGGGATGGGTCAAGACCCGATCCGGGATGCCGATTGAAGGAGCGAAAGTTCTGGTGGAACCGGATAACATCTATTGCCTTAGCGGTTCAGATGGATTTTATGAAATCAAAGGTGTAGCGACTGAAAACACCAAGGTTACAGCCTCAAGGGAAGGTTTTTCCACAAAGGACACCATGTTGATGGTAACGTTGGGAAAAGAGAATAAAGCCGACTTCTTACTTAATATTCTTCCTGCATTTGTTTCATGTAACGTCACCACTCGGCATAAATCCAACGGTAGATACTACGTTTTTTTTGAAACAGAGGTTTTTGACGGGGACGGATCAGGTCTGGAGGATATAGATGCGGTATCCTTCTACGTTAAAGGGTATGCCGACACTTTCCCCCTGAAGTATTACGAACCGTCCGGAACGCATCGAAGGGAGATGGACGATTCCTGCTTTTCATCCGATTCACTAAGGGGACTTATCGGTAAGGAATGTTTTTTTATGGTCAGGGATAAGGCTCATGAGGTGGTTATCTCAGAACCCTGCAGGGTAGTCAGGATTATAGACAAACAACCAGCGACGATCAAACCGAGTGGTTGGGAACGCGTCGGTCAGTCGCCGGAGTTGTTTTGGGAAAGTTTCGGTGAATCCTTTCATTTTTCGTACGCAGTTAATGTGAGGGATGTCAACTTTGAAATTGTCTACCCGAAATCTAACATTGATTCGGATTCCCTGTCCATTAAAGTCATGAATAAACTTGCACCAGGAGAATACAGTTGGACGGTATCGGTGGTAGACGAATTCGAAAACCAGTCCGAATCAAGATCGGCGACATTCGTGGTGGAATGAATCGTAAAGGTCTGGAGGTGCTCAACAGTGTGACCAAAATAATTAATTCGATACTCGACTATCCTCAGCTTATGGAAAAAGTCATGGATCTCGCAATCGAAACCGTCGGCGCAGAACGAGGGGCTGTGGTCTTGTTAAACCCGGACGGTAATCTCGATCTCGCCGTTGCCCGTAACTTTGAGAAGAAGAATCTGGGAGCCTTGACAATGCTGTCATCAAGCGTTGTCCGCAAGGTAATAAACGAAAAGAAGCCCTTGCTTTCGCTGGACGTGCAGGACGAAGCAAGCCTTAAAGATTCCAGAAGCGTTCTTTCACACAATATTCAATCGGTGTTATGCGTCCCCCTTGAGTCAAAAGGGCGAGTCTCCGGCGCAATCTACGTTGATTCACGAAGCAGCAAGGGTTTGTTTACCGAAGAAAATCTCGAGTTCCTCGCCGCTTTCTCCGATCAGGCTGCAATCGCTCTCGAAAACGCAAAGCTTCACAAACTGATCTCCGATGAAAACCGCTATTTGAAAGAAGAACTCAAACACGATCATCTCTTTGCTTCCATAATCGGTAAAAGCTCAAAGATGCAGTCTGTTTTTGACATCATGCAACGGCTTGTCAATAGTTCAATCCCGGTTCTGATACACGGCGAGACAGGCACGGGAAAGGAGCTTGTAAGCAGGGCCTTGCACTACAACAGCGAACGCAAGGACGCAAGATTCGTGCCCATCTACTGCGGTTCGCTACCCGATTCTCTCCTCGAATCGGAACTCTTCGGTTACAAAAAAGGGGCTTTTACCGGCGCAGTCGCCGACAAAAAGGGATTGTTTGAGGAAGCCGATAAGGGAACCCTTTTTTTAGATGAGATCGCCGATGTGAATCTTGCGACACAAGCAAAACTTTTGAGGGTTCTCGAGGAACAGGAATTCTTTCGAATCGGTGACACAACACCAAGAAGCGTGGACGTGAGGGTTATCTCCGCTACAAACAAGGATATAGGAGTAGAAATCAAGGAAAAAAGATTCAGGGAGGACCTTTACTACCGCCTTAACGTCGTTCGCATAGAACTGCCCGCTCTCCGCGAACGTCACGGAGACATACCCCTTTTGGCCGATTATTTCCTGGCCAAGTACGGCGCCAAAGCCGGAAAGCGCATCGTCGGTTTCACACCGCAGGCAATGCGCATTCTGGAGCGGTATTCCTGGCCCGGCAACGTCCGTGAACTTGAAAACCTTGTAGCTCGAGGCGTTACCATGGCGACCTCTTCAAAAATAACGGCCGACGACCTCGGTATCGACGGTAATCAGACGGGTAACGACTTGCCTGCCAGTTCGCTCAAGGATGCCACGTGTGAGTTTGAGAAAAAATTCATTCTGAGGGTCCTCAAGGAATGCGATGGAAATCGCAAGCTCGCCGCCGAAAGGCTTGGTATCTCTCTCCGTAATCTCCAGTACAAGATTCAGGGAACCGCGCGTGAAGAAAAAATTTAAGAACTATCGGATTCTGGAAGAGCTTACAAGCTCCGTTTGGACCACGGTTTACAAGGCAGTTCAGGAACCACTCGACCGTACGGTCAGTCTCAAGATACTCAACCCGAAGATGGTCGCCGGGGACGAACTTCTCGTGCGATTTGAACGCGAGGCAAAGATATGCGCCAATCTCGTTCATCCGAACATCGTTCGTCTTTTTGACTACGGCCGGTGGCGCGGAGAGTATTTCATAGTTCAGGAATGGGTTGACGGAATGTCATTAAAGGAACTCTCCGTGCGAAGTAATCTTACTCCGGACGTAGCTCTCTTGATTATTAAAGAAGTGGCTTCCGGACTGGCATACGCTCACCTTAAAGGCATCGTTCACCGCGACATCAAGCCCGGCAACATTCTTATAGGAAAAGACGGCTCAATAAAGATAACCGATTTCGGGCTGGCGTGCTCCCTTTCCATGCCGGAGATTACCCTTGACGGAACTTTGCTGGGAACGCCAGCCTACAGTGCCCCTGAGCAGCTTAAGGGAACAAGGGTGGACGAGCGAGCCGACATCTTCTCCCTCGGGGTCGTCTCATACGAAATGCTTGCGGGTTTGAATCCTTTTTCGGCTGAGTCATATTCTGCGATTTTCGAAAAGATCAGAAGAAGCTTGCCCAGGAATCTTCACCGGATTAACCCCTTGATCCCTTACGAACTTTCAAGAATAGTTCAACGAATGATCGCAAAAAGGCCTATAAACCGTTACCAGAATCTTGACGCGCTGTTAAAAGATCTTTCTTTAGTAAATCTAGGTAGCCCAACAGACCCCAGAGTATCCCTTGTATCCGGGTTCACCCCTCCCCCCCATGCCCAAATGAAACACGCTCACAAAAAGGGCAAACGTCTCTATTGGTTGTATCCGGCTCTCGGCGGTCCCCTGAGTCTTCTCATCGTCGCCTATATTCTCGCAAGGCCCCTTTTTATTCAATATCACGATTCGATCAAAAAAAATCCGCAGCAATACGTTTCATCTAAAACAGAAAGCACGGCGACCAACACATCAACCGGTATAACACTCGCGCCGCCGGCAATATCCAATACTGGTAACAAGGACATCTCGATCTCCACGTCTTCTCCCACAAACGACAAGAAAACCGGTGACTCGTATTCGCTCCCCCATCCCGGGAAAGAATCCTTCCTCAGTTTCAGCGTCAAGCCATGGGCAAGGATCTATGTGGATGGCAAGTACTGCGAAACCACACCATCCGACAAGCTGCTTCCCATCTCGCCGGGCAGACACAAGCTGACCCTCGTAAACGACTACTATCCACCAAAAGAAGAAGTGGTAAATATCAATCCCGGACAAACCTTATCCGTTCAAGTTGATCTTGTAGAGTCATCAAGTTGGCTGGCTCTTGTTGTAAAACCATGGGGTGAAGTTTATATTGACGGAGCACATGTTTCCACTACACCGATATCGGCACCCATAGTCTTAAAACCCGGCAAACACCGACTTGTTGTAACTCACCCCAGTCTGGCCCCCTATGAAGCAACAATAGAACTCCTTTCCGGCGATACTCTTTCAAAAATGGTGGTTCTCAGTGAAAAATAAAACCAGGCTGGCACGAATATTGCTTGTTAATTCGATGTCTAGCGACTCACAAAAATCATGCGGGCAGTTTCCTAAGGTGAGTGTAGAGGTGAAATGAACGTTCGAGTTTTGTTGTGGATTTTAAGCATTTTAAGTAATGTTGAACCTCTTAGAGAGGTGGAGACTCTTTATTACCGTGGTTCTTACACAGAAGCGTTAGAGAAAGTCGAGGAATATATTAAAGGTGATTCGAGTCTTGATGAAACCACGGTTATCGAATTGCGCAAGTATGCGGCTTTTTCTCTCGTAGCGCTGGGGAAAACAAGCGACGCAGGAGAGGAATTCAGAATCATCCTCTCCATGGATTCATCGGTCGTTCTTGATCCCGAACTTGTTTCCCCCAAGATAATCGAGGTTTTTGACGTGGTTAAGAAAGAATTCGACCAGACATGGCACATTGACACCCAGACACCTGTTAATGCAGTAAATTCATTAGCTACCTCAGGTTCGTTGAGTCTTCGAACCGCCGCTCTGAGTTCCTTCGCGTTTCCGGGTTTAGGCCAGATGTATCTGGGTGAAAAAACAAAGGGCTGGTTATTTATCACAGGAGAAGGACTCTCCCTTGGGGGATTGATTATCTCCCAGGTTTTTATGGATAAAGCCCACGAGTATTATCTTGCAGCCAGAGATACATCGGAGATGGATCCGCGCTACAAGGTTTATAACAACTGGTTTCGCGCAAGAAACGCGTTCGGCGGCCTGGCCTTGGGGATTTGGATATCGGCACCCCTGGATGTATTATTCTTTCCGCCCTCATGGGCCAAGAACCGCTAATAAATGGTTGCATTATGAGTAGGGATAAGAAATTAACAAAGCAAGGACGTAAGCCATGAAAAAGATTCTCATTTTAACAGCCTTAGCATCGGCTGTGGGGATATACGCTCAAACCGGTTCGATCTCGGGAAGGGTACTAGACGAATTAGGCCTCCTTTCAATACAGGGTGTCAAAGTCCACGCCGTGTACGACTCGGCTGGAATTACCGTTGACCAGGGAGAAGACATAACCGACAACGCAGGTTATTATCAAATAACGGGACTGACCCCCGGATATTACGCTCTTGATGTCGAAATGACCGGTTACTACCCTGTTGAGTACCCGGAACTCGTGGCTCTTGAAGCCAACGAGAATCTTTCAAGCGTGGCATTCTACATGATTGCGGTCTATGATTCCTTTGATATCTCAGGCAGTGTAAGACTCATCGATTTTTACGGAGGTAATTGGACAGGAAACACCTGGGCAGTCTCCAAAAGAGGTTACGTCTTAAAGACCTCACAACTGACACCAAAAGATTCCTTAGGTACACCTACGGGGCTGGCTGAATATTCCATTAGTGATCTTCTCTATACACAATGTTATTTTTTATCAACCGTCCCCGGTTATGTGCCTCAATACTACAACCACGTCTACGCTTCAGAGGAGGCTTTTTGCATCTACCCTCCCCAGAATAACATTAATTTCGACCTAGAAAGAGCAGCGGATTCTACCCTTAACGGCGGGGTGTCAGGCATTATCCGTGGCATGTTCGGACCGCTGCCTTACAGCTTTGTTTATGCAAGGAAGGACGGCCTTCTCGTAAGCGGATGCATCAACAATGAAAACGGAAGATACTGGCTGCCTCTCGCGCCCGGCGTATACAGTATTTACGCAACCAGACCAGGATACAAAAGAGGTAATTATTCCAACGATGTTACCGTTGCCGATCAGAACGTTCAGAATATCGATATCCAACTGGATATTTCAGGACAAACGGCAATCCAGGAAAAGCCCGACGAGAAGGAAGTAATTTCTCTTGTGCTGGATCGAAACCCCGGCAGTTCTTCAAGCATTATAGTATACAACCTGCGTCAACCGGGCAGAGTCGAAATAAAGATGTACGACGTTACGGGTGCTTTAATTAGAACCCTCGTCAACGATTACCAATCCGCAGGAGAATACAAGCTCCAGTGGGACGGCAAAGACGAGCATTCACAATTACTTGCTTCAGGAATCTACTTTTGTCGTCTGCGCCAAAATAACATATCCGTCTCAAAAGCTCTTCGTATCATCCGATGACCTGATGCAGATTCTTGCACTCGACGCATGAATTTGCATCGTTTTTCCAACCCTCCACGAAAATAAAAGAGCAATCGTTCGTTTCTAACCTGCATTCTTTCGAAACTTTTCCTGCTTCATTGACATGGCGAGAAAATTGCTATTACCCATAGTAGAAATTGGAGGTAAACAGTGAGAACAAGGTTTAAAGACGATTTATTAATTGGGAAACGAGAAGGAATGAGGACTGGAAGATGATTGCATGCTTTTTTCAATCAATGACAATTCCAGGGGAGTGGGTGTGGGAAGGCCAAAACTACAGGGTGAATACGGGGTTCGATTTCGAAAACGTGTACGTTGTGTCGACGGGGCTGGATGTGGACGGTAACGAGGGATTCCCGGGGCATCTGGAGACGTTCAAGAACATGTCCGGAAATGAGGGAAAAGGACTCCGGAAACCGAATCCTGCTCCCATGGAGGATGCCGGTATTCCGGATGCCGAACCACGGGGAACCGGAGATGTGAACGTTGAAAGAAGGGAAGAGGTTGTTGCGCCTGGGGGTGAGGGATTGGAAGGTTTCGAAAAGAAAACGGGCTCCCTGGCAAAAAACAAGGACTTCATTCCGGAGGGTATCGGAGTTGACGTCATGTCAGGAATTCATTTTAGCAAGAAAAAGCAAGAAAACTTCTTGGTTAACACCTCAGTTCTCCTCCTTAATTAAAGCAGACGGAGAATACGGGAAGGGGAAGGCCTAGGACCTCTCAGATACACCTGAGAGGTCCTAGGGATTTTTACTCTTCTTAAAAAAAGTCGAGTCGATCGGTGCCCGACCGGTTTTAAAGTGGAATCAATCGTTTAACAAGTACTTGTCCTTCTCGATCTCCGCCAGAAACCTGGACTCCCTTGTATAAAAAGCCCCCCACGACGATACGGAGGATGGCAATGTCAGATACAGCTCCTCCTTTGCCCGGGTGCAAGCGACGTAAAATAACCTGCGCTCCTCTTCAAGTTGCTCGAGGTTTACGAGCGAGCGTTCTATGGGAAAGAGCCCGTCGAGAAGATGTGCAACGAACACCGTCCGCCACTCGAGTCCTTTTGCGGAATGAACAGTGGACAGCACCACGTGCCCCTCCTCCCCCCCGTCGATACTGGGAGTAGTCTTGTCCTGAAAACGGTTGGAAGGCGGATCGAGCGCGAAATCCGAGAGAAACTTCTCAAGATCTTCATAGCGACGTGCAAGTTCGCAAAGCACGTCAATATCCTTCAATCGAACTTCCGAATCATCCTCAAGTGTATCCAGTATCGGTGCGTAGTATCCGGCAAAAACGTCTATCCTCTCCGGGATGGTCAGGCCGTCTTTCCTCGCTTTCATCAAGGTCTCGCCGAGTTCCTCGAGGCCGGGTGCGTATTTTTTGCCCTCGAAGCCGCTGAAATCCATTGAGCCTTCTTGTTTCTGGATGTGGTTGACGATCCTTGAGGCGGTAACACCGCCTACCCCCGGGATGAGATGCAGAATCCTGTTCCACGATATCGCGTCAAGCGGATTCTGAATGATCTTGAGATAAGCAATAATATCCTTGACATGACGACGCTCGATGAAACGTATCCCACCGTAAACAACGTAAGGTATGTTATGGGTCAGGAGTTCGGCCTGTATGAAATTTCCGTGATGGGACGCGCGGTAAAGAACGGCTATTTGATTCAAGCCGACACCGTGCTCCCGCAGTTCGAGTATTTTTGATACTATGAATTCCGCCTCGGCCGGCTGGTCGAATAACCTCTTCACATGAGGTTTACCGCGGCTGTTTTTCGTCGAATATAGATTCTTCCGGTACCCAAGCTGGGCCTTGCTTATAAGGGAGTTGGTAAAATCGAGGATATCCTGGTTGCTGCGATAGTTTTGTTCTATTTTGACGTATTTGCAGTCCGGGTAGGTCTCGGGGAAACGCAGAATATTCTCAAAGTTGGCTCCCCTGAAGGAATAGATGCTTTGTGAATCGTCGCCGACGACCATTATGTTGCGGTGGGAAGCGGCAACCTGATCGGCGATCTCCTTTTGCACGAGGTTCGTGTCCTGGAACTCGTCAACCATGATGTAGTTGAACCTGCCCTGAATGGCGTTCCGGAATCTTGCGTTCTCTGCAAGGCTGTCGCGCAAACGCTCCATAAGGTCGTCAAAATCGAATATCTGGTGGCTTTTTTTGTAGGTATCGAATGCCCTGGAAATAAGATCCATCTCCTTAGTGAATTCGACGAGACCGGAGTAGTCACGCTCGACCACCTCCGAAACGCTCATTCCGCAGTTTCGAGCTCTCGAGATGATCTCCTGCAAGCGCGCCTTGCGGGGAAAGGCTTTCTTGTGTTTCTCGAGATGAAGCTCCCTGCGGCAGAGATCGATTATGTCCTCGGAGTCGACGGTATCGGCGATAGTAAAACCGGCAGAGACGCCGGCGAGCGCGGAGTAGCGGCGCAGGAAATGATTCGCGAAGGAATGGAAGGTCCCCCCCGTAACCTGCTGGCAGCGCATATCGTCCAGCAAGTCCGACGTTCTCGAGATCATCTCGTTGGCCGCCTTGCGGGTGAAGGTCAAAAGAAGGATACTCTCCGGGGGCACGCCGGATTCGATGAGAAAGGCGACCCTGTAAACTATGGTTCTCGTTTTCCCGCTGCCCGCGCCTGCGATTACAAGCAAGGGGCCGTCAACGGTGGTTGCCGCGGCGTATTGACTCGGGTTAAGGCTCGCCTTGTAGTCGATCTTGAAATCTTTTGAAACTAAGGAAACTGCTTTCCCGTCAACAAGGTTCCTTTCGATTTTTTTCGAAATTCGTGAAAGTTCCCTGATTCGCTCGAGTGTCTGGGAGGTCAAAGCGGGTTGTTCGTAATCCGAATACGACAAATGGGCAGGGGTCGGGCGGCTCATTCCGCTTCGCCTTGCTCTTTCTTCTACTCTTTTCAAAAACTCTTCAAAATCAGAATTACCCATGAAGTCGAAGCCTATACACATAAGAGGTTAAAGTCAAGCATATTGGATAATCTATCCGCGCCGCCGACCTGAAAAATGCGGGTATTCGGCGAACGCTCGCGTGGGCTTTTTTAAACGCTACTTAGATGGGGGACATATCTCCCAGTAGGGTCTCCAGACTCTCATTAATCGTGAATTCTGTGAAATCCTTTTCCAGAGGAACCACGCAAAAACCTCCGTTTTCCCAGGAAAGAATTTCGTAAAAAGCCTCCCTGCCTCGTTTTGACCGTGTTTCGGCATGAACGAGTATTCCTTTTTGGAGGTAGATACACCCTTTGTCGCCCCTGGAGCTGAACTCGAAAACAAAACTGCTGCCGTTAAGAGAGCATATTGTTATGAGATCTTTTCGAACCATGATTCGCGAAAAGAAATCCTCAAGCCTTCTTGCCTCCAAAATAGTTTGGACGACATCCAGAAGCCTGGATGCAGAAAAAGGCTTGGGAATAAAGTTAAGCGTGGTCAGTTTGACGGATTCAAGATCGGCATCCGGTCGCATTCCGCTCATGACCAGTATCATTTGCCCGGGGTTAAGTTCCAGTATCTTAACTATCAGTTCGAAACCCGACATCCCCGGCATTCTGAGATCGGTTATAAGGAGGTCGGTTTCTTCGGGTTTGTAGTTAAACAATGCCTCTTCACCGCCAAAACAAGCCAGCGCGGAAAAACCGTTGGATTCGAGCAGGGATGACATCATAAGTGCAAGTTCTCGCTCATCTTCTACAAGGAGTATGCTCTGCTTTTTTGTCATTGTAGCTCGTTCGATGTATGGGATACTGCGCCAGGGATATCCAGGCCTTTCTTTGACCAGCTTGCAAGCCAGAAATCGGCCTCCGAGAGGCTTGCGAAGATGTGGCTGCGGTCGGCAAAGCCAATACCGCGGCAAAACAACTGAATAAAGCGTCTCAGATTAAGCGAACCCCCAGCCACTACCAGTTCTACCTTTCCCTCGTAATGCTTTGAAGCCTGTATGAGGAAATCCGAAAAGATCCTTCGCGTGCGCAGCTCCATGTGAATCAACCTGGAGATATCAAAGAAAATAACTCTCAGCGGATATGGAAGAAGCTCCACTCTTGCGACGTATTCCTCAACCAGCTCGACGACTTCGTCGGGATGCGGCAGGCCCCCAAAGCTTATGCGGCATATACCGTCTTTGCTGAAGGAAAGGTCTTTCATTTTACCACCATCACAGTTGCCTCGGCTAAGCCTCTTTTACGAATTATCAGATAATTCGCTATATCTTGCGCAGGAAGAAGATGCAAACTCGGCGGGATTTGCCAGTCTTCGGGAATGTCTTTTGATTGCATAACCAGAATGCTACCCTTCATCCAATCATAGCTCATTCTGAATGAAACCGCGTTTACCCCATCTACCCCAACAAGATCGACCCAACGGTATTCGTCAGGGTTCCACAACCTGGCGGTCAAGCTCCCTATTGCTGCAAATTGCATCTGCCCGTCCCGTTCGTCGATCCTGACGAGAGAGACTTCGGTGTTTACCGAATGTGCGAGGATCCCTTTAAGTTCGTGAAGTATCCTTTCCAAAGGCTTCTTGTTGTTCTTATACAGAAAAAGCTCAACAAGCGAAGCAGTCTCCCCAGCCTCATTGTCATTGACCCCGCCTTCAATCAGACCCAAAAGGATTCTTGATCCTTCCTCGTGAACGACGAAACTTTCTCTTTGGCTGAATGGTGCGGGGTGGTTGCAGACGGCAACACCGGGTCCATCTTCCCCCCTCCCCTCTATCATATCCCGGTCACTCAGATGCTTTTTCACCCTGACTGAGCATTCTTCCTTATTGGATTCGATTTGGACGCCGGCGGCAGCGCGTCTCTTGAGATCACTAAGTCTTTGTACCCACTCCTTCTGGTTTTCGTCCCTTCCTATCGGAGCCTTTAATTCGATCCCGCGGATGCCGTTTTCGACAAAACCCTTGATGCCGAGTATCGCGGAGCGTGTCCTTTGGCGAACCAGATTCGAGATCAACTCGTTCGCGCAGACATCTAGTTCTCTTATCCTCTCGTGCTTGAAACCCATATCCGATGCAAAACGTCCGATCAACCTCCGCGTCCTCAGACCCTGAGATTCGAAGGATATGAGCAGTTCACTGGAAAGTCTAAACATAAAATCCTCAGCTTCTTGTCAGCCACTTTTCGACGATGATGGTGGTACCTTTTCCCTTCTCGGAAAAAATCTCCATCTTGTCGGTTAAACGCTTTGCCCCGGGCAACCCCTTTCCCATGCTCCCCGCCGTAGAATACCCGTCCGTCATTGCAAGTTCAATATTTTCTATGCCTGGACCGTTGTCGGTAAACGTTATCCGCAGCCCCGATTTAGGGTGGCAATCCTCTTCTATTTTTGCCGTGCCGCTGCCGGCATGGACGAACACGTTTCGGGCAAGCTCGGATACTGCCGTGCATATCCTCGTCTGGTCCACGATTCCGAAACCCATCTCGGCGGCCTTGATCTTTGCCGTTGTTCTTATTATCACTATATCCGATTCGTTATTGATCTCCAGAACCATTATTCGCATCTCCGCCGCTCGATTCGGGCATGGATTCGCTGTTTTGAGAATCGAACAGTATCTCTTCGAGAAGTTCGTAACCGGCATCGAGACTCAAGGCTGTTTTAACGTCACCAAGCGAAAGACCAAGTTCTATCAAGGTTATGGCCACTGCGGGTTTCATTCCAACGAGCACTATCTCCGCATCCAGCGTCGATGCCATTCGCGCGGTATCGGCAAGCGTACGTCCTATGAATGAATCCACCATCTCGAGCGCTGAGATGTCTATCAAAACTCCCCTGGACCTGGTCTGTGTTATGCGCAGGAGAATATCATGTTGAAGCTGCTCCGCCATGCGATCGTGCAGGTCGATCTGTATCGAAACAAGAAGATAGTCCCTGAGCTTCAAAAGCGGAATAGCGTTTGTCTCAATCATCATCTCCGGTCATTCCCAGATGCGGCTTCTTCAGAGCCAGTCCGAGTCCGTCACCCCTTTCAATTTTGCATGGCGCAATATTCACGAGACCCTTAACCTCCTTTTCAGATGCCGGAGGAGGGGAAGGCATAACCCTGGAATCTCTGTCATTACTCCCCAACCAAAGGGAAGCCTCGTACTCGCCGGCAAAGAACTCATGCTGCATCCTCCGGGACGGGCACTGAGCCGATTCGATAACACCGTGTACGATGCCGCGCGCAGTCAACGGGATTCCGACAAGGGCGATCTTTTCCACACCAAGTTTACCCAGTCCCTTGAAAAGTGCGACGAGATTTCTCGGAACACTAAAAGTAGATTGGCTTTCACTAAAGAAAAGAACAAGCTGTCTTTTGCGGTGTCCCGAAAGAACCAAAGCCGTCTTGATAAAGAATTCCGACTGTTCTCTGGGTGAAAGCGGCCCTGCCAGTGCTGCATACAGCGTTTTCTTATCGTCGTCGTAATAAACCTTGGCTTTCATTAATATCTCGCCGCTTCTGCAAAGACTTTCGCGTTGAACCACATGACGGCTTCTTGCTCGAATTTAAAGAACATTGTTTGTTTAGATTTTCCCATTGTCGCGATGGCTATTTTTGCCACCATGCGATTGAACGAGGATACACCTACTACAGCGATCTTTTCGAAGCCTATCCGCGAAGCCTGCTGGCTCATCCACGACCGGAATTCCCTGGAAAGGCTTTTCCCCGGGCTCTGTGATACATCTACCATCAGGTACCGATGCTCCCTTCCTTCATAAAAGGCTTCGACGAGTTCGAGGAAGCTTGAGGCATCCCGAATGTCGAATTTCCAGTCGGATGGAATCGTCATCCTCAAAAAACCGTTTTTCTCATCGAACTTCAGAACATGTTCCATTTTTCCACCTCTCAAACATGAAAGTTCTTTCTTAAACCTTAAGGATCATCGTAACCGTGATTCCGTGTACCGTGCCGAAATCTATCCTTCTCTTATCCAGTTAACTGCTTCATCTTCGGATTTGAAAAACTTTGTGAATCCTGAAGAGCCCGCAACCGAGATCATGACCTTGGCAATCATACGAATGACAGGGCTGGCCCCATAGATCGCTATTTTTTCGAAATTCTTATTGTCGCCGTAATTGCGGATCACCTGACGCGACTCCTTATCAACCATTTTTTCAAGCGGCACCTCGGACAGATCGACAAGAAAACACCGGTGTTTCTTGTTCTCAAGCATCTTGTTGGCGAGAGGGAGCAGTTTAGTGACGTCCTCCTTCGTCAAAGGATAATAGTTTTTTATGCGCAGAGCTTCGAGGTTATTATCGTACCAGACCTTGTAGTTTACGCTGACGAATTCATCCTGGTTCTCCCCTGCCGAACCGGTCAAAGCATCCTTCATCTTTGCACTCCTTTGAGCCAGGTTAAGGCTTCCGACTCTGATCCAAAAAAACCTGTTTTCTTGGATTTGCCGAGCATTGCCATAATCATCTTGCCCATCATTCTCGTCATCGGGCTTGTCCCGATAAAAGCCTGCTTGTCGAAATCGACATCAAGGCCTCTTTCTTTAATAGCCTGCCTTGTTGCTTTATCCATGGTCCCGTCATGCTGGGATAGATCGGTCAGTATGTATCGAGGGCTCTTTCCTTCAAGAAGTCTCTTTGCTATTATGAAACTTTCCTCCGCTTCCGCGGGAGTAATAGCCCCCCCTATAATCATCCTCAATACCCCTGCCGTCTCATCAAAAAAAACTTCGTGCTTCATCATTTTCCTCCTGGAAATTCTTTTTTACGCGTTCGCCGCGGTTCTCGCTCTTCGTGTGGACTTGAGCAAGTTTCCACGACCGCTATTTTGTCAAGATTCAACTCCGCCGCATTGGCCTCGAGCCAATCAAAGAAATCGTCTGAAAAATTCTCCCCTCCGTCCTCAATATCAACCAGCAGATTGCAGGGCTCTTTTCCTTCAAAAATCTTTTTAAAGCGGCAAAACAAACCGGGCCCCTCATCCGCACTGAAGGCACCGGCGAGTCTTGCCCGGCCGATCCTGTGTTTTGAGTCGAACCATATCAATGATTTCATTTCAATTCTCCGTTGAGCTTTTGAAATAGTCATTTCCAAACGAAAGACACTCATCAGTTCATAAACGCCGCAATCCTATCTTCCTGTTATTAGTATTTGTAGAATACGCCCTGAAAGTATTGCATATCCGTAAGGAAAGGAAGATTTATTTTGCTCACCCTAATTTCCAAATGTCACAATACCCAGGGCGCATTCTACAACCTAAAACGTGGAGAGTATATTTTCCGGTCATTAGAATCCAGCGCCGCTACAAAGCCACTCTTGAAACAACTCCTGTTCGTGGAGAACTAAAGAGCAATCTCCATGCCAGCCTTGGATAGAATTCATGTCAAGACAATGCTTGACTTAAATCCATCAGCAGGATTTAATAGAATTCATCATCTCTGCGGATAAGGAAGATTTTCTTCTTATTCGGAAGAATACATCTGCCTGATTTAGAACGCTTCGATATCTTATGCAGACGTGAATTATGAGACGTACCGATCGAAAACAAAATACCGGAAGATAAGTGCCATTTTCCAAAACGAGGAGGTAAAGCTTTGCCACCTTTCTTCCAAATGACATTCACCAACATAAATCGTTCTTTAAGGATTCGGCGGCTGCTTTGTCGCAGCCGCCGTATAGGTATGGAAGTGGGAGGAGGGCGTAATTTATTATATCTCTTGCCAGAGCCTTAAATACGATTCATTCACTCTAGCTTGATTATGTAGCAATCGCCGTGCCACATCTTTGCCGTTTCGTAAGATTATTATTTTGTGAGTTTACACCAGCAAGCACTCTCATCGAGTTCCGGGTAATTCTTCTTTAGAAGAGTAAATTGTTCTCTTTTAGAAGGATGGAGAAGCCTTCACGACTTCAAAAAAGTCCGAGCCTTCGCAGCATACGGTAGAACACGGAAGAACTCAAACCCAGGATGCGGGATACTTCGGATTTGTTTCCTTTGTATTTAACGAGCAGACGCTCAACGTAGATTCTTTCATAACGATTCCGGAACTCTTCGAGCGTCAAATTGTCGAGGTCTTCGTAAGCAAAAACATTTATTTCTCTTTCACTAGAGACCTGTTTTGGTTTGCCGTTTCTTATGCCTTCAGGAAGATGGTGCAGCTTTATTTCTCCGGAATCGTCGGCGGACAAAGCGGCGAGCTCGACAACGTAGCGCATTTCCCTTACGTTTCCGGGCCAGGTGTACTTGTCGAATACCTCGAGCACATCGTCTGAAAACCGCAGGGGCTTGCCGGATTTGGCGTTGTATCCAGACAGAAAGAATGAGGCGAGAAGAGGAATATCCGAGGGATGTTCACAAAGCGGTGGAAGATTTATTGTCATTCCCTTGAGCCTGAAGAAAAGATCCTGCCTGAACTCACCCGTTCCTGAAGCCTTAGCGATGTCCTTGTTAGTGGCGGCTATTATGCGTACGTCCGTGTGAATTTCGCGAACAGCCCCAACAGGTCTGAATGTGCCGTATTCGATTACCCTCAGCAAAGCGGCCTGGTTCGGTTGAGACAACTCACCAACCTCATCCATGAATATCGAACCTCTGTCCGCGACTTCGAAGAGACCCGCTTTTTTCGCGTGAGCTCCCGTGAACGCGCCTTTAACGTGTCCGAAAAGCTCAGAGGCCAAAAGTTCTTCACGCAGGCTTGAGCCGTCTACGACGACGAGAGGGTATGTGGAGCGACGGCTCTTGGCGTGTATGGCTCTGGCCACGAGTTCCTTTCCCGTGCCGCTCTCGCCGGTTATGAGAACGGGCAATTGCGATGACGCCGCTTTGTCGATGAAAGAAAAAACTTCCTTCATCGCATCACTCTCCCCGATTATGGGGCCGCGCAGGGTTGTACGCTCAAGCTCCTCGCCCATCGCGATGTTTTGTCTTTCAAGATGAGCCTTGTCGGCGGCGCGTTTGATTGCCTGGAAAAAGTTCTCTACGTTAAGAGGTTTCTCAAGGAATTCAAAGGCGCCAAGCTTCATCGCCTCAACCGCCATTTGGAGTGTTGCATGCCCGGAAAGCATCATCACCTGCAAGGTGGGGCGTTCCGCGGAGAGCCTCTTTAGGAGGGCAAGGCCGTCCACTCCGGGCATTTGAACGTCGAGAACAACCACGTCGAAGAAATCGGATTCTATTGCCGACATGGCTTGTTCAGAGTTCGATGCGGTTACGACATCGCATTGCCTTGCAACAAGGGTCTCGGAAGCCATTTTGAGAAACGACTCCTCGTCGTCCACCATCAGAACACGAATACCTTTACAATCCGTAGATGCCTGCATGAGAGTTCACTAAACCTTTTCCGCCTTTTGATGGTTCACGGACGGAATTTCGACCACAAAAGTCGCACCCCCTCCCGGGGTATCCTCAAACCATATGCGCCCATCCAATCGTTCAAGCAGCATTGCCGTAACTGATAATCCGAGCCCGGTCCCCTTGTCGAATTCCTTGGTCGTAAAAAGGGGATCGAAGATTTCTCTCTTTATCTCTTCGGAAATTCCCGGCCCGTTGTCACTCACCTTGATCCTGATCATATTTGCGGAGTCTCCCGTACCGCGAATGGTTATTTTCCCTTTCCACTTCATGGCTTCGAAAGAGTTCTGAGCCAGGTTTATGATAACCTCCTCAAGGGCAACAGGGTCGACCAGGGCATCGGGAAGATCAGGCTCTATCGAAATTTCGATATCGATATCGTCAAGAGTAAGCTGTCCTGCCAGGAATTCCACGGCTTTCTCTATGACTTCGGTGATGCTCGTGGGTTTTATCTGTACTCTTCTGGTCTGCGCGAAGGCCAGAAGTCCAGATGTAACTCTGTGTGCGCGTTCTATTTGCCTTTCCAGGGTGTCTATATACTCCATTGATTTCGTTCTTGCCTGATCGGTAAAATCATCTTTCTTTGCCAGGAGGTCCCTGAGTGAACTCGATGCAAAAAGCATTGTGGCCAGAGGGTTATTGATCTGGTGAGCGATGCCTCCGGCCAGTACACCCAGCGACGCAAGCTTTGAGGAACGGATAAGTTTTTCCTCGAATCGTTTGCGTTCCGTAATGTCCCGGACTATACCCTGAATAACCTTGCGGCCGCCTATCTCGAACATGCTCGAGGAAACTTCCGCCGGGAAGCATAGCCCGTTCTTCTTTTTGAATTCTATCTCGAATTTGACGTGCCCTTGTGTTGTCACCGTCTCAAAGGCCATCTTTGATTGTTCGAATTCTTTCTCCGGGTGAAGATCTCTTATTTTCAAACGCATTATTTCCTGTCTCGAAAATCCAAAGAGATCGAGGGCTTTCTGATTCACATCAACTATGTTACCTTCAGGGTCATGTATGAATATGGCATCGTTGGAGTGATGGAAAAGCTCGCTGTATTTTTCTTCTGATTCCTTGAGCGTTTCTTCTGCTCGTTTGCGCTCCGAAATGTCCTCAAGAATTATGTAGCTCAATGTGGAATTGCTTTGAACAGGATAGGTTCTCGCGTGTAACCAACTTATTCGACCGTCACCCCTCATTATGCGCATCTCGAAATCCATGGTTTCGGAATAGCCGTTCCTGCGGAGTTCGGCGGCCGTTTTCAAGGTGTCGGCCAGTTCGTTCCTCTCGCCTTCAACCGTGATTCCGGTCAGCAGTTCGGACAACCCTTTTTTGGTATTTCGAGTGCTTGCTTCGACAGGAAAACCGAATATCTCCTCAACCGTTTTATTGGCGTATACGGTAGTGTCTTTTTCCCAATCGTAGACCAGCAGTCCCTTGCGCATGTTTTCTACAAGGGACCGGTATTTCTCTTCCGATTCCTTCAAAGCCTCTTCCGCCTGTTTGCGATCGGATATATCGCGGATGTATTCTATTACACCTCGGGTCTTTCCCGTTGTGAGATCGACAAGCGGAAAGCTGTAAAGATCGAACCAGCCGACTATTTCCCCGTTCGATCCCCTTTTAGGGATTATACCCGTTGCCGTTTTTCCTTTTTTCAGCGTCCTGAGCGTGGGACACACTTCACAAGGAATGTCCCTGCTGTGGTAAGCCTCGTGGCAGTTCTTGCCTGTAAGAGGCAGCGCTCTTGAAAACCATTTTTCCATAGTCGGATTGACGCGAATTATGTTAAGTTTTTCGTCGAGTACGCTGACGCCGTCCTGTATGCTTGAAAAAACGCTCGATAGGAATCTTTCACCCTCGCGCAAAGCCTCCTCGGCACGCTTTCGCTGAAGTGCGACCGCGGCCTGGTTAATAAAGGCTTCCACTATCTCCTGATTCTCGAGACGGGCGCCGGTTTTCAATATGGCAACTGCGGAACCGTAAAACTTTCCGGACCTGTTGAATCCCATGACACACATGTCACCAAGACCTGTCAGCTTTCTTATTCTACCCAGCGTTTCATCCAAAAGATTACCACGGGTTATCTTTTCAAGACTTTTCGATAATACGAATATCTTTGGATCTCTAAGGATCATCTTCTCCTTTTCCCTCATGTAAAAAGACATTCCCTTTGGGTTTTTACCCATGATATCGCTGATTATCTTGAGGTTACGCTTGTGACTCGACAGCTGCCTGACGGTGAATTTGTCTTGAATCTCGTCGTAAGAGGTCACGGCAATGAGTACGGCATTTTCGACGAGAGCCATGAGTTTCGACGCTATGTACTCGAAGATATCTTTCTTTTCGTCAAAAGCCACAAAATCCATGGCCGTTCTGGACAGAAACGAAAGATTGCGATTATAGGCCCTCTCCTTATCCTCGGCGATCTTACGCTCTGTTATGTCGAGTCCTGAACTGAGTGATGCGGTTACGTTCCCTTTTGCATCGCGGAGTATGGTGTTGTGCCAGGCTATGATACGCTCGTCGCCTTTTTTGGTAACCACCGGGTTTTCGTAATACTCGAAAGGTTCCACCTCCCCCTTGATTATTTTCCTGAATACCTGTTTTACCTGCGACCTCATTCTTCGGGGGACGAACGTGTCGAACCACTTCTTTCCGACTATCTCCTTTTCCCTGAATCCCAGAACCTCAACCCCTTTTTGGTTGATCATGGTCACAATTCCCCTTGAGTCTATTACAAGCATGATTACGCCTGCTATATCGAGATAATTTTGAGCCCTGTCCCTTTCCGTCTTCAGCGCCTCCTCGGTTTCCTTGCGGTTGGTTATATCCTCGGCTATCCCGTCCAGATACTGCAGCCTTCCTTTGAAATCGCTGATGCCCTTTACGCTCATTGACACCCATATAGGCGGCCCCTTCTTCCTTCTTAAAAGGGCTTCAAAACCTGTGACCTCACCTTTTTTCCCCAATGCCTGCAAAAGCTTGCTTCGCTTTTCTTCTTCCATGTAATGCTCAGAGGCATCGGCATCGAGCATCGCTTTTTGTGAAGAGTATCCCATCATTTTGACAAAGGCGGTGTTTGCGGAAACTACTTTTCCCTGAGGTGTGGTGCGAAACGCGCCGATAGGAATGCTGGGCTCTACTAAATGACCTTGATTGTTGAAACCACCCCTTCTTTTTCTTTCCCCCTGGGTTGTTTTTCTTACACGGGCTCTCCTCATGACATACTTCCTTGCTCTTAATCCTTGCGATTTAATACCCCTACCTTCTCCTTCACATAAGATTCAGGAATTACGCCCTGGTTATTAAAAAAATACGCCACTACTTATCCTCTCCAAATCCTGAGCCTGACGGATTAGATTATACTTTACTTTGTATGTATATATGATAGGTTAAAGTTTAGTCTTGTCAAGTATGCAACAGGGAATCCATTCCGGGTATAATCGAGGCTTATTTCCCTCAAAGACATATCGGACGCATAACGGCATCGTGAATTTCGATTCAAGCCTTCTTTCGTAAGTCTTTGCGATATAATATGATGGCATATGCACCGCACCCAAGGCATTCGGAGCTTGAGATGATTAATAAAGTGCCGTATATACTTGTACGATTTCAGTAGTTCCATAGTCTTCTCTACCCCCTCCCCCAGGGGTATTATGTTACGGAGTCACGACGATTAAAACTCTTGACATAGACGAATATAGGATTATCCTTATTTCTAGTTGCAGTTTGATCGAAACTTACCTGGAGGAAATATGAAGTTTTTCAAAGTAATAGCTTTTTTTGTGGTAGCTATAACCTCTCTTGAGGCAACCACATACGTCGTGACAAGTACCAACAACCCAGGTCAGGGGTCCCTGTATGAGGCTCTTCAGAGCGCCAATGCTCATGCAGGTGCCGACACCATAACATTTGATATTGTCAATTCCGACCCACCGTACTCGATAATATATTCGGGCATCAAATTACCATACTTGACAGATAATGGGACCTTTATTAACGGTTACTCCCAGGAAGGCTCAAAACCGTCAACAGGCCTTTTCGGCGAACCCGACAATGCCTCGATTCTTCTTCTCATGGACGGTGTACTGACCGATTCCCAGTATGCACCTTTGACGATAACATCGGATTCAAATGAAATATGCGGGTTGATATTGTCCCGGGTAAAGGGCTTTGACGTCAATTCCGGCGGATGTGGCATAATGATTGACGGCGGATCGTATAACCATATTTGGGGCTGCTGGCTGGGCCTGGATACCCTGGGAACAAGCGATTGGGGATCCAACCAGGCCGGGATCGTTCTTCGCAACAAGGCCTCAGGAAATCTTATCGGCGGCACGACACCGGCGGAACGAAACGTTATCTCCGGCAACAATACGGCACAGATCGCTATCCTTGACAATGCTTCAGACGACAACATGATTGTCGGGAACCTGATTGGGACGGATAAGACCGGTGCATCAAAGCCCCTCAGTTTAAGCAGTTCGGGGTCAGGCATCCTCATTCAAGGAATCGCCTCCGGCGGTCCACAAAGAACAATGATCGGTGGAGCCGATTCTCTGTCAGCTAATGTTATCGCGGCGAATCCGCAGGACGGCATACTTGTATCGGGACCTATTGCCCATTCCGGATGGATAATGAACAACCGCATTGGCGTCACCGCCGCTGGTGCGGCTTTGGGCAACGCCGGTTCGGGTATACAATTAACCAAAGGCGCCTCCGGCGATTCCATACTCGACAACTGGATTGCATACCACTCCCTGTCCGGGATACTTGCAAGTGACACCAACACAAACGGACACGTGATACTCGGCAACAAGATTACTAATAATAAAAGCCACGGCATAAGTCTTTATGGGTTGGTTCAGAATTGCAGGGTTGAAAATTGTGAAATATCCAACAACACCGGAGCAGGCATATTTGCGGCCGGCCCAGGAACCGACTTCAACACCATCACCAGGAATTCCATTTTCGATAACGGCGGACTCGGAATCGATCTTGCCCCCGAAGGTGTGAACTTGAACGACGGCAGCGACATAGATAACGGGGCCAACGAACAAATGAATTATCCGATCTTCGACTCGGTTTCCACTACGAGAGCGTACGGACATATAGAAGGTTATTCGCGAAAGGGCGCTACTGTGGAAGTTTTTGCTGCGAGCGTCGATCCTTCAGGCAACGGCGAGGGGAAGACTTTTCTGGGAACAGGAACTTCGGACAAGGAAGGAAAGTTCGAGATAGTCATGACGCATACCGACATCGGCAGTTACATAACGAGTGTCGCAATCGATACCGCGGGAAACACGAGCGAATTCTCCAAAAACGCCTACATCTTGAAGGAAGGGCCGGGTGTAGCGGAGATTCCTAAATCGAACGGCGCATTTCTGATGATTGAAGCCTCGGGAAGATCATTAGGTATCAGCTATTACATACCTGAACCGACTGATTTGAGGCTTGCGCTCTTCGACGCATCGGGTACCCTTGTGCGCGAGGACTATCACGAGACTCAGCGGCAAGGTCTGCACAAACTCTTGTGGAACACTTCCGGAATGGCCTCAGGCGTCTACTTTGTGCGACTTGAGACTCGCGATAAAGTTTTGATGGGCAGAGCTGTTTTGATCCACTAAAAGAAGTAAGCTTCGAGCCCGGCTTTTTTAAAAGAGCCGGGCTCTTTTTTTGACTTGCACGAAGATAGTACGCGCAAGCTTGCAGAAATATCCCGTGTTCACTGAGCGAACAAGGAGGGGGTTCTTGACTTTCGTAATTCTGTGATTAGACTGAACTAAACTACAAGGAGGTTTGCTCTTGCCTGATACCCGCGACAAAACGAATTTTCGAGGCCCCTTCTCCCTGCATCTCCTCAATCTCATGCGGACGGTGAGGCGCTTTAAACAGACAGTCGCTGTGAGGGTTTACGTCGAATCAGGCGAGGGCACCATTTACTTCGACAAGGGGAAATTGGTTCACGCGGAATCAGAAGGCCTTTCAGGGGAGGAGGCCTTTATGGCCGTCGTATTAATGAGAGACGGGTCTTACGAAAAGATATCCGACCTCTGCGCCGATGTTGTAAGCATCGAACGCGACATTAAAACTTTGCTTGCGGAAGCCAAGGATCAAAGCAGCGAAGATAAGCGATACGCGCTGACGCTTGTCGAGGAAATAGAGACGGAAGAGGACAAAAAAGTCGAAGCTCCAGGAATAATCGAGGACAGTGCCGAAGGCAAGGATGAGGAAAGTGAGGGGAGTGAGGAGGGCGAGGATGGCGTGGATGGCGTGGAGAGCGAGGAGGGCGAGGAGGGCTTTGGCGGGATTGAGGAACCGGTGGAGGGGGACACTAAAGGGGTCCCGGGCGTAAAAGGAGACAAATCAGGCGCGTCTGGGACCATAGAAATCTGGCAGCCTTCTCATGTTGAGGGTGCAGGTCGTGGTTTTCAGGAAGAACTCTGGATGACGGACTGGGGCGCAAAGACTCCGGGGTTCATCGCGGCACGGATAGTTCGAGAGGACGGCGTCAGCATCATGCGGGCGCTGGACACAAGAGAGGAGCTTTCACCGCAGGTGACTAAAAACGTCATCGATGCGGCCAAGCAATTCGCGGGTGATCTAAAAGAACTGCTGATGGAGTCCAAAACCAGGCTTTACTCCCTGTCATTGCTGGCGGAAGGCTACTATCTTGTACTGGCCCTTGACCGCGCGAAAGCCGACCTCGGAGCACTCGAAGAGCGTCTTGTCCCTCTGATCAAAGCGCTAAAGGAATCGCTCGAAGAAGCTTAAAAAACACTCCTCCCCAAACTATACAATTGGCACGATAACATCGAGAAGAGGCTCGATGCCGACGTCGTTTTTTTGCAGCAGAAGTCTTTTCGGCCTTGTTGACCACCCTGCGTGCTTTGATTGTGGTATCACGAGAAAGCCGGAGATATTTGACAAATTCCTATTCTTACTTAACATTAACGCTTATGAATAAAGAGCTTCGTTTTCATCTTGACGACGAAGTGGCGGCCATTGCCGATCCATCTATTCGTCTTTTTACCGGTAAAGCATTAGAGCGAGTGCCAGGATATTTCTGGCACGTGCCAGCTTCGGCCTCAGGCCGTTTCCACCCGCTTGATACGCTCGGAGAGGGCGGTCTGGTTCTTCACACCAAAAGAGTCGTATACCTGTCAAACGAGATGGCTAAGGCCTTCAAGATAGACGGTGTCAACCTTGACGTGCTGAGATCGGCCTCAATACTGCATGATTCCTTCAAGAACGGGGTTTCGGATAACGGCCATACTGAGGAGGATCATCCGTTGATAGTCCGCTACCAGTTGAAGGAACTCTCTGTCGAGACTTCGCAGTTCGATGATATAATGAAAGCGGTCGAATGCCACCAGGGCATCTGGGGGCCAAAGCCTTTAAGGATGCCCTCAAAGCCTCTGGAGTGGGCGCTGCACCTGGCTGATTTCGTAGCCTCACGAACATCCGTCTATCTCTATTTCACGGGATATACGCCGCAGGTTTTGCCCGAGAAACTCGAATTCCCTGACCTGGCGGATGATCTTTCGCCCATAATAGGCTCGTATCTCGAGCTTCGTGAGAAGCGGGCCGCGATAGAGAAACAGATGGAATCGCTCAAGCAGCAGATAACGGAAGAAATGAACAAGAGGGAAGAACGCAAAATAGTCACATCAAAGGGATCGGCTAGGCTTGTCGGCGAGACGCATTTCAAACTCAACCAGCTGAAGCTTAAGGAGATACTTGAGAAGCTCGGCTACTGGGACAAGGTTTCGATGGTCAACGAAAAGCGCCTGCAGGAATTGATGACGGACGGTCTTATTTCCGAAACCGATCTTGCCGAATCGGTCGAAAAGATTTCAAAGGACATACTTCGCATATTTCCACGCGAAGACTGACCGGCGGGTAATAACATACTGTATCAGGGGGAGAATATCTCAAGTCTCGCTTGAAATGGCGAGAGTGTATTGCACCCAATCACAACTATATTCGTATTGCCGTGCCCAAAAGGAACACCAGGTGATCCTTGCTCCTGAAAGGGAAGTGGCCGGGGGGTCGTGAAGGGTCTGATGAGAGTCTGAGGATAATGCTTGAGTGAAGGCGGCGACATTGAATGCCGCATGTCGAGCTTCGTTCGACCGAATGGCTATTTACAATTCAAGGTGACATGAAGAGGTTTTCTGAGGGGAGCTGAGGGATAAATATGAGAAGTGATTGACCTTTTACTACATGAAGTGACCTTTTGGTGAGAAGTGATGTATTTGTCCGGGGTAAAGTTATACGGGCTCTTTGGAAAGGTCGAAGAAAACCCTCATAACGTCGCGGCGATTGATGACACCGACAAGCTGGGATTTTTCAATGACGGGAAGGAACCCCAGACGCTCGTGCTCCATCTCCAGCACGGCCAGGGCAAGGGAATCATCGGGTGACAGGGAGTCTACTTCGGCACGAAAGAAATCCGCCACCAGAAAGAGAACGCTCGTTGGACCGAAAAAGGCTCTTGCATTAACTTCCTCAAGCTCGCCAAGGAGCGCGTCCGGAAGCTGGCTCAAATGCTCGGGCACGAATCCCCTGAAAAGGTAGGACAACGTGATGACACCCAGCGGAACTTTCGAGTCATTCACCACCACAAGCCCCTCGAGATCGTTTTCGAGCATGAGTTCCACGGCATCCTTCAACGTGTCTTTGGGAGTAACGACCCTGGGATTCGGGTCCATGCATTCTCTAACCCTTATCACAATAATATCATACGCTTAACTTTTAATCTGTCAATTGCAGTCGATCCGCTATTCGTAAAGCCAGATAAAGTCGGCCATCCTCGAACGCTCTTCGAGCGAGAGTTCCTGGTCCGCCGGGGCAAGGGTCACGACGACGACTTTAAGATCAGGTCTCGCCTTTGAGAGCTGATACGGTACTCCCAGATGATAATCGGAGTGGAAGCGGCCGCAAAAGAAAATCACCTTGCGCCCCTGGTCCAGCCACGGGAAAAGTGCCTCGGCCATCACCGCGTCCTTTAAGACCTGAGCCTTGAAAAGCCCGTCCATCATCATGGCGGCCATGGGTCCCGACTTCGGCATGCCCTCCATTGTCTCGGCAAAACGGTCGTGGTATTCCCTGGAATCAAGATGGACTGCCGAGGGCATATAGACGCTGTCCGGACCGAGAACGGCGGGCGATATCTCACCTGCCTTCGCCACGGCCGATGCCGCACGGCGCGGAATGTTCGCGGCGACGACCGGTATTTTTCGAGCTTTTGCGAATTCGACCAGCGGTTTATAATCGGTCTCGTAGTTGGGCCAGGGTCTTGCCTGGGAAACGAAGGTGGATTCATTAGTGCCGGAATCGAGATAGGAATCGAGAACGGCTTGCACGTCGCGTTCGAACATCTCGAGCCCGAGGACTATCGAGGAGTCGAACGTGAAGAGGTTCTGAAGGATCGAGAGTTCCGCCTCGTGCGCCGGCCTGGAATCGTGCTCCTCACCGACGAATACGACGTCGTATGTTGAAAGGGCCGTGATCAAGTCGTCAAAGCTGACCGTGTCCGCTTTCGAGTCGATGATCAACTCACCGCTCTCGGCCTGAATCACACAAAGGAGGAGGGGGAGTATTATCGCCATTTTCACCTCAATAGTACGTCCTGAGTTTGATGCTCACGCTTCTGGTTTCTGCACCCTTGGCAAGGGTGAGCGGTATCTCCTTGCCCTCTTCACCTGCAAGGGTTTCGCGGATATCCGCGAGTCCGAGATTCTTGGCGAACACACCGTTGATCTCGCGAAGTTCCTCGCCGGGCATCACACCGGCCTCCTGGGCGGGTGAACCGGGAACCACACCTGAAACGACTATGCGCCCTTCATCGGCCACGTCGAGTACAAGGCCGCTCTTGCCTACCCTGTATTCCGACTCGAGGGCTTTATTTTGTCTCATCGCCACTCTTGCTCCGTCGTAGTCGAATATTAAATCGAAACGCCGCAGCACGTCCGTTCCGATTATTCCGTCAACAGACGTGGAGCTGAATACGCCGGTCTTGGCGTCCTGGGCGAAGCCTACAACCGGGTTTCCGATGATGAACGGGCCGATAGAGAACATCTTCATTCTTGTCGCAAACATCTTTACGGGACCGGAAGCCGGGTGAAGTTCTGAAGGAACGAGACGTCTACCCTTGGTCAGGCTGTTCTTTTTGATGAACGGCTCGCAGAAATCTATGCTCGTCTCGGAACCGGTATTCATGATGAAGCGTCCCGGGAATCCCTCCGCGTAGGCGTTGACCACGGGCACATGCGAATCGAAGACGCACGTGGCAAAACTGTATCCAGCAGGCGCCGCGAACTTTTCATGATCGTGAACGGTTACCGTGCTGTCGGAGAAGCATATCTCCGTGGCGAAACGGGAAAGAAAATCGTAGCCCAGAACCATTGCCACCTGACGTCCGGGGTATTTGACCGACAGTTCGGCTTGTTTCATCGCAACGTCAACCTGACCGTAAAGATCAACACCTGGCAAAGAAACAGAATCGACCCTCACGAGAGGCATTCCGGCAAATTCCCCGGAACCCTCGGCCTTGAGTTCTCCGGCGGGTGCAAGCATAAGGGTCCTGGCCGTTGTCGCGTCCACTATCGAGACCCCGGCTCCAGAATCGAGTATGAAATCGTACGGTCCGTCGCCGTTTATCTTGCCCTTGAGGTAAATGCGATCGTTTAGGAACTCGAAAGGTATCGGCGCGCTCCGGTCTCCGCCTCTGATGACGTAATCAACCGGGGTAGGTTCCGTAAGCACGAAGAGCCTTTCATCCATGTACCCGTTCACTTCAACTTCGTAGATGAAATAGTTGTACTCCTGATCCAGTTCAGGCACGCTTTCCCGAATCGTTCTTGGAACCATAATGTCCGATAATGCCTCGTAGTTTTCGTACTCCCTTGTCGCGGTAAAGCCCGAAGAAACCGTCTCGCTCCTGGCTAAGAGCCACGTTTGTTCGTCGAGCCAGAGTTTTACGGGATAACCTTTCTCGGAGAGAACTTCAATAACTACAAAGCTTCGGCCCGCTTCGCCCTCCCTCGCAAGATACCGGATCTTTATTGTGGAATCGGGAAACATGTAGCCGTAGCAGTCGATCAGCGCCTCCGAGTACGCGCTCTTGCGCGCTTCTTCGCCGCCTATTTCCAGGGAACCGTTGGCGTCAATGTTCCATTGATCCTTACCGTTGTAACACGAAATCTGGTTCAGAACTCCCAGCTTGATTTCTTCACGGGTCATGTCTGGAGTATGCGTTAAAAGCGTTGAGGAGCCTTTCAACCCGTTTGCTTCGACACTGGCTTCACGTTTCATCGATTTGAATTTGTACAAAACGGCTTCGCCGCCCATTGCTTTGATGTGTTTTGCAAGTATCTGGTCCACTCGGTAAACCTGCGCCATAACCGGGCACGCAGCCACAATAAAAGCCACAACAATTTTCTTCAGACTATTGGCATTCATAAACCTCCTTTGGCAAGATGTCTAAAGATAAGCAAAGTTCAGCATATGTCAAGGAAAGAAACGCCGCTTCCCGGTCACTTGACAACCAGAAGTTGGATGTTAAACTATCTATATTCAAGGAGGTCTTTATGTTAAAGAAAGGTCGGATTGTTCAGTTATTGTTCGTTTTAGCTGCAATTACAGGTGATATGGCTTGCGAGTCGCCGGTCCCCGATTGGGGAATTCGCGATTCTTACATAGTCGTCACCGACAACACGGACACATTATTAAACAACGCCAAGCATTTGTACGTGGTTGACGATACCGGCGGCATAATAGCGGCCATTGCTCCGCTCGAGGACAGCATGACCGGCATCGCCATGCCTACCTTCGTGGACGCAAGCAAGCAAATCGCCTTTTTGTCTTCGGATATGCCCTATGATCCCGCTACATTGCACGTCATTGACCGCAGCGGTAGAAAACTTTACCACTTTGACGGATTGTTGCCGATTCAAATGGACGGCTCGCCATCAGAGCCACTTCTGGCTTTCACTTTCAATATCACGAACAAGGTCGTCTACCTGATGCCGACCGATAACTCACAAGCTTCACATTACAAGCTATTTAAGAGCGCCACACCCAGGGTTTACTGCCCTGACATCGGCGACTCTCTTGATCTCTCGCAGGCTTTTCAACCCGCTTTTTCGCCGACCGGAGACGAGATCGCTTTCGTCAATATCGGCTCTTACATGTCGCAGGTCGGACCGAAGGCCAGAACAGATATTGCCGTTGCGAAAAAGGACGGAACCGGCTACCACCTTGTCACCGCGAGCCTTTCAAACGACGATACCTTGCCCATGTCGTCCTGGCTCGATCTCTTCTGGTCTTATGACGGGGACTGGATTTTCCTTGTTGAGGGAAGTGCTTTCCCTGAGGCACTTTACGAAATTAACGTTTCCGACGGTTCAATATTCAGAATAGACAGGGATTTTTTCAAGAGTTACTCATACGTCCGGCCTTCGCCCACGGGTGACACCCTGCTTTTCGGAACGAAGCCCAGGAACGCCGACCTTTATATCGTCGGCTACTCGATAGTCGACAACCACCCGGAACCAGGCCAATCGATCTCCAAGCGCATCACCAACAAGCGCTACTACGACCAGCCCGACTGGGCCCCCGGGGGCGAATGAAAAAACTCTCCCTCTTTCAGGTGTCGCATATGCGTAGCTTGAGACACCGAGGGACGTAACAGGCTAGTGATGGTCTCAACGGCTCTTTTTGCGATCCTCACGCTTTCAACCGTTTCGTGGAGTCCAGAAAAGCAGGCCGACGCATTGTTTTCTTACATAAACCTCACCAAGGATGACCATGTTTAACTGGGAAACCACTATTGATGATTCCGGTTACCTCTGGCTCGTAGCGAATTGGAAGCATGTGCCTTATGCCATTAGAATTGCCCCTAACGGAGAGAAAAGCCTGGACAAGGTTCAGCTTGCTCAGTATGGTAAACCAATACAGGTAATTACCGACCGCTGGGAAAACGCCTACTGCACATATTTCATTGAAGAAGAACACAACATAGACCATACCTTTATCGGCAGAATAAGCGCTACAGGTTCAGTTCAGGAGTACTCCAGCTGGCTAAACGAACTCGGGGACTTTAAAGCCTTCCTCTCGATAATGCCGGCTGATACGCTTTGGATCTCGGGAGAGGTTACAGCCTCTAAAGATTATCTCGTTGCAAAAGGCCTCATGACACAGGATGGCCTGACACCCTTAAGCAAGAACAGCTACTCCAGGAACTACGCCCTGCATAGATTCATGCCAGACATGCCATATGATATCGTTTTGTTGGACTGGGCAAAAGCTATCAGCCTGCGCCTTGGTGCCACCCCTAAAGAGCTCAACATTGAGCGTCTCCTGATTAAGGAGAACGAAGGTTTCGGCATTATAGGTCTTGGAACTTTTAAATGGCACGACTACATCTGGAGGTCCTACCCCGACGTCTGGATAGGCAGCATAACCTACTCACCTTACAAGGACGGCGGCTACGTCCTGTGCATATCCGACAACTCCAGGGACAGCACCGGAACCTACCTCATACGGATCGGCGATGACGGAATTCCCATAGACCCATCCACCCTGAAGGACGGTGGCAAGCGCTATGCCCGCGCATTCACAAGCCTGCCCAGAGACGCCAGGCCAAACGTGCGCCTGTTCCAATGGAACAAGAACAACGGCCTTGAACCCGACTCCGCGATGGTGGTGTTCTGGGGCTGCGATAACGAAGGCAATCTCTACGCCTACAGCAAAACCAAAAAGTTCTAGGAGGATTAATCACCACTTTTTTTGCGATACTTACGTTGATTGTTGGAGCCTCGACTCAGACGGCAGAGGAGAAGGCGCTTGCAGCGCTCAAGGAAAAGGCCGTAAAGCTTCTCGAAGTCGAGATGAGAGGAGGGGGTCAGTATTCGGCGGACGCGGCGTTTGCGCTTCTCGAGGAGGAGCCCACCGAGGCCGCATGGGCGCTCATTCACATATTGGAGAAGGGCAAGGGCGGCGCCCAGTTCGCGGACGCGGTCGCGGACTCGCTTGCTAAAAGCCTGGACAAGGGCATGATAAAGTACGTGCACAAGGCGCTTGGGGCCCCCCTCCCCCCTCGCTGGGCCATGCGCCTCGCAAGCTACTCGCCTGATAAGGGCGACCTTAAGGCGTTCGAGCGCTACTTCACGTCCGACTACGTCGATCCGCAGATGATACCGCTCTTGACCGCCTACGGAAAGGACGCCGTACCGATACTCGAGCGGCTTCTTCACCGCTCGGCGATGGAGTCCTGCCAGGCGGCGGTGGTGCTCGCCTCGATGGGCGACACGGTCCAGTTCGACGAGGAGGAGCTTTATGGAAAGGAAAACATCTGCCTTGCATGGAGCCTTGCCGACGAATCGCCCGAACGCGGCAGGCCGCTCATGCTTTCGTATCTCGATTCGGATGACCCCAACGCGCGCCGCACTGCGGTATATGCAATGGGACTGATTGGTGACTCGGCATACGTCCCTGCGCTTCGCGAATTGCTTGGAGATTCCGACAAAGTCGTTGCCCAAAACGCGGCCTTCTCGCTGGGCGTTTACGGCGACACCACGGGCGCGTATTTCTTGCGCGAGGCCGCACTGGACACAACGTATTCGGGCAGGAACACCGAGAAGCTCTTTTCGCGTTTGCCGGTCGTTCTCGCGGCTCCGGTGATTCACCCGCTGCTTGAAAAAAACCAGGGTCTTGCGACTGCAAGGGCGGCGGCGGCGGCGGCAAGCATCAAGGACACGTCCTCGATTCCTTATATCCTTAAGCTTCTCTCGGACACAAACCCTGCTACGATTTCGGGCTGCATAACGGCCCTGGCCGCTTACAGAGACCCGTCACTGGAGCAGGTAATTCGACCGTTCCTTTATTCCGAGGAGCAGGGACCCATGACGGCCGCCATGAGCGCGCTTGCCCAGCTGGGTGACACCTCGGTTGTTTTGACGCTAAACCTCATGCTCTTCTGGGAAACCGGGGCTTTCGGAGAGAATCTCTGGATACGCCAGCCCATAGTTGACGCCCTGGTGAAAATTGGCGACACGGCAGCCCTGCCCGCGCTGGCTGTTCTTCTTGGTCGGGGTGACCCATATCTGGATATCAAGATTCTGAGCTTCTTCGCGGAGAGGGGCACAAAGGAGTATCTTACCTACGTTGAGCCGAGGATGGATGACATATTCGAGGCCGTGCGCATAAAAGCAGCCGGTGCAGTATTGGCAATTGCCGGACGATAAGTTATTCTTCCCGTTTGAAGACCGTCAAGCCGCTTGCCGGTTGAAAAATTCCATAATTATAAAAGCCCTTTAGAAAATCGCCAGGCTGGGTATTAAGAGGAGAGCGAACGGATTTGAATCCGCTTCTAAGGTGATCAATCCCCGAAAGCCTGGCTGACCGCGTTCTTTATGGCGTTCGAGGTGACGGTTGCGCCTGAGACAGCGTCGACGCCGAGAACCTCTTTTGACGAGGAGAGTCCGATAAATTTGGAGAGGAACGATTCGTCGAGGCAGCGGGTGCCGTAATCCTCGGTTTCGGGGAAGTTGAGGGCCGAGATCTCGACCTTCGCTATCCTTCCGTCGGAAAAGAGCTTGACGACTACCGTGAACTCGCCGCCGAACCCTGATGCCCTCACGGCCTGGGAGACCGTCTCAGCAGACGGTTTGACCCTCTCTGTGTCCCGCGGAGGAGTGTGGTTCCCGGAGAAAGACGAGCTGTCCCTGCGGGGTAAAGTCAGTCAGGAATCGCTCGTGTCCGCGACGGTGGCGAGTGAATCCTTTGCGATCGACGAGGCGTCGTAGAGATAGGGCAGGTACTGCCCGAGCCCCAGGCGCACACCGGAGGTGACTGCGTTGGAGGAGATGGTGGCCGCCGTGATGCCCTGTATCTTGCCGCCTTCTTTTGTGAGGTAAACCTGGTCGTGCTTCTGCCCCTTGAACTGGCTCGTGAACCAGTCCTCGAGAACGCGCGTTCCCAGCCCGGGTGTCTCCTTGAGACCCTCGGAAGCGGACGCTATGCGGATTGCCGCTATAGAGGAGTCCTGGTTTATACCGACCATTGTTTCGACCGGTCCGCCGTAGCCTCTTCTTGCGGCGGTGAACACGAGTCCCATCCTCTGACCGCTCTTGTCATAGGCGATGTAGATGACGGACGTGTCGGTGCCGGTGACTACCGTATCGGGTTTGAACTCCTTTGCCGCCGGCATTATCGCCTTCAATGCCTCCTGCCGTGCGGCCTCTTTCTGGGCCGCTATGGTGGGCGAGGTAAACGCGAAAACGACGCCGAGCATGACTGCCGCCGCGAGCGCGGTCGCGACGAGGACGATGGACATCTTCAATTCGAGCTTCATTTTGCCCCCTTTCTCTTGCGCTGCTCACCGAGGATTCGCGGCCTCGTGAAGCGGTCTATGAGGGGGGTCGCGACGTTCATGAGGAGAATGGAGTAGCTGACGCCCTCAGGGTAACCGCCCCACAATCGGATGAGCATGGTGATAATCCCGCATCCCACCCCGAATATCCACTGGCCTGCGGGCGTTACCGGCGTGGTGGAGTAATCGGTGGCCATGAAGAGAGCCCCCAGCATGAGGCCGCCCGCACAGAGGTGGTATAGGGGCGTGACCGGCGTCGCGCCGAAGAGATAGGCCGCAAGTGAGATTGCCGCGGTCGTGGCGATGTAGGCAAGAGGGATTCGCCAGTCAATCACGCGGATGACCATGAGCAGCAGCGCGGGCACGAGGAGGAGGATTACGGACGTCTCGCCGATTACGCCGCCTACGTTCCCCCAGAAAAGACTCTTGATGACCGCCGGATCGTTGAGAACGTGCCTGGTTCCCGATATGAGCGCGGGATCGGTGGCTATCTTCAATTTCTGCAAAACACCGAGCGGTGTGGCGCCCGTGAGCGCGTCAACGCCGTGAATCGTCGAGGGGGATGACTTCACCGCGTCAATGACGCTCGTCCACATGCTTTCAGGGACGCCTGAAACGGTTCCGAGACCTTTGCGTATGAGCCAGCCCGACGTCATCAACGTGGGCCAGGAGGCCATCAGGAACGCGCGGCCGGTGAGCGCGGGGTTCAGGAAGTTGTGGCCGAGCCCGCCGAAGAATGCCTTCGCGACGATGATGGCGAACGCCGAACCCGCCGCAACCATCCACCAGGGGGCGGACGGCGGAACGTTGTACGCGAGGAGCATGCCGGTTATGATGGCCGAGCCGTCAAGACAGTCCGCAAGAGGCCGCTTGAACGCGAGGTTCATGAGAAACTCGGAGCCGACGGCGGTCGCGACTGATATGAGGACGAGGAAGAGCGACCAGAACCCGTAGAAGTACACGGCGCCGACAAGGGCGGGCATGAGCGCGAGGATGACGAGGTACATGATGGTGCGGACGTTGAAGGGCGCCTTGAAGTGGGGGGAGGGGGTCACTACGAACTTGCGCGAGCCTTGAGGGGTCGTGACGGGTGCGGGAGAGGTGTTTTCTGCCATTACTTCTTCTCCTTTTTACGGCTGCGTTCGGCGAATATCTGTGTCTTTCCGTACTTGATCCACTGCACGAGCCTGCGCCCGGAAGGGCACAGGAACGCGCACGAACCGCACTCCATGCAGTCGAGTATCCCCCACTCCTCGGCCTGCTCCAGCTTATCGTACTCGGCCGCTCGCGCAATCTCGCAGGGCATGAGCTTCATGGGACATACCCCTACGCACTTGCCGCACCGCAGGCAGTTGGCCTCAGGTGCCGTGCGGAACAGCGGGTGTTTGGAATTGAGGAACAGGAGACCGGAGGTGCCCTTCGTGACCGGAATCTGATCGGTGGACTGGGCTATGCCCATCATGGGGCCGCCGGAGATGAATTTCTGTGCGTCCGGGTTGAGACCGCCGCAGTGGGTGATGACGTCTGCGGCAAGCGTCCCTATGCGGACGAGGAGGTTCCTGGGCTCTGCGATTCCGGGTCCGGTGACCGTGACTACCCTTTCGTACAAGGGCTTGCGTTTTGAGACAGCCTCCCAGACCGCGTACGCGGTGCCCGAGTTCTGAACAACCACGCCGACCATAAAGGGCAGGCCTCCGCGAGGCACGTTGCGTTTCAGAAGTGCGGAGATGAGCTGCTTTTCCGCGCCCTGCGGATACTTCGTCTTGACGGTCGTGACCTGCGCGCCCGGCCAGACTGAGGATGCGACCTCGCGCATCTTCTCTGTCGCGTGAGGTTTGTTGTGCTCGATTGCGATGATCGCCGAGTCCAGACCTAAAACCTTCGCGATAATCTTTGCTCCCTTGATGATTTCTTCCGGGTGTTCCCTCATCAACCTGTCGTCGGCGGTAAGGAACGGTTCGCACTCCGCGCCGTTGATGATGAGCGCATCGATCCTGGCATCCTTGGGCGGGGTGATTTTCACCGAGGTGGGGAAAGCGGCGCCGCCGAGGCCGACGATTCCGGCGTTACGGATAATCTCCCTTATCTCGTCCGGGCCGAGCTTCTCTATCTCCGCTTCAGTCCGTGGGTTAATGGAAGGGTCGAGTTCGTCTGACGCGTCGGACTCAATCGTGATCGCCGTCGCCGGCACGGGCAGAACCGGGTGCGGCCACGGGCCTATCTCCTTGACCTTTCCCGCTATCGAGGAATGCAATGGAACCGAAATCATGCCCACCGCCTCGGCCAGAACCGTGCCCACCTTTACCGTATCGCCGACGGCCACGCACGGCTTTGACGGCGCGCCGGTGTGCTGTGAGAGTGGAAGCACAACCTTCTGTGGAGGCGGCATCTTTTCAATCGCCTTCTCCTCTGCCAGATGTTTAAATTCGGGCGGATGTATCCCGCCGCGGAACGTAATCATACTGTCTGCTCCTTATTAAAAAGCCTCGGGATTGCTCAAACGTTTGCAGATTATAGTCTGGAGGTCATGCTTGTCAACTAAGAAAGCCCTCCTCAGCCCTCCTCAGCCTTCCTCAGCCCCCCTCAGTCTCCCTCAGAAAATCTCTTCATCTCACCTTGAATTATAAATAGCCATTCGGTCGAACGAAGCTCGACTCTACGATTCCGGCGGGGTCTTTTTGGAACTCTGAACCGGCCGGGTGAACCGGGGATTCTTGCGCCGCCCAATCCTCTCGGAGACTCGCGTATCCTAGAGCCGGGGAGTGCGGGCTCAAGCCCGCTAGACCTTCTCGACCTTATGCCTTGTTCCCAACCCGTAGATGAGGTAAACAATCGCAAGGTGCGCCACTGCAATCGGCAGCGTGAGGGGCAATATGTGCCAGTATCCTCCGATGACGGTGAAGGCCAGGTTGGATACGTGGAAGAGAGTGAACGCCACGGGGATGATGTAGTCCTGGCTCCAGGAGAGTTTGCGCGCCATCCGGCCGCGCCAGGCTGCGGTGAGGATGATGATAAACCCGAGCGCGAACGCCGAGATCATTACAATCTCTGACCAGCCGCCCCGGGATTTGAATATCGGTTCGAGCCAGAGAAGGAAATTCGAGAGAGGGCTCATGAGGATACCAAGCGCCACGATCATTGCCAAAGGCGGATAGGCCATGCCGACCGCGTTCTTGTACCCGGACTTCTTAAACCACCAGCGGCCCAGAAGAAGCATCGCCGCCCCGTAGCCGCAGAGGAGCACCCAGCCCGTGAAGTTGTATACCGGGATGTGGAAGACCTGGATGTCGGCAGCAGCCGGAAACCACGTCCAGCGGCCTATCGTCCCCTCGAGCGTCGCGAACCGCTGGCTGACCGCGAGTGGGTCGAGCGAAAAGTCCGTCAGCATGCCGAATACGCCCACGAACACGGGCTTCGTCCACGTGGGAATCTTCATTGAATCAGCCAGCCGCAGCGCGGTGTAGACCACTATGTATTCCATTATTGGGACCGATGCGGGCACGTTGAATATCATGATGAGCGACCGGCCGTAGCCGTAAAGCCCCTGGAGCGTGGCGAAGTTCTCGAACACGGCCGCGTTGAGGAATACGAACGAGATGAATTCGAGGATCGTTGTCGCCGGGTGCTTTTCGCGCTTGATTATGAATACGAGCGTGACGACGGCCAGCACGTAAACGATAACGTCCTGGATAATCCATACGGGGACGAAAGTAAACTTACCCATTGGGGGACCTCCATGTTATATCTCTCATAGAGTTTATTGTAAGTACGCTCGGTTAATTGTCAAGCAAGTTGACTATAAAGAGAGCGAAACACCGCCAAATCCCAACGGAAATACGAAGCAACTTTGTGGGACGAGAGATTCCCCCTCCCTTTGTGGAGGGGGGAGGGGGCGGGGCAGAAATGGTCGTTGCGAGTGTCATCGAAGATGACCGAAGCAATCTCAAGTTTTTTATAAGTGAGGATTTAGAAACTACTTCCTTATTTTAGTTCCGTTATAGTTATGGGACCGTTGCAAATATTAGCCAGTCGATTAATCTCCTCAAGCTTGGATTCAACAGATGATTTTATCGTTAAGTAAAACTGGTGAGCCCCCCACAAGGGTGTGCAAGGATCGCCTTTGAAGAATTCTTCTGTATCTAATCTGCTCTTTTGAGCCAATGGGATAATAGTCTCAGCAAACTGGTCGATCTCTGATAGAATTCTTTTAATCTGATCTTCAATACTTGGTTCAGATGCAGCCAATTCAATCGCTTCCGAAATTGCCTTCTCAGACATAGCTGTTTTTCGACCGTTTATCTTAAGAATAATCTTTTTGCCTAGCATATTCAACTTATTGAAAAACCATGTTGCACTCAGGGCTATTATTGCACCAGCAAGACTATCTGTAACAAAATCCAGAAGAAAATAGCATATATCTGGGTTATCCGCACTTAGTAATATCTTAGTACCTTCATAATGAAGTTTTGCCTTTTCATTTATTTCAAGAATCTTGGTTTCGGATGGATTCTTTTCACCCATTAGGTTTTCGACAACAGAATCTGATTCTCTCGTCGCAATCTCTATTATTATCTTCTGCATCTTTCCTCTTACGGTACATATTAAACTGCATGAACTAAGGAAGTCAAGTGACGGTTCGTCATCGCGAATGAGTCGAAGACGAACGTGGCGATCTCATGGCACTTTCCTGAAGCATTCCGGATAGGGCCATGTGTACTTGACTTTGTGCTATGGGATTGCCACGATTTTGTTTCACAAAATCTCGCAATGACTAAAGAAGAAAAACACCCCATCAAGGAGGGGGACCCGCAACACTACCCGTACACCTTCGGGGCAGGGTCTGACCCTTGAGATGAGCTTTCATCTCATAGGTCATTTCCATCAGCAGCTTGGAATCAAAGGAAATAACACACCCGCCCTCTCATCGTGAGCGACTTGAAAAGACGCAGTTCAGTTCCTCTCTTACGTGGTGCTATCTTTGAGGTGTATCTGAGGAGAGCCCCGTAACACCGCCCGTAACACCCTTGACATGCTCCTCCCTGAGCCTAATCTTAAGGAAACAGGAGGCTATCTTGAAGCGCTTAACCATCATTTTTCTTTTGACATTGATATTTGTGCCTCTGGCCGCGCGGGCGGCGGCAGGACACGGGAGCATTGGCTTGGGTTTGCAGCTCGGTGAGCCGACGGCGCTTTCGGCAAAGTTCTGGGTCGGCTCAAGAAACGCGATAGACGCGGCGCTGGGCTGGAACCTTGTGGCGCAGAAGTTCACCGTGCAGGCCGGGTATCTGTGGCACTTTCCGCAAAGTGTTGCCGCGGGCTCGTTTGCGCTGTACGTGGGCGTGGGCGGCATACTGGGCGGGGGCAGCAACCGCAACACCGGCGTAAGCGAGGCCCTTCTGGGTGCAAGGGTTCCGCTCGGGCTCGAATACATTTACCGCTCGTTCGGATTCTACGCCCAGCTCGACCCAAGGCTCAACCTTCTTCCCGGAATCGGGCTCGGGCTCGGCGCAGGGATCGGCGTCAGGTATTACTTTTAAAAACACCCCCGTGAAATTACTCCGTAATTTCACGGGGATCCCAAGGAGCATTTTCGTCAAGACGAAAATAGATGGCTCCCTCCGTCCGCTCCCTTGTAGAGGACACCTCCCTTCAAAAGAGAGGCGCTGACGCGCTTCTTCAAACCGGGACACGAACCGTTAATCCTGACTGACCAAGCTTCGGAGTGTTTAAAGTTTTCCTTTACCTTATTTGATTTTGAAGGAAAACTTCTGACGACTTTCTTTGAAAGTCACGGGGGCCCCAAAAGGAGTACATTGTGACGAGGAAGGCCTTCATTTGGAACGGAAGTTTGACTTCCCGGAGTGGTCAAAAATCGTCGGGGTCCCCAAAGGAGTGCCTCCGGCAATCCTTTGGGGTATCGAAAACCCCGTTTTTGGCCATTTTCGAAGCACGTCCATTTAGCTTTGTTCGCACCTTTGTAAGTGACAACGGGATGTGGTTTCAAAAGAAGCGTAATTCTCTAAGTGCAGTTTTGGGCTGCGGAATTTGTCCCACTTTTGTCCAGCTTTTTTCGCCACAAAATGATACCTTTTGCGGTACTATTTTTTCTGCAATTCCTCGCGCCGGCGGCGGTACAGAACGACCGGGTTGTCGCCCTGGATGAGGTTCTCGCCGATCTTAAGTCCCGACGGCTTGGGCTGTTGCGTCTCGACCACGCGGCGGTCCTGGTGCGCGACCTTGAGATTGTAGCGGTCGCCGAAATAATGGATGATGTGCCGGATGCCTGGGAACTTCATAAATCTTTGATAGAAGCGGATATACGCCATCGTGTGCGCGTCATCAACGGGCGCGAACGCGATCATGACCCGCAGGTCTTTCGAGATGACGTTCTGCCAGATGTTCGGGAAGATGAAGTATAAATACACTGGTGATAAGGACTTATCGAGTTCTTCCGGCTTCATTGGTCGCGTGTGGCCGTCATCTGAAACGTTGTGCATCCAGATTCGGATTTCGTCGTTTGAAAGTTCCGCAAGTGGCCCATGTACGAGGGTTCGACAGCCCCTGCCGATGGTGTTATAGTGCACGAACGGCACGTGCACGACGTCGAGCTGGTTTTCAATCACGCGTGAGTAGTGCGCGTTCCACGGATCGGGTTTTGTAGAATAGTAGAAGCTCTCATCGAGGTTGTCGAACCACTTGACAGGCTGTAACTTAGAGAGATCGGGCGTGGAGGATTCTGAGGAGGGTGAGGTGAGTTCTGAGGAGGGCGAGGAGGGCGAGGAGGGCCAGTAAATCCAGATGAAACCGTGCGCGTCACGAGCGGGATAGGACGGCACCTTGAAGTTATTGGGAACAGGCGAGTTACGGCCGTTTGCCGGGATCATCACCCCGCGACCCGAAGAGTCGTAACGGAACCCGTGAAACGGGCACATGACGTTGTCGCCTAAGACACACCCATACGAAAGTTGCACGCCGCGGTGCGCGCACTTGTCACGCAAGCAGGCGATCTCCCCGGACTCCGTGCGCCAGAACACAAGCTTCTCACCCATGCGAGTTACACCCAAGGGTACCCCCGGCTTGACCTCCTTTGAATCGAGCACTGCATACCATTGATTGCGAATCATATAAGTTTCCTCCTGTGAATCACTTATCCACTAGCAAAACGAGAAGCACATTCGCCCTAAACTAATCCAGCCGTCTCCTCCCCCAGCCATCCTTGATTTTCTACGCCCGAAACTACGTCACTTATGCGCGCATGCCGTCTGTCACTTCACCAGTACAACCTTTGTGACCGACGGGTCGCTTTGCTGCGGCACAATGAAGTATACGCCAGGCGCCCGGTGCTCCCCTCCCCACACAACTACACCCGAAGTCGCGGAGGATTGTATCTTATCAATCTTTCGACCCGAAGCGTCGTAGACCGATGCGCAAAAACCTCCGGCATAGTTGGAGTAATGAAGCGTAATCTCGCGTCCGATTGAATTAGTCACTTCCAGTTCGTAAGGTTCATAATTCTCTGGTGTTAGCGGAGTGGAGATACCCGAGGCATCCCAGTCTGTAACCTTCGCGTAGACGTCCCAGCCCTTGTGACGCCGGTTATCGAGCCAGGTATAGATAATGCGGTCATCGGTCGCTGCGACGCTGTTGGAACCGGTGCGCTGGTAGTTGGCCGGGAAAAAGTCGGGCTGGTTTATTTGAACCTTGCGGCCCACGGCCGTTCCATCCTTGTTGACATAATATGCGCTGACGTTGGAGTTACCGTGTCCGTCTACGTAATCGGTGCCGAAGATGACGTAACCGCCGGAGGGTCTTGCCGCTATACCGACTCCGACCAGTGAACCCATCATTATGCCGGTATTAAGATTACCTCCGAGCTTTTGGCCGGAGGCATCATAACACTGCGCGTATAATGTACGATCGCCGCCGGACTCGCATGTGCCCCAGGTCACGCAAAAGTTACCGCTTGTGTCGACCGCAAGGGACGGCGGGCGAGCCTCTGAAATCACCTCAACGTTTTCACTTACCTTGATCGGTTCTCCCAGGGCGTTTCCATCTTTATCGAAAATCTGCGCATAGCAGCAATAGATCGAGGTCGGATTTTGCTGCTGCAGAACAAGAAACGCCGCGATGAACCCGTTATCCTCTCTCATCGCCACGTCCAGATATGAGTAGACAGAAGTGGGAGTCAGAGCGGGTGCCACTTCTATCGCTTCGGCATCAATCGGTTTATTGTCCTTGTTAAAACGCCGGGCAAAAAGTTTTCGCTTAATACCTAGGGAATCTGTATCACTCCACAGCGCAACAATATTTCCTTTGCGGTTCATTGAGATATTGACGTAATTCGCCATCATGCTGTTTACAAGCTTGCGCGGGTTGATTTTTACAGAGCCGCCCATAGACTGACCGATTGAGGAGTATCTTTGCATATAGTAAAAACTGTCCGTAAACTGCGTAAACCAGGTTTTTACGAACTCACCCGTCTCAGGGTTCATACTTCCGGGACCCCTTTGTATGGAAAATTCCGCGCCGACTGGGGAACCGCCACCCGTAAAGCGCCGCCCCTGGTTGTTTGATGTAAAAACGAATTCAGTCTCGGCGATAAACCCGCCTGGATCCCAGAAAACGTCAAAATCCCCTGCATCCCTTGTAAAGACCTGGGGACTGGTCTGGTTCGATGAGCCTTCGTCGTCATTGAGAAGCGCCTCGGAGCCGATCATTGATCCCTGCACCATACCGCACCTGCAGTAGATGTCGTTTTCAAAGGAATAAACGGCAAACCACTGATCCGAACGAAGCGCCAGGTCCTGGATTTCCCCCCTGCCTCCGCCTATATCGAGCAGTGGTCCTCTCGCCGAACCGTCGGCGTAAAAGCTCTGCAGGTAAGCTCCATCCTGACTCCAGGCGATGCTGTAACTTCCGTCCCAGGCCACAGCCATCTTGTGCGACGACCCCACTCCCTTAGCAATTTCCTTTACAGGGCCATATGCGGAGCCGTCCCACGCATACGACCTCGAGTAAAGCCTCACATCATCTTGGAACAGGGAAGCATCAATCATAATCCATGAGATGATGAACCTTCCCGCATGATCTGAACCAACGGCAAGGGACAATACACTTGGTTTTACTTCAATGCTGTTAGTGGCGCTTAAAACCTCAAAAACCTCTCCCCTGGGTTCGCACCTGGTATTGTAACATCGAGCGTATATTCTGGCGACCGTATCCGGCGGAATGGTGGTCAGATGTTGCCATGTCACGATTGTTGCGCCGTTAGAAGCAATGGCTACGCGCGGAAACACCCCTGGTCTTGGTTCATTCTTTGCGACTTCCTTTGCCTCGGCCTTGCGCGAACCGTCCGGGTTGAAGAACGCAATCCCTATATAACCTGCATCCTGCCAGACCAAAGCATACTCGCCCTTGGCGTTCATGGCAACGCTGGCATAACAGTACTGCGGAAGGGAGAATAGGAGGGTGTCCTTCACAAGGGGAACACCTGAGGGCGACATCTTTCGCAAATGGTAGTCCCAAGAACTCCCCTGGTTGCTTTGCCACATGACTATAACGTTGCCCAGACTGTCGGAAACGACTCCCACCATTGATTCCTCGACGCCGGTCGAATCAAAGTTGAGCATGGTGTTTTCGCCCAACGGCGTAAGAGTGGATGAAAGCGCCTGTCCGTATATATCGGCTGAGGCATTGCGGTTGTCAACCCATGCTGCAAACCATCCTGCTGCAGTGGACGCGGCAAATACCCCGTTTTTGTTGCATTTTGATGGTAAATCGATACTTACGAGAAAGTCATCCTTGATTACTCCCGAATTCAGGATGACGGACAATGATAATGTTAAACCCAAGATACTCATTTTCTCCTCCTTCCCCTTTTTTGGGGAATCTTGGTTAACAAATTTATTATAAGCTCGACAAAAAACTTGTCAAGACGGTTTTTAAAAGTCTCCGATGTTCCGATCTTGACAAGCGGCAAGTATCGGTTATTCTTGTGGATGAATAATTTAAGGTCTTTCGTAAAAAGGGTTACCTTGATTTTTTTATTCTCTCTCGTCTTTTTGATAGCGGGTCTCGACTGCGACGAATCCACTGACCCCCTCCCCGATCCGACAGCCAACAACACATTTGACAGCGCATGGACCGTATCTACACCGTATTCGGACACCATCTCCGTTCCATTGACTGATTCCGTGGAGATATTCGAGTTCGGTGTTCCCGATAACAAGTCCTTCGGTACGGTGCTTCTTGTAAAGCTTGTGATTATTGAACCTGTAACAAACGATTTCTACCTCAGGGCGGAACTCTTAACGTATGATAAAGCTTTGCTCGTGGATTCACGCAACTCCAGCACCGAACCCTGCTCTTGGATTGCAGCCCGTCCGGGAGAGATTTTTTACTTAAGACTCACACCCAAGGGTGACGCCGGTACCGACCGCTACAAATACGGCATCATCATATCCGGAAGCACCATTAACGATCCCTTTGAACCCGACGACGACACCACGTCTGCAAACGAAATAGTTCCCGGCTTCACCCACGACGGCTCGTACCTTTGCGACGCCTTCAGCGATACGGTGGAGCCGATGAAGTCGCTGCCCGATTTTTTCAAATTTGAACTTACAGACACCACAATGCTTTACGTAAAAGTCTCAAAGCTCGGAGGAGACGCGGAGCCCGAGCTTGTGCTCTACAAGCCGGACGGAACCCTCTTCGGAGCCGTGAAGGATACTTCGGCGGTGTTCGACCTCATAACACCTTACGAATCAAAGTCTTTTGATTCCGGGTACTGGTTTATCGAGGTTACGGACGAACGGGGGGCCTATCCCTCGTGGGGCAAGGGTCTGGTGGCGTTCAATTATCTTGAACCTTACGCTTTGAATGTTTCCAAAACCGCCCAGTAAGCCGCTCGATGAAGCTTGCCGGGTTCAAAAGTCAAAAGGAGGCAGTATGAAACGTGCGCTTTTGATAATATCTTCCTTTGCTATCGTGGCAGGTCTCGTGGTCTGCAGCAAACCGACGCCGGTAACCATCACGGAACTTAATGCCGGCGATACCGCCCTCATGCCCGGGCAGAGCACAATCCTTCACTGTATCGTCGAAGATACGACCGGTGTAACCTACAGCTGGAGCGCCTCGCTCGGTACCGTTCAGGGCACGGGCGAGGAGGCAACCTGGACCGCGCCCGATTTCCTCTGGACGACGACCGTCGATACGGTAACCGTGATCGCGACCAATAAAGACTCTGAATCCGACACGGCCATAATTGAGCTTACGGTAGAGGTTTCCTTTAACGCGTACGATGCCACAGACGACACTTACGCCTATAGTGCATATCCTTCAAACTCATACGGCGACGGTGAGTATTTGCTCGTCGGATATGAAGAAAGCGAGAACGGATACTTCCGTTCGTTCATAAGATTCCTTACCCCTCCGATACCGTCCGGCGAAACCTTCCGCCGCGCCCGCTTGAGGCTTTACAGGGAATATTTTCCGACGGATACTCTCTATATGCTGTTTTACTCCATCTCGAATGACTGGCAGGGCGGAAGTCTGAACTGGAATAACCAGCCGAACACCTCCTCATCGAGCTTCGCAGCTTACACGGACACGATAGCCGCCGTGGGCACCTTTTACGTCGATGTAACTCCTGCTGTGCAGAACTGGATAGCGGGAATTAACAATTACGGAATAATGATCCGGGCCAGGGACGAAATCTCTTCGGCGGGCCGCAGGGATTACGGCTCAAAGGATGGCGATGCTTCCAAGCGCCCGACGCTCGAGGTAGTCTCCTGGTAAGTATCCCGAAAGATTAAAAAAGGGGCGCGTCACGCGCCCCTTTTTTTCGTGCTCAAGTGTAATCTACTTTATTACGACCATCCTGGCGTTCACAGAGATGCCGTTCGATTCGAGCCTTGCGAAGTAGACGCCGGACGAAAGGTTTTTCGTGTCGACCGCTACCTCGCTTCGACCCGCCGGGCAGGTACCTGAGGCCAATTCCCTGACCATACGTCCGGATGCGTCGTAGAGAGTCAGGCGAATAAGAGAGGCCCGGGAAAGTTCAAAGCGAATACGCGCTCCCTCAACAGAAAGGTAGAGGGGAACCCGATGAGGGCTCTCTATCACTGACGAGACCTCGCCTATCGGCTCCTTGCTCCTGGCGTAGTAAACCTGTATGTCATCGTCACTGGTGCCGGCCATATAGGCAACGTGCCCGTAGCCTTCGCCGTCGATCTTGAAGAAACGGCAGAACTGGTTACCTTCGGCCAGGTCAGGATCGGAAACGACGGGCTCCTTGCTCCATCCGCCCGGGGTCTTCCAGGAGCGGTACATGTCAGAGAAAAAATCCGAGAGCCGGTAATCGCACCAAACGATTTGAGGGTTGCCCTTGGGGTCCAGATCCAGAGAGAAGGCGCTGTTTCCTCCGAAATTGCTACCGATTGCCGGCTCCTGAACCTTTGCAACGAATTCGTGCTGCCATGTACCCGTCTTGTTGGTCGAGTAATAGATGCTGTCGTATGACTCGCCTTTTCGGTACGCGAGGTGAAGCTTACCCTGCGCGTCAACGGCTGCGGAAATCATCAATGACCGCGTCTGGACGGTATCGACATGCCAGTTACCAGCCGATATACGCTCGGCGAGGCAAAGGTTGGAGCCGCCGTCGACGTAGAGAACATTAGGAACATCGTTTACGAGTACGAAGTCTATGGGCGAGGAGCCTTCAGGAGGCCCATATGACTCCTCGGAGAGAAGGAAGCTGTCGTCAATCACCTCGGAAATGAAGTCTTCGCCGTCAAGATACCCGTAGCGGACCTCGTATATGTAAATATCTTCAAATTCATCTACAATCCACCTGAGATAGGCCAGGTGAATCTTGCCATCCGGACCGACCTTTACGGTAGGCATCTCATAGCAAAACCCGTCAGCAGGGATAACTCTCATGGAGCCGTATGTCCCGCTTGAATCCGAGGCAAGAAAGACACTGTAGTCGTCTTCTTCAATTTCGCGAGCATCGTACGCAATGAAGGTGTTTCCTTTTGAATCGGTAGCGATGCTTGGGATGTAACCGATATCCCAGACCTTGCAGATCTCGTCAGTAACCCATGGGTTTGCGTCATGCGCCGCCACTTTAAAGGCAACGTTATCATAGGCTCCATTCTCGACCTCAAAGAAAATGATTCTCGGATTGCCTTGAGGGTCAAGGACGATTGACGGCAGGCCGCTTATTGAATCGGGGTTGTTGTTTATTTGTTCTATCTGCCACTCCACTGCGGAAAGAACGCACACTCCTGTGAAAAGAGCGAGAAGCGCTTTTTTCATGATACCTCCAGAACCGAAGTTCGTTGTACGTTCTCTTAGCCATACAACATTGTTTTGAGTTTATTCCATTACTCAAAGGTGTATTGTGCTAGCAAGGATGTAAAAAATATGACCCTAATAAAAGGGCGCACATTGCGCCCTTTTTTCGTGCTCAAGTGCCTTTTATTCGATTACGACCATCCTTGCGTTCGCGCAAAAGCCTTCCGACTCGAGCCTTGCGAAGTAGACGCCCCGGGCAAGGTCCCGGGAAACCACAGTCATCTCGCTCCGACCCGCCGGGTAAGTACCTGAGGCCAATTCTTTAACCATCCGGCCTGTCGCGTCGAAAAGGGTCAAACGGACGAAGGAGCTTCGGGGAAGTTCAAAACATATCCTTGAACCCTCGATCCTGAGGGAGGGGGAGGGGGGCACCTGCGGAACTTCAGTTGTGGCTACAAGTTCTGCAAGGGGTTCCTTGCTTTTGGCATACATGATCTGCCATACATCGTTTTCGTCAGGAAAGTCGTAGACGATGTGACCGTAGTTCTCGTTGTCTATCGCAAAGTAGCGGCCGTATCCGGGCCATTCGTCCTTGCCGGGCTCAGAGGTAATCGCCTCTTCGACCCAGCTTCCTTCGGGTTTCGACGAGTAGTACAAGTCGCCCCAGTATTCGTCGTCGTACCGAATCCACGCGACGTGCGGGCTGCCCTGGGCATGGTACCCGTAGAACACGTCGAGTACAAGACACGGTCTCACGTTTCCGCCGTACTCAGAGCCGCCGTCGGAGACGAGTTCATCCTGCCAGGTTCCGTTTGTGTTCGTGGTGTAGTGGATACTTTTATTGTCTACGTCGTATGCCACGTGCAACGAACCCATGGGATCAGCCACGGCAGACGGCCACATGCTTGAAAGCTCGTTGATCTTCTCTTTGATCCATGCCGGCTCACCCGACGTGGTGCGCCACAGATAATAGTCGTCTCCAATATAGAAGATATGAACGTCACCCGAAAGGTCAAAAACCATGTCGTAGCCTGAATAATCGTCCTGGTAGAAATTGCCGGTAACTTTTTCGGCGTGCAGCTCGACACCGTCTATCCAGCCGTGGTATAACTGAATATCTTCTTCACCTAAAGCCTGGGCGTAAACGACGTGCGGAATATTATCGTTGTCAAGCTTTAAAACCGGCGCTGCCTGATACGCGGCATCGTTAGTAATATTGACGGGTGTAAATGTACCTCCCTTGTCTGTTGCGAAGAAGATTTCAGGATTATCCACGCTCACAAAGTTATCATAGGCCACATAACTCGTTCCCGAATCATCCACGTCTATGCTGTACGCGTATGTCTCGTTCACCTCGGCGACAGGCTTGATGTTCCATGGCCCTGCGGCGTTTGAAGCCACCTTGAGACCCGTTATTTCATCCAGGTATAAAATCCTGGCCTTTCCGTCTGCATCCAGGGCAAGAACGGGAGAGTATGCGCCGTATTCCGTCTGATTTGTAACCTGCTCTACTTGCCACTCCACGGCAGAAAGGGCGCACGCTCCTGCGAAAAGAACCATTAGTGTTTTTTTCATGTTTCCTCCATAACCACGTTAGAGTTTTGGATCCTGCAGTTTATTACAGAATCGTTTTTTTACTTACCACAAAGGTATAGATTCCTATTCCGGCGGCAAGTTTATTCGAAACGCCGCCTGTTACCCTCCTTGAGTCCTCCTCGAGCCCCCATCTGCAGAATCCCATTCTGCCAATGCGCCTCCGGCACTGTCATTGATGCGTAAATATGAAGTGGCGGAAGCGGAGCTTGCGCCCAGCGCCTCTGGCGCTAGCCCTCCTCAATCATCCTCACGGCATCTATTTGATTAAGACCATCCTTGCTTTTGCCGACGAGCCGCCCCACTCCAGCCTCGCGAAGTAGACACCCGCCGGAAAAGCGCTCGTGTTGAAAATCATCTCGTTCTGACCCGCCGGGTAGTATCCTGTTGCCGGCTTATCGATCATCCTGCCTGATGCGTCGTAAATGGAGATGGCGATATTGCCCGGCTGCGGCAAGTCGAAACGCAGTCGGCTGCCCGACACAACCATTGAAACCGGCGCAATGCCGGGTTCGGCCTCTACTACCCCCCCTGCCAGGGGTTCGGTCGTTTTCGCGTAGTACAAGTCTTTATATATGGAATAGCATGCATACCCGTAGCCTTCCTGGTCAATCCGGAAATCACCGAGTGTCTTGGACTGATCGGGAGGAAGGGCTTCCAGTTCGCTCCATGAGCCGTCGGTTCTGGAGGAGAACCAGATATCGATGTCGGCAGGCTGGTGATAGGGAGCCATCCATGTATACCATATCATGTGGGGGTTGTCCTGGGGGTCCAGGGCAATAGAGGGCAGGATCCAGTCCACATCGCCTTCGGAAACGGCCACCGTTTCCGCGGTCCACGACCCTGAGGCATCGGTCAGGTAGCCTATATCTGGCGGATCCTCGCAGCCTATATGAAAGTTACCTTTCTTGTCCATTGCAACCGAGGGATGGTATCCCTTCATTCCCAGCGTACTGCTCGTCCAGTTATCTGCTCCTGCCCGGGTTGCGTGCCGCAGATTGTAGTCGTCGCCGATGAAAAATACGTGCGGCTGATTGGCGGCATCCAGACAGAAATCGAATCCGTTACCATAGGAATCCGTGCTGTCCCGTATAGATTCCGATTCAAAGGTCTCGCCGTCGTACCACCCGTAGCGCAAATCGGCAACATTGCCGATAAACTCGAGATAAACAAGCCTTACAATCCCGTCCGATCCCACATGAACTATCGGGCGAAGCTTAAGCACCCAGTTATCGGTAAGATTGACGTAATCGAAAGCGCCTTCGTGATATGTCGCAAGGTAAAGCTCGCTGATTCCAGGGATTACCGTATCGGTGTAAGCGATAACGACGTCGTTATCGGGATTGATATCAAAACTGAAGGTGAGCTTGTATATGGGCACCGTGTCAATAACAAGGATATTCCGATTCTCGCCCTCAGGCTCTACTAGCCTGAGGATGTAGACATGATCCTCGGACTCCCCTGCGGAATATAGTATGTACGGGGCATCGTTCCCGTCAAGTGCAATCTTCGAACCATGGGAATACATTTCAGTTTCGTCGAAAACCTTTTCGTACTCCCACTGTACCGCGGTCAGGCAGCAGGCACCGACGGTAAAAATCACAAAGAAGAGTTTCACTTTTCCCCTTGTTTATTTCTTGTAGACGATGAGTTTTGTGCCTACCTTCTGCCCCTCGATCTCGCCTCTTACGAAATAAACTCCTCCTGAATGTTCCAGGGTGCCGAGTTCGATTGTGTGTCTGCCCGCAGGATAGAGACCTGAAGCCAGTTTTTCGACCAGCCGGCCCGACGCATCGTAGAGCGCCAGACTCACCTGGCAGGCTCGGGGAAGGTCGAAGGCGATTGCGTAACCGTATGTCTCGAGTGAGAGGAGGAGGTTCAGTGGAGGGCGAGGAAGGTAAGGAGGAGGGTTTTCGACTATGCCTGATGCAATCGGGGTCTTTGATTTTGCATGAAAGATGTGATCGATCCAGTCCGTGGTGTCGGGCGCAGACCATACAATGTGACCGTAACCCTGGGCGTCTATCGCGAAGTAATGACCGTAGCCGGGTCTCTCGTCACGATCGAGTGTGGAGGTCACGGCCTCCTCCTCCCAGCCCGACTGCGTTTTATGAGTGTAGTAGATATCGTACTGCCAGACGGTATCGTTTACTTGCAGCGAGCGCATCCATGCGATGTGGGGGTCTCCGGACGGTCCGAGAGTGAGAGAGGGACGTTCGTTCATGGTTTCCTCCGGACCCGTGGTCGACGCCGCTTCGTAAACCGTATTCGGCGCCGGGTTCGTCCCGTAACGGATCGTACTAGGATAAAATCCGCCAGTGAAAGCGACATGTAGATAGCCGGACCCGTCGAACTCTGCCGAAGGCCAGAAGCTCGTTTCGTTGCTGACCTTCGACTCGTTCCAGTGCTCCGTACTCTGGTTCAGTCCGAGATTTACTATGTTGTATTGAGTCAGCCACAAAAAGCCGTCATCGCCTATATAAAGAGCGCAGTACCTGTCATTCATTGAAGTTTCGCCCTCAAAAAAAGCGATATCGTTGCCAAGGTAGCCTTCCTGATTCAGGTTGGAGGTTGTCGGCTGCATTAAAGAATCGTTTATGGAAAACCAGTTCCAGTAAAGCTGCATCTGGCTTATGTAAATCAGATTGATGTGATCGAAATTCCCGATTCTTATGACGGGCGCCCAATCGTAAGCTTCATCGTCGGTCAGATTGTACGATGCGAACATGCCCGTGGTATCGGTCGCAAGGAATATATCGTACTTGCCCGGACCGGCCGAGTCCATGTAAGCGGCATACGGATGACCCGTTGAGTCGACATCGATGCTGAAAATCTCACCGAAGGCTTCGGTCAGGTGAGTAACCATTCTCGTCTTCCACGCGCCGGTTGCGTTGGATGCCACCTTGAGAAGAGGTTGCTCGTTCCACTGGTAGTAGAGGATGTATGCCGATCCCTGGTCATCCAGGGCAAGAACAGGGCAGTAGTTGTAAGGCTCGGATGCCGGTGTAACCTGCTCCACATCCCACTCGACCGCCAACGCTCCCACTATAGCTGCAAATAATATAATGAAGAATTTTTTCATTTTACGCTCCTCCGGTTGGATGATTGTGTAAAAAATAATAACCCTTAAGGCAACTTTGTCAAGGGGTGAATCAAGGAATATTAACTAAAAGTATCGCTCGTGATAGCTTTTTTAATGATTGCCCTGAGTGGCATTTTACTCGCCGATTTTACCCGAGGCTTCCAGAATCCTTTTGATTCTCGGGTCCCTCTGCAGTTTGCGGTGCTCGACCGCCCCGGGGCTCGTTGCCAGGTTGCAGATCCACTTGTCTGCAAACGAGTCCTTGCGATTCAAATCCGCAATATCTGCCCTGGCCTCATCTGTTACGACAAGACCGCGGATATTTCCTGAACCGTCAACCGGGTCCTCGTTAACGAAAGGGATGTGTATAGGAAGAAGCGCGATCACGGCCTTGCCGCCATCGAGCATTACCCTTGCGACCGGATAGTTGATGGGCATTTGCGAGGTCGCGTCCAGAAAGATACCGCAGTAAAGGATATCTTCGTTGAGTTCGATCAGAAATACGCGAGTGTACAACGCTGACTGGAGCGGATTTCCCCAGCCCATGCTGTTTTTGAGACTCTTCAGCTTCTCGACCCCATCTGTCAGTCTGCCTGCCTTTTCAAGGCTTTGCGCAAGCGCATTGGTCGCGTCCTGCGTAAGGGTAATCTTCTGCTTGTCCCAGTCGTAGCTTTCGATCGCGTCGAGGTTTAACGTAAAAAGCGCCTTAGATGTGTCGAGAGTCTTGAGTGTCGAGACCGCGTTGCCGGACTCGTATCCCAGGTTCAGGCTTTGCCAGTCACCGTCAAGGATGATTATTCGAAAATCGGAACTCGTCGTCATGTCAGATTTCCTTGCCGGACATGCCATCGAAACAACAAGAAGGCCCGACAGACAGGCAAGAAATGATTTCAGCCTCACTTTTCACTTCCGCAGAACCTTTAAAAAGCTGCAACTTTCCAGAATGATGATTGTGTCGATACATACCTCCGGGTACGAGCTTGACAAAAGATGATACAATATTTGATTTGATTGTCAAGGATGGGCAGGTAAACCAGGGAATCTTAGGGAAACCGAAGCGATGGACAGCGACTTGAATCCGGCATGTTGAATTTCGTTCGACCGAATGGCTTCTGGATAATTTCCCAAAAACCATGGAGTCGTTAAGAAGGTTACTGAGGAGGACTGAGGAAGGCGGGGAGGGCTAGCGCCAGGGGCGCTGGGCGCAAGCTTCGCTTCCGCCATTCACATCTACATATCAAATGATGAGCGCCAGGGGCGCTGGGCGCAAGCTTCGCTTCCGCCATTCACATCTACATATCAAATGATGAGCGCCAGGGGCGCCGGGCGCAAGCTCTGCTTCCGCCACTTCATATTTACACATCAAATGATGAGCGCCAGGGGCGCCGGGCGCAAGCTCTGCTTCCGCCACTTCATATTTACACATCAATGATAGCGCCGGGTGCCATGAGAAGTTTTGCTTGAATATTATCGCTTGGATGTAAAACTCCACTTCGTGAGAAACATCTCAAATAAGAAAAAGATATTCGCTAAGAGTTTCTGAGGGGGGGCTAGCGCCGGGGGCGCATGGGCAGAATGGAATTCTGCTGAGGAGGGGGAGGAGGGCTTACTCCGCCGGGCAGCGGCTCAGGAATGCAATCTTCTCATCGCGCGACATGCGCTTGATCCTCGCCTCTTCGGCCTGCGCGCTCGAACGGGTCGGGTGGCGCTCGAAGAATCTAAGGAGACAGGGCTTGCGACTCCGGGTATAGCGCGCACCCTTGCCCGAGTTGTGCTCGGCAAGCCGCACGAATACATCCTTTGCGACGCCGGTGTAAAGGGAGCCGTCCGAACACTGAAGGATGTAAACGTACCAGGCTTCTCCAGGCGTCGAATCCTTCTTATTCAGAAACAACATCCTTCTTCCAGTCATCCTCGAGTGCGTAGGGCGTCAGAGAGTAGACGGCAAGAAGTGCCTCCATGGGTTCGCGCTGGTCGGCAAGGAAGCGTGCAAGCTTTTCGGAACCGTAGCGTTCATAGAGATAGCGGATCATGTCCGCGGCGGAGAAGAAGTACCGCATCCTTTCGGCGTAGTCAACGGACTTATCCATACCGAGCACGGAGAGTGTGCGTTCGAGAGCGGTTTTTGAGACTTCGCCGTTTAAGAGGTTGAACGCGTCGGGAAATCCGAAACGTGCCGACGCGGAGGCCATGGCTTCGCGCGATGAGCGCCAGAGATTCAGGCGGACGTAGGCGGAGTAGTTGTTCTGAATCATGTAAGCCCAGCCCTCCAGCCGCAGGAGATCGTCAGGCAGAACCGCAGCCCTCAGCTTGTTTGAGGTGACGTTTGCGCCACCCCTCATGAGGCCTGCAAGGAGAGCCTCGTTTGAAAGATAGAGAAGCGCGAGTGAATGCGCAACCTCGTGGGGAATTCCGAAAAGGCCTACGGGACCGGGATACCCGAGGTTAATCCACAAGGCGTAGCCGACCGTATCGGCGAACCATACCGGGCGAAAACCGGTCTGTCCGCCCGACGACTCCTCGTATCCGCCGACGCCTGAACGATTCGGGTGCAGCCTGACAGGGATTTTCCCGCCGGAGTAGTAAGGCTCCTGACCTCCCGTCATGATTACCCTTTCCAGCCTCGAACGTTGAGACGAGTCAGGGGAAAGGATGCCCGTTATATCATCAAAGGCCTGCTCGCAGACCTTTTCGATAAGTGCCACGTCCTGGGCAGCCCGGCTTCCCGGATGGTAGAGAAATATGAAGTGCTCGCTCTCGCGCGAGAGCCACGAAGTATCGGATATGCGGCTTTCCGATTCGCAGTAAGAGTAAAAGGAGGGATAATACTCGCCGAAGCGCCTTCCGGTGACCTTATCGAGTGCGTCTGAGACGTCGTAAGGCGTTTTTATCCTTCTTTCGACCCTTGAGAGCTTTGCCTTGCCTATAACGGATTCGAGGTACGGACCAAAGTCCCGCATCGTTTCCTCTAAAACCTCCGCATCGGTTGAATCGATTCGCCATCCTTCTCTTCGAGCCTCCTGGGCCCATTCCCGGGATAAGGACCCGAACTCGGTTGCTTCATGGCTCGAGCACAAGAGGCTTAGGATTGTCAGAATCATTGGTTGAGTCTAGGATAATGACAGGTGATGTCAAGCTTGACTTTGTTGATTATGGATTTATCCTAGGATGATATGAAGGCAATGCTTTTGGAGAAGGCAGCGGCCGTGGACAAGTGCCCGCTGAAGATGGTCGAGTTGCCGGAGCCGGAACCCGGCCCGGGACAGGTCAGGATCAAGATTTCCGTATGCGGGGTATGTCACACCGATCTTCACATCGTGGAGGGGGATCTTGTCTTGCCAAGGCTTCCCCTCGTTCCGGGACACGAGATTGTAGGGGTGGTGGACGAGCCGGGAGAAGGGGTTCGCAAGGATATAACAGGCCGGCGAGTCGGAGTGCCCTGGCTATACGAAACGTGCGGGAAGTGCGAGTTTTGCATGAAGGGAAAAGAGAATCTCTGCACGAACGCGAGATTCACGGGCTTCCACGTCGACGGAGGATACGCCGGATACGTGGTGGTTCCGGAGGATTCCGCTTATCCGCTGCCTTCCGGGTTAGGGGATGCCGAAGCCGCGCCCCTCATGTGCGGCGGTGTCATAGGCTACCGTTCTCTCGTGCTTTCCGGAGCGGGCAGGGGTGACGTGCTCGGGCTTTACGGATTCGGCAACTCCGCGCACGTCACGATACAGGTTGCGCGGTTCCTTGGAATAAGGGTCTTTGTATTCTCAAGAACCAGGGAAAATCTTGAGCTCGCAAGGACTCTCGGTGCCGAATGGACGGGAAGCGCGGAGGAGGTCCCCCCCACCCTCCTGGATGCGGGGATAATCTTCGCGCCTTCGGGTCCTCTTGTTCCTGCGGCGCTCGAGCACCTTAAACCGGGCGGAACACTGGCGCTTGCAGGAATAACGATGACGGATATCCCGAAGATGAGATACGAGACGATTTACGGGGAGCGCACCCTTCGCTCGGTCGCCAACAGCACGCACCGGGATGTAAGGGAACTTCTGGATTACGCTGGCCGCATCCCTCTGAGAACCGAGGTGTCGCTGTTTGATCTGGACGATGCAAACGCGGCGCTTATGGCGGTCAAGGAGAGCAGAATCCGGGGAGGCGCGGTACTTAGATGCTCTTGACTTGTGGTGTAAATCCGGATAGGATTCTTTATGTTTAAAAAGATTCTCGTGGCCGTGGACGGTTCTGAAAATTCACTCCGTGCCGTAAGGATGGCGCGGGATATGGCGCAATGCATGAATTCGGGATTAACGCTTGTGTACGCCGCCTACATCCCCGAGATGTATTCGGTGGACATTAACCCTGAGGTCAAGGACGCCCTGCACGAGGACGGTCGAAAGATTCTTGATGCGGCGGCAAGATTATTCGAGGGGTCAGGCATTGAGCCGTCCGAGAGGCTTGTCTTCGATGAAAGACCTGATGAAGCCATCTTGAGGATTGTCAGGGACGAAGCGTTCGATCTTGTCGTGATAGGCTCCCGTGGTCTTCACGCCAAAGAGGTTAAAGCCCTCGGAAGCACATCGCTGCGCGTGCTTGACAACGCAGGCTGTCCTGTCCTTGTCGTTCACTGATCCGGGATCGGGATCAGGCAACTTTCAATTAATCCTGACCGCCCTGGGCGTTACTTTTCACTGATTTGACAACCCGGCAAGACATTCTTATACTAGTTCATGAAGAAAAAGACATCTGGAGATAAAAAGAAGGGGACTGTTACAAAGGCGATTTCATTGAAGGAAAAAAGGCGTGTTTCACCTGAAAATCTTTCACGCATCATGAACCCGGCAAAGTTTCCGTCCGAGACTACCAGTGGATTTGAACCGCTTGAAGGCACGATAGGTCAGGAACGCGGCGTGCGCTCGATAAACTTCGCCCTCGCGCACGGCACGGGCGGTTTCAACTGTTACGTTTCTGGACCTATTGGAACGGGCAAGATGACCACGGTCATGTCAATCGTGCGCAAGCGAGCGAGAGACGAAAAAAACGCTCTTGACTGGGTATACGTCTACAACTTCGAGAATCCCGGTGAACCTCTATCCATAGGTCTCAAAACGGGTGTGGCAAAACAGCTCGCCACGGCGATGGATAATTTCGTAAAGTCGTGCCGGGAGGAAATTCCGCAGGTCTTTGCAAGCGAAGAATACGCGACGGAGCGCAACACGGTCACCAAGGACTTCGAGGCAAAAAAAGAGGAGCAGTTCAAGGCCCTCAACGTCGAGGCACTGAAGCGCGGATTCGGAATCCAACGTGCTCCCACAGGGCTTGTCCCATTGCCTTTGAAGGACGGCAGACCCCTCGAGCAGCAGGAATTCCAGGCCCTTTCCGCTGAAGAGCAGGAAAAGATTCGCCAGACAGGCCAGGAGCTTACCCAGATTACGGAAGACATGCTTGGCGAGATCAGACGCATCGAAGAAGCTGAAGCTGAAGCCCTGCTTGACTATGACCGCAAGGTTTCATACTACGTCCTCGGCAAGCTCCTGGACCCCCTCATGGAGACACACAAGAACGAGACCAGACTCAGCAAGTATCTGAATTGGGTGAAGCGAGATATCGTCCGGCACATAGAGCTTTTCAAGAAACAGGAGGAAGACGGCGATGCCCAGGCTCACCTGAAGGCGCTTCTTGAGCGCTACCACGTCAACGTCTTCGTTGATAATTCCGGCAGGGAAGGTTCACCGGTGGTGTACGAGGATAACCCGAACTATTACAACCTCTTCGGTGCGATTGAATACCGCAATGTGGCCGGCAACATGGTGACCGATTTCTCCAAAATAAAGCCTGGTTCCATACACCGCGCAAACGGCGGCTATCTCATTATTCCTGCCCGTGAGCTACTGACCGATCCATTCGCGTGGGAAGCCTTGAAACGCACACTGCTTTCAAAAGAAGCCAAGATCGAAAACATTTCCGAGAAGGTTGTTCGAGGAGCCATAATAGAAACCCTCAGACCTTCGCCGATCCCGGTCGATTTCAAAGTTATATTAATCGGCGCACCGCAAATTTACGGCATGCTCCACGAACTGGACGAAGATTTCCGCAGGCTTTTCAAGATCAGGGCGGACTTCGACGTAACCATGTCTCGAACGACCGAGAACGAGATATCTTACGCCCGATTCGTGGCCGCCCGATGCCGCGAAGACGGCTTGAGGGAGTTCGACAGGAAAGCCCTCGCCAAGGTAATCGAATACGGCTCAAGGCTTGCAGAGGATCAGAAACTTCTCTCTACCCTTTTCTTGCACATCTCAGATCTCGCAAGCGAGGCCAGCTTCTGGGCCATGGACGCCAACTCGCCTACGGTCCGGGCTGAGCACGTCCGCAAGGCGCTTGAAGAGAAAACCTACCGCAGTCGCATGATCGAAGAGAAGCTGGAAGATTTCATTCTCCGCGGGACCATAATCATCGATGTGTCTGGCGAGAAGGTCGGCGAGATAAACGGTCTCACGGTAATGTCCCTGGGTGATTATTCTTTCGGCAAACCCGTGAAGATAACGGCGCGCACGTGGCTCGGCCGGTCGGGCGTCATGCAGATTGAACGCGAGACTCGCATGGCCGGTCCCATTCACAACAAGGGTGTTCTTATCATCTCCGGTTTTCTCGGCGGCAAATTCGCGCGCGACTACCCCCTTCCCCTATCGGCAAGCCTGACTTTCGAACAGCTTTACGACGAGGTTGAGGGTGATTCCGCCTCCTCTGCCGAGCTCTACTCACTCCTCTCAAGCCTGGCAGACGTACCCCTGACGCAAAGCATCGCGGTCACAGGCTCGGTAAACCAGCTTGGCGTAGTGCAGCCCATCGGCGGCGTGAATGAGAAGATAGAGGGATTTTTCAGCCTCTGCAAGGCAAAGGGTCTCTCGGGCAGCCAGGGTGTCATGATCCCGGAGACAAATCTCGCCAACCTCATGCTTCGCGACGAAGTGGTTGAGGCCGTAAAGAAAGGTTCCTTCCACATTTACGCGGTGGGAAAAATAGAAGAAGGCATAGAGATACTTACCGGGCTTCCTTCAACAAAGGTCTTCGAAAAGGTGGCAAAACGTCTGGCCCAGATGAACGCCGCACTCTCGGGCAAGAAAGGAAAGTCCGGCAAGTAACGTTTTATGTAACGGCTTGTTTTTCCCGGAGGATAAAGGGGAACAGAAAGGGTGAGGGGGTGAGTTGCCGGAAAGATGTTAGTCCTCTCATCCACCTAAGATTGACTTTTTTTGCGGCACGGCTAAAGTATGAATTATGGGTTTACTTCTGCTCGGATTACTGGCATACGTCATGCCCGGGGACACAAACATTTACGGAGGCATGGACGTAAACATCGCACAGTTTTCGAGATACTGGGAGTGGGTGTATGAACGTTCGACCACCGCATTCAGAACTTCCCAGGGCTGCCTCGATCATTCGGGGTGGTACCAGTTATATGAATTGAAAACCGAAGCCGCCTTCAACAAGCGTTTCAGCTTGCGCTACCAGTTTCAAATGCATCGCAACTATGACGACACACTTACCGAGCACCGTTTCGAGCCGACAATGATGATCGTTCCGAACCTTTATACTCATCTGGCGATTTCGCCGTATTACCAGAAGAATTATAATGAGCTTGGTGCCGGCATATCCTGGAGAAGAGAGAATACCGATTGGATTGCCTTTTACTGCATGATGCAGCGGTTCGATCACGGTTTCAGTCTCATGTATACCCTGCCCGGCCCGACAAGGGACCCTTTCAGGAAAATTCCATTGAAATTCGAGCTCGACGCCAGGGGCGAACGGGATTGGCTGCGTTTAAGATTCCACGGTGAGCTCGGCACGCAGGCCGACCAGTATCTCGACTGGCCTGACAGCGTTCAGTACGTGTGGGAAAAGAAATACGACAAGAGCAAGGCCTGGGGAAGGATTGAAATCAAACCTGTAGAAAGGGTGTGGCTCGGAACGCGTTTTGAGGCAATGCTTGAACGCTCTGAAATCCGCTGGCCCGACCAGGGTGTCGTCGTTTTCGATACCCTGAGATACTTCTGGGCCGAGCCTTTTATATCTGTATGGCCGACTGAGCGCCTTGAACTCCGGACCGAGTATAGATTTCAGAACATCTCGAGAGATATGGATTCGGTAACTTACAGGAATGATACGGACGTTTTTTCAGCCCTCGCAAGCTGGCAGCCCCTGGACTTTCTTTTTGTCGAAGCCGGATACCAGCAGTCAAAACGGACTCGATACAACAACGACACTACCATACTTGAACCATGGAAGGGGCCTGCGGGATACAACCAGGCGCGACTGCTTTTCAATCTCGAACTGCGCCTGGAATCGGGCATGATGCTTTCAATCAAGGAAGGAATCGAGATGAACGATTATCCCGAATATACCTTCAGGAGTCCGCACAATCACACGTACGTTTTGCTTCACATGCCCCTGGCGATACTCGAGAAGAAATGATCAATGAGGTGCTGAAAAATACGCTTGAACTCACCCTGGTCCACTATCGTGAGGAACTATCCTCTACGCAGGATGCCGCCCGCGAGATAAAGGCAAAACCGCCCTACCTCGTGTGGGCCAAAAGGCAGCTCGAGGGGAGGGGGAGGTTAGGCAGAACCTGGTTATCCCCCGACGGCGGACTCTATTTCACTCTCGTCGTTCGCAAGATCAAGGAAAGTTGGGCTTTGCCGCTGGTAAGCGCTTATCTCGTGATGAACGAGCTTTCGGGATTGGTGGATGGACTCTCGCTGAAGTGGCCGAACGATATTCTTTTCGGTCACTCTAAACTGGCTGGAATTCTCGCCGAGGCCTGGAAATTTTCCGACGAGAATGTCATAGGGATAGGCGTCGGCGTAAATGTCAATCAATCGTGGCTTTCGGGTGATTTCTCCGTTCCGGCGACGTCCTTGTTCATGTTGACCGGCAGGTTGTTTGATCTGGGGAACGTTCTCAGAATACTCACCTCGTGCGTGATGGACGGTGTAAATCGTTTGAAAGCGGAGGGGTTTTCCGGCTTTCACGCGGAGATCAGGGATGCGTTGATTCGCTCGGATCAACCTGTCCGTTTTTACCGGAAAGAGGAGATACTGACAGGGAGACTTTACGATATGAGCGTGGAAGGAAACGGCTTTATTGAAACCAGCGGGGGAGAAAAACTAGAACTCTCCCTGTCGCACATAATGGGGCTCGAATGATCATTCTCGTAGATATAGGGAACACATCGACTAAGATAGCGACGGCCGAGGGCGGAAAAATCCTTTCGGTGACTCGAATAACGACGGAGGAGACAAGAACACCAGACGAGCTTTACGTGTACCTGAAGACGCTAGGCATGAGCGAACCTCGCGACGCCGTCGTTTGTTCCGTCGTCCCATCCCTGACGCCCAAGTTCGTATCCATGTTCCGCCAGAGAATGAATCTCGGCCATCCGCTCGTTGTCTCACCCTATATAGTCACGGGTATCGAACTCAATTACAAAACATTGTCCAATCTAGGTCCTGACAGGATAGCCAACGCCGTGGCGGCTTACTACGAGTACGGGAAGGATGTGGCTGTCGTGGATTTCGGAACGGCGACGACGATAGATTTCGTGACCAGCGACGGAAAGTATCTCGGTGGGATCATAGCCCCGGGACTCGACGAAAGCCTTCATCATCTGGTGTCTTCAACCGCAAGGCTTCCCGAGATAGAGCTTGCGAAACCCACCCGTTACATTGGACGTTCCACTGAAGAGTGCATGCAGTCGGGATTCTATCTTCTGACCATCGGCTTTATAGAAGCTTCCCGGACGGCCGTGCGAAAAGAAACGAAGATCGATTTCACCTTCGTCGCGACAGGAGGGCTTGCCGAGCGCTTTGCACCGCTCTCTTCGGCTATTGGAATCATCGACCGCGACCTCACACTCAAGGGATGCTGGCATCTTTACCGTTTGAACAAACTCGAAGAAAAGGGATAATGGATGGAGCACGTCACGCACACCGGGGATGAGACCAGGGCGCTTGGCGCGAAAATCGCGAGGGTACTTGTGCCCGGCGACGTAGTGGCACTTTACGGAGATCTCGGAAGCGGCAAGACGACCCTCATTCAGGGCATACTCTCGGGGCTGGGTTTTTCGGGGCGCGTGCAAAGCCCGTCGTTTATTATCGCAAGGACGTATGAGACGACTCCCCGCGTGAAACACGTGGATCTATACAGGCTCGAACCCGGAGCGGTGGATTCGCTTCATCTGGGGGAGATTTTTGACCCGGGCGGCATAATGCTCGTCGAATGGGCCGAGCGCTCGACCTGGTTTCCCGGTGTACCGAGTAAGATAGAGATTCGCTTTGTCGACGGTAAGGATGACGAGAGGGTTATCGAGATTAGAGGTCCCTTAGAGGAACGCATGTCATGACGTTACTGGCAATCGAGACCTCTTCGCAGTGGACAGGCGTGGCCGTTCTGGAGGATGGAAAAGTTGTCACCGAGCGGAACGCCGAGAGCCGTTCCACCCACAACGAGGTGCTTCCGGGACTCATAGAGCAAGTACTGAGCGAAGCGGCAAGAAAAGTTGAAGACCTGGGTCTTCTTGCCGTTTCGATAGGACCGGGATCGTTCACTGCCTTGCGGATCGGTCTATTGACCGCAAAGGGTATTGCGTTCGCAAGGAACCTGCGGATAGTGCCGGTCATGACGCTCGACGTCCTGAACGCAAGCGTCGGTTTTGATGTCGAGGGTCTGAGAATCCCGCTCATGGACGCCTACAAGGGCGAGGTCTTTGCCGCCCTTTACAGGGGCGGGGACAGATTGGCAGGACCCGTCATCGTTGCTCCGTCGGAGATCGCCGCGCTCGCCGGCCACGAAGGGAACCTGGCCGTTTTCGGTCCGGGCTTCGTCAAATACTCGAGCGAGATCGAGGCCGCTCTCGGAAAAAGGCTGATAAAACTCGAAAATCACGCCGCCGCGCCTTCTGCACGGGCGCTCGCCGCGCTCGCCTGGGCGATGCGGGACGAATCCGTCGATCCCGAGCCGCTTGAACCTTTCTACCTGCGGAAACCCGATGCAAGACACCCCAAAGATAAGACGAATGTCTAGCTCCGATCTCGCCGGGGTTTTCGAGATAGAGCAAGGCTCGTTTCCTTCGCCCTGGTCGATGCGCATGCTACAGGAGGAACTCGAACTTGGCCATTCCATTTCGCTCGTGGTCGAAGAGGGGGGAGGGGGCGGCAAGCTTGATGGTTATATCTTTGCAAGAACGGTAGCCGACGAGATGCACATAGTCAATGTCGCCGTGAACAAGAAGGCAAGGCGCAGAGGCCTTGCTACCATGCTCATCGAGGTGATCCTTGAGCGTTCAAGAGCGACGGGCGTCAAGTACGTCTATCTCGAGGTGAGAACGACTAATCTTGCGGCTATAAGGCTCTACGAGAAGTTCGGCTTCAGGATTCTCAGGATGCGTTCACGCTACTACGAGGATTCATCGGACGCATACGAGATGGCGCTCGTTCTCGACGACTCCTTCGCAATTGTCGAAAAAGACGACAAGGCCTGTCCCGGCGCAGAGGGCGAGTCCCCCAGCGGGGGGACGGGCGAGAAGGGAAATGAGGGAAAGAAGGCCTAGCATGAAAGGAATCGGAGACGTGCTCGAGAATTTGAGGATCGATGAGCCGCTCTTTGTTCGCAGCCTCGTCGTTTACCCTTTGCTGGACGGCGAGCGAGAGGCGCCCTTTAATCCGTTGACGCTCGAAGAAGGCATGGGGAACGGTACCGTGTCGGTCAGCGAGCTCCAGATGCCGCAGGTTGACGAGGTCGCCATTGACAACATGGGAACCGACCCGCTTTTTCTTCTTGACGGCGACGAGATATTCGGCGCTCGCCAGACGAGGGTATCGACGACCGCTGCATTGATAGAGGCCGGGACGCGCGCTAGCATGCCTGTCGCGTGCGTTGAGGAGGGACGCTGGGAGGGTGCAGGAAATTTCGAGGGGAGCCTTGGGAGCACTAACCCCAGGCTGCGTTCGATTCTGTGCCGGGGCGTCAACGATTCACTCAGGCACGAGCGGGGTTTCAAAGCTCCCCAGAGAAGGGTTTGGGACGAGGTATCAAGGATACTGACCACCCATAAGGTTAAATCGATAACATCTTCATTCCACGATCTTGCTGCGACCATGAATCAGGATTCAGACAGGTTCGTTCTCGATCCAGCGGTGCTCGCCAATGCAAGGGGGATGATCGTTACGAGGGACAGGGACCTTTTAGGTGTGGAATACGCTGCCGGCCCGGCCTTCTTCTCCAAACTCTCATCGCGGCTCCTCGCCGGTTACTCTCTCGATGCCCGGGGACCGGGAACCGGCTCCAGGCCCCTGGATACGAAGGCGCTCAAACGTATCATCTCAAGAATCGGAAGCCTCGAGCCGTCCCTGTATCCGGGCGTCTCCGCAGGCCGGGAGCTGCGTTTCGAAGACTCAAGATTCGTCGGACGCGCCCTTGCAAGGAACTCCGAGATCCTTCAGGCTTCCTTCTTTCCGGCAGGGAATTGATCAGACAGACTTTAGGCAAGTACCGCATCATCCGCTGGCTGGGCGGCGGCCAGTTCGGTGACGTTTACCTCGCGCAGGATACGATTCTGGAATTAGAGTTTGCACTCAAGGTCTCACGCATGCGACCCCAGGATGTCCAGATGCTGCGGGATGAGGCCCGTCTTCTAGCCTCTCTCACACACCCGAATATCGTGCGATTCTACTCCGCCGACCAGATTGACGGCCAGTTCATACTGGTGAGCGAATACGTGAAGGGGTGCTCGTTACGCGACCTCATCGAGCGGGGAAGACTGGAGATATCCGAGGCTCTCAGGATTACGGAAAAGATTCTTTCCGCCCTCGCTTACGCTCACTCCAGGGGTCTGGTCCACCGGGACCTTAAACCCGAAAACGTGCTCGTCTCCGATGAGGGGGAGGTAAAGGTTGCCGATTTCGGTCTGGCACGATTTTTAAAGAAGGGCTCTCTTTCGGCCTCCGTCGCAGGCACCCCGCTCTACATGAGCAGCGAAGCCTGGCAGGGAAGATTCACAAAGGAATCCGATATCTGGAGCGTCGGAGTAATCCTTTACGAGATGCTGGCAGGCGTCCTGCCCTTTAACGGAGATAATCTGGATGAGATTCGTTCAAGGATCGCAAACGATACCCCGACACCGCTTCAGACCTTGCGGGCCGAGATTCCCCTTGAACTCGGCAAGACGGTTCAAGCCATGCTTGCAAAAAAACCGGAGAACAGACCGAAGGAAGCTTTCGCCGTATCGGACATGCTTTCGGCACACGGCAGGAAGCCGGAGATTGCAGATGCAAACGGCGCATTCCCGGAAAGAACCCGCGTCGAGGGGCTCATCCTGACCCCGGAGCAGAGAGATATCGTGCAATCGAGCGAGAAAAGACTTCTCCTCGTGGGCTCGGTCGGATGCGGAAAGACCACCATGCTCGTTCATCGGGCCCGTCATCTTATCGAAAAACAAGAACTCCCGGCAAATAAGCTGCTCGTACTCGCCTTTTCCCGCAGGGCCGTGGAAGAGATTCGCGCAAGACTCGAAAGACTTATCGAAAGAACAATCCCGGACGCCTGGATAGAAACCTTTCATTCGTTTTGCCTGCGGTTCCTGCGAAGCGAGGGTGCAAGGATCGATCTTCCCGAGGAGTTCGAGATACGCTCGCCTCGCGAAATGAAGGAAGCGCTTTCAAAAAGATGGGGTGCCAATAAAACCAACTATCTTTTGGACAAGCTTGAAGCTACGAAAAGGAATGTGTCGGAATCCGAAGGATCGGTTCCCGATCTCGACAAGACCGCAGAAGGTGAAGATGAGTTCGAGGAGTTCTTCAGGAACTACAAAGAGGAATTAAAAGAACACGATGCCCTGGATTTTAACGATCTTTTGCTCAATACAATCAGGATTCTTGAAAAATACCCTGATGTTCGTGAAGAATGGCAGAAAAAGTATTCGTTTATCCTTGCAGACGAATTCCAGGATGTGGATGCGCTGCAGTACTGGATGCTTAAGCATCTTTTGAATCCGGATACCGGGCTCTTTCTGACGGCTGATCCGCTGCAGTCCATATACACATGGAGAGGGGCCGACCCTGCCCGGATCGATCGAGCTCTTGCGGAGTTCGAGGGTTTAAAAAAGGTTGAGTCGGTTATAAGCTTCAGGATTACGGAGGATATTCGTAAGATTTTATCTAACTTAATGGCCCACTCATTTAACACCCGTACCCCTTCGGGGCATTTTCATCAGCAGCTTGAGTTCAAAGGAAATAACACCCGTAACACCCGTAACACCCGGGATGTGCCTGTCTTAGCGCTGGCCGGGGAGAAAGGTGTATTCGAGTTATACAAGGCAAGCGACACTCAGGATGAGGCAAGATTTGCAGCGTCGAAGATTTCAAACTTGATACAAAACGAAGGCTTAAGGCCGTCGGATTTTATAATATTATACAGAATAAATTCTTACTCGCATGCCTTTGAAAAAGCTTTACTTACAGAAAAGATACCCTTTACGGTCATCGGTTCGACCTCATTTCATGGACAAGAGGAGGTTACCAATGTCCTTGGTATTCTGAGAATGCTCAAGTCCGGCTTTAAAGCCGTTGACTCGTCGCATTTAAACTGGCTTCTTTGCCTTGACCCTGAAACAAACACAATTGTTGCAGAATCTGGACTTGCTCAAGTTTCTCCGGATGCTAAAACACGCTCAAGAAACGGTATAAATGAATATCTTAAGACGTTGGAAGGGCTTTCAAGGAGTGCTGACGAATTTTCACCTGGCGATTTGTTGGATTTTCTCGCTGAATCGAAATACGCATCAAAAAGGCTTTCGCAAGGGAGGGTAGCAGAATCTTTTCGCGAGTTAAGGGTAGCCGCTTCAGCATATAAAAGGGGTGAGCTTGGGTTGTTTCTTGACAGGATGGCGCTGCTTGAGGATTTGGAACTTGCAGAATGGAATAGTGATGCAGTAAAGCTTTTATCTGCTCATTCGGCTAAAGGACTCGAGGCAGAATGTGTTTTCATGGCTGGTATGATTGAGGGCGTATTCCCGACAACAAGAAGTACCAACTCTCAAGACCTTCTTGATGAGGAACGCAGACTCTGCTATGTGGGTCTTTCACGAGCAAAAAGGAATCTTTATGTAACCATCCCCGCAAGAAGGTTCCGTCAGGCGACAAAACCATCAAGGTTCGTGCTGGAGATGCTTGGAATTGTGTAGGATACAACCATCTTTCTCAAGAATAAGGAACACTTGACAAGCAGGACGCCTTGATTATACTCAAAATGAAGTACTAAAGAAGCCCTTAAAGGAGGCTATACAATGATCGAACTGTGGCAAAAAGGCGGGCCAATCATGTGGCCTATTCTGTTAACGGCAATAATCGGTCTTGCATTCGTAATCGAACGCTTGATAACCCTCTTGTTTAAAGCGGGTCTCAATCCTCTAAAGTTCATGGATCAGCTGTCTGCGGCCATCGACAAAGGGGGCATAGATGCGGGTCGCGAGCTTTGTGATTCTACACCTCAACCCGTGGCCAAGATAATGGCCGCCGGGTTAGCTAAGGTCAAAATGGGTCGTCAGTTTGTAGAAGAAAGTATTGCAGCTGCGGGTGCTACAGAACTCGCATTTCTCGATCGCGGCATGCTGTGGATATCCATGTCCACAACCCTCGCCCCCATTCTAGGATTCTTGGGTACGGTCACCGGTATGATCGGAGCCTTTGAAGCCATCGCCAGGGCTGGCGAGGTTGAACCTACAATCGTGGCTTCAGGTATTTCTGAAGCTCTTATTACTACCGCAGCAGGTCTTTTTATCGCGGCCCCTCTCGTTATCATGCACACCCTTTTCACGCAGATGACCGACCGCTACTCCCGCGATATGGAACAGGCGGCCACATCTTTGATCGACTACCTGCTTGAAAAGGGGCTCTTGAAGAACTAAGAAGGAATCCGCAATGATTTCTCTTAGAAAGAAGAAGAAAACAAGCGCCGAGATTCCGTCAGCCTCGATGTCGGATATCGCCTTTCTGTTGATTATCTTTTTCATGACTGCGGCTATTTTTGCCCGCGAAAAGGGTCTGACCATGCTCCTGCCCGAAAAGGGCGAAACTGTCAAGATTGCGGGCCGCAACATCATGCAGATATACGTTTCACCCGAAGGAAAGGTCCTCATTGAGGAGCAGGACGGCTCACTCAAGTCGTATGACAATTCCATGGATATTCGGGCAAAAGTTGAAGATGCAGTGAAACGAACAAAGGATTCCGTTTCCATCGCATTAAAGGTTTCAAGACTCGCCCCTTACAGCGTGATGATAGACGTTCTTGACCAGGTGAAGATGGCAAAAGCCACCCGAATAAGCCTGGTTCCTATGTCCGAAGAAGAAGGAGGCGGCCAGTGAGCGGAAAGAAGCTCGTAAGACGTTCGCGTGGACAAGCCGCCATACCTTCTGCCTCCATGTCCGATATAGCCTTCCTTCTCTTGCTGTTTTTCATGGTCACCACGACGGTTACCGGCGAGAAAGGTTTGAGGCTTGACGTTCCGAGAGCGGAAGCGACTCAGAGAATAAGGCTGCGCAGTAATGTCCTGAGCGTTTGGGTGGATAAAGGAAATCGCATAAGTATTCAGGACAATCTGGTCAAGACTAACGATGAATTCGCCGCGCGAATCGCTCGCAGGCTCAAAGAGAAGCCCGATCTTGTCGTGCTTTTACGTGTAGATAAGGATGCTCGCTACGCACTGGTAAGTGATCTCATCGAAAAAATGAAGGAGGTCCAGGCTTTAAAGCTGACCTTCGCAACCAACTGGAAAGAAGGATAGTATGAGCACAAAAACAGCAACAAAAGCTGCTGACTACAAGCTAGCGTATCCTTATAATATACGTTGGGGAACCATAGGTGCCCTGCTTGCGGCAATAATCCTTTTTCTTCTCATTCCTCAACGTTTTAACATTAAACCCTACCAGAGAAGCGGTGTTGAAAAAGCGATTATTTCCGAGGATATCAAGCTAAACGTCGAGAATCTTGTAGCCCCTCCCCCGGATGTGAAACCTGCTGTCCCAGAGGCGGCTTCGTCTGAAGAGGAAATTGAAGCCGCGACCATGGGACAGACTGAATTCGCAGAAATCTACTCTAAACCCGAAGAAGCGGTCGATATTCCCATCGTGCCCTATTACAAAGTAGAGAAGAAGCCTTCGCCTCAATATTCCCCGAAGCCCGATTACCCGCCGATCGCAAAACAAAGCGGTATGGAGGGACAGGTAATAATTGAGGCTATAGTTTACCCTGACGGTTCCGTCGGAGAAGTTAAGATTATGAAATCTTCGGGATTTCCCGAACTGGACCGCGCCGCGTCCGAAGCGGCTCGCAAATGGAAGTTCTCTCCTGGTGAGCAAAGAGGCGTTCCGGTAAAGGTTCCTGTGAGTATCCCCTTCAACTTCAGTCTTACAGAAGGATAGATGATATGGACGAATTTATTATACAAGAGTCTTTAAAGGTGGAGGTGAAAGTACTAACTTGATTAAAATCTAGATTGGTCGTAATCGCGCAAGGTCTATCTCGGATGGATTAAGTGCAATTCAAAAAAAGAAATTCTAACAATAACGCGCAGATTTCAAAGCGTTGATTCGTAGAAGCAAAAAGACCAATCTAAAGCTTGAAGAAGGTGGAAGACTTTGGTAAAAAACCAAAGATTTCGTAATATCCACCTAATAACTCTGAGCTAAGCTAAGGAGGATAGCAATGCTTAAAAAACTCTTAGTGCTAACATGCCTGCTGACTGTAATGGGTTTTGCAAATCCTTTTCTTGCCACGCCCGAACAGGCAGGAATAACTACCTATGACTACCAGCAAAATGGATGCGTAGGAAATAGAATAGTTCTCGACAAGGACGGCAATGCCCATATTTTCTGGATGCATGACGCCGGAACCGACGCCACCTTCCCCAATCGCGACATTTATTATAATTTCTGGAATGCTGGCTCTTCCTCGTTCGATTTTACTGGTGGTACAAAGGCTTCTGGCGGACCAAAAGCCGGATATTGCACCGGCGGTGTTCTTTCTGATGGACGCGCCGTGGTTGCTTTCCACCAGGTTTCTGGCGCCCAAACTCTTGCCGTAGTGGCGGTTGACGCTACTCAGGGCTTCGGCGCTTTCAGCACTCCTGTTGTCATTGATGGATCGAAACAAGTAATCTGGCCGCACATGGTTGTGGGATCTGATGACGTGATTCATGTCGTCGGTCACGTACAGGATACGACCGGTGGAGCAGATAACGTTATCTATTACTCCCGCTCAACCGATAAAGGTCAAACTTTTTCTTCGTGGAAAGCCATAACCGACGATGCCGGAAATGACCCTGCAATAGCCGTATCAGATGATGGAAAGAAAGTAGCAATCGCATGGTCCTCGGGTATTGGCGGCCCCAACTACATTATGACGCACATGAGGTACGTTGAATCTACCAATGGCGGCGTAACTTGGGCAGCAATTCAAACGCCTACCGATGGACGATATCTCGATCCGACGCCTTCAGAAACTCCAGGTTTCATTAAGTACGGTTGGTACGGTGATTACGATTGCTCGTATGATCACAAGGGAAATCTTAATATAACCTTCTGCGAGTTTGCCGGCAAATTCAACTCTGACGAAACCTTCAACTACTACAACATAAATTTCAAACGCCCCATCCACTGGAATAAGGCCAACGGTTTTCATCTGGTTTCAGGACCGGTAACCACATATACCCCGATGGCCGCGGACACCGTTGTAACCAGTCTCGATACCCTTCACATGTGGGGTTCAGGCTTCAATATGGTTGCAGATTATCCTGGACAAGCCCCCTACATGGGCGCATGGCGTCCTCAGTCCGCAGCATGGGGTAACGATACTATCGTCGTCGTCTGGTGCGGTCAATGGGACTCTCTCGATATGAACGCCGCCGGAAGACTTAACGGCGATCTTTACGTTGCGGTATCTCCCGACTACGGAAAAACATGGCGTCCCTTGGCGGACTGGGATACAGCCACCTGCTCACATGCCGATTCTACAAAAATGTATTGGACTAACATCACAAACACACACACGCCTGCCGCAGATCCTGGAGCCTGTGATGGCGAAGATTGGTTCTCAATAGTAAGGAACGTGGGCTCAGACAATACCCTGCACATAACCTACATTCTCGACAAGTTCTCAGGCAGCTGTTTGCACGACCCCACCACTAATATTATCACCGAGAACCCGGTCATGTACCTCCGCTACCAGAGCATGAAAGTCGGAAAACCCCTTACTGCCGTCGTAGAATCACCTCTGCCTCAGGCTTCTTCCATAGAACTCCTGGGCAGCGGACCTTATTCAAGTACGGTGTCATTCAAGGTTAGTGCCCCGGCAACGAACACCACCCTCAAGATATATAATACCTCAGGCGCGCTTGTTGAGACTATCGTCTCGGGCAACGTGAATTCGGGAACCATTTCCTGGAACGCAAGCACCGTGCCTGCCGGTGTTTACTTCTACTCATTCTCCACCCCGACCAAAACTTCCAACGGTCGCTTCGTCGTAGTTCACTAACTAATCCCAGACCCTCGAAACTTAAGGGGAGAGCTTGCAGCTCTCCCCTTTTTGTTTATAATTAATTATGAAAAGGGATCATCTTTAAGAATAGATTGGTTTTATTTTCAATGAGGATGAACTGAGTGTACTGTGTTGCGGGGAGGAGATGATCTCAGAAAACCAATCTATGTGGTCTAAAAAATAGGGCGGCTGCAACCTTGGCAAGTCAAAGATACAGCCCCCAAACTATGAAGAGCTAAAGCTAAGGAGTAGAGCAATGCTTAAAAGACTCTTAATGGCAGCGTTCTTGCTGGTCGCAGTAGGTTTCGCAAATCCTTTCCTTGCCTCGCCGGAACAAGCAGGGATAACCACATACGATTTCCAGCAAAATGAGAACGTGGGTGACAGAATAGCCATAGATAAGGACGGAAATGCCCACATTTTCTGGATGCATTCCGTCGACCAGGACCCTAACTACCCAAATCGCGACATCTACTATAACTTCTGGAACGCCGGGACATCCGTTTTCGATTTTACCGGCGGCACCAAGGCATCCGGCGTTGCAAGAGCCGGCTACTGCACCGGCGGTGTTCTTTCCGACGGACGTGCAATTGTTGCCTTCCACGAAGTTTCCGGAGCTCAGAACTTTTCCGCAGTGGCTGTTGATGCCACTCAAGGTTTCGGCTCATTCAGCACACCCGTCCGTATTGACCAATCAAAGGAGGCAATATGGCCGCACATGGTTGTGGGATCCGATGATATCATTCATGTCGTTGCTCAGATCAACGATACTACCGTTGCAGGCGATGTAGTCTACTACTCGCGCTCAACGGATAAAGGGCAGACTTTTTCCACATGGAAAAGCATTGCAACAGACGCGGAGCATAACCCGGCAATAGCCGTATCGCCTGACGGCAAAAAAGTAGCCGTCGTGTGGTCCTGCGGCATCGGGGCTCGCAATCTCTGGTTCCAGCACATCAAGTATGTAGAATCAACCAATGGCGGTGTTACATGGAGTTCACCCGTCACACTCACCGAAGATAGATACCCCACCCCCCTCCCCTCAGAGACTGACGGCTTTATTCCGTTTGCATTCGGCGGAGACTACGATGCCTTCTACGACAATAACGGCAATCTTAATATAACGTTCGGTGAGTTTGCAGGAAAACTGAACCCCGATGACACCTGGAGCTTTTACAACATCTGCTTCAAGCGCATCATTCACTGGAACAAGGCAAGCGGTTTTCACCTGGTCTCGGGACCTGTAACCACTTACACGCCTATGAACGCGGACACCGTGGTGACCACCCTTGATTCGCTTCACATGTGGGGCTCGGGCTTCAGCATGATGGATGCCGATAACCAGGTCCAGGCCGTCAACATGGGCGCCTGGAAACCTCAAGGAGCTGTGTGTGCGTCGAATCAGAATGCCCTCGTTATCACCTGGTGCGGTCAATGGGATTCTCTCGACATGAATGCCGCAGGAAGGCTAAATGGTGACCTCTACGTTTCAATGACTTCCGATAATGGAAAAACATGGCGCCCCGTTGTTGATTGGAGTCCAGAAAGCATCCTTACTCATGCTGACTCTACAAAGATGTACTGGACCAACATCACCAACACACACACACCTGGTGCAGATCCCGGGGCCTGCGACGGCGAGGATTGGTTCTCAGTGGTTAGGAAAGTCGATACCGACAGTATTCTTCACATAACCTACATTCTTGATAAGTTCTCGGGCCCTTCTCTGTGGCCACCCACAGAAAACTTATTCACCGAGAACCCGGTCATGTACCTTAGATATTATCCTGTAAAAGTTGGAGGCCCTGGCGTTGAAGAATCCCCTATACCTCAAACACAAGATGCCGCACTGGTTGGTTCCGGACCTTTTAACGATCAGGTCAGCTTCAGGATAAGCGCTCCGACCTCTAATGCGAGCCTCAAGATATACAACACATCGGGCGCGCTTGTCAAGACTCTTGTATCCGGCAGCGTTAATTCAGGAACCATCTCCTGGAACGCAAGCAACGTCCCTGCAGGAGTTTACTTCTACTCATTCTCCACCCCGACCAAGACTTCCAACGGCCGCTTCGTGGTAGTTCATTAACGACATCGATCCCTTAAAACTGAAGGGGAGAGCTTGCATGCTCTCCCCTTTTTGCATATAATGAAACCATGAAAAGGTTGATTTACTCAATCATCTTTGTGATCCCGATTCTGGGGACATTTACAGGCTGTAACGACAACACAACTCCCGAGGTATGGACCTGGGAGGTTGACGACAGCATCGCAATAATGGCGCTTCTTGAACCCCAGGAGGCTTTTTTATCGACGCGCGATCATCTTCCCGGTACTCAAGTGGCGGTGAATATACCCCTGGACCTTCTCGAAAACATAAAACTGGATACAACCTCAACACGCTATCTGATCAAGGCTTTCTCTTTTTCGGTTACGGATTCTGTCTATGCTTATAAGTTCGAATCTGCAGTCGACACAACCGTTACCGGTTACGTATTCGACACATTGAAAGGACTTGTTACGCTTAATGCGGATTCGTTCTTTCCACATGGATCGGACAGCCTTACCGCTCTTGACACCACGCTTTCCAAGCCGTTTCGCTATTCGTCACGCGGCGCTATATTCTTCGATTCGCTCGGCGGAACAGCTGCTTGGCGAATTGCCAAGTATTCGGGTGGTTCGGACGGACAAACCCCCGATGTCGCTTCCTCCCCTGTTCTTGATAGCGTAATGCTTGAATACGCCTCAAACGATTTAAAGGTTATCTTCCCTGCCGACACCAGCATATACGGAATAAGAGGTCTTTTTGACACCTCAAAGTTTGTAAATATAGCTGCCGGTGGAAACATCTCCTTAAAGGGGATATATCCCGCAACGAATGATACCTTGATTCTTTACGTCAAAGGTGAAGGAGAATGGCTCCCGTACGAACAGGATATGAACATAACATTCTCTAAAAAGGGTAAAACGCGCTTGTACGTAATCGGGGTAAGCCTGACCGGTCTCATTTATGCCTCAGACGATTGGTCAAGCGTACTCTGGGGTATACCCGTAATCGTAAATTAGCCTATACCGCTCAATCAAGGTTATAGGGAGGGATCGAATCACTTGGATGAGATTGACGGATGGATTGATTAGCTTGTTTTTTCATGCGGATTTCTAAGAAATATCTTCTGAACAGAATCGAAAAACGGACGATTCAAAGCTTGGCGATCCTCGTGTTAGTCTGCCCCATGATTGTGAGCGCAGCAGGCCCCCTAAGAAATGCACAAGAACCTTTGAGTATACCTACCTACGAAGGATCGGGACAGGTAGTTCACCCCGATATCCTCTTCTTCCCGGAAGGTTGGAACGAATGGGAATATTGGATGGCCTTCACCCCCTACCCATTCGAAAAGGGGCAATACGAAAATCCAAGCATAGTGACAAGCCACGACGGGATTTTGTGGCAGGTCCCGAACGGGCTTACAAATCCCATAGATTCGACGACCCATTACGTCAACTGCGATCCCGATTTGAGCTACAATTCCTTGACTAAAGAACTGCTGCTGTATTATGTCGACAGAGGGTCAAAAGAAAGCTTCTTGAAATTATCTACTTCGAAAAACGGAAAAGACTGGTCAATTCCAAAGGAAATTCTTACCACTTCGAATTTTTTCGCATCACCTGCAGTTGTTCTGGTTAAGGATAAAGGTGGTAAAGAAAATTTCCTCATGTGGTCGGTACGCACAAATGGATGGGCTGCCGTATCTTCGTCAGTTGAATTCCGGGAATCGGGGGACGGCTTTATTTGGAGCGAGCCGGAGACCCTTACCATAAGTATGCCCGAACGAGTTTTATGGCATATGGATGTAGAGTATATTCACGACTTCCAGGAGTTCTGGGCACTACTTTGCTGTTACGACTCTATGAGCATTTACGATTTCCCACCTCCTGTTTGGATTGAATCCGACTCGGTGAAGTCGGAAAAAAACATTCCAACCGAACTTTACTTCGCGCGCTCAAAAAACGGCAAGGACTGGCAGTTCTTTGCCAAACCTATCCTTACCCCTCCAAGGGACGGTTGGGATTCGGAACGCATCTACCGCAGTACTTTTCTTTATGATTCACTCGATGCTCGAATTCGCATATGGTACAGTGCCTCTAACAGAAAAAAAGAGTGGCACGTGAGCTATGCCGAGTGCAATCTGAAGGAACTTGCGAACTACCTCGGATGGGCCGCAGATTCCCTGGAAGAGAAGAATCATTGAACAGAAAGAATCGACCAGCTTAGCGTTAAAAAGACCACCGGCATCCTCCAAACAGACTCGAAGCTAATATTGACATTCATTCTAATTTACCTATAATACCAATCTTGCGCCGTTAAATCGGTGGTCTCTGGGCGGCGGCCCGCCTAACCATGGATGGTCGCCGTGTCTGTTATGGTAAACCCTTCAAACAGCACTGGGGTGCTATAATGGATGCGAAAGATGCAGACAATAGTAAAGAAAGCACTGGGGACCCACACCATCCTCGAATTCACCGGTTGCCCTGCGGAGCGGCTTACGGATTCAGGAGAAGTGGAGATGGCCTTTCGCGAGGCTGCACGGCGTTCAAACGCCACAATTGTAAACTCGCTCTTCCACTACTTTAACCCACACGGTGTTTCAGGAGTGGTGGTGATAGCGGAGTCGCATTTTACCGTTCACACTTGGCCCGAGCATGGTTATGCAGCTATTGATTTCTTTACCTGTTCGGATGACGTGGACATTGATATAGCGGTTGAGCATCTACGCAGATGCTTAAAGCCCGAAAGGATCAGCCGCAAGACGTTTGAGCGTGGAGTTTTTGATTGACTGAAAGTGAGTTATGGTATACCGAGGAGTACACCGAGCACATACGCTTCAGCTATCGGGTTACCGATTTGCTCCTGAGGAAACAGACAAAGTACCAACTCCTTGAAATCCTCGAGACGCCCGAGTTCGGGCGTCTCATGTTATTGGACGGAAAGGTGATGGTCACTGAGCGAGATGAACACATCTATCACGAGATGCTCGTGCATCCGGCTATGCTGTTGCACCCTGAACCGAGACGAGTGCTCGTTGTCGGTGGTGGTGACGGAGGTACGATACGCGAGATTGTAAAACATCCCGTTATCGAGAAAGCGGTGTTGGCTGAAATAGATGATGAAGTCATCAAGGCATCTAAGAAATACTTTCCGGTCCTTACTTCAGGGCTAACCGATCCCAGAGTAGAGTTGAAAATAGGTGACGCCGCCGAGTACGTCAGGACGACGAAGGATCGTTTCGACATCTGCTTCATAGATTGTACAGATGTTGCAGGTCCCGGACCCACCGAGATCGCCGGAACCTTGATAACGGACGAGTTCCTCGACAATCTCTCCAACATACTCACCGACGGCGGAATAATGGTCGCACAGTCTGAAACACCGGTTTATTCCATCGCCTACCTCAAGAACTACACGAGACGTCTGAAAGAACGCTACCCGCACGTCGCGACCTATGCTATAATGGTTCCATCGTACGCCGGACTCTGGTCGCTTACTTGGGCGGCAAAGACCCTTGACCCTTTCAGCATAATTGACCGCACCCCTCCCCCCGGTCTCAAATATTTCACCCCCGTACTCTTTAAAGCTTGTCTTGAAATGGGTAGGATCGACCTCTGGGGTGAGCGGCATCAATCGACCACAAAATAACCCTCCTCCCCTGTCGGTATTTCTGAACGAATCTTCGCGGAAGAAACAAATCCACACGCCTTGCGTCTTTTTAAGTTAAGCGCAGAATCAAGATCATCGGATTATTGAGGTTTGAAATGAAATGTAAATTCTTGGCTTTATCGGTTGCAGTAATATTAGTTGGATGTTATCCTTGGGAACATCCTCAGTTGAACAAGGAGGATTTCCCTCTTGCGGTAGGAGCAGTCCACGTCTACAAACTTGAAGGACACCCCCAGGGAGTCGATTCCCTTGTTACAACAACCGTGAGGACGAAGCGCTACAATGACCACACTATTTACGTCGATAGCCTGGCGTATTTCATGAATGATACACTCAGCCTGCACTGGGAGGAGTATTTTGCATTGTACAATGACTACTACTTCTACTACGGCACGAACGCGACCGGTTATCTTGCCGACCCGGTCCCTTATATCGATTTTCCCTTAAGTGAAGGCAAAACCTGGCACGGCGATCTGGAGGATACCTTGAGCGCGGAGTGGGAATGCGTGAGTTACGACACCATTGAGCTAGCTCAGGGGTTGTACCGGACGTTCAGGGTTCAATCTCCAAATCAATCGGGCACCATCACGAGCTACTGGTATGCCCCGGATGTAGGACTCGTGAAACTCGGTCACAGCGACGCCGGCATCAACTGGACAGAGGAACTGGTAGCCTTTTATCCCAAGGGGATATCCGATCAGTAAAGCATATCCCGGACGGCAAGATGATAACTTCAACAAAGGGGATCATTAGAGAAACTGTCCTTGTCGAGGCATCCTTTCTGGTTGCAACGTTCACAACAATCCACGAATCGGTTTTCAACGGCGATTTGCATGGTGACTGGTAAATTGACTTTGTCGCAGAAAAGTCTATTATAATTCATGGATTTTCCTATTGCTGAGTTCGATCGCCCCAACAAGGCGGGGTTTATTGTATTTGTTATTCTGATTCTCATTTTTCTGGTTGGGGCTTTGATCCCTTTTGATTATGAGAAGTATGCGAAGGAATTTTCACTCCGATGGTTTATAATGGGCATTGGTCTCTTCTATCTAATAGTGATGCTTCTCATTGCCGGATGGGCGCCGGCAGGATATAAGCTGACGGATACCGAATTCGTGGTCCGCAGACGTTTCTTCGGGCAGAAGATATACCCTCTGCATTTGTTCGAAAGAATGGAGCTTGTAGACGTTGGATTTAAGGCTCTCTCCCGAAAGATATCAGGTTCGGCAGGTCTCTTCGGCTACTTCGGCACATTCCACAATCGCGAATGGGGGAAATTCGAGGCGCAGGCTACTAACTCCAAAAAGGCATTGATACTTCTCGGTGAAAGAAACTTGCTCGTTTCACCTCGTGAACCTGATCTGCTCAAAGAGATCCTTACAGCTAAACTTCGTTACAGGAATCGTTAGTAAGGAAGAAGGTCCCAACCTCGCGGCGGGGACCTTCGGACCATGGGAGGAGTGCAGGAATTTCCTTGTTCTGCTCACCCTGAATTCGTATCAAATTTTTTTCAAGACTACTCAATCACCGTTGAGCCAGACAATCGCCTTTGCTTCCTCGTTAAAAAATTCTGTTTCCACCTCCTTGCCTAATCTTTCGAAGATTATGAGGCCCACAACCTTTATCTCAGGCCTGGTTCCAACAACTGCGACTTTTGTAAACCCGGCAGCGCTGGTTTCATCCACAAGCTGCTCCCTTGTGTCTTCATCAGGAAAGGAATCTATCTCCGAGAGATCAATGACACCTCGCCGAGATTTCTTGTCTCCAAGCAGATCCCGGAATCTCTTGCCAAGTTCTACAATATCTTTCCTGTCGCAGTGCCCAACCAATCTTACCCTAAGTGCATTGTGATCTTCGTCAAACCATACACGGTGTTTCATTTTGCTTCCTAATTAACGTCGTAAACGTCTATTCCATCCCTCTTCTTGCTTGGATAGATACATTAGCGACTTCTATAACCGATTTTACTTTGGAATTGTGCTTCGGAAGGGTCCCTATATCAATAGGACATCTAACCTATATTAGAGCCTACTTAAAAGGCCTTACACGGTTTTCTACTTCGCGCTACAGTAAACCCTTTGTGACCGCGTAGCGAGTCAACTCTGCCGTTGAATGGACTCCCAGTTTTTCCATAATGTGGGCGCGATGAGTTTGAACGGTCTTGAAACTGATTTTGAGTATCTCGGATATTTGTTTGCTGGTATAACCTTCTGCTATTAGTTTAAGGATCTGGCGTTCGCGTGAAGTCAGTTTTGCTGGCCCCTGTTTTGATCCACCTCGGGTTTGACCTTCTTGCAGCTGACGGCGAAGTTTCTCAGATACCGATGGAGAGAGAAATGTTGATCCTCTATACACACTTTGAACCGCAGAGACAAGATCGGAGACTACCACGTCTTTCAGTATGTAGCCGGATACCCCAACCTTGAATGAATCGAGTATGTATTCTTCATCATCATACATGGAGAGTATAAGAATTCTTGCTCCAGGTACTTTTTCGCGTATCTTTCTTGCGGCCTCCACTCCGGAAAGCAGAGGTAAAGCCATGTCCAGCACAACAACATCTGGTTCGTATTCGACACAAACATCTACACCTTTCAGACCGTCTTCGGCTTCCGCTACTACCTCTATATCCGGCTCCTGTTCAAGGAGTACACGAATACCCTTACGAACTACGGTATGATCATCAATAAGTACAACTCTTATTTTCTCTGCCATTACTCCTCCGGATTTAGTATATTCACATTGGGTTTTATTTCAACCTCTACTTTTAATTGCGTACCCCTACCCGGGGCTGAAGAAACTTCCATTCTCCCTCCTATAAGCGCAACCCTTTCGTGCATTGAGTTCAAGCCTATTCCCCTATGTTCGGCCGCAACCTTCTCGAGTTCAAAACCTTTCCCATCATCGCTGACACCGACCGTAAGAACCGGTTTTCGGTATTTGAAAATTACTCTTATTTCTTCGGGCTCTGCGTGTTTAAGGGCATTGTTAACCGCCTCCTGAATTATTCTATAGAGCATTATTTCCGTCTCAGGTTCCGTACGCGGAATTTCTTCTTCTGCCTCCACATCAAAGCTGACACCTGTCGCCAAAGCCACCGATCTGGCTAACGCCCTCACTGCCGCCAGAAGGCCCAAATTATCGAGAGCGGGAGGTCGTAAATCATAAGAGAGATCACGTATGAACTTCTGTGTCTCCTTGACCATATCCTTTGCTTCCTTAATTCGACCTTCGGATTGCTCGGTCAAATTAAACTCCGGAGTGGATAAGAGCAGAGCAATGCCTGTCAACTGCTGGGCGATTTCATCGTGAAGAACACGGGCAATACGGCGGCGCTCTTCCTCCTCAGCCTTAACTAATCTTATATGCAAATCGGTTATCTGTCGCTCTCTTTCCCGTAGATTTTCGTAAGACATTGCGAGTTCTCGCGCCTTGCTCTCGGTGGCGAGAGCTGAAGAAAAACTTTGTGAGGCCGTCCAGATAAGCCTTATATCCTCAACGTCCCATTCACGTTCCTCTCTGGCCTCGTCAAAACCAATTGCACCCCAGAAGCGCCCTTCTACGAATATCGGAAGAACCAAGAATGCGACTATGCCTTCTTGCGTAAAGAGCTTTTTTTCTATCGGTGGCATGTTACCAACGAGTCCGTGCATATCTTCCCCTGTGGAGAGTTTGGTCAACCACCTTTCAAATCCCTGGTCATAGTAAATTTTATCCATACTGTCGTTATCAAGACTGGAGGAGGCCTCCGAGACCCAACGGTGTGTTCGACGCATACATAAACGATCTTCCTCGTCCCTGTCATGCGAAAACATGTATACCCTGCTAACTTCAGTAACTCTTCCAAGACGTTCAAGGAACTCGTGAATTGAAGTATCCGAGACACCTTCTGCAAGAAATAAGGAAGAAACCTCAAAAAGAGCCTTCTCATATTCCATTCGTAAACGCAACGCTCGCTCTGTCTCTTTTCGTTCAGATATATCTCTAGCTATACCCTGAACTGCGATTATTTCGCTCTTATCATTTCTTATCCAGTTCCAACTCAAAGAAAACCAATGCCTATTTCCTTTCGCATCATAAACCTCAGTGTCGATTTCGTGAACGGAGTGCTCTTGCCTTAAAGTCTTCGTGAAAATCGCTTTTAGAGTAACCAGTTCATCCTGTGGAATCGCTTTGGTGATATTCGCAGGATTCCTAATAATATCCCCCGGATTATAACCCAGCCTTTTGGTCGCCGGCGAAACGTAAAGCACTTGACCTGTTGTTGTAAGCAGGAATATTATATCTGTGGAGGTCTCGACAAGAGTCCGGTAACGTTCTTCCGATTCGGAAAGTGCATTCTCGGCAAAGCGCCTTTCCTGCTCTTCAAAAAAACGATCCATTACGGTACTTATGAGTCGTATAAAAGTCTGGAATTCTTCAAGTTCGAACTCTGTCCATTCCCTAAATTCTTGAGAATTGCATACACCGATGAATCCATAAAAACCGTCTCTGATTTTAAGCGGAGCGAATATCCCTGATTGAGCCTTTGAGTTTTTTAAAAGCAAACTTTTTTCAATAGATTCTTCATTAGAATAAGCTACTACCAATTCATCCTTCGCTAATTTGTCGTAAAAAACCCGCATTCCAGAGTACTCATAATCGGAACCGTAAAGAGAAGACTCACCTTCCTTAAACCATTCATGGGTTATTCTGTAGCTTTCGCTTCTGTCAAGATTGGTTGCCAAGTAAACCCTGTCGGTAGCAAATACCCTGCCTAGAGTTTTGAACGAATCCATTAAAAACTTGTCAAACTCTTCAACTTTTATTGCCCTGTTAAGAATTTCCGAGAGTGCGATTTGATATAGCAACCTTAACCTGAGTTTCTCTTCGGCTTTTTTAATATCAGAGATGTCTGTCAGAACCCCTAGAGTCGCGTATAACTTCCCGTCTGCTTCAAAAATAGGCGCAGCGTTGACAAGAACTTCCCTTGGTATCTTGTCTTTATTATAAAGTGTAATCTCGTAACGTGACGTTTCTCCTTTTTTTCGACGCTGGGTCTCCTTAATGATAAGCTCTGTATCTTTTGGGGACATGAAATCCGTCAAGGTCCTACCTGTGAGTTCTTCGGGCAAGTATCCCAACAATTCAGCCATCTTGGGATTGACGAAAAGGATTTTCTCTTGCGGATCCACCAGACTTATGCCTTCTTGAGCCGTATGAACCAGAGTTCTGTATAATTCTTCACGTTCTCTAAGAGCTTCCTCCGCTTCTTTTCGATCTGTTATATCACGAACATATTCAATGAGACCTTTCATCTTACCTGTAGAAAGATCCTTGAGAGGAAAGCTGTAAAGTTCAAGCCACCCAATGATTTCCCCCTTGGGTCCTCGTTTAGGTACTACCTCGTAATCCTTTTCACCCGTTTCTCTTGTACGCAGGGTTGGACACGATGCACAACTTTCATTTCTGGAATGGTAAGCCTCGTAACACTTTTTACCGGTAAGTGGCATTGCATAGTCATACCATTTTTCCATTGTGGGGTTTACTCTCACAATATTCAGATCGTTATCAAGAATGCTCAATCCGTCCTGAATGCTTGCAAATATACTTGCAAGAAAACGCTCCCCCTCCCTGACCGCTTCTTCTGCCTGTTTGCGTTCACCGATGTCTCTCAAAAACACTAGCATCCCCTGCCCCTTACCCCAAGGTATAAGACTGCCACTCACTTCCAGCGGAAATTTTACGCCGTTCTTTCTTACTCCAACACCCTCGCCAAAAAAACCACCTCTGGTTTTTACCTGTCTCAAAAGCTCAGGTATTATGCCCGTCATCTCCGGCGCGACAATATCCCCAAAGTTGCGTGAAAGCAGTTCTTCTTCGCTGAAACCACATAATTCAGATAACTTCTGATTTGCGGCAAGAATACGCCCTTCAAGACTCGCAACAAGAATTGCATCGTTAGCTTGCTGGAAAAGATTGCGGTAACGTTCCTCAGATTCACGAAGGGCCTCTTCGGCGAGTTTGCGATCGGTTATATCACGAGAGATTATCAACGCCCTGTTGACTTTACCGCCTTCGTCAAAAAGGGGTCTGCCCTTCGACTCAATCCAGATATATGTACCGTCTTTCTTTCCAATTCTGAGCTCAAGAGATGCACTTCTTTTATTTGACCACGCATCGACAAATGCTTCGGCAACCGCTTTTCTGTCGTCAGGATGTACCAGTTTCAATACACTGGATTTGCTTATCTCGTCGGAAGTAAACCCGAGGATTCTTTCGACTGCCACATTATGATACAGAAACTTCATGGATTCATCGTTAAGAGTAATCAGATCGTTTGCACTTTCGGAGATAAGACGATAGCGTTCCTCGGATTTGGCGAGGGCCTCCTCAGAATGTTTCCTTTCGGTAACGTCCCTGAAAATAGCGGTAAAAAAAGTTCCCTCGGCTGTTTTCCATGCCTTTACGGAAAACTCTATCGGGAATTCGGTTTTGTCTTTTCGTAACCCGAATCCTTCTCTTGCCGCTCCTTCATACCTCAGGTCTCCCCCCTCTGCTATTTTTGCTACACCTCTTTCGTGTTCTTCGCGAAAACCAGCCGGTATTATAAGTGTCAAAGGCTTTCCAACTATTTCTTCGTCAGAATAACCAAACATGCTCTGCGCTTCCCTGTTCCAGAAAATTATCCTGTTTTCGCTGTCCGTCGAAACGATAGCGTCCTTTGCAGTTTCAACGACCGAACGATAGCGTTCTTCCGAATCTCTCAACGCCTCCTCCGCCTTCTTACGTTCGGTTATATCAACAAACGAAACCATATAAGCAGACTCGCCTCCATAGCGTATTCTCTCTCCCGAAATCTCAATGGTTTTAATTTTGCCGCCCTTTGTCTTTACTCTAATGTCATAAACAGGGGGGGCGGCTCCCGATTTCCTTTTTTCCATTATGTCGAGGGCTTTTTTCCTGTCTTCCGATACAATGACATCGTCAATTATTGATACACCCGATACATCCTCATCCTCACCGTACCCAAGCAGCTTTCTGGCCATCGGATTCGCGAATAACGGTTTCCCGTCCTTATGTATTATTACGCCGAATGCCGCCATGTCGGAAATCGCGTGGTATTTCTGCTCCGACTCGGCCAAGGCTTGCTCGGCAAGTTTGCGTTCTGTTATGTCTCTAGCTACACTGATGAAGCCCTTCGGCTTCCCGTCGGCATCTGTCACGAGGGAGGTACTCAACTCTATTGGTATTTTTGTTCCATCCTTCTGCAAGCCGGTATATTCAATGTTTAATGTTTTGCCTTCACTCAAGGTTTTCTCCGCGTTTTCCTTGGCACGTTGTCTGTCCTCGGGTACAAAGAAATCCAAGACATTCATTCCAACCAGGTCGGCTGGGGTTTCAACGCCCAAAACCAAAGCAGCTCTCAAATTGAGCTTGACTATCGTATTATCAAGATCGGAGAGAACAATCGCGTCCGGAGAAGTCTCAACAAGACTTCGATAAAGCTCTTCACTCTCCTTCAAAGCCTCCTCTACTCTCTTTCGCGCAGTAATATCGTGCGCCACCAATTGCACCGCTGGCTTTCCCTGATAGGTGAAGGCAATCGAGATAGAATCAACAATTAACTCTTTTCCATCAAGCGCAATAAGTTTTTCTTCAAGGAAGGGGTGGGATACACCGTCGTTTTCAACCTTACTCATCCTTTCTGAAACTATATCCTTGTAATACGGATGAACAAAATCGAGGCCCGGCCTGCCCATCAGCTCCTTGGGATCGGAAGCTCCCAGCATTCTTACTGCTGCGTTATTTGCGAAAACAATCTTGCCTTCAAGCAGAATAATGATCGCCTCAGGGGATAGAGAAACCAGCTTGCGATAACGCTCCTCGGATTCGCGAAGAGCCTCTTCGGCTTTTATGCGTTCCGTGATGTCTTCGGTAAGAATTACAACCCTCTCAACGTCCCCGGAAGGGTCTTTAATCGCGTAGAAATAATGAGAAATCCAGATCGGAGAGCTTGACTTTACCTTCCTGATTTCCAATTTGGGTATATGAAGGTATCCTCCATTTTCGTAAACCTTTTTTATTTCATCGAGCCATTCCCCAAGATATGAATCGCTTTCGTCAAAATGCAGTTCAGACCTCTCCTTATCCATATCTTTTTTAAGTACTTCAGCGGATATCCCCCATATTCTCTTCCAGGCCTTATTTACGCTAAGAAGTTTACCTGTTCTCGAACGGACTGAAACCCCTAGAGGAGAATGCTCTATGACGGTTCGATTGAATTCCTCACTTGCCCTGAGAGCCTCCGATATTATCTTACGTTCTCTGATATCCCTGGCAAAAACCAGATCGGCCGGCCGACCGGCATAGCGTATTATTCCCGCATTGACCTCGACATCGAGGATTTTACCATCTTTAGTAATCAGCTGGGTCTCGTATACCGATGGGGTATTTTCACCTTTCATGCGACGCAAGTAACGATCTTTGACCAAATCCCTGGAACCCGGAGCAATTATATGAAAGAAATCTTTATTCAAAATATCGTCCATTTCATATCCAAGACTGCGCAAGACGGATTGATTGGCAAATACTATATTGCCGTCTTGGACTATGGTTATGCCGTCCAGGGCCTGTTCAACAAATGAACGGTATTTTTCTTCAGATTCGACAAGAAGTGAAAACAAGGTACTGTTTAAGGCGGCATCGGCTACCTGATTTGCAAATAGTGAAAGAAGTTCGAGGTCTCTTTCGATAAAATGTTCCTTGTTGAATCTAACGAGTGTCATCATTCCCCAAAGTTCACCCTGCGCTATAAGAGGAGCCACTAAAAGACATCTGGGAAGATCTTTTGTGCCTGGAATGCGAATGGCATCATCTGAATCTTCTACATCATTGGCTATTATTGCCCTGCGTTCTGTGGCCGCCTTACCTGTAATTCCCTTACCCATAGGTATCCTGTAAGATAACCTTTTCTCGCGATCTTCCTTGATTGTCGTCGTTTTTGGAACCAGTTCATCGGTTTCAGGATCCATTCGATAGACCGTGCAACCGTCCGCCCTCAAAAGCTCTGTAGCCCTTTCTGCAATTACATTGACTACATCTTCCTCATTTAAGTTCGAGGATACTTCCGTGCTTATATCCAACAAATTTTTGAGAACTTGGCTCGTTCGCTCGATTTCCTGCTCCGCATTCTTACGGTCTGAAATATCCCTCAAGATTCCAAAACTGTTAACGAGTCTGCCGTTTTTGTCGTAAACCATTCGTTGCTTTATCTCAAGGGTTTTCTTTTCGTGTTCTCGCTCAAACACAAACTCGTATTGTAAAAATTCCTTCTTCCCGGCGACATTTTCAGCGTGAAGAGCAACAAGTCTTTCTATCTCTTCCTTTGAAACCGTAACTTTAGAGGCCGCATCTATGAGATTCTTGCCAACGAGAGATTCGGGAGAAACCCCGAAAATCTTCTCGCACGCGCCACTTACGAAAATCACCTCACCGGCAGGGGTTAGAGAAAAGATAACATCCTCAATGCTTTCTGTAACATTTCTGTACCTCTCTTCAGACTTTCTAAGCGCTTCCTCGGCAGTTTTACGTTCGGTGATATCAACGATATAACCTAAATAATGTGTGATGTTACCCTTATCGTCTTTTATGATAGTTGTATAATCATCAACCCATATTATTCTTCTATCTTTACAAACAAGCCTGTACGGCTCATGATTGAAACTCGTTGCTTCGCTATCGCTGTACTTATTAACTTCACCGGATACACGCGCAAGATCATCCTCAAATATGAGATCTTCGTAAGAAATCACACCCGTAATCCAGTCTTCAGCCGAATAACCCAGAACATTTTCTACGTTGGATGAAACATACTCGACAGGCCATCCTTTTCGGTTCTGCCATTTGAAAACTACAACCGGACCGGAAACAAACAAGTTACGCTCCTGAGTAAGTTCCAGATTCGTCAGTTTTAGCCCTTGCTCCGCACGTTTTAATTCTGTTATGTCACGAACTACGGTTACTATACGTTCTACTTCACCCTTATTATTCTTCACTGGAATCTTCCGCGTCTCCGTATAAATCACACGTCCAGATATAGTATTACTCTCGTGGGTCACAAGTGGCTTGCCGATTTTTAGAACCTCCATGTATTCTTCAAAAACTTTTCCGGAAAGGAAGGGAAAAACTTCCATAACCAGTCTCCCCTTAACGTCTTCCAGTTTCATGCCTAACTCGGCTGTCCAGAGTTTGAAGGACAAATTGTACATGATTATTCTTAAGTTCCGGTCAACAACGTGAATGAGCTCACCCATTGCGTTGATTGTTGAACGGTAAAGTTCCTCGGAAGCTTTAAGGAACTTCTCGGAATGATTTTTTTCAGTTATATCTCGAATAACAGTTACTACTCTCTCTACGTTTCCTTCTTTATCCTTGACCGGTATCTTGCGCACTTCCGTAATCATAGTTTTATCCCTTCGCTCCGCTTTTTCATTCGTGACAAGCACTTTACCCTTTTCAAAAACCTCTCTATAGTCATCTCGAATTTGCTCCCCTAGAAATGGAAGTACTTCAAACAGCGATTTCCCTGTTGCTTTTTTTAAATCGATGCCCGCTTCGGAAGCCCACTTTTCCATAACGTGGTTGTACATCACCAGATTCATTTCTTTATCAATGACGTGCACTATATCGTCCATGGATTCTATTGTGGACCGGTAAAGCTCTGTAATCTTACGTAATTCTTCCTGGGCATGCATCCTTTCCGTTATTTCGATGCAGTGGCACAATCTTGCTTTTTTCCCCTGGTAAAGGATATCTCGCGCGTGCAAATCAATACAAACCCTCTTGCCGTCTTTACGAATTATCCTGAAGGAGTAAGTTTGTTTTGCAGCTTCTCCTGCTTCACGTAATTCTGTTATTCGATCTATGCGTTCTCTATCCTCCGGAGCTACAAGTTCGCTTGTCAGCATTTTCAGAAGTTCTTCTACTCTATAACCTGTAATTCTTGACATCTGTTCGTTTACGTAAAGGAAACGGTCTTCGAAACAGATGCAGACCCCGATGGATGCCGATTCGCTCAAAGAACGATACATGTCACTGGACTCAATAACTTGCGTTGACTGCAAAGAAAACACAGCCTCTGCACCAACCATCACTATTGCATTGCATTCACCACTTTGAGATCTTAGAGGATAGAATGATGCCTTTACAACTGTTTTAGATCCGTCAAGCTTTCTAGATACGACTTCCTGAAATTCCTTTTCATTCCCCTCGATCACTTCTTTAAAATCACTTTCTGAGAGTTCGACAAATTCGGCGAAGTCTCGCCCTAAGGCATCCTTACGGCTCACTCCGAAAAAGATTTCGGCACCATTATTCCAGTCCATAATCTCCCGTTTTAAATCAAAAGAGATACATACTACCGGTAATCTTCGTGCAAGCGACTGAAATAAAGCTCCAATTTCTTTTTTTTCCTGTTCCAAATGCTATCTCCAGGTAATTATATTGAGATAATAAGGGATTATCACCCCTTCGTCAAGTGCCTGCGCTTGACTTCTGCAAATGAATGCGGTAAAATCCAGTCAAGATGCCTGAAATAGAAAAACCAAGCATAATTACCAAACGCTGCTTTATCGCTTCTGGTGCACATATAATAGGCAAAGTCGAACTCGGCGAATTATCTAGTGTATGGTATAACGCGGTTCTGCGTGGAGATCTTAATTACATTAAAATCGGCAAGGAAACCAATGTACAAGATAACTGCGTCTTACATGTGACAAACGACTTACCGGTTATTGTGGGTGATCGCGTAACCATTGGACATGGTGCCATATTACATGGATGCGTAATAGAGGATGACTGTTTAATCGGAATGGGAGCAATAGTTCTTGACGGAGTTCAAGTTGGTCATGGTTCTGTAATAGGCGCTGGCAGCGTTGTTAGAGAAAAGATGCAGATCCCGCCTCGTAGTCTCGTTGTAGGAATACCAGGTGAGATAAAAAGATCCCTGGACCCTTCAACCATTGAGATGATAAGACAAGCGGGCCAGCATTACGTCGAGCTCACAAAAGAACACCTTGGAGAGAAAGAAGTATGATGAAAAGCATGCGCATGATTCTATCAGTCACCGCGGCATCAATATTATTTAGTACTACCGGGTGTTTTTTGCCGCTTATAAATCGCGAGCGATACGAACAAGAAGCAAGCGCTCTCTTTCAGACAGGTGAAGGGTTTTACCAAAAGGGAGAATATGACAAAGCAATTTCAACTTTTACAGGTGTTATAAAAAGCTATCCTCGTTCCCAACTCGTCGACGACGCATATTATCTTGCTTCTTTATCTTTTGCTAAAAAGAAGGACTGGCCCCACGCCATAGGTGCTGTCCAGAAACTAGAAAAAGACTACCCCCATTCCGAGCTCCTGCCCCGCACAAAGATAATCCTGGCTGAAGGTTATAACAATCTTGGAAGCTACCATGAAGCACTTCTATCTTATCTGGATGTTTACAAGTTTTCTGAAAATTCGAAAGAACGCGAAACCGCAGCCGCACAGGCTAAAAATCTACTAGGAAGGGAAAACGATTTCAACGTACTCGTAGACATATATGAACGCTATAAAGGAGAGGATGCCGCGGAGTGGATTTTATTCAGACTCGGCACTGTCGCTTATGATATAGAGAATTACCAGGCCTCGGAACGTTACTATGCCGATCTTCGCAAACGATTTCCATCGAGCCCCTATCTGGAAAAGATAGGCGGAAAGCAGCAGGCAGCCTCGACACTCAAGGGGCAGATAACTATCGGTGTGCTCCTTCCCTTCACGGGAAGTCTCTCGAGCTACGGTTTAAAAGTCAAAGAAGGTATTGATCTGGCGGTTTCACTGAAAGGTGGGTTCTCGACTCGTCTTCTGGTCTACGACACCCGCTCCGATCCCAGTGAGGCCCTCAAGGGCGCGGAGTTCCTTATCCGCGAGGGGGCCAACATAATCATCGGACCACTGACTTCGTCCGGGGTCGGTGCGGTGACAAAAGCGGCGGCTCCGTCGGGCATCGTAGTCATATCGCCCACCTCCACCGATCCGAGTGTGATCTCGCAGTACGAGTGTCTGTTCCAGCTCAACTCCTACGCAGAACTCGAGACCAGGACAATAGCCCGATATGCTCTCTCCCAGGGCATGACCCAGTTCGGAATACTGTACCCCAGGACCGATCAGGGGAAACTTCTGGCCGACATCTTCGCGAAAACGGTCGAATCCGGCGGCGGAAAGGTCATGTACTCTCAGTCCCTGAGCGACACAGTGACCGAGATGCAAAAGACCATCATAGCGGTCAGGCACAATGCCGTCCAGGCTGTGTTCATTCCGTTTTCGAAACAGGAGCTTTTATCCGTGGTTCCCGAGATAGCTTATTATCGCCTGAAGGTCAGGATCCTCGGAATCGACGATTTTGCGGACGCCGACATCTTAAGGCAGGGAGGGGTCCCCTTTGAAAACGTATGGTTCGCATCGCCGCCCTGCAAAATAGAAACCAGTATTTCGTTCGAGACCTTTTTCAGCCAATACAAGGCGCGATACAGCAGGAATCCGGACTGGGAATCCGCGCTCGGATACGACGCATACAATTTCGTGCTAAACGCGATCACGTCTGGTAAATCAGAGTCGCTGTGCCGGGCGCTTCGTCAGCTGGACAACAGGCGAGGAACCCTGGGAAGGCTTGTTTTTGCCGATTCCCCTCAGGAACCGTGTCTGCATATCTATTCAATTCAAAACGAAGAGTTAAAGGAGATCAAATGACGGACAAGAAATCACCCAAGAAACAGGACAGGCGAAGGTCCGAACAGGGCGTGGTCAAGACCCCGCGGTTTCACCTGGTCAACTGGCTGCTTCTTGGAACCTCAGTCGTTCTAATCGGGCTCGGGTTTCTTTTTCTCTGGAACGGTTCTATTACCCTTGCGCCCATAATGCTCGTTCTTGGTTACTGCGTCGTGATTCCTGTCGCCTTGCTGTTGCGTTTCAAGAGTAAGAATCAGGACGCGCAGGCAAAGTAGCGCAATAGGAACGGGAATGAGCGAACACCGACTCGCCGATGCGGCCGAAATAGGCCGCATGATAACCCGAATAGCGACGCAGATAGTCGAGCGCAACAAGGGAATAGAAGAATTAACCCTGGTGGGAGTCGTTCGCCGAGGAGACGTACTTGCCCGAAGACTTGCCCTGGAACTGAAAAGACTCGAGGGGCGTGAAGTCCCCGTCGGGGCCATTGACATTACCCTTTACCGTGACGACCTCCAGCTTGCGGCCGAGATGCCCATCGTTCAGGCTTCGTCCATACCGTTCGATATAAACGGAAAGATAGTCGTGCTCGTGGATGATGTTCTCTTCACCGGCAGGACCGTCCGGGCGGCGCTGTCCGAGATTCTCGATTTCGGAAGGCCGCAGATGATACAGCTGGCGGTCCTGGTGGATAGAATTCACCGCGAGCTCCCGATAGGGGCCGATTTCACGGGACGAAAGATACCGGCGGCAAGAGACGAGATAATCGACGTAAATTTCGAGGAAACGGACGGCAGGGAAGGAATCTTCATCAAGAAGAAGGAGGAGGACGAGTGACCTGGAAATACAAGCATCTTCTCGGGCTTGAGGGCATGAGCGCGGACGAGATCGGCTATATTCTCGATTCCGCCGAGAGGTTTCACGAGGTTCTCGACAGGCCCATTCCTCTCGTTCCCGCGCTGAGGGGAAAGACCATCCTCGCCATGTTTTACGAAGCCTCCACAAGAACCTCCATCTCCTTCGGAATGGCGGGCAAGCGCCTTTCGGCTGACGTCGTGAGCTTCAGCAAGTCGACGTCGAGCGTCCAGAAGGGCGAAACGCTTCTGGACACGGTCAAGACTATCGAATCGATGAGGGTGGACGGGGTCGTCATAAGGCACGCGTGTCCGGGTTCGGCTAAATTCGTCGCTGACAGAGTGGATGCGTTTGTAGTCAACGCGGGGGACGGGGCGCACGAGCACCCGACGCAGGGTCTCCTGGATCTTTTCTCGGCCCGCAAGAGACTCGGTAATCTCGACGGCAAGAGAATCGTCATAGTCGGCGACATCGCTCACTCGCGAGTGGCCCGGTCGGGCATAATCGGTTTTTCGGCCATGAATGCAGCGGTAACGGTCTGCGGGCCGGCGACCCTTCTGCCGAGGGACATCAAGGCGGCCTTTCCGATGGTCGAGGTGGAAGAGAATTTCGATCGCGCCATAGAAGGCGCCGATATAGTAATGATGCTCAGGCTGCAGCTGGAGAGACAGAGGCGGAGTTTGTTCCCGTCCATCAGGGAATACCGAAACCTTTATTGCCTGACGTCGCAGCGGTTGAAGAAGGCCAGACCGGATGCGGTCGTTATGCATCCCGGGCCCATGAACCGCGGTGTGGAGATAGACGCGGACGTGGCCGACGGGCCGAACTCGGTGGTTCTGGCTCAGGTTCGCGCGGGCGTCGCGGTGCGGATGGCGGTTCTTTACATTCTTGCAGGAGGCGAACTTGAGCGCTAGATATCTTATCCGTGGAGGAGAAGTTTTTTTCCCGGGCGAACGCATTATCCGCAAGGCGGACGTGCAAATAGAGGGCGGTGTCGTCACCCGGATAGACGCAAGGCTTGCACCCGCGGACGGGTTTGAGGTGATCGAGGCCGAGGGCAAGATAGTGAGTCCAGGCCTGACGGATTTGCATTCGCATTTGAGGGAACCGGGCAGGGAGGACACCGAGGACCTCGAATCGGGCGCGTGGGCGGCGCTCGCAGGAGGCTTCACGACCGTCTGCGCCATGCCGAACACGGAGCCCGCGCTGGATTCACGCGAGCAGGCGGCTTTCATCAAGAACAGGTCCGACGCCCTGAGGCTGGCTCGCATTTTGCCCGTGGGCGCAATCACGAAGGGCAGAAAGGGCGAGGAGATTTCGGAATACGCGCTCCTTAAGGAAGGCGGCGCGATCGCAGTATCCGACGACGGTGACTGGGTGCGCTCATCCGAGGTCATGCGGCATGCTCTGGAGTACGCAGGCATGCTGGGCATTCCCGTAATCACTCACGCGGAGGAACCGACGATGTGCGAGAACGGCGTAATGAACGAGGGAAGTGTTTCGACGATTCTTGGATTTCGCACGAGGCCGTCCATCGCCGAGGAGATAGCCTTGAGAAGGGATGTCGCGCTCGCCGAGTACACCGGCTCTCATCTGCACGTGGCGCACCTTTCGACCGGGAAAGGCGTGGAACTTGTCAGGAAAGCCCGCGCGGACGGTATCAAGGTTACGGCCGAAGTTACACCGCACCACCTCCTGTTCACCGATGAGTCAATGTTCTCTTTCGATTCCAGTTACAAGGTTAACCCGCCGCTTAGGACGGAGAGGGATCGGAATGCACTCGTCGGCGGGCTCCTGGACGGAACGATCCAGGCCATTGCCACCGATCACGCCCCGCATTCAGTCGAGGAAAAAGAACAGGAAATGGATATCGCGCCCTCTGGGATGATAGGTCTGCAAACCGCCCTTTCGGTGTTGTGGGAGAAAATGGTTGATCAGGGAATCCTCAAACCCGAACTCCTGCTTTCGCTTTTCACCGTCGGTCCGGCCAATGTGATCGGCAGAAAGGTCGAATTGACACAGGGCGCCGAGGCCGATCTTATCGTCTTCGACCCGAATTCGCGTTGGATCTTTGACGCGGCGACCAACCGTTCACGTTCGCGAAACTCCCCGTGGTTCGGAAAGTCGTTAAAGGGCAAGGTAGAACAGGTCATTCTCGGAAATCGCAGATTTACGTTTTAGCTGCCTATTCCCCGCCGCTTCAGGTCGCGGTGCCGATCAGTCGTGCTAGTAACTTGTGTCGCGGACTATGTAAAGTCTATTTGGAAAATCCACGAACATTATGTAATTTGAACTGCAAAAATCACGAAAAAGGTTACATGGCAGGTTGGGGTTGAGAGGCCTCTTTTAGGGGTAAAAAGGTTACATTTCTAGGTGGTCGGTGAGGCACATTCCATGTCCTTCCCAAGTAATTTGTTCTCCTGAAGAAAGTCACGAGTTCGGTCGGCCAGAAGTCTTCTGGTTCCTTGGGTATTCGGAGCACCTCGGCATAAGGGAACATCTCTTTAAGGGCTTTATAGCACTCGAAACTCATTCCTTGGCAGTCGCCACCAGGAAGGGTTAAGACTGACTCTATATCTTGCCGTTCCCTGTGTTTAGCCACCTTGAGGGCGGAATCGGTATATTCCTTCTCTTCCTCTATCGAGATCACGAGCTTCGCATCGTCGGTCGATAACTCGAAACGCCTTCTGAGTATTTCATAACGCCAATTCAGGCCGGAACCTCGTGGGAAAAACCTTCGAGGAATATAGAAAGGTCTACTCCGATCACACCCCATTTGTTGAAGCCGAATGAAAAGTCGTGACTTAGGGCCTCCTGGATCATCTGCGGATATTTTGTATTTTGGCATAGCCCAAGGACCACCGTCCCAGTAGTTTTGGGGAAGCGTTAAACGTTGGCCAAATTGATATGGAGACTTTTTTAGATCAGGTGCACCTTGCCGATCGGTTCGGTAAAGCTCTTCTTGAGATTTTTTTTTAGAAATAGTGAACCAGATCCAGAAAGGAAGCACTTTCATTATTTTACAGAAGTCTTTTCCTTTGCCTTACGTCTTGCTTCCCGTGAATACTCAGGAGCTAGAGATTTCAATCTTTTTTGATGATCTCCATAAACATTCTTTGCCCTATTGTATATATCCAGGAAAGTTTCGACTCTAATGTTCTCACCTGCTAAACTTATCATTTTATCCGATACTTTTCCATCATGACTTAAATCCCCAACTACCAATAAACCACTAATGAATTTCGGTGAATCCCGTCCAGTTCCTAACCATTCTGTTTTCGCCCATCTAACATACTCTTCTATTTGATTTAGGTCTTTGTATTGCAATATCTTTTCTGGTCTCTTGAGTTCTACGATTCGTACCTCACCGCCTGCATGATAACCTAAAATGTCGATCCTGCGATCTTTTTCTTCTAGTTTAGGTGATTCTGGAAAATTAACTCTTAGTAGATCTGAATAGCGCGTTTGACCGGTAACATCTATCCAAGTTGAATCGATAAGCCAACCTTCTCGTTCAAAAAGAGGTTGGATCTTCTGGACTTCCAGGGCTCCTTCATGAATGTAGGTATAGAGTTTTTTCATGACTTCATGCCGACCATCGAAGAGTTTTAAAAGGTCACGAGCTTGTACTACACGCCACTCTTCGAATAATTTTAAAAGCGTTTCTATACTAATGCCTGATTCCTCGATTTCGTCTACTAATTCCAAAAACGCTTGTTGTTCGATATTGGTCTTGATGATGTCGATCAAGGGACCAGATGATTCAGGATCCACTTTCTCGTCTTCGACGATCGCCTTGAGGAGTTTCTTTGCTATTTTTTGTTCACGTTTATTCCGTGTCTCTAACCATGCGTCGAAGCCAGAAATTTTGATGACCTTCTCTTCCTTTTCTTGACGTTGTAATTCTAACCACTGCTGAGAAACGAAACGAAGTGCTTTCGTACCCCATTCTTTGAGTTTTTGACCTGAATCCGTTTCCCAATGTACTGAGTTTCGGGCAGTAGCTATACTATCAACAACGTCGAGGAAATCGGCATGTACTTCTCCCAATATATAAGCTTGAGAAAATTGGATATCCGTCGTCTTTTCGAAGAATGTTCCTAATTCTGCGGCTTTACCTTTTGCGAATATGTCTACGCCAGTGTCTTTACGAGAAGACCTACTCACCAGACCTATCCATCCTGTAACATGCAGATTATTCGTTTCATCCACGATACCCCCGTTAGGTAATTCGCTAACGTCCCATGCTTTCCTACATTCTTCCTTCAATCGTCTATCTTTAGCAGTCAATTCATATCCGTTAACTACTACCGCAAAATCTTTGCCTATCACTGAAAATCTTCTAGCCAAGTTCTTCCTGAAACTGTCTAGATATTCTTCTGTGATCGGTGTTTTTCGAGTTAGCCTTTTTATTCGTATTTCTGTGCCTTTTTTCTCTGTAGTTTTGCCGCAACGTTCAGTCACGATTTTTGGTTCGTAAGGTTTTTTTCTGGGCCATTTTTTCATTTCCTCATAATCCAACCTGATGCAAATAGCTTCCTTGTCCTTAATGGTTCTAATTTCTAAGAGAGTAGCGATACCGAAAGCTGATAACTTCCCCAATCCTTTTCTTCCCATTAAATATCTTCCACCAGGAGACTTATCCGTTCCCTCTACTTCACGACGGTTCAGCCCTATTATGAGATATTTATCTTGCAAATCACCATCGTTCATACCGTGTCCCCAATCTTTGATGACGATTTCTGACTGAGACGTTATCTCCCCGATCGGAAGAGTTATCTCGACTTTTTTTGAATCGGCATCCCAAGAATTGGAAACTAATTCTCCCATAACGGGAGGCAAGGTCGAATATAATTTTTGCCCTAAGTGTTCGATAGTATTCGGTTCGAATTCCATGTAAAAGTTTTTTCTCATGTTACTCCTCCTCGATAGGCCTCGAAGGCTTTTAAGCAAGTCAAAGTCAAGAGTTTTGCGAATTTTGGCGGCAAAGCATTACCAACCAAGTCGCAAGCCGTTTTAAGGAATTCAGCTTCGAATCTGTAATTCAACGGAAAAGTCTGCAACAGGGCGGCTTCTCTGACGGATAATGTTCTCAGTTCTTCGGGGTGACCGAATCTTCCCATGCAAGTAGTAGTAAATCCTCTCGTGATGGTTGGTGCGACCATGTCCCATCTGAGTCTTCCATAGACGTTATCGAACCCCCTATCTCTGTTTTGGTGACATGGGGGTCTTAGTTCCTTGGGTAGTGCGGCCCTATTTCCTCCCGAATCCAAAACCTTGAGTCTCCGGATGCTAATTTCATGTAAATCACTGATGACATGCCAATCGAATAATTGAGCACCACCCATTCGTTTTGCTTCCGAAAACTTTACGGGGAATTTCATATATTTGATTACTTCTCCGATCGTTACCCACGGGAATAACTCCCTTTCTTTGTCTCCCTTGAGACTATGAGTACTCGGAGGTAATGGAATTTCGAAACCTCTACCCGCTACTAATACGAATCTTCTCCGAGATTGAGGTACTCCGAAATCTGCCATCTGCAAAATGCCTCTATTTATGACATACCCATTGACTTTCAATCTTTCGATGAATCGATCTAGAATCGTTTTACCTCGCGTGTCTATACCGGGAACATTTTCCATCATCACTATCTTAGGCTTAAGCTCTTCGATCAATCTTGCCATTTCAATGACGAGTCCATTCCTGGGGTCTTCTCTTCTATATTTGTACGTCAATTTAGAAAACCCTTGGCAAGGAGGACAACCAGTCACAAGATCAATCCGTTTTACTTTAGCCTCCTTGAGAATTTCTTTCCCCGTAACGTCACGAACGTCTTTGATTAGAAGTCTAACTTCTGGATGGTTAGTATTATAAGTTCGTGCTATTCGAGGATCGATTTCGACTGCGGCTACTACATTGATTCCAGCCTGCTTTAAACCTAACGTCAATCCGCCAGCGCCACTGAACAAATCGACTGCCGTTAAGGTTTTATTCTGAGTAGTCATTTATGATCCTCCGAAGTCTTCGAATCACTTTGTCGGGTTTCTTCAAGACGTCGACATCCAGGAAACGATGCACCGACCACCTTGCTCTGCGCAGCCTTCTATTGATTCGCTGGTCTCTCCGTTTATTGGTGTTCAATTTCTCGATCCAGTATTCACGATTCCTACTGAAAGCCTCGCCGGATAATTCTCTTTTTCTCTTGCCGTGCCAAAAGGAACTATCGCAAAAGACCAAGACATTGGTTCCCTTCAAACGAAAATCAGGGGAAGCCTTGAGTATCTTAGGTTGACTCTCGTATTTAATACCGAGATCATTAAGGATTCCCTCCATAGCTACTTCAAGCTTAGTCCCGCTTCTCGGAACTCGTTTCATTCTCTTGGAGACTTCAGGTGTAGTTTCCATAACGCC
>CBFGKC010000003.1:115785-117630 GCA_965649265.1 Caldifarciminota bacterium | reverse complement strand
ATTCTGATCATATCCTATTGGGAAACTTTTTGTTGTCAATATATGATATTATTGCCGAAATTACCATTTCGGTCTGCAATTCGGCAAGGTTTTTAGATATTCTGAATATGTTATTTCAGTTGCAGCAAATTCTACATTTTGAAGCTTTTTCAAGGACTTAAGATATTTAAGGCCTCCATTTGAGACACCAGTAAAACAAATACTCAAAGATTGAAGGTTTTTTAATGGTTTGAGGTATCGTAATCCTGTATTTGTAATTTTCGTGAAATCAAGATCTAGCACTCTTAGATTTCTGAGATTCTTGAGATTCTTAAGACCATCATCGGTTATGTTATTATGACTTAGAATGAGCACTTCAAGTAGAGTCAGATTTCCTAAGGCTACGAGCTCTTTATCACTAATCCCACAATCGTAAAGATCCAAACAATGCAGGTCATGTAATTCAGCGAGATTACTTAAGCCTTTATCAGTGATATGACGAGTAGAAAATGCAGGTAAGCTTAAATCTTCTAACTTACTTAGAGACTTAATATAAACGAGACCCTCATCTGTAATGTTACCTTTTTCGATTCTTAACCCCTTCAAGTTCGATAGACCTTCAAGATATACAAGGTCAGAGTCGTCAAGAGTAATAAATGAGAAGCTGAGATATTCAAGATTAACTAACTTTTTCAAATATGACAAACTTCCATTTTCCACTCTTGTGCAAATAGTTAATGAATTAAGGTTTGGAAATTGTTTCAAATCATCTGGTAAACCGCCGTCGCCAATTGATACCGTAGTAACATTTTCATAATTATCTATCTTTACGCTTGTATCAATCGGGAGACTCACTCCTACGATATTTCTGCTATCATCAATGGTTGTTACAAGGCATTTACTTCCTAATCGAAAAATCCCCTGCTCGCCTTGCCAACGATAGACGAAAGGATCGACTTCTACAAACGTCTTATCTTTAACCCAATCCGAGACGTCAAACCAACGCCAAAGTTCATTATCTTCATCAATAATATCGCAATAATGTGGCCTCGGTGGTAAAATAACGTAAATTAAATGTGAACGCGAAGTGAATACTTTTTCTAGAAAGCCAGACACAGGAAGGTTAAACATCTGCGTATTGCTTTCGATCTCGACAAGATTCCCGATCTCTTTGCTAACTATCCCTGGGAACTTTGCCATTATTCCATAGTCAAAAAAAGAAGAAATCGTTGAAAAAGATAACATATATAGAGTCTGCTCAACCAACTTAGCGTACTCCTCCGAACCTTTGGGGTATAAAACTGTTACTGAATTAAGATGACCGAGTTGTCTGAGACACCATTCTCGAGATAATGGAAGACTGATGGCCTTAAACCCATTTTTTCTAAAAAAAGAAGTTATTGAATCTGCGATATTTTCGGCAAAGTACCGATCGTTTTCATCATAAATGACAAAAATGCCATAGGTCATTGCTAGTGTTGTCTGCAACTTAATTGTTTCATCAATGTAAGGGCTATTGTTAATCATGGCGCTGATAGTAAGTTGCAGGATGGGGTCGTGAATATTTTTAATAAGATAAGGAATTGCGGCATGTTTCACCGAATCCTGAACATTAACATAATTTTCAGTTAGGATATTGACGAGCGCAATATCGTTTGCTCTTGTAAGATTTCTATCTTGAATCCTTCCTTGGATATCCCTTGCGACGAACCAAGCCATCAAGGCCGCACCGACTATAGCCGCTGGGGGTAAAGCAACTTTTAACCAATTACGGATATTATCAGAACGGCTTTTTACAGATTTGACTTCAACCCTTTTTGCTTTTTTTATATTTCTCAGCACTTCCAGTCTTCTGTTCTTCGATTT
>CBFGKC010000003.1:0-115775 GCA_965649265.1 Caldifarciminota bacterium | reverse complement strand
GACCTCACTTGCCAGATATTCACTAAGTACAATCCGAATAGTCTCACCATCATGATTCACGAATGCAAGGTAGCGGTATCTTCCCGACTGGACGTCAATCCAAGCGGGAGCTCCTTTATGCGTCATCCGTTGCATTCCCCTACTTCCCACTTCCGGCCAAAGGTATGATTTAGGAAGGGTCTCGAAATTCTGCGAAGCATAGGAGGACATGGATGGGAATGGTATGAAAGTCACCATTGCAGGGGCGTCTAATTTCGGTTCACTCAATTCGAAGGCCGCGTGCCCTCTGGCGAGTTTCAAGATTATTCTTTTTACTCTTTCCTCTTCTATAGAATGGAACGTTCCCACCAAGCTTTCCTGAAGAGTCACAGATAACTTCGAGACGAGAGCGGGTTTCTCTTCGAGAATACGTTTTATTTTCTCACGTCCGACTTCATACGGTTTCACAGATTCACTCAAGGAACATTCTATGAGACATGCGACGTATTCCTCATCCAGAGAAAAGCTCTCGTTACATGATTGGCACGCGGGAACTACCGGAAGATTAGCCGGATAAGGTTCATCCAGAAAGACCTTCGAAGGTATATGATCACGCGTTTCGGTACTGCCTCCGCAAAAGACACAAAACCCCCTGTTTCGATCATCTCCGAAATCATCGAATTGTTTCATAGTTCCCTTTCTCGAACAATTACGATCGGTGAGAAGTCTTGAGCCGAATTTTGACTGGAGGGCATTTGTGGAAAGAACGATAATCCATCATGAGTTGATCATCAGTGTAGAGTGAGTCGAAGAATTTAAACATCTCCACATTATATGCAGAATTGAGAGCTTTCTCTAAATGTTCTATTATGAATACAGCAAATGCCACTGCCGAAACACTCGCTGTGCTTTTTACTTTATTAATATCCAGTACTCCTGCTTTAAAGTATTCATGGATTCGATATAGGTAATGACTGAATCTTCTGCGACAGTCATCGTACGTTATAAGTTCGCCTTGTTGCCTTCCTAACTTTTTCTCTCTCATGCTGTTAACAAAAGTCTCGGACCAATTCTTTTCATGACAATGATCATCATACCACTTGCCAACGGTCACCATCGCCTTTCTCATCAAGGGGTTTCTATAGTCGTCAAGAAGTTCCTTGACTATAGTTATTTGAAGTGCTTCTTTTGCTGTTTGACGCGAAGCACGTGCAGAGAGATAGGTGAATATTGCGATCAAAAAAGTGGCTACAGCCGTGATTAATGCAACGATAAGAGCTATTAGTTCAAACCATTCTGAGTTATTCGAAAAATGAAAAAAATCCATTTCAAACTCCTTTTGTGTCCCATCTTCAAGGCAAGACTACAAACATAATTCTTTACGGGAATAATCCCGTAAAAGACTTAGAGGCTTCTATTTTGCTTTCAAGCGAGTCTGGCAAATCTGGGAAGAAATCTATTCCCGTCAAAGCCTCGACCGAGTCAATCGTTACCACAAAATCGCTTAATGGTTGGTCTGATTCCCTGCTTGGGAACACATACCCAACACCTTTGAAGTCCGGCTCCCTGACGTCGATGATTACCTTATAGAAATATTCAGGGATGGCAACTATACCTTTATTCTTGAGTGTAGGTAAGCCTTCTCTCAATACGGGACCAACAACTACGAGTACCGCCCCGTTTTCTATCGCCCAGGTTCTTACCTGCTCTTCTAGTTCCTTCCATAAGCCGTTGTTGAAGTCTTGCTTTTGAGGACTTACATTGCTCATGTAATATGATTCTTTCAGTGCCGTTTTAGACCACTGCATGTCACCTGCCGGAGCTAGATGCCCTCTGGAATAGCCGGAATTTGTATAGTCTGTTGTACGTGCCGAGCCAGTTGAAACCAACGGGTCTTTTACAAAACTTCCCCCACTCAATAATGTTCCTTGAGCCTCTTCTGCGGTTAGTTCGTAAGCAACCCAGTCAGCTTGTTCATACTCCTCATCGTATTTTAGAGTATATGCGAGGTGTTTGACTATCTCATTCCCTGGTTCGTAGGCTGGTAGAGAGATTTCCGCAGCCGACCATTTTATTTCCGGCCTAATGTATTTCATACATGCATCGAATGCGAAGACCCCAACCCCTAGAATCAATAGGCTGCCGATCGATCCAAATCTGATCTTCATCGCTCCTCCTTAACCCCTTCCTACTTCACCACGACGACCTTCTGGGTTTGTTTTTCGCCTTTGATGAAGTACGTTCCTGTCGACGCAGGAATCCATTCCCCTCCAGGACGTTCTACGAGCTTGCCTGAGGCGTCGTACACGGCCGAGGAGGGCAAGGATACCTGAATAGGAGTTCCTGCCCTGCAGAGCAAAGCAAGGAAGGCCACAGGGGGAATCCCCGGCTGCTCGCCGGGCTCGGCTACGGCAACCGTCTTCTTCGGCCAGAAGAGCACCCAGATCCGGGATGAAGAAATAGTCCGAGTTCCACCATAAGGTGCAAACATCATGTGAAAGTGATGCGTTCCTGGGGAGATCGATACGATAGTACTTCCTTGTGCTGCATTCGCATTCCCACCAACTGGAAGGGCAATCGTGTCTTGATCGATTAGAAGATAAAACCCGTCTCCCAAGGAATATCCTCCAATTTCGCATCCAATAAACACTACTCCATCATCCGGGGCCTCAAATGTAAGGGTCGTATCGGAAGCTTCTACGTAAAGCGCACCTCCCTCTAATTCGAGGGGCGCCGCTAACGCGAAAGTGAAAGATAAGGATAAAATTAAAATTATTTTTGTCATCGCTTCCTCCTTATGAGTATATTGTACTCAAATTCCGGATTTGTCAAATGTTTATTTCGACCTAAATCGCGCATAAAGGTCTCCTGAACGTTACCATCCGGGAACTCCCAAGGCACCGTCGCTCTTGCCAGGATAGCGACCAGTCTTCAAGAAAGCCGCATAGTTGGCAATTTCACTCGCGTCGAGATTGCGGTTCAAGTGCCGTATCTCATCCAGGCCATCGCGTTCGGCACATCCGAAGAGGACGCCGTACACGAAGCCGGATGCGGCCACGTCGTCCTTTGACGCGCTCGCTTCCAACGCAGTGCCGAGATAAACGTCCATTTGCATGGAAAAGAGCAATACTTTATTCACATTGTCGTATCCTGTCGGAATCGTCCGCGTGTTCACCTGGATCATATACCATTTCTCGGATTCTATTGTGGTCGTTCCGGTGGCCGACGCAGTCCCGGCATGAGCTTTGAGCACTCCGGAATTCAACTCCAATCTGAACCCGGGCGTGGTGCTCACTCCTTTTCCTTGCGCGTAGCTGAAGATCGTATAGTTCTCTTTAGTACTGCTGCAGTACCAAAGGAACTGGAACGAACGGTGTCCCTGGGGATCGAGGCCAATGAAGACGAGATCGTTCTGGCCGCTGCGGAATTTCAATGCGGGGCGCGAGAAGAAACCGGATGGGTGCCACTCGCCGTCCCAGACGGCTTTCTGTCCGGATACGCCCTGAAAGCTCTCTATCTGCGATGCCCCGTATTCGTTGCAGTGGAAGTAAAAGAAGAGTCCGGGAGTGCCGGCTGCCCGTTCGCCGTTGAAACAATCGGAGTAGCCGCCGCCCGCGAGTTTCCACTGCAGCACCTCCACGAACTGGCGGTCGGTGGGCAGTACCAAGGTTCCGTTCTTGTCTGTGTTCGTGACGCCGACGAAGGCGCCAGAAATCTGATCCCATATCTCGACGTTTATCCCCGAGAGTCTCTTGCCCTTCATTCGCGTGAAGAGGTCCTGAACGCCTTCTATGAGGGCTATTACCGCATTGTCGAGGACTTCTGGCGATTTGATCTCGCATTGCCAGGGTTTCACAAGGTCGTTTCCTTCATCGTCCTTCGACCCTGGGACCTCGAAGGATTTACCCGTCCTGCATTTCTCGGCGAGTTCGAAAGCGGAGGAAAGTCCCTTGAGAGGTCCCCCTTCGTAGAGCGTAGAGAGATCGCGAAGGCGAACGACTTGCTTTCCTGGATAGTTCGTTTCGAGACCGATGGTTCCGACTCTAATCACTTCTACGGAGCGTGTGCTGATCGTTTCCATGATGTTTCCTTTCAGTTGAGTTCGGTATCTGAGTCTTCCCGATACTGAACCGTGTAATTCAATTCGAGAGTCTGAGGACTCGTGGCGATGTTCTTCAAGGTGACCTTCATGGCGGGGTCGGTGATCCGGAAATCGGAGATAGCCTTTTCGACCCAGCCCCTCGCGTCTATCGTCGAGGCCTCGCCGCCCGTCCCTATTTGTATCTTGCGTCCGGCGTCGAAAGCCTGATTGGAGCCGTGAACGTAGACCTCTAAATTCGTCTGTGCCGCGTCGGTTGGATTGAAGAGTGATATGGATTCCGGCCAGATGGGATTCGGGAGTTTTTGAATGTCGACCGTTTTGGTGGCCGAAGCAGCCAGGGAGGTCACTATGAAGTGATTCGAGAAGGTCTTGCGATTGCGGCGAAGGGAAACGCCGCCGGCGCGAGTCCCGACCAGGGACAGCACCTTATCCATGCCCGTACAGCGCATGACCATTCGTGAGCGTACGGCGCGAACCTTGACGTTCACCTTGCGGCCGGGTGGTACGTCGAGCTTCATTTTGCGTTCCTTGGATCGAATCGTGGGGTGTTCGGAATTGGAGAAGTCTGGGGTGGCCGGATCGGACGTCGAATCCGTTCCGTAGGTGTAGCATATTTCGTAAGCCTCAGGGTCGGGCTTGCTCGTCCCAGGAGCAGGGATGACGAGTTCGACTCCTCCGTCGACGGGGTTCACTGCGACTTCTTCGGTCTCAGGCTCCCAGCACAAGAGGAGGTCAGACCCGACCACGAAATCGGCTTCGGCGTACTTGGTGAAGTTGTCGCCCGTTATCATGGAGGCGGCCTGAAGCTTGTACTTGCCGCCGAGATTGAGATTCTGGACGACCACGAGAGGCGCGGCCGGCGAAGCCCTGCGGGGAACGAAAACCGTTCCCTTGAAATCGGCAACCCTGAGTACCGAATCCGTTTCGTAAGGTATCGCTTCGACTCGATATTTTTCGGCATAGGGGCAAACGTAGTATTCCGCTGCGGCTCCCGAAGGGACGTCGTCCACGCACTCTATCCAGTTACTTCCGGAGTCCGTGATGAGAGAGTACCAGCTTTCGTCGTGCTTGATCAGAAAATACTTGCTTGCCCCGGGTGGATCGCTTATCCACAAATGGTCGTCCCATGCCGATACACCGGATTTAGTAGGCATGGAAAAGACGCATCTTTTCTCCTGTCCCGTCGTACCGCTGCGCTGTCCGGTGCCCCAATCGCCTATCCAGACCTTGACGTCCGCGAGAGGGGTTCCGGACTTTAAATTCACGCGCTCAAGAGTCAAGGCGTTGATGGCGGCGGTAGTGCGTCCGAGTTCTTCGGGCATTACGGTTTCGATGCCGTTCCAGGCCACACCGTTTCGAGTGCCCGAAAGGATGACAGGCATTGGGATGGTTCGACCCTTCGGAAGGTCAGGGAGTTGGTTCTGCTGGCCCGGAGGAGGCGGTTCGGCTCCGGTTCCTGTGCCTTCTTCTGCGGCTACGGCCGGCACGGAAGACTGAGGAACGAGCTTGCACGTGCGGGTGATACGTTCCGAGACGGAAAGCGACATTGGATCGGTCCCATTTTGTCTGATCGTAGCGAGTACGATGTCGTCTAATCCTGGCGTAGCTGTCGAAATCGTTATCGTGAAGGAATCCTTCTTGAGTGTAGGATAAGAAACGCCGGTTCTATGCGCCGGACGTGAGGTATCGGTCGTCGACGTATAGGCGATCCTTACGTAATTGGTCGTTCCGTCCCATGTGATCAGTACGGCTTCCTGGGCAGTCTCTACCGTGATGCGGTGACCGTCCTTATCGTAAGACCAGCCAGCAGAGATTTGAACCTTATGTTCCGACGCGCTCTTTTCCGTGACTTCGAGTCCGGTTCCAAGACAGGGCAGGCAGCCGAAATCTTTTGCGATCTGTAAGAGATCGACATCCTGGGCATTCTGGTCGGTTATGAAGTCCGAAGCGAAAAGCCGGTCGTCGGGCACGTTCGCGTCGTTGCGGTTGAATCTTGTTCCCATGTATACTCCTATTCAACTAATTTCTTGAGTTCATAATAGCCTCCGGGGTTCTCGGTAACCACGAGACACCGGGTAGGCGCTAATTTCAACTCTTCCATTTTGGCCGCGATCTGATTCAGTTCGGACTGCGAGGGTGCAGAGTCCAGAATGAGCAGAAAGTCGGCAAGGTTAAACCAGTCGCACCAGGATACGTTCGCCGCTCCGACGTTCTCCCACCATTCCAGGGGCCAGTCCGGGGCCAAAGTGTGAACGTCGACGATCTCCGGTCTTTCCGAAGTTATGACCTCTACCGCGTCGGCCAGGGCGTCGACGGTGATGCACGAGGTAAAATCCCTAAGCTCCGAAAGAAGCCGCGAACGATAGGCCAAATCCGTCTCCGAGGCGCTGCGGGGAAGGTCGAGAGTCGTCCCCCAGCGATCGAGTTCGTCGCTCGACGCGGTGTTTATGAATGCTGAATCGTAGAGAGCATTGAGACCGTGAGGCACGAATTCAAGAGTGGCGCCGTCTCTTCCGGCAAGTTCTGAGCGGACGGCCTCGAGGAGTTTCCGTAAGGGACTCTCCTCACGGAGATCCCTGAATGTCTTTCTGTCCGTGAGGATATCGAAGGAGAACTGAAAGCGACTCATACGCTCTTCACCAGCACTTCCACGCCTGCTACATTATTTTCTTCTTGCTCAAAGAAGTCCTGGATCGCATCTATCGTATCCTCGTAGACGGCGCCGCCGTTGGACGAAACGGTAACGTCCACCGTATTAGGTCCGCGAACGCGGAGGATCACAACTGCCTCGGTCACGGAATCCTTAAATTCGGAAAGCACGACCGCCCGATACCAGGCCTTCGTCCCTTTTCCTTTTTCCCTGTATTTCGCGAGCACGACCGATCGAGCGGTTTCGGTGTCGAGATCGTTCGACCAGGTGAGTCCCCAGAGTTCATAATAACGCCTGAGCGTCGCCCTGTCCGAATACTGCGCCCATAGATCGAGGTAGAGAAGCTTTAACCTGTCCCAAAGCATGGATATTGCCGCAGCGACTACGGTGAGGATGGAACGCACAACACCCCGCGTAGTCCAGTTCGTGATCTGCGGCGCTTCGGTATTAAGCTGCGACTTCATGTCAGTAAAAACTTCATTCGCAGTCTTGAAATGCATCGAATCCTCCTTACTTGTTGAACCGGATGTCCAGAGAGATTTCTTTAGGCTGTACCCGGTTTCTTGGAACCACTCCGCAAGTGAAACCTTCATCGGTCAACTGGATGTTATACCGTCCGGATACGAGCCTCATCTCTCGTTCCAGGGGTTCGCGTATGGCATTGTACAAATCCGCTAATACGATCCCAGCCATCGGCATGTTCACGAACTCCGGAAGTCTTGACCCGACCGTGAAAGCGAGCGCCCAATCGTAATACTGGCACCAGAGTTCGTTCAAGAGGTCTTGCTTGAGGCAGTCCTCGCCGTCAAGGAGTGCGAAGTCACCGTCAACGATCTTTACGTCAAGGATGGCGCCTTCGGTATCCAGTTCTAGTTTTACGTCACGGCCTAAATCAAACATTTAACTCCTTAGGAATCCAGTTTTACCCTATTCGAGAGGGCGGTTTTTGGAATCAAGGGCACGGGCGGCGAGGTCGGGAGTGTGGGTGCGGTAGAAATATGCGTGTGAGAATTGTAGATAGCCTGAACGATCTCGCCGAGCAAATGACTGAAGGCACCTAAAGGACCATGTATTATCTTCTGTGAATCGGTCTGGTGTTCTAGACCGGCTTTTTCCAGGATCGTTTGCGGCGTTTCTATGGTGATGGTTCCCGATGTCTTCATCTCTACGTTGTTCGTGCCGAGATCCCAGACGATATAATTGGAGTCGTCTTTCTTGATTATCAGCTTGTCCCATTCCTGGCACGAGTCTATGGTCGGCCTTCCGTCGACCAGTGCGACCAGCACTTCGGTATTGAGTTTAGGCACGATGATTATCCCGAAATCGTCCTCGTAGTTCATTACCCGCAAAGCCATGGGCACGTATTCGACCTTCGCATCCGTGTCGCGCTCCGGTTGTACGTCGCACCAATAGAGACCCTTGCGTAAGGAATCGGCTTCATTCGGAATCTGACGGTGCACCACGGTGCCTATGAAGGCCTGGCTGCCTTGCTCCACGAGCATGTTAAGGGAACTCCTTATGCTTCCCGGTTGGGTGACGATGTCGCGTCTTCTCATTGCCTGCCTTCCTCTCTCTCGCAGAGCGAAACGGTGGTCAGGAATCCGTCCGTTCCGAACTTGTGCTCCACCTGGTCTATCCAGTAGTCACCGGATCGTTCCGGGTGGTGCGTGTCTTCGAGATAGATTTCGACAGAATGAGTAAGAAACGGGTGACCTATGGTATCGAAGGAACCAGTGAACGAGTTCGAATTCAACTGCTGGTGAAGCTGTTTCGCTCTCGCTCTGGCCACGGCCTCCGCATTATCGTCTACCGATTCCTCGAAGCTGAACTCTCTGACAGGTTCACCTGAACCGTACTCACCCTTTACTGCAGTTTTAGTAAACTCCGAATCCACGAACCAGACGATGACCTTACCTACCTTTTCCCTGGGAGTGAAAGTAAGCCCGTCAGATGAGAGGATATTCGGCGGGTTCTGGGGATTGTACTCGTTGGGATAGCCGAACCGAAAACTGAACTTGCGATCTTGCTTGATGATACCTTGTCCCCACGGCCAGGCAGGACCGAAGTAAATCTGCTTCGTTCCGGGCACACAGAAGTAATCCCAACCGTTCTTCTTGAGATCGTCGAGCACCTGGGCACAAGTCTGGTGATCTACCCTGTAGCTTTCGCGAACTACGTCACCAGAATCTTTCGAATATCTTGCCGATGTGGGGATGAGAGGTTCGAGTCCGGCCTGTGTTATGGCATAGGCGGCGAGTTCCGAATACCAGGTTTCTTCACCTCCGAGGGGACCTTTAGCCTTTTTGGTGAAGCTTTTCGTGAATCGCTTCTGTTTCAAATTCCAGCCATGATCTTCACATTTGATCTTAAGGGGGATATTGGGCGAGATCTCGGTGATGACGCCGGAGAAAACGACCAAGGGCTCTGGGTTGTCGTATCCGAGCTTGACTTGCACCTCGGACGAGAGAGCCAGGCCGTCCTTGCGGAACTCAGCGAGATCGAACTCCTTGAGCATGGGAAGTTCTATTTCGCAAGTATCACAAGGAAGCTTGCGAGAGAGCATAATCGCGATGCTCTGTACGTAGTTTACTCTATAGACGCCCAGGCGGAGTTCGAATTTAGGGAAGAGATAAGGCACTACCGCTTCCTCCTGAATTGTTGGCGCCAGCGAAGGGCCAGGTTGAGGTTGTGCTTCTCGCCCTGGGCCGGAAACCGCAGAGCCGTTCCAGGTAAGACGATCCGATCGTCGGTTAAGGAATTACGCTCCCTTATATCGAGAACCATAGTCTGATCGCCGTATTTGTCTTTTGCCAGGGAGACGAGCGGGTCGTAATGTGCATCCATTCCTTCGGAAGGAATTTCAGGCATGGCACCGCGTTCCTCGGAGGTTTCGACCAGAGGTATTCTCACCTTTGTTCCTACTTTGAGCGCTTCGGGATCGTCGCCTATCACGTCGATGTTTTCGTGATAGATGACGGTCCAGCGCTCGGCGTTGCCGTAGTATAGTTCTGCGAGTTTGAATATGTCCTCGTTTGCCCCGACATAGTGCTCTATGAACTGCCGTTCACTCATGCCGAAACCTCGGTAAGAAGTTCTATGGCGCTCATCGTCGGCGAAAGTTCCGAAAGGCACGACAGCGAAATGTTGTAGACTCCGGGTCTGTCCGGCTGGGGATCGAGGTGAACATCGGTCATTACGATGTGAGTGATGCCTATCTTGGAAAGCACTCCTTCTTTATCCACCGCCCAGATAGGTCCGGCGACGTTTCGGAAATAAGCGACTATATCGTGAACCGTATCCAGGGCGACGATCGGCTGCTGCCCCTGGAGCCTATAAACGACCCGTATGTCGTAATCGCCGACGTGCGACGCGATATTGATCTTGAAGCCGTCGAATCCCATATCCATCTTGACCGTATCGGGAAGTCCGGGAACGGAATGAACGGTTATCTTGCGAGCGGCGTCGATGGTGAACCAGCAAGGAAGCCGAAAGAGCAGATTGTCCGGTTCTACGCCGAGTTCCAGTTCGGTCTGAACAGGCCCGTACAGCCTGCCCGAACGTCCCTGGTTGAATACTGGAAGCTTCGCGAGGGGATTCGTTACGTTATATGGGTCTATCATGTCGTCGCCAGAGCCTCTTGCCCGAATATTTCGAGTAAGACCTTTTTCATGGCTGCAGGGTCGCCGCTGTTGTTAATTATTATCGAACCTCGTTCATAATGGTTATGGGTTTGCCAGTAGTTTATTGAAGGTCCGCCGCCTCCGGAAGAACCTCCGGCGCCTGCCCCTGCCAATTCTCCACCCGGTGTCGGTGGTGCGCCTGCTTCTGAACCTGCCTCTCCTGCCCTTCCTGGAATGCCCGCAGGTTTCTGTGGCCCCATAGGACCCGAAACCCAGCCCTTGAGCTTAAGAAGATCGGACTCGGTGATACCGAGAGTTTTCATGAGCCAGCCTGGTGCTTTGGCTAACAGATCACCTATCCATTTGAACACGGCTTTTACACCGTCTATAAGGGGCTTGAAGAGATTGCCAAAGAAGTCAGCAATGGGCTTGAACACTTTATCCCTGAGCCAATTGAACGCCTTAACCAGGGGATCGATTAGCTTCGTCTTTATCCAGTTCCATGCGGCAACGGCGCCTTTGACTATTCCGTCCCAAAGCCCCTTGAAGAACTGACCTATCTTTTGCACGGGGCCGGAGATCTTCTCCACGAGTCCCTTGAACCAGTCTACGATCTTTCCGATTATCTTCGACCAGATCAGGCCTATGAGACCCACGACCCACTTCACAACCTTGCCTATGCCTTCGAATTCCGCCTTGAGGTTCTTGCCGAACTTCGAGACGTTTTCTTTGTTGAGTCCAAGCGTTTTCGTGAGCCATTGGATACCCTTGACGATCATTCCGATACCCCAGACTATAGGTTCTATTATCCAGTCTATTATCTTGCCGAGTCCTTTAAAGAGCCAATCGAACACCTTTCCGAGTCCCTCGAACGCGGTTTTGATCCCCGACGCGCTTCCTTTTCCCACTACCCCGAAAGCTTCGAGTACTTTCTTTATAGCGTCTATGATCGGCGTCGCAATGGCTTTGAGGATTCGGAATGGCGCCGTCATGGATTTTATCAAGAAGTTGAATATGGGAGCGGCAACGCGGGCGAGTCCTTGCCACGTTTCCTTGAAGACGTTTCCAATGGCTTTGAGCGGGCTGCCAGCACTCTTCGGAAGACCTACGAGTTGACGTGCTATGTCACCCAGAGGCTGGAAGGCTTTCTTGGTTTCTTCTCTGATCCCTGAAAAGTTCTTCTTCCAGGCGGTCGCGAAGAGTGCGGCTGCGGCTATTACGGCTCCGATTATGGGCAGCGCTGCGGAAAGGGTCGCCACTATTCCGCCTGCACCTCCGGCTGCCGCTCCTCCTCCACCGAGTAAACCGCCTATCTTACCTCCGATTCCGCCCATCCCCGACAGTTTACCACCCAGGCCTCCGGCTATCTGTCCTATGCCTCCAAGCAAGCCGCCCTTTCCGGCGAGCATTCCGGATACGCCGCCGCCCGCGCGAAGTGTCGTGAACAACTTTCCTACCGCTCCCCCGAAGTTCTTCAACTGCCCTATCCCTCGAAAGAGTCCGATCCCGAGTTGACCTATTTTGCCTAACACGAACGAGAGGCCTCCGCCAAGGAACGTGAGCGCGCCTCCGACGCCCACGGCAGCAATGGCCCAGGAAACCATCTTGGGGTGTTCCTTGAAGAAGTTCAATATCGGCTTCGCGAACTTCCAGACCACCTCTCCTGCCTTCTTCAAACCATCCCAGATCATCTTGAATCCGTCCGCTACCCTTTGCGCCCACTCCTTTAGCTTGCCGGATTCGTAAAGTTTAAAGAACTTCTCTCGCAGTGAGACGAGATCGGGCGCGAGCGTAGAGAGTATCTTCGAACCCACCTCGCCCATAAACCAGGAAAAGCCGTTCTTGAGATTCTGGATAGCGGACTTGGCCTCGTTCATTTCCTTAGCCATGCGTCCGCCGAATCGGGTTTCTATGAGAGCTTTCATTGCCTTTTCGAGTCCGGTTATATCCTCGGCCTTACCGCTCCAGCCCATAGCTTTCAACTGATCGTCAGTTATGGCGAGCTGCGCCGTGAGTCCTCTAAGCGACTGTCCGCCGGTCACTCTCGCCTTTCCGAAGGCCTGGGTAATGTCGGCCAGGGATGTATGCGCTACCAGAGCGGCGTCGCCGAAAGTATTGATCCACTCCTGGGGTTTGTACCCGAATATGGTCATGAGCCGGATTGATTCCTGGATGTCGGATTTCTCGAAAGGTAGCTTGAAGCTCAGTCCTCCCGTATACTCGATGAGTTTATTCGCTTGTTCCTGGTCTTTAACGACCGTTTCGATGTTGTCCCTATAATCGTTCCACTGATCACCCGCCTGTATTAATTTGGCGGTCATTCCCCCGAAAGCGGCGGCGGCCAGACCGCCGATAACCATAGCTTTCTTTCCGAAGTTCACCATCCCCGTGAACCCTCTCTCAAAGAAAGCGCCGACCTGCGCGAGAGACTTCTTGAAATCCTCGCGCAGGCCTTTGGTCTGTTCCTGGAGGGTCTTTCCCTGCGCCATCGCCTGTACGAGTCCCTGATTCTTGTTTATCCATTCGAGGAGCATTTCTACGGTGAACGACCTGTCGGCCATCAGTCAGTTCCTCCGAACGCCTGAATCAGGGCTTTATGTACTCCTTTGGCAATCACTTCGACCATCCGGTCGTCCTCGATATAGATGGCCGCGATTCGCTCCCAGAACAAAGCCCATTCTTCTTCTCGCTTCTCGGGCGGTCCGTCCGGAAGTTCTCCGTACCGGAGAATGTATCGTGCGAGCGCTTGCGAGACGTAATTCGTGCGGGCTTCGTTCCTATATTCACGCAGCCACTCTATACTTTTTTTGAACTGATCTCCGACACCGAGGACATGAGATCACCCAACTCACCGCAAACCTTTGCTGCGATGGAAGGGTCTTCCTCGATGAGTCGGCGCATGGTGTCTTTCGAGGGAAAGACGAGGGTGTTGAGGACGAGGGTGGCCGATGCGGAATATGCATCCCCTGACTGCGCCTGATTGGATGTGTTCTTGAAGACGAGAGGTGAAGGCTTGGTAAAGAGCGCTTCCCATATCTCCACCGAACCGTCTTCCTTTTCGAGATTGAACGTGACGAGCTTCATCACGGGATATGATTTCTTGAGTTCGGCTATCTTTTCCGGTTCTATCCGGTGTTCGTTTGTCTTTCTTTCTGCGTCCATTACGGCTCCTTCGGAAAGTTCATGCCGGAACTCGCGCTTTGCAAATCCCGGCAGGAACGATTAAGTTTTTTAGGTTTTATTTATTCCGCCGCAGATACAGGTGTACTTGCGAACAATCTTCTGGGTTCCCTCGTCGAGCGACTCCTCGACTCCGGTGATGGTGACGTCTTTCAGCGTAGTCGTCTTGAGTCCGGGAACGGCCTTGAGCAGACCCTGCCCGTCGTCTTCTTTCTCCATGTACTGAATGAAAACGTCGAAGGGAACGTAATCGGTCGCGTCCATGCTTGCCGCCATAGCTATGGTCTCGAAAAGCTCTGCGGCATGAAGAACGAGGGTAAAGTCGCACGAGTAGGTCTTGTGTCCGTGCCCTACTCCGTAGGGTTTCGTGCCCTGGGCATACTGAAGCTCCTTCGCTTGTTCCGCCTTCCAGTTGATGGCGGTTATGCCCTTGTCGAGATCGGGCTGCCCCAGTTTCGGGATCAGGAACTTAACGTCCACGTCCGACCAGTCATGTATCTTCTTGTTCAAAAGGATCGTGCCTGCCATATATCCTCCTACTCGCTGACTTTAGTTTTGAGAACGAACACGGCTTCGAGCTTCTTCTTGGTCGGCGTGGGAACTATCTCGACCTTAGCGTGGATGATACCGTTGGACCAGACGTTCGCGTCGGGTGTGAGCGTTATCTTGAAGTCCATTATCGGTTTGTCGGTATCGGTATCCGTGATCTTCATGGCGTCCAGAGGCCTCGAAAGATCGGCTTTGTAAGCTCCCATGTCCCTTGGGGTGATTCCCGGAGAGTTGACGTAAGGAGTGTTCGCTATTCCGACCTGGCGAACTGCTTCGTCGACTATCCGTCGGTTGCGAATGCAGAAGTAGTCCGATGTGGCGGGAGCCATCATCCAGTCGTCCGTGAAGCGTATTCCGTAGCCCATCCAGTGACGCATGGTGAGAAAACGGGCGTCGTTGAGGAGGGATACATGTCCCTTGTCCATTTCGTCGCGGGTTACGTACTGGTAGTCCGCAGAGACTATCTTGGTCGCCGCAGGAGCGGCTACGAAAGTGACCGAGTAATACCCCGTGAAGTAGTCTATGGTTCCGGCAAGAGCACCCGAGGTCGAATCGTAGAGCTTACCGTCGCCGCCATCCACGAACTCCTCGGGTGCGGTGTCGTTCGAGGTGATCTTGACCGTCCAGGGCACCACCGGCGACTTGGCGAGGAAACCGAAGAAGGTCTTCTTCGAGCCGTCGCCGGTTCCTAGATTCTCGTCTGCCACGTCGAACGGTGGTTTGTACGGATAGACCGCAATGGCGTTCGGAACGTCCATAGTACGGACCCAGCCTATGGAATGGTGAAGTTTTGCGGCCGATATGAGTCCGGCTGCCGAACCTCCGGCCATGTGCACCTGAACGTCGCCTCTATCGTCGACCGCGAGCATCTGCCCGGCGTTGACCCAGAGCCTGGGATCGCGTTTTGCTGCCGAACAGGAGACGAGAAGATCGATCCAGTCGTCGAGTTCTTCGGTTGCGTCTTCCGCTTTCATGGGAAGCATAGGCGGAGCGTCGACGCCGAAGAAGACTGGTCTCTGCTCCTGAGTCCAGAGAGTGTCGGCTGCGGTGATGAGCGCGCCCCATAAGGCGGTAATGTTCGTTTTCGTCCTGGAACCCCATGTCGTGGAGTCAAGACACCCGACGTAGACGTACTCGAAACCCTGACCGGTGTTCGAATCCTTCCAGCCGAGCGCTCGCTCACAGGCGGCTATTAACTCGGTCATAGTCGCGCGAGTCTCGTACGTCCACCAGCGATACTCGTCGCCCGCGAGGAAACTGTCCGCCGGAGTCGTATTGAACTCCGAAAACTCGATGTAGGTTCCGTTACCGACGTCGATCTTCGACTTGTTCGGCGTTCCGGGCGTGGTTATCGTGAACCGCGTCTCCGGGCTGAACGTTATGCCGCCATTCGATGAAAGTTCGTATGTGGCGGTAGAGAACGAACCGCCCTTTACGATGCGGATCACGAACCGGCGGTTCGAACCGACGACGACGTGCGGAGAAACGAGACCTACCGTAAAGGTAGCCTTACCGCCGCCCGTAGGCGAACCGAACTTCTTGTGAACCGGCGTCGTGATGGGTGTCGCGACCGACTCCGAACGAGCACGAACGATCCCTATCTGGGCTGCGCCCGCTGAGAAGGCGTCCATAGCCTTTTCGAGGATCGTTCCGTATCCGTACTCCTCGAATACGTCATCGGCATTGAAGGCGAATTTGACGTCGGTCGAGCCTTTTTCCGCCGTTCCTACGATGCAGAAAAGTCCCGCGAGTGAAGGAGGAAGGACACCGAGTCCGCCGTCCTGTATTTCCGGGTAATAACCCGGCAAATCGCGTACTGGCATCAGTTCCCCTTTCCTTTGAGGTGTTTATTTATGGCGTCGTCGAACTCGGCGCGAGAAACGAGAGTGTCGTCCGTCCAGCCCGTATGATGCTTGATAACGTACGTGCGGGCGGGAGTGAGCCTCGCTTCCTCGACGAGTTTAGAGAACGCCCTCTTTTCTTCTTTCTTTGTCACTTGCGCCTCCTTGACCGGAACGGAAGGTTTCGATTCACCCGGTTCCAGCCTGGATTGAGTTGACTCCTGGGTTTTCTTTCCGGGAGTCTTCGACTCGGTTTGTTTTTCTTCTGACATTCGATTCCTCCTAATCTTCGGGGATTTTGACTTCTTCTATGTCCGGAACCACGAGAGGCTGGACGTCAGCTGTGAAGCATACCGGTTCTTTCCCGGAATCCGGCCCCTTGTATTCGAGGTCCAGAGATAGCATGAAGACCGGTCGCGTAGAACTTTGTGGATTGCCTTTCTCGTCCACCGAGACTATCTCTATTCGTTCGTTGTGAGGTCGGACGTTCGTGAGGGCTTCCTCAATCTCCACTCCATGCCCTGCGAACGACTCCACGAACCAGGAACGGTAGTTGAAAAGAAGCAGCGCCTGGTTGAGAAGATTGTGCGGACTGAATATGATCTCCATGGGCTTCCAGAGATAGAGATCGACAGTAAAACGCGCCGTTACGTTCCGGCCAAGAATGGAACTTACTTTATAAGCCTGGGTTTCCCATGAATAGGTGTCGCCGAGGACGACCGTTTTACCGGTTTCGAGACATAAAATCTGACCGTTGCCGACGAATATCCTTCCGTCGACGGGCACAGCCCCGGATGCGACGCTCGTTTCCGTTCCCCACGCTGACCCAGTCCACTCGGTTTTGAAAAGCTCGTATCCTCCGTCCATTCCTACCGTTCCGGATTCTGTTATAACCAGTCTGAATCTATTGTTCCCTTTGTGCTTACCCGTGAGTGCAGCCGTCGCGGTTCCCGATCCCGAATGAGCGATTTCACCGGGAAAGTAGAACGTTTCGGAAGGACTTTGACGCAGGGAATTGCCGGGCGTAAAACCGGTGCACCTGATGACTGCCGTAGGCAAGTGAAGAACCTCTAATGCGCGCGGGTCGAGTTCCTCGTATCCTATGAAGAACTCCTCGCGCCCCATGAAATGCTCCACACCGAACACGTTCTTCAAGGTAGAGATAACGTCCTTTATATGCGAGTAACACCACTGAGGGGTAAAACCTCTGGTGTTGTATCCATAGGGTAAAGCCATCAGGAAAGACTCCTGTCAGCGTGGTCGAAAACTATCTTTGCGAGTATCCGCTCGTCGTCCTGGGAAAGACCGAGGAATTTTCGTTGAGGGATATTGACGCTCTTCTTGAGAGCGAACATGGGTGTAACGCTACCGTCCGAAGCAGGCAAGGCAAGGACGGGCTTTCCGGGCAGTTTGAAGAGGCCTTTTTCTTTTAGTCTCTTGTATCCCATCCTTCGCGCTGCAGGATGGAGCGGGATGGTAAGGGCTGGAGCGTTCTTTGCCGATATGGTTCCGCCTTCCTGGTGAATCCTTGCGTAAATGAGACCCGAACCTACATGAACGACGTTGCTCTCTACGAAATGCGATATGGACGACAAGAGGGCGCCCGTATCCTGGAGCGCTTTCTCGCCGCCTTTAGAGCCTGAACGCAAGTATATGGTCAAGGCTGAAGGGGGCTTCCAGGGTGAGCCATCGGGAGACGACTGCTCGTCGAATCTTTTCTTGGTGGTTCCTTCCAGAGCGAGTCCTACATCTTCCAGAAAGTCCTGAGGATTCGCGAACGTGGTGTTCGCATTACCCAACCGGGTAATCAGGGCGTCCAGGGAAATTCTTTCCGTAGCACTCACCTAATCCTCCAGATTCCCCTCACGCGCCGAATCTCCGAATACCCTTTTCGGCGCGTCGTGGTAAATTCTTTTCCTCGCTTGCTTCTCCGCACCCGGCAACTCCATGTTTCCGGTAGCTATTCCGTCGAGCCTCGATAGAGCCTGAGCGAGTCTCGAACGTACATCCTCGCCGTGCCCTATCCTGTCGTAAAGCTTGTGGACGGTAAGGAGCAAGGCTGCCTGGACGATTACGTCACGGGCAGCCTCATCCGTTATGGCACTCAGATCCAACGGAACGCGGTAGCGCTTGCATATCTTCGAGTCTACGTCGCCTTCCGCGAATCGTATCGTCTTGGCTATCTTCGTTTCGTCCACTGTCCAGACGGTCGGTGACTGATCTTCGTGATCGACTCCGTACGTCGCCCACTTCAGGAGCTTGTCCGGGATTTCGTCCTTAACGTCCTGTATGGTAATGTACCGACCGTCACCAGTGGCCATTTCTCTAGATCACTCTCTTCGCTTTCAACCGGGCGATTTCCTGGGCGGAGCATGTCGAAAGGTTAACCTCTGAACCAGGTTCGTACCTTTCTCCGCCGATACGAATAGGCGACAAAACCTTGAAGAGCGCTCCTTCTTCAGTCGAAGGAGAAGAGGTCGTTTCTTTCGACTTCGCGAAGTCCTTGACGGCCTCCTTGAAGGTTTCCTCGTCGATCTCGTCGGCGAGTTTGAATCCATACTTACCGCAGAATTCTTCACGTTCGGCAGCTTTGATGGAAGAGGTCACCCTAAGCCAGTCTTCGACAGTCATAGGAACCATCTTGCGGAATTGAATCTCGGTGAACGTGTCGGTTTCGGTGATGCCGGCGGCCTCCGACAAGGAGGCCGCCTTTTCTTTGGCTATGCCGAACTGAAAGCACCAATCGGTGAAAGTTTTCTTATCCACACCGCACCTCTCAGAGCACGTCGGCGATGAAGAAGCTTTCCGGCCAGCTGCAAGCGGGCATGGGTCTGGATTCCACTAGAATCCAGTAGAGCGACGGGTCAGGCTCCATCCAGCCCTTGGAGAAGTACTCCATCGCGGTCACGCCCGGCGTATCGAGGTCCTGGATAACTCCGCTGTGCCTCACGAAGTTCTCGTTGCGAGCGACGAGAATGAACTGATCGGGCGCGATGAACGTCTTGGTCGTGGCGTCGTCGTCCTTGTACTCCTTGCCGTACTCGTAGATGTCTACGCCGGCGAGGCGGCCTATGTAGTTGCTCTTGCCTATGGCAAGCTCACCGAGAGAGATGTTTCTGTTGTTGAGAAGAGCGCGCACTTCGGCGTTGGCGTACAGGGCGTCCGCAACTGCGGTTCCGCAGATCGCGATATCTGGGTCGAAGGTCGTCGAATTCGTGATCTTCCTCTTCCAGGCGCGAATGTTCGCTATGATCTTGGCGGTCGTCTCGCTCCACCTGTCCGCGCCGGCCAGGGTTTCCTTGTGAGTCGAGGGATGGAGAAAGTCGACCTCGAATTCGACTCGCTCCCCGGAATAGGTGATCTTTCCGGTGGAAAGTAGTTTTGCGGCCATCCATTCAAGACGGCGCATCACCATGTTCTTGAGGTCCTGCTGATCCCTGAACAGGGTGTCCTCGCGGGCCTGCTGCAAGGCTGAAGGATCGACGTGAATCATTCCCCCGGGAACGCGGTTTCCATAGAGGTCCTGGTGCGAGAAGGCCTTCTTCATGCGAATACGGGGAAGCTTGACCGACTGGACGGCCTGTCCGACCTTTTCCACCACCACGCCAGGCTGGGTGACGGTAACGAACGGAGCGAGGGTCTGTCCGCCGACTACTACGTCGAGATCGACGTGCTCGGCGAATACAGGGACTGAGCGATTGAAGAAGGTATCCACGAGGAAAGATGGTGCTGTGGGAATCTTGTTGACCAGGCCGGTCATGTATCTGGGTTCGAAGATGTTGACTGTAACTGGCATTTCTACCTCCTATGCTGCGGGTGCGATGGTTTCGACGAAGATCGATGAATCCTGGAGAGCGCGCTTCGCGGCCGCTTTCTGGGTCGAGTCTGCCCCGTTCCAGTCTATGGCCGCTTCGTTGAACTCGCCGTGCACGTATGCGGTCGTTTTCGCGTCCGCGGAGACGGCGTTAGTGGCTCTCGTAAGTATGGCGCGGGGAACTTCGGTTCCGTCGGAACCACCCGGCGTGAACTTGTAGTACTTGTTGTCCGAAGTCTTGCGACCCAGGAGCTGGCCTCTTGCGAGATCCCCTGCCCCCGAACCCAGGACCACCGGAATCTGAATCGCGGGATGACTCCCTGCGATGAGGTTGTCCGCCGCCCTGGAGTCGGTCGTTACTCCGTAAGACTCAGCCATTGCGACCTCCCGAATTGCGCTTGACTATGTCGTCGATGGACTTGTCCTGTTCCGAAAAGTCGGCGGTCTTCCCTTCGGGCTTGGACACCTCGTCGATGACGGCCTGGTTGGCCGGAACGAACTCCTCGAAGAACGCGCAGAAAGAGTCGAAGAGAGAGCGTTTCGAGGCCTTGCCGTCCTTTTCCGTGAAGGCGACGTAAGTCGTCTCGTCGGTAGGGCAGGCCATGCCGAGCTTCACGAACTCTTCCTTGCGCTTCGGGGGAAGCTTTCCTGAGCGAGAAAGCGAGTCCGCTTTCGCTTCTATGACCGAGCGGCGGCTCTTTTCCGAGAACTCTGCGAGTTCCTTGCGGGCTGCTGCGAGTTCGGCTTCCGTCTTTTGCGACTTGCCTTGCTCGGTAAAGGCTACGGCCTGAGCCTTGGCGAGGTTCTCAACGAGAACCATTACAGCCTTGTCTTCTTCGGAGAAGCTGGCGACGTCTATCCCTTTCGAGACTTCAGTCGCGATCTTCTCGCCGAACTCAGCCAGTTTGTCGTCCGGCACGATCCCTTTGATCGCGGCCAGGACGATTTCTTTCAGTCTTTTCACTTGACCTCCTGGGTCGAGGTTGTTTTTGGATTTTCCTTTTTCGGGTTCCTGATCGAACACCAGATAAGATTCGTTTTCCCGCTCGCCTTCCTCGAAAGCGAGTGCTTCGGCGACTTTCCACGTTTCCGGGGGTGTGAATCCTTCAAGGTCTGAAGCGTCGATGGTGTCGAGTCCTTTTCCCGCTGGCGACTGCGCGCCGAGATGAGCGAGCGCCTTGAAATACCACTTGCCGGGCGTCGGATTGTAGGGAGAGTCGGGAGGGTAAAACTCCGGAGAAACGGTCTTGAAGTTGCCGCTCTTTAAGGCTGCAAACCCCGCCTTCGTCACGAGATCGGTGTCGAATACCACTTCCAGATAATCGTCTACTGCCCGGATTTCCTTGAACCAGGCGAAAGCGGGCGTTCCCGGTTGGCTCTGGTGTCCGGGTTTCAAAGGCGCTATTTGAAGGGAGGGATCGTACGAAGCCGCAATCTCGCGGATCACTTCTCTGGTGATTTCGAATCGTGGGTGATAGGTAGGAACACGAAAAATCTTCTTGGATTTCTTCACGCGCTACCTCCAGAATGAGAGTGAACGTTCACGCTTAAATTGTGCTGGTATGCTTGCGCGTGTCGAGGTTTTTTTGAGCGCGCGGTGGTACTTTAGGTCTTAATCGAAACTGCTATTTCAAAGGGGTTTGAACACCCGGTAACTTCCTGCGACGACCCCTAATATTCTATCTCCGTCGTCGGTTAAGTAAATAGGTTCGACTACGGGATTGAGAGGAACCAGCATGGGTTTTCCCGAACCGGTTCGCTTAAAAATCTTGCATGTGGTTTCACCCTGAATCAGGGCTACTACGATTGAACCCGTCCGAAGTTCGCCTTCAACGGGTTCTATGAACACGAGATCACCGTCTTCTATTTTAGGGGACATTGAATCCCCCCTGATGTAAAGGGCAAACAGCCCAGGATGCTCCGATACTTCGAGTGGCACCATGATGCTCCCTTCTGGTTCATGTCCCGGCGCGAAAGGATCACTGCCGGGCACGTATCCCAAAATAGGCACCTCGCGCATTTCACCCGAAGCAGGTTGTAACTGCTTCGAGGGAGGCACGGGAAACCTGTCCTTTTTACCTTCACCACTTAAGAGCCACCGAAGCTTGACACCCAGCGCGTTCGCGAGAGGCTCGAACTGCTCTTTCCCTGGAACGCGTTCGCCCGATTCCCACTTTGATATTAGACTGCTGTCGACCTTGATATTGTCCGCCAACTTGGCTTGAGAAATACCCACAGGATCGACTCCGTATGTAATATTTGGATAACTTTCCCTTGCCTCCCGGATTCGATTCCCTACAGCCTTAGAATCCAAGGATTCTACATCTAAGTCGCGTAAATACGAACCCGAATTTACACCGCGGTGTAAATCGGAGCTATTATTTTCGGATTTCTCCATTTGCCCTTCACCAGTTAAAAGCCATTGGGTGTTAACTTTTAATGCTCCTGCAAGCCTATTGACGGAATCTGAACGTAAGTTTTTTCTTGCGCCTGTTTCCCATTTTGCGATGACCGATTGAGAAACACCTAACAATTGGCCTAACTTTTTTGCTGATATTCCCCGCAATTTGCGTACTTCTTTTATCCTATCCCCAATCGTGCTCATTAATTAACACCGTTAGTGATTAAGTATGCACGAAAGGGACTTGACAATGATATACGATTGGTTATAATAATGTCGTGAACACGACACCTAACAGAGCCAGAGTTCAATCAGCCTCCTCTAAACTCACCCTCGGTCGCGAGCGCGCAACGAAAAAGACGCGCAAAAGCTCCAAGGATGTTTCTCATTTCAGCTCCCATATTGAAAATGTCGTTAAACCGACATCGGATAATACTGTAAAAACAGTAACTGTCAAGAAATACCCGAAAGGTTATAAAAGAGAAGCGAATACCCTTGTGATCAGACAGAGGATGATTCAACCGCTCGAAAAAGGGGGAAAGGAAATCAGTTTCGTAAGAATTGCAGACCTCGTCTATGAGCAGTTTGGTATCAAAATAACACCCGATTCAATTCAAAGAACGATCAGAGGTGAAAGAACCAACGAGAAACTCCAGAAGGCCATAGCCCGTGTTTTAGGACTGCGAGTAGACGAGGCATTCCCAAAAAGGAGAAAGAAGTGATAACGTCTATCCTGGGTGAGTTTCTCCTCGAATGGATGTCTCACGTGCATTATGTAGAAGTTTCTCCAGTTCAGGTAAAAGATTTTCAATGCGGGTTAACCGGTTGTTTAAGTCGGGTCCTATGTTTTCTAGCACGGTTGTTAAAATGAGAAGCACTAATCCTCCCTCCGATTCAAAGGTTCTTCCGCTTGCATTGGTCAGAGCAAATGCAAATGCTTCATCCAAAACCTTGTATCCAGTTGGGGGAAGAGAAGGAATCCCTTCATCTAAAAAGATCATGGCCGTCTCCTTTGCATGTTCGTTGACGTTAAAATTCTACACAAGGGAGGCGGCCATTACAAGAGAGCATCACATTATTAAAAGCAAGGAGACGAAGTGAAAAGAATCAGAGGATTCCCAGACGTTAACGCCGAGCTCGTCGAGATTCGTAAACTCGAAAGACTCGTAGAAATGAAACGTCAGAAGGCCGACGCCGCGATCGCGGTGGCGCAGGAAAAATACGAAGAGGAAACGGAAGCCTGGCAGGCCGAGATAGAAGGCCGCAAGACGGCCATAGAAAAGTTTTGCCGCAATCATTTCGCGGAGTTCGGCGGCAAGTCCAAGAAATTCGACGCCGGAACCGTGCTCTTCAAGGATACCGACGAACTCGTGATCACTGATCAGGCTAAGACGCTGCGTCTCCTAGACGAACGTTATCCGGACGGATTCGCCGTAAAGCATTCCATAGATGTTCTCGCTCTTAAGAGACTCGGTGACGCCGATCTCAAAAAGCTTGGCGCTTCAAGGAACATAAAATCTGTTTGCGTGATCCGTACCGTAAAGGAATGAAGTGGAACAGCTGGGGATAGAAGCCGCGAATAAGTCGGTGGCGAATGTTTCGAGGTCGTTCTTTTGCGCCAAAAGGAACGCAGGGGTTACGCCCTCGAAATGCCAGGCTTGTTGGCTTCAAGGTAAGGAAGCTTTTAACAAATCTCATGCTGAATGTATCGCGGCTTATCGAGTGATCGCGCGTCCTGCTTTCGAAAAGGAACCTTTGACTGTCCTGGAAAAAGCGATCTGGAATCTCTTGTGGGTACACGCGAGAGGGATGCGGAATGCGATGACTTCACACGAGATAAGGAAAAGACTTTCGACGGAAGGCTTCGGATCATATCACCTGTCGGACGATTCTCTGAGAAAAAGTATTCGGGACATGCTGCTCGAAAAGGACTATTACGTTGCGAGTACGAATAAGCTTCCTCTTGGCTATTACGTTCCTCTAACCGACGAGGAAAACGAAGCAAATATGTTCAGTTTGCATTCGCGAGAGACAGAGATCCATAGACGTAAGGTAGCATGCGCTCGGCATTTTTACGGGTCACCGGAGAAACTAGCGAAATTGGGGCTGCCTGTGGAATTGAATATTGAAGGTGTGCGATGAGCTTTAGCCTCGTAGCCAACGAAGGAAAGAATGCCGCCGCCGGGCACGGACTCATTCCTCAGCTCCGAACGCTCGGCGGCGGTCGCCCTATCAAACTCAACGTAACCTCCTCCCTTACCGATGAAAGCGGCGCGGGTTGCGCAACTCGCGCCGCCAATCTTAAGGGAGGAACGATCATCAGTAATGGAGGAAGAAATGACCCCGGAAGAATGGGATCACAAATGCAAGGAAGCAATCTCCGTCATTCAGGAGAGCGCTTCCGACCAGAAGGCCAAAGCGGATGAATTACAACTATCTAAGGCCTTCTTTTGCGCCAAACGTTCGGGAAACGTTACGCCCGCCGAATGTGCGGATTGTTTCGAAAAAATCGAGCCGAGTCTCAGGCTCTTGTTCAACGATAATAGAGATAAATGTATCGCCATTCACGGAAAGGAGCTGAAGGTGAAGAAAGAAGTCAAGAATGAGAAGAAAAATATTCCGGCAAAGAATCCTACTACCTTAAAGATCGGTTCTACGGTTAAGGTCGAACTGGAAAAAGGGCAGCCACAAGTTGAGATATTGATTTCTTCCGAAATGGCACAGGACAGAGAAGCCGCCCTGAGTTATGCGGAAGACGCGGTAAAGAACAAATCGCTCGCTGAAATACAATTATGTGTTGCTGCTGCACTTTATTTAGGTGAAGGGGAACATGCGCCCTGGGTAATAGATGAATTTGAATCACCCCGTGTAGCGGCCCAGGTTATGTTTGGGTGGAGTGATATGAAGGTGTCCTACCGTAAAAGGCTTGGGCAGGCTTTCATCAAACAGTACGGGAAAGACAATGTTCTTCAACGAGCAGAAGAAATTGGATTAGGAAGGATTCCTCAACGAAAGCTCAGAGAATTTCTAAAGGCACCCGAACAATTCGCGCGATTCCTCGATACCGGACGATTCACATCGGTTGGTGGAGAGGAGATCACCATCGACCAGATACTTAAAAAAGGTGTCGAAGAACTTCCGAGGCTCTTCTCAAAATTTACAGCCGACAAACCAGTCGAAAAGAAAGCATTGCCACCGGCTAAAAAGGATGATCCCTTTAATGATTTCGACGACCCTGAAAACACCCGTAAGACGCTTGCAGAAAAAGAAGCACTTATAGATTCTTCATTCATCGCCTTACATAACAGACTCGAAAATGACCTTACGGCATTCGTCAATCAGGTGAAGCTGTGGCCGGAAGACGCGGTTAAGATAATCGAGTCCTCTCCTAAGATAGAGGAATCCTACGAGAAGGTCAAGAGCCTTCTTTATGCCTTGCATAATACGGCGACCGTTGCAACCTACAATCCCTCGGGAACCGAAGCAATATCCGAAAGCCGCGACGGAACCACAGACGACCTCATGACACTTCCTAAGGGAACCTTCAAGACCCAGAAGAACAAGAAATGAGACCCATCGCGCTCAGCCCGGAGTCATTCGTGAAATTTACGGAGGAATACAGGCTTGCTTCACACTGCCGCAAGCAGACCGTTCTCTCCGAATGGGCGGAGCGCGCGAATTGCAGTCCGGGGAGTTTGCGGAATGCATTGTACAGAGGATTCATAGAGCGACCCAGGCAGGCCGAGTTCACCGAAGAGAAACGGACTTTGCTAATAGAAGCCGCCGCTTATGTGGAATCCATAATGAGCACCTCCGCCAGCACCAAGATAGCCCTCTCATATCTCATCGAAACCCTCGAAGCCGCCGGAAGACTTCCCAAGGGTGAGATACGATCAAGGGAACTCTCTTTATTCATGCGTACCTATCGGATAGGAAAGAAACACCGGGTCACGAAACGATTCAGACGGAGCGTACCGAACGGACTTCATCAGATAGACTTCTCGGTTTCGGACGTTCTGCGTTTCGCAGGCGAGGATTCGGTGCAGATACGCTCGAACTATGTCTACGAGAACCGGCCTAACGAGGACAGGCTGCGTGTGTGGATAGGACTCGTCGTGGACGATGCGTCGGGCATGATATGGGCGAGATATTACTTGTCTCGCGGTGAAAGCACTTCGCTAGTTATCAAGTTCATGCGGTCAGCATGGGAATCGAAACCAGAATATCCATTCTGGGGTGTACCCGAATCTATCTACGTCGACCAGGCTTCCTGGGGTAAGACGGAAGAGATCTCGAACTTGCTCGAAAAAATCGGTGTGACGAAGATACCTGCACCACCTTCCAGCCCCTGGAAGAAAGGCAAGGTTGAAGGAGGGATAAGAATCATAAAACAGGAGTTGGAGGCGGTGATATTGAACGGTATGGCCAGGGGCGTTCAACTTTCCCTGGACAAAGTAAACGGACTGTTGACCGATTACTGCAAGACACGAAGCCTAAAACTCCACTCTGCGGAGAAGGGAACCCGACTCGAATACTGGAGGAATTTCGTTCCGAACCTATGGTTTCCTTCCAATTACGATGAACTCGCCTTCAAGAAACTCTACGCAACCGTAAGACGAGGTTATTTGACGTATCAGAATAAGGACTATTTCGCGCCGGAATTGATCAAGGACGGAACGAAAGTAGAACTGATAAAACTCGATGATAGACTGTACATTTACGTACCTGGAACCAGATATTCCCCGGCAAAAAGACTGCTGCTCGAAGAAGCTCGTGAGAACCGACCGGTTCCGGTATACGAAAACAGCGAAAGGATGAGAAGGTCGGTATCGGAGAGATCAAAAACCGTTGAACCTTTCACACTCGACGAGGTCGAAAGAGTATTTGATTCGAAAATACCCGCAGATATGGATTGGACACCGCCTCCGTCGACCAGTGGCCGGAAGGTGGAAGGTCCGGGACTGGAACTCATGCACGAGAATGCACAACGCGACCTTTTAGCAGAGGCTCTCGGTCCTCTTGGAGATTTGCCTGAACAGATTAGACGAGAATTAGTCGATCCCTTCTGTTCGGTTCCACATTCACGTATCGAAATCAAAAGACAAACTGAGCGCATTCTCGATGCGCTTGGTGAGGTGTCCAAGGTTAGCATAGAAGAAATTTTAAGGAGCAATAATGAGGAACGATAAGGGGATTCCCAGATGCGCAGGTCACTGTCAGCGTAGCGTGGATGAACTTCAAAGGCTTGGCATCAATTACGTCCCTTTGAAATTCGCCGGAAGGCTCCTGAAGGAAGCGGTGGCTGCCATCCTCGAAAAACACAAGAAGGAGTTCTCGCAGTCCCTGGCAATGAAACTGAGGGAGCTACTCAAAGTCGAGGGAGACGTGCTCTGTGAGATATGCAGCAAGAACGTTTACGAGTTGTTCATGAAGGCTCGAAGGAACCAGCTGAAGATAGAAGATGTCAAGGACTCCGCTCCTTCAAACCATCCCGACAGACTCACGGATACTCCTTCCGAAAAAGGGGACGCGCTTTCAGATATCCTAAGGAGCATGGGTTTGGAAAACGGTGACACACCAGGAGGGAAAGCAAAATGAAAGCTATAGTACGCGCAATAACGAAGAAGATTCCCAGAAAGGTCGCGCATTCGATCCTCGGTATAGAGGAACCGGACATTCCAACGGTGATCGTAACCTTCAAAGGGCAGGGCGTGGGTCTGGAATTGACCCTTGAAGAAGCTTTAGAACTCGGAATCTCAAGGAGAGAGATTCTGGAACTCGGATCAAGAGGAACTCAAAAGGAGTTCGAGATAAAACTCATCAAAAAGGAGGCCCAATGTGGGGCGCAGAACTGACCCTTAATCTGTTCGGCGTGACGATCCTCGGATCGGTCATCGTCGTCACTATCGTAACGAAACTCAAGCAATGGCTCAAGACCGAAGGGTGGATCAATACCCTTCTTGCGCTGATCGTGGGTACTGCCCTGGGCGCACTGGTCTATGGTCTGGAGTTTCTCGCATTCAAGCTCGGAATGATCCAAACGGTCATTCCGATAGTCGTCGCGCTGCTGGACGGTTTCTTCTCCGGCGGTGTGGCGGCAGGACTTTGGAAAACGACTTCTATCCTGGCTGATAAAGCCGGACCCAAAGTTACTAACAACGTCACCACAGGAAAGAAATAAAATGAAAACCGTCTGTCGCCGCCGGTATTGTTCGAGGAGATTCAGTCCGGCGGCGTACAGGCGTTCGGGAGTATAAAATGGCACTCAATGAACTGAACGCATTTACGCCGGTCGCAAAGCTTGAACCGGGTACATTTTTCAAATCAAAGGATGTGGATTTCGTGATCCGCAAGGGTACGGATGCCGCGAACGAACACAAGTTTCAGGTTCTCGATTCACCTATCGGCGGGGGAGCTACGCTTGCACTGAATGCCCTACGGCTCGCGGCGAAGAAAGACTCAAAGATGATAGTCATAGAGTTGGGTTCGTACCCGAGAACGATGCGAACCAACCTTCGCGGGTTGCTGTGGAAGGACATCATAATAGGACTCGGTGAAAAACCGGCATGGCGCTGGGGGGATTGGGTGGATAAAAAAGGAGTGACAAAGCAGGGACGCAGACTCCAGCTCAGGGATCTGCTTTATAAACTCTACGAAAGCGGCCAGAAAGTCCTCATAATACTCGACGAAGCTCTTTCACAACCCCGCCATATCTGGGAACTTCTTTATACAGCTTCCCGAATCAATATAGAAAACAAAAAGTACGGCCCAGGTGTAGTGATTGCCGCCGACCTTTCGGATAAGAACGCTTTCTACAAACCCGATTACATCGTGGAAGAAGGCAAACCGGAATTCCCGGATTACGCAAGAAGGTCGAGCTTCAAGCTGGCCGGACTCGGAGCGGACGAAGTCGAACGCTTCATTCAGTTCCAGGCTTCACGCGACGGTGGAACTTTTACCCAGGATTTCGTGGCCGAGATCAAGGCGAAGCTTTCCGACGAATATTTGACTTCAAGGGGACTCCACCGACTGCCTTCGACCATCAATACCGTCGGCCGTAATGTCATGGAACTCTATCACAACCGAGGCCACTCGATCTATACGACAGCCCAGAAATCGACCACAAAGAATGTCGTGGCCGGAGTAAAGGGATGATTAAAAGAACACGCCTGATGCGAAAGCTCCACGCCGAGTTGAAAGAACTCGGTATTTCTCGCGAGTTGTTCAAAAAGCGCATCGGTGTCACGACGATGATCGACTTGTCGGACAAGGAACTCTGCTCGAAAATCAGGTTTTTGACCTGGGTCAGGAGACAGGATTGGCCGACTAGAAGACTCTATGGAGCAACGAGGTAGATATGGCAAAGCACGAACAACTCCCTCTACTGGAGGCCCGAATCATAGGCGAGAATATGGTTGACGCTCTCGGAGTCGCTTGCGACAGGATAGAGATAGCCGGATCGATAAGAAGAGGGAGGCCTCTCGTTCACGACGTCGACTTAGTCGTGATCCCCAAAGGCGAATGGCTTAAGAACAAGGACGGCGAACTCGAACCTTTCCCTAACCGCAATCTCTGGTTCGATATCCCAAGGTTAATCAAAGATGTCGGTGGAACGATAGCCAGCAAGGGTCCTCAGATCATCACGGCTGTTGTGGACGGCTTCCAGATAGACATTAATCGCGCCACGCCGGACACCTGGGGAATTGTTTATCTCATCAAAACCGGACCAAAAGAACTGAATATCGAGTTATGCAATAGAGCCAGGAAACTTGGAAAACAACTCAAGCCCTGGTCCGGGGTCTGGCAAGCTGACACCCGCTTCCCTGCCTTTAACGAATTAGATATATTTGGTAGCCTCGAACTAGCATATATCGACCCAAACGGTCGGGATGAGTCAGTCCACAGACTTCATTCCGGGGCAATGTTATGACGATAACAGAACTCCGATCCTTGCTTAAGGCAACGGACGCCCTGGGGGAAAGACTTCCCGACGGCTTGACCGTCGCCCTCCTCAAGGTACTCGCGGGGATGTCCAGAAAAGAGATACAACAGCACGTTTCAGTTGACGATCTCCAAAGGACGGGCTGGGTAGAACAAACGAACGGCCGAATCAGGTTGACCATATCGGCTAAAGCGAGACTTGGCATCACAGGCAAGAAGAAGAAAGAAGCAGACCCCCGCGTTTATGAACTGATCCACGAGTATCGGGAGATAATCAAGGAAACCCATCATTTCGACCCCTGCGACAGGGAAAACCCCCTGCATGAATACGGTGGCATAGCCAGGGCAGCTAAGGCGATGCTTAGAGAGGCGTCACTCCATCCAAAACTAAAGAACTATTCTCCGGACGAGCAGCTGCAAGGGATCGTCAGAATCATGCGGGGTATGGCTTTCACAATGGATAAATACGACCTTCGTTCATTCCTGGCGCAGCGCTGGCACCTTGCGGCTTTCGTAAAGCAGTTCTTCAAATACATAAACGATATGCTCGAAGTCCAGGACAGGAAAGCACCAGGTGATTCGAGAGAGCAGAGTCCTGTCGAGAAGCCTGTCGAAACCGGAAGGACTTCCTTATGAGGGAGTTCAGCAGGGCGGAGATGAGAGAGGCTATGTGGCTTCCTAATGCGCGGAAGTTTATACGCGCACGTTTCGGCAAGGAGTACCTTGACCGTGAAGTCCGTCTTACCCCTACCACGAATCTCTTCCTTAATGAGATTCGACCTAAGCAATTGTCCATAGTTCAGGGTGAAACGGGGTCAGGTAAGAGCCTATCCGCAGCTTACAGACTGGCGCGAAACATTGCCGCCGGATATGAACCCGGCGCATACTTTAAGGCGACCGACCTTTCCCTTCTCATCGGAAGGGGAGGATACCTCACGCAAAAGAAGGAGGAAGAACTCGAAATCCTGAAGACTGCCCGGTGGATCGTCGTGGATGATCTCGGCGTAGAGGTCTGCTCCGACCACTTCGTGGAGGTATTCTTTCACCTCGTGGACGCGTGGGCCGGACGCGGGATAACCGGAGTCTTCATAACGAATAGTTCACCTCGAGACGTATGGCCGGGACGATACGGCGGTCGCACCTGGTCGAGAATTCGGGGATGGTCGAAAGATCAACTTCTGCAAACCGCCGACCCCGATTTCAGAGTACAACCTAAATTGTTAGAAAAGTATCCGATTGGAGGCAAGATTGGTAATTGACTGGATAATGATAATTACACTTTTGGTTACTGTCGGTGTGGTCATTCTGTCGATCCGCATGGGTTGGATAAAAGTCGATGTGATTCTTAAGAAAGACATAGACTTTCTGTGCGGAAAGAAGGACGATTGAAATGAACCTGGGCGGCGCCATCAGAACCGCAGGGTATCCTCTCGCGGAAGCGGCTTCGCTTCTAGGCATAAAGCCTAAGTCAATCATCAAGCTCAGAGAAGAAGGTAAGATCTCGCTTTTCAAGGTTGCCGGTCGGTTGAGAGTACCCGTTTATGAGGTTCGAAGGCGCCAGAACGAGGACATATTCATAGCGAGGGGTAAATCGCCGTCCGAGATAGCCCAGATAATGAACTGTTCTTCGGCGACAGTCCGAAGAGCGTGTCAGAACTCGCGTTTAGCCAGGAAAACCCGGAAAGGATGGAGAGTGGCACCGGAAAAACTTGAAGAGTTCATAATTCATTTAGCCAAGGAGGCGTAATGCCGACTGAAGAAAGCAAACCCAAACCCGTCACAGCCGAAATCAGCGCACCTCAGACGAGGTCTTTCCTGGGCGGTCTTTTCTTCAATGTACTCAACGAAATGCCCGTTTCAATACCTGGATTCTGGGAACGGCACCCTGGGAAGAGATTCTGGGACGTTGCAGAAGAGATGATGGCAGACCCGCATATCCAGAGCGTGTTCCGTTCCAGACGGGCAGGAGTTGCTGGCCGCACCTGGGAGATAATAGCGAAAGACGACTCGCCCAGAGCGGTCGAAATAGCGGATTTCGTAAGAAGTGCATTGTATTCTATACCTCGTTTCGAGCAAACGCTCGGTCACCTGCTGAAGGCCGTTCCGTACGGCCACAGCGTAGTAGAGATCATGTGGAGCGTCAATCCGGAGGAGATTAGAGTCAAAGAATACAAAACCCGCAAGCCCGACAGGTTCACTCTCGGGGAAGACAATGTGCTCCGTCTCATAGATGGTCTTACCTGGCAGCCAAGAGACCTGCCCGACAGGAAGTTTATCTGCCACAAACACGACCCGCTCGATGACATCCCCTACGCCACTCCCCTTCTCGTTTCCATTTACTGGCCCTGGTTCTTCAAGAAACACGGTCAGTCATTCTGGATGATAGTCGCGGAGAAGTTCGGGGTCCCTTCCATCGTAGGGAAGTATCCTTCTCATTACACGGACGACGATGTGAAGGCACTCGTCACCGCCCTCGTTAATCTGCAGCAGGATTCTGTGGCTGCCGTACCTAACGACACGACCATAGATACCGAACTCGCGAAAACAAGCGTCGGAGAAAGGGGCAGTTTCTTCAAGGAACTTCTCGAATTCTGCAACTCCGAGATCTCGAAGTGCGTACTCGGCGGAACCCTTACCCAGGAAGTGGGCCAGGTGGGTTCTTACGCGGCCTCACAAACGCACCAGGAGGTCCGCCAGGACATAATAGAATCTGACGCGACTCTCCTTCAAGGCACCATGGACGCCACAGTCGTCTCATGGCTCGTGGATTTCAACTACGGCCTTGCCGCTACAGAGGATTTTTGCCCTTCTTTCATAATAAAGACGGCGCCCAACAAGGCCTCAAAGGAGTACGCCGACACCCTGGTGGCTCTCTCGAATGCGGGGCTGCCTATATCCCTGAAGTATGTTCGCGAGACGTTCGGGATTCCTGAGGCTCAGAAAGACGAAGAGATACTTAAAGGCACCCCTCCGACGCTACCGATATTCAGGGAGGAAGGCCGTTTTTTCGCGCCTGGTCGGAACGGGAGGTCGTAGAGGATAAACCCTTCGTCTTGATCGAGGAGGAGCCGGGCAGTTTCGCATATTACTCCGAAGAACTCGTCTCTCCACATCCCGATACACCGGGATTCAAAGTCCGCGATGCTTTCGCTCACGCCCAGGACGAGGATCTCGAACGTAAAGTAAGAAACGCAGCGAAAGAAGGATACTCGGCTTTTTCGAGTATATTCGACAGGCTAAAGGAGAGGATTCTTGAAGCCGATTCCGAGGGTCAAGTAAGAGAGCTTTCCTGGAATGATCTCGGAATAAGCTTCGACGACGCCGATGAGACCCTGGGACAGGCCATGCTCCTGGGGAATCTCGTGGCGATTAAACACGTTGAAGATCAGGTACGGAAGAATGTCGATTTCGGGGAACTCGCCGATTCTTATTATGCCGGTTTCGACGAGGCTCCGTTATTGACCAGGGAAGCCGTCGAAGCCATCCTGAAGAAGATTCCCCTAACCCATGATGAGTACGAAAGACTTGACGCTAAGTACAGGAACCAGGCCTTCACCATTTCGAGACTCACTACAGCGGATTTGATCGAGGACGTGAAGCAAGCTATGGCTGAACACATTAAAAAGGGCGGCACATTTGCGGAGTGGAGAGATTCTATAGACGAAACATTCACGTCTCTTGGAATGAGCAAATCGAATGCTCGTTATCTCGAAACCGTCTACCGCACGAACGTCCAGAGTGCCTATAACGAAGGGCAGCGTAATTATGCGAGACAAAACCAGCAGCGGATAGCCCTGGCGGAGTACCACGCGATTAGGGACGAGCGAACCAGACCGGCGCACAGAGCCATGCACGGTTTCAAGGCTCCCCTGGACTCTCCCGTATGGAACGAATGGTGGCCGCCCAACGGCTTCAACTGTCGCTGCAGCATAATCCTGATCTCGAAATACGTCGCAGAACATTACGGAATGATCCCCGATCCTATAGCCCCCGCAGAGCATCCGGACGAGGGATGGGGTTTCGCTCCCCAGGGATTGCCTCCTCAGTACCTCGAAAGGGCGGTACAGTATGGAATTCCTGTCAGCCAATAAAAGACTACCGTGCGCTCAGAAAAACCTCGACACGCTCAAGTGCAAAATTACACTAATACATGGAAAGTAAACAACCTCTTTTTCGACGTATCTTCTGGTGGACACTCGCAGTTATAGTGGCCGTGATAGCAGGTTTCATTACCGGATCATGCTGGAAGGAACAGAAGAGCGTCGTGCCTTTGTGGGGGCAATTAGGGGATTTGCAGAAACGAATCGTCAACCTGGACAGCCTCGCCGATTATCTCAAAAACCTGAAGCAAGATACGGTCATCAAATGGTATGAGAAACCATTCAAGAAAGAGGCGAAACCGGAAACGGTTTTCGTCTCGAAGGACAGCATCATTCCCGATACGATATGGGGTCACTGGCCCGAAGCAATCATAGACCTCGAAAAGAAAGGGCACAAACTGAGTTTTACTTCACTCGTCCCTGCCGATTCGTGGAATAATACGGCGTTAGTCAAAGAATATCTTTACGATGTAGAGACCGACTTCTCCATCAAGACGAAGGGCGACGGATTTTACGTGGAAAAGCCTCGAGGATTCTGGACTAAATTTTACGGCGGTTTGGCTATCAACGCGGGCTTCAAACTGTGGGGTGATTCGACTATGCCTTTTGTAGAGCCTGCCATAAGGGGATATATCGGATGGGGGCCAGTAAGCGTAGGTCCGACTGTGACACTTTACGGCATTCAACTCACCGCCGAAGCTGGATGGAGGTTCTGATGCTTTCCGAGAATCTCGACTACGGCTACCTCGAACGGTTCGTTAGACAAGGATTATGCGGCAAGTGGAACGACGATCCGGGAGCCGTCAACATCATTTTCATACAGGGCGCTACGCCGGAAAGGGAAGGTACAGATCTCCAAAGAATATCCTCGAACGACAACGAGCCGGACAAGTACAACGACACCTGCGTACTGGCTAGGATAAATCCACTGACTAAACAGAAAGAGATTTTTGCGTCTTACGGCACGTCCGCTCCAGGAAGGCTTTATACCGAGACGGAGAAGGCCAATCCCGAAGGTGCCGCGAATCTGTGCTGGGGACAGCATCCATTCGAGGCTACGAACAGACCGAAGGACGGACGACTTGTGCTTCAAGGTGTAGCCGGCAAGACCCGTTTCTGGCGAGACAGAAAGAACCAGGGAAACCGTTACACCCAGGACGTTGACGAGATACCCCGTACCGATGCGATAGGACAGTGGTTCCATCCCATGGGAAAACAGACCGACCCCAGCATTTTCGATTACAGCGCGGGCTGCGTAGGGCCCTGTGGCAGCTGGGAAGGCGAGCCTTGGAAAACGTTCCTTGCCTGGTTCGAGGATCATCCCAAAGGAACGCCCGTCATCCTCACTCTATGGGGTATGAACGACTACAGTGAATTTTCGCAAGCAGCAAGACATACGTACGGACCCCCAAGGTTCGATCCGACGCTGAGGATGGGGATTCGCGATCTGACTGATTTCGGTCCGGTTCGCAGGCTTCAGGAATTACTGAAGACACTGCACCACGATCCAGGAAAGGTCGACGGTGACTGGATGACGAAGACGCAAAACGCTTTCATTGAATTTCAAGAGGCTAACGGCCTCAAGCCAGACGGGGTATGCGGCAAGGAGAGTTGGTTAAAACTCAAACAACTCGCATTTGGAGGATAAGAATGGCAAGAAAACCTCAACCCATAGAATATTTCGCCAGGGCCCTCGAGGCAATATCCCTTGCAAGGAAGAAATGCTCCGAGGGCAAAGATCCCAAAAGCGCCTTAACCGCTGTCGAAAGCGCCGAAAACAATCTCGTTCAGGGACTCCAGGCATATAAGGATCGTCAGACTTCCGATGCGCAGTTTTTCTCTGACGTGAGTGCTTATTCAATTCTGCGCAACGCCGATTGCGAGAAAGCGGATGAGGTCCTGAAGAAACTCCAGGGCTAGGGGTGGAATTTGGATATTCTGTCTCTGGTCAAAGACTTCGGAATCCCCCTTTCAACTTTGATCGTAGCTGTCGTGGCCTTATGGAAAGTTCTTCAAGAAACAAGAATCCGAATAGACAAAGAGAAAGACGAGGAGATTGCCAAATACAGGAAATTGCTTGAATCGAGAGAGGAGGAACTGCACGAACTTTATAAAGAGAAGGCCTTGAAAAGTCTACATTCGCTTGTCGAGACTGAAAAACACCAAAATGGCAAGTAAGAAATACCCTCCGGAAATACGAACCCTCGCATATACCCTTCATGGAAAAGGCTTTTCCAGACCCCAGATAGCCGCACAACTCGACGATTACTGCCGCAAGAAGCTCAAAATTCAGGGACCGACAACACGAACCATCGACCAGTGGCGTATTGAGGACGATTGGGAAGCCCAGGATGAGATAGCCAAGTCCGACCTCGCCGAGAAACTAAGAGCCAGAGTCGTTGACGAGAAGTTGAGTACACTCGAAAGGTACTCGAAGCTAATCAATACGACCTATGATCAGTATCTGCAGCAAGTCAAGGAAGGGGTCAGACTCTCGCCCGGACAGGCGATCTATGCACTGGTTGAACTGGAACGCGAGCGTTTGAAGATCATGGAGGGGCAATCGAAGGGTCCGAACGTAAGAAAAATCCTCGAATCGGCAATGGAACCCTTCGTGGAGATACTTAGAAGACTGCTGGGTACTGCTTTTACTGAAAAGCAAGACGAGATCTTCAATGAACTCGAAAGAAGGCTGAAGGCTCTGAATAGAGGCTCTGGTGCCTGAGGAAACGCTCAATCTACAAGAGGTCAGACGAAGTCTCCTGGTCGATGCAGTCAGTCTCCTTAAGCGTCACGAGAACGTCTACAAGAAAGACCCTCAGTTGTTCTTCAAGGAACGCGGCATCAATTTCTTTCCTACGTTCGAAAGGATGTTCAACCAGCTTTATTCAACCGAAGTCTTGAAAGCCGTCGCGCTCGGCCCACGAGGAGGAGGAAAAACTTTCGGGGCTGCCATTATCGCGACCGCTTTCTTTCTCTTCAAGGATTATGATGTCGGGATAGTCGCTGGCTCAGAGACCCAGGCCTTGACCCTCTTCGGATACATCACCGACTGGCTCGACCTTGCGGAAGAGGAAGAACAGTTGAGCGACGCCGTAGAACGGATACGCCACAGCGATCTCGTCGGGAAGACCGGCAACCGGATCGTGGCGAAGACCGCCTCTCCGAAGTCGATTAGAGGCATGCACCTGGGACGGGGCAAGCGCGGCGCCCTTCTCATCATCGACGAAGAAGCGGAAACCGACGATGATGTCATGAAAGCCGCCCGCTATACGGTACGTACCGCGAAACCTGCGATCATCCTTCGCATGTCCACGTATCACAAGCTTACAGGCAGTTTCCCAGATCTCGTCGAAAATCACAAGGAATTGGGGTACGAACTCTTCTCCTGGGACAGCTTCGATATCGCGAAACCCTGCGCCTACGAATGCGAGAACTGCCCGGTGCCGGAGTTCAAAGATAAATACTGCAAGGGGAAAGCGAAGCGTTCTAACGGATGGATAGACGTCAACGAGATCGTAGGCGAGTGGAAGGATTCTCCGAAGGACACATTCGAGGTCGAAATAATGGGTATGCGGCCGGCTTCCACCGGCCTGGTGATCCAGATTCCGGACATTGACAGAGCCATAGATTTGGGAAGTCGAGGCTTTCCTGTCCAGTTCGACTACTCCTGGTTCTGTATCGACTGGGGATTTGCCAGCATGACGGCCGTGGTGATCCTCGGTATAGCCGGGGATACGGTATTCGTGCGTCACACTGAAATGTTTTCGAGACACGGGATCGATCCGATAGTAGAAAAGCTTAGGAAACTTCGCGATCTTTGGGGAGTGCGCGAAGTATTCGGCGACTCCTCGCATCCGTTCGAGAACAAGAGAATGCGCGACGAAGGATTCGCCGTTTGGAGTTCGAAACCGGAAGACCCTGATGCAACTCTGGGCGTCGTATTCAATACATTCAAAGAGGAAGGCGTCTCGAATCTGGCTTACCTATTTGAAAAGGGAAAGATAGGAATCAGACCTTCGGAGCACATGCTTTTGAGGCAGTTGCGCAGGTGGAGAAGGGACGAGGGCGGCCACATAGTGAAGAAAGAAGATCACTTTCCAGACGCTCTTGTGGCCGGTATGATGAAATTGGAGATTGAGGGAATAGGTATGGGCAGACGAAGAATCAGAATTCAGTCACTCAAACGTAGAGTTTTTTCTGTAGTCGAGAGATTCGCAGGGGGCATAGCGAGAGTATTTAAAGGCTAAACTGAGGGGGAAGAAAGGAAGGATATGCATTACTTTACACACTTCATCATTAGTGCCTTACCCAAATCAAGACGAACCGTCGCGCCACTAATTTGGTTCGGGGGTAAGGGACTGATCGCAGATAAATTGATACCACTGATACCGAAAGGAAAAGTATATGTCGAACCTTACGGAGGCGCGGCTAACATTCTTTTTCACAGAGAACCAGTGGCAATTGAAGTCTATAATGACCTAGACGAAAACCTGGTGGCTCTTTTTCGAGCGCTTCAGGATCAAAAGAGATTCGACAAGCTGGCGCACAGAGTGGTCTGGACACTTTACGCACGAAAGGAATACGAAAAGGCTGTTGAGGTTTTAAAAGATCAAGAATCTTCACTTGATGATCGAGCTTGGGCACTTTTTGTAGCTCAGAATCAAGGCATTAGCGGTAGTGTCGATCACCATAAGGCAAGTTGGGCTCGTGCAGTAACACCAGATGGTAACCGCTGCAAGAAAACACAAGGTTGGAGAATAAGATTGGCCGCGTTATATTGGTGGCATAAACGTCTGACTTGCGTTCAAATAGAAAATAGAAATGCCCTTGATGTGATCCAAAAGTGGGACTCTAAAGATACAGTCTTCTACTTGGATCCTCCGTATGTTCATAGTACTCGAAAGAGCGGTAGTTACAGACACGAAATGGATGACGAGCACCACAAGGAATTGATTACAGTATTATTGAAGATTAAAGGTGCAGTTGTCCTTTCAGGATACGACAATCCGTTATACGCCCCATTGGAGAAGGCAAAATGGGATAAGTCCATTTTCAAAACCTATTGTTTTGCGTCGTTGACAAAGAAGGCCGAAGGAAAGAAACGAAGTGAAAGGATAGAGATCGTGTGGCGGAACAAAAGAGCTTTGGAACTCTGTCGTGAAGAGAAGTCCTTCCAGGGGAGGTCGGAGTGAGTGAAAGAATAACGAGTGTGATCGGGGACAAGGCTTGACAAAATAACTGACTTTAGTTATTATATATTATGGGTTACTGGGGCGACCGGTTTAAAGTTGAAAACAATCGAAATATCTTGGGGCATAATATTGCTTTGAAGATCGTCGATCTTTTTTATTATATCCTGCCATTCAATTTAAAATTATATTATAAAGTCCTTTCAGAAGCAAGAGGCGAATAATGAGTTTAGGGTTTCTTCCTTTCGACCGCATGAATGAACGAGTTGAAAGAGCACGTGAAGACTCGGATATGACCTTTTTCTCAGATTTGCTCCTCTTCGGAGAAATGTTGACCAAAACTGTCGCCGCAGGACTTGTTGCTGCAATGGGTGAAGATCAAGAAAGACATAAATACCTACAAGTATACAATTTAGTTCGTGCTGGTGGCGTGGGTACATGGAGCGATGCGATTGATGAAATTCTTAGCTATACTGGAAAAACAGCTCAGCTTCTTCCAATCGAAGTAAGGAATGAACGAAATGAACTAACCCAAAAACATAAAGATGGGGAGTGGCAATATGACGCAGTCGCGCTTATGCATAAATGCTTGAAGGCAATTGGGTCTGAGTCTTTAGATTTGCCAAATCAGGTTAGCGGGCGAATGTGGTTTTCATATTTTTCCACTTTTAGAAATAAGACAAAGGGACATGGGGCATTACTTACGAGCGTCTGCTGTCCGCTAGGCCCTGATCTCTATAAATCAATATTAATCCTCTGTAATAATTACTCCTTATTTGAAAGACCATGGGCTTACCTACGCCGTAATCTTCACTATGCCTACCGAGTCACTTCTTGGTCTAGAAACACCACAAGTTTTGACTATCTAAAAAGAAAAAGCGGTGCGGTTAATTTACCTCATTTCGAAGATGGTGTATATGTTCACTTCGGGTATTCTTCACCAAGCCATGTTGAATTAATAGAGTCTGACCCTGATGCAAGAGATTTTTTCTACCCGAATGGAAGTTTTAAAGACAACCGATTTGAAACCCTTTCTTATATCACGGGTGAGAATCCCGACAAAGATGGTTCAAAATATTCTCGACCTGCATCTTCATTACCCCAAAGTGATACGCAGGGCCTTGGAGAATTTGATGTGCAAGGGAAAGGGCTCGGGAACCTTCCTCCGCAACAACCAGATTACATTGAAAGAAAAGAACTAGAAGAGGAATTGTACCGGGTGCTTATGGACGATAGGCACCCAATCGTATCTCTAAGGGGAAGAGGCGGTATAGGTAAAACTTGGTTGGCACTGACTGTACTTCATCGTATATCAGAAGTAGGGAAATTTGAAGTCAATGTCTGGTTTTCTGCTCGAGACATTGACCTTTTACCAGAAGGCCCGAAACCAGTAGCACCCCATGTAGTCACATTGAATGAAATAGCGGATGAGTATACTCGTCTTGTAAAGCCCCCCGAATTCCGAATGAAAGATTTTCGATCTGTTGATTTTTTTGCTGAACAATTAAACGAAGTTCCAACAGGATTCAAACCTACACTTTTTGTGTTTGATAATTTTGAAACTATTGAACACCCCATGGAACTTTACAAATGGATTGACGCACATGTAAGACTCCCAAACAAGGTTCTTATCACTACTCGGAGGAGTGACTTTAAAGCAGACTACCCTCTTGAAGTTAGAGGTATGACCGAAGAAGAAAGTGGAAAACTTATTGATGTTGTTTCTGGTCCTCTTGGGTTACATAATATCCTTGACAAAAAAGTCAAGTCTGAATTGTACCACGAATCCGATGGGCATCCTTATGTTATCAAAATACTACTTGGAGAAATGGCAAAATCCCAAAAATTCGAATCTGTCGAAAGAATTGTTGCAGGTAAAGGCGAGATATTGGAAGCTCTATTTGAAAGGACATATACAAGACTTTCTCCGGTAGCAAATCGAGTATTCCTTACTTTGTGTAATTGGCGTTCAACCATTCCGAAACTTGCATTAGAGGCAGTTCTTCTCAGTAGACCTGAGAGTGAGAAGATGGATGTTGAAGAAGGAATTGACGAACTGGTTAGAAGTTCATTGGTCGAGATTATGCGATCGGAAGCAGACAAACAAATTTTCATAACGGTACCATTAGCGGCAGCACAATTTGGAAGCAGTAAACTAAGAACAAGTGTCCAAAAAAGCGCTATAGAAACTGATACTCAGCTACTTCGGATGTTTGGTGCAGCACAAAAATCAGATATCCGACACGGATTCGGGCCACGTATACAGAGGCTCTTTAAGTATATATCAGATTTGGTTTCTAAAAAAGCCACCGAATTAGATAAACACCTTCCAATGTTAGAATTAATAGCTCGCAATTATACTCCTGCATGGTTACTTATAGCTACTCTGTACGAAGAAAGACCCATTCGTGATTTTAATAAGGCAAAAAATGCAATACGCACCTTTCTTGAAAAACCTTCATCAATAAATGACCAACTTGATGCCTGGAAAAGATTAGCTAATTTGTGTCGTATTACCGTGGATTGGGAGGGTGAAGCCCAAGCCCTTGTGGAACGGTGTTTACTTCCAGATATTCCGTTTGCAATAATTAGCTATACCGCAAACAGAATTAACCAACTTTTTCGCGTCGAATTATCAAACATGGAAGTTACCATAAAGGAAAGATTAGCTCGACCTCTTGTAGATGCAATGGAAAAGAGAATTGAAGAAGCAGATGGGGTTGATTGTTCAAGAGTGGCGTGGTTGTGTATGAATATGCATGATCAAGAACAAGCGAAAAAGTTTTGTAACATTGGTCTTGAAAAAGAACCTGACAATGATCATTGTTTAAAACTTCTCGAAAAAATAGTCAGTTGGCATTAAAAAACAAAACATCTGCAAAAGCACCCTAAAAACGGTCTAGCAAAGTAAAACAAAACGTCAGCAAACCTCAAAAACACTGAAGCATTTTACATAATAATTGCATCCCCCCGGTAGTCATTTTACATCATCCGCGACATTGTAAGAGATTAAGAGGTTTTGACTATTTCTTCGGCCTTTACCCTTTTCACTTTCTTCCACGTTCTCGATTCCAGACCGAATATCAAGTTGAATGTGGCTGCAATGACGACCGGGAACCAGTGACCCATGTAGAACATGGTCAGGAATGTCCGTCCCAGTATCTGCCAAAAGTTATATCTGCGTTCTCGGATGTAAGAGGAAATGAGCTTCCCGCCGAATGTGACAATGGTCGCAAGCATTACCAGACCAAGGTTGCCGAGTCGTAAATAACCGAGCGTAAATTGCCAGACAAACTGAGACAAGAGATCGAAAAGAACGTACACAGGAACGGCATATTCAAGCAAAAACATAATCATGTCGAAACGCTGACGCGGTTGCATCGGTCCGCGGAAAATTCGTGGGAGATACTCGAGATATCTCATCATTCCGCCCTCGATCCACCTTAGTCTCTGCTTGAAAAAACCTTTTAAATCGGGTGCGGCCTGTTCCCAGACCGCCGTATCGGGCACGAATCTTATCCGGTAGCCACCGAGAAGCATCTTTGTCGAAAGATCGAGATCATCTGTAAGTGTGTGGTTGGTCCATCCGCCGACGGCTTCAAGAGCGCTGCGTTTTATGAAAGTTCCGTTGCCTTTGAATTCGACCGCTCCCCCTACAGTATCCCGACCTAGCTGAACACTGATATCAATTTTGTATTCATCTGCCTGTCTGGAACAAAGTACATTTGTCTCGGGGTTAGCTATCCTTTTGGCCACCTGTGCGCCTCCTATATCACCCGCGGCCAAAAAAGGAACCACCTGTGATATGAGATCAATAGAAAAGTGTGCGTCCGCATCGAGTATGAGCAACACCTCCCCCCTCGTAAGAGGAAGACAATCATTAAGAGCAGCCGATTTTCCCGGGAATGCATCATACTTTCTGGAAAGAATGTGAAGGCCCCTAAGTTTCTTCTTTAGAGTAATCAGAACATCTCTGGTTCGGTCGGTAGAGCGATCGTCAATCACCCAGACTTCGTAATTTCGCTTGCCCTTTTTATTGTAGCGAATCTTGAAGGCCTGTAATACCGTCTGGCCGATTACGTTTTCTTCATTATGGGCAGGAATGATTATGGATACGAACGGAAGATAGGTCGGATCAGGAGGTTCGTGAGGGTATTCCCTCCCGACGGTTAGAGCAGTATAGCCTACGGCCAATGCAAGAAAAATCCCTGTTCCAACAAAAAACCACGGTCCGATTTTCATAAACATCTGCAATCCTGCAATAGCAAGGACGAACAGTAAAAGCCACATCCTTCTATTCAGGGGCAACTTCGTAATCATCCGCCGTAGTCTACCATCAACGGGAGCAGTGTCAAGTTTTGTTCTTACTTTTTTTTGTGGTCTTCGTGGAAACACCGGAATTACTAGTATTATCACTTGACGCTGAGATTCTCAACGAAAAGCCTTCCCTGATCACGATCAAAATACCAAGCAAAGCAATAACCCCTGAGATAAGCCCAAGTCGGATCTCCCAGACCAGAGAACCATGTGAAAAAAACTTCACCGCAACAACACCAACAAGAACTGCCAAAATGAAAAGCATAATGTCCAGAATGAGCAGGATTGTCTTTGCACCTTTTGAAACCAAGGGGTGTGCAACATAATAGCCAGATCTGCGCCTGGCAAAATGAATCAACAACAGGATAATCACCGTGAGCCATAACAACCCAACCGCCACAGCGAGCCATTTTCCCATTCCTGAAACAAAAAGAGAATCCATGAAATTCATAATGCAAGCTTATGCCGGAGTATCAATGTGTCAACTGCTATTATAAACGCTGCCTTGACACCCTATCTACAACACCTATAATTCCTCAAATTATTTTTTCATGCAATTGGAGGTTTTTTGTGATTCAACGAATTACATTACTTGCTATTGGTTTATTTGGGTTTCTTGCTGCTTCTGAGCAATTTGAAATAAAACCTGCATATCCTGAGACAGGAGAGAAAATAACCCTAACTGTGAACTCGCTCCCAAGGTTGTCTGAAGACCCGTTGGTTGTCTTCTCAGCCCATACGCCCGATACGGTTCTAGTCGCAATCGTTCATGGAAAGAAAGCTGCCGAATCCTTTATTTTCTCGTATCAGATCCCTGAAAATGCTCGCTTTGTTCAATATACAATTGAAGATAACGACGCCTCTCTTATGCAGGACGATTTGCTCTTTGACGGAATCCCTCTATACGACAACAAAGAAAAACCCGTTTATGATTCATATCGTCTTTACGCAAGTCTCTACCTAGATGCTAACCTAGATCATTTGACAAAAGCGCAACAACTTCTAGAACAAGAACTTGTTAACTACCCGATGAACTGGGCAGCATTTGTCCTTCTTAAACGGATTGAACTTGAAGAAGGTAAAACAGACAAGGTTTCAATTGCTGCAAAGTTGGATTCTCTAATCGCTTTGGCCCCCGACTCCCTTGAAGCTCTTTACTTTGCGTCAATGGAGTTTTTTTTGACTTCAACGGAGTTCAAAGGAAAAGCCCAAGATCTGATGCTTGTTTGTGCTGAGAAATATCCCGAAAGTTCGTACTGGACCACCTACGAGTACTCCATATACAGCTACATTAAAGAAACTCCCGAAACAGTAGGCAATTATGAAAGAGAAGTCTTTCCTTTGCTAAAAGGGAAAGCGAAAGAAAGCGGCTATTTTCTCCTAATGAGTTATGCACTGGGAGGCGGGCGGCAGAGAAGAATTCAGGATATAGCCAATTCCTTTCTTAGCGAATTCCCGTCATCTGAACTTGCACCTGCTTTTATTGTAACTATGCTTGGGGTCAAATATGATCAACCTACCGCCGAGTGGGCCACTGAACTCGAAAAATGGTGGAAATCATATCCCAATGACCCTGAACTCAATTTTCAATTGGCCGAGTATTACAAGGAAAGGAGCTGGAATACAGCCATCAACTATTACCGCAACGGTCTGAATGCATCGAAGACACCTCAAGCTGCCGTTGTATTCGCTGAAGCAGCGGCAGAGAAAGGAAAAAACTTTGCCGAAGCCTCAAAGGCCATGAATAAAGCCATTGCTGAAACTACCCAGGATCAATATCGCAAGTTACTCTGGTGGGAAAGTTTTGAGGTGCGTCAAAGCAAGCTCCTGCAATCCCAGGCAAGCCTATATATGACAAAGGGTTGGCTTTCTTTCAAATCGGGTGATTATGATGCGGCACTGGTAAACCTTCTCAAGGCCGACACGCTTCTTTCCGAGATACCTGCTTACAGCGAAGAATTATATCGTAAGCTTCTTGCCGTTAGCGAAAAGGCGGGCAATCTTGATGTAAGACTCATGGCCCTTGTCAACTTGCTAATTGTTCAACCTGAGGATACGGCAACACAGGACGCAATCAAGGATATTTACTTGATTGAACATGAAGATACTACAGGTTTTGGAGAGTGGTTCTTTAACGAAAAAATGAAAGTTGCTCTCAGAAACAGGATGAACGTAAGTGTCCCAGATTTTCGTCTTACTGATCTCTCAGGGAATTCGATCACTCTTGAAAGCCTGAAAGGTAAAGTTGTAATAATTAACTTCTGGGCAACCTGGTGTCAGCCCTGCCGAGAAGAGATGCCTCAGCTTAACTCTCTGGTCAAGGAATTCCAAGATCGAGACGATGTAGTTTTTCTTGGCGTATCCAACGAGGATGCCAAAATAATCAACGAATTCCTGAATCAAAACACTTTCTTATACCAAGTCTTCTTGGACAACGGCCAGGTTGCATCAATGTTTGATATTCAATCAATACCCACACATCTTGTTATCGACAAAAAGGGACGGCTTCAGTTCCAGCACGTTGGAAGATTCCAAAACGTTGACAAAATTCTTTCATCGGAGATAAACGCACTCCTCGAAGATAACTTGAATTAAAGATTATGTGGACCCTGCTTCGAAAGGGAAGGATGCGAGCCATACAAGTAGTCTGCGTTCTTCTTTTGAGTCTGATGGGGTGTATGTCCTCGACAGTAATTCGCACTCCTACGAGGGATGCTCTTGTGGAGGAAATCCATAGGTTCAAAGGTACACCATACAGATACGGAGGATCAACATCAAGCGGAACTGACTGTTCGGGTTTTACAATGACCGTCTTCGCAAGGTTTGGCGTCAAGCTACCTCATACGGCTTCAGGCCAGTTCAAAATGGGCAAGAGCGTTTCAAGAGAGGCCCTTAAGATTGGTGATCTTGTTTTCTTCAAAACACAGGGTTCGAAAGAGGTCAATCATGTGGGCATTTACCTTTGGGACGGTAAAATGGTTCATGCATCCTCTACTGACGGCGTAATCGTCGTCCCCTTTACCGGTAACATCTACTACGAACACCGCTATGCCGGGGCAAGAAGAATCATTGATTTTTAGCCCCTTACCCTGATCTTAAGAAGCTTGGAAGATTACGCCATTTCACCTGAGCATTCCCGAACAGATGTTCTTGTAACTTAGATAAGAATATCCGTCTTCTATTGACAGGAATTTAGGATACTTTATAATGCCACTTATGGCAAAGCAGCCGATGAGTAGTTTTACAGAAGGGACCAGCAGTAAGGAGGGGGTCGTAAAACCCAAGAGAGGCTTCTGGAGAAAAACGTGGCATTTCATAAGGGACTGGTCAACCATCATCTTGCTCGTACTCGTCATCAGGGCATTCGGTGTTGAGTCCATGATCGTACCTACGGGATCGATGGAGGAAACCATAATGCCCGGAGACGCCTTGCTCGTGAATAAGTTTCGTTACGGTTTCAAGATGCCCTTCACGAACAAAGACATCATCCCCGGACGTGCACCGAGAACGGGTGATGTAATCGTTTTTCGATACCCGCACCACGGCCGATGGCCGCAGCCCGACGAGCGTTATGCTCGATTCTTTCCCAAATGGTTCCCGCTCTTGCCCATTCACTGGGACCGCTGGGAAAGGAAGTTCAGTTTCTACGCACCCGAAAACTGGGTCAAGCGATGTGTTGGATTGCCGGGCGACACCGTTGAAGTTGTAGATAAACACCTTTACATCAACGGAAAACCATTTGACGATAAGGACAAAGCCGTATTCCAAGATCCTTATCTTTTCCCAAGGCTGATACCGCGCGAGGAGTTTTCAAAACGCTGGATGGACCTCATCTGCTTCCAATTCAAGGACAGCCTATACTATTCCGATTCCGCAGTCTACAAAAACTATGGAAACTTCGACAAAGTGACTTTCAAAAACATTCGTCTATACTGCGACAGTCTCTTCAACAAGCTCTATTACACAGGCAGGATTCCAGAAAAACTCTACATGCATTACATATTAAGCTTTTACATGCTTCCCAGACATCTCAGGACTTTGAGAGAAAACGGCATGCCTCTCGAACTTCCTCTGCCCGAAAAGGATTCTTTCGATCTCAAGAATTACTACAACCGGATATATCTGCGTGCGTACAACGATACCCTGCCCGATATTGACAGTTCACTCTACGTATCATACATAATGCATTTCTATATGCGTGACAACTTTGGACCGATTGTCGTTCCTAAAGGAATGGTATTCGGAATGGGCGACAACAGGGATTATTCACATGACTGCCGCTACTGGGGATTCGTCCCGCAAGAGATGCTAAAGGGTTCACCCGCGGTATGCTACTACTCGCTCGGCGACGAGTTCGACAGGGACTCCAACAAGCTGAGTATTCCAATGAGGATACTTGGAACGCACTGGGAGAGAATCGGAAAAGTGGTCAATTAATTTCATCAGGGATATAGGGATTTTTTTACCAATTTATAACACACAGCCGAAAACAAATATAAATAGTATAGAAAGAATCCTTACGATTACTGTTGACTAAGCGTCTTGGACACCTATAATGTCGTCTTATGTCGAAGAGCAAGAAGAAAAGGAACATAGAGCAGCCGCAGCAGAACAGGATCGAGCAGCCCAGAAAACAGAAGAAGCCTTTCGGACGCAGGCTGTGGGAGTTCGTGCGCTCGTGGGGGCTAGTGATCCTCATCGTTCTCGCCATACGCGCCTTCGTCATTGAGGCCTTCACGGTTCCTACAGGATCAATGGAAGATACGATTCTTCCGGGCGATTTTCTTCTCGTCAACAAGTTCGTTTACGGATTCAAGGCTCCTTTTACGAACGCAGACATAATCCCGGGGAGGCTGCCAAAGCGCGGGGAGATAATCGTATTTCGCTATCCCAGGGACACGAGGTGGCCCGAACCCGAGGAGAGGTATGGCCGTTTTTTCCCGAAATGGTTCCCGCTCTTGCCGATCTTCTGGGATAAATGGGAAAAGCACTTTACATGGTACTCGCCTCACAATTACGTCAAACGCTGCATAGGGCTTCCTGGGGATACAGTCGAGGTGATAAACAAACAAGTTTACGTTAATGGAAAGGCTTTTGACGACTCGCGCTACGTGACCCACAAGGACCCGTCGCTCTTTCCACCCGTAGTTGCCCGCGAAGAATTCAACCAACGCTGGCTGAACCTTGAATTCGAACGCCGCTACGAGGTGCGCGACAACTTCGGTCCGATTATTATTCCCCAGGGTTATGTCTTCGGCATGGGAGATAACCGCGACCAGTCCGACGACTGCCGCTACTGGGGACCGATTCCTATAAAATTCCTCAAGGGATCACCTGTCGTCATCTATTTCTCTTTAGGCGAGGGAAACAATCTTCTCGAGCGAATCGCACGGATAAACTGGGAACGCATCGGCCGGATCGTAAGGTAATTCCCTCAAAGCCCTGAAACAATTAAACGCTTCCCATCCCTTGTTTTGTCACCAATTAAAGGATTCAGGGATACTACAGGAAGAACCTGAAACTCACATTGAAACTTTGTCTCGAAGGTGCAATTCTGTAGCTTGCGGCAAGGTCAATCCAGAACCAGCGTACTCCCAGATGCGGTGCTATTGTTACACCATCGCTCGTTCCCTCCACCGATGCGCCGGCAAAAACGAACGCAAGAGGAAGTACGTCAACAGATGCACCCCATGCGAATCCGCTGGCGAAATCGGTGCCCCACTCTTTAGTGGTACCGTCTCTGTAAAGAAAATTGTCTTCGACAGCAACGGTACCAACAAGCGGAAGGTTGCCGATGATATCCTTATACTCCTTGAGTAGACGCATTTCATAGGTGTAGGCCAGACCAAGACCGTATGTGGATCTGGCCTCGCCAAGGAAATCCCTAATCCCCAAGGAATCATCCGGCGGCGATGACAGAAAGTGAGCGTTAGCCTTGGCAGAGAGATACCCGTATGGGAGTGAACCTATTATTCGACGTTTGTAATGAACATCCATATTCCCGATAAAAATCTTGTGAGCATCGTTCACCAAAACCCACATGATAGGCAGATTTACTCCAAAGTCGTTGTAACCATCCGGAGAAAAGGAGATGCGTGTTAAAAAGGGGGATGAGATGGTACTGTCACCGTTTGCATTTCTGTACACAAAATCCAGTTCCGCGCTGGCCGCGGACACGGTAGTCCCTGACTCCACATCAAGAGGTTTCTGGGGAGCATAAACGTCTGCATACTGCGTAAAGAACGTTATAAGCAATAATAAACCCATGCATGAAGTTTATGGATGCTTAAGCCGGTGTCAAGGTTAAATTATCCCCATACCTCCTGCCTGAATAACAACTTCAGAAACCTAGTTGTTCTTGACTTCAACTTTCAATCCCGAGTAAGGGAATTCGGATATCTTCAGCCCCTCGTAGGGAAAATCCTTTATGTCGACCGGAATGGATCCGTAAATTGATGTTCCGCCGATACTCTCTATGTTTACGTCCATTGTGCCCGAGTTAGACTGCGCATAGAGGGAGGAGGGGGAAAGAAGCCCTCTCATTGCAATGACCGACAGGGCTACCGCGATAACCACGAGTAAGACTTTCACGAAAGGCGAGAGCGTCAGACGTACTGTTCTTGTCCTCGCTTTTTCTTGCATTTCATCCTCCTTTTTTAAGGTTAGAAATAAGACTATATCCGCGTTTTTGGGCTGGTCAACACTTATTTTGCAGATTCTGAGCCTTTTTACAGTGGGACTCTGATATCTTGCCAATCACAGGTAGTCGAATATAATTCAAAGGAATGAACGAGCCCTCTCTTAAAACCCCTCTCGCAAAGGCAATCCTTGAGGCCTACGATTCCGACCAAGAGGATGAATTGCTCGTGCCGCACGTTCTGGTTGATGATCAAGGCAATCCTATAGGACGCATTCAAGAAGGAGATTCGGTAATCTTTTACGATATCAGAGGGGAACGGGAAGTAGAACTTACCGAAGCTCTTACCGAACCGGAATTCCATCACTTCAAGATCAGAAATCTCAATCTTACTTTCGCGACGATGATACACTATCACAGCGGTCTTCGAGTCAGGGAAGCCTTTCCTCCTTTAGAGAGACTCCGTAATACGCTTGGCGAGGTTCTTTCAAATGCCGGTAAACGTGTACTCAAGATCACGGAGGCGGAGAAAGCGATTCACGTCTCATACTTTCTGAACGGGAAGCGGGAGGAGCCTTATCCTGGAGAGGAGCGGATCACCATCCCGACGCGCAAAGATGTAGCCACATTCGATGAAGCACCCGAGATGTCGGCCGTGATGGTGACGGATGAAACCTGTAAGGCTCTCGCTGACCCGACGGCAGATATAATCATCGTCAACCTGTGCAACGTTGATGTGGTCGGGCACTTTGAGAATGAAAAGGCCGTGCTGAAAGCGATCGAGACGGTGGATGAAAGCCTGGGGAAGATGCTTTTATGCGCCAGAAGGAATGATGTGATTACGATTGTGACCGCCGATCACGGAACGGTTGAGCACTGGCTTTACCCGGAGGGGGGTATAGACACGGGACATACCCGAAGTCCGGTCCCTTTCATAATCGATGCCCCCGGCGATTACAGCCTCAATCAAGGTGAGTTGCGTGATGTCGCACCTACTATCCTCTCGCTCTGCGATTTGGAGAAACCACTCGAGATGAACGGCAATTCGTTGATAAATGGTAAGGCCCCTTGCGCAAAAAGACTCCTGCTCATCATTTTAGACGGCTGGGGTTACAATGAGGATTCATTCGGTAACATGATTATTAGAGCGAACACGCCGAATTTCGATAACCTCTGGAATTCCCGGCAGCACACGACACTTGCCGCAGCAGGAGTTTGGGTCGGATTGCCGGAAAGGAGCGTAGGGAACTCGGAAGTAGGACACCTTCACATAGGCGCAGGCAGACACGTTCCATCTGACAGGGTCAGAATAGATCAAGCGATCGCCGACGGTTCTTTCATGGAGAACGAAATCTTTAAATGGGCCATCGATGGGGCAAAAACCGGAGGCAGGGCGCTGCATCTTCTCGGCATTGTCAGCTTCTACTCCTCTCACGGATCAATCGAGCATCTACGTGCACTTCTTAAGCTCTGCAAAATCCGGAACGCTGATAACGTCTTCGTTCATGCAATGCTTGGAAGACGCGGGGAAAGACCTCAGGCAGGCGCCAGGTACGTGGGCATGATTGAAGAAGAGTGCAGGGCCATGCAACTGGGAAAGGTCGCAGGCGTCATAGGCCGCTACTGGTCGCTTGACAGAGAAGAAAATTGGGACAGGATTGAAAAAACGTGGAAGTGGCTGGTAGAAGGTGATGGCACAAAGGTTCCTGCAACATTCTGACTTTCCTTACTCCTTGAAAAATACAAACCATTATGATTATACCAACAGGGTGAAGCTTTTTTCAGTAGAAAACTCCTGGATTTTTTGACCGCTGATGGTTTGAGGAACTAAGACTCTTGGTCGTCTTGCTCGGCGCTCTGTTCGAAATCGGCGAAATCCTGCTCCTGCGAATCCCTGATAAGTTGATAAGCGAATTCCGCCGCTTCGCGTGGAACCATTATCCGGACAACTGGTTTCTTGTCCGAAAAAGGACGAAGGTTGCCAGGTGAATCTTCTATAAGATGCACTGCTATCTCCGAGGCTCGAAGCAGCCCGGCAATTACGAGCGCCTCTTCACGAGGGCAGGTATGGACGCAAATAAACCTATCCATATATAAATCACACTACTCCGTCAAAGAAATTTGTCAAGCTTCCCATACTCCTTTAGTTACTTCGTCCTCATCAATAGGGCGGCGAAGAGTAAAATGGAACGTCGAACCCTGACCTGGGGCAGACTGAACCCATATCTTGCCCCCGTGCTGCTCGACTATTTTCTTCACAATGTTGAGACCGACGCCAGTGCCACCTCCGTATTCATCCTGGCTATGAAGCCTCTGGAATATCCTGAATATCTTTTCCATGTGCTTTTCTTCAATGCCTATACCGTTATCGTGAACCGTAAACTCGTCCAATCCGTCCTCCGGATGAGAAACCCAGCATATCTCTATTGTCTTTTGCGGCTGGTTGTTGTATTTGATCGCGTTGCTTATAAGATTGGAAAAGACCTGAACTATCCTTACCTCGTCGCACCATATTACAGGCATGTCGTCTTTAATAACGATCTCTACGTTCGGATCAGGATGAACGAATTCAACGGCTTGTTTGACAAGTTCTCCGGAATCCGATTCCTTGAACGGGTTGCGGTGTCGCCCGATACGTGAGAGTTCCAGTAGATCGTTAATAAGGCGCTCCATCCTTTCGGCACCTCCGACAATCCTTCTTACGTAGTCCTGCCCGACCTCATCAAGCTTGGATTGGTAATCCTCTTTGAGAAACCTTGAGAAACCCATCATTGCCCTCAGTGGGGCCTTTAGATCGTGACTTACAATGTATACGAAATCCTCGAGTTCCTGATTTGTTTTTTCGAGCAAGTGGGTCTTTTCTTCATCCTGTGCTTTGAGCTCCCTCAGTCCTTTAACCATTACATTGACACCCATGGCAACGGAACCGAATATATCCTCACTTGTTATAGGGACCTCTACAGTCAGATCACCCAGTGCAACGTCGGAAAGAACCGATAGTATCTCTGTAAGCCTTTGCTCGGTATAATCACGAAGCTCGTCCAGATTCATTTCTTCAAGATTTTGACTCTCTTTGGTGTCTTGCATCTCGTCCACGCAAAACTATAGAGGTCTTACGCCTTTTGTCAAGCACTTGAAATCCAAGAAAGATGCAACTCCTGTATTCTTCAAAAAGAATTTTCGGAAGCTGCTGACTACTCATAACCGACGATTGGTTTCTGACGAATCATAGTTCATTGCTTTTTTAGACCGGAAACACATGCAATTTTTCGGGATTGACAACTACATTATACGGATTAAATTTATCTTATGGACTTACACGGTGGGCCAAAGCTTTGGCCATCAGAAATACGATCTTTCTTTACGAGTCTCAAGAATACATTTCTAAAAGCCTACGGTCGCCTGGTCAGAATCAAGATATTCGGTATGGACTTCCGGAAGAATCTCAAGAGAAATACGATAGTGGTAGCCAACCACGTAACCGGCGTGGATTCCATAATTCTGCAGATTGCTCTCAAGCGCCGACTCTTCATGCTCGCAGCCAAAAAATGGTTTGAAGGGCGTTTCATAAAATTCTTCATGACTTTCTTTTGCGATATGATACCGGTTGCCATTAACGAAGGTTTGTGCAATTTCAAGGGAATAAAAAGGGCTATAGAGCTTTTAAAACACAAACAGAACTTAGGGATTTTCCCTTCCGCTCATCTTGACAGAGACGGAGCAATTTCAGGAATCAATAAAGGAGCTGCATTCCTGGCGATCAAGACCAATACGCCCATTGTTCCCGTTTATCTCAAGAATCTAATCCTTGGACCTGAGCCATACTCTAGACCATGGATTAATGAGGCCTGGGAAGGCGCATTTTCTGTGTTAGGTAATGTACTTAACCGCCGCATCGAAGTTTATATAGGGCATCCTATATACCCGCGGGTTAACTGCGACACCAAATCAGAAATCGCAAGAATCAACTATCGCTTACATCTTTCTTTCGAAGACCTCAGACGTCAAGCAAATCCAAACTAAAGGTTTAAAAGGTTCAACCCCCTCCCCCCGGAAATCCATCGTAATGGGAATCCCTTAACTAAACCAGCCTCCGACGGCAAGTCTGAGAATCGCCATGACAATAACGACTATCGAGAGGATCAGCCCCACAATGGCAAAAGGGGCAACGATTCGCCTTGATATTGGTACAATCGCCATTATAAAAGCCATAATACCCAGGGCCAGCGCCACCCATTCCAACAAGCCCAACAATGGCACAAGTCCAATAGCCCCCACCACAAGCCCGACGATGGATAGAATAAAGCTGGCTATACCCATTTATCCTCCATACCAGGATTCTTATGTTCCTGTAGGTATCTTACTGAAGGGGAGAGTCTTGCAGGACTCTCCCCTTTGAATTGTCGTTTAATCACCATGGGGCATGAGTATAAACTCACGACTACCATTATCCTAAAGACGTTTGATATCTTTTTTTGTTTCAATTCCTTCTGTTGACTTAAATCTTTGATGTAATATATTATCTCCAAAAATGGAGGAAGCGTGATTAAACGTCTGCAATTGTTCTTCTTGGCAATTTTAATAACGGGTTGTGGAACGGTTTCCACAGTCAGGCCTCTCGAACCGGGACAAAACGCCGTGGCAGTCTCTGTTGGTGGTCCAATCGTAACCTTGCCTGGCATCGGTGATTTGCCACTCCCCTACTCCGTTTTACGCTACCGCTGGGGCGTATTAAAAAGCCTTGAGGCCCACATAGGTTTGCACCCGACAATGCTTGCATTCGGAACAATCGGCCTGGAAGCAGGTTTAAGCTATGAAATCATTCATGGAAAAAAACTCCTGCCTTCACTTGTCCTCGGAGCCAATCCTACCTTCTGGGTTAACCCGTTCAACGTGGCTGCTGGATTCTCGCCCGAAGTTGAGGCAATCTTCTCATGGATAGTCTGCGACAAACTCCTGCTCTACTCAGGAGGACAAACGTTCTTTCAACTCGAGAAGCCTTATGCGGCATGGGCAGGACTCTTAGGTGCCGAGTACAGGCTTGGGTATGCAGGCGTCGATCTCGAAGTAAAATGGTATTCACCGACAGAGAACTCAGAATACCGAGTCGTGAACTTTCCCATCTCACCCTTAGACCAGGGTGCTCTCGGAGTCGTTCTGGGAGTCACGCTCTACCCCGGAGGAAGCAATGATTAACCGCCTATTTTTGCCTATCGCGCTCTTACTTAACGCAGGATGCTTCTCGCTTGAACCTTTTTATTATGATAACGTACACACAGACTCATACCTTGATCCAGAGGTTATGAAGAATTTCGAGCATTACCGCGGGATAATACCGGATGACCTTATCGTCCCTGACAGCTTCTCAATCAGTTCGGGTTTGATCTACGGTTTCTGGGCTTTGCATCCCGGTGATACACTCTCCGACACGTCCATGCCTTTCGGCGAAAGGGTTACAATACTCTACAGTCACGGCAATTCTGCCAACATAGACGCGTACTGGGATCGGGTAGAACTCCTGTGGGAGATGGGCTACCGCGTGTACATCTACGACTACCCGGGGTTTGGCCGCTCCGAGGGGGAACCTTCAAGCGTTACCTGTTTCGAAAGCGCCAAAGGAGCACTTGAGAGAATTCTCGCCCAGAAGATGGTTGATACTTCAAAGATCGTTTTTTTAGGCTTTTCACTCGGCGGTTACATGACGACCTACCTCGCGGCGGACGTGCGCTCGCCAGGGGCCGTCATCCTCGAATCATCCCCCGCTTCGACCGCAGCACTACTCAAAGATTCGGGGCTCCTGGGGCTTCCGGGCGGACTCGTCTCCGGCGACGATTTCGACAGCGAAAAAAGGATCGCGAATATCGGCTGCCCATTGCTCATGATGCATGGACGCAGTGATAGCTACGTGGTGTTTGAGCACAACGCGCTTGTGCTTTGGGAACTGGCTGAAGAGCCTAAGGATTCTTTCTGGGTACAGAATGCAGGGCACGGCAACGTACCTTACACCGCGGGAGACGATTACTCCAAAAAAATAGAGGAGTTCATCGGAACTTATTTACCCTAGAACAACTAAGATATTCCGAAAAAAGAGGCGGAGATTCCTTTAAGGAAAATCCGCCTCTATACATCGGGGCGAGTGGATTTGAACCACCGACCCCTAGCACCCCAAGCTAGTGCGCTATCCGGGCTGCGCCACGCCCCGATCGAAACGGCGTTTTTCCGAGGAAAAGCCTTTTCAGCTGTGATTATATTTCAAGTTGCATGAGTGTCAAGGTTTAAGGTTGACATACTTTCCGGGCATTGCTATACTTCATATTTGTGCGTGAAACATCGCCGACCCGCGGTGGTAACTCAATGGTAGAGTAACAGCCTTCCAAGCTGTTGGTTGCGGGTTCGAGTCCCGTCCGCCGCTTTTTAACCCCCGAAAATCACAGCGTTTTTTCTGGGGAACCCTGCTTGAATACCCCGGGAAACCGTATTGCAGTTTCTTGGGACCCCTTTTACCCGTCCCCCTACTTAAACGATCTTTTGTTTTTCTCCCACCAATTGCGCCAAGTACGGTAGTCATATAAAAAATCTTCTCTTGTGATCATTTTGAGGGCTGTCCAGGCATTATCTTGATTGAATCTACATTCGCCATCTGTAAGGGCATATATTAAATACTTTATTGATTGAGGATCTACCTCTTCACAGTGCCATAGTGCCATAGCAGCCAGTCCTCGCATGCAAGGAAATTCATCATCGAGGAGTGCAACAAAAGTCTCCTGTGAATGCTGCTCGCATTTGAAATTGAGCAGAGCAACTGCGCTTTCCCATCTAATTCCTTTAATAGAACCGTGGATTTGAGTAATTAGTGGTTCAATGGCACGGCGATCCTTAATACGACCAAGAATCCCTACGCTTTGTTTTACAATCAAAGTATCTTCCGTTTCCAAAGCTTCAATTAAAGGTTCTACAGATTGTATCCCCAAATCCACTAATGCATTACAGGCTTCATTTCGAATCCGTGCATTAGAATCGGAAAGCTCAGCAATTAGTGGTTCCACAGCTTTCTTATCCCCAAGTTGCCCCAGGGCTTTTATAGCCTCTTCCTTGGTGAAACGGCCTCCACTTTTCAACGCATTAATCAAAGGTTCAACCGCACGCTTGTCCTTTAAATGTCCGAGTACTCTTGCAGCATACCCAGCATTATTGCCTCCGAGTTCATTTATCATATCAGGAACTGCCGTAGTATCATCGATCCTTATCAAGGCATCTTCAACAGCGATTACATAGTACTTACCTGGATTCTTGAAGGCATTAATTAACTTTGGCGTGGCACACTTATCGCCTATATCACCCAAAGACCAAGTTGCATTCCTCCTTACAATCCAACTATCATCGTTCTCCAACAAAGAAATCAAGGGGTCGACTGCTCGACTATCATTCATATCTCGCAATTCCCATGCTGCAAACGCCCTAACGTTACTATCCGGATATTCCAGCATACTTAATAAGAAAGGAAATGCTTCGGAACTATCCAGGGCTTTTAAAGCCTTTACTGCAGGAATCAGGGTTGATGAATCCTTTTTCTGGATTATCTCAACGAGGGGTTGGACTGCCCGTTTGTCCCCAATTCGCCCCAAAGCTTCAATTGCTTCCTCGCGTACAAATGGTTCCTTGGCATTCATCAAGTTTATCAACTCGCCAACTGCAGGCTTTCCTATTTTTCCCAAGGCTTGCGTTGCACTGAACGAGTAAACTTGTGAGTCAGCTATCTCTGCAAGTTTCCTTAAAGCAAGGGGACCACCTATTTCTCCCAGCGTTGAAATGATTCCTATTTTAGTGTCGTAATATTTACAATCCCTAAATGCCTCAAGCAGCGGCTTAACTGCAGGTCTGCCAATGGCGGCTAGGACTTCTTCAGCCTCTGAGCGGACGTAAGAATCGCGCAGAAAGGGAATTAAAGAGTCTATAGTTCTCGGATCAGCAAACGCTTTCAAAGCTTTGAAAGCCTCAGACCTGGCGTAGGAATTCTCATCGTTTAAGCATCCCATGAAAGGAATTACTGACCGTTCATCCTTATAACTTGCTAAACTTTGAATTGCATATGTCCTGACATCTGGGTCGCTGTCTTTTAAAGATTGAATCAAAGGCTCCACTGCTTGAATGTCGTTTATTGTCCCTAGGGCGATTACGGCGTTAAATCTAACGAACGCAACTGAATCCTGAAGAACATCTATAAGGGGCCCCAACGCTCTTTTGCATTTTGTACGTCCAAGAAGATTTGCAGCTATACGTCGGGTTCTTGAACTGTCATCATGCAATGCTGCGATTAAAGTTTCTACTTTGATTGATTTCATATCTCGTAAGACTGCTTCTGCTGGATATTGGACATTCCATTTTTGATTTGATAAAGCTTTGATAAGAATCGGAACCGCCGCATCGCCTATCTCAATTAAGCTCCTGCCTGATGTTTGTTCAATCCTGTCTTCACTCCTTAATCTTATCACTAGCGGCTCGACTGCCCTTTTGTCTTTGAGCACACCCAGAGCAATTATGGCATCCAATATGACGGCTGTGTCAGCATCGTTCATCAATGCGAGAATTCTTTCGGTAGCGCTAGTATCACCAATAGCCCCTAGTGCCCTGGTTGCTTCTCGCCTGATGCGAATATCATCCTCGTCGAGCAATTTCTCAATAGGCAAAACTGCCCGTGAGTCACCAATCCAGGCTAATCCGCGGATTGCTTCTTTTTGGGTTTCGAAATTACGAGATTGAAGGAGAGCAATAAGACTATCCACCCTGTCCCCCTGGGAATATCCCACCAAAGGCAGCAATAGGGATGAGACAAACAAAAACATCGGGAATTTACTTGTGGTGCTTTTCCTAACGATCCGAACCATAACGTTCCTCCTTATATTGCACAAGACTAAACTAAAAAATCAGCTTGTCAAGCCTACTCGTCGTATCCTATCTCACACGCAGGAAGCTTCTTATGAAGTTTTTCCACCCCCTGGGGGGTGATTTCTCCGCCGCCGCCGAGATAGAGTGTTTTCAGATTCACGAGCTTCTCCAGATACTTGAGGCCCGATTCCGTTATCCTTGTGCCGTAGAGATCGAGTTCCTTTAGATTGGTCATTTTGCCTATCGACTTGAGATGGATATCGTCGATACCGGCGTATGGCAGGTAGAGCCTTTCAAGCTGATTCGTTCCTGCAAGCAGTTCCAGAACCTCGGGTGCGATTTCGGACTGGATGACTGATAGCTCCTTGAGTCCGGTGAGAGTCGGGAGCAATTCGAGCCAGGGGGTGTCGGCTATCGTATACATCGTGCTTAACGCCTCGAGCTTTTTCATACCCCTAAGGCAGAGTATTTCCTCCCCGGAGACCGCGTTGAGTGAGAGTTTTTTTAGATTCGGAAGCTTGCCAATGTTCTCCATTGCACCCTCTGGAAGGATGGTAAAGCTAGCGTCGAGTTCCCTGAGATCGGCAAGACCAACAAACGCGTCCACTCCATTATCCGCGATTGGACCCTCGCCAAGGTTAAGGTAGCGAAGCCCCTTGAGCGCTCGAAGGTCGGAGAGATTGTTTTCCTCATCCGTCGGCACAACGGAAAGTGCCACGAGATTGGGAAAACGCACGAGGTCCGGAAGGTACTCGACGGTCGCCAGAATCGTCACCACGTCCTGAGGTTTCCTTACTTTCTTCGGTTCCTGATCGAAGGTCGTGAAACCCTTGAGCGTGCCACTAACCCACAGACCCTTGTCGTCGACCATATAATCTATGGACTCCTCGCCCGACCAGGGGTAGTAGTAGTTGTTGTAGGGCTCACCCTCGAGGAAGCAAAACTCCTCCCCGGGCGTCCAATCGGATACATCCTGTGTCTGAGCGACTTCTCCGTCGCGGGTTATTACCAGCTCCCCTGCTCCCAGAAAGGTTATTACCGTGGATAAGAAAATTATCGTAGTTCTCAAGAAAGCCTCCTTTTTGGAAAAGAATACTCGGGCAGAATCAAGATGTCAATCCCTTTGACACGCTCTTTTTTCCGGTTAGACTAAAGGGAATATCAAAGGAGGTCAGATGTCGACTGATAACTTAAAGATGAAGCCGATCTTCGACATCGCCGCAAAGATCGGGATAATGCCGGATGAGTTGGAACTCTACGGGCAGTATAAGGCAAAGATTCACGAAAAGAAATGCCACGCCATTTACGGGTGCGAACATCAGGGTAAGCTTATACTCGTCTCCGCCATAACCCCCACCCCTGCGGGCGAAGGAAAGACAACCATTTCCATCGGGCTTGCACAGGGGCTTGCAAAGATAGGTAAGAATCCGGCGCTCGCACTGAGGGAACCCTCGCTCGGACCGGTAATGGGGGTAAAGGGTGGTGCAACCGGCGGCGGAGCATCACAGGTTCTTCCTTCAGACGACATCAATCTCCACTTCACGGGTGATATCCATGCGGTCACCGCGGCACACAACCTCTTGACTGCCATGATAGACAATCACATCCATCATGGAAACGAAGCCGGAATAGATCCAAGGACAGTGCTCTGGCGACACGTCATGGACGTGAACGACCGCAGCCTGCGTCAGATAGTCATCGGACTCGGCGGGAAAGCGATGGGCTTTCCGCGCGAATCGGGTTTCGACATCACTGCGGCGTCCGAAGTAATGGCTATTCTTTGCCTGACCGAGACATTCTCAGACCTTAAAGCCCGGCTCGACAGGATCCTCATAGGCTTTACTTACACAGGTGAGCCAGTGACCGCAAAAGCCATCAAGGCATCAGGCGCGATGGCTGCACTGTTGCGGGATGCGTTCAAACCTAACATCGTCCAGACGACCGAGGGAGTTCCAGCTTTCATCCATGGAGGACCCTTCGCCAACATAGCGCAGGGAGCCAACTCCATCATGGCCACTAAACTAGCCCTCCATCACGGGGAGTACGTTGTCACAGAGGCCGGATTCGGTTTCGATCTCGGTGCTGAGAAGTTCTTTGATATCGTCTCAAGAACCGGAAACCTAGACCCGGGCGTTGTAGTCCTTGTGGCCACAGTGCGTGCACTCAAGATGCACGGCGGCGTCGACAAGAAAGAACTCGATAATCCGGATGCCGAGGCCGTGCGCAGGGGATTGCCGAATCTTGCAAAACACCTTGAAAACATTGCCAAGTTTTCGATGCCTGAGGTGGTGGCGATAAATATTTTCACCAATGATACCGAGGAGGAGATAAGGGTTATCGAGGAGTTCTGCCAGGAGAAGGGATACGAGTCCGCAAGGGCTGAGGTCTGGGCAAGGGGCGGCGAGGGTGGAATGGCCTTAGCGGAGAAGGTGGTCAAAGTGCTCAGAGAGGAACCAGGACATTACAAACCTTTATATGAACTGGACTGGCCGGTCGAGCGAAAGATAGAGACCGTTGCCAGGGAGATATACGGGGCTGAAGCGGTTGATTTTACTCCTGACGCCGAGAAAGACCTTCGCCAGATCAAGAAGCTCGGATACGACAAACTGCCGATATGCATCGCCAAGACACAGAATTCGCTTTCGGACAACCCCCACCTCCTCGGACGACCAAAGGATTTTCTCGTGACCGTTCGCGACATCGTTATAGCCGCAGGTGCAGGATTCCTTATCCCGATAACGGGCGAGATTTTGAGGATGCCAGGCCTTCCAAAAACTCCAGCGGCCGAACGCATCGATATTGACGATGAGGGAAAAATTTCCGGGTTGTTTTAATTCACCTGCATGTCCGTCTACTCATCTGCGTGTAGGATCTCTTAATAAATCAGAGATAAAAGAAGGGATCGTTGCCGATCCCTTCTTTACTTTTCTCTAAGTTTACTACTTAAGCCTGATCATCTTTTCCGATGCCTGAATGCCATCGGCGGAGAGGCGTGCGATGTAAAGCCCGACTGGCAGGCCGTCGCCTTCCCAGCGAAGAGTATAACCGCCTGCAGATTGAACTTCATCGACAAGGGTCGCTACTTTTTCGCCGGTAAGCGAGTATACGGACAGATTTGTGTAGGAAGAGCGAGGAAGCTGATACTTGATCTCGGAGTAACCCGGATAGGCTGCAACTTCAAGAATCTTTGTATCCTTAAGAAGACCCATCTCTTCTATGTTAAGAGGCTCAGTAACGCCTCCGGTCTGATCTTCATGTACCTCGGTAGATGAAAGTACTTTCATTTCAGCATTGTATGCAGAGCCCGGCTTGTAAACATCGTAAGCTGCAAAAGTGTAGAGACTTATCAGCATACCGTCCAGAGGAATCGCGCAGAAGCTGTAAGGAGGAACTACGAAATCGCTATAAAAGTTGGTCCAGTCTGTGAAATTAAACAACTTGTCAGGAATCATGTAACCCGGTTGATTTAGTGCCATACGGAAGTTACGTACTATTACGGTTACCGAATCATCATTGTAGAACCAGTAGGTTGACTGATTCTGAGAGTTAATGTAATCTACTGCAAATCCGAGATTTGGAACTCCGGCGGGGATCGTGTCAGGAGGAACTCCGGGGATTGTATCTCCATTATAAGTCCATTGTATGTTTTCGATTCTTACCGTATTGAAGTCGCTTAAATCGAACTCGATTTGCACCTTGATTTCTTGGCAATAAGGAATGGCTCCGCCTTCGCAATCCACATCGACACCGTGAACCTGGCCGTCTCCTACCCCGTGATCATTCGGGGTTGTGCTAACATTTGAGAAGCCTTCCACAGTGATATTATAGCTGTTGATGTGGATGTTTTTTTCCTTCTGGAAAGTTGTGAAGTGGATATCGGTTGCGGTATCGCATTTGTCCTGATGAATGAGGATAGTTTTACTGGCTTTGTATCCAAAAGCCATCGTAGCCATTGCCAGGGCTACCAGAGTTACTGTAGTTATCCTTTTCATTTTATCTCCGTTAGTTTTAGATTTTGGTGAAAAGTGCCTTTCGGGCTTTTTAGATTTGTGCTCCGCGCTCTCCTTTCTGCCGCTCCACGGCAATCAATGGTTATAGAGGGTAATCTTTTCAGAATGCCCGGATAATTTGAAACACTCCGGCTTTAGGATGTTTTTAGGCGCGGAGTCTATTTCTCCGCGCCTAAAATTCATTAAGAGAGTTTTAATGATCTCAGGTCTCCGTTCAATTCAGAGCGAATGATTCGATTTTGAAACAGAAATGCATTGCTTTTGAACTTACTTAAGCCTGATCATCTTCTCCGAAGCCTGGATGCCGTCGGCTGAGAGGCGTGCGATGTAAAGTCCTGCCGGCAGTCCGTTGCCTTCCCAGCGCAAGGTATGTCCACCGGCTGATTGTTCCTCGTTGACGAGTGTGGCCACACACTCACCAGTCACCGCATACACGCTCAAGTTCACGTTAGCTGCCTTAGGTATAAAGTATTGGATAGTGGAATATCCCGAGAAGGCGTTGACATCAAGGAACTTGACTTCGTTAATAACTCCATATTCCTTGACGTCAAGAGGAAGAACACCTAACTGGTCCTCGTGAACGCCGGATACAGGGCCCAGAAAGACATCAGCTCCGACTCCGGTACCCGGGGAAAAGACTTCCCAAGCCAGGTAGAGATATGCACCCGGTACCATGCCTTCGAGGGGAATGGAATACGCAGTAGACGGTAACGAAGTAAATGACTCGGCACGATCTGTCCAATCTGCGAATGTGCTGAGATCGGACGGTTCAATGGACTCAGGCTGGTTTCTTGCAAATCGTACATTCTGCATCAAAAGTACTTCATCACTCATGTTGCGAATCCATACGGTCGAGCGACCATCCAGGCTTATGTTATCTACCGAGAATCCAACTCCAGGAAAGTCAAATCTATTATCGCCATTGATCTTTTCCCCATTCCAGGTCCAGTATATGCTGTCAATTACGATTGCGTTTGCCTGATCAAGCCAAAGCTTGACATCGATTAATACCTTGCTGCAAAAAGGAACAATACCGTCGAAAGTAACGTCAAAACGCAGCCAGTGGAGTTTTCCTTCATCGTTGTAAACACTGTCCACGACGTAAGCGTAAGGGGGAGTGCCGTCAATCTTCATTTCCCATGCTAGGATTCCTACCCACGGCTCGTTAGGGTACACGACGAAATGGAGATCATTGGCTTGCTCCCATCCTTGATGTATTTCAACAGACTGGGAGACCTCTACGCTGTCAATGAGCTGCGAATAAGCTGTTCCAGTCAACACCAACGCAGCAATCAAAACGACCAGAAATTTCTTCATTGCTTTCTCCTCGACCATGATAGGTCATTGGTTTTGGTTATGCTGAGCCCTTCTTCTCCTGTGATTTTTTACTTTTTACGCCTCCTTTTTTAGATTTTACGGAATATGCGAATATATTATAAAAAAAACTCTAAACATGTCAAGTCTTCTTATGTCTTTTTATATGTCTTAAAAATTGCCTGAAAGAAATTGAATTAACGAATTCTCTCTAATTGGCAATCTTCAATCAATTCACAACCGGCTTTTTACAATTTTTGTCTTATATCATCATAAAATGTCAGTGTAACTTATCTAAGGTATATAAACCCTATTTCATTGATAACTAGAATTATAGAAGGAGCAGAAAGACAACCATATCGCTAAGGTTCAGACTCAGGTCTTTCATACCAGCATCAGATATCTTTGTTAACCCAATATGAACCCGTCAGGTTTCTCATTCCCGCAAAAAAGAAATGGGGCCGGTCAAAGAAAAAATGCCTTGCCAGACCGATCCTTCTTTTTTGATCTGCGGCGGCGATGTAAGGTTCGATCCGCGGTGTTCAATGATACATCGAAATAGATTAAGGCCCCCCTTTATGTGTTACGGGGAGGGGGGCCTTTGTGCCTTTGTGGTCGGAGAATTTAAGTTAAACTCTTTTTAAGCCCAAGCGCTTCGGGATCGGAGGGATTGATGCGAAGCCAGTTCTCAACAGTAGTACGGAGCATCTCCTTTGCATCAAGTTTCTTGAAAACGTCGGCCGCCTTGCGGAAGTATTTTACGGCTTCGTTCTTCAGCCCCTCATCAGCGAAGTCCGCAGCAATCATATTGTACACCGCGCCGTAATTGATGAGAAGCCCTGAAATGTCTCGCGTGAGAGGTGAAAGGTTGGAGGTCCAGGCAACCTTTGCATCGGGGATCTCTATTCGATAATTCTTTTCAACATTCTCCAGTGCCCTGGCGCGATTGCGGTAGTTATTTACCGGTTCGTACACGACTTTCGTCAAAAGACCCTCCCATGAGCGGTTGACGCAGTGCCGCTCGATCAACGCCTGGGGAAGCATCGCGAAGTAAATAGGTGTTTTCCCGGCGTTCGCGATTATCTCGTCTATGAGAAGATCCGAGACAAGCTTAACGTCTTCTTCCTTTTGAGCGGGATTAAGCACCATTGGCTTGAGGGTATCGAGTATTTCGTTCGGGTACGATATCGGCACACCCAGTTGATCGCGCACGTATTTCGCGTACCAGGGAAGGTTCAGGAGGTTTACGTTCACGACCCTTACGTCGGTACGTATGCCCTTACCCTGCTGGAGCGCAAGAAGCGGATAGGTATCCATATCGCCGTTGGTGAAGATTATTGCATCCTTATCCGCGCCTGCAAGAAGGTTGTAGCCGAAGTCGAGCACCGGTTTGGGAAAGTAGTTCTTCTCGATGAGTGCCTTGAGCTGCGCGTTTGCTTTCTCAAAATCACCCGCACAAAGATAGGCTGGCCAGAGTGAGAGATGCGCCTCCACAAGCCCAGGATTTGTTTTCAATGCTTCCTCAAGATAGCCGATTCCCCTGTCAACCAGGTTGCTTTGCGATACATCCGCCGGAGCCATGCCGTACCACGGAATCAGCGCCTCGCCGTAGAAAAGTACCGCGAGCGGGTAGGACTTGTCCATCTCGTATGCCTTTTTGAATTCCTTTGCCGCCATATCCAGCTTGCCCTGGTATCTCAAGGCGCGGCCTACACCTATCACCGCATCCACGCACTTCGCGTCACTCTCAACTATCTTGCGGTATGCCTTCTCTGCTTCAGCGAACTTCTTTGAGAAAAAAAGCTCATCGGCTGCAGCCAGCCTGGAGCCTGTCTCCTTCCCATAACGAACGTAAGGGTCGCCGGAAAACTCTTTCTTGCATCCGGAAACTGCAAGGATAAGAGTTATAGTAAGTAGTAAGGTAATGATATCTGTGGTGCGAAACTTTTTTTGATACTTCATAGCTTCTCCTTTTCAATCGAACTCTATATTTAAGACGAGTCGCAACCACAAAAGAAAACCTGTTTATCTCATGAGAACGCTCTATCCACACCGAGAGCATGCCCAGCTTCCGATATGGTGAACACTTACAGCCGGGATGATTAGAAAATCACTTGACAAAGGCTTTTGTTATTCTATAATATATTGCATTTTTATACTTTATTTACGGTATGGATTTAGGGGATAGTGGGCATCGTTTATAATATGGAAACAGGAGCGAAACTATGCCGTCTGAACCGCACGAGGTTCAGGGAATTTTGAGGGAACTGGTGATTGGCACGCCGGGCATGACAATGAGTATGCTGATCGATCGCGAGGGCTTGCCCGTATGCAAGTATTCTAAGATATCTCAAAACGGAAACAACACCGACATGGCTGCGGTATCGTCCTTAAGTCTTTTCGAGGAGGCCAAGGAGACGCTCGAGAGGATGAACCTGAGCGGTTGCGAAGAGATGATTGTGAGGGCCTTGAGCGGTTACTTCTACGCCCTTGCGATAGACGGCAGAAGGGACTTTATGCTGATAGCTCGCGGCGACGCAAAAATCCCGATAGGCAAGCTAATCATGAACGCGCGTGACGCCGGGGAAAGGATAAGCGAAAACTTCCGTTCCGGGTAAGCCCTCCTCAAAAACCAAAAATGAGAGGGGGGGGAGGGGTCCTTACGGGTTCTGCTTCAACCACTCCACGTAGGCGAGGATAACTTCTCTGATCCACTGCTTTTGGCGATTTAATTCCTCATCATCTAATTTTTGAGCCTTACTTCCATCGTTAAGATATGCATGCCTTCCTTCATTAAGTTTCTGTCTTATTTTTCTTGTTACGTGGTTTTTAGTTATTTTCTTATCGAAAGGCTTTAACGCATCCGAAACCTCATCCCAACATTTGAATTTAGCCGCCAGCTCCTCCATCGCCATGTAAAGGTTTCCTGCGATTGCGAGCTGGTCGGAGCCTTGTAGGGCTAAATTATAGTAAGCTACAGAACTTCTCAAGGTATCGTCCATATAATATTTGAGTAATTTCGAATTATTATCAATAAACCTTTTAGTATCTTCGAAACAATAAAGGAATCTTGACGAACCAGAACATATTAGTTCATTTCTTCTTTCACGGACAATCATTGCACCCCCTCCTCTGTTCAAGATAAACAAAATCGAAACTGCCTCCATTGCTCGACTTGCTCGATTTCTAAAATCATCCTGATTTGTTCCAAGCACCGAAACAGTCTTGTTTTTGATTTCGATTCTCAAATCATCTATGTTAAGAATGTAAGATTCCGTTTCATCGTCTTCCCACAGTGAGGGTTCAATACCCCACTCGATTCTATATCCCCCTATTCGTGATTTTTCAATCTCCATTTTCTCCTCCGCTCTCAGGGGATGGCTATTTCTTCTTTTTCACGACCCGCTTCGCTGTAAGTTCCTCCATCAGCTGCGTTTGTATCTCCTGGATCTCCAGCAGCCTCTGCCACTGGTGGGTCAAGAGATGATCAAGTTTCTCGTGGAGGTAGCGTATCTCAATCTCGGCTTTGAGGTTTACCTCGTAGTCGTGCTCAGAACGCAGTCGGTCTTTCGCCTCCTGGCGGTTCTGGCTCATCATGATTATGGGCGCCTGAATTGCGGCAAGGCACGAAAGCACGAGGTTTAAAAGGATGAACGGGTAGGGGTCGAACGGCTTTTTGAAGAGGAGAACCGTGTTAAGGACAATCCAGAATCCAAGAATTGCCCCGAAGATTATGATGAACTTCCAGCTTCCGCCGAACTCGGCAATCTTGTCCGCTGCGCGTTCGCCGAACTTCAATTTTTTATCGAATTCTGCATTAAGATCTTTGGATAGCAGTTCTTGTTTTTGCAGGCTATTCAAAACGTCCTTTTCCAGAGTGGAAAGCTCACCCTTATCCTCCTCGAGCACGTCCTCGACGTATTCGGACCTGAAGCGATTGAGGTCGTCAAGACAAATTGCTTCCTTCGGCGTCCATTCAGGATTCTCCTCCTTGATAAGCTCGACAATGGGTTCACGCACCAGATCGCCCGCAATCATCTCGGAAGGCCTTTTAGATTTGCCGCAGATTGGACACGAGATGGTCTTTTGGTTTGCTTTCGCCATCACATGCTCCTTTCTTATAAGATTATTTTCTTGAATAGTTTAATCCGAATCCTTGCACAGTCAAGAATTAGCCTATTCCACCTCCAGGTAAGCGAAATTATAAAACCCATCCTATTACTAGAAATTTACTACCCAAAGGGTTGACAAATGAGGAGTTACAGCGTATAATATATATTGTTGATTTGTCAATATCTTGGGGATCAACCTCTCTCGCGGGAGGGATATCCCCTCTTTGCGCAGGGTGATCCCGTTTGAAATGATAATTCTAAGGAGGATTTTATGAAGGATTTGGTCGAGCGCGCAGTCGAAGTTGCCAGGCTTGCCGGGGCAGACTACGCCGACGCCCGTGTCCTTTCGATTCAAGACCAGTTTCTTTACGTCGAAGACCGGTCGCCCAAGGCCACGAGAGACCTAAGTGACGCTGGTATTGGCATTAGGGTCTTGAAGAATGGGGCATGGGGCTTTGCTTCCATAAGTCGTCTTGACAAGCGCTCCGCCGAAAAGGTCGCAAGGGAGGCGGTATCAGTAGCTAAGGCATCGGCCCTTACAATTCAGGAGAAGATTACGCTCGCGCCTGAGCCCGCCCATAAAGACAGGTTTGAAACAAAGGTAGAGATAGACCCCTTTACTATACCTATTGCAGAAAAAATCGCCATGCTCTTACGAATCAACGAGACAATGCTTGGCGTAAAAGGCATAGTCAAGGCCAGAGCTAACAGCCACATAACCCGCAGACACCAGTTTTTTGCGTCAACCGAAGGTTCCTTTATAGAAACGCTTATTACTACAGTTGGCGGTGATTATACGGCTGTTGCAGTAGGCAAGGGCGACAGCCAGACAAGAACCTTCCAGGATCATCCCATGAACAAGGGCTGGGAACACATCCTTAGCCTTAAGATGGAAGAGAATGCCCAGCGCATCGCCGAAGAAGCGGTTGCCAAGCTTTCTGCCGATTACCCTCCGGAGGGCCCGACTGACCTTATCCTCGATCCTGCACACCTGGCTTTGACCATTCACGAATCGGTAGGTCACGCAACCGAACTCGACAGGGTGCTCGGTTACGAAGCAAATTTCGCAGGCACGAGCTTTGTTACGCTCGACAAGAAGGATAGCGCTTTCCGCTACGGTTCCGATCTCATCCATTTTGTTGCCGATAACACCCTTGAGGGCGGACTTGCATCAACCGGTTACGACGACGAGGGTGTCCAAGGGCAGCGGTGGGATATCGTAAAGGATGGCATATTCAGGAATTACAGCTCCACCCGTGAGGTCGCGATGCGGGCAGGGTACAATCGCTCATTCGGCTCGGGCAGGGCCGACAGCTACGCGTCGATGCCCATCAATCGCATCCCTAACCTCTTTCTTATGCCGGGTAACAAGAATATATCGCCTGAAAATCTTGTCGCCGACGTTAAAAAAGGCATCTGGATCGAAGGAAGAGGGAGCTGGTCAATAGACCAGCGCCGACTGAACTTTCAGTTCGGGGGGGACCTCTTTTACGAGATCAAGAACGGTAAGAAGACAAGAATGCTTAGGGACGTGATTTATCAATCCATAACCCCGGAGTTCTGGGGTTCGGTGGATATGATTGCCGGACAGAAGTGGTGGGAACCCAGAGGTCTGCGAAACTGCGGAAAGGGCGAACCCATTCAAATTGCCCAGATGACAAACGGCGGCCCATGGGTAAGGGTACGCCGCATTCGCGTCAGCCGGGGGAAGAAATGAACAAAGACTGGCTCAAAGAAACCATAGATCTCATATCCAAGCGCAAGAAAGTCGAGGATGCAAACGTTACTCTCTATGTGGAGAACGAGAATCTTTCTCGCTTCGCCGAGAACCGGATAACGCAGAACACCACAAGGCACCGCATCAATCTCGAGGTTACCGCTGTTAACAAACACCGCAGAGGCAAGGCCGAGACATCCGACGTCTCTTCGCGCGGAGTGCTGGCGGCTCTCCGCAAGGCCGAAGCCATAGTCAAGGCCACTCCCGAGGACCCCGAGTATATCGAGTTGCCTCAAGGTCAGCGCTTCCTTAAGGTCGAGCGATTCTTCGAGAAGACCGCAAAGACACCGGTAGACGCTAAGGCAAGGGTGATTCGCGAGATCACGGCCGAGGCAGCCTCGCGCAAAACGACTGCATCAGGCATATACCGTTCAGGTGATTATGGCCTCTACGTCGGGAACACACGAGGACTGGCCGGAGAGCACGTATGGACAGAGGCGGAGTTTTCGATGACCGCCCAGACCGGTGATTCATCCGGGTCCGCCGTGGCCCAGGACGAGGATATTGCTAAAATCAATCCACAGGCGCTAGCAATCGAGGCTTTTCGCACAGAGGAACTCGGTCGAAACCCGAAGGAACTCAAACCCGGCGTTTACAAAACACTTATCACCGCAAGAGCCCTTGCCGAATTGATGCCTTTCGCGGTCTTTCAAATGGACAGACGCGCTGCGGACGAAGGTCGAAGCTTCTTCAAAGACAAACTCGGTAAAAAGCTCATCTCCTCGAAAATAGACATAATATCCGATCCTTCGGATCCCAGGAATCCGGGAACGCCCATGGATTTATACAATGACGGCATTGCCAGAAAGAAAACGGCATACATCGAAAACGGAACTCTGACGAATCTCTGGACGTCCAGGTACTGGGCAAAGAAGCAGCGCATACCTGTCGTTACTTCGTCGATGACTTTCTCTATGACCGGCGGCAACAAGAGCCTTGATGAGTTGATTCGCAAGATAGACAAAGGACTCCTGGTCATGAATCTCTGGTATATCCGTTACGTGAACCCGATGGATCTTGTGCTTACGGGCACGAGCCGCGACGGTTTCTTCTATGTTGAAGACGGCAAGATTAAACATGCGGTAAAGCACATGAGATTCAATGATTCACCCATGAGGATTCTCAAAAACCCTCTGGCAATGGGAACAGTCGAACGCCGCCAGGGAGCGATGCTTTTACCTTCGATTCTTGTCGAGGACTTCAACTGGGCAAGCGGGACAACTTTTTAAGAACGCACCCTCTCCTTGCAGTCCGTTTTCGGACGTACATAGGAACTCTCGAAAAGATGGTTTCTGAGGTGTTGAGTGGTAATGCATCAGTCCCTTTGGAAATGCTCAAAGCCGTTTTTTGAACGTCTCTTTTGCTTTTTCCGACTCTGCAACCGCTTTCTCTTGACAAGCATCAATTCTTACCTATTCTATAATACTTTATGCTTCTTCAGGACACTTTCGGAGAGTTCGACTCTACCCAGAGATTAAAAAACCTTATACAGTTAATTTGTCAGCTCACCGGAACATACGAGGTACTCCTTAAGGCCGAAAACGGTGAGGAAGCCATAATACATTGCTCTGCAGGCAGTGTAAGGAACGCCGCTTGCCGCAACCTTTCCGGTCTGGATGCACTCACGCTCATTCTGTCCTGGTCAAAGGGCAAATACTGGCTCGAGGAGCTGCCCGTTCTTCCTGTAAGAACCATTAATGAACCCCTCGACAAGCTGTTCACCGAAATCGAGGATCGAGCCAAATCGAAAACCACCGAACCCGCAAACAAAACCGAAACCAGGGAGACGGTTTTCGAGATAGCCACCCCTCCCCCTCCCACGGGAAAAACCTCTCTTGAGTTAAAAGCGGCTCCTCCTCAGACTGATTTATCTGCAGGCAAGAGAGAACCAGCGCCAACCCCGATGTCCAGGGAACCCCAGGGACCTGCAGAACAGCCCGCCAAGCCGGTTACCGGTAAGGAACCGGAAACCGTTAGAGCCCAGGAAACCCGCTTCACAGAAGGTTCTCCAATTGCCCAAAAGGTAATGTCTATTGAGGGAGTTAAAGGCATCATCGTCGCCTCCATGGACGGCTCACTCCTCGAGGCTCAGGAAATGGATTCCGGGCAGGAGACGGCGCAGCTTCTTGCCCTTCTTGGAGAAGCGCTTGAGCAGGTTGGAGAGACTTTCGCCAAAGGCAAACTGGTTCATGGTTCCATTGAATTTTCAGATCACAGGATACTCGTTCACCCCTTCAAAAACACTTACATAGGAACAAAAATAAACTTCGACTCTTCGTCGGCCATGATCGGCTCTGAGATAGAGAAGCGCCTGAGAGAGGAATCCTGAGATAATGAAGGAAGCTCTTACGTCACTCCACTCCGTCGCAGGACTTGAAGGGGTAATCCTCTGCAATAACGAGGGGCAGGTTCTGGAATCCTCGTTCACTCATGAAACGGATGAATCATTGCTTTCCAACATCGGATACGCATTCAGCCTGGGTATCCAGTCTCACAAGCAAAAGCCTCAGGCCATATACGGAACATTCAAGGAGGGCCGCATCGCGATTCGAACGTTCGAGAAGGGTTTCATCGTCGTCATCGGCCAGCTCTCCATGAAGCTGCTGCTGCTCAAAGCCGCCCTTGACAGGGTGCTGAAACAGCTGGAGTCAACACTCGCGTCCTCAACAAAGGAACCAGGCGAGAAGGAACTGCAAACCGTGGCCGGCAAGATAAGATTCGACCAGGTCGTGCTCGACCTCAACGTCCTGGATGAGTGGAGGAAACTGTCAAAAGGCTCAACGACGGTGAGGCAGGTGGAGATAAAGTCTTCATCGGGAAAGTCACGCGTTTTCAAGATAAAAACCCGTAAAGGCCTGGGCGACGCGGTGGAATTGAACACCTCTGCCCTGACAGAGCTCGGGCTCGCGGAGGGCGAGACCGTCCGTGTCTTCCCTCTCCTTGAAATAGCGTCAGAAGTGGACGAGTTTTTCGGATAAACCTTGAAAACCAAGAGGAGGCCTCATGCACACGGATAAGTATGGTCTATTAATAAACGTCGGAGTCAGCCTTGCAATCGCTGTGGTATCAATGCTCCTGGGCATTATAGTCGCGCGCCGGCAAAAGGGAGAAAGGGTAAGAGCTGCTGGCTTCGCCTTTACTTTTTACTGGATCTCGCTCGCACTCCTTTACTTTTTCGTCGCGCTGAGGACGACCGCCGGATACCTTGGATGGCAGGAGCTTGACTACATCTTCTTCTTCGTTGATAACGTTTTCGGGGGTCTCCTTGTTGCTCCTCCCGTGTTTCTTCTCGTATATTTCCTTACCTCGAAAAGGAATCTGGCCCTGGGTGTATCCTCAATTTTCATAGCCGTATGGCTGGTCTGGAACATCATCAACATCTCGGCAGGAGCGGCGAACTACACTGTCGAGTTCTGGTACACGGAATGGGAACCTTCGAGCGAAATTGCCAGGCTGATAGCCATATTCGGCCTCTATGTTCCGGGAGCACTGGCCATGCTGGGAATGAATCTCGCACTTCTGCGGGCAAGGTCGAAAATGGCCCGCTACCGCATACCTATGACCTCCCTCTCCTTTCTTATCGCCCTTTCGGCGATAATCGTGGACTATCTCAGACCCGGCCCGCCCTGGCTCAGGTTAGTGATCCTTGCTGCCGCTATCATAGGCTTTTTCGCCTATGTACCACCCCGGTTCCTTCAATCCAGACTCGAGATGTCAACAAGCACTCAATGAGGGAAAAAACATGTATTGTAACGTGAATCCCTCATCCAGCAAAAAGGGGATAACGGCAAAAAACCGGTTTTGGCTTTCACCCGAGGAGGTTTGCTCCCCTTGACTAACAGGCATTATTTAGTATAGTTTAGATATTAGATATAAGGAGGATAAGTGGTATCTTCTCCAACCCGGGTTAGCTCTAAAACCCTTAAATATCTTGTCCTGACTGCGGTCGGGGCGTTGGTTGTCTTTTCTCTTGGATGCGCCGCAGGCGACGTTACCCGCTGGAACGTCCAGAATCCCGCCGGTTTCTGGCAAGGGTTGTGGCACGGAATGATTTCCATAATAACCTTCATCATCTCGCTCTTCAACCAGAACGTCGAGATCTATGAGCGTTTCAACAACGGAGGCTGGTACGACTTCGGGTTCCTTCTGGGAATCCTTATCATCTGGGGGGGAGGAGGAGGAGCAACCGCCCGGTTGAACAAATGCCAGAGGGAGCGCAAAAGGCTCCGCGAACTCCTTGAACGTAAGCTTCTGGAAGAAAAGGACCTTGATGAAAAAGTGGAACGCAAGATGAGAGAAACACTTAAAAGATGGTTCGATGAATGAACCTTGACCGACAGGGATAAGTGCTCAAGGACAGAACCGATATCTCGACCAGACGTCTGGTAGTCGTCTCTCGCTTCCTTCACGCGGAAGGAGTTCAGAAGATTCTTCAGGTCGGTTGTTCTGAGCCCGCAAGCACCCTTTTATTCGCGCGTGAAGGATTCAAAGTAACCCTGCTCTATTCCAGCGATTGTGGACTAGACCCTGGAAACGAACAGCTGAGTTCCTTCGGTTCGAGGATAAAAATCCTCTGGGACTCTTCCAATGAGGTATCGAAACTTAACCCAGGTTCGTTTGATTTCCTCTTCGCCTTCAATACTCTTTACGAGCAATCTTTTGAAGAACTGAGGGAAAAGCTTTCCTCTAAATTCGACCTGCTTCGCAAGGACGGCTTTTTTTATTTAACACTTGCCTCCACGAAAAACTCACGGTTCGGAGTGGGCGATGAGATCGAGCCTAATACATTTCTTTCCGATGGACAAAGACTTCATTTTTGCGATGCCGCCGAGATAGTCGCGCTTTTTAAAAAAATGGAAATTATCGACATCCGTGACGAGGAACAGGAAACGGAAGGCAGCTTCCACTGGCACATTCTTGGACGCAACAGGAACATCTTTTCTGCCGATGAGGAGTAATCTGACAGGGTGAGGAGGGTCCAGAGAGTGCAAGGGGAGGAGGGTCAGTGGGATATTTTAGCGTTGGTTCTTTCTTTAAAAAAAGATACCTTCCCTTCAACGGGAAGAGTAACAGACTGAAACGGGGAGGGAGGAGGGCTGGAGGGCTATTTTATCTTGAGTTCTTTCTTGAACCAGAGGATGGTGCGGTCAAGCCCTTCGGCCAGAGAAACCTTAGGTTTCCAACCAAGTGTTTTCATGGACCGTGAAGGATCGAGGCTCATGACGAAAACCTCGCAAGGCCTCTGGGGTCCGCGTACCGGTTTTCTAGGATAAGGAATCCTTTCCCCGAGCATGGAGAAAAGCTCCATGATGGAAGATGACTCTCCCCTGCCGATATTGAATATGAAGTCCGTGGCGGCGGCGCGCTTGCTCTGTCTTTCCGAAAGCCTGAGCGCCGCCATGGTCGCATCCATGTAGTCGGAAAAGAAAAGAAAGTCCCTCTCCTGCATCCCGTCGCCGTTCAGAATCACTTCTTGCTTCCGCAACATCCCGTCTACGAGCGTGGAAACTATGCCGCCCTGTCTTCCCGCGGTCTGGCGAGGGCCGTAGACGTTGGCGGCCCGGAGTATGGTGTGATCGAGCCCGAAGTTTACCCAGTAGAAGTAAAGGTAGCTCTCCACCGTCTGCTGCGTGACTCCCAGTGGAGAAACCGGGTGCGTGGGATGCACCTCGTCGCAAGGCAGATACTGGGGATTGCCGTAAACGGCGGCAGAGGAGGCATAGATGACCCTTTTTACCTGATACCTCTTGCATTGTTCGAGAAGAAGCAGAGTAAAAAGGATGTGGTTCGCATTCTCCACCGGCCGTTCGAAACTCGTGACGATCGTGTCCTCGGAGGCGAAATGACATACGAACTCAGGCCGTTCCTTTTCGAATATCTTCTCGAGGCCGCCTGATGAATAGTCCTGACGGTAGATGCGCGCATTGTTGGTGATGAAACCGCGACCGTTGGTCGGATCGAGAGCCACCACTTCTTCGTTCTCGGCGACAAGCCGATCCACGAGATGCGAACCCAAAAAGCCGTTAGCCCCGGTTACGAGGACCTTCATTGGCCTTCCTCCTCTGGTGGGGTTTAAGTTCGTTTAATCAAGTCTGGTCAGTCTACGAAAAACTTTTTAGTTGTCAAGTTTAAACAATCCAGAAGAAAAAAAGGAGACCTATGGCAACTGTGAACCACCGGAAGGCACTTCAAGTGTTATTGATAACGGAATTTAAGTGACGCCGGGAAATCTGCAGAAATCAAAGGAAAAACGGCGAAACACGCTGATCCTTGACTAAAGCACGGATTAGTGGTACAATAGAGCCTTAAGGAGGAACCATGCCGTTTGAAGACCTTCTTGCTAAAGCAAACGGAGCGAAGGCAATCTGGGCCGACCTGGCTATAAAAACCCCTGCCTCGCCCGATTACAAAGAGCCCGAGGGATTTGATCCAGGGGTAGAAAGCTCAAGGAAGGAGATTATCAATCTGATCGTGTCGTCTGCGGTGGAAAAAAATATCCGTCTTGTTGGGGCGGCAGATTACAATTTAGGACTCGAGGAAAGGGGAGCCTGGCTGGACGATTTAGGGGTCGAGGCTAAGAATCGCGGTGTTAGCATTTACCCTGGGCTTCGGATATTGCTTGAAGACGGTGTTGACATAGTGGTTTTGTTTGAGCCCGGAAAGAAACAGCACGAGATTGACGCATTCCTGACGGAGATGGGACTGGGACAAGGTGAGCGTTTCTTTCGCAACAACAAGCCTGTACCGGTAGCGCTTTCGCCGCGAGATGCCGTCGCACGCGCCCGCAAGGCCGAAGGCATGGTTCTTTTGTATTACAACAAGGTATTGAAGGAGCATCCCGCCCTTCTGGCCGATCCATGGATTTGGGGAGTTATTCTGCCCGATTCCACCAAGCATTTATCGGCGGATGACGAGGAACTTCTTTCAGGAACAAGGAAAGGCTTCGAACGCCGGATGCCTCTTGCCAGGCTTGCAGGTTCCTTTGCATCAAAGCCGCAAGACGTGGGTACAAAGAAGGTTTCGATAAAGCTCGGAACTCACAACCTGGAAGGACTCCGAATCGCTCTTCTCGACTGGAAAGCCAAGATTCGTTTCCCTCACGAGGCGGAGGAAAGAATATACTCCAAGATACTTGCGGCCCGCTGGGAAGGGGGATTCCTGAGCGACCTCGAGATCCATCTCAACCCTGGCTTCAATGCGATGATAGGCGGACGCGGAACCGGTAAGACGACAATCATTGAAACCCTTCGCTTCGCCCTCGACGAAAAACCCAAAACCGATCGCAACAGAGAGAATCACGATCAGGTGCTGCGAGACGTGTTTCTTCCCGGTTCAAAGATATCGCTTCTTGTCGAATCGCACGAACCACAGCCCAAGCGTTACATCATTGAACGCATCTATCCATTTGAGCCCGTCGTGCGGGATTCAGAAACCGGTGCCAAGCTTAGCTTGAACCCGAAGGATATATTCCGTGCAGAGGTGTTCGGCAACAAGGAGATTTACGAAATCTCCAAAAGGCAGGATTTCCAGATAACGCTTCTCGAACGCCTTGCTGAGAAAGAACTTAACGCATATAGTGAAGAGGAAACCGCTCTTCTCGAAAAGCTTGCCAAGCAAACGCAGGAGATAACATCCATTGCCGCGGAATTTTCCAAGAGAGATACCGAACTCGCAAAGCTCCCCGTTACAGAGGAGAAGCTTGCCCGTTTTCTCGAAATGGACGTTCCTGCAAAAATCGAGGAAAAACGCAAGTTCGAGCAGGAAGGTCACATCTTTGAACGCGGCGAGAACGTCCTTTCGGATATAAAGAGGATGCTTTTGAGTCTAATCGGCGAGACATCTTCAAGACTCCGCGCCTTGCAAGAGGAGGGGGAGGCTCCGCTTCACCCCGAACTTCTTGGCGAATACAAGAATACACTTGTCGAGTTTGTTGCCGATTTCGAGCGCAACGTACAGGCATTGATAGCCTCGCTTCAGACCACCGAGACCTCGCACAACACTTTCCGCGGACAGTGGGAAAGGCTTTACGCGGAAGGCGAGGAGCGTTTTCAGGAAAGCCTGCGAGCTCTTCAGGCGCGCTTCCCAGGCATAGATGTCAACGAGTTCATCACTCTGGAGAAAGAAGCCATGCGCCTGCGCGAGCGCAAGCTTGAACGCGACGCCCTATCGCTCAGGCTCTCCATGAAACGCGACGAACGCCGGCTCATGCTCGAACGGATTCGCGATCTCAGAAAACTAAGATTCTCGACACTCGCGGAAAAGGTGGCTAAATGGAATGCCGATCTTGGCGGAAAGATTAAAATAGACCTCTCAGAGAAGGGCGATCCGGAACGTTCCGCCATCGAGATACGGAAGATAGTTCCGACCATCAATCGAGAAACTGCTCTCCGCATCGTCAACGACGAACAGTTTAGTTTCACAAGAGTTGTCGAACTCTCGAGATCCGGTGATCGCGACGCTCTTGCCGCGCTTCTCAAGCTGGGCCCGGACAGCCTTGTTCCCCGCTTCGACGAGGAGACCCTCGCGCATCTTGAGACCGTCGACGTCCCGCCAAAAGTCGCCATTCAGCTCAACCTCGGTTCGACCAGGGATCCGCGCTACAGAGACGTCGGCCACCTTTCGGATGGCCAGCGCTGCACGGCCATTCTTGGAATACTGATGCTTACCTCCCCTTACCCCTTGATTGTCGACCAACCGGAAGAGGATCTGGATAACGCCTTCATCGTGGAGGAAATCGCCGAGCGCTTCCGATCCGAGATGGACAAGCGCCAGTTCCTTGTAGCGACTCACAACGCCAACATACCCGTTTTAGGCGATGCTGCACAGATACTCGCTCTCGAAGCGGACGTGGATCATTCGTATCTCAAGGAAGGCCGTTACGGTTATCTTGACTCGCCCGTCATAAAGGAGGTCGTCGAGCGCATCCTTGAGGGCGGCCGCGAGGCGTTCGAGATACGCAAGGAAAAATACGGTCTGTAAGCATGCTGCTTTTCGCGCATAACGCGAAAAGATCGATTGTTGATTCACACTTGTTTAGTGCTTTAAGAATATACCTGATTTGAAGTAATATGATTATCCCCTTGACAACTTTGTAAACTTAGAGATACTCCAGAAGTGGTCAATTTCAATGAATAAGAAAACCGTAGATTGGTTGCTGGAGGAATCGGAACCCGCAGTCCGCTACCGCACACTGATATGGCTTCTGGACAGTCAAGAGACGGACAGAGAAGTAAGGAAAGCGAAGGAGAGAATTACGGAGGACCCCTCGGTTAGAAAGATTTTCTCGATGCAGGACGAGGATGGGGGGTTCTACGGAAACGGACGCCTGGACCCCCTTGTCGCACTCGCCGATTTCGGTTATAAGGACGCAGACAAACGCATACTGAAGTCAATGGAACTTATCTCGAGCCGCCAAACGCTCGACGGCGGTTTCAAATCGTACTACGGTAAGAAAATTCCATGCGGACATGCCGAAGCGCTTGGGCTTCTCATTGCTCTTGGAGAAAACGGCGCGGAAAGAATAGAAAAGGGAATTGAGCACCTCTTGTCGATCCAGCGGCTCGACGGCGGATGGCTGCACGGCGTCAATACCCTTCCAGGGGGAAAAAAGGAAGGCGTCCCTTCCTGCCCGCATGCCACCCTTCATGCGTTGTGGGTATTGTCTTTTAACAAGGAACGTTCAAGCTCCAAGTCCGCTGAACGAGCCTTCGAATTCGTTCTTCGGCACTGGGAGACAAAACTGCCAATCCCCGAGCAGCCCGGCATGGGTTTCGGTATAGGCTCCCGCTTCTCGAATCTTAAGTACCCGCTTGTAGGATACCATATACTTGCTTACGCTTCTATTCTCTCACGCTTTCCCGGGGCGCGCAAGGACAAACGGATGAAGGACGTCGCTCGCACGATACTCGACAGGAGGGACGCCGAAGGTTTGTTCAAGGCCGAATCTGTAATAAAAGCCTTCAGCGATTTCGAGTTCGGCAGAAAGAACCAGCCGTCAAAATGGATTACGCTGCATTCTTTAAGGATAATCAAGCAGGTCCTGGGAAAGGAACATCTGTGAAAGCGCCTCTTGAATGGCTTCTTGAAGGCCCTCCGTTCGTCAAACTAAGAACTCTTGTCGATCTTGTGGGCAAGGGAGAGGAAGACAAGGAAGTTGAGAAGACTTACGCTGAGATGATTGCCGATCCCATGGTTACCGGGATTATCAATGAGGTTAACGATTGGGAAAGACAATACACAATCACCCGCCACAACGATGCCGTCCATCCCCTGCACAAGCTCGTATTCCTTGCAGATATCGGGGTCAAAAGGAACGAACTCAAACCTGCCGTTGATTCGATTCTCGCTCACCAGTCAAAGGAGGGACCCTTCCAGATTAAAATAGTCATCCCGAAGGCGTTCGGCGGGGACGATAAGCCGCGCTGGGACTGGGTCGCGACCGACGCGCCGCTTGTTCTTTTCTCTTTACTGCGCCTCGGTATGAGGGACAAAAAAGTGATGAAAGGCGTGAACCATCTCACATCGAGGATTACTGAGGTTGGATTTCCATGCTTCGCATCGGAGTCAATGGGAAAGTTCAGGGGACCAGGACGCAGGGACGACCCCTGCCCTTACGCCAACTTGATAATGCTCAGGATGACGGCCGAGATTCCGGAGCTTTTGGACTCGGACGAAGCAAAGCGAGCGATAGAGACCCTTCTCGGACACTGGGAGGAGAGGGGTAAGAAAAAGTACTACCTCTTCGGCATAGGCACGGACTTTCAAAAAATAAAGGCGCCGCTTATATGGTACGACATCCTGCATTTTCTGGATACCGTCACGCGTTTTCCGCATGCCCGCAGAGACAGGTGGGTAAAGGAGATGGTCGAAGTGCTTGCGGGCAAGGCAGACGCGGATGGACGCTTCACTCCTGAGTCCATATGGACGAAGTGGAAGGGCTGGGAGTTCTGCCAGAAGAAGGAACCCTCAAGGTGGATTACCCTTCTCGCGCACAGGATTCTCGCACGCGTCAAATAAGGAGGAATCGTGAACTGGTTACGCATCTTGTGGGTGGGACTTATCGCAGGTGTTGTGTTCGTCATGCTCGATGCCCTGATTAACGCAAACCCGATGGGTGCAAAAGCGCTTGCCTTCTACAAACCTGTGGCAAGAGGACAATTCCTGATGCCTGTCGGAATAGTTACTGACATCATCTCCGGACTTGTCATTGTCTTCTTCTTCGCTCTCCTCTATCCGTCGTTGCCGACGTCGTCAGGTATCGTTAAGGGTCTTATCTTCGGCCTTATGTTAAGTTTCTTCAGGGTAGTCATGAACGCAGCGGCATCCTTTGCGATGTTCCAGATGCCCGTAGGTTCATTCCTTTACCTTTTGCTGTCCGGGATTCTGGAGATGACCCTGCTTGGTTTCCTTACTGGATTACTGTACAGGCCGAAATGATCTTGAGCATGCTTCCCGGCAGTACACTGGATTGACTCTCCTCCCTGCACTGCAGCATTGACAGATTCTGTCCTGCGCATAAACTGATATCAGCAAACCAAGGAGGCCACTTGAAAAGTTTTTCGTTCTTTCTGTTATTTAGCTCATGGATTCCGGCAATCCTTACTGCGGGGTCGACGATCCCAGGCGTACCGACAGCATCCAAACGCGACTCCGAGTCAATCGTAAAAACAAGGGATTTTTCGGCTCTCGAAGGGTTCGCCGACATGTACGGGATAACGGTCAGGCCGCTTATTAACTACCCCTCCCCCTCCCCTCAAACACTTGACGCGGCTGGTGATCTCTATGTCGCGAAAATCGAAAACGGCACGAATGATTTGTTTGAAGCGCTAGAAACCGTTTCCGGTGTCGAGTTTGTTGAACCCAACGCAATGCTATATCTCGCCAAGGGGTGGGATGCGTACCCGGGAGATATTAACATGAATTTCGACACCCCACTCCCCTATACACCCAACGATCCGCGCTATTCCGAGCAGTGGGACAAGCCGATTACAGAGACTAACACCGCGTGGAACACCACAAAAGGCGAGGGTGTAACCATCGCCTTTGTAGATACCGGCGTCGACACCACCCACGAGGACATCAAGGAGAACCTTGTTCCGGGGCGTAACTTCGCGCTCGGTAACACCGACGTCTCCGATCACATCGGGCATGGAACGTCAGTCTTAGGAGTAGCCGCCGCAAGAATGGACAACGCCAAGGGTATTGCCGGAACCGCAGGGCAAGCCTCTGCAATGATGCTGCGAATCGCAGACAGTACCGGAGCCATGTACCTCAGCTGGGCGGTGGAAGCTATTTACTTCGCGGCCGACAACGGAGCAAAAGTAATTAGCATGAGCATTGAAGGCCCGAGTTACTTTCCGATGGAGAATGCTATAAACGACGTGTGGGATAGGGGACTTTTCATTTGCGCCGGCGTCGGCAACTCAGGTGACACCAACGTTCTATATCCGGCAGCTTACGATAAGGTTATGGGAGTGGGAGCATCCGACGCTTCGGACAATCGCTGGTCGGGTTCCAGATACGGCTCTAAGGTTGACATTTTCGCGCCGGGCGGCATGTCGACCACGCTCGGCGGTGGCTACGGCGGAGTCCAGGCGACATCGTTCACGACACCTCAGATAGCGGCCCTTGCCGCGCTTATATGGAGCGCGCATCCTGAGTATTCAAACCAGCAAATCTGGAACGCGATAATCGAGGGTGCCGATACAATAGACTCGGATGTCGGCAAGATACTGCGTATGAATTCCAACCAGGCGCTTACAGCCGAGGTCGGCGTTGAAGAGTTGATCAAGCGTGACCATACCTTCCCTCTTGCTCCTTCTGTCGGAAACGGAAGAATAGTTTTCCGTGACCTGGAGCCTTCCTGCACGTACAGCTTGACTCTCTATGACGTATCAGGCAGCCGCGTCTTCTCGAAGGATTGCGCAACGGACGGGACAATCGTGATAGAGCCTGCGATCCCGGGAGGCGTATACTTCTTCAGACTGGAAACTGGCGGTCGTTCGGGATCGGGCAAGTTCGTATTTGTAAAATAAGGAGTATTCAAGTTGGCGGACATCTATAGACGCAAACTATCGACGACCGAGGTCAAGGAAGGTTTTATCCTTATCCTTAAGGACAAGGTGAAGCTGTTTCCGGACGCAGGAAAGAGCTTTACCTTGAGATTCAAGGGGAAGGAATTCAAGACAAAGGTAGGAGCCATCGACTGCACCTGTCAGGGACCGGAGTATCCGCACCAGCACTGGCATATTGACGCGAACGGTTTCACAGGTCTTCTGAGGCTTCCGAGGCCCGAGGTCACGATCAAGAAGGTTGCGGAAGGACTCTACGAGATGGAGGAATCTTGAATACGTTAATAGTCATGATCCTACTCAGCCAGATCGAGCCGGCTTCTCCGGACGTGACGTCAGGAAGAGAATGGCTAGAGCCTCCGATGGGCATGGTTGGGAGCGCGGTAGGCGGCGCGACCGCCTGGGGAATCTACGCCATTTGGGAACTCGGCTCGAAAGCGGTGCTTTCGGATTCGCTCGACCAGGTGCTCGATATCATCGGCGCAGCAGAGCTTTTCGGGCTCGGCTACGGGCTCTTCATCCCTCTCGGCTCCTACACCGGCGTAATCGGCTCGGCTTACCTCGCGGCTGACATACGCTCCGAATGGGGTGCGGCGCTCGGCGCATGGGTCGGGTCCGCCGCATCTGTGCCTTTCGCGGTTATGCTTCTGGATTCTATGACATGGCCTCGCGCAGCCCTTGCAGCAGGCACTACGATACTCCTGCCCGCGCTCGGCTCCTGGCTGGGGTATAAACTGACGCATCCCCGAGTTATGACGCCCACACCCCCTCCCCCCGACGATGGCAAATCCTACATACCTGTCGATCTCTCTCCATATTTCGCTTTTGATGGACACGGCGTCTCCGCAGGTTTAAGATTGGGGTTCTAGAAAACGTAAATCTCCCTCCCTGGTGGACGGCATGCCCCTACGTTTGACCGAAAAAACAAATCCCCCCCCTCGACGGAGGGGGGAGGGTTAACGACTATGAGTCGCATGGGCCGAACGCTCACGTTCGGCAATCGCTCGTCTAGAGCATACCTCTCCTCTCTGGACAGAGTGCCCCCAACGTGGCCAGAGGGTTGAGTAAGGGAGCGAGAAAATGTAGGGGCCGGTTTTCAAACCGGCCCGGAGTCTTCTTCGGGCCGACCTAATGCCCTATGGGATAAAGTTTATCCCAAGGGGCACGCTGAGGTTGGCCCCTACGTTATCTAGGTGAGAGTGAAAAAAAGTCATTGCGAGCGTCATCGAAGATGACCGAAGCTCCGAAGGGCGAGCGAAGAGAGCCCTCGCCTGATTTTTTAAGGGAATTACTTTATCAGCCCTGCGGCGCGGAGTTCGTCCTCTATTTCTAAGGTTTTATCTCTCAACGAATCATCGAATTCAATACGAGAAATGCCCTCGAGATCCGAGTGGATTTTTGCACCCTTCTTGAAAATAATGCAGACCCGGTTGCGTCCTAGCCTACCATAGAACCAACCAAGTTCAAAGATGACGTTCGGTCTTGCCTGTGTATACTCTTCATCATTCCCTTCAACTTTGACTAAATCATCCGGCGTCATCAAGACGAATGCGAAACCCACATTCCGAGCTTCTTGCTCGAATTTCTCAATAAGAGTACGACCCCTCCCCGGCTTCCACATCATTATTGTGCACTGAAGTTCGTAACGTTTTTCTAGCAAGTCACGCAACTCGTAAAGGTTGGCTTTATCATGACCATGCACGATGAAAACTTTATCACCAACTATTTTTTGCGCTCCCTCTTTCTTTATTTCTTTCTCTGGAGTACGAGTTATAATCGCAGCAGTTTTCCCCTTTTGTTCTTGAGGCAAGAAATCATCCCTGTAGTTTTCGATTTCTTCTATGAGCTTTTGAAATTGTGGTAATACTATTTCCAACGTTTTTTCTGCTCGACTTGCCGTTACACTCTCATAACTCCACCAATCACCTACATAACTACCTTTCATGATTTCCTGTTTGAAGTCTGAAACCTCTTGTCTTAGTCCAACAGCTTTCAAATAGTTCTCGACTTTGGAAACCCACTTTTCCAATGCTTCTTTTTCCTTATAGGCATATTTGGAAGACGGTGAACCGAAGCTTACTTTGATTTCTTCGAGTTCTTTCAAATGAGTTCTTAATTGTTGGGCGATTTCTTTAGGTTTAGATCTTTTCTTTTCCATTTTTTTATTCCTTCTCCCCGAAGACCTCACCCGAGAAGACGAAGAGTTCGGTGTCCTCGTCGCGCCAACAGGAGGAGGGCAGGCCTGCCTTACGGCAGGTGTGGGCAAGAAACGTCTCGCGGTCCCAGCCTTCTTCGACCGGAACCTGGGGCAGCAGGACCCCCTGGTAAGGCCCCTTGCGAACAAGGAGCCCGTGCTTGCCGACCTGGACTTCATTAGGATTGTCTATCTGACGCATTGGCGAAAGAACGGTGATTTCGATGTCGATTTTAGGGTACTCGGCGGGTGTGAGAGGGGGAAAACGTGGGTCGCCGAACGCGGCAGAGCGCGCCATTTCGGCAACGGTCAGGTAGAGCGGCTTGTAAGCCACGATGTAACCTATGCAGCCGCGAAGCATACCGCGAATGTGGAGGGTGACGAACGCGCCCTGTTTTTCACCCAGACGGGCGGTCAGGGGTTTGGAGGGGTTCCAATTCTTGCCTGCGAGCCTTTCCTTGATGGAGGTTCGGGCAATGTGGAGCAGCTCGGCACGCTCTTTTGACGTAAGGCATTCTTCTTCCATGACTTATCCTCCAGTAAAGGCGAATGAACTGTATCCAACAACGTACCCGCCGCGAACGCCCAGGATGTCGTTTGAGTTGTAAGCGGCAAGAAGATGTGACTTATTAATACCCAGGTCTTTTGATGCTTCAAGAAAAGCTAAAAGAGCGTCGCCTCCGCAGGCGGCGGCCTCGCCCGAGCCAATAGCCCTTGCCAGACCGGACGTATCAAGAGCAGATACGTAACTTATAGTCGCGGCGTCGGATTCCTGGCAGTCTCGGTAGGATTCCCCGTGGTAGAGATCTGTTGATACAAGTACAGCTATGTTAGCACTTGCAGCGACGATTTTCGAAAGCGCCCTTGAAAGTATCTGAATGGAGTTTCCGCGGTAGGGAGGCATTAGCAGCGGAACTATTTTGACCTTGGGTAGCACTAAGCAGAGGGGGGCGATTTGAACCTCCAGCGAATGCTCCGCCTGGTGGGCGGAGATATCTACCTGGAATATGGGGTCATAATCAAGAAACCGGGTGGTGATTTCCGAGTTCACATGAAGATTACCGAGCGGCGACTCCCACATCCCCTCCGGAAAAACCTGAATGGAGCGAGCCATGACGTGGTGCTGAGGCCCAATCATGACAACCGTTTCTATGTTACGTTTTTTTAGTTGATTATACGCTTCGGCAGCACATTGACCGGAATATACCCATCCCGCGTGCGGAACCTGGATTGCCCGAATGGGCTCCTCGATTCTCGATTGCCCGCATCTTTGAAAGAAGCCGTCCCAGAGCTTTTGCGCCTCCCGTGGGTCTTCGGGATAAAACTGAGCTGCCCATCGGGGCTTTCTTATAGGCATCTTCAACCTCCGGATGCCCTTTTGTTATTTACTTTGATGCCCTGGACGTCATCGGGGACTTGATTGCCCTGTTATGACAATTCCAGGCATTACTGCCCGACTAATTTATCAAGATGTTCGTGCGCTTCAGTGTGCTCGGGATCAAGCTCAAGTGCCCGGCGGAATTCGCGTTTGGCCTTCTCGAAATCATTGGTTCCCTCGAGCGCAAGACCGTAAAGATAGTGGATCAGGGCGTTTGAGTCGTCAAGCTCGCTGGCTTCCTTAAAGACCTTTACGGCCTCGGAGTACTTCTGATTGAGGATGTAGAATTCCCCGGTTTCAATCAATTCACCAACCATATCAGGCGTCTTTTTCATATCCTATCAGTTTAGAGTTTTTTTACGCGATCGATGTCTTCGTCTCGGCCGATGATTACAAGAACGTCGCCTTCCCTTATCTCATCCTCGGCTCCAGGAGCAATGTTGACCTTCTCCGCTATGTCCGGAAGTCCTTTTTTTGAGAAGGTTGGAACCTTGCTCTTTATTGCTATGACGTTCACCCCAAAGCGCTTGCGAAGATGAAGCTCCACGAGCTTCTTGCCCAGCATGTCCTTGGTTGCCGCAATCTCGACCATGCTGTACTCTTCGGAAAGTTCAATCACGTCGAAGATGTGAGGTTCAAGAAGGTTCTCCACGAGCCTTATCGCTCCGTCGCGTTCCGGGAAGATGACCCTGTCTGCCCCTATGCGGCGCAAGAGCTTTGCGTCACGCTCATCATTTACCTTGACAATTACCTCTGCAATCCCCATCTCCTTGAGGAGCATTGTCACGAGCAAGCTGTCGGCAACGGACTGGCCAAAGCTCACGATTGCGGAATCCACCTCGTCAATCCCGGCATCCTTGAGCGCGGCCTCGTCTGTCGCGTCAAGCTCCATCGCGTGAGCGATCTCGGCTCCTATCTCCTCGACCTTGTCTGTATCCCTGTCGCAAGCAAAGACCTGATTCCCACGTTTGGCAAGCTCACGCGCGACGGTAGAGCCGAACTTCCCGAGACCTATTACGGCATAATTCTTAGGCATTTTAACTTACCCTACAAAGATGCTGAGCATCTTTTCGGGGCCCAGGCCCAGGTCCTTACTCGGTTTTTTCCTTGGGACCGACACCAGGTTTCCTCGTACAAACATGACTTCACGACGAAATTTTACAACCCCGTAAAAGAATGTCAAGGGCACACCGGAACCAATCCGGGTAATGCGGAAACACCCTGCCCCGTTACCCGACATAGACGTCTTCTTTTGCATACCTGAATGATACCTTTTTCGGCACTCCAAGCAGAGAGAATCCTATTGCCAGGGGCCCTATCCTGCCTATAAACATGGTCAAACTAAGAAGAACACGGCCCACAGGAGAAAGATTAACGGTAATCCCGGTAGAGAGTCCGCCGTTACCGAAAGCCGATATGACCTCAAATAGAATCTGCATAAAGGTTGCCTTCTCGGTAAAGAGAAGAGCAAGCGTGATGATTGCAACGAGAAGCAGTGAGAGCGAGGCTATGGCAAAAGAGGTATCGATTAACTCCGGCGGGATGCGTCTTTTGTATAAGTTAGCATCAGGGCTTCTCTTAAGGAGAGAGATGACGAAGAGGATGATGACCCCGAAGGTGGTTGTCTTTATGCCGCCGCCGGTGCTTCCGGGCGAGGCACCAATGAACATGAGTATCATGAGGAAGAAAAGACTCGGTGACATCAACCCAGGTATATCCACCGTGTTAAAGCCTGTGGTTGTTTCCGCAGACACGGCCTGGAAGAAGGCGTTCATGAGCTGATTGGCTACCGGCAGTCTCGATCTTCCAAGCTCCGCAAAGAAAACAACAAGGGTGCCGAGAACGACAATGATGGCGGTCACGGAGAGCACCATCTTGGTATGAAGCGAAAGCCTGTGAGGCCACTTTCTGGCGATGGTCAGTTTAGATTGACGATATACGTCAAAAAGGACGAAAAAGCCGACCGCACCGGCTATAGAAATTATTTCTACGACGAGATTTACAAAAACACTGCCCTGGCACGAAATAAGGCTGTCAGGAAAGAGTCCGAAGCCTGCTGTGCAGAATGCGGAGACGGAGTGAAAGAAGCCGAACCACAACGCCTTTGGGAGGGGGTAGTAAGGCATCCAGTAAGCGGCCAAGAGCAGGGCACCGCCCACTTCAAACGTAAGCGTGAAAAGGATTACGGCCTTGGCAAAACTCCCGGAACCGCCAAGGGGCGCACCGGCCATTGACTCCTTGAAACTGGCCTTATCCATTAAATTGGGCTTCTTGTTCAGTGCGTAGGCGATGAGAACGATGAAGACCATGAAGCCTATGCCGCCTATCTGAAAGATAACGAGCATGACGATCTGGCCGAAAAGATTGTAAAAGCTGCCCGTATCCTGTATCACGAGACCGGTCGTGGAGATGCAGGAAGCGGAGGTGAAAAGCGCATCAATGAAGGGCTGCCATACGCCTTTGGTGTTCGAGATGGGCAGCATCAAGAGGAACGCTCCTATGAAAGTAATAAGGAGGAAACCGATGATGACCAGCTGAAGGGGCGTCAGTTTCATTCGCCTACTCATTCGTCATCCACGCACTAGAGGGAATAATCGAATATAAAAGACAATATTCTTTTAACCAACGATTCTCTCTCATTGTTAATTTATGATTCCTATGGGAGGAGCCTGCGAGGCCCTTTCGGTAATCTCCTTTTGACCATCTCTACCCCACCACTATGTTCGCGTTGGCAACGCGTATTTTGGTTTTTTTCGCTCTTGCAAGAATGGCCGACCCTACTGTCAGGGTCCCGAGCTTCCCGAAAAGCATCGTGAACATGAGCACTATCTTCCCCCCAACCTTGAAGTCGGCCGCAAAAGACAACACGGACGAACGATGCGAGCCTCGAGAAAGGCCGACCGTACCGAACGCCGATATGGTCTCGAATGCCGAGCGCAGAACATCTCTTCCATGGGTGAATATTATTAAAAGGAACGACGATGTCAATACCAGTATCGTTGACAAGGCTATGATCGTGATCGCTCGGTAAACGTGCTCGGGTTTTATGGTCCGGCCAAGCATTATTATCTCAGGCTGTCCCTTCAACACCCTTGAAATCTCGGCAAGAAGAAGTGAAAACGCAGTGGTCTTCACACCGCCCCCGGTTCCGCCGGGCGAGGCGCCGACGAACATGAGAAGCATGATGAAGATCAGTGTAAACGAGTGCATGTTACCTATTGAAGCCAGGTTAAAACCTGCAGTTCGAGACGTGACCGAAGCAAAGAAACCGTTAAGTATCTTGTAACCTGGAGAAAATGACTGGAAGGCTCCGTCCCATTCGGTTGCGGTGATTACTGCGGTTCCTGCGATGATGAGAACTGCCGTGGCAACAAGAACGAGCTTCGTGTGAGTTGTAAGTCTCAATGTTTCTTTGGTTATGCGTTTCCAAATATCGGTTATGACCAGAAAACCCAGGCCGCCGGCAATTACCAGCACTGCCACCACGGGACCGACCACCGGGTCCTGGGCGAATCCGGAAAGATTATCCGAGAAGGTAGAGAAACCGGCGTTGCAAAAAGACGAGACGGAGTGGAATATGCCGTGATAAATGGCCCTGTCCCAGGGCATGCCGTACATGAACCTGAACCATAGTGAGAGTACAAGAGCACCAATGCCCTCGACGACCATTGTAACGCGGACCACGGTATAGGCAAAACGACGCAAATTATTGAAAGAGAGGGAGTTGAGAGATTCCTTCATAAGAAGCCTGTGACTGAGTGATGTTCGCTGGCCAAGAATAAAGAAAATGAGCGTAGAGAAGGTCATGTAGCCGAGGCCGCCTATTTGTATGAGAACGAGGATGACTATCTGTCCGAAAAGAGTGAAATCCTGGGGCGTGTCCTTGACTATTAGCCCCGTCACGCAGGTCGCAGACGTGGAAGTGAAAAGGGCATCAATGAATGAGCACCCGTGTGAAGCCCAGGGCAGAGATAGCAGTATGGAACCAACAAGTATCATGATAACGTAGCCCAAAAGCAGTATTGCGCCGGGATTTACGGACGAACGGAAATTCACCCCGTACTTCGGGGCAAGCGGTCCAACGTAAGTGCTCTCTTGTCTTTGCACCCTCTATTCTCCGCTTTTATGGAAAGTTGTCAACATTAGCGGGACGCAAACATGGATTAAAAGCTTACCCTTCCCGTGTTCGAATCATCCGAGCGGTTCTTAGGCCAGGAAGCTTTTGCCGTCCCTCTGGATTCGGTTTTCAACGCATAAAATGCACCTGAGCTGTCTCTGAACCGACGGATGTCACCTCTTTTTGCATAAGGAAAGATACCGCCATAGTAGACGCATCCCCCAGAGCCCATCACCGGCGATGTTACATTGGACCAGCCCGTTTGCGTTTTCCAGCGTACCGATCCATCAGGATTGAAAACGAAGAAAACGCCGTTTGAGGAGTTGAAGTATACAAGACCGTCCGAGGCCGCGAGAGCTGAGGCATCCTCAAGTCCGCCCGACAGGTATTTCCAGTTTAGATTGCCTTCCCTGGAGAGGGAGTAGAAGTACCCGTCCTTTGATCCGAAGTATACGCTTCCGTCTTTACCCGTAACAGGCGTCGAATACACACCTCCGCCGGTTTTGAACCTCCATTTTAGTTTACCGTAAGGATTTACGGCATAAAGATATTCGTCCTCCGAACCGAAATAAACGGTGCCGTCACCGGCGACCGATGGTGATGCCAGCGCCCACCCCTTTGAAGGGAACTTCCATTTTTCACTTCCGTCAGGATTCAGGACATAGAGGTAGACTAGTGAAGTGAAAAAGATACTCCCGTCACTTGCTATGGCAGGCGAGGAGAGCGCATTGTCCCACTTGCCGAACCTTGCGACAAGTGAACCGTCCGGCTCGAGAACGACCAGATGATACTCGGATTTCAGGTAATACTCACCCTGCCCTTTGCCGTCAGAGTAAAATTCCCAGACCGTATCCGTCTCCTCCTCCACCACGAACCATATCCTCTCGTTTTGATCGATCGCAGAGGAGGAGGGTATCCTGCCGCGGCTTTGAAACATCCATTTTAGTGTTCCACGAGAGGATAAGGAGTAGAAACAACCGTCAACGGAGGCGAAGTAGACGTCGCCCTCCTTTGAGATGGCTATTGACCCCGAAATGCCCTTTTCCGCCTTGTATTTCCATTTAAGTAATCCTTCTGGCTTAAGCGCATATACATATCCGTAATCAGTGCCGAAGTATATAGTGCCGTCTCCGGCTACCGCCGGCGTGGAACCTTGCGGTATTCTACTCTCCGTTTTATACGTCCACAGGAGGTTTTTGATATCGACGGTTTCCTGAAAACCAGGCTCTCCGCAAATACAACCCAGGGAACAAAAAGCAAAGATGGCTGGAATCAGTCTAAGGGCAGCTTGCAAGAGTTTGCTCCTAAAGTCTCCATCGATCAATCTCATCATCAAGGGAAGGAGAAACTGAAATTTCTTTCTCGATTCCTTGCATATCGGTTATGGTGACCGCGACCTGGGGTTTTAACCTGGCATCAGAGTACCTAGCCACAATACCACTACCCCACAAGAAAACCTCCTTCTCATCCCGGTTAAAAACTTCGTCTTTCCCTTGGTGCCCCATAAACAACAAACCTGCCGGACTGCTTGCCTCTCTTACCTCAAGGAAAAACCTTGAATCGCCGGGATGCAGGAGGAGTTGCTCGTTTTCCTCTTTATTCTTACCTACTATCAATTTGACTCCACAGGGATGGCGGAAGTGCCGCCCAACCTTGAGAAGAGCCACGTATTCATCAGTGAGTTCCAGGGGATGATCGAGCATGTCACGGAGCTTTGCCGAATACTGAACCTCGGTGATGAGGCATCCACCCGATGGGGTGGCAAAGTTCTTGATATTCCATTTCGCCGCAAGCTCGAGCTGCGGCTTGCGTGACCGACCCTGGATGGAAAGGAGCCTTGAACGGTCAAGCAGTCCCGATGTCTCGATTTCAGTCGGGGGAAGGAGGGAGGCGGAAAGCGGCCGCAAGAGCCTTCCCGAAAGCCCGGAATCACGTTCGATTATATCGAGCGAGAGCCGGTTCTGGCTCATGGGTCGCTCGCCCAGAACCTCGCCCGTGGCTATAGCGTCGAATCCTTCGGATTCCATGATTTGTTTAGCCAGGCGCAAGAAAAGGATTTTGCAGTCTATGCAGGCGTTCAGCGCGCGTCCGAAACCATGCGGAGGAGATGTGAGCAGGGGCAAGTACTCGTTGAGAGATATCCTTGTCCTGCGGACACTGATGCCCCATTCCTCGAGATACTCCTCACCAGTCAGCCCTGACTCCTTTCCGGTAAATGGGGTCATGAAATGTATGGCCTGTACGTGGCAGCCGACCTCGAGAAGGAGCCTGGCCGCCACAAGGCTGTCAAGTCCTCCCGAAAAGAGGAGGAGGACCCGGGGCTTCCTCACGTAACTATTCCAAGAGCCTTAAGCGTGCCTATTACCCAGTCGTTCACGAGGAAGTAGAGCCTGCCGATAAGCAGGGAGATACGCGACATCACAGTGTAGCCGAAGGCGGTTCCGAACGATACCATTATGAAGATTATGCCCACACGGGATACCCCGCCAAGGAAACCGGTATGAGGCCGAGAGAAATAAAAGTATATCAAGGTGGCGATCACACCAACGAAGATGAGAAGGTTACTTATAACCTGCCATATACCTCCCCCCCACATGGGCATGAGGGTCGCCTGAATCTGCGGCATAAGGAATCCCTGGATGCTTCCGGTTATGGCCAGACCGGTGCCTATGCCGACGAGGAAAGCGATAGGCCAGCGAGAAAGCCAGCTAACCTTCGGTCCGAACCAGCGGGTAAGCATCAGGAGGCCGAGAAGGGTAGGTACTATGAGCACGAGCGCCTCCCAGAGGGAGTTGGTGGAACCGGTTCGCAGGAACGTCTGGTAGTTGTCGCGGAAAGCGTTCACGAGAAGCATCTCCATCGTGAACTTGCCCATGTAGATTACTCCGTAAGCCGCGGATACGCCGACGTAGAGATGCTCGGCGAACTTGTACAGGGGGTTATCGCGGTAAAGGAAGGAGAGAATGGCTATGGTAAGCGTTGCCGCAATCCAGACACCTAGAATGGTTGCGAAGTTCATTTCTTCCTCCTTTCGCTGGCGTCAACGACGAAGTCGGCTATGCTTCCTATGACAATGAGGATAATGATGAGGATGTGAGCGGTGGATTGTGCAGGCATGCCGCGCGTGGCCATGCCCGGCTTTTTCACGAGGGATTCGTACTCGCTTGCGCCCTTAAGGCCGCCGAGCATCCCGACCATCTGGTTTGCCTGAAGGTAAGGATAGAGGTCGGGTGCGACGACGCCGGTCACCGCGCCGATTATCTTGGTCTTGTAGCGCCCCCAGGCGTATTCCACCCACCAGCTTACAAGATCGCCGTGCGCGAAGCTGATGAGTACCGATACGTCGTTGTAGTTGTGAACGTTCTTCATGAGGGGGAAGCTGTCGACGTTTACTCCACGGTAGTCTGTCCTGTAAAAATTGCGTATCTCTCGTCCGATGCCTACCATGACCGATGCGCCGCCGGGGTTGTAACCCAGATTGACGTAGTCTACCCCGTAGACCTTGTTATGAGCCTTTGCCGCATCCTCGAGAGCGGAAAAGCCCAGAGGGAGGCCGTTGACGAGATGCCCGAGCATGATTATCTTGAGGTTCTTGCGGAACGCGTGTTCGAGTATGGCGTTCATCATAGGCTGGCACTCAGGCGCGCTCGTGGGATCGTAGTCCACAGAAAGCATGAGCACGGAGCCCGGCTTGAGGCTGTCGATCGCATTGTAGGCGTCCTGAACCGGCTTGCCTACCTCGAACGGTATCGGAATATTGAATAGAAGCGGTATCAGCACCACCAGGGTCACGAGAAGGAAGATGATTCTGCGATCAATTTTTGAGAGCCATTTAATGAATTTCATCATCTCCTCCTAAGTCGAAGACACGTAGGTTCGCTCGATGCCCAGAAGTATGCGGATGGACATTGCGACACCACCGAGGGTTAGCCCTATAAGAATTCCTCTCTTCGCCGCGGTTTGCGGAACCTCCATGAGCCATTCCTGCACTCTTGGAGCAAGGCTTATCGATTGCTGAGGGAAGATTACCACTGCAAGTGCCAGCGTGACTCCAAGGACGCAGAGGATGATCCCCACCACATGCTTTCGAAGGACAATCCTGTAGACCCCGGCCGAGATAAGTAGCACGCCAAGTGCTATCACGGACGGCACGACGCCCAGGCTGAGACGTCCTATCATCACTAGAATGGCTGCGATCAGGAGAAGCATTGCGTCGAACGTTCTAGCGCGGAAAGCCCTGTAAGCCGCCGATGCGATGAAGAACGCCAGAAGCGCGAACATCGTAGCCTGAAGCGGTACGATTATCCAGTTGTAGACCCAGAGGAAACCACCGACCTTGTCACCTGAGAGAAGATCGAGAGGGGTACCGTAAATCACCCAGGTAACAATCCCGGATACAAGGGTTCCTACCAGTCCGAGGAGCGTGACAAGACTGTAAAACCAGTCCTTCTCCTTGCGCCAGATCTTCATTATGTTGTGTTTGACAAGGCTGTCTATTCCCAGAAGCATCGTGAAACCACCAAGGATTGATGCCCACACGAGCATGCGTTGCTCCATGCCTCCGAACGGCTTGTGAGGAATGAAGAACACGGCGATTATGAATACGCCTGCAAGGAAGGTGATTATGAGAGGCAGTGTACGCTTCATGATTTCAAATCCTTTGCTTTGATAGAAGTGATTTCCATGATTTCTCCTAGGAAGTGACGAAGAGGTTAACCAGCCAGTCGAAAACGTTGGTCAACCAGTTGGATTCCTGCCCTTGTGCCAAGGGAATCATCGCTCCGACAGTCCCTATCAGCACAGCCAGGACAAGGAAAATGATTATTGCTATTTTCGCCACGTCCTCGCTCTTTATAGAACCCACGAATTGAGGATCGCGGTCTATGTAGGCAGATGCGGCATACATCTCCTCCCCGAGAAGCGTGTAATCGCAGGCGGCAACAAAGAAAGGCAGCTGGGTTACCATCGTGGTACCCGCAATCTGGATGGCACCCACACTGTAGCCCGTTTCGGCGAATATGAGCGCCTCCGCGTAGAACGTGCCCTGAAGAAAGATCGTTCCGGGTTTCTCGCGAATAATGATGCCGTCGACACCTGCGGCGTATCCGAACTGGTCGGTCGTGAGAAACGTTATGTCGTCTTCCCTGTAGAGATCGGGCCTGCCCGCTTCTGCGAACGCCTGCTTCACGGTCTCCTGTGCTGCCGTCATTACAATGGGGTCATAGTTCGGAACGATGAGCTTTGTACCGTACTCAGCAGCCCTCTTGGCGACGCGGCGAAGAATGGAAAGCGCCGCAAGAGTCGTGAGGTCAGTAAGCGCAGCAAGACCGAAATTGAAGAGAATCGGTTTTCCCATCTCCGTTGAACGACCCACGGCCTCGTCGACCGCATCAAGGCCGGCAATGCGGCGGATGTACATATTCTTGTCGCGCTTGGCGAACTCGATGTACAAGAGCACCAGGATGCCGTAGAGTACCGCAATCACGAGGACCACGAGCCTGCCCATGTGGAACCACTGCCCCCTGGCCTGAACGGGCTTTGACGTTATTGCAGACGCGCGAGCTCCGTCACCGGCTATCGCATCAACCTTGTAATAATAGTCTGTGTTGTTCTTCATTACGACCGAATCGGCATCGTTGAAGGCTTCCGCAGGAGCGACGAGATCGCCGACGAGCGTGTAGGGGCCCCGGGGGCTTTCACCCCTGAAAATTTCGTAGCGCTCAATCCGGACCGAGTCGGGTGAAGGACTCCAGAAGAGATCTATGCTCTGCCCGGCATCGTTCGGCGTGTCCTCCGCCTCAAGCGATGTGACCGGAAGAAGAGGCTCGATCGTCACCTCGCTCACGCTGTCGGGCGGCGACGAGGCTGATAATAAGGAAAGTATTATCCCCAAGATCACAATACTCCTCCTTGGGTAAAGTTTCTCATAACATGAAAATCCCAGATCGCCAGAAGCTCTAGCAAGCTAAAGGCTTAATAATGTATAAGCTTACGTCGCATGTTCATGTTGTCAAGTGTTGTATTAGAAAGGCCGAACCGTAATGTTTACTTTAGTCGACAAGTTTGACAAATAAACGCTTCCACTTAGTATTATCGAATTCTAAACCACAGGTGTTTTAATGAATAAAGATGAAACGGCAAAAAACGGCTTAGAGGCTACGACTAGCAACGGCAAACCGCCCAGAGAAGGCAGACGCAACGTGCTTCTCTTCGGCATGGTGAGTTTGTTTACCGACATCTCGAGTGAGATGATCTATTCACTCATCCCCGGCTTTTTACGATCTCTCGGCGCGACTTCGACTCTCGTGGGTTTGATAGAGGGCATTGCCGAGGCCACGGCAGCGCTTTCTAAATCCCTGTTCGGCTGGCTTTCAGACAAGCTCAAGAATCGCAAGCTTTTCGTGATTATTGGATACACCCTGTCGGCGATATCAAAGCCCTTTCTCTTCCTGGCCGGGCACTGGAGCGCCGTGCTCGGAGTGAGATTCGGCGATCGGACGGGAAAAGGGCTGCGCTCGCCTGCGCGCGACGCACTTCTCTCACAGTCGGTATCGAAGAAAAGGCGCGGCCTCGGATTCGGCTTCCAGCGCGCGATGGACAATCTGGGAGCGGCGTCGGGCCCGCTCCTCGCGATGCTTATCCTTTGCCTTTCGCACAACAACGTCCGGCTCGTCTTTCTTTTGTCCGTGATACCCGCCTTGATAGGCGTCTCTTTCATCTTTTTTGTAAAGGAGATTCGAGCCCTTTCGAGGACGGTCAGGGAGGCGAGGAAGGACGGACCTCTGGATCCCCGGTTCATCTGGTTCGCGGTCGCAATGGTCGTCTTCACGCTCGGCAACTCATCGAACGCCTTCCTTTTACTGAGGGCGCAGGATTCGGGCATAAGCCTGGCGCTCGTGCCCTTGATCTGGACCGTTTACAGCGCCGTTGCAGCGCTCTCGAGCCCCATATTCGGCCACCTTTCGGATAAGATAGGCAGGCGCTGGGTCATCATGCTCTCCTTTGTGATCTATTCGATAGTCTATTTTCTGTTCGGAAATTTCGCGACTCCGCTGGCCATGTGGCTGCTTTTTGCCGCGTACGGCATCCACCACGGGCTTTCGGACGGCGTGTTCCGCGCATTCATAGCCGACCTCGTCCCGGCGGAGCGCCGCGCGACCGCTTACGGGATATTCGAGACCATGATCGGGCTCGCGCTCTTCCCGGCAAGCCTCGTGTTCGGGCTTCTCTGGGACAAGGTCTCCCCGCAGATCGCGTTCTATACGGGCGCAGGCCTCTCCTTGCTCGCTGGTGTGATTTTCATAATCACACAGAGGGGGAGGAGGGGTGTTGCAGCGAATTAACCACTATCATTCCGATCATTAACGACGCGGTTCGCCATCTGCTCCGGGGGTACCCAATCGTTCGGCTCCAAAGCCTATCGTTCGATTCTCACTGAGATTTCTGTGCCTGCTGGTCAGATTTTGGCTCAACCGACCCTCCCCCCCCCGATTGCAGTCAATCGCTCGATATAAGAAGCCCGGCTTGCCTTTCAAGGTTCTTTGAGTACAATAATTCTCGCAATGCTGAACCTAACCCATTTCCCAAGGAGGAGAGATGTCAGTACCATCAAGGGTGCCGCCATCCGTTAACCCGCACCCCTTTAACGTCATTTACATCAAGAACCCGTCACAGAAAGAGCTGAGGCGTCTTGCGATAGAACACACTCCAGCCTGCTACATGACCAAGCACGGCAATATAAACAAGATCGCCCGCAACAAGGCTAGAATGGCGCAGTATACCTATATAGTCGCGCCCGACAAGGACAAGGCGCTTTATTCGAGCGCGACGATTCCGCCCGAGAAGCTCGACGAGATACTCTGCGGCGTATGGGATTACATCGAGCGACAGGGCAGACTCATCGAGATCCAGGGATACTACGGAGTATCCGAGGATGCGGCGGAGCGCTTCCCGATTCAGTGGCTCTACACCATGCCCGGGGCCAACGTGGCCGGCATGCAGCAGGTGCTTTGTTTTCCGCGTGAGGATGTAGAATCGTCTGAGGAGCGCTCAAAGGTTTTCAAGCCGGTCATCCGCGTCGTTATGGTTCCCGAGTTTCCGCTCTGCAACATGCCTGGCAAGCAGGCCATGCTCGTGGACCTGGAGAATTGGACCACGTGGATTGTGGGCGCCGACTACTTCGGCGAGTCCAAGAAGTCGGCTTTAAGAATGCTGAACGATTACGTTTACCAGAGAGCGGGACTTGTCATGCACGCAGGCGCGAAGGCCGTCAAGATCGGCGAGAAGCGTTTGACGATGGCCATCATGGGACTTTCGGGCACTGGGAAAACGACGACGACTTTCTCCAAGCAGGGCGAGACGAGCCAGCCCATACAGGACGATATGATCTGCCTCTGGCCCAAGGGCAGGATATCGATAACGGAGAACGGCGCGTTTGCAAAGACCTTCGGGCTCACAAGACAGACTGAACCCATAATCTACAAGGGTACCCTTGATCCCGCGGCATGGGTCGAGAACGTATACACGGACGCCGAAGGCGCCTATGACTTTTCCAAGACCCGCATGACGCCTGACGAGGTGCGAAGGTTCAGGACCTATCTCGTTATAACGGGCTCGTCGGCTGAGAACATCGACGCTTACGTATCGGGCAAGGTGAAGTTCGAGGATAAAGTAAACGAGCACGGCATCCCCGAGGACGGCTGGGATTTTCTCGTGTGGACTCAGAACGGCCGTTCGGTAGTCCCTATGTCGAAGATAGACGGCGCCGCGGATTTATTGGATATTCCGCCCCTGCGCTCGATAGGCATCCTGAACCGCGACGAGGGCCCTGATGCTGCTACGCCCGGCATAGTGCGATTCGTTTCGATGGATCAGGCCGCGGCCTACTTCATGCTCGGCGAGACCTCGAAGACCTCTGCAGCGGGCAAGGAGCGCGGCAGAACACGCTCACCATTCACGCAGCCCTTCTTCCCTCGCGCGATGGGTCTTCAGGCTGTGAGGTTCTCCGAACTCGCCGCCGACATCTCCGATCTGGAGAACTGGATGATGAACACCGGCTACGTGGGCGGCGACCAGCTGGATGTCGAGCAGGGAAAGGCCCTTAAGGTGAAAATAAAACACTCCTCCGCGATGCTGGAGGCGCTGCTTCTGGGAAAGATCGCATGGAAACTCGACCCCGACTTCGGCTACGAGATAGTGGACGTAAACAACAAGGCGAACCGGGAGCTTTGCGAAAAAGTGCCGGCTGAGATTATGAACCCGGTGCTGTTTTTCGAGCGCATGGGCAAGATGGACATCTACAAAGCCTGGGTAAAAAAGATGAAGGAAGAGCGCCGCGCGTTCCTAAAGAAGTTCAAGGTCGATGCGAAGATAATCGCGACGATACCGGAATAAATAAGCCCCAAACGGATACTTCGCATCATTTCGATGCGCCGTCTCCGTTTGGGGACCCCCTCTTTCACCTCACAAGAATCACGCCGTTCTTGAGAACGGGTCGCGATTTCGTGGGGACCCCGTCTTTTACCCCACAAAATTACTTCGCAATTTCGTGGGGACCCCGTCTTCAAAAAAGATTCAGGGGCCTACCTTAAGGTCGGCCCGTTTTTATATTTCAATTCGATCGAGTCCCATCAAATGCCCGATCACTAGATTGCTGATGCTGCTTGACAGGGCGGCGCCTGGGGGTATATTTCGAAAAACCAAAAAGGAGAACACCCATGGGAGAAAAAGAAGAACAGTTGAAGAAAGACTTCATCGAACTGATGCAGGAGAAGTTCCGCGAGATAGACGAGGAGCTAGTGAAGCTCGATGCCAGGGCCGACAGCGCTGCGGATGCGGCGAAAGTCAAGGCGAAGGAGAAGATAGAGGAACTCAAGGTGGAGCGCGACCGTCTCAAGGCAAAGATGAAAGAGCTCAGCGAGACGAGCGACGCGGCATGGGACGAGTTCAAGGAAGGTCTTGACCACTCGTGGGATGCGCTCAAGGCCGGCCTCAAGAACGCGTTTTCCAAATTCAAGGAACCAAAGGAGGAGAGCGGGGAATGCAAAGGGGACACGGAGCCGCCGACACCAAAATGAGCTTCAATTAATCCCCTCAAGAGTCTATCCCGGAATCTTCAGGGATAAATTAAAGTGGCCGGTCTTGCGACCGGCCACTTAATTACCTACCCTAATCGATCTAGATCAAAATTCGGTCAAGAAAAACGAGGAAGGTATTCATTGGTTGTTTACCAGCGTTTGCGGTCGTAGCTGGGTGCGCGGTCGCGGTTGTAACCGCCGCCGCTCGAACGATTGAAGCCGCCTGAATGTTCGCCGCGCTCGCGCGGAGGACGGGCCTCTTCAACCTTGATCTCACGACCGTCGTGTTCTGTTCCGCTGATGGCCGAAATGGCCGCTCTTGCTTCCTCGTCATTCGGCATTTCCACAAAGGCAAAACCGCGAGGGCTGTTGGTGTAGCGATCCTTGGGGACCCCTACGTTGGAGACTTCCCCGTGCTGCGAGAAAATCTCGCGAACCTTATCCTCGGTATACGAGTGGGGAAGGTTTCCTATGAATAAACGCATGTATGTTACTCCTTAAATCGGTTACCATTTTCAGTAACCGTTGAGTATATTATAGTCAGGAAAAGACCCTTGTCAAGGCAAGTAAAAACGTAACTTGCAAAACCACACGATCACAGCCTTAAAGCCAGCCTATATTTCCGGGCTCTGTCGCTGTAAGCGCGACAATTCATTGGTCTTATAGCGGATTGATAGAGACCTGATTCGATTAACAGAGACCTTGATTACGAATGGATTATTTGACAATTGTTCGATACGGGGTCCCCGAGAAAAGGTGACACGTTTTCTTGGGGTATAGCATTGAAATGAGGACTGCTTCTCTGGTGTGAAAAAAAGGTAGCGCCAGCCGTGTGGCTGGCGCTACAAACTACCTACCCTAATCGATCTAGATCAAATTCCGGTCAAGAACAACGAGGGAAACCTCTGGAAGAGAGGGATAGGTATACATTGATTGTTTACCAGCGATTACGGTTGTAACCACCGCCGCCGCCTGAACCGCGACGCTCACGATTGAAGCCGCCGCCGCCGCCCCTGGGGGCGCCGCCGCGGTCACCACGCTCGCGCGGGGGACGGGCTTCTTCAACCTTGATCTCACGGCCGTCGTGCTCGGTGCCGTTGATGGCCGCTATGGCCGCTCTTGCTTCCTCGTCATTCGGCATTTCCACAAAGGCAAAACCGCGAGGGCTGTTGGTGTAGCGATCCTTGGGGACCCCTACGTTGGAGACTTCCCCGTGCTGCGAGAAAATCTCGCGAACCTTATCCTCGGTATACGAGTGGGGAAGGTTTCCTATGAATAAACGCATGTATGTTACTCCTTAGTTCGATCGCACTTAGGAGCGATCGTTGAGTTATATTATAATCAGAAACATCAGGTTGTCAAGATCGAAAAAAACGTAACTTGCGAGACAAAGGAAAGGTAGACTTTAAGCGTCGTTTTTTAGAACAAAAAACTAAGGGCGACTACTAAAAGTTAGGATCCCCTAACTTGATTAAGAGAAAGTACCAGAAAACTTTCTGCCTCTGGTCGATCTCGACAAGAAAAATCTCAAGAGCAACGTGGTGGCTTTACTGAAAGCTACCAGCGATTGCGATTGGAGTCGCCGCCGCGGCGTTCACGGTTATACCCGCCGCCGCGATTGTATCCACCGCGGTCGCCCCTGTCGCCACGCTCACTTGGAGGGCGTGCTTCTTCGACCTTAATCTCACGACCTTCGTGCTCGCTGCCGTTGACGGCCGCTATTGCGGCCTTCGCTTCGTCGTCGTTCGGCATCTCCACAAAGGCAAAACCACGCGGCGCATTTGTGTAGCGATCCTTGGGAACCGCCACGTTGGACACTTCTCCAAATGAGGCAAACATCTCGCGAACTTTATCCTCATTGTATGAACGGGGAAGATTTCCTACGAATAAACGCATGTGTACTCCTTGTCCAATCATTAGTGTTTTCAACGATTGGTTCACAAATTATAAACGGAAGGGTGCTTTTGTCAAGAAGAGTTTAGATTCGACAATAAAGTTAACAGAGAAACATTATCGTGCGTCGAAAGAAAAAAGTATAGGGCAAGACTTGCTTGCCCTAAAAAATTTTTCTGTCAGCAGATATTACTGTTTTTAAAAGATATTTAAAAACAGTTTATTTGGAAGATTTTTTTGCGGTCTTAGTTGTTTTCTTTGCTGCTGTTTTCTTAGCCGGTGCTTTTTTTGTTGTTTTTGCAGGCTTTTTAGCCGTTGTAGCCATTCTTCCTCCATGACCTCGAAGGTCGTTTAAGTTATGGAGGGACAGATGCAATCTGTCTCTCATATATAAAATTATACCAAAGTGACACCTTTTGTCAAGCCCCCCCTCCCAGTTAATTGTTGTTTGTGCTAAATTATATAGCGCCAATGTTTTTATTGGCGCTATATAATAGTTTAAACTGTTATCAACCTTGATTGTCTGTCTTCGTCATTCCTCGTCATCAGCGCCCAGGTCTTCGAATATATCGTCTACATCCACCCATGGTATATACACCGAGGATGGTATGGTTTGCCCGGATAGTTGCTGCAAGGAAGGAATAAGTGTAGGCGAATCCGGTGGCCACTGCTTTCCACCAAGACCATCCAACGGCGTCACGGCAGTTACTAGTTCAACTGGTACTCCTGACCAAATGGCGACTGCCTGTCTGATTTCGGTTTTTGTAATGGCCCACAGATTGCCGGTGAAGATGCCGAGAAGAGCTATTGCAAGCACAACAATTGTTATGCTCTTTTTCATGGTTATCCTCCAGGTTTAATGAAGTTGTCCCGTAATCACCTGTTCCACACCGCTATAAGATTATATAAGGCTTGTCTAAAAACGCAAATTTCTGCGACTGAGCTTATAAAGCCTAAAGCCTTAGGAAGTTTTTTTCATTTTTCCTGAGAACTTCAATTAAACCCTTAGAAATCTCCACACGCGCTCTTCTCGTTTTTCCATACCTCGGAAGTTATAAGTTACTAATCCAGCTATCCGTCGCGATCTTACGCGCTCCTCTGCCGGGTTTTTATCGCTACCCTTTTCGTCTTTGTTTTCTAGCCCTTACCGACTCATGTTTTGGTTTAGCGCGCTTTAAACTCTCGGAAAAAGAATCCAATTCCTTGAGTTCCTTTAACAATCCAAGCAGCTCATACTTACCTCGGGCACGCTTTATTAATCCGGCAAAACCAGGGAGATTCTTATCCGCGATTCTCCTCAGACAAGAATGGAAAAACCTGAAGTTGTCTTCTTCTTCACCCTCCGCAAACACCTTTAAGGAATCATCATAAAATCGTATCGCTCTTCTAGGGTTTCCCTCAAAAACCGCCAATTCAGCGGATACTAACTTTAGCACACCCGTTACCCTTCTTGTGTTTACAGCCTCTGCAAGCGGTGTAACATCGTTAAGAAGCTTAACGGCATACTTGCCGCGTCCTATCTGGAGGCTCGCAATGATCATACTACATAAGACATGAACTACGTTTTCTTTATCGCCTAGCGACTCAAACAAAGCTTTGGAAGTTTCCAATCTTTCAATCGCCTTCTTGTACTCCCCGAATTGAAGATGCACCGCACCTTCTCTGAAACAGGCCTGCGCCATGAGTTTCTGATTATTCGTCTTCTCGGCAATATCTCTCAGAATTACGTTGCTAAGGATTGCATCCTCGGGCCTGTTTTGTTCCATATATGAAACTACCATACGGCTGTAGCAGGTAACAAGACCTTCCGTATCATCCGCCACATAAAGCATTGTTCGTGCCTTCTCGAGTATGTCCAGGGCACGTAAATGATTCCCATGATGTTGATCGAGTATGGCAAGGTTAAGAAGAACCCTACCGTGCAGTTTCGTGTCGCCGTAGATGGTGACAAGGCTCAATGCTTCATGCCACGCTTGCTCGGCCTCCAGATACCTGTTGGTCCTGAAATAAATTCTTCCTATACTGATCGCGGCCTTGCACACCGACAGGTAATCATCGGCAAGCCTGGCTTGTTCGTGAGCCTCTTCGGCATACTCAAGCGCTTTTGTGTACTCCGCTCTTTCAAGGAGAATCTTGGCGGCGAATGACGCCAGTGCCGAACGTCTTCCCGGGTTACGTTCCCGGTTCAACGCCTGCCGAGCGGATTCAATGGCTTTATCCGTATCCCCTTGGCGAAGAATCTCTCTAAGTTTCGTTAAAACAAGATCATTAACCATCTCGAAGCCTTTTACCCCGTCCTCTTGATTTATTTTAATTTTACCTAGCCCGGTCTTCAAAAGACCTCCTTTATGTGTGGATTATAGATAAAAGTTTCGTCTTGTCAAGCAGAAAAGAAGCAATTTCTTCTCTTTTTTAGATGATTTTCAACTGGTTTTCCGACTTGCCGGGCAACAAACGAACAAGTGACGCCAGGTATCAGCATAGCTTAACGCACCGAACAGGGAATGTGCGCCTTAAGGAAAGTTGTAAAGAAAAAAATACGAGAAGAGCGCCCGCAACTAGCTTGCGCCGGGGCGCCAGGGGTCCCCGAGAAGACGCGAAGCGACTTCCTGGGATAAATACTAAACGTCTTCCCGGATATACGATTTGAGGTGTCGTGTCTGATTAAACAGCACCAGCGAGAATCCCCGCTCCCCGGTGTGTTCTATGATCGTGTAGGAGGCGGTTTCCGGCTGAAGCTTCCAGAAGTAAGGCTCGGGTATGCCGAGGAGACCGGCGATCAGGGGTTTGAGCACGGCGCGGTGGGTTACGACTGCGAAGGCTCTCCCCCCTTTCTCCCCTGTGATGCGGATGAGTGTTGAGACCGTTCTTTTCTGGACCTCGGCAAGGCTCTCGGCTCCTTCCATGCTGAGTTTCTCCGGCTCCGTGCGCCAGAGCTCGAATTCACGCGGGTGTTCCTTCTCGACTTCCGATTTGGGTCTCCCCTCCCACGCGCCGAGGAAGATGTTGTTGAATCCTTCTTCACGGATTGGAACGATGGAGCGGCCCCTACAGACGATCTCGGCGGTCTGGTACGCGCGCGTAAGAGGACTCGTGTACACTGCGTCGAAATTCACGTTCGCCAGCTCCTCCGCGAGCGAACGAGCCTGTTCAAGACCCTGTTCGTTCAAGGGATAATCGAAGCGTCCGCGGAAAAGCCCCTCGCGATTCCCCTCGCATTCCCCGTGGCGAATAAGATAAATTGTCGTGAGCATTCTGGATATTATCAAAGAGCCGGCGCATGTCAATTAACTCGCAGTTGACGCTCCAGGAAGCCGAGGTTATAATGGATGATCGATGGTTGACCGATTGAGAGTAATATAAACTTATCACAGGGAGAACGGCCATGAGATTTCTTTCCTTTCTTACAATCCTTTTTGCATCTTCTTCGGTTGTGTACGCAGCACCTGCGGGCAAGATTGCCGCAAGGGTTTTCGACGCTTCCTCACGCTCGCCGCTTGCCGGCGCGAACCTCGTGATCGAGGGGTCGGAGAAAGGCGGCGCCGCGGACCGGAACGGCACGCTCATACTGAGGGACATCCCGGCGGGTGTGTACTCGGTAGAAGTTTCGATGATAGGCTACCGCACGCAGGTCAAGACCCAGGTTGCGGTGGAGCCGGGCCGCTCGACCGAACTGGAGGTAAGGCTGGAGCGTTCTCCCGTCGCGATGGGTGCGGTAGATGTGAGACCGGACTACTTCTCCCGGTCCGGTGATGCGGCAGTGTCAAGCACCAACTTCTCGTCGGCCGAGATAAGGGTGCAGCCCGGCGGAACCATGGACATCCAGCGTGTTGTCCAGGCACTGCCCTCGGTTTCGGGCGGCAACGACCAAGACAACGAGGTCATCGTAAGGGGGGGCTCACCGGGGGAGAACCTGTTCATACTGGACGGTGCAGAGATTCCTTATCCCAACCATTTCGGCCTGTACGACCACCAGGGCGGCGCGATCAACCTGATCAATCCGTTGATGATCGGGGAAGCCGATTTCATCGCCGGCGCTTTCCCTGCCCGCTACGGCGACAAGGCGTCATCGGTAATTGACGTCTCGCTCAAGCGGGGATCGAGGGAGGGGGTGGACGGCAACATAGATATGGGTGTCGGAGGCGTGGGCGCTATTGTCGAGGTTCCTCTCTTTCGCGGCAAGGGATCGGTGACTGCGGCATACCACCGCAGCTTTCTCGACTTCATGTCGGCGATAGGACTCTTCCCCGAAGACGCGATACTGCCCTTCTACACCAACTACATGACCAAGCTGAGCGTCGATGTAACCCCGAGAAACGAGCTTTCTCTCATGGCAGTTGCGGGTTCCGACGACCTCGACGTCGACATGGAAGGCTTCCTGGGCGGAATGGAGGGCACCCTTCATCTCGCGACATCCAGGCTCGTGTCGGGGCTAGGCTTGCGCAGCCTCTTCGGCGAGCGCTCATGGGGCAGGCTGAACGTTTCGTACTCTCTCGCTCGCTGGGGTCAGTATCTCTATACGGATTCGACGGACACGTTGAATGCCACGACATCCGCACTCGATTCATGGAAAGCCCAGTACCGGTTGTCTCTCGGAACGTTCAAGGATTTTCCCTTCGAGGCCGGGGCTTTCGTCAAGTACGAACCTTCCGAGTACTCGCTCTACGTGCCGCTCTCGGACACGACCTCCCTCGACATCGAAAAGGACACGGCGGGAGCAAAAGCGGGCGGCTGGATAGAGCAGCGGTTCGACCTGTGGAATGCGGCGAACCTGACTTTGGGCGCAAGGGCGGATTATTTCGACCTGAACCGAGAGCTGACGTTCTCTCCGAGGATAGGTTTATCGACGCGGCCACTCCTCTGGGGCGTGAGTGCCCACGCCGGCTACGGCTGGCACTACCAGACCCCGGCATACTTCCTGCTCTTAAACGACACCGCAAACTACGCGCTTGAAAGCGAGCGCTCCGATCACTACGTTGCGGGAATCGAGCGGCTGATAACGGACGACAGCCGGGTCTCCGTCGAAGGGTATTTCAAGAACATAAGGAATCTTCCCATTACTGATCCCCTTAATTCCTCGGGTGCTCTTTTGGCTCAGGTCGGCTCCAGGGCGTGGGGCGTCGAGTTTTTGATCCAGAAGCGCTACTCCAACAACTGGCACGGAACGCTGGCATATTCGTACTCGTCGTCGGTCATGCAAAACCCGCTCGATCTCTCGCTCGTGGTTCCGGGCAACTACGACTACGGGCACATGCTGAGCGCGGTTGCCGCCTACAAGTTCGAGTTTCACAAATACGAGTGGTACCAAAAACTGCCCGACTGGTTCAGGATGTCCATCGGAAGCATTTTGTTTTCGGACGAATCGAACCTCGGCTTCCGCTTCCGCTACATGGGTCCTCGGCCGTACACGCCCATGCAGTGGGACGATCAGGATTCGACGTGGGGATACGATGCCCTCGACTACAACTCCGCGCGCTATCCCGCTTATCACAGGCTGGACGTCCGCTGGGACCACAAGTTCCTGTTCAAGGGCTGGAGCATGTCGTGGTATATAGAGGCGCAGAACGCCTACGGCCGGAAAAACGTCTGGCAGTACATGTACATGCCCGGCGGGGTCGTGGATACGCTCTACCAGATGAGCCTCATGCCGTCGGGCGGCATGGTGATCGAGTTTTAGGTTTTCACTAACCCTTGACAGGCAGATTCACTGTTATATAATAATTACTTAGGTCGGATTTCAGATATCCCGGGGTTGCCGAAGATGATTGAGTTTGATAGCCTTGCTTCGTAAAAGAAGAAAGGCTTTTCAGGACATATCTGGAGGCATTATGTTCGACACAAAAGAATACTTCCGCAATGAGAACGAAGCGGTACTAAAGAGCTACGAAAAGGGGCTCGTGGCGATCAAGGCAGCCGTGGAGAAGTTGAAATCCAGGAGCAAGGCTGATGCGCGTGGTAAGTACTTCAAGCTCCTTGCGAAAATCGGCAGGATGATACTTGCATACGCGAAGTTCGAGAAAAAAGCCTCGGACGACTACTTCACGAAAACGAATATCGATGTCCTGGCCAAGACGAACCGGAAGAACTACGATGAGCTTCTTGCAGGCAAGTACGGCAGGAGTTACGCCAATCCCGTTTATGCGGTAAAGATCTTTGGGAACGGGTTCGGGCAGCTCCTCTCGTTTTTTTACGTCCGCTACAGGCAGTACATCACCTATTCGTACCTGCACAAGATTTTCGAGATGGAGCGCTGGAATCGTGTCTTTCTTGAGGTGTTCGCCTATGTCTCGAAGCGATCGCCGGAGTACGAGACCCTCAAGGAAATAATCACAGGACCTGTACGCAACGAGACGGTTGCAGATATAGTCCGCGACATTGCCGAGGAGATGAGTCCCGATTACAGATTTTACAGTGACATAGTCGAGAACTGCGATATCAACGACCCCCGCTACCTTTACCGATACCCCTCCTACATATCGGAGGAGGACATCCGTATCTCGAGGTTCTTCTCGACCTACCCTGAGGAGAAAATACGCAAGCTCTCGCGGCTTATTACTGAAGCCTATATGGACGGGTTCAAGTTCGAGGGCAAGGACATCTCGAAGAAGTCTACGGTTAAACTAATCTACAACGCAGGCCAGGAGCGCCTGGTCCGGCAGCTGATTCGTGACCTCAGGGAACATGGACTCGAAGCGATTGTACCCTACCCAGCCGCAACCCCGGCAAATCGCCAGTACGGCTACGACCATCGCTTTGACCGCGCCCTCTACATGGATAAAAAATGGGTAAACGCATTTGTGGAGAACAACAAGAAGGCCTATCCCGCGTGCTCGTCCGCGCTCGGGGCGTTTTCGGGCGTCATAGTCATTGAAAAGTTCGGCGAACCGCCGTTCAAGCCCGAGGCCAAGCCGCAGAACCTTGCCTTCAACGCCGAGCAGCACGGGCTCCGGCAAACGCTTCAGGGTCAGTTGCTCGCGCTGCAGGATGAGTTCTCGCCCAGGGCCGAAACAAGCTTTTCGATAATAGCGTTCCCCGCCCCCGAGATAGGGCCCGATTTCGAACGGATATTCGAGGACGTTATCGAAATCAATATGCTGGAATCATCGCGCTACCACAAGATTCAGAAGCGCATCATCGACGTGCTTGACCAGGCCGACTACGTGCACGTCAAGGGCAAGGGTGCCAACAAAACGGATATCAAGGTGAAGATGCAGAAGCTTACCGATCCCTCAAAACAGACGAACTTCGTGAACTGCGGGGCCGACATCAACATCCCTGTGGGTGAGGTATTCACCTCCCCGCGGCTCGATGGGACCTCTGGAGTCCTTCACGTCGAGGAGGCTTTCCTTTCAGGGCTTCGCTACGTTGATCTCGAGATGACTTTCAAGGACGGCTATGTCACCGCCTACACCTGCCGGAACTTTGAATCGGAGGCCGAGAATACAATGTTCATGAAGGAGAACCTGTTCGACCCTCATGAGACCTTGCCGGTGGGCGAATTCGCCATAGGCACCAACACCCTGGCGTACGTGACGGCCAAAAAATACAAGATAGGGCACCTCTTGCCCGTCCTCATTCTCGAAAAGACCGGTCCCCATTTCGCGATAGGCGACACGTGCTTCTCGCAGGCTGAGGACAAGGAGACCTTCAACCCCGACGGCAAGCGGATAATGGCCAAGGACAACGAACGCACGGTTCTTAGAAAACAGGATTTCCAGAAAGCCTACACCAACAAGCACACGGATATAACCCTGCCCTATGATTCGCTCGACTTCATCACGGCAGTGGCCCCGGACGGGACGAGGGTGGACGTCATCCGCTCCGGACGTTTCGTTGTCCCGGGCACCGAGGAACTGAACGAGCCGCTGGATAAGTATCGAGAGTAATTTCGGGAGGTGACTTCCGAAGGGAACTAGCTTTCTAGGAGGATAGATGAATAAAACGTTCACCATGACGATGCTGTCGTTGCTTGTTTTTGGGCTACTGGCCTTCGCAGACCCCGGCGACCTCAAGTGGCAGTACAAGGCGGGCGCAGGTGTTTTCTCGTCACCGGCCGTTGCCCCGGACGGAACCGTGTACGTGGGCTCGATGGATACCTACCTCTACGCTTTCAACCCGCAGGGCGACACCTTCTGGCGTTACAAGGCCGAAGGCAAGATCGGCTCCTCCCCGGCCATCGGTGAGGACGGAACCATATATGTCGGCTCAATGGACACCCATCTTTACGCGATTGACTCCAAGGGGACACTCAAGTGGCGTTACAAAACCGGCGGCAATGTAGCATCATCGCCCGGCATCGCTGCCGACGGAACAGTCTACGTCATATCGTATGAGGACGGTAACGGATGCCTTTACGCACTAAGTCCCGAAGGCTCACTCCTCTGGAATTACGAAACCGGCGGATACGTGGCATCCTCCCCCTCTATCGCAGCCGAAGGAACAATCTATGCCGCATCGGGAACTACCCTGTATGCACTGTCACCTGAGGGAGCGCTCAAGTGGAAGTACGAAACCGGTAACCTGATACATGCGTCGCCGGCTATAGGCGCAGACGGCACTGTTTACCTGGGTTCGTCCGACGGCTACTTCTACGCGCTTGATCCCAACGGCGCGCTAAAGTGGAAGTACCAGGCCGCAGCGGGGACCGGCTCCTCCGCAGCGATTGGCGCAGACGGCACCCTTTACTTCGGCGCGGACGACGGCTTCCTTTACGCTCTCAGTGACCTGGGAACTCTCAAGTGGAAATTCGAGACAGGCGGCATGATTCGCACCTCCCCTGCAGTTGGACTAGATGGGACATTGTACTTCGGATCGGCGGACAGCAATAATTACGCATTAAACCCGCAGGGTGAACTGTTGTGGCAATTCAAAACAAACGGTCCTTTAGGATCATCGGCAAACATCGCAGGGGACGGCACCCTGTACTTCGGATCAGCAGACAGCTGTCTGTATGCGGTCGAGAGCGCTTCCGAAGGCCTTGCGGAAAGCCCATGGCCCAAGTTCCGCCATGACGGCAAAAATTCGGGCAGAACTGGAGGCCCGCCAGAGGTCAAGGAGGGTTCATTCTCTCCGCCGGGCGTCGAGATGGAGGCCTTTATCGAGGCAGGCAGCATTCATGTTTCTTACCGCATCCCGGACGAAGACCAAGCCCCGCTTACGCTTTTCGACGCCTTGGGCCGCAGGATTGAAGAGACGGCAGTCCACGGTTCGGGAGAAGTGAGCTTTAACTCCAATCTGGCTTCGGGCGTGTATTTCATCAGGTTCGTGACGGACAATGCTTCTTTCACGAGGAAAATAGTTGCGCTGATATAGCTTTATCGCCGGAAAGGCGGCAGGTAAAAAGTCCATTCCGGATGATTCGGACTCCGGATTTTGAGGAGCGAACGAGCCTGTGACTTGATACGCGAGAAAGATTTCTCTTTCTTCGCACGTCATCTATACCGGGTTTCCATTTTTCGATATTGAGAAAACTCCTGCCGGTTTCCAAGCATGAACTCAACTTTCGAATACAGGCGTAATTCGTAATACGAGGATAATCAAAATTTTCTACAGGTAGAGAACCACTTACCTTGACGTGACACAAATTCCTACTACAATTGTAGGTGAGCATTAATAAGCTTCCGAGGAGGAAAACCATGAATCTTGTAAAGTCAAAAGATACAATGTACGTTCTACTGGCGCTGATTGTTTGTATCTTAATCGTGCCTCAATCAGCCCGCGCGACGTGGCTCAACAGCCCCGATAATCCTTACCGGTTCCGCGCAGGTTTCGAGACAGGTTTTCTGGGCGTGCTCTCGCACCGTATACAGCTTGGTCAAAACGGAACCGTCTTCGACTACGTGAAGGACGGCGGCCAGGCAAATCTCCTTTTCTTTAATAGATTGACCGCCGAGATGCGCTTCGGCCAGCGCCATGAGTTGGTCTTTCTTTACCAGCCGCTCGATGTCAGGACAGAGGACTTATTGAGCCAGGACCTCGTCGTGGACAGCCTGTTATTTCCCGCAGGCACTCCAATGGAGTTCCGCTATGGTTTCGATTTCTACAGGCTCAGCTATCTTTACGATTTCAACAAGGATCCACGAAACGAGCTTGCGGCGGGCATAAGCTTTCAGATTCGCAACGCCACCATCAGCTTCGCGTCAAAGGACGGAACCCTTTACCGCACGGGACAGAACATCGGACCGGTTCCAATCTTGAAGTTCCGCATGGCGCAGCACTTCAGGAACGGCACCTGGCTCGGCGTCGAGGCTGACGGCTTCTACGCCGACGGACGCTACATTACAGGTTCGGCCAACGACTTTATGGGCGCCATATTCGATGTCTCGGGCAGATACGGCTTCAGACTCAACGAATCGCTCGACGGTTTCATCAACCTGAGATATCTGGGAGGCGGCGCAAGGGGTACTGACGAGACGCCCTCTGACCGCGGCGACGGCTTCACCGACAACTGGCTGAATACGATGACACTGACACTCGGGTTTTATATGCAATAACCCGATTCATTGCTTGAAGGGTTTCAGACATGGAGCGAGCCCTGGTTCTTTTTCGACCCTGAATAAGGAGCATTTTCGCCAAGACGAAAAAGGAGCATCGCCGGGGCGGTTAAGGTCGCCCATATGCGGAAGGAACCTCCGCCCATGCGACCTCCGGTTGCCAGCTCGCAAATGACGTCATAAGATAGCACGGGGCTCCGGCACTTGCCAAGTCATCCTGAGGATGCACAGCATCCGTGAGGATCGCCTGATTGAGGCTGTATCTCATTACGAGAGGTTTCACCTTAAAGACTCCTCCCGGGGGACAAAGGGAATGCATCGACAAGTCGCTCCAAGGCGGTATGGATACGGAGACGGGTCGGTTTGCTTGCCGCAATATCATTCCTTGACATTGAGCTGATCGGGTCTATTATTATCAGAGAAGGAAAAAAGGGATGATCCAATCAAGGAGGAAGGATGAGTAAATTCCTTTTCGCAGTCTTAACGGCGACCCTGACGTTCTCCGTGATTGCAACTGCCGCGCCCGGCGACCTGAAGTGGAGATTCGATGCAAATTGGTGGGTGTATTCTTCCCCTGCTATAGGTCCAGATGGTTCAATTTACTTCGGATCATATGACTATCGCCTTTACGCCATTAGCCATTCAGGCAATCTCAAGTGGCGCTATAAAACAGATGGACAGGTCAACTCTTCTCCAGCGATAGATTTAGACGGGACTGTATATGTTGAATCGATGGATGGTTATTTATACGCTATTTCGCCTCAAGGTAATCTAAAGTGGCGGTATGAAACAGGTGGCTCGGTGTCTTCCCCTGCGATTGGACAAGATGGAACTGTGTACTCAGGCTCTAATAGTGGCTATCTTTACGCCATATCTCCGCAAGGCAACCTTAAGTGGAGATACCCTGTAGGAGTGGGTATGGAGTCTTCTCCCGCAGTAGGTTCTGATGGTACGATATATATCAGTTCATGTGCCTTTAATACGGACGGAAGCCTCCAGTGGGCGTATAATTCAGGTGGGGCTTACTCTTCTCCAGCAATAGATCTGGATGGTACTATGTACATCATAGCGGGCTCTGGTGTTTTTTTTGCGATAGAAAGCTCTTCCAAAGGGCTTGCAGCCTCGCCCTGGCCAAAGTTCCGGCACGACAACCGGAACACCGGCAGGTACTCGCCCGGGGTATGGGCGACGACCATCGTTGCGCCGCAAGAGACGGCAAGCATCCACGGCATAACCCCTGTTGCCTATTTCAAGAACACCAACGTCGAGCCTGCAAAGGATTTCTACTGCCACTGCGAAATTTGGCCGACATACTCGGATACTTCGCCGCTCCTCTCACCTCCTTACCACTGCGAGTACTGGATAAGCTATGAGCTTAATCCAGACGATTCGGTGCTGGTAAAATTCTCTCCGTGGCAATCGGATGACAGCTCCACCTATTCGGCCAGGTTCTACGCCACCGACGTTTTCTCCACGACAAGGACCGTCGACTTCAGGGGCAGTGTCGGCATCTCCGAGCCCCCCTCAGAAACACCCTCCTCCCCCGTAACACCCGTAACACACCACCTCGAAATATCCTCACCAATTAATTCGGAGATCGTCCTTCGCTACTGCCTGAGCCAGGGCGAGCAAGGCTCCATCAAGCTCCTCGACGCCTCGGGCAGGATGGTTGAGAGTCTCTCGATCCAAGGGCAAGGCGAGGCGAAGGTCGCGGGGCTTTCGGCAGGCATCTACTTCGCGCGGCTGGAGGCGGGAGGAGTGGGAGTCACGCAGAAAGTGGTCATTCTGAGATAGCCCTTGTCATCGCGAGGCAGCCGGAGGATGCCGTGGCGATCTCACGGCACAAAGCTCGAAACAACTCCCACAACAAATGCGATAGTTCTCTACTCTCACACCTCGAAGCATCCGTCCATCAAGAAGACGAGAATCTCCCCCCCTTAATCCTCCTCCACAAGGGGGGAGGCCCGTAACACCCGTACCACTCACAACGTCATTGGCGAGTTCCAGCCAGAGACACTCGCAATGGCAATCGTTTTCCCCGCCCCCCTACCCCCCTTTTGAAGGGGGGTGGTCGAAGACCGGGGGGATTCTCGATAGTTCTATCTTTCCTTGTGGAGCATTCGCTCCGCGAA
>CBFGKC010000002.1:207018-239569 GCA_965649265.1 Caldifarciminota bacterium | reverse complement strand
TCACTTTTGATTACCGATATAATCAAAAGGCTACTTACTTCTCCTTTGAATCGATAAATGTTGACTATCTGAAGTCTTTATATGGTTTACCATCTTGACAAATCCGAGTATTGCGCTAAACTATTAGTTATCATGCTATTACAAAATTATGGAAAAAGATAACTAATGAGGATGGACAAATTTACCCAGAGGGCGCAGGACGCGCTCCTTGTGGCCCAGGAGAGCCTGTCCCGCTTCCAGCATACGGAGTTCGACACCCATCACCTGCTTTATGGCCTGCTTACGCAGGAGCAGGGCGTTGTGCCGCAGATATTTTCAGAAATTGGTATAGTCGCCGAGCATTTTGTCGAGCGGCTGGAGCGCGAACTGGACAATCTGCCCAAGGTTCTGGGCGCGGGCGGAGGAACCGAGCAGGTATACCTTGCCCCGCGGCTCAAGCGGGTCCTGGACAGGGCGTCCGAGGAGGCGGCGCGCCTCAAGGACGAATACATTGGTACCGAGCATCTGCTTCTCGCGCTTCTTGAGGAGCGCGAGGGTCTGGCCGCAAGGCTTCTTGCCGATTTCGGTGTGACAACGGACAAGGTCTACAAGGCGTTGCAGAAGATTCGCGGCAGCCAGCGCGTGGATTCGCCCGACGCCGAGAGCCATTACCAGTCCTTAAAGAAGTACACGCGCGACCTCACCTCGCTCGCTAAGGAGGGTAAGCTCGACCCCGTCATAGGCAGGGACGATGAGATTCGAAGGGTGATAGAGATTTTGTCGCGGCGCACCAAGAACAACCCCGCGCTCATTGGCGAACCGGGCGTAGGCAAGACGGCAATAGTCGAGGGGCTTGCCCAGAAGATAGTTTCAGGCGACGTGCCCGAGGTGCTCCGGCACTCAAAAGTTCTCGCCCTCGACATGGGACAGCTCGTGGCGGGCACCAAATTCCGCGGTGAGTTCGAGGAGCGTCTCAAGGCCGTACTCTCAGAGTTAAAGCAAAGCCGCGGCAGCGTGATACTTTTCATCGATGAAATGCACACCATAGTCGGCGCCGGTGCGGCCGAGGGCGCGCTCGACGCATCCAATCTTCTGAAACCCGCACTTTCGCGCGGTGAGATTCAGTGCGTGGGTGCTACCACGCTCAAGGAGTACCGCGAGAATATCGAGAAGGACGGCGCGCTCGAGCGCCGCTTCCAGCCCATTTACGTCGACGAGCCTACCGTCGAAGAAACGATAGAAATTCTCCGTCGTCTTCGCGACCGGTACGAGGCTCACCACGGCATAAAAATCTCGGACGCATCACTCGAGGCCGCGGCAACGCTTTCGGCACGATACATCACCGGACGCAATCTGCCTGACAAGGCTATTGACCTTCTCGACGAAACGGCCGCACACCTCAAGCTGGACAAGTACTCCCTCCCCCCCGAGATTCGCGAAAAGGAACGCCGGCTCGAGGAGCTTACCCGCGAGGGCCAGGAGGCCGTGAAGACTCAGAACTACTCGCGCGCGGCGAAGCTCAAGGAGGAAGCCGACAGGATTCAGGCCGACTTCGTGCGCGAGCGCAACGCCTACTTCAAGGAGAAGGGCATAGAATCCTCACTCGAACCGAAACACATCGCTGAGACCATATCCCGCTGGACAGGCATACCTGTAGCAAGTATGCTCGAAGGTGAGCGGGACAAACTGCTCAACATGGAAGAAAGAATCCACGAGCGGCTCATCGATCAGGATGAGGCCGTTCGCGCCGTCTCGGACGCCATCAGACGCTCCCGCTCGGGACTTTCCGATCCGCAAAGACCCACGGGTTCATTTCTCTTTCTCGGTCCCACGGGTGTGGGAAAAACCGAACTCGCGCGGAGCCTGGCATGGTTCCTGTTCGACGACGAGCAGGCTATGCTGCGGATTGACATGAGCGAGTACTCCGAGAAGCACTCGGTTGCACGACTCGTCGGAGCGCCCCCGGGGTACGTAGGCTACGAGGAGGGGGGGCAACTCACTGAGGCGGTTCGGCGCAGGCCTTACCAGATAATCCTTCTCGACGAGATTGAAAAGGCGAACCCTCAGGTTTTCAATATCCTCCTTCAGCTTCTTGATGACGGCAGACTGACGGACGGCCAGGGACGCACTGTTGACTTCAAAAGCACCGTGATCATAATGACATCCAATATTGCCTCTCAGGAGATCATCGACTCGGGCGGCCAGCTCTCAAAAGAAGTGCTGGACAGACATCTTGCCGCCAATTTCAGGCCGGAGTTCCTGAACAGGATTGACGATATCGTGGTATTCAAGCCGCTCAGCATCGAACACATGCGGCACATAGTCGATATGCAGCTCGAGCGGCTTTCCTCAAGACTCGCCGAGCAGGGAATCAAAGTGAATTTCTCGAACGAAGCAAAGGAACTTCTCATAAGAGAGGGATTCGATCCGCGTTTCGGGGCAAGACCGTTGAAGAGGACTGTCGAAAGGCTGGTTGCAAATCCTCTCGCGCGGCTTATTATTAAGGATAGACAAGGAGTTGCTTATACTATTAAACTTTCTGACGGCAAGCTCGTTTTTGAAAAAGAGGACAAATGAAATTTCCTAAAGAGAAACTGATTCTCTTTTCGCTGCGGGCGGAATTCGTTGACCTTGAAGGGGTTCTGCATATTGCAAAGCGAGACAGGGCCTACAAGCGATCGTTCTACGTCACTATAGATTATCCCGACACCTTTGATATATTGCTCGTGCAGCGCGGCGAGCTTGCAAAGATACTCAGAACCGCCAACAACAGGCCTACCGTCGAGGTAAGCCTCAAGGAAGTTGAGGACAAAATCAAGCATACCGAATCCTCCATCGTCAACGTGGCATTTGTTGAGGATCAACTTCTTGCAATGATAGCGGCGGGACTTAAGGACGATAACGTTGTGCGCGAGGTCGACGGGCGCTCCGTACCACCGGCAAACCTTTTAAGGGATCTTTCGGTGCAGCATTTTTCGGGAATCCTTGTCGTGACGCGGCGCAGCGAGAAATCATACGCCCTCATGAGCGAGGGAGAAATCACTCTCGTCTATTTATCATCCGGCGCAAAGACGAAGGACGATTTCCTTCGCTACGTCAACGAGGGCGCGGCGGAGTTGAGCATAAAGATACTTCGCCAGATACCGGAGGAGGCGGCTTACGCGACTTCGGCGCAGATGGAACTGCTTATTACCTCGGCCAACCGCGTGCTGGAAGAGTTCTCGGCGATTCTCGGCCGCAACATAGTAAAGAAGATAGCGGAGATTTCCGTTAAGGGAATCGCGAAGGAGTATGCTTTCTTCAACGATGTGGCAATAAACGACGATGCGAAGATAGCCGGTGAACCCAAGGTTGATGCCGATACCCTAGTTCGCGGGTTCGCGGGTTTCTTTAACATGCTGGCCGAGTCGCTCTCAACGATCTCAGGGGGAAGGCACATCACGGTTTTTCGCAAGGCGCTGCAGGATTACCGCTTTGCGTTGAACAATCTCAAATTCTTCGAATTCATTAAAGAACAAATCTTTTGATCACTCGCGGAACTTTGTACGTAGTCAGCACGCCGATAGGAAACATGGCCGACATAAGTCTGCGTGCTCTGGAGACGTTGAAATCGGTCGATGAGATAGTTTGCGAGGACACCCGCCACACGAGAGGGCTGCTTGCTCATTACGACATCCACAAACCGCTCGTCTCCTTCTCGGATATCAACAAGGAATCGCGAACGCCAGGGCTCTGTTCGATGCTTCGAAGCGGCAGGAGCCTCGCTCTCGTATCAGACGCCGGAACACCCGGGATTTCCGACCCGGGCTTCTACCTTGTGAGGGCGGCCATCAAGCAAGATATACCGGTGACGCCTGTGCCGGGTGCGTCGGCCATGCTTTCGGCACTCGTGATATCCGGTCTTCCTACCGATCGTTTCCTCTTCATAGGTTTCCTGCCCAGGCGTTCTGCCAGGCGGCGCAAGGAGATAGCTACTTTCAAGGAAGAGCGTGGAACGATAATCATTTACGAAACGGCGCGTCGTCTGTCAGAGACACTGTCGGATCTGGCATTCGTTCTCGGTCCTGAACGCCTGGTGGTTCTGGCGCGCGAATTGACTAAGAAATTCGAGGAAGTCATACGCTTGGATCTTTCAGAATACGAAGAAGTGCTTAAAGACTTGACCATGAAAGGAGAATTCGTTGTCCTGGTTTCAGGGAATACAAGATAAGATTTACAGGGGATTCCGGTGGCTCGTATCACCAGTGGTGCGTTTTTTTGTAAGACTCGGAACCCCACCATGGGCGGTGTCGCTTCTGGGCATTCTCTTTACTCTTCTTTCTGTAGTGTTCATGTACCGCGGCTGGATTCGGGGGGCGGGTGCCGTTATGCTTTTCGCAGCGATCTGGGATACAATTGACGGCGAGGTGGCCAGGGCCCAGGGTAAGGAGTCTGCAAAGGGCGCTTTCCTCGACTCTGTGCTCGACAGGTTGTCGGAGTTCGTCGTGTTTTTAGGAATTTTACTCTTCATGGATCTGTCCGGACTGGATTCTATACTGCTGTTCGCGCTCCTCTTCACTAGTCTTGCCGTGAGCTACATCCGTGCAAGGGCCGAGGGCGTGGGGATTCCATGCAAGGTCGGGATATTCGACAGGGCACTGCGTATCACGATACTCGGCGCATCGCTCGTAATAATTCCTCAATACATGCGCTGGGTAATTTTATTCCTGCTCGCTGGAACCACCTTTACCGTAATTCACCGTTTCGTATATGTCCTTACAAGAACCCAAAAGCGCTGAAAGAGTTCTTCTTGTAGCCGTCGCGTTCGATAACCGCGAGCGCTGGGAGGCCATAGACAGTCTTGAAGAACTCTCCGCGCTTACGGAGACTTCGGGGGGGGAGGTCGTCGAAAAGATACTTCAGATAAGGGAAAAGCCCGATTCCAGAACGTTTGTGGGCAAAGGGAAGCTCGACTACATTCGTGCTATAGCGGTACAGCTTGAGATCGATCTCGTGGTTTTCGACAACACCCTCACGCCCATGCAGCTGAGGGTTATTGAGGAGTCACTCGGGCGAAGAACGATAGACAGAACCGCATTGATCCTCGATATTTTCGCCCTGCACGCGCGCAGCGCAGAGGCGAAGACCCAGGTAGAACTTGCACAACTCGAGTATAACTACACCAAACTTGTGGGATGGGGAAAAGATCTCTCAAGGCTTGGCGGACGTTCGGGTGCTTTGGGGGGAAGAGCCGTCGGCATCGGAACCAGGGGACCCGGCGAAACAAAGCTCGAGGTGGACCGCAGGCGAATAAAGGATCGGATAACGAGGCTTAAACGTGAACTAATTCACATCGAGCGCGAACGTGCGACCCAGAGAAAACGCCGCAAACGCCTTTTGACGATAACCATGGCTGGCTACACCAACGCCGGAAAATCCACGCTCCTCAACGCCCTTTCAGGTGGCGACAATCTCGTTTCCCCCATGCTTTTCTCGACGCTTGATTCGGCCACGCGTTCATTCGAATTATCCGAGAACGTCCCGGTCATACTGACGGATACTGTCGGGTTCATAAGGAGTCTGCCGACCCAACTCATTGCTTCCTTCCGTGCGACATTGAAGGAGATCTCGGATGCCGATATAATTCTTCACGTAGTCGATGCAAGCGATCGTCAGCTCCAGGATAAAATCGAGGTGGTCGAACGGCTTCTTGAAGAACTGGGTGCCGATTCAGTCCAGAAAATCGTGGTCTTCAACAAAGCGGATCTTCTTTTTGAAGAGCAGGTCAGGGAGAAACTTGCAAGGAAATATGAAGGGTGCGTATTCATATCCGCTCTCAACCGCGAGGGGCTGGAATCTCTCTCCATAAGAATCCAGGAGCTTATCTCTAAAGTGTTGCTTGAGGTTTCCGTTACCATTCCGCACGCAATGCCCCAGTGGGAGCACAAATTCTATGAAGCGGGAGAAGTTCTGGAGAGGATTGAAAAAGAACAGAGTGTGACTTTAAAGGTCAGGGGGTATCGTTCTCTCCTGGGTTCCTTGGAAAAGGAGTTCAGGAGCTCTCTACAAGACGCTGGCACTTGATGCAGTGCATGGCGTACGGTAAATAATCCAGTCTGTCCTTTTCTATCTTCTGGCCACAGCGTGAACAAAGGCCGAATTTGCCGTCGTGTAACCGTTTGAGCGCCTGGTCAATCGCCTTGAGAATTTGCGTCTGTTCGGAAGTCAGGCTTGCCTTGAGCTCTCTGCGATACGTTTCGCCTGATTGATCGGCCATGTGGAAGGTGAAACTGGAAAGATCCCCTGAAGCCTCTTTGGCAAGTTCTTCAAGAGCCTTTTCTTCGACTCCCATTTCTCGAAGAAGACGAATTTTCTCTTCAAGAAGCCTGCGAGCATATTTTTGAAGGTCGCGTTTATTCACTTGTTACCGCCTCATAACATTTATCGCAAATCCCAGGATGATCCGGGTGCGTTCCAGTGGTTTCTGACCAAAGCCAGCAGCGCACGCACTTGGTTCCCGACGGTTTGACTGCTAGTACTGCAAGTTCTGCGCCCTTGACGTCGGAAGCAACATCGTCCCATTCCTTGAGCGTTACTTCCGAAACAATAAAAAGTTCTGCCAGGTCGTTTGAATATTTTTTTAAAAGAGCCGCAAGGGACTCGTTCTTTGCGGCAAGATGGATGCCCGCGTCAATGGATGCACGGAGCCTTCCGGATGTGCGTTCAACCTCCAGTGCCTTCAGTACCTCGTCGCGAACGGCAAGAAGCTGCGAAAACTCGTATGCGAGTTCCCTGTTTTCGAGCTCCGCCTTGACCTTCGGAAAATCGCAAAGGAATATGCTTTCGGGCTTGTCTTCAAAGGGCGCCATCCCGTAGGCCTCCTCGGCAGTGAAGCTCGCAAGGGGGGCGAGGAGTCTCAACAGCGTATCGAGGACCTCGGCCATGACCGTCTGAACCGAAAGTCTTATTTCAGATCGTTTTGCCCTGGTGTACAAGGTATCCTTGGTTACGTCCATGTAGAAGCTCGAAAGGGTCACTCCGGCGAACTGGTAAATCGCCTGGAACGCGTGATGGAAGTTCAACTCCCCGAATGCCTCGCTGACTTTGGCCACGAGTTTCTGAAGTTCGTGAAGTATGTAACGTTCCCTGGGAGCGAGTTTGTCTATTGAAACCTTGTCCTTTTCACTGAACCCGGCTAGGTTTCCCAGAAGAAATCGAATGGTATTGCGGATCTTGCGGTACGCATCCACGACCCTGTCCAGTATCTCCTGGCTGACCCTGACGTCTTTAGTGAACTCCGATGATGCCACCCAGAGCCTCAAGACGTCCGCACCGTACTTGGAAACTATCTCGTCGGCGGCCATGTAGTTGCCGAGGGATTTATGCATGGCCTTGCCTTCCTGGTCCACGACCCAGCCGTTAGTCGCAACCTGGCTGTAGGGGGCCCTCCCCTCGGTTCCGAGGCTTGTCATGAGAGACACGTTGAACCAGCCGCGGTGCTGATCGGGGCCCTCGAGGAAAAGATCGGCAGGCCAACGCAGGTCATCCCACGAACGGCAAACAATCAAAGAGGAGCATGATGAATCGAACCAGACGTCGAGGATGTCTTCCTCGGGTTTAAGGTTCTTCGAGCCGCACTTGGGGCACGAAAGGTCTGAATAGTGCTCCATGATGTTCTTCTCGAACCAGAAATCCGCCGAGTATTTGGCCACGAGATCTGCGGTTTTTCTCACTAGTTTCGCATCCAGGATCGCCTCTCCGCAGTCATTGCAGTAGAAGGCAGGTATCCCGACTCCCCAGAAGCGCTGTCTGGAAAGGCACCAGTCCGGTCTCGATTCGATTGCCGCCTTGATTCGCTCGTAGGATTCGGGAGGCGTCCACTTGACCTTGGATATTGCATCGAGCGCCTTTTTGCGGTGATCGTGGTAATCGACGTCCATGAACCACTGAAGTGTCGTTCGGAATATCACCGGATTGTGGCAGCGCCAGCAGTAAGGATACTGGTGCTCTATCCTGTCCTCCTTGAGTAAATTCCCGGCTTCCCTCAATGCCTCGAGAACTGCCGCATTGCCCTTTTCCAGATCGAGCCCCTGGAAACGCTCGCCCGCCTCGTGCGTGAAATGACCCGATGCGTCGACCGGTGAGAGAACCGGCAGACCGTGTTTCTTGCCTATTCTGAAGTCCTCTTCGCCGTGACCGGGAGCGGTGTGCACAATTCCAGTTCCCTGGTCGGCGGTCACGAAGTCACCCTGAAGCACCGGCGCGGATCTTGAGAATATCGGGTGGCGGAACTTGAGATTGGCAAGTTCTTCGCCGGTAAGACGCGTTTCTATCTCAAGTCCGGCAGAATCCCAGCCCAGTTCCTTTGCCGTCTGCTCGTAAAGAGCCTTTGCCACAAGGTACCGCTCTTCGCCGTTTCTCACGATATAGTACTCGAAGTCGGGCCTGACGGTCAAGGCAAGGTTGGCAGGAATCGTCCAGGGTGTCGTGGTCCACACGAGCGCGTAGGCGCCGGCAATCTGTCCCTTGAATATCTTGTCCGGGTCCTCCAGAAGCGGAAAACGAATCCATATGGAATGCGAACGCTTCTCCTTGTATTCGATCTCGGCATCCGCGAGCGCGGTCTGGCAGGTGGTGCACCAGTGAATCGGCCTCAAATCCCTGTAAATATACCCCTTTTCCACGAGCGTCGCGAATATCCTCAATATTTCCGATTCATACCGCAATGACATGGTCGTGTACGGATTGTCCCATTCACCCAGGATGCCCAGCCGCACGAATTCTTCGAGCTGTATTGATACGAAATGCCCCGCATACTCGCGGCAGCGCTTGCGGACGGCAAGGCGCTCTATCGCCTTTCCGTCTTTGCGAAACTCGGCGAGGACGTTGTTTTCGATGGGCATGCCGTGGTTGTCCCAGCCCGGGACGTATGGGGCGAAGAACCCGTTCATGGAGCGGTATTTTATGATGAAATCTTTGACTATTTTGTTGAGAACCGTTCCCAGATGAACGTGTCCGTTGGAGTAAGGCGGCCCGTCGTGAAGAATGTAAGTATCCCCGCCCTTTCTCGCATCTATCATTTTTCTGTAAATGCTCTGCTCCATCCAGTTCTTTAAAAGAACAGGCTCCCGCCTTGCCAGATCGGCCTTCATCGGGAAATCGGTCTGCGGAAGGTGGATTGTTTCTTTATAGTTCATTGAGACTTAGGCGCATAAAACAAATAGATGAGCGCTCCTACAAGGGCTGTTACTACTAAAGGTTCCCAAAGGCTTCCCGCGGAAGACGAGGAGTAGTACTCCGTGGTAAAGGGAGCACGCACGAGGTCGAGTTCGCTCTCGGGAAACGTGCTCTTCTTTTCCGTTGTAAGCCTTTGCTGCGAGACGACCATGTTGTCACGCAAGACCGTTATCTCCACGTCTGCCTGAACCCATCGTTCAATCATCTTTCTGCCCAAAAGCAGCTTGCGGTAGCTTTTCTTGTGCACAACCCTCATCTCATTGACGAGGTAGCGCACTTCAATCTCGGGTTCCGAACCCAGGGGTGCGGCAAAATAAACTTTTACGCCCTTATTCTCCAATACGTGGGAAAGTTCCGAGCGGACAAGGTAGCCCGCGTCGTCTGACGAGTAGCGTGTGTCGTATATGACCACACTTTCAGCGCTGTCCAATCCCTTGACTCCAGCAAACATCTCCCGCAGGGCGTCACGAGCCACGTCCCAGTCGGTCGGCGTCCCGGAAAACATCAAAAACGTAAGTATTACACCCATAGCCGCTAATTATAGGGAAGGGTCATTTAAAGTCAATACAAGGGGGGAGGGGGGCTTTGTATTCAAAAAGGCACTTGCGGCTTGACAGGCGTCGTCTTTTCTTCTATCATACATTTAAGAAAGGAGGATCGGATGGATAGAAACAAAATCCTAAAAATCACCCTCGCCGTTTCGGCAATCTTCGGGGCATCCTGTTCGCTTTTCGATGGTCCTTCGAAGCCGGAGATAATCGTCGATTTCGATAATCTCCAGTCAAAGGGTTATTCCGACTCCTTTGCGCCTCAGTGGGATAAAAGCGGAACCAACATCTTCTTCGTAGGTTTAGATTTTTCCAAAGGGGAAGGAGTGTGCAAAGCAGGACTTGAAGACGAGTCTATCGAAGAGATAAGATTCAACAAAAATGAAGAACTTGGCTGGACTCTTGCAGTATCGTCCATGTCAGACGTTATGGCTTATGTCAAAGTTGATAACTCCGTACCACAACCAAGGGGAATCGTAATGATCGGCGATTTGGCGGGCAATGCGAGAGACTCTTTTCTTTTCTCTGAGCCGGAGCTCATATTTGTATCCGACCTGTGTTTTTCAAGGATTTCAGACAACATTCTCTATATCCTTTTTGCCTTCGGGGGAGAGCACACAGACCTTTACCTCTTGCGTTTGAATCTTCAAACAAGGGAATACGATACTATTCTGACATCAACAGCGAACCTTGTGGACTTTTGGATGACATTCGATATCTTCCCGGAAGATTCTGCAGTTCTCATGAACGACAGCATCTACTCTCTTGTATCGGGCGGCATCAGGGATGTGGATTTTGGAAGCTACAGCCCGTATGCTTTTTGCAGCATCAATCAACCGGATCCTCGATATGTGGCGATATCGGGATTTGAAGATCCTGCCGACACGACAAAGTGGGCTGATTACATTGCGGTCGTAAATATTACAAACGGGGACGTGCTCGAGGTTCCAGCCGCACCAAGGGACCGTCGGGATTTCAGCTACGATAACGTAATCGACGCGGTGTTCTCGCCTGACGGCAATTCCCTCGTTTACTGCATAAACACGTACTTCGATAACGACGCATCAACCATAATCGGGTTGATAAGGGAAGTTTTTAGATAATAACAATCAAGATTATTTGACTCTTGTTCTTATACGCGTATATTTCCGAAAAGACCAATGGAGGCATTCGTGAAAAAATTGATAGTATTGACGCTAGTATCAGTTGCACTCTTGTCGGCACAGATGATGATGATGCCGCCGCAAGTGCTGGTTAAAACGTCCGAGTTTCCAATAGCGCTCGGCTACATCGTGGAGCTGCCGTCGGATTACGATTCCACAAAAACCTACCCGCTAGTCGTGGGCATACACGGGTTCGGCGACCGCATGTCTTCTTACGTCGGCACCGCGCAGACTCTCGTGCCCGATGGCGCAATCGGCCTTTACCCCGAATCCGCCTATCCCCTCCCCCCGATGGAAGAGGGCGAGAACTTCGGCTGGACGTGGTGGTTCTGGAGCGATACGACCGAACCGCGATTCGTCTCGAACGACGTGACTTTGGACCAGACCGTGCGCTGGATCGCAGAGGCAATCCGAAAAGTCGAAAAAGACTACCCTGTGGATCCTTCAAAGGTTTTCCTTTTCGGGTTCTCGCAGGGTGGGTTCCTCACGTATAAAGTCGGACTAACCTATCCCGAACTCTTCCGCGGCCTCTTGCCTGCGGGCGGCTGGATAGATGCCGACTCGCTTCATCCCCTTACGCTCCCGGAAGCCGCGCTTAAGCTTCCGGTCCGTATCCTTCACGGAGCGTACGACAACGTGGTCGAGTACACGTCCGCCCAGGCCGCGTACGACACACTCAAGGAGCGCGAGCTGCGCGTGGAACTCATGAGCTATCCCGTTAAGCACCAGCTTACCAACGAGGAGTTCGAGGACGCACGCGATTTCTGCTACCGCGAACTTAATCCCGATACGACTGCGCTCATCAATCTTCTCTGGCCCGAGGAAGCCCTTACCCCGGACGATCACGCCGCATTGTTGCACAAGACTCTCTGCTCGAGCGCTCCACTTGTCGACATCGAGGCCGGGCTCCTCAAGCTCTACGAGGAGGATACCAATGAGGTCGTTCGTAAAGAGATAATTTACCTTCTGGGCGCAAGGCGCTGCACTGGCGCCGAGCTTGCGCTTACCCTGATTCTTGCCGACAAGACGCGGCCGCAGCCGCTGCGCCAGTCGTCGTACTCCGCGCTCATAAAGCTCGCCACCGAAAGCTCGTGGAAGACGGTTGATGCGACTTCGAAACAGCTCGTCATCACCGACGTCATCCCGGGCGGACAGGGTGAGGCGGTCGGACTCCAGGCTCGAGACGTCGTGCTCTCCTACAACAACCGCAAGATCACGACCAATATGGAACTCCGGGATGCGCTCAACTCGGTGAAGCCGGAGACGAAATCAGTAATCATGCTCATCGAACGCGAGGGCAAGCGCATGAAGATAAAGCTCGCGCCCGGCCGCATAGGCATCAGACTGGCTGAAGAAATAAGGTAACACCTGAAATTAAACTAAAAAAGCCCGCCTGCAGGCGGGCTTTTCAATAAATCCCAAACTAAGGCCAGACCTGGCCTTCATGTGTGGTGAAGAGGATGAGGCTGTCGCGGGTATTTCTTTCCTCTTCATATTCAGACGAATAAAAGGAGTAGGCAGACCCTTGATGAATCAATCCAATTTCCCTTAGCCTTTTTATCCACTCTCCGTGGGATGTGGTGTATTCTAAGCCATAGAATGATTCGACATGTGAAAAGTTCAAGGTGTCACCAGAGTAGCTGATGCCTATGTACAATTTTTCCTCAGGTTGATATGGATTGACCCACGGTGTAATACCATCCCACCTTTGTACAAGCACCTTGCCGTCCATGACCTTAGCTGGGTTGTCGAGGTCGCGAAACGGTTTACCGGAATCTGAAGCAAAGCGTATCATCATCGTTTTACCTTCCCAGAACGAATCGGCAACGCTCACGGTGAAGGTATCGTAATAGTCCCAAGTTGTTGTGCTGTCTTCTGATGTTTGTTTCCCCCAGCTGTGTCGTTGATACTTCCACTCGTAGCCGAGGCCCAGGGGGAAGTATGTAGTATCAAGGTCAACATCAATCACCTCTCCCCAATCCTTAGCCTTGTAAACCGTATCCTTGCCGTTGTAAAACCAGAGAAGGCGTTTTGTAGTCACGTCACCGTGGACCCAAGCAAACCAATTTGAATCAGTTAAGCATATAGCGCCAATTCCTTTCACTCTTTGCGCGGTTTTTTTAAAATCACCGTTGTAATAAAAATCACCCGGTTCAACAATGGCTATTGATAAAGTATCCATCAAATAATCGACAGCTATGGTTACGTTTTCCTTGGAATACTTCTTAGTCTCTGGCGAGATAGGAATCAGCATACTGTCTACGTAGTAATGATTCCACGTAAGCTGCACATCGTTGTCAATGAAAAGAGGACGCTCGCCCAAATCTTCGAAAGAGAAATCATTCAATATGAAGCGCAAGCCGCCATCGGAAGAGACGGAATCCAGGACTTTAATTGTAATTGTATCAAATCCCACGCCAGAATTTTCTGGTTCAGAGTGATACGAGTAACTGTAGCAATCATAGCACCACTCATAACCCAGACCGAACGGGAAGTAGGTGGTATCGAGGTCGATGTCGCCGTGAGAGATATCGGGCTGGCAGCAAGTAAACATCACCAGTGCCGCCACTGACAACAAGATATCCTTATAAAGATGCTTCATGCATTACTTCCAATTCCAACGCCTGGACTTATTTTGGGGTCTTATGAAAGAGATAAGGCTGTCTCTGGTATAACTTTCTTCGCCAAAGTCCCAATTTGAGTAAGAAGTTCCTTGAAGAATGGGTCCGATGTTTCTTAACCTATATGTCCACTCTTGATAGTAAGAATAGTTAGGATCTTCACCTGTCGGTGTACCTCCGAAGGAAATCTCCAAAGTATCCTTAGAATAGCAGATTTCCGATCCCCATTTTGTTTCTGGCAAATATGGATTGATCCATGGATGCATTGCATCTTCCTTCCATGGATCTATCAAGACCTTGCCGTCCATGACCTTTGCAGGGTTGCTTAAGTCGTGGAAAAACTTGCCGGTGTCGGAAAAGCTTACAAGCATAACGTTACTCTCCCAGAACGAATCAGCGACGCTCACGGTAAAGGTGTCGTAATCGTCCCACGTAATCGTGCTGTCACCCGATTGTGTTGATCCCCAGCTGCGTCGCTGGTATGTCCACTCGTTACCCTCACCCATCGGGAAGTATGTAGTATCAAGGGCTACATCTATAACTTCTCTCCAGTCCTCCGCTTTGTAAATCGTGTCCTTACCATTGTAGAAGTATAAAAGGCGATCAGAGTTAGAACTATATGAAGAAGAAGATTGGTAACTACGGGCTTGAGAAATAGAACCTATACCTTTGATGCGTCTTGTACCTTCCCCAATATATTCCAATAGCGATTGATATCCAAAACTACTTCCTCCGCTGATGTTCAAAGTATCCCCACTGTAAGATAAACTTAGTTCTCCCAAGTCAAACGGTTCTGGGTTTACTACGTAGATTGTATCATATACATAATCGAACATGATTATGGATCCAATTTCTATGGAATTATCCCAAATCTTATTGTCTACACATCTGAACTTGCCTCCGCTTAATGAGAAAACCAGCGTGTCGCCTGTCCAGATAGAGTCAATGATTTGTATCGTGAAGGTATCATAACGATTATAATTTGCTCCATAATCATCATTTCCATAACTGTGGGTTTCATAGCACCACTCATACCCCAGCCCGAAGGGGAAGTAGGTGGTGTCGAGGTCGATGGGGGGGAGGGGGGTATCTCCGAGTTTTATCCTGAAACTGCGGGGGGAAGGGTAAAGTAAATCTCCGGTTGACGTGTCTCTGACCGCCACGGTCCATTCGTATATGCCCGAGTCAGCGGAGGTGAATGTGTTCATCGACAATGTGTAAGTCGTATCCTGAAGCGTATCCCAAAGCAAGGTGTCGACGCTCCAGAGCGAATCTTTGAAAACCATCAGGTAATACTCGCTCACGTCCTCCTTAGACCATACAAAGGTAGGGGGCAGGGAGTCGAACACCGCGCCGATGTCGGGTAAGATCAAATCGGGTACGTTCTCCCTGGCATCTATGTAGAAAGTCCAGGTTTCGCTCCAGAGAGTACCCGTATCAACTTCGACACCCACGCACCACTTAAACGTGGCGTATTCGATTCCTTCTATCGAAGGCGTGTATGTGGTGTCCTTTACTGCGACAGAAACATTCTGGTCCTTTCCCCCTGCCGATATGTTCAGTTTGACAGTATATTCCCCTTCAGGATTGCTTGCGCTCCAGGTAAGCGTCGGGGGAATCGTATCAAATGCCGCGCCGTCCACGGGCGCTATAAGCTTCGGTGTCTCGGGCTCCGGACGCTGGCAACCTGCAAGGATTATGGAAATCCCCCATCCTGCCATTATGAGATATCTTGTAATTTTCATCTCTATCCTCCAAATTTCCCCCGGAAACCCGGGCTTTCCTCGTATATAATAACCTTTTGCTTGATCTTGTCAAGATAAGCGTGATCGATGGAAACACAACTCAAGGTCAATTAGGGAGTTACCCCCTTGACTTGTCTAATATCTTCCTTAATATAATATATAAGGAGGAGAGCGGCCTCGTGGATTTTCTGAGACGGGTCCAATAATTATAAGGAGGCTCTTGTGAAGCGTCTTGCATTGGTACTGACGATATCAGCGGTAGTAGCATTCGTTAACGCCGCTCCCATAGTTTCGGGTGGAAAGGGACTGGGTAGAATTATAGATGCCCGCAATGACGGGCTTTACAATTGGACGGCAGGCGTCTCGTTCGCCGGGATCGATCACGGCGCCGAGCACATGAACGACCTCAATTTTCAAACCTGGAAGAACTCCATACTTCGCGTTTTCGGCTCATGGGTTCCGTTCGAGCAGCTCGAGGTTTCCGGTGCCGCTGGATTGGCCTATACTTACACCGGTCTCTCCGCTACCCAGTTCGGACCGTGGGACGTCGAACTCGGCGCAAAATACACCTGGCCGCTCGAATTCTGGACGGTAGGTGTCGATTCTAGGATATTCCTTCCGACTCATGCGGCATACTTCGGCCCGGCAAGATTCGGCGGGGCGCTGAGATTTCTTGGAACTTCGGAGATGGGCATCTTTACGACCCACGTGAATCTAGGCGGCATTGTGAGGAATGAGGCCGGGGTCACGCTCGGTGCCGGAACAGAGGTACATTACGAATATCTCAATCCCTACCTTGAGCTTACCGCCGAGATCTACGACGATTCCTTCCCTATCAGATTCACGCCGGGATTAAGGATACTTACAAACCCGGGTGTGAGTTTCTTTTACTCCGCCGACTTCGGTCTTAATCTTGACGCGCGAACCCTCGACAATGAGGGCAATCCCTACGTCAACCAGATTTCCTTCGGAGTTGCGTACACCCCTTCTGAAAAAATTTCGACGGTGGCGCGGCGCCCGGCCCAGCTTTTCGTCAAGGCGTTCGATGCAGGTACAGGCGAACCCATAGCGGCCGAGGTCAACATTGCCAATCACTATCCCGGAGTTTTCGTTCTGGGTCAGAACGGCGAGCGGACAATCGAGGTCCAGAGCGGAAGGTATCAGGTGATAGTCAAGGCGCAGGGGTATATGCCCCAGACCTTCGTTCTGAACTTCAAACCCCACAGGCTTAATTCGCTCGAGGTAAGGCTCGAACCTGACAGAACCGGCGGTTATCTTGACGTCCGTACCCTGGACAGCCAGACGGGCAAGGCAATTCCGGGTGCCTCGGTCAGCGTGGCCGGGATTACCCTTTCGACATCCGAGTCCGGTGAAGCCAGATTCGTCCTTCCTCCCGGGAACTACGATGTGGTGGTGACAATGCCTGGATACGTATCCCAAAGGGATAAGGTTATTCTCAGTGAGGGAATACCCATGGCCATAAACCTTCCCCTGCTCCGGTCGGACGCCCACATAAGGGTTTCAGGGATTCGCTTCTCATCGGGCAGCGCTGTGATAGACCCCTCCTCCTACCCGGCGATAGACGATGCGGTTCGTCTTGTTTCAGGCAATCCCAATATCCGAATTGAGGTGCAAGGACACACCGACTCCCAGGGCTCCTACGCCGGGAACCTGGCGCTTTCACAGCGCAGGGCTGAGGCAGTCCGCGACTATATCATAAGGGTTCACGGTATATCGGCCTGGCGGTTTGAGGCAAAAGGATACGGTTCGAGCGTGCCAATCGCGACAAACGATACAGAGGGGGGGAGGGCCCAGAACCGCAGGGTTGAGCTCGTTGTGATCCAGTAGGATCGGTTGTCGCAAAGGTGTTTTGAAAAGAGGAGCGATGGAATGTCAGATAAGGTTGAGCTGCTTGAGAGCGGAATTCTACATATAATCGTTGTCGGAGATCAGATGGGGAAGGACGTCGAGTACGCATCCGCCGAGTCCGACAGACTGCTCCGCGAGAACGATATCAAGGATATCCGCTACCTCGTGGATTTTTCCGCCGCCGGAAGAATTGACCCGTCGGCACGCCAGGCGCTCAAGGACAGGCTCAAGAACGTCGAGAGCCGCGGCAAAATCAAGTATGCCATCGTCGGACTATCAAAGGCACTCGCCAATCTCATCAGCCTTTACGTGAGGGCTATTCACACCGAATCCGAATACCGCTTCTTCAAAACCAGCGACGAGGCGCTCGGCTGGTTGAAGGATTGATCTTGGAAGATTACTGGCGAATGAGGGTTATTTTCCTTGAATCAGTAAAATCGTTGCATTTGATATATACGATATAATTCCCTGAAGGGAGAATGTTCCCTTTCTGGTCCTTCCCAGACCAATGGACGCCGTAGATGCCAGAGTGAAGATGTGTTTTGTACTGAATGAAGACGCATCTTCCCGTTAAGTCGTATATTCTTATCTCAACAATTCCATCTTCAGGTAATGTGTAAACGATATCAGTGGAATTGACAAAAGGATTGGATGGAAAGGACAATATCCGGACTTTTTCCGTATCTGGAACAGGTTCTTTCAGATAGCGTGTTGGCGGGTATATATTTAATATTCCGTAGTATACGTTCGTGTAACCATACGGCATTCCATCGGGGAGCTTGTACCAACAAGTTGAAGAACTATAGCCCCAGCCGTAATTCAGATGCCATTCGTTATCATCAAGGGTTTCACGAAAGCCGTCACATACAATTGCGTGCCCTCCGATACCGAGCATCACCGGTAAAGAGTCCTTAATATTATCTTCGAGGGTTCTATAGAATTGCAAAGTATCTCCTGTATAATCATCCAGGGCATAGACGAAAATGGAATTCACATAATTAAAATGTCTTAAGAAAGAAATAGACGTATTTGTGAGAGAAGCACCTGAGGCAGTACTGGAATAATCCATTTTTGAACCTACGCCGCATGCATACGATATGGCTGCGCACATGCTGTCTGAAGGGTTTCCTCCATTATAGTCGACGTATTCAATACTTGCGTCTGGAGCGTAAATTTCTATTCCCTTTCTATTTCCAACATAGTTATCGGCCTCGGTGAACGTGACCGATTCAGGATACTGCCAGTAATTGACTATTTGCGCCATGGCGGTTGCAACGCATCCGACCACGCATCTTTCACCCGTTTCAGGGTCAATAGGGCACCTGTCGTTGTAAGGCGAGTCCTGATGCCACGCGGTCTGGACCCAGCCGCCCGTCGATGTTGAACCCGCAGGTGGCCAGCTCTCTCCCGGGTCGAGGTACAAAGGATCGCCCGACATAAGATCCTCCCACTCCCTGTGATATTCCTCGATCCTATCCGTCGGAAGTAACGTTATCGCCTCGAGCCGCAGGCTCAAGTCTTTTCGCAGCATATGCAGGAGAACGTTCTCCGGGTTCTCGTCCCACGGAAAGGAACCCTGCTCCGCATACGCTATCACGGGCACCAGGTCGTTATCGGCAGTAACCACAACGAAACCGCCTGGTTCTAGCGCGAACACGTACGCGAGCGTGTCCGTCGTTCCCTCGCCGCACAACGGCCTTCCCTCGCTTTCCGAAAAGGAGTAAATGCAGGAATGGTTACTACATGTCTCCATCCTTTTTTGCATGACGAATGCCTGGCTCGAGGCGACTTTTGCGGCCGTCGGTAAATCAATCCTTTCCGCTTCAACAATCGAACATGCAAGCAAAAGAACCGGGAGGAGAAGTCCCTTGTAATTCGAGAGAGATTTCATATCTTAACTTCTCTAAAAACCTGGCTCACTCGTCCTTGGTTCATGCTTCGTTCCGCAGGAGGAGGGGGGCATTCTTCAGCGCACGAGAATGAGCTTTGATGTCAATGACGGGCCCGGGCCTGCCAATCTCACGAAGTATACCCCGGCAGGAAGCGCGCGGCCTTTCTCGTCCTCTCCGTTCCACGAGATGCAATGACTTCCTTCAGTCCTGAACTCATTAACGAGCGAGCGAACCTTGCTGCCCGATGCGTCCCATATCCCTATCTCGACAATTCCGTCCTGTGGCAAAGAATAACCGATCACTGAGGAGTTCCTGGAAACGAGGGGTTCGCATCGCAGGCTGGCGAGCGTTATCGGCTCCTTCTCACCAGCGCTTACAGGCTGGGGTCTGCGCGGGGCTTCGATGTTTACCACTGCCTCGACAAGGGTGGTAAGACCCATGGGCAGGCTGTCCGGAATCACGTACCAGCACATGGACAAAGCCCTGGGTTGATAAAGACCCCATCCGAAGTTCAGGTGCCATTCGGGGTCACCGCTCTCCTCCCCCTCCCTGAAACCGTCGCAGACAAGGGTATGCCCGCCGATGTCGCCGACTATCACGATTATGGCAGGCATGGAATCCTTCATGTTTTGCTCCAGAACCTCGTAGAAATCGCCGCCGTCGCCCTCTCGGAATTCTGCAGACGAGAATGCGAAATGCTCGGTGAGCCCGTGCGCGCACCAGCTGTTGGTGAAGACCCCGGAAACCTTGCTCGTATAGACCGACTGGGTAGAGACCCCGCAGGCGTAGGCGATATCGGCGCAAACGCCGCCGGACGGATCTCCATTACTATAGTCGATGAAAGGGATGGATGCGGCGGGCGCGTCTATAGGGATCGTCCGTCCGTCATAGACACTCGTGTAGCTGTCCTCATTCGTGAATATCACCGAATCCGGGTACTGCCAGAAGTTGATTATCTGACCCATGGTCACGGCGGGGCAGCCTGCAAGACACCTTGCTTCGGTCACAGGGTCCATCGGGCAGGAGTCGTTAAAAGGAGAGCCTTGCGTCCACGCCGACTCAATCCAGCCGCCGCTCGAGGTCTGTCCGGCAGGCGGCCAGCTCTCGCCTGCGGCCAGAGCCGACACGTCACCTGACATGTAGCTGGCCCACTTACTCCGGTATGCCTCAATCCTCTCCTGCGGAACCAAGCCGAGTTCCAGGGCTCCAATCCTTCTTGAGATATCGCCCTTCAATACATCGAGCAGCGGATTCTCATGCGCCATTGCGAACGAGCCGTATTCGGAGTACGCAATAACGGGGGAGAGCCTCGTATCCGTGGTCACGACGACGAACCCCTCGGGTTCCAGTTCGAAAACGTAAGCAAGGGTTCGGCCGCCCGTTTCGATTGGCTGCGGGTCGGATTTCTGAAGGGTGTATGCTTGTCTGTATCCCGAGCGCGTGTTCATTATCTGCGCCTGAACGGCCGCGACCGGCAGCGCGTCGGCTGCATCAATCTCCGAGGCTCCGGCAAGAGTCGGCACCAGGGAGAAAATCGCAAGCAAAGCAAATCCCGACTTGAAACATACCATAGTGCATTCCTCCTTAAACCAAATTCAATGATGACTTTACCCGTCAATCCCTCCGTGTCAACGCCGGGCATTTACATCCTTTCCGAATCCGGTAGAATCGAATATGAGCGTCCACCGTCTTCGTCGAAGGCTCGGCGTCGAACTCATGCCCTGGGGCGTGGCAGAGGCGCGAACGGTACACCATCTGCTCTCACCGCAACCCGGGGAGAGGCTTCTCGAGGTCGGCTGCTCGTCCGGATACCGCATTGAGCGTTACTCGAAAATAGGCGTCAAGTTATACGGTGTAGACGCCGACCACGACGCAATCGAGGCGGGCAAGGTGTCACATTCACCCGTCGAGTTAATCGAGGCAGATGCGTCTAACCTTCCTTTTTCGGACTCCTTTTTTGACAAGGTACTCTCTGTGCACCTTCTCGAACACCTAGATAACCCTCAAAAGGTGGTCGCGGAGATGGCGCGCGTGCTCAAACCTTCCGCATGTGCCGTAATCGTGGTGCCTTGCGAGCGGCTGCGGGGCGACACTGCGTTCGCCGGGTGGCTCAGATTCAGGAACCTGCACCTGCACAAGTTCACACCTCCCGAAATCTCAAAGCTTCTCTCACCCTACTTCAAAATCGAAGTCGCTCTATTTCAAACACTTATTCCTGGAAGATTCGTTCCGCTCACCCTCACTCACACGCCGCTCACATACTACTTCTCTCTTTCCATGATTTTCAAACTGAGAAGGTCAGGATAATAACAGATTTGCTATCTCGCCTGTATTCGAAAGATCGGGACGCAGCCAGGTCGGGGTCAGCGCCTCCAACTCGCTTGCCTCAATCCAGCCCGAGGCCACTGCGAGCACGCGGATGCCATATTCTTGTGCCGCCTTGATATCGTTGGGCGAATCGCCTACAAGTATTAAGTCATCCTTTGATATGGACTTATCTGCTTCCACCTCGGCCCTTGCATGGGCATACGCGCAGAGCTCCGAGCGGTTGTCGGATTCGTCGCCGAACGCGCCGAAGCTGAAATAATCTGTAAGTCCAGCCTTTTCAAGCTTTGCGAACGCACCCTGCTGGCAGTTGCCGGTCACGAGCCCGAGCAGCGCGTTCCTCGACTCGAGCGCGTCAAGTATCGCGGGCACGCCGGGGCAGAGTTGAAATTTTTCCCAGGTGCGTAACTTATCCACAAGAATCTCGCCGTAAACCTCGAACAGTTTGCCGAATCTCTGATCAATCTCCTCCAGACAGAACCCCTGCTCGGTCATGAGCGCGCGCACGACGCCGATGTCGGTCGAACCTATAAATGACACATCCATGAGTTTTCCGCTCGTGCCGTACACGTCCCTTAACGCCAGGCTCATCACTTCTTTCACTATAAACCCAGCCCGCAGAAGGGTTCCGTCGATATCGAAAAGTATCGTCCTCATTAAGTCTCAATAATACAGGAGATTAGGAATTTGTCAACTAGATACCCCACAAAAACACTTTGTTTTTTTGTGGGGGTCCCGGGTCGCACCAGGTTTAACGCGTCGCGTCAAAAATGTGGATAACTAAGTGGGACAAAAGATGGACAGAAGATGGACAAAATAACACCCCAAAGGATTGCCAGAGGCACTCCTTTGGGGACCCCGCAAGGATACGAAGCGGATTTTGGGGTAGAAATGTAAAAATATGGAAGAATTTCCCTCACCCTCAATCCCTCCCCCGAAGGGGGAGGGTAAATAATGTACCTCTCCCTTCGGGAGAGGGGGCGCGAAGCGCCAGGTGAGGGAGTACTACGGCCCCCCTTATGAAGAGGGGAGATGGATGTGATTGTCGTTGCGAGCGAACTCGGTGAGCGAAGCAATCTATTCCCGAAGGGAATGCTCCGCTTACCCCCAAACCAACTTGGCTATATGATAAGCTACCGTTGCGAGAACCCATAAGACCAGGACGCATAGGGCGACGATAAGAATTGCAATCTTCCATTTTCGGTCATCTTTGTTTGTGAAGATATGGATGAGCATAACCAGAACGGTGAGGCAGGCGGTAAGACCCGTGAGGGTAATGGCTATGGCCGCTGAATTCAAGCCTTTCAGGCCAACAACTCCGGCAACAACAAAGGCGATGATTGCAGCAAAAAGGCCCAGGGTTTCGATAAGGCGGACTTTATCTTTTTTTAATTCTTCTGTATCCTTTTGCAATTCTTTAACGCTACTATCTTGAGCATGGATTTTTTCCTCTGTTTGAGATGCTCTTGTCTCCAATTCTGTTGCTAAATAGTTGGCAAATTTAGGCAAAGCTCTTCCAGCAAGATTAGTGTTGATAATTATATCGACTTCCCCTACTCTATTTTTTTCACCCATCTGTTTATATAAGGCACGTAATCTAAAAAGCATATCTATGTCCGAAGCAGCATCAAACCTACCCTCTAATTGAACTCCCCTACTTAATATACGTTGCCTAATGTCATCAGATTTACCTTTATCCCAAAGTCTTTCAAGCACATATAGGTTTATTTCTCTGATAAGTCTTGAGTTACGACCATATTCACTTTCATTACTTAAGATATTCAAAAGAGGATCAAGTTGGTCTAGTCTAATAGAAACCTCAACGAGACGTGACAATGATGTTTTGATTTGTGCTTCTTCATCTTCAGAGAGTATCAGTATCCCATTCCTCTTCTCGCGGACTTCCTCAAATATGCTTATCAAAATGGATTTGATATTTTCAATGTTCCTACTCTCAATTTGAGCACACAACTCATCAAACTTTTGTAAAGAAATATGTCGATCCGGCAACATAAAATGATATTATTAAATCTTCTTGTTTTGTCAAGGCTATGTTATGGTTAAATGCGAGTTGTCTCCGATTAAGGCGATTGCTTCGTACCGCCGGAGGCGGTTGAGGTCGCTCGCAGCGACGCTCGCAAAGACAATTGGAGGTCAAGGAGGGCGGCGACATCGAATGTCGCATGTCGAACTTCGTTCGACGTAACCTAAGACTCAAAAAGAGATGAAAAGATCTTCTGAGGAGGGATGAGGAGAGGAAGGTTCTGAGGAGGGCTAGGTTTTCAGTGGTTTCTTTTCGGCGGCGGGGAAGAGGACGTTGTTCAAGATCAGCCGGTAGCCGGGCGAGTTGCGGTACAAATCCAGATTCGTGGGCGGGTCGCCCACGCGGTGCTGGTAGTCCTCGGGGTCGTGGCCGCCGAAAAAGGTAAAGGTGCCCTCGCCGCGGTTAGCGTGGATGTACTTCACCTCCTCCGAGCCCTTCACCTCGCCCAGAATCAAAACGTCGCGTTTCAAAAACTTGCGGTTGAACCCGGTATTCTGGCCTAAAAACTCCCTGACGTATGCGACGTGGTTCTGCACGAGCATGCAAGGCACCGGGTCGAACTTTGCCGAAAAATCGAACAGCGAGAATACAGCATCCTCCCCCCGGTCGAACGCGCCGAGCGAGGCATCAATATCGGAATGCTCGTAGGCGTAAGGGTCGGTCACCGGCGTGAAGTTCTCGAACGCGAATGTCGAGGTAAAGTCCATCTTGTCAGCCCAGTTTTGATCGAGTGGCGTTCCGTCGAATATGCGGTCAACAATATCCGTGCTTGCCGCCGCGAGCGCGATGTCGTAGGTGTCGGTCGCCGAGCACATGGCGAAGAGAAAACCTCCGCCCAGCACGTAGCGCCTTATCTCCTGCGCGACCGCGAGCTTGAGCTCCCTCACCGAGTTGAACTTCAATTTCCTCGCCGTCTCCTCACTAAGCCTTACCTGCTCCTGGTACCAGTCGGCGGTGTAGTATGAGGAGTAGAACTTTCCGTACTGGCCGGTGAAGTCCTCGTGATGCAGGTGCACCCAGTCGTATTCCTTGAGCTTGCCCGCAATCACCTCCGGGTCCCACAGCATGTCGTAGGGGATGCCGGCATAGTCGAGCGCGAGCCGCACGGCGTCGTCCCAGGGGTCGGCAGAGGGCGGCACGTACACGGCAATCTTCGGCGGCTTCTCTAAAATCACTGAGTTCATGTTCGACTCGTCTATCGTCCGGCGAATCTCCGCCTCCGTTCCGACATCCACCTCCTGGGCGCTCACGCCAGCCAAAAGGCACTCCTCGGCGTTCTTCTTAGACGACTCCATGAGAAAGGAGCCGCCGCGGTAGTTGAGAAGCCACTCGACCTTCTCGCCCCGCTTCAACGCGTGGTAGGCGATGCCGTAAGCCTTGAGGTGATTGGTCTGCTCGAGGTCCATCGGTATGAGGAGCTTGGCGAACATCGCCACCGCGAGCAAGACGTTCATGGCACTATGCGGGTTCCTGCCTTGCCGTGGATTCCGTTGATGAGGTTGGGGGGATCGGTAATCAGCACGCCCTTGCCGCCCTTCTCGATGAACTTCACCGCCGCCTCTATCTTGGGGCCCATGCTTCCCTGCGGAAACTGGCCCTGGGTCAGGAGGCTTCCGGCCTCCATCAACGAAAGCTCTGCGAGCGGTCTTCTCGTGGGCTTGTCAAAATCGAGATACACGCACTCCACCTGGGTGAGAATCACCAAAAGTTCCACGCCCAGCTTCGTGGCAAGAAGCGAGGACGCCCTGTCCTTGTCGATAACGGCTGCAACACCCTTGAGTCGCTTGCCGTCCTTTACAACAGGGATACCCCCTCCCCCCACGGTCACGACCGAAACGCCCGAATCCATGAGGTCATTGACGGTCTCAAGCTCGACGATCTCTGTGGGTTCCGGCGAGGCCACCACCCGGCGCCAGCCGCGTCCCCGGTCCTCCTTCATTCTCCAGCCAAGTCGAATCGAAAGCTCGTTTGCCTCCTCTATTTTGTACGCCGGACCTACGAACTTTGTGGGGTTGTGAAACGCGGGGTCCCTGGGGTCAACGACAACCTGGGTGACGAGCGCGGCTATCTCGCGCCTCCCGTCGGAATCGGCCGAAGCGTTGCGGATTGCCTGCACGATCAGGTATCCCAGCGAACCCTGGGTCGAGGCGTTCGCCCCGTCCAAAGGGATCTCGGGAATGTCCTTCTGGCTTTCGTGCGCGAGGTGGGAAACGAGAAGCAGTTCGCCCACCTGGGGGCCGTTGCCGTGCGTGACCGCGACGCGCCAGCCCTGATCCATCAAACTTGCGATCTGGGCCGCCGTCTCCTCGACCACGCGGCGCTGCTCCTCGAACGTGGCGTATTTCTGACCCGGCCGCATGAGCGCGTTGCCGCCGAGCGCAATCACCGCCCTCGGAGCCGGTCCCGCTGAATTAGGTTCCATTGCGGATTCTATCGATTAAACTGCAGCGGTCAACCCGCCCACCCTCACCCCAACGCTCTTCGAGAACGTAACCCTCATCCCGTCGGGAGAGGAAAAAAAGAGTAGAGTCATTGCGAGTGTCGCTGCGAGCGACCTCAATCGCCCCCGGCGATACGAAGCCTCCGAAGGGTGACTTGAAGTCACCATCTATTTGCGGAGCAAATGTACCTTTAACCCCTCCCCCTTGATGGGGGAGGCTGGGAGGAGATGAAACTCTATTCCAGGCAAGATGTCCCACCTTGCCCCCACCCCCTTCCCGTCAAGGGAAGGGGAGTTCGGCCCCCCTTCTATAAGGGGGGAAGGGGGGATCTTGACCTCCCCTTAATCGGGCATACAATAAAATATGCCGAAAGACGTGGGCAGTAAACCGCCAAAGCCCCATGATAGACAGTGGTGTTTACACCGACAGTGTAGGAATGAGATTAAGTCAACTTTCACTGGTATTAGAGCTAAACACTTTTGGGAAATGGAGGGAATTCGTTTTCAGCGGGAGTTTATGGTTGTGAAACCTAGTTATTGCGCTGTTTTCCTTGAAGAGCTTTGTTGGAAGCACCTCCCGAAGAAGAAAAAAAAGGCTTACAAACACAAGGTCGAAGCATGGGTTAGGGAAAACCATACCCTAAATGGTGCAAACCTTATTGGAGTTGATCTTTCGAATATCAATCTCCAAGGAGTGTCATTAACAAATGCAAAACTGATGCATGCGACTCTAATCAAAATCAACCTTCAAGGAGCGGACCTCAGAAATGCAGACTTATGCGGTGCAAATCTAGAGGAGGCAAATTTCCAAAAGGCTTTATTAACTGAGGCACGATTGCATGAAACAAAATGTAAAAACGCAGATTTTTCTGATGCCAATTTAGCAGGAACAATTTTTGAGGGTGCTTCGTTGACAGGAGTAATCTGGGGAGGCGCTAGGTACTTATCATGGGCGAATGTCCAAAATGTGGGAGATGAGAAGTGGGACAATGTAAAAGAGAAAGGCTGGTTGCCAGCACGCAGTGCATATCGTCACCTTAAGAATTACTTTCATGTACAAGGTAAATATGACGAGGAAGGTATTGTATATTTCCGAGAAAAATTAATGGAAAAGCATATAGCTTTTTGGCAATGTTACAATGGCCATCAGCCGAACGAAGAGCCGACAAAAGGAAAGTCAAAGCGATTTCTTCCTCATTTATTCCAAAAGATAAAAGATTTCTTCTATTGGTTAGGACTTGTCATTTTTCACAAAATTACCGGTTTCGGTGAGCGGTGGTGGTGGACGGTTTTGTGGGCGCTGGGGTTTGTGGCTTTCTTTGGTCTCATTTACTGGGGAGGGTCGCAGTTGGGATGGTTCCAGTTTGACTTTAAGCCCAAAATGATTCCAAACGTCAACTTCTTTACTTATATCTACTTATCCGTAGTAACCTTTGCCACGCTGGGGTTCGGGGACATCACACCCTTGAACACGGCGGCGCAGGTGCCGGTCATCATCGAGGTTATCCTGGGCTACGTGTTTTTGGGGCTGATAGTTACCATCATCGCGCGAAGGTTCGGACGTTGAATCCCCCCTCCCCCCTTAATAAGGGGCTCTGAGTGAGGGCGAGCGCCGAAGGCGCATGGGCACAAGCTTCGCTTCTGCCATTTTACTTCTACTCTCCAATGAGAGCGTCTTGACATTTGCCCCTGTCGCGGGTAGACTTAGATAGTATCAAAATCTAAAGCGCAGCGAGGTTAACGATTTAGTTTCGAGAACGTCTAAAAGACGGATGGAGATTTATGAACGAAGGTAAGAACTATCTCCCTTCAACAGAACCGCCGCCCAGGATTGAACCCGCGAAGAGTGCGAAGCGGCCCGATTTGAAGGGTTATTTTGAAAAATTCAAGGGGGCGACCCGCCGCCTGACGAAGCGTGACTGGATAACCTACGGCATCGTCATACCTGCCTTCTTCTACGCGTTCTGGGGAGGGATAGCCCTTATTCTCATCATGGTGGCCCAGAAGGACCTGCCTGACCCCGAAACGCTTCAGACCTACAAGCCGGCGGTCACTTCCAAGGTGTTCGACCGCAACGACAAGCTCATATACGAGTTCTACGAGGAGCGCCGCGACCCCATCTCGCTCGACAGCATGCCGCCCAAAATGGTAAAGGCGTTTGTGGCTGTCGAGGACGAAAGGTTCTACCAGCACTGGGGTTTGAGTCTTCGCGACATTTCACGCGCTTTGATTAAAAACGTCCTTTCCGGGCACGTAGTGGAAGGGGCCAGTTCCATAACCCAGCAGCTTGCCCGCAACATGTTCCTTTCCTTCGAGTCATCCATCATGCGAAAGGTCAAGGAGGCGGTCCTGGCCGTCAAGCTCGAGCAGATGTACTCAAAGGACGAGATACTCGAGATGTACCTTAACCAGGTTAATTTCGGTCACGGGGCTTACGGCGTAGGGGCGGCTGCCGAGCGATATTTTGACAAACCGCTCTCCGAGCTCAACACGTCGCAGCTCTGTTTTCTTGCCGCACTGCCCAAGGGCGGGCCTTACCATTTGCCTTACGACAACCCCGAACTCGTGCGGAAACGCCGCGACAAGTTCATCAACGTGCTCTGCAAGAGCGGCGGCATCTCCGAAAAGGAGAGGGACGAGGCGCTGGCATTCAAGATCGAGCTTGCCGCGCGCAAGCTTCCTCCCGCGGAAGCGCCCTATTTCGTCGAAGAAATTCGCCGCTACCTCGAGCGCAAGTACGGGGCCGACTTCATCTACCGTGAAGGATGTTACATATATACGACCCTCGATATAGACATGCAGCGCGCCGCAAACAAGGCCGTGGAGGACCAGTGTCTTCAAATCGAGCACGAAAAAGACCTCAAGGTTCTGAAGGCCGACTACGACACCGTGACGTTCACCGACAACAGCCCGGCGCCCAAGTATCTGCAGGCCGCACTCGTCGCCATGAACACGCACACCGGCGAGGTTCTGGCGCTCGTGGGCGGTCGCGACTACAAGCAGAGTTCTTTTGACCGCGCCGTTCAGGCTCGCCGCCAGCCGGGTTCGTCTTTCAAGGTGTTCGTCTACACCGCAGCCATAGACAACGGGTTCACGCCCGGCGACGTTGAATTCGATGCGCCCGTGATGATACGCATGGGGCGTTCGCTCTACGCGCCCGCGAACTGGGATCGCCAGTTCTTCGGTCCCATGACGCTGCGGGAGGCGCTCGCGCAGTCACGCAACCTCGTCTCCGTCAGGCTCACGCGCTACGTGGGCCCCGAGGTCGTCGTCGAATACGCACACAAGATGGGGGTCGCGTCACCCCTGAAGCCTGTTCTCTCCATCAGCCTCGGTGCGGTCGAGGTGACGCCTATAGAGATGGCCACCGCATTCTCGACCATCGCGAACCAGGGCAAGAGAGTCGAGCCGGTATACATCCACAGGATAGTGGCCCGCGACGGCAAGATCATCGAGGAATGGTTTCCCCAGGAGGGCGAGCAGGCGCTTACACCCCAGACCTCCTTCCTGATCGCCTCCATGATGACGAGCGTCATAGACGCGGGAACCGCCAAGATAATCAGAAATCAAGGATTTCGCAGGGTTGCGGCGGGCAAGACCGGTACGACCGACGATTACACGGACGCCTGGTTCGTCGGCTTCACTCCCGATATCTCCTGCGCCGTGTGGGTGGGTTTCGACAAGAAACAGCCCATATACCGAGGTGCCGGAGGCGGCTCGTGCGCGGCGCCCATATGGGGTAAGTTCATGAAGGTCGCCACTGACAGCATGCCCGAATCGAATTTCCAGATGCCGAAGGGCATCATTACGAGACCCATATGCGTTCTTACCGGTCAGCTTGCGACTTCGGATTGTCCCGATACGCGTACCGAATACTTCCTTGAGGGCACGGAGCCTGCGACCGAATGCCAGTACCATCGTCTTGAAAAGCTGCGCGGCGGCTCGCGCGAGGAGTTTTACGTCCTGGACAGGCGCCTTTCCAGCCAGGCCATTGCGGACACATCCGGCTATTAATTAATAACTGATGGTTCAGGGATAGAATAGTGAAAGAGCAGGGCGCTGGAACATGACACCGGCCACGCTTCATCTTCGTGAAAAAACTCTTAAACAGGCTTTCGATTTGGCCGAAGCGTACGAACGGCTTTTTGAAAGGTGGGGGCCCCAGGGGTGGTGGCCTGGCGAGAGCCAGTTCGAGATAATCGTCGGAGCCCTGCTCGCGCAGGCCACCAGCTGGCGCAACGCCGCTCTGGCCGTCGGAAATCTTGGGTCAGCCGGCTTGCTCGAGCCGCGCACCGAATCGGCAGAAAGAATCGCGAGGCTCCCCGACAACGAACTCGAGAATCTCTTAAAACCCTCCGGCTACTTCCGGCAGAAGACTCAGAGGTTGAGGGCGCTTCTCGATTTTCTTTCCTCAAATCTCGGCGACATGCCCTGGGTGATAGAGCCGTCACGAACACTAGAGTGGCGCGAGAAGTTCCTTGCCATAAAAGGGCTCGGCCCCGAGACCGTCGACTCAATTCTCCTTTACGGGTTCGGCCTGCCCGTGTTCGTCGTGGACGCTTACACGCGAAGGGTCCTCGCAAGGCACGGGATGATCGGATGCACCGCATCATACGACGAGATTCAAACGCTATTTATGAAAAAAATAAGAGCTAGGAGTGAAATTTACAATGAATATCACGCGCTTCTGGTCCGTCTTGGCAAAGAGCATTGTCGCAGCAGCGCTTCTTGCGCCGGCTGCCCGCTCGCTTGAGGGAAAAACCTACATCCGCGGCATATACCTTTCGCCCTCCTCCGCGTGCCGCGAGTGGCTTCTAAAAAAAGTCGAAGAGGCGGGCGATCACGGCGATCTCAACGCCGTGGTCGTGGACATGAAGGACGACTTCGGGGCGCTGCGGTACCCTTCTGAGAACAAGATTGCGCGCTCTGTGGGCGCGGTGAGGCCTATCTTCAACGTGGACACCCTTATCCACCGCATGCACTCGCACAACGTGCGGGTCATAGCAAGGCTCGTTTGCTTCAAGGACGACCTGGCGACCGGGTACTCGGGTTTCGGCATCGACCGTGCAGGCGGCGGGTTGTGGGTGGACGAGGGCAAGGCGCACTGGATGAACGCCTACAACGAGTCGGTATGGGACTACCTGGCCTCCATCGCGAAGGAACTCGAGGATCGTGGTTTCGACGAGGTACAGCTCGACTACGTTCGCTTTCCCACCGACGGCGACGTGGGCAGCTGCGTCTTTTACGGCACTAAGGGTCGGAAAAAGGAAGAGGCCATAGAGGGTTTTCTCCAAAAGATGCGGTCGTCGATCACCGTTCCCCTCTCCGTTGACGTTTTCGGCTACGCCGCGTGGCGCACCCTGCGGCTCGAGGGTCAGGAGCTTTCGAGAATCGGACCGAACGTAGACTACATCTGCCCCATGCTTTACCCCTCCCACTTTTCGCCGTCTGATTTTTACGGCCTTCCTACCAGGGAGTTCTGGGTGTACTACGAAAGCGTGGAATCAGCCTACAAGCTCCTCGACAGAACAGGAGCAGGTGTAGTTGCCTATATTCAGGGCTTCTCGTGGCGCGCGCCCGGCTACGGACCCGACTACATCCTGAACCAGATGATAGGCTCGCTTGCCGCGGGCGCTGACGGTTTCTTCATCTGGAACGCGTCGGGCGATTACCTGCCCGCGTTCGAGGCGCTCAGTTGGGGCGGAAGCTGGCTCCGAGAGAGAGCCTATCGGAACTCCCCAGATACCCATACGAAAAGTATACCGCATCAACCGTTATGTGAATTGACGGACTCAATTCGTATTCATAACCCAGCCCGAAGCTGGTTCCTCCCCAGGTTCCTAGATGGTATCCGGAACGGTAGCCGGCACGAATAACGAATCCTGAAGAGCCGGCAAGCTGCTCCGATTTTATATTTATCTTCAACTCGCCGCCCACCGCAAGGCTGGGAGGGTCATCTATGGGCCATATCAGATCCGAGGACAGGAGCAGATGGCTTTTCTGAAAAGGAAACAGCAGCGCGAGTCCTCCCCTTGCCGTGGTCGGCGGGAACTCAAAATCCTCCACGAAACTGCGCGGGGTTCCCACGTTCTCTATCTTTGCCCCGAAATAGAGATACTTCGTCGGGTTGACCTTGACGCCGAAATCACCCAATACAGAGTAAGCGTGGTAGTTGTAAATCTTTGAGGCGACGAATTTACCCGAGGCTCCCATCGAAAGGTACGACTGCACCCTCCACCCCAGTCCCACACCGCCTAGTGCGTCATAAATCGTGAAAACGTCTCCGTTAACGCCCTGCTCGTCCCTGACCGTATCCACCGCCGAAAGGTAGCAGCCCGCAAGACCCAGGTATACCCTGCCCTTGCGCTCCACGGGAAAACAGGCCGCGCCGCTGAAATAGTTCACAGATCCGTAAAGGTTCATGAGCATCCCGGAGATGTCGAACCCCTTCATCATGCCCATGCCTGCCGGGTTCCAGAACATCGCGTTGGCGTCGTCTGAAACCGCGGTATATGCCTCTCCCATCGCGACCGGCCTTGCACCCACCCCCAGTTTAAGGAACGGCATACCGACCGTGACGGCCTGGCAGTAAAGGAGGGAGAGGTTTATAATTGCTACGACCATCAGAACGCCTCTCCCATCGCGACCGGCCTTGCACCCACCCCCAGTTTAAGGAACGGCATACCGACCGTGACGGCCTGAAAGTAAA
>CBFGKC010000002.1:107099-206920 GCA_965649265.1 Caldifarciminota bacterium | reverse complement strand
GCCTCTCCCATCGCGACCGGCCTTGCACCCACCCCCAGTTTAAGGAACGGCATACCGACCGTGACGGCCTGAAAGTAAAGGAGGGAGAGGTTTATAATTGCTACGACCATCAGAACGCCTCTCCCATCGCGACCGGCCTCGCACCAACCCCCAGCTTAAGGAACGGCATACCGACCGTGACGGCCTGAAAGTAAAGGAGGGAGAGGTTCATTGTTACACCGACCATAGGAGCGCGAGCGCCGGAGGCGCTGGCCGCAAGCTGCGCTTCCGCCATTTTACTCCTACATATCAATGGTGAGTGCCGGGGGCTCATGAGCAGAATGGGATTCTGCTGAAGAGGCTGAGGAGGGCGAGGAGGGTGAGGAGGGTGAGGAGGGCTGCTTACCATAGGAAGGAGAGGGAGATGTCGGGAATGAATTTGCCGCCGTAGTTCACCCTTGCCGCAAGCGAGGCGCTGAAGGATTCGAGCGAGAATACCCCGGCGACTTGCGCGTTTGCGGAAAAGCCGAAGCCGTTGAGCGGCTCCTCATACCCGTCTATTTTGCTCATAAAGGTTCCGAAGGCGTAACCGGCGTTTGCCCCAAGCGAGCATAAAGGTCGTATTACAGACCCCTTGAAGGGATCATACACGGCATCGGCCCCTGCGCCGCCTGTTATATAGAGCATGTAAGTGTAATAAGGGTCGGCCGGGAAGAAGGTAGAGGGTCCGATCAATGAAAGATGAGGCCTGATCGAAAGTTTTTCGAGAGGATTCCATGACAGTGAAGCATCGATAGTCACAGGCACTCCGTTTACAACCGGTATGTAGCCCAGCATTCCAGGGGATAGCAAGTACCCGAGGGAAACGGTGAACAGGCCGAGTCTTATTCCGACAGAGGGCTTGACGATCAATGCGTAACCTTCGTAGGGATTCTGGATGACCAGCGCGCTTGCACATGCCCTGAACCCGTTGGCGTCCATTGCCGCAGGGGAAACATCATCGCCGGCAAGGAGCGCGCCTACATTATCCTGGGTAAAACCTCCCAGTAGGATAGATATAAATATTACACCCATGAGAGGATTATAAAACACACCGGGAGATTGTCAATGCTTTTCGGGCGCCTCCTTTTCCCGGGGTCTTGGAATATCCATGCCTAAGGCCAGGACCAACGACAAGTGAAGTGAGTTTGCAGGCGTGTCCCATCCGTTGGGCGCAGGCACCAGCCACACGTATCTGTTTTCAAATAACAGGTAAAGCGTTCGCGAAAACAAGACCTTGCCTTCCAAACGCAGGGTTGGAGAAAAACGAAACGAATTTCCAGAAACCATTAGCAGAACGGGATTCAAAGGATTGAAACCACACATCAAGTCGATTCGCGGAATAAACCTTTCGTCAGGGAAGAATCTTGCGCACGCTTTAGACCTTAATGTGCTTGCAGGATTGAGCAAGGCTGCTATACCGATCTCCGGCATCAGGATCTCCGATGTAGCAAAAGTTCCCGAGAAATCGCATCGAAAAAGCTCCATGCCTGCCGCGAATGCCAGGTGTTTTCCCCAGTATAATCTTGCGTGCCCCAGGGATAGGCCGAAATCCGGTATCATGTCCGTTTGAGGTGAAGAAATTAAACTGCCGACACCTGCCTGCAAGCTGCCGGCGTCAAACGAGACAAGGTCCGGCACGGAAATGCCCGCGCATAAAAGCAGTAAGATTGTCGAATGCATCATCTTTCCTTTCCTCCTTATATTTTAATTATGCTCCCTACGTTTTTGTACCCCAAGATGTTGCTTCGCACCAGCTTGGTGACCCCGACCCTCCTTTTGTCCCACAAAGCTACTAAGTAGTTACTCCGCAATCGTCGTCATTTCATGTTGCGGGGGCCCCTGTTGTAATAATCAAAAAGAGTTCCTATAAGACAGGAACAGAGGCTCATCATTACGAAACCGATTTACCGCGATCTTTTTTGCATAGCAAAAAAGGAGCATTTGTGTCAGGTGGGCCTGTAAGCCGAATTCTGTCGGGTGCGTTCATTTATCTTGGGCCATCGCGTTGCCGCGGGCCTCTTGCAGCCTACCCGTAGGTTTCGGCTGCGCCGAACCCCGCCGACAATCGAACGGAGTCCGATTGTCGGGGAACGAAGCACAACCTTTAGACGGGCAATCTATACCTACTGCTTGGCCTTGCTCCGGGTGGAGTTTACCGTGCCCCTTCCGTTGCCGGAAGGGCGGTGCGCTCTTACCGCACCGTTTCACCCTTGCCGTCGTCCGGTTTCCCGGACGCTTGGGCGGTCTGTTCTCTGTGGCACTTTTCAAGGATCGCTCCTTCCGGTCGTTAGCCGGCACCCTGCCCTGTGGAGTTCGGACTTTCCTCTCCTTCTATTCGAAAGAGCGAACGCCCGGCCCACCTGACAAGGGTATTCTAGGATTCATGCACGCGTTTGTCAAGCCGGTCTGAATCCGGACTTCTATACTAAGACGGGTAGGTAGGTTATCATCCCCGTTTAGCAAAGAACCGCTTATTTTGACGTTGTTAACTTGACGTGTATAAGTCTTTATTTATAATATATACGTATGGGCAAAGCGGGGGACGACAGGATACCCCGGAAATCACAAAAAACTTAACCAAAAAGGAGCAGCGATGCGTAAGGCATCAGTTCTTCTTGTCGGCGTTTTTGCGCTGATGTTCGTCGCGGGTGTATCCCCGCTTATGGCAAACAGCGACTGGTCTGGTACGGGAACAGGCGTATGGGTTCCAGATTCCAGCACAACCATATACCCCTTCCAGAACTGGCAGGGAACCATAAACACAGGTGTTTCCCCTAACGTTTTTTCAGGCACATGGAGCGATACCCTAGGTAATAGTGGTTCTTTCATTTGTAGAAACTGGTTGGGCGTTTATTATTTTACCGGCACTTGGAGATGGAGTGAATTGGATCGTGACGCTGGTAACTGCTTTATGTATTTTAACTTCAACGTAGATACCTGCGGCGGAACCTGGTCTGGGCCAAGCAACGGAACTTGGAGCGGAACCAAAGACTAATAATCACCAACAGATCTAAATATTCAAGGAGGAGCGGAAACCCGCTCCTCCGTTTTTTGGGGCCTTACGGGAAGCGTGAGAAACTTTGGTCGCTTAAAGGATTAATCGACAAACAGAAGAGTCGAGGATTCATCGTTCTAAAAAAACATTTTTTATGCCGCAATATACTTGACAAAGAATACTTTTTTATTACAATATTTACGAAGAGGGTAAAAAGGGAAAAACAGGATTCCCTTGAAAATCTAAACCAACCAAAAAGGAGTATAAAATGCGTAAAAATAACCGCGTCCTTATCACAATAGGTTTACTTGTCGTAAGCCTTATGCTGGGCTCCAGCCTTGTGTACGGATACACTAACTTCTGGGGTTATGGCGACGGTCAAATAGGTTCGAGCTTCTTCCCATTCGCATATTGGAGTGGTTGTTTCGGCAATCCTGCCGGGACTTTCACTGGTCAATGGCGCGATGATAACTCAAATACGGGTACGTTCAGTGCTGTGGTTTCAGGCACCACCTTTCAAGGTCATTGGTTTTCAGATGCCTCATATGATACCTCGGGACATATATCAGGATATATCAACTCCGATACGGCTTACGGGACGTGGTCCAACCCGAAAAATAACCCGACAAACTTTGGTAGCTTTTGGACATTCGACCATGAACACCATTAATGAGTTATAGGTGAATGTAATAATTAAACAAAAAGGGGCGGGTACCCCCGCCCCTCCGGGCTTAAGGTCAGAATGCACATTATCCTTCGCAAAAGAGAGGGCAAAAAAGGGAAAGACAGGACTCCCTGAAAAACTAAAAAACCTAAAACGTAAAGGAGTACGAAATGAAAAAGAATAGCATTATCCTTACTGCCATAAGCTTGCTTGTTGTAAGCTTCATGGTGGGGTCCACCATACTCATGGCGACCACAAACTATGATGGTGCAGGTACCGGCTCCATAAATCCAACCACTTACCCTTTTGAAGTTTGGTCGGGTACGCTGGATGGCTCACAGTTTACGGGAACTTGGGTAGACGTCAGTGCTCAAGTTGAAGGTTGGTTTAATGCTTCTGTCAGCGACACATCTTTTCAAGGTCACTGGTTTATTATGGGTGCCGCAGACACGGGAGGACATATCTGGGGAACCGTTAGAGCTGATACTGTAGATACAGTATATGGAACCTGGAGTAACCCGAATAGTAATCCCTTTCAATTTGGAACGATGTATTCAACATCCGGCGAATAACAGAAAGTTTGAATCAGGGGCGGGTACCCCCGCCCCTTTTTGTTGACCACAACCATCCCGATACCCCCTCCCCCTTTACTCGAAAAACCCGGTAGGGTGATTTGGTCTGAATTCAGACTCATAATACTGTAGCTTTTTAGTGCACCTTGCCGTTTTCGAAAACATCCTGAATACGTACAATCCTCTCACACGAAAAAATATCTCACGTTTTGATAACACTTGATTCTCGACCACAAATTGGCACGATAGTTGCTTATTATTTTAGTAGACAATTTGGATAGATATAGATAATGAGGAGGGCTTGGAGCAGATCACACGGGCTCTCAGAGTTATATTTCTCCAAGCCTGAGCTGAAGGCGGCTCAACAGGAGGAGCCGCCTTCTTCGCTTCCAATTGTCTTCTTGAGTTTTTTAAGCAACTCGCTGGCACTTGACTAAAAACCTCCAGGTCAAGCTCGATGAAAGGAACGCCAGGGCGTTCCTTTCTCATTTATCAGCGAAACTTATGGAACAATGCAGGATGCCTTTTCGCTCTCCTTGATATGGTCGCCGCCTGAGTCGGTCCAGCTGACTTCCACCCAGAACGTTTTATCGAGATAGTAACCCTCGGGTGCGGAGAAAGTGGTGGTAACGGTCGTGTACGTCGTTTCGTTCAGAACCCAGGGGATTTTTTTCGTCTCGACGTCATGGGTCTTTTCGTCCGTCTTCCATGCGATCCTTATGGTTATGTCGCCGTTCTGAGGCACCTTGTCCGGTTCCGCCGCCGTGGCGTCGCTCGAAACGACGAACGTGCACGAAAGCGTTTGCACGTAGCTTCCACCCTGCGGCTGGCTGGTGAACTCGAGTCCGCTTATGTAACTTTTCACTATCGGACCGTAGCAGTCAGACCCCTCGAAAACGATCACGAAAAGCGCTGCCAGAAGCGGCAAAATCGCTCTCCGCAGGTTTTTCCTCAAAAACATGTCTTCTCCTTATCTTACATCCGGCTTCAGGGCACGATGCAGGATGCTTTGTTTGATTCCAGGGTATGCTCACCCTCGGAATCCTTCCATGTGAGTCGCATCCAGAAGGTCTTGTCGAAATACATACCCTCGGGCGGGATAATTTCGGTCCTGAGGTTACTCGTGCCCGTCGGGATGTCGTATCTCGATGTTTCGTGAACGCCTTTATCTGTCATCCACCGGGCGGTCAAGATGACCGATGGTTCGACGATGTTCTCCGTATTTATATCCTCGAGATTGGCCCTGAAGCTGCACGAGAGATAATCCACGTAAGCGCCGCCCGCAGGCTGCTCCGTAATCTCGACCGTCATCAGGGCGTCGTTCGCCGTGCTGCAGGAGAGTTGGGCAATACAGATTAAAAGCACGGGAAAAAGAATCAGGCAGTTTCTTTTCATACTAATACTCCTCTTCAACATCTTCTGTTTCGTTCTACGTAAGAATAAAAAAACTTAAGCGAGTGTCAAGCACTTTCCGGAAAAAATGCACATAACTCTCCGGAGGCGCATGATCTCAATGGACTTCCGTGGTCTTACGCAGATTTCGTATCGCAAGGTTATTCTCCAAAGAGGGGACTGAGGTAGTATGTGTTGCGGATTGTGTTACGGGTGTGTTACGGTGTGTTACGGTGTGTTACGGGTGTGTTATTTCCTTATGATCAAAGCTGCATATGAGAACGCCCTACGAGGTATAGACATACCCCAAGGGTCAGACCCTCCCTCGTAGGGGGACGGGGTGTGTTACGGTGTGTTACGGGTGAGGGCGAGCGCTGGGGGCGCATGAGCAGAATGGGATTCTGCTGAGGGGGGCTGGGCTTAGCTCGTGGCGATTTTCGAGAAAGCCCACTTGAGGCCGTCGGCAAGGCTCGACATCGTTTTGAGCCCCTCCACGTCTATCCCGAGATGTATTATGGTCTGCGCCACCTCAGGCCTTATGCCGGTAACTATGCAGTGCGCGCCCTGGAGTCTTACCGATTCCATCGTCTTCAGGAGATGGTTGGCCACCGACGAGTCAACTGTCGGCACGCCCGTGATGTCCACCATGGCAATCCTCGACTGTGTCGCGTTTATTGCTGACAAAAGCTCCTCGGTGAAGCGCCGGGTTCTTGAAGAATCCAAAACACCTACCAACGGAACCACCAGGACCCCTTCCCATACCTTGATTATTGGGGTTGACAACTCCGTGATCGCCGCCTGCTGCCGTTCGATGAGCTTAAGCTTCTCCTTGAGCTCTTCCTCGATCTTGGAGCGTTCCGCAAGCTCCTTCTCGAGTTCCAAGGTGCGCTCCTCAACCATCCTTTCGAGTTCTTCGTTCTTCTGCCTGTATATCTGGGCTTCCTTCTCTCTTTGTTCGGTCTCGTATTTGGCCTGCATCTGCTCTATCTTCTTGTTGTTCTCGTCGGAGAAGATCTTCGATTCGAGCTCTTTCATCTTCTTGAAATATCCGAGGGCGCTGCGAAAATCCTTGCTTTGCTCGCAGAGTTCGACCATGAGTCGGAATATCGAAAGCTCCTGGTGGTTTGACTTCAGCTCACCGGCAAGCGCAAGCCCTTTTTCAAGATGTTCGAGGGCTTTCTCGTACTCGCCGGTTTTCGTGTAAAGGGAACCTATGCCCTTGCAAGCGATAACGGTGTCAAGCTTGCTCGCGCTCTTCCGGGCTTTCTCGAGCGCGATGAGGAAATGTTCCAGAGCCTTGTCGTACTGACCGAGCCCCTTGTAGCAGTTGCCTATGTATGAGTAACAGCCCGAAAGATCACCGTAGCTTCCGAGCTGCTCGTAAATCGCAAGGCTCTTCAAGAGGTATTTCAGGGCTTCTCGATAATCGCCCTGTGCCTCGCAGATGACGCCTATGTTAGTCAGCGCCTTGCCCTGCGACTGCCTGTTTCCGACCTTCTCAAAAATCTCCGCGGCCTTCAGGTGATTCTCGCGCGCAAGGTCGGGTTTCGAGAGATTCATGTATATGAGGCCCATGTTGTTGAAGCTTGCGGCCCGGCCGTTTTCATCGCCCATCCTCTCCGATATTTCAAGCGAGCGGAGCGAGCATTCCAGCGCCTTGTCGAAATCGCCCTTCAGCCAGTGGTAGATTCCCATCGTGCGGTGCCCCTTTGCCTGACCCATGAGGTAGTCAGTCTTCTCCGCGAGCGCTATCGCCCTGGCCGAGTACTCCCTGGTTTTCTCGAGATCGTTCGAGTAACTTGCGAAGGCGAGTTCGTTCAGGATGTCGGCAATCTCTTGCTCCAGAGAATCACTCCTTAATTCTCCGGGGACACCGTCCTTTTGCCCCAGAGAACCACTTCGTGATTCTTCGAGGACCTCGTCCCCGTCTTCCTTAAGGATTTTTTCTTCAAGGAGAGCCAGCCGGGCTTCGAGCGCCTTTACCTTGTCCTCAGGCATTAGCAAAACCCCTTTCACCGATTCTTCTGAAAGCCCATACCAGACCCGATGCCAGATTGGCCGTCGTCTTCAGTTCAGAGATGTCTATTCCGAGGTGTATGATGGTCTGCGCGACCTCCGGTCTGATGCCGGTTACCACGCACCTGGCACCCTGGAGTCTCACCGACTCGACCGTCTTCAGCAGATGATTCGCCACCGATGAGTCCACCGAAGGCACGCCCGTGATGTCTATTATCGCCACCCTCGACTGGGTTGCCTTGATGGAAGCAAGCAGCTCCTCGGTGAAGTGCTCCGCCCTGGCCGTATCGAGCACGCCTATCAGCGGTACGACCAGCACCCCCTCCCATATCCTTATTATGGGCGTGGAGAGCTCGAATATGGCCGCCTGCTGCTTGTTGATGAGTGAGAGCTTTTCCTTTAATTCGTCCTCCACCCGTCTGCGATCGGCGAGCCGGTTCTCGAGTTCCGCCGTTCTGTCCCTGACCTCTCTCTCGAGTTCCTCTGTTTTCGACTTGAATATCTCTATCTCCCTTACCTTCCGTTCGCTCTCGTATTTTACCCTCAGCTGTGTTACCCTTTTCTCGTTGTCCTCGCTGAAGATTTTTCCGTTGATTTCGCTGTACTTCTTGTAATTCTCAAGGGCCTGCTCGAAGTCCTCTTTCGCCTCGTACATCTCCGAAAGGAAAAGGTGAGAGGCCATCTCCATGTCCCTTGCGCCTATCTCTTTCGAAATCCTCTTTGCCTTCTCCAGCGTCGCGAGTGCCTTATCGAAATCGCCGAGTTTTGTGTAAAGGCTTCCCACGTATATCGAACTTATGTTGAGGCTGCGCTTGTCGGCAAGCTCCTCGAAGATCTTCTCCGCGGCAAGGTAGCTTTCGAGTGCCTTCTCGAGCTTTTCCTGCTTCAAATAGATGGTTGCGATGTTGCCGTTAGAGTAGGCGATGCCTGGTTTGAAATCCAGTTCCTCGTACAATTTGAGGGCCTTTCTGTAAGTCTCGAGCGCTTCGTCGAGGTCGCCCTGTGCCATGAAGCTTACGCCCATGTTGTTCAAAACGGTCGCTCGTCCCTGCTTGTCTGTGATCCCCTCGTAGAACCCGAGAACTATATTGTAGTACTTGAGAGCCTGGTCGTGTTTGTTGAAGTTCTGGTAGACGTTGCCCATGTTGAGCCTTGCGGAGGCGGCACCCTTCTCGTCACCCAACTCCTCGAATATCTCGAGCGCGGTCGTGAAGCGCTCGAGCGCCGTCTCGAAGTTGCCGCGCATGAGGTGAGCGGTTCCTATCATCCTGGAACTCGCGGCTATCCAGGTCCTGGCCCCGAGCTTTTCGGCTATAGCCAGTGCCTCGAGGCCGAGCCTCTCGGCCTGCTCCGGATCCTTGCGGTGAACGTTCGAGGCCAGCTCGTTGAGAAGCTCAACCTTCTTTTTACCCTCTTCACCCTCCTCCCCAAGTTCCGCTATCCTCTTCTCAAGATCCTTGTTCTTATCGTCGTCCATTAAACTTTCCTTGGGTGCCTCTAACCATACCTTTATTTCTTACTATTACTTTCGAGATTTCTCCTCTCACTTTCGTGTTCCTCCTGTTTAGTCAATAAAGCCCAAAAAGCCTGTCCTCAGAATCATACTGCCGACGATATCAGTATAGCGTTAGAATAATCCTTGTCAAGAGGAATTGAAAATGAAGCCAGCTTTCTCTTGACACCATCATTAAGTTGACTAGACTTAGTTTCGTGTTTGAGGTCAATCCCCTTAAGGTTAAAAAGTGAGAATATCTTTAAACAACATCCGCAGTGACTACGACGGATTTAGCAGCTTAATCAGATTGTTTGCTGAAACAAGTGAATGTGAATTTGAAGTTATAGAGATAGATATGTCAAAAGTATTTTGGTTTGATGCCAATATGTGCGCCCCTCTGGGCGCGATATTATACAGTGTAAGTCGAAATGTGAACATTGTTGAGCTTGTGAATTTTAGAAAAGATGTAGAGTCTATACTCTCCAAAAACGGATTTTTAAGTGCTTACGGAAGAAAACAAAGGCAGGATACATATGGGACTACAATAGAATACAAGAAATTTGACACTTACGATGGACGATACTTTGGAAATTATATTGAAGTAGGTTTGATTAAAAGAAAGGGTATTCCAAGGATGTCTATTGGTCTGCTTAAGAAATTCAGAGAAAGTATTTTTGAGATATTTAACAATGCGGTCACACACTCGGAGACTCAATTAGGTATTTTTTCTTGTGGGCAGGTATTTCCGAAGAAAAACAGAATAGATTTTTCCATTGCTGATTTAGGAATAGGCATTCGTAGTAATATTATGAGAAGAAAGAGGTTAGATTTATCTCCTGAAGGCGCTATTGTGTGGGCGGCAAGTGGAAACACGACCAAGACTGGCAAGATTCCAGGTGGTTTAGGATTAAAACTTCTTCAAGAATTTATAAGCAAAAATAGTGGTCGTATTCAAATTGTTTCAGATAAGGGATATTGGGAATTGTCTAATGGAAAAGTTTCGACAAAATCTTTTGTCAACCCTTTCCCTGGGACGGTCGTGAATATTGAAATTAACACGGCTGATAAAAAATCGTATTGCCTAAAATCGGAAATCAGTCCGGAGGATATTTTTTAACCAAAGGAAGGAGCGCTATGCCTGACGAAATCATTATAAAGGTTTTTGAGGTTGTAGGAAACGAACTCTGTGTAGCGTCTGAAGATGGACAGAAGGTACACGACCAGATAGCTTCGACCCTACGGGAAGGACGTGCGGTGAAACTTTCTTTTTTGAACGTGGAAAGTCTTACTTCGGCTTTCCTTAATGCAGCTATAGGGCAACTCTACGGCGAATTTACCGAGGAAAAGATTAGAGCTGGTCTTTCGGTAATAGATATGGAGCAAGATGATCTAGTACTTCTCAAAAGAGTAGTAGACACGGCTAAGGAGTATTTTAAAGATCCCGAAAGATTCAAACGATCCGAAAACAAGGTATTAGGAGTGGGCAATAATGGACAGGAAAATTGATATCAAGAAATATTCCTTCTCAATTAACGATTCGCTCTTTTTTGACGCCAATATATGGTATTTCATTTACGGACCAACCGATCCCGAAGATAAGCGTTCAAAAGCGTATTCTTCGGCCTTAGCAAAGATACTTACAGCCAAGAGCAAAATATATATAGATATTTTGGTACTTTCAGAATTCATTAATCGGTATGCAAGGTTCCATTACAACTTAGCTGGAACTAGTGACGATTTTAAGCAATACCGTCAGAGTGAGGATTTTGTCCCGATAGCAAAAAGTATAGTTGATGCCTGCAAACGTATTTTGAAAGATTGTGCTCGTACTGACAGTTGCTTTGAATTGATAGATTTTAATACACTCTTGGTCGATTACGAAAGCAAGCTATGTGATTTTAATGACCAAATCTTAGCCGAAATATGCAAGAACAAGGACTTCAAATTTGTTACGCATGACGCTGATTTTAGGGTTTTTAATATCTCAATTCTTACAGCAAACCAAAGACTTCTGTTTTCTTAGTTAAATGTTTCAAAGAGAAAAGCCCGGCATGTCCGGGCTTTTCTCTTAAATTAAAATTACTACTGTTTCTCGAACCAGGGCTTGGAGCGTTCGGCAAGCTCCTTGAGCCATGCGTAGCGCTCGTCAACCTGACGGTCCAGGTCCTTTACCTGTTCCTCCGTCAGATGGCGGAAGCGGCCCTGCGGCTTCATGTACTCGGTAATCGGCTTCTTCTCCGGGTCCATGGAGAACTTGTAGTATTTCCCTTCGTATATCTCGTACAGCGGGAATACGTGCGTTTGAACCGCAAGCTTCGCAAGCTGGATGGAAAGCTCCGGCGAGGAACGCCAGCCGGGGGGACAGGTGGCAAGCACATGTATGAACTTTGCGCCCTTTGTCGCCATCGCCTTCTTTATCTTCTTGATGAAATCCTCCGGATAGGCTATGGAGGCCGAGGCGGTGTAGGGAATGCCGTGCGCGGCCATGATGGCCATCATGTCCTTCTTGCGCTCTTGCTTGAAGTGGCGCGGAGGCGTCGTCGAGGTCACGGCCCCCCAGGGGGTAGATGACGAGCGCTGGACACCCGTGTTCATGTAGGCCTCGTTGTCGTAGCAGATGTAGATGATGTTGTCGTTGCGTTCCACCGTTCCAGAGAGCGACTGGATGCCGATGTCGAAGGTTCCGCCGTCGCCGGCCCATGCCACCACGTTGACGTCGGTCTCGCCGCGCATGTCGAGCCCGGCGCGGATGCCTGATGCGGTCACGGCCGCGGTCTCGAACGCGCAGTGGAACAATGGCACGCCCACCGACGAGTAGGGGAAGGGGCCGTCAATCACCGCCCAGCAGCAAGCGGGAATGGCGAGAACGGTCTTTGGTCCCAGTGCCTTGAGGGCGAAGCGCATGGCGTGGGCGGCGCCGCAGCCCTGGCAGGCCTTGTGTCCGGAGCACATAATCTCCTGTTCGGGTATCGTGTACTTCATATCTTCGCTCCTATCCAGACGATGTCCTGGGAAGGATGATCCTCCTTGATCGTCGTAAGGATCATTCCCCTTATGACGTCCATGGGCACATCGCGGCCGCCGAGCCCGGCGATGTAACCCCACATGGGTGGCTTCGTCTTAACGTTGTAGAGCGCGGCCTTGGTCTCGGCGTAGAACGCGCCCGACATGCCGAAGCTTATGTTTCTATCGATCACAAGGAGCTTCTTGCGTCCTCCGAGCAGCTTTCTCAAAAGCTCCGAAGGGAACGGCCTGAAGACGCGGATTCGCAGGAGCCCGACCTTGTGGCCCTCGGCCCTGAGCTGGTCTATCACCGGCCTCGCGGTCGATGCAATAGAGGCCGACGTCACGAGTACGGTGTCGGCGTCATCGAGTTTGTAGGTCTCGACGAGACCGTAGGAGCGGCCGAACATCTCTGCAAACTCCTTGCCTGTCTCCTCGATCAGTCCGAGCGCCTGTTCCTGCGCCTTCTGGATCTTGTACCGGAGTTCATAGTACCAGTCCGGGCCTGTCAGTCCGCCGTATGCGGAGGGCTTATTCACGTTCAGGCGGTACTCGTTTACGAACTTCGGAAGATAGGAGTCCACCTTGGCCTGGTCGGGAACGTCGCAGTTCTCGTTGGTGTGCGAGAGCACGAAGCTGTCGAGAACGACCATAACCGGGAGGTAAATCTTTTCCGCGACCTTGTATGCCTGGATGACCGAGTCGAGCACTTCCTGGATCGAAGACGTGTAAATCTGCAGCCATCCCGTGTCGCGCTCGGATATCGAGTCCGTCTGCTCGGTCCATATGGTCCAGGGCGGAGCCATGGCGCGGTTGATGTTGCCCATGACTATCGGCAGGCGCGCGCCAACGGCCCAGTGAAGCATCTCGTGCATGAGTGCCAGGCCCTGGGCGGAGGTAGCGGTAAACGCACGAGCGCCGGCGGCCGACGCACCGAGCGAGGCTGCCATTGCCGAATGCTCGCTCTCCACCTTTATGAACTGCGCGTTGAGCGAGCCGTCCGCGCACATGTTGGAAAGAAGCTCGACCACCTCGGTCTGGGGCGTTATCGGATAAGCGGCAATCACCTCTGCCCGCGACAAAAGCGCGCCCCAGGAGAGTGCGTGGTTGCCCATCATTACCTTTTGCATCAGTCCTCCTTCACCATCGCGATGGCGTCCTTGGGGCACTCCACCGCGCATATGCCGCAGCCCTTGCAGAAGTCGAGCACGACCACAGGGTAATCGTCCTTATCTATCTCTATAGAAACGTCGGGGCAAAACTTCCAGCAGATGCCGCATTTGATGCATTTTTCCTTGTCGACCACCGGCCTCAGGTTGCGCCACGAGCCCGTCTTGTTGACGGTCATGCGTCCGAGCGACATTGCCATGGGCGGCATATCCCGCTCGCGTTCCCATTTTATCTCTTTGCTCATTTCTTCTCCTTGGGCGCCTCTGCAGCCTGGTATGCTTCTTCCGCGGCCTTGATGTTGTCCTCGGGCTTCACGGGCGAGAGTTCCTTGACCGCCTCGCGCACCGCGTCCATTCCGACGAATCCCGTTATCTTCGCGAACGCGCCCAGGATTGCCGTGTTCACGATCGGCGCCGCCTTCGAGCCGAGCCCGTACTTGACGGCAATGGACGTCGCGTCTATGGTCGCCGTCTTGAAGTTCGCGAACTTCGGGAAGTCCCTGGGGCTCTTGTCGGTGTTTATTATGATCCAGCCGCCCGGCTTGAGCCCCTCGGTGACGTCTATTACACCTATGAGGGTAGGCTCCAGAACGACCAGGTGGTCGGGTTGGTAAATCTTCGAGCGTATGTATATGGGATTGTCGTCGATGCGGGTAAAGGCCACAACCGGCGCTCCGCGGCGCTCGACGCCGTACTCGGGGAAGGTCTGAACGAAGCGGCCTTCCTTTGCAACGGCCACCGCGAGAGCCTTTGAGGCTATCACGGTGCCCTGACCGCCGCGTCCGTGGAAGCGTATCTCTATCATCTAGCCTCCAATTTTTTGGTTTAAAGCGGCTCCGCCGCTTTAAACCAATTTACAAAAATAATGCGGCCATAGGCCGCACTCAAAATGTCTCTTTGTCCTATAAGCAACATGATTCCTGCGTTCATAGCGATAGACGTGGAATGGGTTTTCATGTCCCCCGGGTCTCAGTAGCGCAGCACCCCGGCGCCCCACGTGAAGCCGCCGCCGAACGCCGCGAACAGCACAAGGTCGTCGCGCTGGATGAGTCCCTTGGAAATCGCATCGTGAAATGCTACGGGTATTGTTCCCGCGGACATGTTGCCGTGCCATGAGATAGTCACGTGGGTCTTCTCCATTGGTATTTCCGTGCGTTTGCACGTGGATTCGATGATCCTTATGTTGGCCTGGTGCGGCACGAAGAGCGTGATGTCCTTAGCGGTCACGCCCGCCTGTGCAAGCGCCGCCTCGGCCGCGTCGCCCATGGTGCGGACCGCGTACTTGAAAATTTCGTTACCCTTCATCTGTATCGTGTGCAGATTCTTATCCACGGTCTCGTGACTTGCAGGCATCCTTGAACCTCCGGCAGGCTGAATCAGGAGGTCGCCGAGGGAGCCGTCGGCTCCGGTTATGGATGAGAGGTACCCCCGGTCCTCATCTGTCGGGCCTATGATGGCCACGCCTGCGCCGTCGCCGAACAGAACGCACGAGGCGCGGTCCTTCCAGTCCGTAATCTTCGTGAGTATGTCAGCGCCTGCGACGAGAATGGGTTTGGCGATCGTCGAAAGCATCGATGCGCCGATGTCCATAGAATATAAAAATCCCGAGCATGCCGCCGAGACGTCGAACGCCGGTATCCCGGGCACGTTCAACGCGCGCTGTACCCAGCATGCCGTCGATGGGAACAGCGTGTCGGGCGAGATCGTTCCTATAATGATCGCACCGAGCGCGGACGCCGCAATGCCGGCGTTCTTGAGGGCTTCCTTCGCAGCCTCTATAACGAGGTCGGATGTCGCCTGGAGTTCGGTCACGATGTGACGGGTGGAAATCCCGGTGCGGGTCTTTATCCACTCGTCCGAGGTGTCGACCATCTTCTCAAGATCCTGGTTCGTAAGTATCTTCTCCGGCAGGTACGAGCCCGTCCCCAGTATCTTGAATCTTTTTAAGAACTTCATAGTAAGTTTTACTCCTTGGGAGTACTGTTACTCCCTAAAGAATCGTTATCCATTGTTCTTCACCCCAAAAAAATGCACGGCATTTCTTTGGGTACCCCGCCTTTTACCCCAAACGATAGCTTCGCTCTCGCTTGAGGACCCCGCCTTTTTCCCCAAACGATAGCTTCGCTCTCGCTTGAGGACCCCGTCTTTTACCCCAAACGATAGCTTCGCTCTCGCTTGGGGACCCCGTCTTCGACACTTCGGATAGCGGTGTCGAAACGCATGCCGTGTGTAACAGCAGGTCGCCACGTATAACGACCGGGTGCCGCATGCCACGAGCCGCATGCCACGAGCCGCATGTCACGGGCCGCGCGTTACGGGCCATGTGTTACGGGCGTGGTGTTACGGGTGTTACGGGTGTTACGGGTTTTCCAGCCATCAGCGCCGCAAGCGCGATGGAGTAGAATTTCGAATCCTCGTCGTCACCTCTCGAGGTCAGAATGCACGGCACCTTTGCGCCGGTCACTATCGCCGCCACGTGCGCGCCGGCAAGGTGCGCGGCCGCCTTGTAGAAGATGTTTCCGGCCTCTATGTCGGGGAAAATCAAAACGTCAGCGTCGCCTGCCACGTCGCTCGTGACCCCCTTGATTTCCTTCGATTCCATCGACACGGCAAGGTCCATCGCCAGCGGGCCGTCCACTATGCAGCCCTTTATCTGTCCGCGCCGGTTCATCTGGGTCAGAACCGCCGCATCCATAGTGCAGCACATCTTGGGATTAACTTTCTCCACAGCGGCGATGACGGCCACCTTCGGGTTTACTATGTCCAGCCGGTGCGCGATGTTGACCGCGTAACCTATCATCTCCACCTTCTGTCCCAAATCGGGCGCAATAAGCACCGCGACGTCGGTCGAGATCAGGAGCTTGGGGTAGGCGGCGATGTCGCCTATCACGGTCACGTGCGAGAGCGTCTTGCCCGGAGGCAGAAGCCCCTTCTCCTTGTCGAGAATCGCCCTCATGTAAACGGCAGAGTCCACGAGGCCCTTCATGAGAAAGTCGGCCTTGCCCTCGTGCACGAGTTCGACCGCCTTCTGGGCTGCCTTCATCTTGTCCGGCTCGTCGATTATGTGAAAGATCCCAGGGTCAATCTTGTACTTCTTTGCGACTTCCTTTATCTTTGCCTCTTCACCCGTGAGCGTCGCGTCTATCATGCCCTCGGTAACCCCGCGCGCGACCGCTTCAATGGTGTGAGGGTCCTCGCCCGCCGCAACCGACACCCGCATCTTTGGAAGGCTCTTTACCTTCGTGACAAGTTCGCTCAATTTCGTTACGGCCATCATGCCTCCTTGATCTCTTCGCTGTACGTTTTTGCCTTTTCTTCTCCTCCCAGGACCCTGAGCGCGCCTTCGGCCAGGGCCTGCATCTCGTCCTCGCCCGGGTAAACCTTGACAAGGGCTATGAATCCGACACGCGCCTCGACCCAGCTCACGAACAGCTTATCGTAGGCAAGGCCTCCTGTCAAGACCACAGCGTCCACCTTTCCCTCGAGCACGGCGGCGCGGGCGGCTATCTCCTTCGAGCAGGTGAACGCGACCGCCTCGAGAATCTCACGCGCGCGTTCGTCGCCCTGCTTGATTCGCTCCTCAACGTCCCTCATGTCGTTTATCCCCAGATACGCCACAACCCCGCCCTTTCCTGCAAGCATCTTGCGCCAGTCGTCCTTGGTGTAACCGCCTTCCAAAACGGCGCATATCAAATCCCATGCCGGAAGGCTGCCCGCGCGTTCGGGCGCTATGGGGCCGTCGCCGTTAAGGGCGTTGTTGACGTCCACCACTTTTCCCTTCTTGTGCGCGGCAATCGAAATGCCTCCTCCAAGGTGCGCGACTATCAAATTGACGTCCTCGTATGCCTTACCCATATCCTTCGCCGCGCGCCGGGCTATTGCCTTATGGTTGAGGGCGTGAAAAATGCTGCGCCTCTTTATCTCAGGCCTGCCCGTGAAGCGGGCAAGGGGTTCAAGTTCGTCCACGACCACCGGGTCCACGATGAACGACGGGATCCCCATCGGTTCGGCCAGCGAGTGCGCGATCAACCCTCCCAGATTGGACGCGTGCTCGCCCTGGACGCCCGCCTTCAAATCCTCAAGCATCCGCTCGTCCACCCGGTACGTTCCGCCCGGGATGGAGCGCAGGAGTCCGCCGCGGCCCACGACCGCCGAGATGGTTTTGGGATCAATCCCCTGGCTGGTCAGCGTCTCGAGGATCACCTTGCGCCTGAAATCGTACTGGTCTATGATCTTCGGAAACTTCGAGATTTCCTCAGCCGGATGCGTAAGATTAACCGAAAAAACCTTGTTCTGATTGTCGTAAACTGCAATCTTGGTCGAGGTCGAACCCGGGTTGACGGCTAGCACGCGGAACTCTGGCACATTTCCTCCTATAAGCTTGAATGTAGAGTTGAGAATACATAATAGAAAGAAAAAGTCAACCCGCTAAATTACCCCGAAGAAATGCGGAGCATTTCTTCGGGGACCCCGTACGCCGATTGATGTCTTTGCGAGTTAGCCCCGGAGGGGCATGGGCGGAACTAGCGCTGGAAGCGCATGAGTTCCGCAAGCCGCCTCGGGCGGCAATTCACGAAGTGAATGTTCCTTATGAAATCGATCCCACCCTCTCCCGATGGGAGAGGGCCCGTAACACCGGCGCCCCCCGTAACACCCCCTCCCGGCGGGAGATGACCCGTATCCCCCTCCCCCTTCAGGGGAGGGGTGAGGGACGCTCTGGAAGAGCGTTTGCCGAACGTGAGCGTTCGGCCAATGCGGCCTCTGGCCGCTAGCTAACTCACCTTTAACCATAACTAAGGATTGACAAAAAGAGGAGGAGGGGTAAGATTTGAGTATGAGGGTAAAAAAGAAGAAACTTACAAATCGACAAATTGCTATTCGTGTTTTATGGATATCACTGGTGGGTGTTATTGTTACCGCGATACCTGTCGGATTCCTTCTTTGGGACAAGATATTTGGTACCGTCGAGAAACACCAAAAAGAAGAATCTTCCCTGCACGACTCGCAGCTTATCGTTTCCGACAATGAAACATCTTCCAGAGTGGATACAGCAAACCAAGAAATTCCGGGAGCGGAAAAACCAAAGGATAACTCGTGGAAACCTTCATCAGTATTGGCTCCAAGCAAAGAAACGACTGTCAAAAAGACGGAGTATAAACTCAATGACACTTGCCTAATAATTTACCTTGAAGGTGATTCTATAGCAAAAAAAGAAGCCGAGGCTCTTCACGATTTTCTCTCCTATAATAAAAGAAAGAGTCTTTTTCAAGAATACGCAATTAATTATTATCGATTAAAACCCACAAATGATACCAATTGGTTTTTAGCACACAAATTGCTTTCAACGGAAAAAGGTGGTACAAATCCGTCTGCGCGAGTTTTTTACAGCGAACAACTTAACGGGTTAAGATTGTATCTTGCTGCTACGGAAGGTTTGATAGGCGTTGTCTTTAAAGAAAAATATACCGCCCCAGGCCAATATAATCAAGATGAAACGAACAGAGGGCATGGTGTCTTCAAAGGATTTCTCATAACGGAGTTCAGTCCAGTACTTCTAGACAGGTCTGATAAAAGACTTTCCAGTTATGATTTCGTAATAGTAATCCCACCATATTACCTGAATACTCCAACTATAGATAGCATTATGGAAAGCTGTCACCCACCTGTAAAGTAAAGTTCTTTGCTTAAACCTTCACCTCCCCCTCCCCCCTCCGTCGAGGAGGGGGAAACAACGACCCTGTTCGTCATCGCGAAGGGGCTTCTAGCTCCTGTGGCGATTCCTTGGCACAAAGCTCAAAACACATGGCTCTCTTCCGTAAAAATTCAGATACAGCTTATGAGATGGTTCTCTTCGCTCACCCTTCGGAGCCACGCCTTCTTCGAAGGCTCGCAATGACCGATACGGAAATCCCCTCTCCCCCCTCCGTCAAGGAGGGGGATTTAAAAAAAACCGGTCATCATGTCATTCTGAGGAGTAACGCCGGAGGCGTTAGGACGTGAGTCTGGAAGGCGAACGGAGGGAGCCATCTCATTCACACTTTCCGGGCTTTGCTGAATCATCATGAGACCCTCACGGCCTTCGGCCTCAGGGTGACGGATGTGTGACAAGGCCTTCACTGTCCCCTAAGGACTCCGAAGGAGGATACCCGTTCGTTAAGGAGGGGGAACGACCGGAAATCCCACCGGCCGGGTCGGCCACCTCCCTTCAAAAGGGAGCGACTGCCGCCTCGGCGGCAGTTCAGAAGTTTGCCCTGATTTTAATTTTCAGTCGGCAAACCTTCCCTCAAAATCGGCCTGTTTTTCTCTCCAAAAAGCCCCAAAATCCTCCTGAAAATCTCGGTTTTGTCCAACTTTTGTCCCACTTTTTTTCATCGAAAAATACCCTGAGAAAACCTACCGCCCCGAGTGGCGGTTCTAAATTTGCCCCTATAATTGGGTCATTTTGGATGGCAAATTTGCCGTTTTGTCCATCTTCTGACCATCTTCTGTCCCACTTTTGTCCTACTTAGTTATCCACATTTTTGACGCGCTGGATTAAACCAGCTCTTGGTTTTCACCCCGGACGTCTGCTCCGCAGTTACCCCACAAGCGTCGTATTTCAAGTCGCGGGGGACCCCGAATTCGTCCTGCTTTTTTTCACCCCAAAAAATCGCTGTGCAATTTTTTGAGGGGGCCATTTGTCAGAATAAAAATCTGGAACTAAGCAGCGTACTAGCTTGACCTGGCAAACTTCCCTATGACAGCGAGCACTTTTGCTACCTCGTCCTCGGAATTGTAAAAATGCGGGGAGAGCCGTATGGCGTCCTTCCTAAGTGACGAAATTACTTTAGCTTCATTTAACACCACCCACAGCGCCTTGGAACTGTGACCCTTCAGCCTGAATGTAAGTATCCCGGATGCGCAGCTTTCGTCGATAGGGGAGATGATGTCCGCGCCCATCGATAAAAGCCCTTCCAGGAGTAAGTTTCGTAAATGGAATATCTTACGATTAATCTCCTTAACTCCTATCGAGTTCAGGATTCTAAGATTTTCCACAAAGCCGACCAGTGGCAAACCAGGGTAGGAACCTGCTTCAAATCGCGCAGCTCCGTCTTTTAAGCCTGGCAAGGGATCGAAAACGTTGAAATCCTCCCAGTGAAGACTCATCCAGCCCTCGAAGCCGGGCTTTAACATAGGTAACGTTTTTTTGTTGACATAGAGCACACCCGCGCCGACCGGTCCAAGCAGCCACTTGGCGGAGGATGCCGCAAAGAAATCCACGTTAACTGCCGAGATGTCGAGATTTACAGCACCGCAGCCCTGAATACCGTCAACCACCAGGAATATCCTCTTCTGGCTGCAGAAGTCGCCCAGTTTCGAGATATCCACGCGGTAGCCTGTGAAAAAGTCAACCCAGTCAACCACCATGGCCCTCGTTCTCGAATCGGCAAGCGCCATGAGCCTTTCTTCAAGTGTGCCGGGGCCTTCAACTTGCGTGCTGCGTTTCTCGACGTGAGGCAAATTGCGCTGCCAGGGCACGCGGTTTGCCGGAAAACTGTCCTCAACCATCACTATATTGTCGCCGAGCTTGAAGGGAATGGTGTAAAGTGCCGAAAGCAGGCCTATTGTGGTGTTAGGAATGAATCCAATCTCGAAAGGGCTTGCGCTCAGAAGGATTGCGGCGTTCAGACGAAAGGTGCGCAGCTCCTTTTTCCAGAAATCCCAGGGCAAGTCGCCAAGTGCAAGCTTGTCAACAATATGCTTGAGGCGTTCTCTCGTGGGCACCGCAAGCGGCGCCGATGACGCGTGATTGAAGTAGATAACTTCTTTAGTATGTGAAAAAAGTGATCTGGGATCCATGAATAATCATACGCCTGGAATCCTGGCTCGTCAAGTATTGTGGACAGTAAAAACACCTGGGGACTTACGGGGACTCCTTCGAAGCTCTGCTTTAGGTTGGCAGAAGCAGGGAGAGACGGCAGATTTGTCGAGCGAAGTCTCTCCTCTGACTCATCTTAACGTTTCGAATGAGAAGAACCTACTCTTGACTTTTACTGAATCCCGTATAAGCTCTTGGGTATGAAAATCGCTTTGTTTGCGGATTATTCCGGGGGAGACAGAATCTGGCCGGCTCTTGAGGAAGCCCTGGAGCAGCAGAAGCTCGATCTTATCGCCTTTGTGGGCAACATCATTGACTCGCCGGTACGTGAGGAAGAATGGAGACATATACTGGAAAAAGGTAAAGCCTCTTCAAAAAAGAGGCCGGAACTTGAACAGGAAAGCGTGGTCGAAGAACTCGCCTACCGCGAGTTCTTCATAAACCTTGCAGGCTTCGGTGTGCCTGTGGTGTTTGTTCCAGGTCATCTTGACGCCCCGACTTCAAGGCTTGAGGATACAATCCAGGGTTTTACAAATGTCGTTAACGTTCATGCAAAGCCTTACAAGTCTGGGGGATACACCTTTGTCGGCCTGGGCGGAGGAATAGGTCCCCTTGATACCGATGAAGTGGTGTACTGTTCGTCCGAGGCAAAGGCTGCAAAAAGCCTTCCGCAGGACTGGTGCAAGGACCCCGAGCATACAATCCTTCTTTCCCACATGCCGCCGATTTCTCGGATTGACGTCGATCCTTCCAGAAATACGCACATGGGGTCAAAGGTCATCAACGACCTCATCGAGGTCAACCGGCCGGCGTTCTGTTTCTCGGGCGACGTGAACGGCACACCCGGTCAGGACACTATAAGTTCCACGCTCGTGGTCAATCCGGGTTCCATGTTCCGGGGCCGGTATGCGCTTATAGATCTGGAGCAGCACAGGGTTTTGTTTCCCACGCATCTGAAGGTGTGACGGACCCCGGCTGGGAATCGCTCGATCACACGAGCGATCTGGAACTCTTAATCCGTGGACAAAGTGAAGAGGAGCTATTCGCGAACGCGGCGCTGGCGCTGACCTCTTTGATAGTGGAGGCCGGTGATCTTCGGGACGCCGCTGAACGAAAGGTCGAGATAAGCTCGGAGAGTCCCGAAGAGCGTTTTCTCGACTGGCTTCGCGAACTGCTCTATCTGCTTTATACGAAGGGTTTTCTGACCCGCGGCGTTTCGGGTCTGGAGCTTGCGACAAGGGATGATAAGTATGTGCTTCGTGCCGAGCTTGCCGGCGACACGCTTGACCGCAGCCGCCACAGGCTGTTGCACGAGGTAAAGACCGTTACCTACCAGGAGTTCCTTTACGGCAAAGAGGATGACTCCTGGCGGGCGCGGGTCGTTTTTGACGTGTAGGAGGATGAAATGAAGAAAGTCAGCTGCAAGGTTGTGTCTGGCCGCTGCAACGAGGGCCTGCACAAGATAGGCGACGAATACGTGATAGGAAGCACGACACCCTCGGGGATATGCACATCGGCGTTTGCGTCCATATTCCCTCTGGTGCTTTCGCTGCAGACGGGCGGAAAGCTCTTCTGGGAGCGCGACCCCAAGGTGACTCGTGCGGCATGTCCTGACGACGACGGAGTTGTATTTGAGATTAAGCTGCTCGAGGAATAGAGCTTTTATAAGGAGAGTAGATTGACAAGGCGTTTTGCGATAGCCTTGGTCACGTTTGCCCCGGCCCTCCTAACCCTTCTCGCCCTTCTCCCTCCCCTTGCAGGATGCGGAAGAGCGCAAGAGTCGAACGGAGTGGTCACTAAACAATCGGAGTCGCATATGAGTAAAATTCTTTTCGTTATCGCTCCAAAAAATTTCCGCGACGAGGAACTGGAGGTTCCCAGGCGCATCCTCGAAGAGAAGGGATACAAGGCGATCGTTGCGTCCCAGGACACTTCCGAGGCCAGAGGAATGCTCGGCGCAAAAGTCAAACCCGATCTCCCCCTCCCCCTCGTCAAATCCGCCGACTATTCCGCGTTGGTCATTGTCGGCGGTTCTGGTGCGACCGCTCTCTGGGATGACACGACCCTTATCCGTCTCGTGAAGGAATTTGTGGAATCCAAAAAGGTAGTCGGAGCCATCTGTCTTGCGCCCGGCGTGCTCGCCCGCGCGGGCGTGCTTGCGGGACTCGAAGCCACTTGCTTCGAATCCGCAAGTGGCGAACTCGAAAAGGGCGGTGCGAAGTACGTCACCAGAGACGTCGTCGTCTCCGGCAAAATAATTACCGCCCCCGGCCCCCAGGCCGCTGAGGTCTTCGGGGAAGCGCTCGTAAAGCTTCTTGCGGAGCAGACGGATTGAAAGTGGTGGTTCAGCGCGTGCTCAATGCCTCGGTCGCAGTTGACGATAAGGAGGTTTCGGCAATAGATCGTGGACTTCTGATCCTAGTGGGTATAGAAAAGGGCGACTCGGAGGCCGACCTCATCGCTCTCGCTGAAAGGCTTCCGCGGTTGAGATTCTTTGAAGATGACGGGGGAAAGATGAACCTCTCGCTTGTCGACATAGGCGGCCAGGTACTCGCCGTGTCGCAGTTCACGCTTGCCGCAGATCTCTCGAGAGGCCTGCGGCCCTCATTCGATTCCGCAATGCCTGCCGATAGGGCACAGGAAATGTTTAAAGGTTTTATTTCCGCCTTGCGCGGTCAGGGGGTGGACGTGAAAGAAGGTGTTTTCGGCGCGCACATGCACGTGGAATTAATCAACGACGGCCCGGTAACGTTCGTTCTGGAAGGAGCCAGTAAATGATTACGAGCATGACAGGTCAGGGAAGAGCGACAACCATTATCAAACCGCAAGGGCTGCGGGTGACCGTCGAGGTTCGCTCCGTGAACCACCGTTATCTGGACGTGACGGTCAAGCTCCCCGACCAGCTTGCGGCATTCGAGGAAAACATAAAGCAGGTGGTCAAGCGCGAGGTCGCCCGCGGGTCCGTCAACGTGGCCATCCACGTCGAAGAGTCCAACGGCAAGCGGCTTGCCATAGACGACAAGGTTCTGGACGAGTTTCTTCGCCTTCTCAGGGAACTCAAGAAGAAAGCGCCCATGTCCTCCGATCTCACGCCGGAGGTTCTCTTAAGACTTCCCGGTCTCATAAAAGAGAAACCGCGCGACGTCGACCCGGCTGTGGTATGGAACCACGTCGAAGGTCTGGTCGAGCGCGCACTCCGCGACCTCGTGAAGATGAGACGTTCGGAGGGTCGTAATCTCGAGATAGATTTACGCAAGCGCCTTGCAGCCATCTCCAAAAATCTCACCCTGGTCAAGAAGCGCGTGCCCGGTCGTATCAAGGAAAAGAAAGCCAAGCTTATAGAGCTCATCGAGGCCATGCAGCTTGAGGCCGATCGCAACCGTCTGCTGCAAGAGATACTTTATTTCTCCGAGCGCTTCGACATTCACGAGGAGTGCGTGAGGCTCGAGAACCATCTCAAGCTCTTCAGGGAGACGTTGAACGAACCGCAGTCAAACGGCCGCAGGCTCAACTTCACCGCACAGGAGATGATGAAGGAGACCAACACCATAGGCTCAAAGGCCAACGATACCGAGATAACCCATTTCGTCATCGCGATCAAGGAAGAAGTCGAAAAGATGAGGGAACAAGTCCAGAATGTTGAGTAGAAAGAGCTTCCTTTTCGTCGTCTCCGCGCCCTCGGGAACCGGCAAAACAACGCTCTGCAGGGCATTGTTGAGGCATGACGGGTGCCTTTCCTACTCCGTTTCCGCCACCACGAGGCCGAAGCGCGCGAAGGAAGTGGAAGGCCAGGATTACTACTTCATGACCGACGGAGAATTCACATCGTCCGTCGCACAGGGCGCGTTCGTGGAATGGGAGGATGTGTACGGCGCAAGGTACGGCACCCTGCACTCCGAGCTTCGCGGAAAGCTCAAGGATGGGCATGACGTCATACTGGATCTGGACGTAAAAGGCGCACTTCATGTAAAAAGCATGTATCCGGAGAGCGTTGCCGTCTTTCTCCTTCCGCCGACTATGGAGGAACTGCGACACAGACTTATCACGAGAGGCCGGGAGGGGAAGGATATAATCGAGGCAAGGCTAGGCCAGGCAAGGTCCGAAATAGAGAGAGCGTGTGAGTTCGATTACGTGGTCGTCAACGACACGCTTGCCGAAAGCACTGCGAGGCTGGCTGCCATACTCGATGCCGAGCGTTCACGCTCAACAAGGCTTACAGAAATTAAACTTATGGAGGACCGATGATAGATTCTTCCCTGGAAAAGATATGGGAGCGTTATATAAATAAATACAGGTATCTGGCCAAGGCCTCTGTTGAGACGCGCCAGTTGATTGAAGATATGGTTGAAGGCAGAATTGATGTGGTCGAAAATCCCTACCAGTTGGGTCTCGATCGCACCCTGAGAGGAGAAACCCACAACCAGTAATGAAAGAACGTCTCCTTCTTGCGGTAACAGGCTCGATAGCCGCTTACAAGGCCCCGTTCATTTTGAGGGGGCTATTGGAGCGCGGGTTCAGCGTGCCGGTGGTTCTGACGCAGGCCGCGCAGAAATTTGTCGGCCGTGTGACTTTTGAATCCCTGACATCCGGGGGCGTGTACGACGACCTCTGGGCTCCCCGACAGTCGCTCGCGCACATCTCGCTTCTTGAGAGAACGAAACTCGTCCTCGTTGCCCCGGCCACTGCCAATATCATCGCCAAGGCAGCACACGGTCTGGCCGATGACCTGCTTTCGTCCCTGCTTCTCGCCGCCGACCCTGGAATACTCCTGTTTGCTCCTGCAATGAACGACGGTATGTGGAGGAATCCGGCCACGGAGGAGAACGTCTCGACGCTCAAAGCGAGGGGCGCGCGATTCGTGGAACCGGCGGAGGGCGAACTCGCGTGCGGATCAGTGGGTAAGGGCAGGCTTGCCGATATAGACCTCATTCTCCTCGAGGCCGAACGGATTGTCCGCGCCGACCCCGCCCTGCGAGGCAGAAAGGTTATCGTCACCGCTGGAAGAACCGAGGAGGCAGTCGATCCCGTCAGGGTGCTTACCAACCGTTCCTCCGGACGCATGGGTACGGCAATCGCACTCGCATTCGCAAGGGCAGGAGCTGACGTCACCCTTGTTACTGGTGAAGTCAGCGTTCCTCCCCCCCAGGGGGTCAGGCTCGTGTCCGCCCCCTCCTCCTCCTTGATGCTCGAGTCGCTGTCCTCCCTCATGCCTTCGGCCGACATCCTCGTGATGGTCGCCGCAGTCGCCGACTACGCACCGGCGGAGCAAGCCTCAGCTAAACTCAAGGAGCGCACGCTCACCCTTGAACTCCAAAAGACTCGGGACATCCTCTCCTCACTCGCAGGCTTCCCCGCCGTCAAGATAGGGTTCTCCGTCGAGACCGGCTCAGACTGGGCCGCCTCCGCCAGCAAAAAGCTCGAGGCAAAGAAGCTCGACGCTATAGTCGCCAATCCCTCCTCCTCGATCGGTTCAGAGAAGACGCAGGCCGTTATCCTTTTCCCATCCGATGAAGCAGTGGAAATCGAACCTTCGGAAAAGGCCGCGCTCGCCGAAAGAATCGTCGAGGTCGCTCGTGAGCTTCTTGAAAGAAAGGGGCGCAATGCCTGAGGCAAGGGATTACCAGGGACTTCGGGTTCCGCCACACGCATCGGAGGCGGAGGCTGCGGTGCTTGCCGCGATGATAATCTCGCAGGAAGCCTTGTTCAAGGCGTTCCAGACGCTCAAGGCCGAATGTTTCTACGACCGTAAGAACCGCACTATAGCCGAAGGGCTTTCGGCACTCTTCGAGCGCAACGAGACCGCCGACCTCGTCACCTTGAGCGAGGAACTCAAGAGGCAAAAAAAGCTTGCCGAGGCGGGCGGGCTCGACTACCTCTCCTCCCTCACCGAGAACGTGGTCGCGCCCGCGCACGTCGAAGAGCACGCGAAGATAGTCTATTCTAAATGGGTCCAGCGCCGTCTCATAGACATAGCCACGGGAATCGTCCACGAGGCTTACGACTCCGCCGTGCCTGTCGATGACATGCTCGACAAGGCGGAGAACCAGATATTCGAGATAAAAGAATCCAAGCTCCGCGGCGGTTTCGTTCCCTTGAAGGATTTACTCGTTCCCGCGATGCGGGCCATAGATCGCGCGAAGCTTACAGGTCATCATGTAACCGGAATATCTACAGGCTACAACGATCTTGACCAGATGACATCGGGGTTCCAGCGCGGAGAACTCGTCATTATCGCAGGAAGGCCGTCGATGGGAAAGTCATCGCTGGCTCTCAACATCGCCTGCAACGCGGCGAGAGCGGGTTCGAGGGTGGCCATAGTGAGTCTTGAAATGACCACGGAGATGGTTGTCGAGAGGATCATATGCTCGGAATCGAGGGTAAGTTTATCCAAGATCAGGACGGGGCGCATCAGGCAGGATGAACTCGGCAGGATTGCCACGAAGATGGGCGACATTCAGCAGATGAATATGTTGATTGACGACTCATCAGCAATTTCCATACTCGAACTCAAGGCAAAGGTGCGCAGGACGCACTCAGAGGCGCCGCTTGATATGGTTGTCGTCGATTACCTTCAACTTCTCGACGCATCTGGAGGCTTCAGCGGCCAGCGCAACCGCCAGCAGGAAATAACCGAGATCAGCAGGTCCCTGAAAGCGCTTGCAAAGGAGATAAACGCTCCGGTCATAGCCTTGTCCCAGCTGTCCAGAAGACCCGAGATGCGAGAAGACAAGAAACCCCAACTCGCGGACCTCAGGGAATCGGGCGCGATAGAGCAGGACGCCGATCTCGTGATTCTCATTCACCGTCCTGATTTTTACGACACTAAAAAGAGCGAAGGCGAAGACCTTGAAGACGAGGAAGGCGAAAAACACAAGGGAAGCCTGACCAATATCATAATTGCCAAACAGCGTAACGGTCCAACAGGAGAAGTCGAAATGGTCTTTGTTAAGAACCTGATGAAGTTCGGAGACGCCATTGCATACCGGGAAGACAGACATGAAGATGAAAGCCACGTAGAGGAGGTTGATTTCGGATGATACGCCAGCTTGGTCGCTATCTTTTGTTCGTAATCAGGACCTTCGGCGGCATGGGATACGTCCTCAAACGCCCGAGGCTCATTCTCGACCAGATTTACTACCTGGGACTTCGATCGCTTCCCGTCGCCTCGTTCACGGCCATCTTCATCGGCATGGTGGTCACGCTCGTGACATCCTACCAGCTTGAGGCCGAGCTTCCCCGTTTCTATCTGGGCGCGACGGGCGGCAGGACGCTCCTCATCGAACTCGCGCCAGTGGTCATATCTCTGCTCGTGGTCGCTCGCGTCGGCTCGAACATAACCGCCCGCATAGGAACCATGAAGGTAACCGAGCAGATAGACGCGCTCGAGACCATGGGCATCAACGCCGAACACTACCTGGGCCTGCCGATCATCATAGCGGGCATCATCGTCGTGCCCGTTCTCGTTGTATACTGCGAGCTCATCGGTCTCGTGGCCGCGACCGTTTCCGCCAAGCTAATACTCAATATCCCCCCTGAAACTTATATATTCGGCTTGCGCAGATTCGTCGTTCTCAAGGACGTCCTGGGCGGGCTTTTAAAGACCATCCTTTTCGGGCTGACCATGGGTTCGGTGTCCGCTCACTACGGGTTCGAGACCGGGCTCGGTGCCGAGGGCGTGGGCGAATCGGTGACGTTCTCCGTCGTGACATCGGCGGCCATGATAATGATAATCGACTTCATAGTCGCTTTCCTGGTGTTCAGATGATGATTTTCAGATTCTCTTCAACAGGCGGGATTGCATGATAAAGGTCACGAATCTTTCAAAGAGTTTCGGTTCACAAAAGGTGCTCGAGGACGTGAACTTCGAGGCGCGTAACGCGAGAAGGGTCCTCATTCTGGGCAAGTCGGGTTCTGGCAAGAGCGTGTTTCTCAAGTGCATACTTGGACTCCTGACGCCGGACACAGGTAAGGTTTTCGTCGACGAGGCGGACGCCACGAGACTCATGTCAAAGCCACGCTACAAGAGGCGGCTCATAACGCTGCGCCGCAGGATTGGCTACGTTTTTCAGGGGTCGGCGCTTCTGGACTCTCTCTCGGTCGAGGATAACATGGATCTTGCGCTGGAATGCAAGAACATCCCGTGGCACGAGCGCAGCCGAATAATAGACGAGAAGCTGGGTCTCGTCGGACTCGAACGCGACGTTCGCCGCAAGTACCCTGAGCAGCTCTCCGGCGGCATGAAGAAGCTCGTGGCGGTCGCCCGCGCTATAGCCGCGGAACCTGCCTACATCTTCTACGATGAGCCCACCACCGGCCTCGATCCGGCGATGGTAGTAAGGATTACCAATCTGATAATAGAGCTGAGCGAGCGGCTCTCCGTTACCTCGCTCATCGTGACACACGACATGGGCCTTGCCCACAGAGCGGGGCAGGATATATATTTTCTCAAGAACTACACCCTCAGTCGTCCCAAGCGGACGACGCGATTGGAGGAACTCTATGAATGAAGGCCGCCGCCGCGAGGTTGCAGCCGGTGTATTCCTTTTCTTTGGATTACTTGTGCTCTTGTTCGGCATCAGCTGGCTGAAAGACTACTGGACACTGCGAAAGACCTACCAGGTAAAGGCGCGTTTCACCGACATCGGAGGTCTGCGAATCAACGACCCAGTCGACGTGGCCGGCGTTATCAAGGGAAAGGTGACCAAGGTAGACATCAAGCGCAACGAGATAGTGGTCTACATGAACATCGAGCAGGACGTTGACATACCCGTTGATTCTAGGGTGACCATGCGTTCCCGCTCGCTTTTCACGGGCGAGAAATACATCAAGGTTGATCTCGGCCAGTCTCAAAAGGTCGCCCGATCCCGAAAGGATTTTGTTTTCGACGGCTTCTACCTGGACGATTTTTCACTCGAACATGTACAGCGAACGCTCGTGCGCATTGAGGATATTCTAGGTCAGCTGGAGGTCAAGGGGATTCAGGAGGCGGTGGAGGAGGGGGTACGAGACCTTTTCAGCGAGGCCAAGAAGAGCATAGAGCCGATTGCCGAGCGAACGGATAAGATAGGCCAGTCAATAGACCAGCTTGCCGCAGCGTCCGCGAATCTGGATTCCATCCTTTCGAGGGTCGAACGCGGCGAGGGGTCCCTGGGAAAACTCGTTGAGGACGACTCGGTCTACGAGAATCTCAAAACGTCCTCGGCCGAACTTAAACTCTTGTTAAAAGACATCCGGGAACACCCGGAGCGATATTTGAACGTAAAGGTATTTTGAAGAAACGCGACTCCAACTTCGTCTGTCAGAACTGCGGCTACGAAAGCTCTCGCTGGACCGGACAATGCCCGTCTTGCGGAGCGTGGAATTCGTTCGTCGAGGAGCGCGTGGTCGCCAAGCCGAAATCAAGAAGATCGGGTGCCGGCGCTCAGCCTGCAAAGCCTGTTCTCCTGAAGGACGTGGAGCTTGAAGAAACAACCCGCGCTCTTTCCGGCCATCCCGAGCTCGACAGGGTTCTGGGCGGCGGCATAGTGCCCGGTTCAGTCATCCTTCTGGGGGGGGACCCCGGGATAGGCAAGTCCACGCTCGCCCTCGAGCTCTCCGCAAGCGTCCGCGGAAGCGCCGGAGTTCTTTACGTATCCGGCGAGGAGTCGCTTTTGCAGCTCAAACTGCGCGCGGAGAGGCTTGGCGTTAAGGCTGCGGACCTCAACCTTCTGGCAGAGACCGAAGTCGAGTCGATAGAGGGCGTGGTCGCGGAGCTTGATCCGGCGCTCGTTGTTGTCGATTCCATCCAGACGATGACGACCTCCTCTCTTGAGGGCGCGCAGGGCAGCGTGGGGCAGGTGCGCGAGGCGGCGGCACGCTTCCAGCGTATGGCGAAGGGGCAGGGCGTAACGGTCGTTATAATCGGTCATGTGACCAAATTCGGCACGCTCGCAGGCCCCAAGACTCTCGAACACATAGTTGATACGGTTCTCTATTTCGAGGGCGAGAAGTTTCACGAGTACAGAATTCTGCGAGCGGTCAAGAATCGTTTCGGCTCGACCAACGAGATTGGACTTTTCAAGATGACCGACAAGGGGCTTGAAGATATCTCAAACCCTTCCTTCATCTTTCTTTCCGATAACTCCGAGCGGCCCACGGGCGCGGCGGTGACAGTCGTAATGGAAGGAACAAGGCCGCTACTCGTCGAGGTACAAGGGCTAACTTCGCCCACGCCTTTCCCGATGCCGCAGCGCGTAACGACCGGCTTTCCCCAGCGCAGGTTCGCTATGCTTCTTGCGGTGCTTGCGCGCAGGGGAGGAGTATCAGCGCTTGCCCTCGACACCTATCTCAACGTAGTGGGCGGGATTACTATTGATGAGCCCTCGTGCGACCTTGCCGTGGCGCTTGCCGTGGCGAGTTCGCTTGAGGACAGGAAATTACCGGACGATCTGGTCATATTCGGTGAACTCGGACTGGGTGGAGAGGTTCGCCAGGTGACTCAGGCCGAATTGCGTATCAAGGAGGCTTCAAGACTCGGGTTCAAACGTGCCATGATTCCGAAACGCAATGCGGCAAAGATCGAAGGCATTCAAACAATACCAGTGGGATCGATACGTGAAGCCATCGAACACCTATAGATATTACGTTACGTACTTCGTAAGGAGGACAGATGTTTTTTCTGAAGAAAGAGAACTATATCATCGAACGCGAGGCATTGGTGGACGGCCGTGTTATTTCGCTTTTCGAACTTCAACTCTTGAGAGGAAAGGTGATACTTCCAGCCGCGGGAGACGATTCAAAGTCGGCTGTGGAGAGATTGCGTAAATGCAAGGAGGTTAAGGTCGAGTTCGTTCAGGGGCTCGAACAGGGCGACAGGGCACTCAACCTGGCACGCGCCAAAAAGGCGGTCTTGTTCAAACTCTCAAAAGAATTGAATGCGGAGAAGCTGCGAAGGGAAGGGGTCCGCGTCGTCGATATCGACGCCCTTTTCGAACTCTTCGTTCCGCACTTCAAGCCCGGTGACGAGACTGTCGTCCGGATAGTCAAGCGCGGCAAGGGCCAGGACGAGGGCGTAGGATACTTCTCCAACGGCGTCAAGGTGGTCGTCGAGGAGGGCGCCGATCACATCAATCGGTACCTCGAGGTTGTCATCAAGGGTGTCGTCAATACGCCGGCGGGAAGAATGGTTTTCGCCAGGCCCAAGTATCACGGCTAAGTAAATTTCCGCTCTCAAAAGTTGTAGGCCGGGAGTTCATTCCCGGCCTATGTATTTCTCCCACCGCCTTTCTGGACATGGATGGGGAAACTTACTTCGTCTTAGCCGCTTTCGCCAGTCTTGACTTCACCCTTGACGCCTTGTTGGGATGAATGATTCCCTTCTTGGCGGCTTTGTCTATGGTCGACTGTGTTTTAGGCAGGAGCTTGGTGCGCTCCTTGGGTTTTGCGGCCGTAACTTTGCCGACTGCAGTTTTCAAATTCGTCTTTTTACCGCGGTTCGCGACACGCCGTTTCTCGGCCTGGCGCACCTTCTTGACTACACTTTTCGTAACAGGCATGCTTCTCCTTTTATATTGGACTTTAATTCTACACCATAAAACGGCATTTGTCAATCCTTAAAGGTTGGTGCGCCAGGAGAAGGTTATCTTTCTTTTGCGGGAGATGGAGACCTACAACCACATGGTTCGCAAGTGACCGGTGCGTTGTATTGAGTTTGAGAAGGCTACGGGATTGATCAAATTTCATTCTGAACTGAACCTTCCTCAACACTATGGATAATCACTACGGAAACATCAATTTGAGGAATACTAAACCTGGATTTGGAGAATCCCAAACTTCTTTAAACCATTGTTGAATCTATACTGAAGATCGGGCAGAGATCAGGCTAAGAAGGTTTAGGAAAAGCAAAAATAATGTCAAGTAGGTATAAATTAATAAAGTCTTCAACCCATTTTAAATCTGCTGGGTGGTTCGTGCAGTAGCGGTTCAAAAAAGAGTCGATTTCTTTATTCCTTCCTTCTGGCCAATGGAAGAATTATTCGCCAACAATAAGTACTTTATATTAAAGAGTACATTACGAGTGGTCTTGCGGGTTGACTTTTATTTTGTTAAAGCTAAAGTTACGTTTGGAGGTTTAAGATATTGATTATTGCACTTTTATTCGCGCAAATCATCCCGCTGGACGATCCAGCGTATACAATAATAGACAGGCTTGAGGCCAAAGGCGTGCTCTGCGGCCTGCCTGACATTAAGCCTTACACTCATGTCGATCTAAAAAACGCCTTTGATTCTAATGCCGCGCTATCGCGCGCGGACAGCTTTGATCTTGCTTCGCTGGGGCTCATTGAATCGAGGTTCAAGCGCTGGGCTCCCGCGCTCAGATTACAGGGGGACGGGGGAGAGGCAGGCGTGCCCGCGTTCTTCAGGTTCGGCGGCGCCGTGCGCGCATCATACAAGATTCCCGACTCTCTCCGCGCGGGGCCCGAGGTGCGCTTCGAGGGCGGGGTCGGGCCTTGCACTTTTTTTGCCACCCATCGCATTACTTACGCGCCGAAGTGGGATTCAGTATTCGACGCCAAATCCTGGCGCGGGGGGGAAAGACCTGTATACGCCGAGGTTCCTGACGCAAGACTCGATCTGGACTTACCCTGGTTACACCTTCAGGCCGGTCGCTCCGAGATTCATTACGGCCCGATCCCCCTCTACGAGGGCGGGCTCTTCCTTTCGACCGAACCCTGGGGCATAGACCATGTTGCGTACGCGCTCAAATGGAAGGGCGCAAGCCTGACCACGCTCTATTCGTGGCTGCAGGCTGACAAGCGAATGGTCATTCATCGCTTCGATTACGCCGCCCGCAACTGGAAAATGGGGTTTTCTGAGGTCGTGGTATCCAACGATTCAAACGACGTGTTTCCCTATATCGTTGCGCCGGTTTCGTTATACTACTTCATGCAGTGGAACAAGCTTCAGGACGAGAACATCTTGTGGGCGGCGGACGCCTCGGTATTTCTCCATCCCATAAAGATTTACACCGAGCTTCTCATAGACGACTTTGCGTACGAGCCTGCGACGGGTCCCAACAAAATCGGCGGGACCATCGGAGCGGAGTGGGTCTCCATCCTTAAGTCCGAAGTCGACCTTCGTGCCGACTACACCGCGATTACCAAATGGACGTACGCTCAGCGTCACGACAACCAGAACTATACGTTCCGGGGCTTCCTCCTCGGCGACGACCTTGGTCCTGACGCCGACCGGGCAAGGGTTCACCTCTCATGGCGAATGATACCTAGATTGACACTAGATCTGGAAGGTCGCTACGAGCGTCACGGCGAAGGCGACGAGTGGCGCGATTTTATGGACGACGGCGCGGCGGACAGCGCAGCCTACCACCCGCCGTTTCCGTCCGGTATTGTCGAAAATCACCTTCTTGGCCAGGCTTCGGTCAAACTCGCGCTCATCGGCCGCAGCTTCATCTCTATCTCAGGCGGGCTTGAGAGCATAAGCAATCTCGCTAACGTCCAGGGCGCCGACGTGATGCGGCCGAAATTGGGCGCCGACCTGTACTGGGAATTTTAATCGTTAAGGAGTGCAGATGATCTGGAAGATGCTCGTTCTGGGGGTGCTTCAGGGGCTGACCGAGTTCCTGCCCGTCTCCTCGTCCGGCCACCTCGTGCTCGCGCAGGACATTCTTGGGATAGACGAAGCAAGGCTCGCGGGCACGGTGTTCCTCCACTTCGGTACCCTTCTTGCCGTAATAGTCTTCTTCGCGCGGAGACTCTGGAAGCTTGTTAAATCGCCGTTCGTCAAGAACGACGAGCAGAAGCCCAATCTCAAGATGATCCTGTGGATAATCATCGGAACGATTCCGGCGGCAATAGTAGGACTCGTCGCAAAGGACTACCTTGAGACCGTATTCGACAACGCCGCCTATGTGCCTTTCTTTCTAATAGGAACCGGCGTCATGCTTCTCATCACGCGCTGGGCAAAGGACAGGGGCCAGTCGATACGTCTCTCGGACGCGCTCATAATCGGCATCGCCCAGGCGGCGGCCATTCTTCCCGGGCTTTCGCGTTCAGGCCTCACCATCTCGACCGCCCTCCTTCTCGGAATCGCCTCGGCCGAGGCCTTCGAGTTCAGCTTCCTCCTCTCCCTGCCCGCGGTGCTTGCCGCCAACATCCTCGAGCTCAAGGACGTTACCAGTTTCGGTGAGCCCCTGGCCGTCGCTATCGGAGTCGCCGCGAGCTTCGGCGTCGGGCTTTTCGCCCTGTGGGCACTTCGAAAGGTAGTCATCTCGAAAAAGTTCTGGCTCTTCAGTTTTTACTGCTTCGCGATAGGCATTGTGGGAATCATCTTCTACCTGTTTTTGAGATAAAGTGTCGCTTGAAAAAAAAGCCCTGAGTACTCTCAAGTCGGAATGCGGGTTCAGGAAGGGCTCAAGCGTTCTCGTGGCCTGCTCGGGTGGGCCGGATTCGGTAGCCCTTCTCGCCTTACTTAACAACCACAGAAACAAACTCGAAATCCCGAGGCTCGGTGTGTACCACCTCAATCACTCTTTACGGGGCAGTGAGTCCGATCAGGACGAGGAGTTCGTGAGCGCGCTCGCCCGTCGGTGGAATTTACCCTTTCACTCCGAAAAAGCTGATGTTGAGGTCGTGTCACGGTCTGAGGGAATCTCATTCGAGATGGCCGGCCGCAAGCTGCGGTACTCCGGATTGGAGAGACTCCTCGAGTCAGAACGTTACGACCTGGCCGCGCTCGGCCACACCGCTTCCGACAACGTCGAATGGCTCCTCTTATCCCTTGTCCGCGGAAGGGCGGAACCTATGCTGTGGGGTATTCCTGCAAGGAGGGGGGCCTTCATCCGGCCGCTCATCCGGTGCACAAGGGAGGAGGTTATCGTTTACCTCAAAAAGGAAAGGCTCACCTTCAGGGAAGACTCCTCCAACCTCGACGAGTCCTACGACCGCAACCACGTTCGTCGCCGTGTTATTCCCGAGTTGAAGGCGCTCAACCCGTCGCTCGAAGATACCATTTCGAGAACGCTCGAACTCGGAGACAGGATAGCTGAATCCGTCCGGGCCTCGTCGGAAAAGGCTTACGAGGACGTGATCGTGCGCGGCTCCAAAGGGCTCGAACTTGACACTTCAAAGCTTTCACAATATAATATTACAACTCAATTACGCGTTTTGCGACGGTTTGTGCCGTGGTTAGGCGGACGCGATCTCAGGCGACTTGTACCTCTGGAAACATCCAAGGGAACTCGTGAGATACAAAGAGGAAATTCCGAGAGATTGCTTTGGTCTTACGACCGCCTGAGGCTTGAGCCTTTACAGGAAAGACCGGGCTGGAAGCCTTTCAAGCTGCATTCGGGAGAAAGCGTCTGTATCGAAGAACTGGGATGGCGGCTCTCCCTGCGTACGCTCGAGGGCGGCAGGATTAGTTATGGCTCTGATGAGATTACGCTTGATGTGGGATTAGCAAAACCGCCATACGTCGTGAGAGCCTGGAGAGAGGGTGACAGGATTGTACCTTTCGGGCATTCTAGGCCGCGCAAGATAAAGAAGGTCTTTACCGACGCCAAGGTGCCCCGGGGGATGAGAAGGTTATGGCCTCTAGTCTGTGCAGGGGAGGAGGACGAGGATGTGTTGTGGATTGTAGGTTTGATGCGCTCGGCCGCTGCCCCTGTCACAGCCGGGACGCGAGATACAAATATCATTACTCTTTTGAGAGGTGAAAATGGCGAATAAACCGCCGCAGCAGGCGGGTTCAGTTAATTTACGCACGATACTTATCTGGATCGTACTGCTCATAGTAATACCCCTAGGGTATTACCTTCTTTTCATGCGTCCGCAGACGCCCGAAATATCGTACTCGGAATTCAGAAACATGTTTGCGGAGCTAAAGACCGTCGTGATTAGTGAAAAGCAGATCACCGGCTACTTCGGCGATCCGGGTCGCGCCGATTCGCGAAAAATAAAGGTCCGCGACGTAAACGGCGACACGGTCACGACCGGTCGTTTCAAGGTTCTCATTCCTTTCGACGACCCGAAGATCATAGAGGACCTCAGGGCCGCAGGCGTCGAGGTAAGGGCGCAGAACCGCGTTCAGTGGCTCAGCATCCTTCTTTCCATCGTACCCTGGGTACTTATACTCGTCTTCTGGTTCATGATAATGCGGCAGTCGCAGGTGGGCGCCTCGAGGAACTTCCAGTTCGGAAAGTCGCGGGTCAAGGTTAGTACCGAGACCCGTCCCAACGTCACCTTTGACGACGTCGCAGGGGTCAAGGAGGCCAAGGAGGAACTCGAGGAAGTGATAGAATTCCTTCGCTCGCCGCGCAAGTTCAGTCGTCTGGGCGGACGCATCCCGAAGGGCGTTCTGCTTGTCGGGGCGCCGGGAACGGGAAAGACCCTTCTCGCGCGCGCGGTCGCGGGCGAGGCAAGCGTGCCCTTCCTCTCCATCTCCGGTTCCGATTTCGTCGAGCTCTTCGTCGGCGTGGGTGCCTCCCGGGTCCGCGATCTCTTCGATCAGGGCAAGCGCCACGCGCCCTGCATCATCTTCATTGACGAGATAGACGCAGTGGGTCGCCACCGCGGCGCCGGTCTCGGCGGCGGTCACGACGAGCGCGAGCAGACGTTGAACCAGCTTCTAGTCGAGATGGACGGGTTCCAGAGCGCGGACGGCATCATCATCATGGCGGCCACCAACAGGCCGGATATACTCGATCCCGCACTCCTTCGTCCCGGCAGGTTCGACCGCAAGGTCGTTTTGGATCAGCCCGACGTTCTGGGCCGCGAGGAGATTCTCAAGGTGAAGGTTCGCAGGATACCGCTTGCCTCAGACGTCGACCTCTCCGTTCTTGCGAGAGGGACTCCGGGATTCACCGGCGCCGATCTCGAGAACATGGTCAACGAGGCGGCACTTTTAGCAGCCAGGCGCAGCCGCGAGCAAGTCACCGCGCAGGATTTTGAGGATGCCAAGGACAAGGTGCTCATGGGTGCAGAGCGCCGCAGCCTTCTGCTCTCTCCCGAAGAGAAGCGCCGCACCGCGTTCCACGAGGCCGGTCACACCCTCATCTCCAGCATGATTCCGGGAATGGATCCCCTTCACAAGGTCACCATAATCCCGCGCGGCATGGCCCTGGGCGTGACGCAGTCGCTGCCAATCGACGAGCGCAAGATCTACCCCAAGGAATTTTGCGAGAACCAGATAGCGTTCATGCTTGGCGGCAGGGCGGCTGAGGAAAAGATATACGGCGACCTCTCCACCGGTGCCGCCAACGATCTCGAGAAGGCAACTCTTCTTGCCCGCAAGATGGTTTGCGAGTGGGGCATGAGCGCGAAGCTGGGGCCCCTCACGTTCGGCAGGATCGAGGCAGAGATATTCCTCGGCCGCGAGATGGGCGTGCAGCGCAACTACAGCGAGAAGACCGCGCAGCTCATCGACGATGAGATTCGCCTCATAGTCGAGACCCAGCACAAGCGCGCGCTCGGCATAGTCGAACGCAATCTCGCCAAGCTCAAGAACCTCGCCGAGACACTCATAAAGCAGGAAACCCTGGACGCACAGGACATAGCGAGAATTCTGGGAACGAAATCGCCATCCGTCTCTTCAAGAAAACCCTCGTCGTCAGCAGGTAAGACAGTGAAAGCCAAGCCCGGAAAGGCCTGAGGTGGACCCAAAGAAGATAGAGCAAGCGGTCGGTGATTTTCTTAAAGCCCTGGGGGAGGACCCCGGAAGGCCGGGCCTTAACGATACCCCGCAGGCGGTCGCCCGCATGGTTCCCGAGATTTTCTCGGGAATCGGTCTCGATCCTCGCGAAGTTCTTAAAACCTATACCGCTCCCAACCAGGACGAGATGATTCTCGTGAAGGACATCCCCTTCTACTCGGTCTGCGAGCATCACCTCCTTCCCTTCTTCGGAAAGGTGCACCTTGCCTATATCCCAAGGGAGAACCGCATAACCGGTTTCGGCGACATCGTGCGCTTCGTGGACATCCTGACCAAGCGACCCCAGATCCAGGAGCGCCTTACGTCTGAGACCGCCGACATTTTCAACGAGGTTCTCAATCCCCTCGGCGTCATGGTCGTCATCGAAGCCGAACATCTGTGCGTGACCATGCGCGGGGTCAAGAAACCCGGAACGAAGACCCTCACCTCGGCAATGCGGGGCGCTTTCAGACGAGCGGAGACGAGAGCGGAGGCGCTCTCGCTCATGAAGGGGCTCGGGCTCTGATGAATCTTAGGCCTCTCAAGCCGGCGGACAAGGCGGAGCTCGAGCGGGAACTGCGTACCCTTTCGGTTGACGAGTCCTGCATCGATATATTCCTCGATAAGTTCGACTCTTTCCTCTTGAAGATAACGGATCTCAAAACACCGGCCGCCAACATCCTCAAGCAGACCGCGCTCTCAAACGGCGCAGACGTCGCCGTTCACCGCGACGTGATCACCGGTAAGGTCGAGCGCTCCGATGCCCTGTTCATGGGAACGAAGCGTCAGCTGAGGCGAACCTCGCTTGCGATGTCCGGCCAGCCCTTCGGACTTGCCTTGTTCGAGAAGGGTGTAGCTAAGCTTCTGGCCAATCTCGATGCCCCTGTCTCCTCGCTTGACCTGCCTTCGGGCACGCTCTCCTTTGACCACCCTCTGATTATGGGCGTGCTCAACGTTACGCCGGATTCCTTTTCCGACGGCGGGCTCTATCTCGAACCCGACGCCGCGAAGGCGAGAATCGACACCATGCTTGGTGAGGGCGCTGACATCCTCGACATAGGCGCCGAGTCCACGAGACCGGGTGCGCGTCCCTGTCCTGCTACCGAGCAACTCGAAAGGCTCAAGCCTGTTTTCAATCACCTTGAGAAAAAGAAATACATCTGGTCCCTTGATACGACATCACCTGATGTCGCGAGCGCCGGTCTTTCAGTGGGAGCGTCCATAATTAACGACATTTCGGGTGGAAAGGTGCAGGAACTCTGGTCCCTCGCGGAGGAGTTCAAGGTCGCATATGTGCTCATGCATTCCAAGGGTGAGCCGGAAACCATGCAGATCGCTCCGCATTACGACGATTTCAACGCCGAGCTTTACGAATTTTTCACAACTAAGCTCGCAGAAATCGATCTTAAGAACCCTGGTCTAAAAAGTATCATTATCGACCCGGGAATAGGATTCGGCAAACGAGTTTCGGACAACTCAGCCGCGCTCCGCAGGCTCTCCGAACTCAAGGCCTTCGGCCGCCCGCTCCTCGTAGGCGCGTCGCGCAAATCCTTCCTCGGCAAGCTTCTCGGGCTCGACGTGGGTGAGCGGCTCGAGGCATCGCTCGGAGCGTCCGTGCTTGCTTTCCTTTCGGGTGCGCATATTCTCAGAGTGCACGACGTCAAGGAAACGAGGAGAGCGCTTGACGCCTGCTCGCTCATTCTCAAGGGGGCCGGGGGGTGACGGACGTCCTTCGTCCAGGGATTCTCGATTTCGTCGACATTGCAGTCGTCGCCATAATCATCTACCTCTTTCTGAGATTCATCAAGGGAACGCGGGCGCTCCAGATACTCATCGGTCTGGTTTTCATCTTCGTGTTCACGCTCGTCGCAAGGACGCTCAATCTGGTCGCTCTCGCGCTGATTCTCAACTCCCTCATGGCGATATGGATAATCGCGTTCGTGATACTGTTTCAACCCGAGATAAGAAACGCTCTCGCACGAATGGGCCGCTACAGGCTATTGCGTTTCCTCGTGCGCTCGGAGAGCCAGGTGGCCGTGTCCGAGATTATGAAGGCGGTTGAGGAGATGCGCAAGCGCAAGATGGGCGCGCTTATAGTTTTCGAGCGCGACATCGATCTCGGGGAGTACACGAATACTGGTACTAAAATTGATGCGCGGGTCTCGGCCGCGCTCATCGTTTCCATCTTTACCCCCCCCTCTCCGCTTCACGACGGAGCCTGCATCATAAGGGGGGAAAAGGTGGTAGCCGCGGCTTGCATTCTTCCCGTAAGCGACGAGCCGTGGGTGGAAGATTACTACGGGATGCGTCACAGGGCAGGTTTGGGTATCTGTTCAGCCTCAGACGCCGTCTCAATAGTAGTAAGTGAGGAAACAGGTGGGGTAAGTGTAGGCCTTGAAGGAAAGCTCTACACGAACCTCGAAATTAAAGAACTTACGACCTACCTTGAAAAGATCTACTCCAAGGAGGAGAAATGAAACAACACCGGATAGACTGGCTTGCAGCCGGTATAGTCTTTGTTATTGCATTCGTACTCTATTTGGTCACCGCTTCACCCACGGTAGCCTTCTGGGATTGCGGAGAGTTCATCGCCTGCTCCCACATCCTGGGAGTGCCGCACCCGCCGGGTACACCCTTATACGTAATGATCGGGCGCATTTTTGCGATGATACCGTTCGCGCGTGAAATAGCTTTCAGAATCAACTTCATAAGCATTCTTACCGGAGCGCTCGCCGCGGCTCTGGCCGTCATCCTTACGAGCCGGGTTGTGCGTGGATTCAAGTCCTTCAAAACGGAAGAAACCGAGAAATGGATTCCAACCGTCGCCGGTGTTGTCGGCGGACTTTTTATAACCTTTGGTTTCTCAACCTGGGACAACTCACTTGAAGCCGAACTTTATTCCATTTCGACATGCATCGGCTTCACTGTGGTTTATCTCGCGGTGCTATGGCGTGAACGTATACAACCACAGGAGGCTTTTGCAGCCGATCATGCATTGTCGTCGTCAAATACACCTGGGGCACCTTTAAAGTCAGGGGTCCTGGGTCAAAACGGCCGTGCTAACGCACTCATGCTTCTCGTGCTCTACATGGTCATTCTCGCGGCCGGCATTCACCTTACGCCGGTCATGATGCTTTTTGCCGTGATTCCGTTTGTGTTGGTAGTCAATCATCGCCTACTGCCTACGTTCTTCCTCGGCGTGCTCGGCCTGGCTTTCATGCTTTTTGAACCTGGCTGGCCTCAACTTGCGGTCGTTGCCCTTTTCGTGATCTACTTCTTTACCCAGAGAAGCTCCTCCAGAAGAGGTTTCACTCCTGCGTGGATATTCCTTGGTGCGTATGCCTTGCTGATCGTTTTCGCGGCATTAAGACTTCCTTGGCCTGTCATTCTTTTTGGTGTGGCCATTCTCCTTGCCGCGTTCTTCTACGCCGGCAAAGAGTACAAGGTCGACATGACTTTCTTTGCGATAGGGGCGATACTTATCGTTATCGGATTTTCTGTTCAGTTCTATCTGATGGTTCGCGCCCACTCGAACCCGTCCATAAACATGGTTGATCCCGTTGACCTTAAACGGTTCCTCTCGGTGCTGCATCGTGAACAGTACGGCAGGGCGACGGTCGAGAACCAGCTCTGGCCGCGAAAGACCGTCATCGATCCCGATACGGGGCGACCGACAGGACTCGGTGCCATTGCCGGCATATTCTGGCAGTTCGTTATGTATTTCAAATACTTCTTCTGGCAGTGGGGCCTTCGCGATCTTGCTGAAAAGCCTGTATTTACCGTCATCCTTCGTGTACTTATAGCGTCGGTACCCACAGTACTCGGTGTGCTGGGTCTATACTCGCTTGCCAAAAGGGACCGCAAACTCTTCTGGTTTCTATTGACCACTTTCCTTATCTCATCCGCCGCGCTCGTCATTTATTTGAACATGCGCTTTCCGCACTCCGGGCCCCTGCCCAAGGGATTCACGAATCTGCCCCAGGAGGTTAGAGAACGCGATTACTTTTACACTTTCAGTTACGCCTTCTGGGGTCTTTTTACGGGCTTCGGCCTGTTTGAGATTATTGCTTCTCTCAGGCAGGCAATTAAACGCAAGAAGGTCTTCCGGATCGCGGGGGGATCGACCGGCGGTGTCGTGGCAGGCGTTGCGCTTGTAGCCGGGCTCATAAACTTCCCCATGCTCACAAGGCAAGGCGACTGGATTCCGCTCGAATACGGATTCAACCTCCTTGCCTCATGCAAGGAGCCTTCGGTCATATTCACGAACGGCGATAACGATACGTTTCCTCTCTGGTTCGTGCAGGAGGTTCCATCCACCGCATACGAGAACGGCAAGCGCCCGTATAAGCACGGAGTCATCAACGCAAACCTCTCACTGCTTAATACGCCCTGGTACATCGAGCACCTTGCGCGCAAGGGCGCTCCCATATCCTTTGCGTACGAATCGAAAAACGAGCGGGTAACGCTTACGAGTTCACAGGGTTCAAACTCTTGGACAGGCAAGCTTGCCCATCCCACGATCAAGTCGGGAACCCTCGAGTTTACCTACAACGGTCAGAAGGTAAAGGCCGACAAGCATGGACGCCTTATTGATGCATCCCGCCGCAGGATTGGTCTGGTGGATACACTGACTGGTGTCCTGACTCTGGATATCCCTCCTTCCGCGGGACAGAACGGCCAGGCTTCGATAGTCGTGAATTACGGCTCCGGAGAGATAGACAATCTTCCCGCTTACGTGATTCTCGGACGTTCACAGGTTATCATGCTTGCCGATCTCATGATAAGGGATATGATCGCGACCAACGCCGGCAAAGTCTATGCCGACTCTGAGAAGGTTTCGGTATCCGGTTTCGCTACGAAAATACCTCGCGATTACTTGCTGCCTACGAAGATGTTCATTGACAACGTGCTCAAGGACTACAAGGAGACCGTCATGCCCGTCTATTTCTCAACTACGGTTTCTCCCAGTCGTGTGCAGGAGTTCGGCCCCTATCTGATCCAGGAAGGCCTTGCGTACAGATTCCGTAAGTCTCCTCCCGAGGATTCCATGCTCGGTCGTCCCGCGATTGACCTTAACCGTTCCGTAGAGCTTTTCACTAAAGAGTTCAAGATGCGCTCTATCATGGATCCCAAGGTTCGCAGGGACGAGCAGGCAAAAGGACTGTTCATTAATTACGGCGTGGCCATGCAGGAGATAGGCGAACAGTTAGCCATGAAAGGTGACCCCAAAAAGGCCTACGAATTCGTTAAACCGGTAGCCCAGTTTGATGTTGAACCTGAGGTTCGCAGGGTTTTCCTTTTGAATCTCTACATGTTTGCGAGCCAGGCTGGAGAAGTTCAGGACGCCGAAACGTACCGCGTGGAACTCGAGGCAAAAAACTGGCTGGGTCCTGATTTCTACATCAGGCAGGGATTGGGATTCCTTCGCAGGGGCGATACGCTGCGCGCCGAGCAGGAACTTAAAAAGGCCTATGCCTCAGCCACGCGAGAGAACTACCAGCCTTTCCTCAGCCTTTTCCTCTTCTACACAGAAACCATGCGTGACACTACAAAGGCGCTTGAGCTTCTTGATGCATGGAACAGGCGCTTCCCCGGGCACGAAATTTCCTTCCGTCTCTATCTCGATTACCTCAAGGACCCGCGCAAGGCAATCGGCATTCTTGACGACATCGTCAGGCAGAATCCGAATGAGCCGGGGCTCATTCAGTTCCGCGACAGCTTGAGAAAAGCCTACAATATCTAGGAGGCTCGATGATCAAGTCGCTTAAGGAACTCAAGAAAAAGGCACGTGATTTGGGGCCGCGGCGATCGGTTGTCGCCGCGGCCGCCGACCCTGTCACTCTCGAGGCACTTGCCGAAGCCCAAAAGGAAGGCATTGCTAAGGGCATACTTTGCGGGCCGAAGGATAAGATTAAAAAGGCCGCCGCAGAGGTAGGGGTCGCGCTCGACGGGTTCGAAGTCGTCGACTGCCCCGACGAAGAGGCGGCACTCGTGGCCGTCAACGAAGTCCGCACTAACGGCGACTTCCTTCTGAAAGGGCACCTCGAGACTTCAAAATTTCTCGGAGCCGTGCTCGATAAGGAGCGCGGGTTACGCACGGGCAGGGTGCTATCCCACATCGCCATCGTTGAACCCGCGAACCTGGGGCGTCTGCTGCTCGTATCCGACGGCGGCATGAACATCTGTCCCGATCTCGCGACCAAGCTGGACATCATCTGCAACGCGGTCGCGGTCGCGCAGTCCCTCGGCATCGCCGAACCCAAGGTCGCGCTCATGGCCGCCGTGGAGGTCGTGAATCCCAAGATGGCCGAGACCGTAGAATGGGCCGAAATAACCCAGATGGCCGCGCGAGGTCAGATAAAGGGTGCGCTGGTAGACGGTCCTCTCGCGCTCGATCTTGCAGTCTCCGAAGAAGCGGTCAAGATTAAAGGTGTCAAGAGCAAGGTCGCGGGCGCAGCAGATGTCCTCATCGTTCCCGACATCGCGACCGGAAATATGTTCGCCAAGGGGCTCATCTACCTGGGCGGTGCGAACGCGTGTGGAATAGTCGCGGGTGCCTCGAAACCCGTGCTCATGCTCTCACGCGCGGACGACGCCAAGACCAAGCTCTACTCAATCGCGCTGGGTGCGGTAGCAAGTTAAGAAAACCCATTAAAATCGCGTTGCGATTTTAATGGGGACCCTAAATTCAAAGAAATTGCTTAACAATTTCTTTGAATTTACATACTTATCGAAAATAACCTGTGGCACTATCCGGTATTTTCTGACGGCGGCCAGATGGTTCAGTGCATTTACCAAAAAGTATAATTTCCTTGATACACATAGTTAAAAAAAATGATATCATTTTGACCCGCCTCCTCCCCCCTCCGCAAAGGCTTGATTTGCAAGCGTCCCTTAAGCGTATTTTGGACGATAGTTGGCATGGTTCTTGCTTACTAGTTAAGTGCCACCATAGAGGGAGATGGAAGAAAGGGAGGAGGTGAGAGCTTCTTTGGTGCTAGGGGCACTGAAGAAGGTTGAAAAGGGCGATGTGTTACCGGGTGAGGAAAGGTAAAGGAGATGATGGGAGGAGGAAATCACCATGGGGCGCTTGGCTAACCAGGCGCCTCCTGCTTTTATGCCCCCAAAAGCTACCCCGTAGCTTTTGGGGGGACCTCTCCCTACAGCTTTTGGAGTTTCCGGTAGTTGTAGATGTTTCCTTCGCTATCCACGCCCCAGAACGTAACGTGCGCTGAATCCCTTTTCGTCCTTTCAAGATGGCTTTCCCACCACCCGAAACCCACGTAGGGTTTGGCTGACGCCGGGAGTTTGTCAAAGGCAATGGGCTTTCTTATGCCTCCGTCACTCAGGGTCTTTGGATCTATGGGCACACCGGTGCTGTCCAATCTAATCATATATGTAGTCGAAGCATCCATTGGTTCAACCAAACAGAGCACGTAACCACCGTTCTTGTAGGGAGTGATAGTAACATTTCCAATCCACGTTTTATGGAAAATTCTCCAGGTATATTTGTTCCAATCATAAAGGCCAAGATCTTCGTAAGAATGGTCGGTGTCCAGATTCAGGTTGAGCCTCTGAATTCTAAAAGTCTCAGAAAGTACAGGTGTGTTATAATCAGAGTCGCTAATGATGTATAGCCCCCAGTTTCTGCCCCAGTCAAGCATGGTGTTGCTTTGCGGCATAGCTTTACTGTATACCACTTCGTTCAATGAGCTGTACCCTGACTTGAAGTCTTTCTCGAAAACCGGGATAATGCCTTCCTCATCGAGTAAGCCTTTATATACCTTGATCTTGCTGAAATCGCTGCTGAATCCTGCAACTAACAAGGTATCGCCGGGAAGAACCTCCATATAGTTGTAAACACGAATGTCAGGCCAAGGATAGTAGTCCTTTACCTGGCCACCAGGGGTCACGCGAATAAGATGCAGAGGGCAGGTATGATTGTCGCGCGTTCTGGGGAAGTAACCGCAGTACACGTTGCCCCAGCGGTCGCACGCCATCGGACCATTAAGCCACAATTCGGGATATTCCTCATTGATCTGAGCTATGAGGAGCTTATTCAAAAGTATTTCACCCCTGGGGCTGATACGACTTATATATAAGTTCCGTCCCCAATTAATAAAGAACCAGACAAAACCTGAATCATTAATAGTTGTAGTTTCGGAGAATAGCGGAGTGGCGGCTTTGACATCCAGGGAAACGTGGGTTAGCAGTTTATTAGCCTGGTCTTTGGATGAATACCCAGGGCTCAAGCTTACCACTACCGACAAAAAGAATGAAACCAAGTTATATAAAAACATACTTACCTCCAATTTGTTGATTCGTTCCCTTAAGGTTAAAACACTAACTCGTTTGAAACATTTGTCAACATCAAGGGTTGACAGGTCCGGGGTTATGCCTTAGACTATGCGAGTGCCCGTGTCTTTCCAAGCATGGGACTCCTTGTGAAGGATCAAATATTTGAAAGGAAGTATTTATGAAAAAAGAGATTAGAACCGACAACGCGCCCCTGCCAATAGGTCCGTACAGCCAGGCCGTGCAGGTGGCAAACCTCATTTTCGTCGCCGGTCAGCTGGGCATTGACCCCAAGCAAGATAAGCTCCTCGAAGGAGTCGAGGCCCAGGCAAGGCAGGTCATGTCCAATCTCAAGGCTATCCTTGACGAAGCCGGGGCAACCATGGACGATATCGTGAGATGTGATATCCATCTCGCCTCGCTTGTAGACTTCCCAAAGGTCAACGAAATATACGCGACATTCTTCACGGCACCATACCCCGCCCGGCTCACCGTCCAGTCAGCCGGACTACCAAAGGGTGCGCTGGTCGAGATTGCGGCAATTGCAACCATTTAAGTCCAGCTTTCGTCTTTAGATACTGATGTGTAATCTATCCGCCTTTCTCACCCTCCTCCCCCTCCTTTCCGCGCTCACGCCGGAGGCGGAGGCGCTCTTAACCAAGGGGATCGAGGCATCCCACATAGAGGATTACGAGACCGCTCGCAAGGCTTACGCCGAGGCGAAACGGCTCTGCCCGGACGACCCTGCGCCCTACTTCCTCGACGGCGCGCTCACTTTCATCTACATGTCCGATTTCGTAACCGACTCACTCGAGTGGTACTTTGACAAGCAGATGTCCGCAGCCGAGAAGGCGGCAAGGGCCGGCATCGAGGCCAACGGCGAGAATGCACGAGACCTCCTCTTTATCGGTTCGGTTCAGGTCTTCCGCATGGTTCGCTCGGGCTGGAAGAGGCAGTACCTGGCAGCGTTCTCTTCGGGGACGAGCGCGCTCAATCCCTTGCTAAAGGCTGTGGAACTCGACTCCACGCTCTACGACGCCTATCTCGCGAAGGGCGCATACGATTACTTTTCCGGCCGGGTCGATCGCTATCTTCCGGGAACAAAGGGCTCGACCAGTGTCGAGAAAGGGGTTCACGAGATCCGCCTCGTCTATGACAAGGGGACATATTTCAAGGCATCGGCAGGTCAGGCGCTGACCTTTATCTTCAAGGAGGAGGGAAGGCCGAAGGAGGCGCTAGAGATAAGCAAGGAGCTTGTTGCCGAGCACCCAAAATCCCGCACCTTCAGATGGGGTCTGGGCGAACTCTATATCGATCTCGGCATGTGGGAGGAGGCCAAAGCTCTCTACGAGAAGCTCCTCGGGGATATCTTCTGGTACCAGCCCAAGTGTTACACGAACATCTACCAATGCAAGCTTCGTCTTGCCGAGGTTTACTCGGCGCTCGGCGACAAGGCAAAGGCAAAAAGCTATCTGTGGGATGTCATCAACAACAAGGACAAGATTCGCCGCGACCTGGGGTACTCCGATATCGTCAAAGACGCTGAAAAACTCATGAAGAAGATAAGTGGCTAAGAATCTTCTTGTAATTACATACTATTTTCCTCCTCTGGGTGGCGTGGGTGTTCAGCGTGTATCAAAGTTTTGCAAGTATCTGCCTGATTTCGGATGGAAACCTCATGTCATCGCGCCGCAGCCTTCCGCTTTTTATATGGCCGATTCCGAAATGCTTGAGGAAGTCAAGGATATTTCCCTTTACAGGGTTGCCGGATTCGACAGTTTTCGTTTCCGCGAGAAGCTTGCCGGACCCTTGAAACCGAGAATAGACAGCCCGCTTCGCTGGATAGCGCAGAGGTTTTCATGGCCCGATACACAAAGCGGGTACGTAGGTCCGGCGTTTCGCCAGGCTTACAAGCTATCTCTGAAAGCGGATGCGATATTCGTGACGGCTCCTCCGTGGAGCAATTTCTTTACCGGACGGCTCTTAAAAAGAGTTACCGGATTGCCATTGATAATTGATATGCGTGATCCGTGGGTACGTCATCCCCAGCACGACAAATCACGCTGGAAGAGAGCGCTTAATAAGAGGAATGAAAAAACCATACTCGAATATGCGGATGCCGTCATTGCCGCCACGAGGGCGCATTCGAGAGACCTCCTGAATCGTTATCCCGAGATGGCTCCTCGCATCAACTACATTCCCAACGGGTTTGATTCCGCGGATTTTTCTCTGCGAAAAAAGGATTCCCAAGGTCGAAAAAGAGGACCTTTGATAATTGCATACACGGGTATCCTCGGACTCGATCACATCAACCGTGGAACGACCCTTTATGCGGCCATACGAAGGTTGAGAGACGAAGAAGGCATTACGCCCGCAAAACTTAAGGTTCAGATAATGGGTGAGATAAGCTCGGTCGAAGAAGAGCGAATCAGGCGCAGCGGGGTCTCTAATTTTATCGAACGTCTAGGCCATCTCCCGCACAAAGAGACCATGAGGCGGCTTGAGCGTTCAGACCTTGCGTGGCTTCCCTACCATTCCGAATATTCCGATCTGATCGTCCCGGCGAAAACATACGAATACATAGGCTCCGGTGTCCCCATACTTGCCACCGTAAGTCCAGAGCATGAAACAGCCTTGCTTGTTCGCGAGACGTGCACGGGGTGTGTTGCAAGAGAGGGAGATGTTGACGGTGTCTTGCGTGGGCTGAAACTTCTTCTTGACGGCGTTTTTCCTTACGATCCCAGAGCTGACCTCATTGCTCGGTTCGAACGTAGAAGGCTGGCTGAAAAGCTTGCCGGAATCCTTGACGAGTTCACAGGCGTTGGCTGAGTCCGGCTCCGGTACTCCTAAGATTCTCATTATAGGTGTTGGTAATCGACTCAGAGGTGATGACGCATTTGGGCCGCTGGCAATTGACCGTTTTCTGGAATCTTCCACCATCCCTTCCCACTGGACTCTTGTTGATGGGGGAGAGGTCCCGGAGAACGCGCTCGGACTCGTCGAGAAGGAAAAACCCGGCCGTATACTTCTCATCGACGTGTGCGACTGGGAGGGGGTGCCGGGCGAGCTCCGCTTCTTCTCCGCCGATGAAATTCTCTCTTTACCCATCCGCACCATCTCCACGCACGGGGTGCCCCTCTCCTTCTGGGTCAAGATGACTCGTGTCGAGCATCCATGCTTAACCATCGAACTCCTGGGCGTCCAGGCGGCCAGCCTTGAGTTCAACGCGTCACTAACCCCACCCGTCCAGGCTACGCTTGAACACGTCGAAGATATTATAAAAAAACACCTTAGTGCTTAGATTTGCATATCCAGGGTCTCCGTAAAGATGCTGAGCAGGTTCATGGGGATTTATGTCATGGTCCTCCAGCCCTGCCGGTGTTCTGGTTGTCGTGGCCATACTTCGGCCAGGAGGATGGGGCGAGTCCGAAGGAGGAGGTCTGAATGGCGTATATCACATTATTACCAGTTACAAAAAGTGTGCCGTCCTCGGCGATTGAAGGAGAGGAGTACTCGGAAGGTCCTTCAAGCTTCCATTGGAGGCATCCATCACTACCGTAAGAATAAAGATAGCTGGAATAATAACCTTCGGAATTTTTTTGGCAGACTGTAAAATAAATCGAACCATCTCTGCCTATTGTCGGGGTTGACATCATTTCGCACCAAGAGTTACCAAAGGTTTGGAGTATCTCTCCTGAAGGTGAAAATGAATATGACCATGCCTCAGGTTGTTCTTCCAGATCTTTCCAATCGACGATCCCGGCGTATATCTTGCCTTCAGAGCCAATCGATATACCGCAGACATCACCTGGCAGTTCTTTGGAGAAACATTTTGTTGTTCCATTTTGAGAAGTTGCGTATAGGTGCTTTCCGAAACCGAAGTAAAGAGTCCTATCAGATCCAATTACCGGTGTGCTTCCAGGCTCATGAACCCACTTCAATGTTCCATCCGGCTTGAAGGCATAAAGATATCTATCTCCTCCAACATAAATGGTTCCGTCATCACCTATGGTAGGGGTGCCGTTGCTTGCTATTTCAAATTTCCATTTCAATTTTCCTTCCGGGTTCAAGGCATAAAGGCAATTTCCCGCCGAGAAATAAATGCATCCATCTCTGTCTAAAGCAGGTGATACGGAGCCGCCAAAGCCGCTATCAGGAAAGAATTCCCATATTTTATTGCCATCTGAATTCAATGCAGCAATCCGATAATAATCATTGACGAAGCATGCATAATAGATGGATTCATTTTCGGAAATTACCATTGGACCGCATGATCTCTCATCTGAGTTTTTTTTCCATTTCAGAGTCCCATCCGGGTTCAAGGCTATGACCTCGTATTGCCCGCTGTAGTAAATAGTGCCGTCTTGCCCAATTGAGGGTGAAGTTTTGATATAGTAGCCGGTACTGACTGAAAATGTCCACTTTATTTTTCCGGTTTCTACTATAAAGGAAGTATTAATCTCGCAGGTGTCCCCTGCTTTGACGTCAACTATAGTTGACCATTCGGGTAGGCCAGGTATGCTTAATTTGATTTTATGTTCGCCGGACTGGACGTTCGTAAGAACGCAATTAGTTTTCATACCTGTAAGGCTATCGTCCAGATAGACAATTGCTCCAGGTGGGATAGATGAAACCGCTATAGCTCCTTGTTCCTGGGGTTGTATACACGAAAGAAAGGCACAAAAGAGAGGAGAGATTGCTTGGATGAGAATCCTTCTCATCATTACTTCCTTTGCCAAACTAATGTACCGTTTTTGCTGAATTGAATCAATCTATGGGAGATGGAATAACCATTCCAGTTATAATAGCCATACCAGTAATAGTCCACCTGCTTCACGGTACCTATTTCTCTTACGCGTGCAATTGTAGTAGCCTTGTCGTAACCCCAACCGTGAGGGTCATCTTCATGCCAAACGGATGAAGAAGTTGTGATTTGCAGGGTATCGAGAGTGTAACTAATTTCGTATTTTTCATAACCATCTGGAATTGGATTGACTTCTTTCATGGATATGGGAATAACATCGATTTTTTTGTTGCCGAGGATTATAACCGAGGTCTTTACTAATCTTGCCGGGTTGCCAACATCAAAGAACTTAGGAGAGCCAAGACCATTTTGACTCAGGCACTGTAAATTAAAACTCCAGCCGTTAAAAGCAAACGAAGAATCAACAACTCGGATAGTTATAGTATCGAGCCAACTAGCACTCCCATACCCGTTGATGCCTTCTCCATGCTCTTCATAAACCCACTCATACCCGAGGCCGAAGGGGAAATAAGTTGTGTCGAGATCAAATTGAACTTGCGGTTGGTTGAAAGTAAGCGAACGTTGCATACTCCAAAAAGACTGATTTGTGTTGGCAACGGATGCGACAGACCACTTATACGTTCCGTTATACGAAACTTCGAATATGTCACGCGAAAGAGCATAGGTGGTATCCTCAAGGGTATCCACAACTATTGTGTCCCCATACGGGAGGTTCTCTCCGTGTAATAAGAAGATATAAGCTTTGGCTAAGGCATCTGAATGCCATACAAATGAGGGCGGTGCATCTGTGAACTCGGTTCCTTCCGTAGGAGAAATTTGCTCGGGCCCGGAAGGCATGGGTTTGTTCAAAGTAAATTCCCAGAACTCCCTCCAGGTCAATCCGCCCTGGGGGGAGAGAGGGGCAACCGACCAAACATAGTCGGAGTTAAGCGCTATCTCGAAATCTTCCTGAGGCAAGGTATAAGTTGTGTCCTCTAGCGTATCCTCGACGATGACTTCGCCGGTAAAGAAAGCACCCTTCACGATGCGGACAACATAGGAGTTTGCACCGATACTGGAATGCCAGACAAATTTAGGTGGAGTGATATAAAAAGTATCGCCATCTTCCGGGATAATTAGCATAGGTGTCTGATATCCTTCCTTGTCAAGTATAAAAGTCCGGCTGTCACTCCACAGAAGTTCATCCATTGCTGGCAGTGGTGCGACCATCCATTTATAGATTCCATCAGCGATTTGATTGAATATAGTATCAGGTATCGTGAACGTGGTATCCTTAAGCGAGTCCTCAAGAATCCCAGTTCCTGTTTCATCAAGAATTCTTATTATGTAGTCTGAAGCCACAGGATCAGAATGCCACGTAAATTCAGGTATAACGGTATCAAATATGGCTCCATCCGCAGGTGAGATTAATTTTACGAGCTCAGGATACTCCACCTGGCAGCTTATGACCAATCCCGCCATCCCTAACAATAAAACAACCTTCTTCAAAGCCCCTCCTTTCAAGGCCTTTGATAATCTCCCTACAATCTATTACTAAGCAAATCCAATGCCATCCTTCATGATCTCAAGAATCGCAGCTACGCATCTTAATGCACGACGAGTAGAGAGGGGGTCCTCCTCCCTTATCATTTTGTGCAAATTTTTGCTTCAGTTGGTGTATTCCCTTCGTACTCGGGTTCTCCTTGGACACGCGAAACAGGTTCATGGGGTGGTTTTCCATAATGTATCCCGGCCCTTGATGAAGCAGAGGAGGCGGTCAACGTGGCCCTCGTAATGCGGCGGTTCCCTTATTTCGGCTGTCTGGCGGATGACGCCAACGCCCTTGATTCTTTCGGTCGAGTAAAGCATTAGAACGTACCCGCCGCCCACGTCGTAGTTGAGCGTCAGGGTATCCCCCCTGTAAACGACCCCGTACCCCGGGAATGATTCTTTCGCTTTGAAGTCTTCAGGCGGTACGAGCGGTATCGTATCCATCCCTTCAAAAACGGCCACATAGTTCCCGGCGATGGCAATTTCCTCTCCCACATCCTCGAAAGACCCGCCCTTCAGTTTGAAGATTGTGAGTCCGTCTTTCGTCGTTTTGGAAACGACCTTGATGCTGAAGGTATCAACACTCTTGCTGCTTGCCATGTCATCCCACACGTAGCTCTCGCGCTCGTACACCCACTCGTAGCCTGCCCCTGCAGGAAAGAACGTCTCGTCCAGCGGATTGGGGGGCATCTTCCCGCAGCCGAGAACGGCAAGCGTTGCAAGTATCAACCTGTTCACTGTCCGCTCTTCCCGAGCAACGTCTCGATCTCGTCCGCTATTTTCTCGCCGACGCCGTCGAGTGCCGTAAGTCCTCGTCTGCCCTGTTCACGGTAAATCGAACCGATATCCAGGAGGAGCCCGTCAACGGTTCTGCCCACCCTGGTGTAGGCCATTGACCTGTAATCGGACTCCCCCAGCATCTGGATGTCCCTTGCCTTTACGAACAGCATGCCGGCAATCTCCTTGTTGCGCCTCAAGTCTTTGGGATAAAAAGAAACAGGTCTTTTGATAAAATGCTTGATACCCACGCGTTCGCACTCCTCCGCAATCGTGAGATGACACCTGCGAACCCACTGGGTTTTGGCTGCCTTGTCCCGATCCCACTTCTCGGTCGCGGTGATAAGATCGGGGTTATACGATTCCAGAGCTTCGTTGTAGACGTTCTTGCATGTTCCCCACAGGGTCAATCCTCCGAACAGAACAAAGCCGCCACCCGCATCGCGGGTCATCCGGACAAGAAGCCTCAACTCCTCGTCCGAATCGAAGATATAGGGCAGGATAGGCATGGCCAGGGTTCCGATCATCACGCCCGCCTCCGCAATCCTTTTCATCGCGCTGAACCTGCCTTTGACCGAGGGACCCCTGGGTTCGAAGTGCAGCCTTGTCGCGTCATCCCTTGTCGCCACAATCGAATATCCGACATAAGCATCGGTCTGACAAGAAATATCCTTGAGGATATCCAGATCTTTCGTCAGTAGCGGCGCGCGTTCTATGATCATCAAGGGGAATTTCAACTGGTATACTATCTCGAGCATCTTCCGCGAGAGCCCGTACTTCGCCTCAACGGGCTGCCAGTCACCCACGCACACCACGTCCTTCTGTTTACGCGGCAGCTCTTTCTTGAGACGTTCGACCGCGTTCTCCTTCACCATCACCACCTTATCCATGAGGGTGTAATCCTTCATGGGTGCGTATTTTTCGTCCCACTCGTAACAGTAGCGGCAGCCGTTCGAGCAGCCCTTGTAGGGATAGGCCGAGTAGCGCACCCAGAACCACCCCTCGTCCGCGCGCTTGTGCTCGTTCAGTATCTTCTTTGTCGTATATAACTTGACTTCAACGTCTTTCATTATCGATTATCTTCATTGTTTCTCGGAAGACTCGAAGTAACTCCGCGGGTCGTTTTGACTTCGCGCATACCTCAATCTATAGAGGCTGCCGGAGAAGTCAAGGTCACCTTCCCCTCCAGCCCTCCAGCAACACTCCCCTTGCATTTCCTATTAAGACGAAGCCCTCCGATGGAACCCCGGGTGCCCTCGCCACTTTCCCATTACTCCTTGCTCAATACCTAAGGCTCTGCTGGGAGTTCATGACCTCGTTAACGAGCGTGGCCGCGTTTACGATTACGGCTCCGGGGATGAAATCCTCCTTTTCCAGTTTGCGGGAGTTGATACATGGGCCACACAAAAGCATTTTTCCGCCTGCTTCTAGATAAGCATTCACGAGTTCCTCCAGAGGAGGAAATCCAGCGGCAAAAACGTGCTTGAGGCAGTCCTTTTTAGCAAGCATTACCGCGTTGGACTGAAAGGCCATTACTACTTCTATCCCCGAAGCCTGGGCGGCGGTGGCCATTACGAAAGGTATTGTTGCACGCTCGGGGTCCTCGGGCCCGTGTGTTGCTATTATAACAAGCTTTTTTCCCGGCATACTACACTCCTTTGATTTGTGACAACGAACTTATTTTAGAAGGAAAAGATGACCGGTCAAGGCTGAACTCCCCATGTCAAACGTAGCTGGGAGTCCCGTGGAGGAGGAATCCGGAACTCCCAGCCATCCGACCGCGCTTCTTCGTGGAAGCGTTACGTTCCAGAAATGGACTGGAACTTCGACCCTAATTCATATGCCGAAACACTACCATCTTCACTCGCTCTAACCGATCCGACCCGAATTCTCATACATTCTTTCGTGAAGTATTCTGACAGATAACCGACCCATTATGTATTACCATATCTATTTTAGTTGCAAATTAAAGCCTGTCAAGTGTACTCGCCTGCCATTTGATGTGTTCGGGAGTGGGGCGGGAGTTATTCCTCGCTGCGTATCTCACCGACGAATTCTTCTAATAAATCCTCGAACGTCACTATGCCTATGGGGTTATCGTCTAGGTCAAGAACGATGGCCATGTGTTCGTGTTTCGACTGCATGGTGCGCAAAAGCTCCGTGATGCGTATGCCGGGGTTGGTGAAGAAAGCCGGGTAAAGACGTATCCTCGGTTCAAGGAGGTCCTTTGTCCTTAAAATTCCGAGAATTTTGCCGGAATCCCGGTCTATTACAGGATAGCGAGTAAAGCCCTCCTCGCTTACGATATCCAGTATCCTTTTCCTCCTCGATCCCGCAGGTATTTTGATCACCCTGTCCCACGGAGTCATGACGTCCGAAAGGGGCGTGTCGAAAGCCGAGAAGAGATTGGCTACCCGGGGGGATGTTTTCTCCTCGATGCTTCCGATTTTTTCCCCGAGTTTTATGGCCGTAAGCATCTCGGGCCTGGAAATTGAGAGGCGATCGATTCCCCGTTCCCTCGGCTGGGGCTTGCGGAACAAACGGCCGAACGGCTTGAGGAGCGTCGAGGCAGGACTGAAGAATCCTACTGTGGCCGCAACGAATCTTTCGGCGGTAATCCGGGCGAAGCTTTTGGGGATGTAGTCACCGAAGATGAGGCCGCACAAGGATCCAGAGATTATGGCTATGAGGGTTCCTGACGTTCCATACGTATCCAGAAAATAACTCGTAAGAAAGAAGCTCGAGAGCACGGTCGAGATGTTTGTTCCTATAAGAGTCAGTACAAGCACGAGTTCGGTGTTACGCAGGAGGTCGAGCGCATGCTCCTGTCTTTTAGAGTTGCGCGTAAAGTGCGCGACCCTTACCGGGTTGGCGACCACGTAAGCGGTCTCGGCGCCGGCGAAGAAACCTTGAATCAGGATGAACAAAAGTCCCAGAAGAAGCATCATCTGTTCTCCTCCGGGGACTCGGCAGGCAGAAGCTCGACAACGACTTTTTCGATCCTCTGTCTTCGCACCTTTCGCACGGTGATCCTGGTACCCTTGTATTCAATGGTTTCTCCTGCCTTGGGTATGTGTTCCAGTTCGTCCGTAATCAGTTCGGATAATCTCGAAAAATCCTCCTCCGCCTCCTGGAAAGCGTCGTCGAACAAATGGTTCAATGTCGCAATGTCGATATCCCCGTCTACAACATAGATTCGTTCGGATATCTTTTTGAACGGGTGACTCGAATCGTACTCGTCGACTATCTCGCCGAAAATTGCCTCCAGAATGTCCTCGAGTGTAACGAGACCTGCAGTGCCGCCGAATTCGTCTACGACGATGGCTATGTGCTGATCGGAGCGCCTGAGCTCTTCAAGCATCGAGGAAAGGGTTTTCGTTTCCGGGACGAATATTGGTTCGCGAAGGAGTTTCTTCAGGCGCGTTCTTTCCGGGCAGGTGAGAATGTCCTTCGTGTAAACGACTCCCACTATTCTATCCTGGGTTTTGTCGTAGACGGGATAACGTGATTTCAGGGTCTTTCGCGCAAAGGAAAGTGCCTCGGAACGCGTAGTATCAAGCGGCAGCGCCTTCATGCCTACTCTGGGGGTCATCACCTCACTCACGATTCGTTCACCGAGATCGACGAGATTTTCCATAATCCTCTCCTCCTGCGGACGGAGGATACCGTATCTCACGGCCATTTCTATCATGGTTTTCACTTCCTCGTCCGTCGGAAAAGGGCGTTCCTTGCGCCGCCTTCTAAACAGGATTTCCGAAAGCCAGCCGAGTGCCCAGGTTAATGGAAAGAAAATCCATGTAAAAAACAAAAGCAATGGAGCGTTAAGTTTCACGAAAAACATGGGGACTCTTATTGCCGTGAGTTTGGGGGTAATTTCACCCACAATGAGGAGTATAAGAACCATTGCTGCGGCTCCGATGGAAAGCAGAGATGCCTCGTTCCATCCAAGTCGTGCGGAGATTAAAACCAGGAGCGTCGTCCAGAGGGAGGTCGCCGCGAAATTGACGATGAGATTGCCGGAAAGCAGCGTTGCGAGCAACCTGTCGCGTGATCTCAGCAGTTTGCGTACGATTACGGCTTCGCCGAGCTTGGCGCTTCTTAATGGTGAGAGCGAGAAGTACGCCGTCTCAGAACTCGAAAAGAAAGCGCTTGCCGCAAGCAGGACGGCTATTGTTATGATATATGCAGTGATCACAGATATCTTTTCAGGCGCGCCGGCATCTGCCTGTGGTTGTACCCCAAAAGATGAAGGAGGCCGTGCAGGACGAGTCTTTGTACTTCTTCTTCCTCGGTTGCATTGTATTGCAGGGCTTGCTCCTTTGCCCGGTCAAGTGAAACGTATATCTCTCCAAGGAAATCTTCCTCGTCAAACGGGAAAGAAAGCACGTCTGTAGGACCATTGCGTCCCTTGAAACGCTCGTTGAGTTGCGAGAGTAGATCATCATCCGCGAGCACAAGATTCAATCCTTTGGGATTCTTTTCAGCCTGGAGTACTCTTTGGATTAGATCGCGGAGGGCGTTTTTTTGTATCCTTTTCGGTGATTTGATAGTTATTTTTCTTTTCATATTGAATTCTGGGGTGGAAGATCCCCAGGAGTTTTATGGTAAATAACCTCCTGACTTTTTGAATGTCTGCGGTCGTAAAAGCGCATTCGTCAAGCTGACCGTCGGAGACCTTATGGTCAATTATCTCTTTGACCAGTTTCTCAAGCTCTTCCCTGTCCGCAAAGCCCCGGGAACGCACCGCGGCCTCCACGGAGTCAGCCAGCATAACAAGCGCCGCTTCTTTCCTCTGGGGCTTGGGGCCTTGATAACGGAAATCGGATTCGGGGACATCGTTATCACCCGGATTCTCCAGATGCTTCTTGTAGAAGGATTCCATCCGGGTCGTTCCGTGGTGCTCGCGAATAATCTCCTTGACTTGACGGGGGAGGTGGTTCTTTTCGGCAATAGCCAGTCCTTCCTTGACGTGGCTCGTAAGGATCAATGCGGAAATTCTGGGTTTCAGGGTATCATGCGGGTTGCTTGTGTCCAGCTGGTTTTCGATAAAATACTGAGGTTTTGCCATCTTGCCGATATCGTGATAGTAACCGCCGGTCAAGGCAAGTGAAGGATTGGCTCCGATGATGCGGGCTGCACTCTCGGCCAGGTTTCCTACTACAATGCTGTGGTGGTATGAACCTGCGGCACGCATTGAGAATTCCTTGAAAAGATTCCGGTTCAGGTTAGCCAGTTCGTTGAGAGTCAGGGGAGAGGTGTAACCAAATACCCTTTCCGCGAGAAAGAAGGCGATAACGAAGAAGAGGAGATTGAGAAAGGCATTTATTCCAACTGATGCCCCAAGGGTGTATAATTCATGCATAGTGATGGTTGATTTGGCCAGAAGAAAACCACCTCTTGCTACGATACCGGCGACGAGAGTGAAGGAGAACATAACGGCGAAACCAATTCTGCGTCTCATGTATCGGTATCCAAGAAGGGCGCCGAATCCGGAAAGCAAGGCGTAAAGGAGATATTCCGGTTCCGTCTGCCACGGCAGATAAAAGAGAAGGGAAGTCGTACTCGCGAGCAATATTCCCTCGAGCGGCGAAAGGAAAAGTGCGGCGGAAAGAGCGATGAATCCTGCCGGCATGAACCACCATACCGAAAAGCGTCGGAGCGCGAAGTTTGCAAGTATTCCTGTAACAAGAAGTATGGTGATAAAAAAGACGTCTCTTACAGGCGGGTCCCTTCGAAGTATATACATCGAGCCCCCGAACAGAAATATGACGATTATCGCGAAGAGGTTCTGGCGAAACAGGAGTTCAAGCCTTAATCTCCAATCGCCTTCTATCGCGGCATTCAACGCTTCTATTTTCTTTAAAACACCTTCATCGACCTTTGAATTCTCCTCGAGAATCAGCTCACCCCTTTCCACGAATCCTTCGTACGTGCTTATCTTCGCGCGTGCGGCCTGTTTGCGAGTTTCTGTCTCTTTTTCGTCCGAGACAAGATTCGGAACGAGAATTCTGAGTGTTATCTCCGTTAACGCCTCCCTTTTGGCCGGGTCTGCGGGAAAGGCCCGGCGTGCCGAATTTGTGGTCAGTGTGTCTATATCGGCAGGGCCGAGCACGGTTGAAAGATACTCCTCTACCTCCTGATCCTTCTTACCCATTCTTATGATCACCTTTCTTGTATTAGAGTAATCGGGATCGTCTTTCTGAAAGAAGTAACCCTGAGCTAGGGTATTCGTAAAAAGGCTGTCTGCGGCGGCAAGTACAACGTCTCTGCCTGAAGTTACCAGAATCTCGCGAGTCTGGGAAGAGAACTCTGCAGGCACGGAATCCGGGAATCTCAGATTATGGAGATTCTTAATCACTTTCCTCTCGACATCCTCGTCGAGCAGGAGAACAGGCAGGACAAGGGCGGCTGCGCTGTCCTGCTCCATCTGTAATTTTTCCTTGTCCTTCAGTAGCTTGAAGGATATTGGTGCGTAAAGGGATTTCTCGGCTTTCTCTCCGAGCGAGTATTCGTACTTCTCCGGAGGAGAGAGCAGCGGTCCGAGATTCAATGCCGCAACAACCAGAACAAAACAGGCGGCAACGGCGAGCCTATTTAACGTTTTTCTTCTCATATGCGATGATTATCGCCGAGACCAGTGGGGGTCTTACCACGTCGGTCGCGTCGAAGTGAACGAAGCTGACGCCTTTTACGTCGGTCAAAACGTTTAAGGCGTCCAGAAGCCCCGATTCCCTGGAATGAGCCAGGTCGATCTGCGTAACGTCACCAGTAATGATGGCATGGGAGTTCCAGCCGAGCCTGGTCAAAAACATCTTCATTTGGGTAGGCGTGGTGTTTTGCGCTTCGTCAAGGATTATGAAAGAATCGGAAAGGGTTCTCCCCCTCATAAAAGCCAAAGGGGCTATCTCGATGACCTGGTTATCCAGGAATCGACGCATTCTTTCCACCGGAACCATGTCCGAAAGCGCGTCATAGAGAGGCCGCAAATATGGATCCACCTTCTCCTTCAAATCGCCAGGCAGAAATCCCAGGGACTCCCCTGCCTCTACCGCCGGTCTGGTAAGTATGATGCGGTCTATCCGGTCGTTGGCCAGGGCCTCAACCGCTTTTGCGACGGCCAGATAGGTCTTTCCCGTGCCGGCAGGGCCTATGCCGAAGGTAACCGGGTGTTCCTCAATGCTCTTTATGTATTTTTCCTGATGTTCCGATTGCGGCCTGATTATCTTCCTCGGTGTATAAATAACTCCTTCCTCCATTTCCTTGTGTTTTCTTATCCCCCTTGCTCCTTCGACTTCGGCTATGACAATTTCAGGGTTAACGAGTCTACCGGAACGTATTATCCCGGAAAGACGCTCAATCAGTTCCGCGACCTTATCCACCTCCTCATCCGGACCCTCAAGGGTCAGCTTGTTACCGCGAGCGATGATCTGGGCGTCGAAATTCTGCCTGAGTATGCGGAAGTTCTCCTCTCCCACGCCGGATAAGAGTACTGGATCCACATCTTTTATTTTCACTATTCGTCTTGCCATGGAAATTATCTGTGCAGAATAAGAGGGGAAGACCCTGGGGTCTTCCCCTCAAGAATTATCTCGCGATTAACGCGGAATGTTGAAAACCTGATTAGGATAGATCAGGTCAGGATCCTTGATTTGATCCTTGTTGGCTTCGTAAATCTGAGGCCACTTGGCTGCATCTCCGTAGACTGCTACAGAATTTGCTATCTTCCAGAGGCAGTCGCCAGATATGACCTTCCATTCGTTGAGACCGGGGATGAAAAGTACCCAGCCAGGATAGATCAAGTTGGGGTCTTTGATTATGTCGTTGTTGGCTTCATATATCAGAGGCCACTTTGATCCGTCGTGGTAAACGAACGGATCATCGGCTATCTTGTAAAGATAGTCGCCCGACTTTACGGTGTAACGGCCCCAGTATTTGGGCTGCTTCTGAAGTTCGGCAAGCCTGGCTTCAAGTTCGGCAATCTTGGTATCGAGCGCAGATACTTCACCTTTGAGGGTGTTGATCTTGGGCTCCATGCCATTGATGCCTTCTTCTGCAGTCGACTTGCGGGTGTTGCAGGCGGCAAGCTGAGCTTCCGCGTCCTTTTTCGATATCTTTTTAGCGTAAACCGCGCCGCTGAAAGCGACGAGGCATACGGCCAGTAGAAGGAAGAATTTTTTAGCCATTGATCCTCCTACTTAGAAGTTCCCGATGTTGAGCCACCACCGCGCGAGGGCTTGGCGTTCTCAAGCTCGGAGATTTGTTGTTCGAGTTCCTGGACGCGTGTTTCTTTTGCTGTCTTGTCGGATTGAAGAGCCTTAAGCTGAGTCTCGAGATTTGCAAGCCTGGCTTCCGCGTCATCCGCGGCCTGGCAGGCAGCTTCCATCTGAGCAATCAAGGCTTTGGATGCTCCGCATCCGGCGAGCAGACCGAAACCAACGACTACCAGAAACCCAAGTGTCAGGAGTCGCTTGTGCATCTGCACCTCCTTTGATTTGCGCATATGCACGAATTATAGAGCGAGATAAAAGTTTGTCAAGTGCAAAAACCCTTATTCACTCCAATTTAGAACGCTCCTAGAATACACCTCTAAAAAAACATCGCCAGAGCAGCCTTAAAGCTACAATTTTACCACTTTCACCGGTCTTACCCCCGTACCTCGCTCGAGCGACACAAAGTAGACTCCTTTGTTGAGCGCGGTTCCGTCCTGGCCGCGGCCTTCCCAAACCGCTTCGCTGTCTTGAGTCTCAAGCGTCTTCACCATCCTTCCCACTGCGTCGCGAATAGTGACAATACCTTCCTCGCCAGAGCCGTTCAACAGTCTGATGCCAAGCCTATCCGTGAAGCACGTCTTGTCAACCTCAATCGTCCGAACATCCTTGGGGAGGGGGGATGGTGAGGAGGGTGGGGAGGAGGGCGGCTCCTCGATACCCGAGTACGACAGCGAATCCAGAATCCTTCCGTAAATGTCCCAATTGCCCGAACGATTGTCGCACCAGACTAAAAGGAAATGCTCCTTGCCGAAGCAGATGTCGGGATACCTTTCCTCACTCGGTCCGCCGAAAAGAAATCCTTCGTGAACTAAACTGATGGAAGTATCAATTTCAATTCCCCTGATGGTGTATAATTTAGGATATCGTCCGTCATAGACGGCTGTAAAATGGCCGTTTCCGTAAGCGAGGCTCAAATTATAATAAGCTTCGTTAGAATCAAGGTAAAGCGGTTCAGTGTTGACCAGATTTCCTTGGCTATCTAGGAGGTCAAACCAAGGGTTATTAAATCCATGATATATCATTCCTATTCCAGCGTTTGCCGAAGCTAACGCGGCGTGTTGTCCGTAAAGATCGGTACTTCTTGGAAAGAAATACCCTTCCTGATGTGGATCCTGCTCAAGTGTGTCATCAAGCCAAATACATCCGTGAGAAGTAGCGCAAAAAAGTCTTTCCCCATTCCAAATGCCGTTATCGATAAAGCAAAATTGACCTGCGTATTGTGGCACGTCCAGTATTTCTTTGGGTGTATTGCCATCCAACAGCGAAACTTTTCCCCATGTCGGGTATTCGATCTCAGCTGGATAGCCGTATGTGTACAGTAAAGCAAAGTGTTCCTTGCACCGGATGGGAATTATAGGTCCGGCGGCGAAATTATAGATAATTCCATCAGAACCTTGGTAAGGTTCACCAGAGGAGTTTAAAAGGGCATAGCAGAGATAGTCCTCATTTACTGATATTGAATCAGGAACTTGCCTTGTATAAGTCAGGAGCAGGGTATCCGGCGAACAAGCCAGGGAAGGGTCAGAGATTCCTTTACCCGGAGAACACACGAGGAAAGGTTCATCAACGCTGCCAGCCTCGTCCACTTTAGCTGCGAATACCTTTCCTGAATCACCCTGATTCTCGGCCCACACGACCCAGAACTTGGAGCCGTCCCAGCATACGTCAGGGTAAAGCTGGTCGCCGGCGCCCGTCGCTATCGGGAACTCTGAAGCTACCATTGTAAGGATAAGACTTAAGAAAAACACGATATACCTCCTTTCTTAATCCTTCTCTCGCTACAGTTTAGCCGTGAGAGTCGGCTTGTCAAGTGTCGCAAACGATTCACCAAAACCAGGATTTTCTTAGAGGTTTTACTCTTCAAGTACTACCGGCGGAAAGTTGACAACTCAATTTCGCTGGGTAAACTCCAAGCGATGGTTCATACAGGGAAAATTATATGGACGGTGATACTTGCCGCGCTAGTCGTCGTCATACACGCCGCCGGTCAGATAGGCTTTAAACAGGCCTCCAACGCCCAGAACCTCAAATGGGCAGTTATCTGGTTCCTCGGCGGAGGAGCGGTCGGCACCGTGGCCATGATACTCTACGTCATTCTCCTGCGCTTCGTGCCCGTTTACGTCGCCTATGCCATAAACTACGGCCTCGGCCTCGTGTTGGTGCAGCTCGTGATCTCGAAGTTCATATTCAAGGAGCCCGTCACCCCCCTGCAGTGGATAGGCGGGGCGGTGGTGGTCCTCGGCATAGTCATGCTCTCCCTCGGCGGTGCGCCGAAGAGCACTTCGCCTTAAAAGCCCTCCTCAAGCCCTCCTCAGGCCCTCCTCAGGCCCTCCTAGAGAATCCGACCGTATCTGCCGGCAGCTTTCCCTTGTGCATTGGATGTTGACAAACGCAAAATCCTTGGTATCTTCAGAATAAAACTCAGGAGGAATTACGTGACTAATAATATTGATTTGACCGGGCTTCCTGAAACCCTCGTCAAGAAGATATTTCCGTATCTCGAAGGTCTGCGCACACTTTTAGGTTCGAATCTCAATTCGATAGTCATCTACGGCTCCGCCGTTGTCCGGGATTACAATCCCAAGCGCTCCAACGTGAATCTTCTCGTCGTCGTCGAGAAGCTCGATTTCAACGTACTGCAGAACGTCCAGCATTACGTAAGCCGCTGGACCCGCAAGGGCATCGTGGCGCCTTTATTCCTGACGCACGAGCACATGCATACATCGTCCGATGTGTTCCCTCTGGAGTTTCTCGACATGAGCGATTTTCACAAGGTCGTGATAGGTGAAGACCCGTTCGTGAGACTCGATATAAGCCGCGAGAACCTGCGGCTCGAATGCGAAGAGAAGCTCAAGGGCTCCCTCATCAATCTGCGCCAGTCATACCTCGAGATTGCTGACCGCAGGGTGCCCATGATGAATCTAATCGCCTCCTCCATCACCGGACTCGTTTCCGTCCTGCGCGGTCTCGTCCGGCTCTCCGGTTCAAAGGCGGCTGCCCTGAAGGCGGAAGTCATTGACCAGGCGTCGGATGTTTACGGGTTCAACAAGGCTCCGTTTCACAAGGCGCTTGAGATAAAGCATCTTGCGCCGAGGATGACTCGTAATGAAATGGATGCCTTTTTCTTTTCCTACCTTGCCGAGATAGAAAAGCTCGCAATCCATGTTGACGGGATGGCGAAGGGTTCCTCGAAGAAACCGGCGGCGACTCCGAAGACTCAACCAAAAAAGAAAACGGTTCGCCCCGTCATCAAGGTCAAGAAAGCCAAGACTTCAGGCAAGAAAGCCAGATAAGAGAGCCGGGTTCGAGCTATCATGAAGAAGTTTTGCTGTTTGTTGATACTTGCGCTCGTTTTGCCGCTTACCGCGGCCGATTACCCCGCCCCCCCTCCCCCTGACAACTACATCGTCGATCAGGCCGGTGTTCTTTCCTCATCGGACATCGACCGCATCAACGCGCTCTGCCGCGAAGTCGAGCGAGTGACCACGGCGGAGATGGCCGTGCTCGTCATCCGCACTACAGACGACGAGGATATCTCCATGTACGCGACCAATGTCGGCAACCGCTGGGGAGTGGGTCAGAAATCCAAGGACAACGGTCTCGTGATGGTCGTGGCGATAGACGACCGCAAGGTGTTCACGGCCACAGGTTCGGGCATGGAAGGCTACCTCACCGACGCCCGCATCAATCAGGTGTACAGGGGAGTAATAGTTCCCAACTTCCGCAACTCCGATTACGGCAAGGGCATATACGAAGCGCTGCAGCTCTACTCGAAAGATATCGAGAAAGAGTACGGGGTAACGCTCGAGGGCGCAAAGGACGCGCCGCAGATCAGCGAGAACACCTCGAGTTCAAAGGGCGGCGGCCTGGGATGTTTTCCCATCTGCCTCTTCATCCTCTTCCCGGGGCTGTTTTTCCTCTTCGGCATCCTGCGGTCCATCATGAAGGGTGGAAGAGGTGGCGGTTTCTGGACCTCGGGCGGCTCTTCAGGCGGCGGGTTCTCGTCCGGCGGCGGCGGCTTCTCGGGTGGTGGATTCGGCGGCGGCGGATTTTCCGGCGGCGGTGGTGGCGGCGGCTGGTAGCCGTGCGCTTTTTTGTGAGTGCCGGATGCCTTGGACCAAAGCCTGTGATTGGATGAAGTCGATTGGTGATGATGAGACCGGGGTAGAAGCTTAAAGGTTATGGTAACAAACGTGTTTGAGTTTTCGTCTTCCTTGATGTAAGGAGGATATTTATGAAAAGAATGTTTTTACTTTCCATTTTCGTCCCGTTGGCGCTTATGGCGGCGGACTATCCCGGGGCTCCGTCTTCCGGTGGATATATCGTCGATCAGGCCGGCATAATAAGCCCGGCCTACCAGCAGGAGATAGCGTCAATCTGCTCGGAACTCGAACAATCCAAGGCCGTAAGAATGCAGGTGCTTACCCTGGAATCAACAGGAGACGATAATATCGACGAATATGCAGAACAGGTCAGGCAGTCCTGGTCAGTTGACTCGGCCGGTTCGAAGAATCTATTGCTCGTCGTCGCGAAGCAGGATCACAAGATTGCTACGTCATCCGGCAGCGAGGTTAAAGCAATCCTCAAAGAATCTACCATAGACCGGGTGAGACGCGATATACTTCTTCCGAATTTCAGGGAAGAAAAGTATGGCCGCGGAATCATGTGGGGTCTGCGGGTCTACGCGCAAGAAATAGAGGGCAAATCCACGGTTGAAGTCGAGAACGAAAGTGTGGACAAGAACATCGAAGGCCAGGAGATATCGGAAGGTGATGACGCGGCCTGCACAGCATGCATGCAGGCTGCCTGCCTTTTTTCCTTCTTCATGTGGTGGAACGATTTGTGGGATCACGATCACCAACACCACCATCATCACCGCAACCGCTGGGATGACTGATTGGAATAGATGAGCGCCGCTGTTGCCGCCCTCCCACCGCGTAACCAATCTAGCGTCCTTGCGATCAGAGGGTTAAGTGCGATCCGGGGTTTAATCCCTCTCCTTTACTTCACCATTCCTGTTGTTCTTGGTGCGGTCGACTACCCTTCGGCCCCGCCTCCCGGCGAATACGTTCGCGACGATGCAGGCGTTCTCTCCACGTCCGATATTGAACGCGTCAACTCCCTGTGTACCGAAGTCGAAGAGAAGACCGGCGCGGAGATGGCGGTGCTGGTCACCTCCACTACCGAGGGCGTCGAGACATCCCTTTATGCAACAGAACTCGGCAACCGCTGGGGAGTGGGTCAGGCGTCCGAGGACAACGGGCTCCTCATGGTCGTGGCCATAGACGACAGGCAGGTTTTCACGGCGACTGGTTCGGGAATGGAGGGCATAATACCGGATGCGGTCGTCAACCAGATATACCGCCAGGTGCTGGTCCCTTACTTCAGAAAGACCGAATACGGAGAGGGAATCTACAAGGCTCTTCAGGCATATGCTAAAGAAATAGGCAAGTACTACTCCACCAGGCTCGAAAGCACTCGCGGTGCACCCCTTGTCCGCAAGGGCATATGGGCGGAGATTCCGTTATGGGCCTGGATATTCGTCGCCCTCTTCATCGGTTTGAACGTTATGAGCATCATAGCCAGACGCGGCAAGAAGAGAGGGGCAAAAGGGTGGTTCTGGACCACTTTCGGTTCGTCAAGTTCCTCCTCAGGTGGAGGGGGCTTCTCGGGCGGTTCGTTCGGCGGCGGTGGTTTCTCCGGGGGAGGAGGAGGCGGAGGTTGGTAGTGATTGTGTGCTGGTGCTGCTCAAAAGATTCGAATGAAGGACGTTTAGGCTTGTCCAGTCCATTTCGAATGGAGATAAGTTACAATGAGTATCAATTGAAATCAGAGAGGTTTAAATGAGGATATCAAATCTCAGGTGGGTCTTGTCGGTTACATTCCTTTTGCTTGCCCCGGTCACTGCGTCGGCAACTGACTATCCGGCCAAGCCGAGTCCGGGAGTCTTTATTGTGGACGAGACAGGTACGCTCTCCTCCTCCGATATCGAGCGCATCAACTCCTTGTGTCTGGAGGTCGAACAAAAGACCACGGCTCAGATGGCCGTGCTCGTCATCAATTCGACGGGCGGTCAACCTGTCTCCATGTACGCGACCGAGGTCGGCAACCGCTGGGGTGTGGGTCAGGCGTCGGAGGACAACGGGCTCCTCATGGTCGTGGCGATCGGTGACCGCGAGGTCTTTACGGCCACCGGATCCGGCATGGAAGGTTACCTTCCGGATGCCCAGATCGACAAGATATACCGGCAAGTTCTCGTTCCCAACTTCAAGAACGAGCGCTACGGCGACGGCATCTACAAGGCGCTTCAGGCATACGCCGTATCAATACAAAAAGAATTCGACGTCAAGCTCTCGGCGACAAAGGGAGCGCCGCACATCCGCCAGAACGAGGGCTGGTTCGAGAAGAACCTCTTCTGGATTATCTTCGTCGGCTTCTGGGTTCTTATCATCGTCTTTATAATCTTCTCTAAACCCAAGGGTTCGTCATCCGGCTCCTCAAGCTCGAGCTACTGGTCGTCATCAAGCTCATCGAGTTCGAGTTCGTCGTCCTCGTGGTCGTCGAGTTCCCACAGCAGCGGAGGGGGAGGAGGGTTCGGCGGCGGCAGTTTTTCCGGAGGTGGAGGGGGAGGCAAATGGTAGCTTTTGTCTGGTTTATGAAGCCGTCTGAGTCAACTGTCATGGAAACTGAGATTCAGGAAAAGACATCTATATTTTAAATCGTCGAAGAGGGATGGACGGTGTATGGTTTCGGACTGAAGTTGAGTATAATAGAACAAATTAACCTGAAGGAGAAATAAATGAACGCACCAGTCAATCCCGAAATCCAGGGCGCACCGGTGAGAAAAAGCCGCGCCGGCTGGATAATTGGAATAGTAGTCGTACTCCTGGTCATCTTTCTGGGAGGCGGCCTTTGCAGTTCTTACAACAAGATGGTTCGGCTCAGCAAGGATGCAGACGAGAAGTGGGCCAACATCGAGACGCAGCTGACTCGCCGAAGCGATCTTATTCCCAATCTCGTTGCTACAGTCAAGGCCTACGCCAAGCAGGAGCAAACCGTGCTTACCGACGTCACCCGCGCCCGCGCAGGTCTTGACAACGCACGCGGTGTCGAAGAGGTTTCAAGAGCCAACGGCGATCTTAACCAGGCGCTCTCACGGCTCATGGCGGTCGTCGAGGCTTACCCGGAACTCAAGTCCAACGAGAACTTCCTTCAGCTGCAGGCGCAGCTCGAGGGCACCGAGAACCGCATCAATTACGCGCGCATGGAGTACAACAAGAGCGTAAAGGATTATAACACGGCGATAGCCGTTTTTCCCGCGTCCATGTTTGCGCCCATGTTCGGGTTCAAGCCCCGCGAATCGTTCGAAGCCACCGCCCAGGAGCGTGTGAATCCGGACGTGAAGGGTTTGTTCGAAGGCTGAACGTTCCCAACCAGTCCCTTTGAAATTAAAAGGCCGCCTCGCAAGGCGGCCTTCCTTATTAAAAAGGAGGGAGGTATGAATAAAGCTTCGCACAAAGGCGAAAATTTTGGTTGCAATTTACTATAGGAACAAAAAGTGGTTCGTCAAGGTTCGGTTAGTAAATAGCCAAACGGGAAGACTTTCCAAGTATTTCGGTGAGGGCACCTTTCCTTTAGTCGCCCGGTCCTTAATATATGACTCTTTTTGGAGTAGATATACGTGGTGACAACTACTGGAAGTTGACACGGCGGCTTCTTAAGCTATACTGATTGGTAAAATTAACACTCCATTTCAAGGAGGAATGTTGATAGCTTTTGCAGTTCTTGTCATTAGCGCGTCCGGTTTCGTGGAGCCATCGGTGACCAGATCACTTGCCGATGAGGTCGTTTTATACCGCTATCAGGACGCGGAATTTTCGAATGAAGAATCATTTTCCGATCGGGATGGTATCCCAAACGCGAGAGCTTACGTCTACAAGCTAGGGGATGTCTCGCTTGATCCTTCAAGAGACTACGATTCCAGCGACTCAACATGGGGCGTGGATCGCTATGCAACGGTGATCACCGCCGCAAGATACACGCAAAACCCGGTCGTAGAGATATCCAACGCTCTTCCGGCCTGGATAGCGAATCGCTCAAGGGCAGAGAAGAAGGCCCTTGAACTCTGGCCGGGTCTTGCGCCGCGGATAACGGGTTACGTATACCTTGCACCGCTTGACGAGTGGTTCGAGGTTACGACCAGCGTGGGCAAAAAGTTCCTTCATTCGCGTGAACTCGTGGAGTATGATCTTTCCACGCTCACGAGCCCTGGTTTCGCAGAAGCCTGCCTTGAATCATCATCGGCCAATCACGCATGGCAGGGCGTCTCTGGGGGCGGTTTCTTTCTAGCCTCGAAATCCAACAAGATTAGCGATGTCCCTTACGCGTTGTGGAGTTACGGGTGTTCACCCACGGCTTCCTCCATGATACTGGACTACTGGGACCGCAGGGGTTATCCTCTCCTTGTAGATTACTATTTCGACCGCTGGGACAATGTCGAGAAAGAGACCGACATCGATCTCACCAACGCTCACAGGGAGCTTGCCGACGGAATGCACACCGATTCGATGATAGAGGGTGGAACAGGCACGTTCAGCATAACACCGGGCAACCTTTACGTGACAAACAGCCTGCACGGGTATTCCTTTTTGGGTTCGACCATTTCCAGTGACAATTCGGGCAATTACGCCGCGGTAATACAGGAAATAGACGCCGGACGGCCCGTTCACTGGTCAGTTGGAAGTTATTTGTACCAGGGAGAAAGAATATACCACTCGATTTGCGCGGTGGGCTACGATATCACGGAATCCAACGACTCCTTTGTTGTCATTCACAACACATGGGACAAGGCGGAACACAGCTGGGTCTACCAGACTTCGGGTTCTTATTCCAACGTATATCCTCTTATCCCGGGCGGCAAGGTAGATTACAATTTGCGTCTTGAAAGTTTCAACACGACCAATCTTTACTTCAGTCCGATGAAATACCCGTTAGTCTGGCAGGAGGCCGGAAACGTCTCGGAAGTTAAAATCTGGTCGAGCGAATTGAACGGGAAGAAACCATGGGTAGCCCTCGGAACGGTTAAAGGCGGACAAAAGTATTTTCTTTTGGATATGACCCAGGAGTTCACGGGTAAACGTCTTAATATTGAAGCCTATTCAAACGGCACGCTTGTTGCAGCCGATGCCACGCCTGGCAAACTGGGGCCGTACGAATTTCCCCAGGTCGCTCACTTTACGCCGAAGGGCCATGTTATTGCGCAGGGGTTCCCGATGGGTCGTACCTTTGTCCGGGACAATGCGGCTTACGTGGTCCAGGGTTCCAAGGGCGTCCGGGTAATTGAACTGCACGACGATTATCTCTTCCCCCGTGCCGCACTTTTGCCACACACGGTTGAAAGCATTGCGGTTGACGGCAACTCGCTTTACCTCCTGGGGAAGGATTCTCTCTCTTTCTACGACATATCGAATCCTTGCGAGCCGCTCCTGAAGGCGACGGTTAAGCTGGCATCGCAGTACAAGGCTATTGCCGCCTATTCCGGTTATCTGTATCTCGGTAATACCGGTATGCCTCTCAGGGCGATGCGCAGGGACAATAACCAGCTCCTTGAGGAGATCAGCCTGCCCGAAAGCACCGTTGTTGCCCTCAACGTAATCGGCGACGAGCTTTACGTTTCCGCCGGAACCAAAGGGATTCGGGTTTACAACCTTTCATCGCCCGGTTCGCCTCAGTATGAAAAAAGCATAGCCACGAAGGGTTCTGCCGGCGTTTTGTCAAAAATAAACTCCACGCTCGTTGTCGCCGAGGGCTCCAAGGGGTTTGAGTTGATAGATATGTCATCGGGCAATTCCCAGGTTATCACTCCCGGCAGCGTCGTCGATTTGAAGGTCGCGTCCGACAGAATTTATGTTGCCGCCAAGCAGGACGGACTTTTTATATACAAAATCACCGGCTCTTCATCCGCAGAGTTGCTGGGGCAGTTTAAACCCATAAAGTACGGTTCCACCGAAGGGGTTGCTGTAGGAGAGTATATTTACATCGGTAACGGCTTCGACGGGTTTTTCTCGCTTGAGAGTGACCTTGTAGGTATAGACGAGCGGGTACGTCCTGAGCCGGCTCGTTTTGTCAGCATTCCCTCATTTAGCCGCCGGGGCTTGAGTCTCGGAACCATTACGCTTTCACAAAACGCCGAGGTTTTGGTTGCACTCTACGACGCGGGCGGCAGGCGAGTGATGGCTCTGCGCGAAAGCTTTGCTCAGGGAGCAAATGAGCTGCCGTCGATACCGCGCGGTCTTGCCGCAGGCGTATACTTCGTGAACGTTGTATCCGGCAGTGAGAGTTTCAAAGCGAAGGTCATCGTAACGAATTAGAGAATTCAACGTCAACAAAATTGAAGGGCCGCGCAAGCGGCCTTTCTTTTGTTACCGCGTTGTCGGCTGGGGATTATGGGGTTATTTCGGTTTTTTCTTGCGCGTGAGAAGTTTTTTCCCTTGAGAAGAAGAACTCAAGAATCAGCAAAAGTATCACCGATATGATGACGGACAGATCGGCCAGGTTATAAGTGGCCCAGCGCCAATTTTTGAACCCCATGCTTATCCAGTCCACGACGTAACCGAGCCTGGGTCTGTCTATGAGATTGTTTCCGAGGCCTCCACCCAGGATAATCCCGAGGAGCACGGTCATGAAGCGTGTTTGGGGCTTTGCTATCAAAAACACGACGAAGCAGAGGGCAAGAAGGGGGAGCAGTATGTACATGAACCTCGGCCCGTAATTAAGGCTGAAGATCCCGTGGAAGTTGCGGACAAAGGTCAGGTTCAGCACGTCGGGGATCAGGGTGACGGTCGAGTTCAAGGGGATGTTATTTGTGACAATGAGTTTGGAAATCTGGTCAATAACGATCACGGCCAGGGCTGCGACAAGGGCGATGAGCCATTGACTCAACGAAGCCCAGCGCCGCTTTGCCGGTTGTGTATTTTCCTGATGATCGGGAGGGGGAGGGGGTGTCTTGCCGGATGGTGCTTCTTTAACCTTTTCAGTCACGGAGCGCCCGGACGAAATCGCGGCATCGTTTTTTCCATTTGTTGCGTCGGATGATTTTCTTTTCACTTCTTTAACCTGTTGTCTTTGTCTTCAAGGGATTCTTTTGAAGGTGTTACTGATGGGGATTTTGTCTTTGAGAAGAAAAGCTCCACTATCAACAAAAGGATAACGGCGACGACAACCGACGAATCGGCAATGTTGAAGGTTGCCCAGCGCCAGTTGCGCAGCCCCATGCTTATCCAGTCCACGACGTAACCCAGGCGTACCCTGTCTATGAAATTTCCTAACCCGCCGCCCAGTATCATTCCCAGAAGTACGATAACGAAGCGGGGTTGAGGTCTCAGAAGAAGGTAAATGACAAAGCCCACTGCAAATAGAGGGAGGATGATGTAGAGAAAGCTTGGGCCGAACGAGAGGCTGAAGATACCGACGTCGTTCTGAGCATATGTCAACTTGAGGAAGGGGTTTATCAGCGTGATCCACGAATAGATGGGGATACTCTTTACCACGATCAATTTCGAGATCTGGTCAATCAGGATTATTCCGGCTCCGACCGCTACCGCAATGATCCATTGGCTGAGTGGAGCCCATTTGCGTTGAGGCGCGGCATTGCCGGAATCATCGGGCAGAGACTTTTTTCGAGGTTCCCTTGTTGCGCCGGTAGCGGAAGACGTTCGTTTATCAAATTTTTCCGCAGCTTTTCTCTCGTTCACGCGTCTTTCTCCTCTGGATATTTGGAATTCTTACGGAGCACCGCGTCAATCGGTGATGTGTTCGGAATCAATAACGTAATTCAACGGGTTGACCGGCCTGCCGGCTACGTGAACCTCGTAATGCAGATGCGTACCGGTCGTGCGTCCGGTGGCTCCCATTGCTGCGACAACTTCACCCCTCGTTACCTGCTGCCCGTTCTTTACGTAGATCCCCGAAAGGTGGCCGAAGAAAGAGGATATCTGGTTGCCGTGATCAATCTCAACGCAAAGCCCGTATCCGGACTTTACCCCTGTGTAGCACACCACGCCGTTCGCGGGCGAGACGATTGGGGTTCCTGCGGCGTTAGAAATATCGACTCCCTTGTGCTCACGCACCATTCCAGTGAAGGGATCTATGCGGTACCCGAAGCCCGAGCACTGCCAGCCGTTGGTCGGCAGTATCGAAGGCGTGTGATCGCGCAGAAACGCGTCATCCTTGAGTTTGACCTCAATGTTTTCAAAGCTTTCCCTCTGGTATTTAGCCTTGCGCAGGAGTTCGTCAACGGCGCCCGATATTTCGGAAACGCTGCGGTATTTCGCGCTGTGCATTTCGCTCAGTCCCTCGAGTTGAGGACCTTCCTTGCTCTGACCGCCCACACCAAGCTTGCGCGCGTCCTCAGGGAGTACGTCCATGTTAGATTGAACGCGGAGTTCCAGGTCGTGGCGGCCGATGAATGCAAGGGTTGTGTTGAGCGAATCAATCTGGGTCTTGAGATTTTCGTACTGCCTTTCGAGAAGTTTGTTTTCCTTGCGCAGTTGAACCAGCGCCTGCCTGTCAACTTCGATTTTTGCGCGAGAAATAATTGAGTATATTGCGCTTCCGATGAACAGAACGAAGGCGGGTACTATCACCCACAATAACCAGGGCGCAAGAGAGAGGCGAACCACCTTATCTTGGGAGCCATAATCTATAAGTAAATTGACACGCCTGAGCATGGAAAAAGTATACGTAGTTGTAAAATGTTGTCAAGAGGTAAGAAGTGAAATTGACGTGTTTTAATATCTTTAAGCGTACAACTGGATAATTCATTAGTCAAAACAATGCATTCAAATATCGCTGATGCGTATAAATAGTAAATTCTTGAATCTGTAGTACCTTTGAGATATTAATGTGCTTATAATATAATTATATCCGTAAGTATTAAAAATGCAACTCTGTTGGAGTTGTTTAGTGCTTTCTAATATTCAAATTAATATATATTGCAAAGCAATTCACATATAGATACGATTTATTAACAATTTAAATTGTCGAAATTGCTTAAATATCCCGATTGATATCCGTAGTGCCGGAATGAACTCGATATTGTAAAGGGCGATTAACATATTTATTCCATGTAGTTCGATCGTGATTGCGTTCTTGCCGCCACGTAAGTCTTTTCAAAAAATATCTTGTGGAAAGGTAAACCGTTCGTCATAAACCCCTCCGTTAGCAAATCTCCAGTTAAGTATTCAAGAAAGCAATCTTTCCGCAATCTGAATCGCGTTCAGGGCCGCGCCCTTCCTCAAATTGTCCGAAACCAGCCAGAAATGTATAACCCTCCTGTCTTCAACATCATATCTCAATCTGGAGCAAAAAACCTCATCCTTGCCGGCTGCTTCGATGGGTGTAATGTACTCATTACCCTCGTCCATCTTCATTCCCGGAAAACCAGCAAAAGAATCCCTTATCGCGCCAATCTCCACCTCCTCCTCGAACTCGCACGTCACCGATAACGAATGTCCCACCTCCACAGGTACTCTCACGCAAGTTCCGTAAATCCTCAACATGTAGTCCGACAGAATCTTGCGGCTCTCCTCCCTCAGCTTCGCCTCCTCGCCCGTCTCGCCCGATTCCGCAAACGAGCCTATCTGGGGCACCACGTTCGCGGCAATCGTCTTCGGAAAGACTTTTCTCGCATCCTGGGGAATCTCATCGCCTGTCGCCGCGTACTCCCGCTGTAATCTCAACTCTCCGAGCGCGTCCTTGCCTGCGCCTGAGACCGACTGAAGGCTCGTAACCACCGTCCTTGCGGGATTCGCCACTTTTCTGACGGCCGCAATCGCCATGACGAACGGTATCGTCGTGCAGTTCGGGTTCGCCACTATCCTCCTCCCGGCATCCTTCAAAGCGTCCGCGTTTACCTCCGGCACCACCAGGGGGACCTCAGGGTCCATCCTGAACACCTTGGACTTGTCAATAACCCACGCCTCGCCCTTGTAACCCTCGAGAATCGGCCTCGTCTGATCGTCCGAAACCGAGGCAAAGAATACGTCCGCGGTCAAATCCCAGTTGTCGTGGATCGCCCGTACCTCATACTCCTTGCCCTTGAATTCTATCTTCTCGCCCTCGCTTCGTTCAGATGCGAATAAGGTAAGCTCCGAAACGGGAAACGCGCGCTCCTCCAGAATCCTCAACGTCGTGCGGCCCACGAGGCCTGTTGCACCGATGATTCCAACTCTCATGATGTATTCTATATGACGATAGCCTTGCCGTCAAGTAAACTGCCCCCCTCAGCCCTCCAACGTCATTGTTATGTCTTTGCGAGATTGCACCGTGCAATCGAAGCAATCTATTCACGAAGTGAATGTGCCGCTAAACAAGAGAGGGAGAGGGGGGCAGTTTCTTCTAACAGAATAAGGCTTGACGTTAATGATTCTTTTTTTACAATTAATTAGTCAAACTAAAACCAGGAGGGCATAATGCCTCTAAAACTATTCCTAAAAACCCGCTGTATCCCATTTTGCGCGCTTCTTTTGGCGTTTCTGGGGGTACAAGGTTCTGCACAAAACTGGCCTATGTTTCACGCCGATCAACAAAACACGGGAGTGAGTCCAATGAGTGGTCCTCTCAAGCAACCCGCAGCATATGCAACCGACGGTTTAGTGATGTCATCTCCAGCTCTTTACGACGTTGACACTGACAACGCGTGCGAGATATTCTTTGGAACAAGGATTGGCACCAAGCCGAACCAGGGTGGCAGGTTATACGCGCTGACATACGATCCGCCTGGTATTTTTAAGATTGTTTCTACTTGGCCTCCTAACCCTCTAAAATTTCCAAACGGCTACCTGGTGTCTTCTCCCGTGGTATGTAAAGTAAATCCCGGTGTAATAGGATTGTTCATTGGTTGCGGCGACAATAAAGTTTATGGCTTCAATGCAGCTACCGGCAGTCCCTTATCAGGCTGGCCTTATACCACCAGTAATGAGGTTTGGTCTTCGCCCAAACTCGCGAATATCGATCAAGATCTAACTGGAAAAATGGAAGTCGTTGTCGGTTCACATGACGGTAAGCTGCATTTAATAGATGCGGCTACTGGTAGTTCCTTGCCTTCCCCCTGGCCCTATCCCACGGGTTCAGCGTTGGGAATGTCTGCGGCTGTAGGAGATGTGGTTCCCTATTCAGCAGGCCTGGAGATTGTGTTTGGAAACCTGGGTGGAAAGGTCTATTGTCTGGATGCTAATGGTTACCTTCTATGGACTAGAACGTTGGACCCGACGAATCCAAAACCGGTGCGGTCAGCGCCGGCGCTTGCGGACCTGAACTTGAACGGGCCAGGTACATTTGAAGTGGTTGTCGGTTGTGACGACGGCAAAGTTTATTTCCTTAACGGAAGCGATGGTTCATTCTTAACGTCTTTCAATACCGGCCAGATAGTATACACCACGCCCGCCATTGCAGATTTGAATCAGGACACTTATCTTGATGTAGTCGTAGGTTCTTACGATAACACGGTTTATGCGATAGATGGTAACGGCTATTCCAGCACGTTATGGACATTTCCCACTGGGAATGACGTAATTTCCTCTCCCGCGATAGCCGATTTCGACGGGAATGGTTACCCCGATGTAGCTATCGGTTCTTACGACGGCAACGTCTACGTCCTAATGGGAGGAAGACTTTTCTCATCTTCTCAATATAAGATTCTTTACACTCTTACCTATTATTTGGGTGCGGCCATTTATTCCTCCCCTGCGGTAGGTGACATAGATGGCGACAACCTTCCTGAGATTGTTGTAGGTACTCAGAACGCCGCTTCCGGAATCGTAGCTATCGACTTTTAAACGATTTTCAAAGAGCCGACCTTAACTTTATGCTTGAGGTCGGCTTTCTTTATATCAGTCCGGGGAAGAGGGCCCACTAAAACTCCGGAAAATTTTCATGGGGCAAAATACTCATTGACACACCCCTCCTCTCAAATATAATCCAAAACTTTGAGCTAAGGAGGCCTATGTTCCGTATAGTTGAGCGTGAAAGAGTAAACCCTGTTGTTAACCGCTTCGTTATCGAAGCCCCCCTCATCGCGAAAAAGCGCGAGCCGGGCCAGTTCGTCGTGTTTCGCCTTCACGAGAAGGGCGAACGCATTCCCATAACCATAGCCGATTCGGACCCCGAGAAAGGCACCATAACCGTCTACGTGCAGGAGCTCGGCAAGACCACCTTCGAGATGGGCAAACTCAACGCCGGCGATGAGATCGCCGACGTCGTGGGTCCCCTGGGACTGCCCACCCCCATACACAAACTGGAAGGCGACGTCTTCGTGGTCGCGGGCGGCGTGGGCGCGGCGGAGGTTCTGCCCATAGCGCGCAAGCACAGAGAGGCCGGCAACAAGGTGGTGGCGATCCTGGGCTACCGCTCCAAGGATATCGTCATCCTTGAGGAGGAGTTCCGTTCCTTCTGCGATGAGGTCTACATCACGACCGACGACGGAACCTACGGACGCGAGGGGTTCGTCACTACCGAACTCAAGGAGCATCTGGACAAGGGCCGCAAGATTGCCGAGATAATCGCCGTCGGCCCCGCCATAATGATGAAGGTAGTCTGCGATCTCACAAAGCACTACGGGGTAAAGACACTCGTGTCGCTCAACGCCATCATGATTGACGCGACCGGCATGTGCGGCGTCTGCCGTGTCGAAGTCGGTGGAGAAACCCGTTACGCCTGCGTGCACGGCCCCGAATTCGACGGACACCAGGTCAACTTCGATCTCATGCTCAAACGTCTGGCCGCCTTCAAGGCCGAGGAGAAAATCTCCTTCGACCGCTACCAGGCAGCGGTTGGAGGGCTGGGAGGTCAAAATGGCTAACGCGAACATCCCGCGCCAGGATATCCCGAAGCAGAAGCCCGAGGAGCGCCGCAAGAATTTTAACGAAGTCGCGCTCGGCTACACGCCCGAACTTGCCAAGCTCGAGGCCGAACGCTGCATCGCATGCAAGAAACCCTTCTGCGTGCAGGGCTGCCCGGTCGAAATAGACATTCCCGCATTCATCAAGTTCGTAAAGGAAGGAAATTTCGAGCAAGCGCTCGCGAAGATCCGGGAAACCAACCTTTTGCCCGGCGTATGCGGCCGCGTGTGCCCCCAGGAGGAGCAGTGCGAAAAGCTCTGCGTGCTCGGAAAGAAATTCGAACCCGTCGCCATAGGTCGCCTCGAGCGCTTCGTGGCCGACTGGGAGATTAAACAGGGTAAAACGAGCGTTCCACCGGTCGCCGCTGCCACAGGACACAAGGTCGCCGTGGTAGGCTCCGGACCGGGAGGCCTCACCGTCGCCGCGGACCTCGCCAAGCTCGGCCACAAGGTCACGCTCTTCGAGGCCCTTCACAAGCCTGGCGGCGTGCTCGTTTACGGCATCCCCGAGTTCCGTCTTCCCAAGTCCATCGTAGCGCGCGAGTGCGATCTTCTCTCGAAAATTGACGTCGAGATAGTCTCCGACTTTGTCGCCGGACGCACCGCCACGGTGGACGAGCTCTTCTCTCAGGGATATGAGGCCGTCTATCTCGGACTCGGCGCAGGACTTCCCTGGTTCATGAACATCCCCGGCGAGAACCTTGCGGGCGTTTACTCGGCCAACGAGTACCTCACCCGCATCAACCTCATGAAGGCCTACCTTTTCCCAGAGTACGACACTCCTATCCGTGTGGGCGACCGCGTCGTGGTCGTCGGCGGCGGAAACGTTGCAATGGACGCAGTGCGTTCCTCGCTGCGCATGGGCGCGAAGGAAGCCTACATAATCTACCGCCGCTCGCGCCAGGAGCTTCCCGCGCGCGCCGAGGAGGTCGAGAACGCGGAGGAGGAGGGGGTCATCTTCCAGTTCCTCGTCAACCCAGTCCGCTACATCGGTGATGACGCGGGCCGCGTTCGTCAGGTCGAACTTCTCAAGATGGAACTCGGCGAGCCCGACGCATCCGGCCGGCGTCGTCCCGTCCCCGTGGAAGGTTCCGAGTACAAGATGGACGTGGATACCGTCGTGGTCGCGATAGGCAACGGCGCGAACCCGCTGGTTCCCGGCACCACTCCCGGGCTAGAGACCAACAAGTGGGGCTACATCGTTGCCGATACAGAGACCGGCAAGACCACCAAGAAGGCTGTGTGGGCCGGCGGCGACATCGTGACGGGTGCCGCGACCGTGATTCTTGCCATGGGCGCAGGACGCAAGGCCGCCCGCTCCATGCATGAGTATCTGACCACTGGCACGTGGTAGTAATGCTCCTTTTCGGCTGACGCCGAAAAGATCGCAGGTAAGAAATTTGAAGGCCAGCCAAAAGGCTGGCCTTTCCAGAGTAGTATCAACTTTACCGACTTAAGGTAGAAAGACCCCTGCAAAAAAACGATCCAGGCAGGTCTCCTTTCGCAACTTGCAGTAAATTAGGGCATTAAGCCATAAAAGGTGTTGACTTCTTTCAAAAGGTGGTTAATGTAATTCTATGGGAAAGGTTCAAGGTTCGGATTATTATGATAAGATGTTCGCCAGTTCGGATATATATAATCTCCATTTCAAAGAATCGCCTTACTACGTCCTCTGGACACAGATTCTTCAATTCATAAAGAAAGTTCCAAATCCGCAGATTCTCGAAATAGGCTGCGGGAGCGGTCAGTTTGCCCACTACCTTTTCGAAGAGGGTTACAGGGAGTATACAGGGTTCGATTTCAGCAGGGAGGCGATCGAGATCGCCAGGAAGAACGTAAACCAGTCCTTTGAAATCGGCGATGCTACCGCCCCGGGGTCCTTCGAAAAGGATTACAACGTGATCGTGGCACTGGAAGTGCTGGAGCACATAAAAGACGATATCGGTGTGATAAGAAAACTTAAAAAAGGTGCATCTATTGCGTTCAGTGTTCCGATGTTCGATGATCCCTCTCACGTAAGGAAGTTCCTTTCAGAGCAGGAAGTAAGCAATCGCTATTACAGGTTCATCGATTTGAAAAAGATAATACGCATCGACGGCTGGTTTGCATGTTTCGGGGTAATCGGTGATTTCGAACCGTCATTCTCTCAACGTATCTTTAAAACCCGCGGAAAAGTGTCACCGGTTTACGTCGCCAAAAGATTGTACCGCAGAATGAAACGGTGTTTCGGAAGATAGATACGGAAGTAAAATTCTCCTCGCCTTTTTCCCAGAGTTGACTTCCTTCCCTCTCTCAGTATCTTTGAATCCACATGTTTCTTAAACTTCTCACCGTTTTCGGGCTCGGGGCGCTTGATCTCTGGGTTGCGGTTCTCATGGGATTCGTACTCAAACTCCACCCCATTCTCGTCGGTGCTCTATCCGCGGCAGGCGCAACCACGCCCGTGCTCATTATAGTTTTTTTAGGAGACAGGGTCAGGCGCAGGATTATGGCGCGCCGCGCAACCAGGCCCGAGGGCAGGCGCGCGGCAAGAGTCCGCAGAATTTTGGAGCGGTACGGACCACCGGGTCTGGGTCTTCTCTCCCCCCTCCTTCTCGGTTTCCCGCTGGGCACGGCCATAGGGATTGCGCTGGGCGCAAAACCTTTGAGGCTCTTCGTTTGGATGGCGGCAGGTATTTTGCTCTGGTCGGCGGCTCTCACCGCCGCTCTCGCGGCGGGGATCATCGGCGTAAAAGCGCTGCTGCACTGACCCTCCTCAGCCCCCCTCAGCCCTCCTCAGCCCCTCCTCCCCCATTATACTTAATTCCCATCAACCTAAATGTTCCACTATGTTCGTGTACTCGATCACCTCCTCAGTCCTCCTCTCTTGACAACCTGAACCTGAGGTGTATAGTCTTTTCGAATAATCAAGGGAGAGAAAGATGAATGTTCTGCTGCTGTCCTTAACGCTCGTTACCTCGCCCTGGCACTTCGGGCTCGACGCCGGCTGGAGCGCCGGGCTTTACGGTTTTCCTGCCGATACCGAGGTTTATGTCAATCCTAACACCCATGTACACGTCGTAGCAAATCGTCCCGCAATCCCCCCTCCCGGTTTCTTCAAGATGGGCATCTCGCTCGAGGACGAGCGCTCGATCGGAATCGCACTCGACCTTGCCCTGCATTACAAGAACTACCTTGCCTCGGGTTTTGTGGACAGCCTTCATTATCTCTACATCCCCGGGCTCCCCGACAGCATGGCAGGGACCCAGGAGATCCCATACATCCACACTCAGTTTGCCTGGGGAATCCAGAAAACCCTTTCCGCTGCCGAGGACAGGGTGCTCTTTCCCCTGGGTCTCCAGATGACCGACAACTGGTTCATCCCCGTACTCACCCAGAACATGCTCGAGGATTACTTGAGCAAGTTGAGCCTTGAAGATATCGAAAGGCTCTACAACGACAAGGCCTTCGCTTTCCGCTACTTTACCGAACATCGCATGGGCATCCGTCTCAACCTCGGTCTCGACGTCGCCATCGTCAAGGTCAAGGGCTTCTCCTGGCTCGCAGGCATGGGGTTCGACTGGAACTTTCTTTTTCAGAAAAATTCCAACGACCTCGGCTTCTATCCCGAGTTCGGGCTGCACTCCGGATTCAGATTCTAAGCAATCCCGCAGAAATGTATGACATTTCTGTGGGAACCCTATCTTAAATACCCCAAAAGAACTCAGGGAGTTCTTTCGGGGACCCCCGTAACACCCCGTAACACACCCCTCCACCTCCCTCCCGCCCTGCTGGAACTGGACCCGCACATTGAGATTTATCCGTTTCTCTGAGTGCCGTTAAAATCGTGCAACCCGTAACACCCGTAACACCCGCAACACACCCGTCCCCATTCGGGGTAGGGTCTGACCCTTGAGATATGGCTATATCTCATAGGGCGTTTCCATAAGCAGCTTGTTTTACAAGGAAATACCCATAGGGCACCTTCATATCCTAATAGTCCTTCGGCCTTTCTAATGGACGTAACACACCCGTAACACACCCCCACCACCCAGTAACACCCCTACTCCTTATACCCCCGGCTACCAATGCAGTTCGTCTTCACTCCAGGTGATAAGTCCTATCCTCTTGCTGTTCCTCAATTCAGTTTCAGTCGAGATTAGTTAGTGACAACGGTAACAGCCGCTATAAAACTATCAATATATCCCCCTCTAGCGGCCGCGGCTATTGACAAACTATGTAACTTCTCTATCCTTAACACATAAAATACCACCTAGGAGGCGGAGTGCAGAAAAAGATAGCTTTGACACTAATAACTTGTATCGCAATGATACCCGCTTTTGCGGGAGCCGCGGGTTTTGCCGTCGGCGGAAGATTAGATCAGCTCACTAGCGGCATCGAGTTGCGCCTGTCGTTTCCGGTAATGGAGAACACCGAACTCTTTATTGCCCCGAACGCATTCGGATCATACTATTTCAGCAGCTTCGGCGATAACGGATTCTTCAACGTCGGGCTGAGAACAGGCCTCATGTTTGCAGCCGACCGCTGGATATCCCCCTACGTCGGAATAGGCGGGGGGTACTACCGGAATGCGAGGTCGGATTCGAGCTATGACCCCGTATATCCGTACGTTTCCCGTGATTTCGATCTTAATTTCGGCGGCAGGGGGTTTGTGGGTCTTTCGGTGGCCCCGTTCAGGCTCCTGAGCGGCGAGATCGAATGGCTCAAGCCTCTTGACGGATTGCGTTTCGATTTCGATATGGGTCTCGAGTACTTCGATTTCTACGACTATTCTTACGATATGTGGTACGAGGACACGGGCGACGGAGATCCTGTTCAGAGAATACAAGAATATACCCGTGACGGCCAGAGCGTAATACTTCCCGATTTCGGCTTGGGCCTGGTTTTCGGCTGGTAGGAGAAGAGATGCGCAGGTTGAAGATCGCATTGCTCGTCGGCCTTGCCGGCCTTTTCTCATCCCTGGCCGCGTCGCAGGCTATAGGACTCTCCGCCGACTTCGTCGAACAAGGGTTCTCCTACCGGCTTTTGACACAGAGCGGTCTGGGTGCAGAGATCGTTGCCAGCGCAACAATGAATACGTCCGACTCCTCATATCATTTTGGCGCGGAACTCAAGCTCCTCAAGTACTTCAACATGGACAGGAGGATTCGTTTTTACGTGGGTGCGGCCGCAGGCGGATGGCAGCTAAAGGACACCTACGGGATCTGGAATGATACAACCTACATCGACAGTACCATTATACAGCAGGGGGTCTCTGCAGCCGCCCTTTTCGGCGTCGATTTCCTCCTTCTTGAATTCGCTGAAGGTACCGGTATATCCGTTGCCCCCGAGGTTCAGTTCGGGTATTACACCATGCCGGCTATCTACTATTACTACGATCTGTACTATACCACGGAGCCAACGCCGACAAGGTTCATCTCGCCCGGCCTTGGTATTGCCTTAAAGTACTCTTTCTGACCCGGCGTCGAACGTGTAAAGTTTGGCGACTTGCATGTCGCCCTTGCATGTTTCTGTTTTTTGTTGACAATTCAATCACGGAGCCTATCATTTTCCATGGAACATAAAACCGTTGAGCAAGCGATCAAGAAAACTTTCGCTCAGGCGAAAAAATTCTTCGATTATTCCGATATCCTTTACGAACGGGTTGAGAAAACCGAGGCTAAGATCATAGGCTCGCAGACGTTCATCACCCCCTTGAGCGTTAAAGCCCGCGTGCAGATGCGCTTTCTCAAGGACGGAAAGAAAGTTTCTCTCAAGGTCGGAGGACTGGAAGAGGACGTTCTTCTTGCAGCCGTCGAGCGCGCCAGGGGACTGTGGCGAACTGCACGCAAGCCCAGGGTGCCGGCCAGGCTGGCCGCCATACCTAATCCGGGTCGCAAGGATTACGCCATAAAACCGAAATTCGACCTCGCAAAATCCGATCCCAAAAAGGTCGTCGGCGCCGTTTTCTCGGGCGTCCGCGCAATAGCCTCATCCTTTGAGAAAAAACACTCGCCCGCGGGCGTCAGGATAAACCCCGAGGTCTGGTTTTACGCCCAGAACGAGGAGAAGCTGATAGCCGATTCAAGAGGTGTACGCAAGCACCAGCGCATGCCGCGCACGTTCCTGCAGGTTCATACCAAGCTCCGCGACAAGCAGGGCAAATCAACCCAGACAAGGGTCAGGATAGCCGACATCAAGGGACTTGAGACGCTCCTGGATATTACCAAGACCGGCTGCAAGCTCAACGCCCGGGCATCGGCAGAAATAAAAAGCTGGATGCAAAAAGCCGTGGATCTGCTCAATGCGGTAACGCTTTCAGCCGAGGATGTCGCGAGGATGGATCATTTTATCCTCGACTTCAATACGCTCGGGGTGTTCATTCACGAGGCGCTCGGCCACAACTTCGAGGCAGACGGCATCAAGGCCGGCACGTCGGGCGTCGCGGACGCCAAGGGCAACCCCCGGGGGGTGGTCGCGGCTCCCACCGTGCACATCATCGACGGCCCGCTCGTCAACCCTAAAACCGGCAAGCCCGATATGCACAGGGGCTACGGCACCGAGCTGATAGACGATGAAGGAGTGGAAATGCTTCCCAAGATGCTTGCAATCAAGGGAAAGGTCAAGGATTTCATCCACAACCGCGAGACAGCGGCGTACTTCAAAAAGAAGCCTAACGGCGGCGCGTTTTCCCAGCTAGGCGACGCGCAGATATGCCGCATGTCCAACACGTACATGGTTCCCGCGGATCCTGAAATCGTTCGCAAGAACCTCAAGGAACTCCTCAAGGACATCTCTTACGGCATCATTCTCGAGGGCACGCTCGGCGGCGCGGTCTCGAAAGACGGCATGTCCTCCTCCATCCAGGTGGGTTACCTCGTCGAGAAAGGAAAGATCACGAAAACGGTCAACCCCGCGAACTTCTCCGGAAAGAGCATGTTCGCGCTTCGTTACATCGACGCCTGCGCGGGCGAAATTCGAATCGACGACGTTGGCTTCTGCGGCAAGTACGGCCAGCACCGCCCTGTAGGCGACGGAGGCCCCCTCTGGACTCGTGTAAAGATCAATGAATATATTCAGCTTGCGGTTCAAGGAGGTGCGTGATGTTCGATAAAATCATAAAAAACATCCGGACCGCCGCATCGAAGTTCAAGGTAGACGATTTCGAAATCATTCTTAACGTGAGTGACACCACATCATTCAAAATTGAGCAGCGCGACCTGACGCTTTCTTCCGAAGTCGGGGTCGCCTCGCTCGGCCTGAGGCTCATCAAGAAAGGCAAGCTGACCTACGCCTCGACGACCGTCTTCGACCCGCAAACCATTGAAAGAGTGATCGAGTCCGCGCTTTCCAATCTGGTGCCCACCGCTCTCAAGGGATTCGTGGTGATTCCCGCGGGCCTCACGCGCAACACTGCAGATACGGAGCTTCTTACTCTGGTCGGTAATCCCAGGGCGCTCGAGCGGCTCCTTTCAAACATGGTAAAGCGTACATGGGACGAGGGCAAGGGAAGGTTCGAGCGCCTTAACGCCAGCGGCTCGGTGTACTCGGGCTCAAGCTGGATATTTACCACCCGCTCGAGCGAGCCTGCGTACAACCACCAGACCGCATTCAACGTGAACGTCGACCTGGACTCCAGGGATTTCGATTTCATAACGTCCATCAAACTCCCCAAAGTCGCAGACGTGGAGTCCCTCGGAGCGCGTCTGGCTAAATCGCTTCCTCGAAAATCAATGAAGCCTTCCGACATCGGAGTCAAGGGACAGACGGTAGACGTGATCCTTCACCCCATGTGCCTGCAGGGGCTGTTCGGCACGCTTGTCGCCGAGCAAATCTACGCCACAAGCAAGCTCCAGGCGCTCTCGAAGTACCGCGCGGGTCAGACGCTCGCCTCCCCTGCGGTCACCATCGCGGACGACGCCACACACCCTGAGCTTGGTTCCTCATCCCCCACCGACGACGAGGGGACCCCCTCACGCCGCATACCGCTGTTCGAAAAGGGCGTCTTCACGAACTTCCTCTACGACGCCGAGACCGCCGTGCTCGACAACGCCTCGTCCACCGGCTCCGGAATGCGCAGGCCTGTTCTTTCCGAGGAATCAAACGAAGCTCCCGTGCGCCCGTCGCTGCGCTCGCTCGTCATGGAGCCGGGGTCGTCAAAACTTCCTGAAATGATCCGCTCGGTAAAGAAGGGAATTCTGCTCAAGTACCTCCTCGGTCTCCACACCGCCGACAGGGTGACGGGTGCGTTCGCCAACACCGCGTACGTGAGCTACGTTATCGAGAACGGCAAGATTGTCGCCACGACCGAGCCCGGAACCTGGGCCATTCGCGGCAACGCGCTCGAACTCTTAAAGAACGTCGAGGAGATCTCCACCGAACGGTTGAACCTGGGCTCGGGACTTCTGCCCTGGATCAAGACCAGATTAGACGTCGGGTGAAGCTGCGCCCGTGAATCGTCCGGGCTGAAAAAGATTGAAGGGCTGCCGCTGCAGCCCTTTCCTTGAGTCGGTAATTTTCTCTTAGTACCCGATAACGAGCTTCGAGACCTTAACGGTTTCCCCTGTCGCAAGCCTTACGAAGTAGACTCCTCTCGAAACGTCCTCGATATTCCACGCCGCCTCATGCTCGCCTGCGCCGAGCCTCGCGTCCACAACATCGGCCACTCGCTTGCCGCTGACGTCGTAGATATCCAGCGAGACCTCCCCTTCCTTTGCCAGCGTGAAGCGGATGCTTGCCTTGTTTCCGTCTAGAGATGTGACCAGACTCGGTTCCGCATTCGATTCGGGGCCGCTCTCTTCCGCGACCCCGGAGAAGTAGACTACGAGCGGAGGATTACTGATGTTCATGCGAGATTGGGTTTGTGCCCAGAAGGTGATTTTTATCGATAGGTATGGAATTTGGGCCTCAGGGAATACCGCCGTGTATACCTCATAGGGCTCAAAGGTATGGTTAATGGAGTCTTCATATATGGTGCTTAGAGGAGAACCCAGAGCATTCATGAGCTCTATTTTGCAGTTTAGCCAGGCGAAGTCCATCTTCTCACCAGCCCTTTCTTCGAATCGCGCCGCAGGATCGAAAACGCTTATGGGCCATTCAGAAGGTGATATCAGTTCCACGGGCGTAATATCGTAGCCCGATGCGGAGAAGTTCTTCTCCCTGCTGTCGGCCGAAAACTGGGACTGGACCGTGAACTTCGCGTTGTACTTCCCCCCGCCTTCGGGCACGAACTCATCGAACTCAATAGTCGTCGCACCCGGATCGAGAGGGTACGAAGACATCGCGTCGTAATAAACCTGGCTCATGTCCCGGCGGTCAATGATCCGGCACGTGACGAGCGCGATCTCGGTGCTCTGTCCGGCATTCTCAATGATACATTTAGGGCTGAAGTACTGGCCTGCCTCTTCAACGTCCAGCGGCCGTTTTATCTCCACAATGTTAAGCTCTCCCGCCTGTGCGGTGAAGAATGCCGCGAGGGTGAGAGCGGATAGAACCAAAAACCTCAAGGTACCTCCTTTCTTGATACTAAAGTATGAACCGGAATATGAAAATGTCAAGCCTGAGCCGCGTTTACCCTGATTCGAGTCTTTTGCCCTCCCCAAAAGGAGGGATGGGTGTGTTAAGGAAGAAGTTACGGGTGTGTTACGGGTACGGGTTGACATCCTAACATCACTCGATATTATCACCTATGGGTGACTGGCGCAACCAGCTTTATTTCGGCGACAACCTTGACGTTTTGTGAAACAAGATTCCGGATGAATCCGTTGACCTCATCTACCTCGACCCGCCGTTCAACTCCGTAGGGGCCGACCTTCAGGTCGGCCTGATCGACCCATAATAATGCCTAAATCTCGGAAGGAACATAGCAAAAGTTTCTGGATATACGTAAAGACTTATATAATCCCCATCCTGCTTAGTGCAATTATAGCTTGGTTAGTAGCAGATATTCACACATGCAATGCTGAAAAGAAAAACGAGGAAGTAAAACTAATAGTTCGATTAGAAGAAAAAAAATCCACACCTCAGACTTCCTCGGTCGTAATAACTGAAGAAGGAAAAGCACTAGGAATAAAGTCACTAGTTGGTACATTCGAGTTAATTTCATCTGAAAAAATCCCTCTTATCACGATAACGAATAAAGGCAAGAAACCTGTCGGAATAAGCGATGTCTTTTTGATGTTGTACAGTGGGAAAAAAACTCAATGGGATCAAGGGTGGGTAGACCCTTCAGGTGATACGCTTTTAAAGTCACCATTTTACCTAAAACCAGATACTTCCTTGCGCCTAACGTGCAGAACAGCCATAGACACAGTATATGTTGATCTGCATAACATCTATATCCAACTCACTGAGACGGGCGAAGTAAAACAATACGCTCTAAAGTGGGAGAACCCGTAGGGGCCGACCTTCAGGTCGGCCCGAAGAAAATGCATGGCCGACATTCGCAAACTTCGGTTGCGCTCTGCGCGACAGGTCGGCCTGAAAATGTTTGAATGGAACAGGAACTCCCTAAACGAAAACCAACTTCTCGACTTCGCTGCTTCTACTACAAAGGTCAATACGCTTATTCCATAACTATCTGTACGTATAACGACTCTCCGATTTTCAGAAATGGGCGAGTGGTTAAAATGGTCTTAGAATCCTTATTCCCGGTTTGCTCAAGAGAGCAATTCCGCATTTTGGCTTACTGCTTCATGTCCGATCATCTTCATCTTCTCCTTGCAGGCGAGGAAAAGAGTGATTTAGTCAAAACTATGAAGTCCTTCAAGCAAATCTCATCATATCGATTCAGAAAGGTATACAGAAGGTCTCTTTGGCAGAGGGGTTATTATGACCATGTCTTAAGGAAGGATGAAGACATCGAAAAAGTAGCACGATACATCTGGGCGAACCCCGTACGCAGAAATCTATCTAGGACCATCGAAGAATATCCCTTCTCCGGTCCCAGGGAATCCCTTACAGACTCATATTCGAATCGTTCTGACGCGAAAGCGACATCGGAGATGCAACGTCGGCCTGCCCGTGAGGGGGGCGGGCCGACCTAAAGGTCGCCCCCTACGAATCTCCTCTACCCGCCGACCGACCGCTCGGAGATTAAGTCGGAAGCAGCGTCAGCAAGTTTTTTCCACTCCCAGATAATGAACAAGGATTACCCTAAAGTCCAGGTCTTAACGGTCGAAGGGCTCCTCAACCATACCGAGCGGCTGGAACTGCCCCAGGTTGCGCCGGACGATATCACATTCAAGAAGGCGGAAAAGATCGTCTCTGACAAAAAAAAGCAGACGAATCTTGACGTATAGGAATCCACATCTCCCTCATCCCCATCCCTTCAACCCCGAGGGCTCTTCGTCCCAAAGGGAGAAGGTGATATCGAAGATTGTTTGCCGAACGCGAGCGTTGGGCCCATGCCTCCTCTGGAGGCTACCTCGCCCTTCGGGAGAGGGTAGGGTGAGGGGTAAGATAAACCTCGCCCCCACTTTTGTTCTCCCCCGTCGAGGGGGAGATGATGGATGAGCTTCAAGAAGGCGGAAAAGATCAACAAAGACAAGGACAAGCAGAAGACGCTTGACGTATAATCTCTCCCCTAACACTTACAACGTCATTCTGAGGCCGCTAAAGCGAGCGAAAGTCCGAAGGGCGACGCTTACGGAGCAATCCCCGGGAAAAAAGGAAAACTCTCAAACTAATGAGACCCTCACGTCCTTCCAACCTGCGGTTGTCAGTCCTCAGGGTGACATGTTTGTTTTAAGGCTGTCATTCTGAGGACGCGCAGCGTCCGTGAGAATCTCAAGGGCGAACGAAGGGGGCAATCGCCCGAATCCTCGAAATCGGGTTAAAATCCCCCCTTTTTGCCCAAAAATCGTCCGTTCAGGTTTTCGACCTCTAACTGACTAACATGTGCAATTTACATGCGATTTACCCCTGTTTTTTGCCAATTTTTTGTCCCACTTTTGTCCCACTTAGTTATCCACATTTTTGACGCGTCGGGTTAAACCGGACTTCACGGGATTTCCGAAAAAATGCTGAGTATTCTTCTGGGGTTTACAGATTGACATTGACGTATATCTTCCTATAATATCGGCTAATGGAGAAATCTAGTGCCCTGGGCGAGAAGTTATACTATAAGGGAGAAAACCCCTATCTTCCTATGCCTATGAAAATACGCGACATACGCGTAGAGTCCGAAGACGGAATGCTCAAGACGTTTGACCTTGAGTTCGTCAATAAGGAGGATAAGGAGGCTTTCAGCTTCCTGCCCGGCCAGTTTTGCGAGGTGTCGGTACTCGGCAAAGGCGAATCGCCCTTCGGCATCGCCTCCTCGCCGACCGAGCAAGACTATGTGCGCTTCACTGTAAATCGCGCAGGGTTGGTAACTAATACGATGCATCAGCTCGAAGTGGGCGACCCGATAGGCATGCGGGGGCCACTCGGAAACTGGTATCCTTTAGAAAATTTCAAGGGTTCCAATCTTGTAATCGTTTCCGGCGGCTTCGCGTTTACGACCCTAAGATCAGTAATAAGGTACCTTATAGACGGGCACCGGTCCGATTTCAAGGATGTTACCGTAATCTACGGCGCGCGCACGCCCGGTATGCTTTTATACAAATCCGAACTCGAGGAATGTGGAAAACGCGACGATTTTTCAATTTATCTTACTGTCGATACCGAAGCGAACGGCTGGGAAGGCCTCGTTGGATTTGTACCGACCGTTACGGAAAAGATTGCTCCAAGTCCCGATAACGCGCTGCTTATTATGTGCGGGCCGCCAGCCATGATCCGTTACACCCTGCCTGTGGTCACGAAACTCGGCTTCGGCAATGACCGGATTTACACCTCGCTCGAGCGGCGGATGAAATGCGGTATAGGCAAGTGCGGCCGCTGTAATATTGGTCCCTACTACGTTTGCAAGGACGGTCCAGTATTCGCGCTCGCCGAGCTCGAGGGACTGCCACAGGAGTTTTGATGAGAAAAAGGTCTTTGTCGGTTAGATCCTGGTTGCGTATGCGGTGTAATTGCGGCAATTGTCGCAAGCGTATTGCCGTGCTGGAGGAATTTTGGAAGAAGAAGTAAAAGACAATTCGGAACAATCCAATCAAACCGAGCAAGCGATTGACGAGGTCACAAAGTCCGAAGAACCTAAGGTCGTGCGTTTTGAAGAGCTTGATCCGAATTTCAAGTACGAGATTTTAGCCGAGCCCTCGGGCGAGTTCATTACCCGCTGTTTTGCGTGCGGAACCTGCACGGCCTCGTGCCCTGTTCGCGCAACTGACGACAGCTTTAACCCGCGCAGAATAATACACATGGCGCTCCTGGGCATGAAAGAGCAGGTGCTCAAGTCCGAGTTTGTATGGCTTTGCTCAACCTGCTATTCCTGCCACGAGCGCTGCCCGCAGGACGTCCGCATCACGGAGATGATGAACGCTTTAAAAAATCTCGCCGTAAAGAACGGCTACATTCATCCCGCGTTCACCGCCCAGATAGACCTGATTCAGGGACACGGAAGGCTTTACGAGGCCGACGATTTCACCAACAAAAAACGTGTAAAGGCTGGACTTCCGGAACTTACAGAATCGCCCGAGCCAATCAAGGCAATCTTTCAGGCAACTGGGCTCCACGAATACTCGAGCGATGGGAAAAAGGAGAAGGAGGGTGCAAATGGCTAAAAAACTGGCGCTCTATCTCGGCTGTACCGTACCTGTACGTGCCCAGAACTACGAGATTTCCGCGCGAGTCGTTGCCAAACACTTCGGCATCGAGCTGGTCGATATTCCCTCTTTTACCTGCTGCGGATTTCCCATAAAGTCCGTCAGCCAGCAGTCCGCACTCGTTATGGCCGCACGCAATCTCGCGCTCGCGGAGAAAGAAGGTCTTGATATGACCACCCTCTGTACCGCCTGCACGGGCACACAAGTCGAGGCCAATCACCAGCTCAAGCACTCGCCTGAAAAGCTCGCGGAAGTCAACAAAATTCTCAAGGCCGAGGGGTTGGAATACAAGGGAACCGTCAACGTACGTCATTTTGCTCGCGTGCTTTACGAGGATGTGGGTATTGACCGCATCAAGAGTGAAATAAAGGTCGACCTCGAGTCCACTGCCATTGCCGCCCATCCCGGATGCCATTTCTTCAAGCCTTCGGAGGCTTTCGAGAATTTCGATGACCCCGAGAACCCGCACGTCTACGATGATTTAATTAACGCGACGGGTGCAAAAAGTATTCCTTACTCCGAGCGCGAGCTTTGCTGCGGAGGAGGAATACTCGGAATTCGCGTCGATATAGCATACGCGATGGCTGGCCGCAAGCTCGCAAGCATCAAATCTACCGGTTCCGAGGCGATGGCACTCATATGCCCTTTCTGCAACGTGATGTATGAGCAGAACCAGAAAAAAATCGAAAAAGAGATGGAGCAGGAGTTCAACCTGCCCGCTATCTACTACCCTCAGCTTTTGGGACTCGCGCTCGGCTACACGCCCGACGAGCTGGGGTTTTCCATAAACCGCATTAAACCAAAAGAGATCCTTGCAAGGATCGGAGTTACAAGTGAAAAACCTGCCGCAGGCTGAGTTCGACGAGGAGATCCCTCTCGGACATGCCATATTCCTGGTAAGCAACGGGATAAGGGGCGCACAGATGATACCGGAGATGATGAGCTTTCAGGTGGACGGCAAGCTGTACGACGCCTCCAAGATTGCGTCCGATATTTTTGATGAAGAGCTTTTATCCGCTCTCGATAACCTGCGTTCAATCCTACGCGCCAAAGCGGAAGAGGAGCAGCAATCGTAACCTCTTATACCCCAAGGGAATACAAAGTATCCCCTCGGAGACCCCGTTTTCTTTTCGGGGTTCCTGCAAAGGGGAAAAAAGTATCTGTTTTAGTCGATATTCCACTAATTCACGAGAGTTGTAAATGAACTCTAATAACGAATCCGAACAGAAGGCAATATCAAAAGCGCAGGCGCGTTTTCGCAGGGAGGGGGGAGAGGCCGCCGGCGCCTTCATGCAGTTCTGGCGCAAAACCAAGGAAGAAAGCGCCATTCCCACAAAGTACAAGGAACTCATGCAGCTTGCAATCGTTCTCGTCCAGCACTGCAGGCCGTGCATAAGGCTCCACACACAGATATGCGTAAGCGTCGGATGTACGCGAGAAGAGATTCTTGATGCCGCGAACGTGGCTCTGGCGATGGGTGGTGGACCGGTCTTCGAGTACATAGGTTATCTCGTCGAGGCGCTCGACGAGTACCTCCCTCTCAAAGAACCGGTTTAAGTGATATTTAAGGAGAAGATGATGGAAAAAGACTTATCATTTGACGCGCGTGGGCTTCTTTGTCCCATGCCTATCCTTAAGACGGCCCAGAAGATAAAGGAAGTCCAGGTAGGACAGGTTCTCGAGTTGCTCGCCGACGACGAGGGTGCCCGCGAGGACGTTCCGGCCTGGTGCGAGCAGACGGGAAACGAGTTTCTGGGCATGGAAGAAGAGGGTTCGACCCTCAAGTTTTACATCCGCCGCAAGGCGTAACCCGTAACACACCCCCGGGTCCCGTAACGCCCGTTACACCCGAAACAAAGGGTTACAGAGAAACCGGGCGGCGTGGCTTCGTTAAAAAAGGAGGACTTTTAATCCTCCAAAGGAGCAAAAATGCTTGAAAAGAAGAATTCCCTGGCAATGGTGGTTAGCGAGCAGGTACTCGAAAAAACGATGGCGGCCATGATGCTGGCAACGACGGCTGCGGCATCGGGCATGGAGGCGCACATGTTTTTTACCTTCTGGGGACTCAACGCCCTCAAGAAGGGTTTTTCACCCAAACTCCGCGGCGCCATGAGCGTCGGCACCGGCATGATGAACTCCAAAATGAAGAAATTAGGCATCGCCACCTGGCCTGAGCTCCTCAAGATGGCCCAGGATTCGGGCGTCAATCTCTACGCCTGCAACACCACGCTCCAGCTCTTCGGTTTCAAGAAAGAGGACCTTCTTGACGGCATCAAGGTGGTCGGCGCGGCCCAGTTCCTCAAGATGGCAGCCGAGGCGTCGGTAAGCCTCTTCATCGGCTAGAACCCTATGACTGTAGGATTTCTCCTGCGCACCGGTCCCTATACATCACAGAACATAGACACGGTGTACCACCTCGCCAAAAAGCTCCTCTCAAAGGGCAACGGCGTCAAGCTGTTCCTCTATGAGGACGGGCTCATAGCACTCAACAAGAACATAAAATCGCCGCAAGAACGCAACCTTGCCGAGATGATGACCGAGCTTGCAACGCTCGGCGCGGACGTGAAGGGATGCGGAACATGCGCTTCTTTCCGTGGCCTCAAGAAGGACGATATAGTCGAGGGCGCAAAGCTCGGCGGCATGGCCGTTTTAGTAAACTACATCGGGGAGTGCGACCGCTTCCTCGCTTTCGGGTTCTAGCATGGCCAAGAAAGTGATAGTTCTTATCCGCACCTCGCCCTACGGCATGGCCACTGCAGGCGAGGGATTTCGCGCAATCATCGGGCTCGCCGGAATGGGTGTAGAGACCCATGCCGTGCTTGCAGATGACGGCGTGCTCGTCGCCCTGAAAAATCAGAACCCCGAGGCTCTCGGTATGCACAAGTTGTCAGAAGCGTATTCCCAACTCGCCGATTTCGGCGCAAAGCTCTACCTGCACACCCCCTCCCTGGACGCTCGCTCCATCACTCCAGAAAACTGCATCGCGGCTGAAACCCTTGACGACCGGGCGCTCGCGTCCCTTATCGCCTCGGTCGATCACGTCATAAGCTTTACTTAGGCGGTTTTATGGGTACACTCTATCTCGTTACACGTTCGCCCTTCGAGCGCGGTTCGTGGGAACTCGTATTAAAGCTTGCAGCGTCCGGTGACGGCCTTTGCTTCATTCAGGACGGGGTGCTCGCCGTTCGAGGTCCCCAGCCGCTCGCGGCAAAGATTTCCGACCTCGAGAAGTCGGGCGTCCGAGTATATTATCTCAAAGAAGACCTTGAGGCCCGCGGGCTCGATGCGGCGCAGGAAAAAACAATTGATTACGACAAGCTCGCCGAGCTTGTCGCGGAATTCAAACGAATCATCACCTAAGGAGGAAAGATGGCAAATGTCGAAGGCTACAACCTTCCTGACGAGCTTTACTACCACAAGGAACACATGTGGGTAAAGAAGGAAGGCGATATCGTGCGTGTCGGCATTAACGATTTCAGCCAGAAGCTCGCGGGTGAGCTCTCGTTCATCGAGCTTCCCGAGACCGACTCCGACGCAGAGGCCGATCAGGTCATCGGCTCGTTCGAGACCGGCAAGTGGATGGGTAAGATCTACGCACCGATATCCGGTTCGGTCGCCGAGGTCAACTCCGAGCTTGAGGACGACCCCACGCTCATCAACACCGATCCCTACGGCAAGGGCTGGATTTACACGATGAAACCGGCTGACCCTTCGCAAATCGAGGCGCTCATGCACGGCGATTCGGCGGCAGCGTGGCTCAAGACTGAAATAGAGAAGCACGGGAAGAAATAAGAGATTCCTAGAGACACCAAGTCTCATTTTAACCTCCTCCCTAGGGGCCCGCGCGCAAGCGCAGGCCCCTTAAAAATTTCCCCAAAAGAACGAAGGCCGTTCTTTTTGGGACCCCGCCCTTTAACCCCAGAAGAATGTAAGCCATTCTTCCGGGGACCCCATTTAAGCCCCAAACGAATACAGGGCATTCTTTTTTACCCTTAAAAGAACGGAGGCCGTTCTTTTGGGGACCCCGTTCTGCCAGTATCGGAATTTGTCCTGGTGACTGCAACGGAGTGTTTATACTTGAGAATCACTAATTCAAAGAGATATGCGTGTTTGGTTCTCTCCACGCATCAAAGGAAGACTACATGGGGATCAGTTCTTTTCGCCGGGGTGGATCTCGAAGGAGTCCTTGGAAATCTTCACCTTCCAGGGCGCGCCAAGCGCCCAGAGGATGGTCAGCCCCCCTCCCACCACGAGTATGGTCCCGCCCACAAGGAGAACGGCAAGCTTGCTCGTCGGCTCAGGGTCAAACACCGCTATCAGGATCAACACGAGTCCCATGCCGGCAACACCCATACTTCCGAGAACGGTCACTATCCTTTTTATGGGGGTCCCCCCCTTCGCGCGCGCGGCCGCGATAAGGGCTATGGCAGATGCAACGTCCAGTTTAGTCAGTCCCCACCCAGCATCGTCCACTATAACGAAAGGCTCCTTGTCCTTGTAATAGGGAATAGCCTTTTCGAAGAATTGCGGGTCGCTGGTTTTAAGTTCCTGCATCGAGTGCTCCATCGCAAGAATTCTAGGACACCGGGAGGCGGTTGTCAATCGGCGGCAACCCGTCTCCCTGCAAAAGAGTTACCACTTCTTGAACACGAAGAATACCGCGCCCGCGATCATCAGAAACCCGACTAAGTAGTTCCATTTCAGTTCCTCCTTGAGGTAGACCACGGAGAACACCGAGAACACCACGAGCGTGATGACCTCCTGGATAGTCTTTAACTGCGCGGCCGTGAACTGGCCGTGGCCGATGCGGTTGGCGGGAACCTGGAAGCAGTACTCGACGAACGCTATGCCCCAGCTCGCGAGTATGGCTATCCACAGCGGCGCGCTTTTGAACTTCAGGTGTCCGTACCACGCTAGAGTCATAAAAATGTTGGAGACGAGAAGCAGTCCAATGGTTACCATTTCAATCCTTTCGTTGTTGATTCGGAAACTATTATACTTTTTCCATCCGTCCCATGCAACGGCAATTGACACGAGGTGGTGAGGAAGCTATAATCGAAGCGATACTCAAGGAGGAATCTTGACTCGAAAGTTGAAGGTTACGAATCCCTACGACTCGTCCCTCGTCGGTGAAATAGAGGAGGATACTGAATCCTCCGCCGCGCGTAAACTCGAGCAGGCCCGCGACTCCTTCCCCTCGATGCGGGAGATGAGCCAGGAGCAAAGGGCCGGAATCCTCACGAGGGCGGCAGAGACGATCTCGGGCCAGTCCGAGGATTTCGCGCGCACCCTCGTCCTTGAAGTCGGCAAGACCGTAAGGGAAGCGAGGACTGAGGTCTCGCGATGCGTAAGTACCCTCAGACTCTCCGCAGCCGAGGCCTTGACGCTCGCAGGCCGGGAGGTTCCCTTCTCCGCCGCAGGGCATCCCCGGAAGCGCGGGTTCTTCCGCCGCGTGCCGTGCGGGGTGGTAGCGGCGATTACGCCTTTCAACTTTCCCCTGAACCTGGCCGCCCACAAGCTCGGGCCGGCCATTGCAGCCGGGTGCCCGGTTATCTTCAAGCCCGCGTCCGCGACGCCCTTCTCCGGAATAAAGCTTGCCGAGACGCTCATCGAATCAGGAATCCCTCCAGGGGCGCTGCAGGTTGTCATCGGACCAGGTTCCTCCGTCGGTAAGACCCTCACGGCCTCGTCCATCCCGAGAATGATCACGTTCACCGGCTCCAGGGCGGTCGGCCACGAGATCTCGAAATCCGCAGGTATCAAGAAGCTCGCGTTCGAACTGGGTTCCAACTCCGCCGTCATACTTCTTTCGGACGCCGACGTCAAAAAAGCCGCGAAGAAGATCAAGACAGGAGGCTACACGCTTGCCGGTCAGGTGTGCATCTCCACGCAGAGGGTCTACGTCGAGAAAAAAATCTATAAAGAGTTCCTCGATACTCTTCTCTCCGAGGTCTCAAAAATCAAGACAGGCGACCCGATGAACGAGGACACTGACCTCGGTCCCATGATCGAATCCAAAGAAGTAGACCGCGCCCTCTCGTGGATTGCCGAGGCAAGAAAATCGGGAGCGCAGGTCATCCTCGAAGGTCAACGCGAAGGCAATGTCCTGGGGCCCTGGATTCTCGTAAATGTCTCGGAGGATCAGAAATTGATAAGGGAAGAGGCGTTTGCACCGCTGGTGGTCGTCAACCCCGTGGACGATCTCGAGGATGCAATCGCGCGCGTGAACGCCACCGATTACGGCCTGCAGGCGGCTTGTTTCACGAACGACATCAAGAAAGCCTTCCGCGCCGCCGACTCCATCGATGCGGGCGGGGTGCTCATTAACGAGCTGCCGACTTTCCGCGCGGACCTCATGCCTTACGGCGGAATGAAGGACTCAGGTCTCGGCAGGGAGGGGCCCTCCTTCGCCGTGCGCGAGATGACCGAGGAGAAGCTCTATCTCTTCGACATATCCTAGCCCCCCTCAGCCCCCCTCAGCCCTCCTCAGCCCTCGCCCTCCTCAGAAACGTTTTCTGGACTCTGAAAACCGGTTATTAGTCAGGGGGCATTAGATGGTGCAGCTTTCTTCAGTACCTTCCTCGGCAGAATCCTATTCTGCCCATGCGCCTCCGGCGCTCACCGTTGATTGGTAATAACGATACGGCAGAAGCCGAAGGGTTCTGCCCAGCGCCCCCGGCGCTCCACCTTAGAAAATAGATGTGGATGGCGGAAGTGAAGCTTGCGCCCAGCGCC
>CBFGKC010000002.1:60654-106999 GCA_965649265.1 Caldifarciminota bacterium | reverse complement strand
CCCGGCGCTCCACCTTAGAAAATAGATGTGAATGGCGGAAGTGAAGCTTGCGCCCAGCGCCCCCGGCGCTCCACCTTCACTCAGAAACGTTTGCTTTGCTCTGAAAAGCAGATAAGCTGAATTCAATAATCAGGGACGCCAGTCCAGCAGATGCCATTCGATGGTGCAACTTTCCTTAGTCTTCCACAGGCTTAATACACGTATCCGCAAAGCGTATACGCGGGAACCCTTAAGAAACTGTAGATTTTTTTTGGGACCTCGCGGAGATAGCGAATTGCTCTTTTTTGCCGTCTTGACATCTTCTGTGATTTCTTTATATTCCAGCCGTAAACTCACCAAGGAGGCGACATGACGAAGAAAGTTTTTTTCCTGACAATCCTCGCGATCTTCGCATTTTCGGGCTGCGCGACATTCAATGCAGCCAAGGAGCCGTGCCAGAAATGCCTTGAGGCATGGAAGGCCGGAGACTACGAGAAGGCTTACTCCTACTTCTCCGACGAGGCCAAGGAGTATTACTATCTCGAGGATTTCATCGAATACGCGGAAGCCTATCCCGTGAAGGCGTTCAATCTCAACAAGGTCAGCATTTCTGCCGACGGCAGCGGAATCATCAAGGGTTCGGTGACGCTCAAGTCTGGAGAAAAGACGGGCGTCAAGTTCGACATAATCGAAGTGACAGAGGATCACTGGAAGATATACCGGCTGCATGAATTCAGCCGCGATATCCTGATGGAAGACTAATAAGCTCCAATAAAGCAATAGAATTGCTTTATTGGAGACCTCATCTTCGGACTAATATTGAAGCCAACCGGTAACGGTTGGCTTTCTTTCAGACCTGCAATTCTCCCTTGAAAATAGTCACCGCTTTTCCTTGCAGGAATACCCTCTCCTCTGCTACACGAACCTTAACGATCCCACCCCTTTCCGACGCCTGGTAGCCGACCATCTGGCTTTTGCCAAGCTTCTTTGACCAGTACGGCGCAAGGCAGCAGTGAGCGGAGCCGGTCACGGGGTCCTCGTCTATACCGGCGCCGGGCGCAAAGAAGCGGGAGACGAAGTCGTAATCCGGGGAGTCCGATCTGGAAGTGACTATCACGCCTCGAACGTTGAATTCACGCAGCATCCTGAAATCGGGTGAGGTATTGCGGACCTCTCTCTCGGAGGCCGCTTCCACGAAGTAGTCGTATTCGTTCTTGCCGATGTATTTCGGTTCAATACCCAGCGCCTTTATCAGGCCTGCAGGAGCCTTCACCGGCGATTCAGGTCTCTGGGGAAAATCGAGTTCGATCCAGTCACCTTTCTTGTTTGCCCCAAGGACGCCGCTGCGGGTACTGAAGCGCAGCTCACCTGAGGGATTCTCGAACCCTTCGCTCCACAGTACGTGGGCGGAAGCGAGCGTCGCGTGGCCGCAGAGGGCGACCTCCACCTTCGGCGTGAACCATCTTAGATTGTAGCCGTCACCGGTTTTTTCGAGAAATGCGGTTTCCGAAAGGTTCATCTCCCTTGCCACCTTCAACATCCAATCCTCGTCCATCTTCTTGCCGGGCATGCAAACGCCGGCAGGGTTTCCCCTGAATGGTTCGTCAGTGAAAGAATCGATCTGGTATATCGGTATCGCCATTAATCCTCCTTAATCTATTCCTTTGAGCCAGCAGAGGAGCGTCTCGTCTATATCCTCCATACGCGTTAACTTCATCCTCGTAAAATACAATCCCTCCTTTACCTTGTGTCGGCTTACAATTCTTGTGTCTTCTATCGGCTTCCGTGAAAGAAACTCAACCTTGATTGCCCTCTTCTGGACGTAGAGGGTAGCGAAGTTGCGAACCTTCCACAGGCTTACGGCCGTTTTGGCAACGTCGAAGCGCACACCTACTTTCCTCAGATTCCTCTCCAGCAGCCTGTATACCTCCTTCAGCGTTTCAGGTTTTCCGGCAAGATAATCGTCTACCGTCATCGCTCTACACGAATGCCACTGGTTGACCCTCACGTACTCCCTGCCGCATCGCGGACACTTCCACATTTCTTATTCGATCAGCACGAGCCCGTAGTAGTTTGGTTTTGCTTTCTCGTCCTTGAGGACTTCTATAGGAAGGCCTTGCGCCCTGACAGTGGAGTAGACGTCGATGCCAGCTGCCTCCATGGAGGGTCTTGCTTCATCGGGATGCCTGCACCCCTCCGGATCCGTCGGGCAGTCGTCGCACAGTAAACATGGCCCGCATCCGAACGCGAAAGCTCTCTCGTGACCGTCTAAAAATATCTTGCGCTCGAGCTTGGCGACGATCCTGTTGACGGGCGTGTTCTCGTCACCGTGCACGAGCAAGGCGAACTTGTAATGTGAAAGCATCCGTTTTGTCTCCTCGGGCGTGGGGGAGCGAGGGGGGCATGTAAGTCTTTGTCCGTACCCGCCGCATCCGAACCGGCACTTCTCCCTGACCCACTGGGCGACGAACACGCTTTCCGCCGGGATAATCCTTGCGTCCTTTGCCTTCATTCTGAGGGCCGTGCGTGCGTATGCCTCGTATCTCTCATGTTCCATAAAAAGATGATAAGCGTCAGGTAGAAGGTGTCAAGCCTGGGGCATCGAATCGATTCTCTCCTGAAGCCACGATTTCAAAGGCTCCTTTAAATCGATATCGACTACATCATGGGGATGCAGACTCCGACCTTCGTAGGTAAAGGAGGTCAGGTCGTTGAGCGCTGCCGGCCTCCTGGCCTCCGGGACCTTTCCGTGCAGATTGTACGGGTAGTTGTAATCGGGCGGGAGTATGAGGAGCCTATGTTCGTTAATGCCGGACGCGAGAAGCGCGCTCAGAACCGACTGGAAGAGAAATACCCGGTGGCGCTCGTCCCGGCAGTAGCTTTCCTGAAATTCCTTATCCGAGACCAGCTTTTCGAAAAGCTCAAGCCACCTCCGCATCAAACCCTTCTTTGCATTCACGGCGAAAGAGTGGGTGTTGAAATACGAACGGATACGCTCGGCGTCGACGAACGACTCGACGGTGGTCCGGACATCCTCCACTCCCACAGCGTCGTATATTCCTGCCCAGTACCCGTCCGGGGGTGCATCAACCGGGCTTCCCACGTTGCGGATGTGAACGGGCCGCACTGCGGCATCGACCTCCTCACCAAGGTCATAAAGAAGAGGTTGTTTTACCACAAGGCAAGGGGGATCGATGGATACGATCGTCTTGACATCAGGAGTGGTCGTGCGCTCGGCCTCAGCCAGGGCGAAGACCTTTGCCCCGAAGATGTAGCCTGCAATCGCGTCCGGTACTTTCAAGGGAAAGACTTCGGCGGCCAGACGCACCGCATCCTTTCGGAGTCGCTCTCCGGGCGCGGGGCTGAACATCCATATCGGGGAATCCGCAAGCGCCCCTCCGAATGAGCGTATGCTTTCCGCGAGCAGTGTCGCCTGCCTCTCCTGCTGGAAAGACGAAATCACGGAGACAAAAAGGGTCTTCCTTCGCGAGTTTTCTTCCATAATTATCCGTATCCTCCTTAACTGGAGTATGCCGATTAAGGGACTTGTGTCAAGGGTAATTCTTATTTTCATCCTCCTTGACAAAAAAACAATTTAGTGTATATTTTGGAAAGTAAACAAATCTAGCATAGAGGAGGAAAGAATGCGTAAGATTTGGATTTTTGTTGGATTAATCTCTTTCTTGGGTGGATGTTGTAGCCAACGTAAAGAGGAGGTTTTTCAATCTGAAAAAGAAGAAATGAGAAAGTCAGCAGGTTTACTTGACGATGAAGCAGTTTCAAAGATAGAAGACTTCTTCGATAACACTGAAAACTATGCAGGGGATACAGTCGTTTTAGAACTTGTTGTAACATCGTCGGTCTTTGCTAAGGAAGGTCACTCGCTTAAGAATTTACTTGGAGGAGTGGCGGAGTTTCACTTGTTTGTTCCAGATACAAGTAGAAATTCAGGAATAGCCCCGTGGAATGTCGCCACAGGCCAAGTGTACCAGACGATTAATCCTGAGTTTGGAGAATTCCCCATAAAAATCAGTATTCCTAGAAATTTATCTGTTCCAAGAGCAGCATTCGGGCATAAAGTTCTTGTAGTATTCATCTGCGGAAAAGGACACCTTGAGGATGGCAATACCGCTATAAAGATACAAAGGCCTGGAAGTATAGATAGGGAGTTGTCAGATTCTCTTCTATCTGGTCGACGTTTTAATTGAAAATATCCAAATGGGGTAGCCTCGCAAAAAAAATATGATTAAATGGACTTGTTGGTTGAGAGCTAATTTTGTTAACAACTCTAAAATATTCCCAGTGGTATTAAGCTTGGGTTTAGGTTCTCTTTTTTGCGAAAACCCAACACCTGCCCCATTAGGTTGGAGCGAGCAACACATAATATCTGAATATGGAACGCCTAAAGTCGAAATAGACATTAAGAAAAGTAGGTTCCTACCAGATACTTTATACTCGCGAGACCTTTGGGTGTCTAGGTTTTGGGGCAACCTTCTTCCCTTAATATGTTTAAGTGCGGATGCTTGGATCATTGATACAGTATTTGAAAAATTAACATACGACAAACTGTTAATTTATGGTAGTCACCTTCGAGAAGGACATTTGGAAGGCGGTAGTGTAGAAGAAACGCGAATTTACATTCTTAAGAATAAAACCGTAGGCTTTTCTAGGAGTTTTTTGCGGGTCCCATATTACGAGAGAGAATATTGTGATCAAGAATGTAATAGGTTAGTTACGATGAAAAGCCTTCAAGGATTACTGGATCCTTACCCTTCGTTGAAGCAAGAAGCTGTAAAAACGTTTGACAAGTCAAGGGTTAAATTGATTAAAGATTTGATAAATATGGCTACTAACAATCCAAGTTTGAAAATGGTGTTGGATTCAAATCTCCAAGTCAGCAAAAAGAATTTGTTACGGACGGGGAATAATTTCTTTATGTGGGAAAAAGACAAGGTGTTATACTTAGCTATCTTAGACCCGATGGTTAAAACTGGTTATAGTTTTACTGAAAGACCAGTAATTTGGTTTGGGGTACTTCTATCGGAAGCTATAGGCACAAAATAGCTTTTGGGGAATCTTGTTGACACCTCCCCCTCCCCCCGTATAATTCCCCAATCTAGGAGCAAATTCATGGATAAGAAAACACCGTTCTACGATAAGTTGGTGGCGGCCGGCGGACGCATGGTTTCCTTTGCCGGTTACCAGATGCCTGTTCAATTTGAAGGTCTTATGGCCGAACATCGCAAAGTCAGGGAAGGTGTGGGTGTGTTCGACGTCTCCCACATGGGTCGCGTGGCCGTCAAAGGGCCGGGCGCGCTCGCATTTCTCAATCACCTGGTCACGAACGACGTCGCTTCGCTCGAACTCTACCAGGCGCTTTACTCGCCCATGTGTTACCCTGACGGCGGAATTGTCGACGATCTCCTCATCTACCGTTTCCCCGATCTTTACCTTGTTGTAATAAACGCGGCGAACAACGCCAAGGATCAGGCGTGGATGCGTGAAAACGCAAAGGGATTCGAGGTCGAGCTCATTGACAGAACGGACGAGATGGCTCAGCTTGCCATACAGGGACCCAAGACGGAAAGTGTTTTGCAGAAGCTCACCTCCGATGATCTCTCGAAGATTGGCTTCTACCGAGGGCTCCAGACTGAACTCGCGGGTAAGAGCATGTTCATCTCTCGCACCGGATACACGGGCGAGGACGGCTTCGAGCTTTACTTCCTTGCTTCGGACGCCACATACATCTGGGATAAGCTCTTCGAGGCCGGGAAACCCGAAGGGATTTCGCCAATCGGTCTCGGCGCGCGCGATACGCTGCGTCTTGAAATGAAGTACGCCCTTTACGGCAACGACATAGATAAGACAACTAATCCAGTGGAAGCCGGCCTGTCCTGGGTCGTGAAATTTGATAAGACCGAGTTCATAGCCAAGGATGTGCTCGTGAAAGTCAAGGAAGAAAAACCTTCACGCCGCCTCATCTGTCTCGAAATGACCGGCACCGGCATTCCCAGGCAGCATGACGAGATTCTTGCCGGTTCCGACAAAGTCGGCGAGGTTACGTCGGGAACGATCTCCCCGTCAATTCACAAAGGTATAGCAATGGCGTACGTCAAGAGCGCTTTCACCAAAGAAGGCACGGAACTTTTAATCGCAACGAGGCGAGGACAGGAAAAGGCAGTTGTAGTCAAACCGCCTTTTTACAAGAACGCCTCGCACAAGTGATATTTTAGGAGGATACAATGGCAAACGTCCTTGAAGGACTTCGCTACTCGAACACTCACGAATGGGTAAAGGTCGAGGGCAACACGGCGGTAGTCGGGATCACCGATTTCGCGCAGGGCGAACTTTCCGATATCGTCATGGTCGAGCTTCCCAAGCCCGGCCGCGATGTGAAAGCCGGTGATTCTATAGGCGTCATCGAAGCAGTGAAGGCCGTATCCGACCTCTACTCGCCGGTATCCGGAAAAGTTCTCGAGGTCAACTCGGCGCTTACCTCCACCCCTGAGACGATCAACAAGGACGCATACGGTGCGGGCTGGATCGTCAAGCTCGAACTCTCAAACACCTCGGAAGCAGAAAAGCTCATGGACGCGGCTGCATACAAGGAGTTTATCCTTACGGCAGGTCATTGATGGCTTCATACATTTCCAATACCCCCGAGGATATTCGCAAAATGCTCGCCGCCGTCGGGGTCGCCCGCTTTGAAGACCTTATTGCGGAGGTTCCTGAGGAGCTGCGAGTAAAGGGGCTGCTTAAGCTGCCTGCCGCGCTTTCCGAATATGAAGTCGAGAACCTCCTTTCAAAAATATCGGGCCGCAACTATAATCCGTCGGCCATGATATCCTTTCTCGGCGCAGGAGTTTACGATCACGTAATCCCTTCCCTCGTGGACTTCGTCATCTCTAGACCTGAGTTTTATACCGCTTATACGCCCTATCAACCGGAAGTAAGCCAGGGGACGCTCACCGCCATTTACGAATACCAGTCTCTCATAACTGAGCTCATGGACATGGATGTCTCCAATGCCTCCCTGTACGACGCCGGATCGGCGTTGGGAGAGGCCGTTCACATGGCTCGCGATCTTACTCTTCGCCACCGCATACTTGTTTCAGAGACCCTCCACCCCTATCATGCCCAGGTCATGCGAACGTACGCTTCGGGTCTCGACGTCCCCGTCGAAACCGTGCCTTCCAGGGACGGTGTCATGGATATTCAGGCCCTCGATGCGATGCTCAAGGAAGACGTTGCTGCGGTAATCATCTCGCACCCCAACTTCTTCGGAATGCTCGAATCCGTATTCGAGATATCCGAGAAGGTTCACGCGGCGGGTGCTTTCCTGGTTGTGGCCGTCGATCCCATCTCCATGGGTATCCTTGCTCCACCCGGGGCATACTCCGCCGACGTGGCAATTGCCGAGGGGCAATCCCTTGGGCTTGCGCAGGGATTCGGGGGACCGTACCTCGGAGTCTTTACGTGCAAGAAGGAGCATGTTCGTCGTCTTCCGGGTCGTCTTATAGGACGCACCGTCGATACAGAAGGCAAGCAGGGATTCGTCATGACTTTGCAGACGCGTGAACAACATATAAGGCGCGAGAAGGCAACCTCCAACATCTGCACTAACGAGGCTCTTTGTGCTCTTGCTTCGGCGGTGTTCATGTCGGTTATAGGCAAGGAGGGGCTAAAAGAAATGGCCAACCTTTCTCTTCAGAAAGCTCACTATCTTGCAGAAAGATTGGGAAAGATTCCTGGTTGCGAGATAGCGTTCAGGGGGCCTTTCTTTAAAGAGTTTACTTTGAGAACAAAGCGCCCGGCATCTGAGATAATCAATTCCGTGCTTGACAAGGGATTCCTTGCAGGGGTCGATCTGGGACGTTTTAACGAGGCCTGGTCGAATCTCCTGCTTGTCGCCGTTACCGAGAAGAGGACGAAGCAGGAAATGGACGCCTTCGTGGAGGCTCTGGCCAGGGTTGCCTGAAGGCACAGCCCCGTCGGTCTTTTATGAAAAAAGGGAGGAGAAAGCTCTGGAACCCGCAAAGGAGGTTCAGTGAAACGCACGTTGCTTCTGTCGTTAATAATTGCAGGTATATGTTTTGCAGGTAATCCCGCGGACTCGATAAAGTTGCTTTCCGCCAGTTCTTCCGGCATGATTCTGGAGGATTGTCTTGCTTCTCGGAGGTCGATAAGGGATTATACTTCCGACTCTCTTACGCTTCAACAGATATCCAATCTCCTCTGGGCCGCGCAAGGTGTTACAGATACAAGCATGGGACTCAGAACGGCACCTTCGGCTGTCAGAACGTACCCGCTTGAAATCTTTATGGTATCATCTCAAGGGGTTTTCAACTATCGGCCTAAGGGGCATGAACTCATCACATTAAAGAAGGGCGATTTTCGTTCCGATTTCGCCAAGGCTTGTTTCAATCAACCGGCCGTCAAGAAGGCGCCTGTTTCAATAGTAATAACGGCGGCTCCTGAAAGAACGTCCGCTAAATTCGGCGATATGGCCATGAGATTCATCCTTCTTGAAGCCGGTCACGTTGCTCAGAATATCTTGCTTGAGGCAGCGGCGCTGGGATTGGCAAGCGTCCCGATGTGCGCGTTCTCCGAGGAACAAGTCTCGAAAGTTCTGGGACTCGAAGAAATGAAAGAAAAGATCGTCCCTCTATATGTCTTACCAGTCGGAGTGCCGGTCCATTAACAAACTTCGGTCCCTTGGCGAAGCAGGGAAAGCCTTGACCGCTTCAAATATGCTTGTTCGATCCAGGGCTTTTTGATTGATCCATGTTAATCAAAGTGAAACTAACGGGGGATTCAAAGCGTCTTTGTTTTTGTACAAGGAGGAACAATGAAAATCCTGCCCCTGTTTCTGGTCGCGCTTTTCATGACTTGTCAGGGCGGAAGCGTGGGTAATTCGTACGAGCTGCCCCAGCCCGAAAACACGAACCGCTCCATCGAGGAGTGCATGTCATTGAGGCGTTCAGTCAGGTCCTTTTCAGATGATACCCTGACCCCCCAGCAAGTCTCCAATCTGCTGTGGGCCGCGCAGGGCATTACCGATACCAATCGCGGACTCAGAACGGTTCCCTCAGCGGGCGCAACCTATCCCCTGGAAGTTTACCTTATGGCTCCGCAGGGAATTTTTTATTACGAACCGCACGTGCATTCTCTCACCGTCCTCAGGCTTAAGGACGACCGCCTTGAACTTGCCAAATCATGCTACAGCCAGCCCTGGGTGGCCAAGGCTCAGGTCTCGATAGTCCTTTGCGCCGTTCCTGAACGCACTTCAACACGTTACGGTGACCGTGCCATGCGGTATATCCTTCTCGAGGCCGGTCACGCGGCCCAGAACATACTTCTTGAAGCTTCCGCAATGGATCTCGGCGGTGTTCCCATAGGTGCTTTCGACGACAAGAAGGTAAGCGCCTTGTTAGGACTCGATACGGTCAAGGAAAACACAATTCCTCTCTATATAATCTCAATCGGCGTCCCCGCAAAGGAAAAATAAGCATTGATCTTCTCCCGGGCCTTCACCAGATCCCCCTTCTGCGTATCTCGAAGTATTTCCCACAAAGCTCGTTCTTCAATGATTAGTTATTCAAATCGATCGAAAGCCCCGCTGGACTATGCAGCGTAATACAGCCGATCTTCCGCTGCACGGAGGGCGTGCGCCGCGCTGGCTCTTCGAGAGAATGGTAAAACTTGCTCGTGTCATCGTCGACTACATACTCACCGACTACGATTCGGCTGAACTTCTCAAGAGACTTACCGATCCCTTCTGGTTCCAGAGCCTTGGGTGCGTGCTCGGATTTGACTGGCACTCATCCGGTCTCACTACGACGACTTGCGGGGCTCTCAAGATCGCTCTGGCCGACGTCGGTGACGAAGCAGGCGTCTATGCTGTAGGCGGCAAGGGCAATGCGTCACGAAAGATTCCTTCGGAGATAACGGCCATCGCCGATAAGGCGGGTTTTGAGCCGGCCCCTTACATCTACTCGAGCCGAATGAGTGCCAAGGTTGACTCTGCGGGTCTGCAGGACGGTTACCAGGTATACCACCAGCTTTTCCTCTTTATTCCCCAAAGCTCGAGTTGGGTAGTAATCGATCAGGGGATGAACACGGAAAGAGGGTGGGCAAGACGTTATCACTGGTCGAGTCTTGACCTATCTTCCTTCGTTTCTGACCCACACTCGGCAATAGAGGGCAGGCGGGGTCTGGAGGTTCTCAACATGGTTAGCCTCCAGAGTGCGGCCGCTCAGGCAGGCTCGGTCGAAATCGTAAACGATCAGCCGCGATTTCAACGCGAGTTCGAAAGAATCCGCAGACTCGAACTGCCCGCCCGCCATGCAATCAATCTTTCCGATCTCGATTCTAAAAGGATATCAAGAGTTCTTCTTTCCACCTTCGAGAAGCCGCCCCAAGATTTCGAAGGCCTCCTTTCATCCCCCGGGGTGGGGCCTGCAACGATAAGGGCGCTGGCCCTGGTCTCGCAAATTATCTTCGGCGCAAGCCCGTCCTATGAAGATCCTGTGAGTTTCTCCTTTGCGCATGGAGGCAAGGACGGCACGCCGTATCCGGTCAACCGCAAGGTCTACGATCATACAATATCCTACTTTGCATCGGCCCTGCGCAAGAGCAAGCTCGGACAAACAGAGGAAAGTTATGCCCTCAAACGTCTGGCAAGCTGGCTTGAGGAGACGAGCCTTGTCAAGGCGTAGAAGATCGGACGAAATACCCCAGGCGATGCTCTCACGGTTCGAGGATATGGGGCTGCCGCTCGATGAATTCGTTCCGGCGCTCCTGCGCCCTCCTTCTCAAACCATAAGGTTCAACACCCTGAAGGCCTCAAGGGAGGAAATACTTGCCCGTCTTGAGTATCTCGAGCTCGATCCGGCACCGTGGAACAATCTCGTATTCCGCGTAAAGAGCCACGGCAAACTGGGCAATCTCCTCGAACACTTCCTCGGTCTCATATACGTCCAGGATTCCTCGTCCACCATGCCTGTTACGATCCTCGACCCTCACCCGGGCGAGACGATACTTGATATTGCCGCCGCACCCGGATCGAAAACCACGCAGATGGCGGCGGCCATGAAAAATCAGGGGCTGCTTGTCGCCAACGACGCGAACGGCAAGCGCATTCCTGCCCTTACGTCCAACCTCGACCGCTCAGGTGTGCTCAACGAGGTCGTGACCAATATGCCCGGTCAGTCCTTCGGTTATATGAAGCCGGAAACGTTCGACAGAATCCTCGTTGACGCGCCCTGCTCCTCCGAGGGCACGCTTTCGCGATCGTTGAGTGCGCTCGAGATATGGAGTGACGGAACCGTCGAGCGCCTGGCCTATTTGCAGAAAAAACTCATACTCTCGGCATACTACGCTCTCAAACCCGGCGGCGTGATGGTTTATTCTACATGTACCTTCGAACCTGAGGAGAACGAAGGCGTCATAACCCATCTTCTCGTTCATTTTCCTGATGCAGTCATCGAGCCGATAGAACTCGCGGGGGTATCTTTCAGAAAGGGTTTCTCGTCCTGGCGCGGGGAGGAGTTCAACCCCTTGTCAAAGAACGTCGCCAGACTTTTCCCTCACGAACACGACGGCGAAGGTTTCAGCATCGCAAAAATAAGGAAGCCGTCGTGAACGAGATAGAACAATTCCTCACCTCACTCGAAGAGCGCTTCGGGATTGACCAGGAACATTTCAAATCCTACAGACTTTTTGCAAGGTCCAACGATATCTGGTGCGTAACCCGCGACGCGGCAGAGGTCGAATTCAAACACGTCATAAGGCGCGGCATCAGGATCGCCCGCGTTTTCCCGCACAGCGTTCGCCCGACAACGAATGCCATACAGCTTTTCGGACACCTCGTAACAAAGAGCCGCATCGATCTTGATGAACGGGCGACAAGGCTTTTTCTTGCGGGTAAGACTCAGGATGTCAAGCCCGCTTCAGACGTAACAGACGGCTTTGTGGTTGCCTTCTACAAACACTATGCCCTGGGTATAGGTCTTTTGAAGGATTCTAAACTAAAGAGTCAGGTTCCGCGCTCGCGCAGGGTTTTGGGGTAGTTCCATGCAACCTATATTCAATCAAAGTCGTCTGTTATATCGACCGGGATATGTATTTCTAAAAAGACGAAATGGGTCTTTTCTGGGTTGACAATCCCTGTATTTTCTATAACATAATAGATTAAACTTTTAAGGAGGAATAAGATAAATGCCAGTACCTAAAAGAAGACATTCCAATCAGCGTACACGCAAACGCCGCACACACTGGAAGCTGGAAGCCCCGGCAATTGACGTTTGCCCTCAATGCAAGCAACCCAAGCAACCCCACAGGGTTTGCCCTAACTGTGGATTCTACAAAGAAAGCGAAGTAATAGTCGTCGAGAGCAAGAGCAAGAAGAAGTGAAAATTGCGCTTGACGCAATGGGGAGCGATACGGCTCCATCGCCTGAGATTGAAGGGACTATTGCCGCTCTGGAACGTGAAGATGATCTCGAAATCGTCCTCATTGGGCCAAAGAAAAAACTTGATGCCGTACGTAAGGAGCTTCGCAAGGTCGACAGGGTCGGTTTTTTTGAAGCCAGCCAAGTTGTAGAAATGGATGAATCTCCGAGTGAGGTTTTAAAGACCAAGACCGGATCGAGCATCGCCGTCGGACTGGGAATGCTTAAAAAGGGCGACGCGGATGCCTTCGTGAGCGCGGGAAATACCGGCGCGGTTGTGGCTTTTTCCATTTTCTCTCTCGGAAGAATTAAAGGTGTTGAGCGGCCTGCACTGGGCGCGATATTCCCGACACCTCATGGCCAGATCCTGGTCCTGGATGTCGGGGCAAATGTGGACCCTAAGCCCATCCATCTGGCCCGTTACGCCGTTATGGGAAAAATAATGTCCGAGAGGGTCTACGGAGTCCCTGAACCGAGGATAGCGCTTCTTAACATCGGTCACGAGGAAGGAAAGGGAGACAAGTTTACTCAGGAGGCTTACACTCACCTTGCGTCAGTTCCTGTAAACTTCATCGGGAATATGGAAAGTTCGGATGTTTTCAGGAATATCGCGGATGTAATCGTGACCGACGGATTTACCGGAAACATAATGCTCAAATTCGGCGAAGGCATGGGTGCCGCGGTTCTGAGTGTTCTCAAGGAAACGGCCAGAAGATATCGTTGGCGCAGCTGGTTCTCTAAGAAAGTATTCAAGGATTTCATAGAAGGGCTCAACTACGAGAAGTCCGGCGGTGCGATTCTTCTGGGTGTGGAGAAGCCTGTCATAATATCCCACGGACGTTCGTCGCCGGAAGCCATCAACAACGCGCTGCGTCTGGCGTCGTTTACCGTGAGAGAAGGAGTCGTAGATGCCATTAAAAAAGAATTGGGTCACTAAGTTCCTGGTTGCCGGCTTTTCCATTTTTGTCCTTGCGGGCTGTGAAGAGAGTCCTTTCGGTTTCGGCGAACTCGGCAGGGGAGAGCTTACGCTGCATCAAATAACCATCGAAGCGGACAGCATGGCATTTTACAGTGAGCAGATTTCACTTGGCAAATCCCTTACTCTGATCGGAGGACGGGACAGCCTTACCGAAGCGCGGATGCTTTTTTCTTTCGACGGGCTTGACTCCATTTCCGTATTCGACTCCGTGAAGCTTGTTCTTTTCCACTATAAGATTGACACACTGCACACCATGCGGCAGAACAAAATCAATTTCAATATATATCCACTCTCGACGAGTTGGAGCCAGGACGGCTGCACTTGGGTTCTGGCTGACGCCTACACAAAGTGGCAGAGGCAGGGGGGTGACTATGATGAGAGCCAGCTTCTTGGTGAAATCAATATCGACAAGGATACTGTTTTCTATAAACTGGATTCAACCAGGTTGTCCGTTTATCGTAAGGGGTTCATCCTGATACCTCAAAACGACGGATTCGTTTACGTGGGTGCCGCCCAGAGTTCCTCATACGCTCCTGCCTTGTGGGGCTTCCGCGACGAAGATACAATCAAGTTTACCTCAGATGATGCAGACGTCTATTACGGAGCGGTCAACGATGCTTCGATAATAAGACCGTATGAGCCGAGTTCTCGAGACACCCTTGTCGGAGCCGGGCTTGCCTGGAGGGTTTACATGCATTTTCCCGTGGATACCCTTCCTGTGCTGACTAATGTGACTTCGGCATACCTGACCGTAAACTACAAGAACTTTTTTACCCCTGAGGATACGCTGCAGTTCAATTGCTACAGGCTCTCCGACCACTTCGCAGGCAGGTTCAGCGATTTCGAACCGACCATGTGGGGGAGGTCCTCCCTTGAATATACCGAGGATTCCCTGAGCGTTACCGTGACGGAATTGATTCAATTGTGGGTGGAAGAACCGGATTCTAATTTCGGGTTATTGTTTTCGCACTCCTTCCTGCCGTACAACCCTAACCCATCGGCGGCCTCTTACAGTCAGGAAAACCGTATATACTCGCTAGGTCGCATCACAGGCTTACCTAAAATCGTGATTACTTATACGGCCCCTCCCGAGGGGCGGTTTAAGGGGGAGATGTGAGAAAGACTGCACTGTTCCTCATCTCTTTGCTGCCGATAAGCTCACTCTTCGCGTATTCGATATTCAATGCTCATGGGCTCGGCGGGTACATTGCACCCCCTGATTTTCTTAAGATTCAACCGCGCAGCGAAACAATCCTCTATGCCGATTTCGGGCTCGAATACGTGCATTCTTCGGAGAGAAGAGATTCCCTCAATATTAATTATAGCAAAGATGGGTTCATCGCCAGACCGTCGGATTTCGGTTTTTTCTTTCCCCTGCCGGGAAAGTTCGGTCTCGCGCTTTCGACATGTGAACGATTCAATCTCGATTTCGCGGCGCAGAGCGATTCAATCCACTCCAGCGACTACACTCTGGTAAGGCGGATAGCCAGCAGGGGGGGAATAGAGAGTTTCAGGGTATCACTCGACAAGAGTCTTTTCGATATAGTGTATCTGGGCGTGGGTTACGAAAGGCTTTTCGGCGGAGCCTGGGAGCGTTGGGATTCGGAGATTCTCAAGTTTCAAGACGATACGGTCGTATATCAGGAGGCGACGGTCGATTCGCTTCTTTATCATTTCAAAGGCAACGGCTTCTGGGGGATGGCAGGACTCCACCTCGGTAATTTCGATTTCAGGGGGTTCTATGGTTATCCTCTTGATTTAAAGGTCCTCACCGAGGTTCAAACGGAGCGTGATACCACGTTTACGGATTCGGCGTTCTACGTTCCTCCGGCCGAAGTGGGCGGCATATTGTCGTGGACGGCTCCGAAGTTTTCTCTGACCGCGGCATATATCCAGCAGACGGGCGGTGAGCCGGGCAATCTCCTTTTTGTGCCCGGGAGAACCCTGGAATTCAATTCAAGCTTTGCCTTGAAACCCTTGACGCTTACTGCAAAGGCAGGTTGGATGTCCTCCTACACCCAGACCGCGGACTCCTCAGCCATAAACGATTTTTACCTTGGTGTGGGTACGCGAATCCCGATAGCCACTTTTGGATACGGGAACGTGCAGCTCCTGGGAGGTTTGCGAACAGGCGGAAGCATAACCGAATATCATGTCGGACTGAACCTTGGCCTTGAGTTTACTGAATTCTGGAAAAAACGCGAGAGGATGTGGGGTGGTTAAAGCTAATCTGGAACTTGTTAAAAACCAGATAGCCGACGCGTGTTCGAAAGCTGGGCGTAGCCCTTCGGAGGTGCAGATTGTAGCCGTGACGAAAACGCATCCTTCGGAAGTAATACGTGAGGCGATCGCAGCCGGCGTAAACATAATAGGGGAGAACCGCGTCCAAGAGGCAGTAGAGAAGTTCGCCGAGATTGGAAAAGCCGTTGATTGGCACCTTGTGGGAACCCTTCAACGCAACAAGGTCCGCAAGGCGCTGGGAATCTTTTCGATGATCCACAGCCTCGATTCGGCGGCTCTGGCGGATGACATCGAGAAGGAAAGTGCCGTGTTGGAGAAATTGACTCCTTGCCTTATTGAAGTAAACACGTCAGGCGAGGAGTCAAAGTCCGGCGTCGAGCCCGATAAGCTTGCAGAACTTATGACGGTTGTCCTTAAATGCGAACACATCAAGCTTGTGGGGCTTATGACCGTCGGGCCTCTGAGCGAGGACCAGCAAAAGATACGTTCGAGTTTCACACTGCTGCGTGAACTTCGCAACCGGGCCGAGAACGTGTTCGGTTGCTATCTTCCTCATCTATCGATGGGGATGAGCGACGATTTCGAGATAGCCGTGGAGGAGGGTGCTACAATGGTCCGGCTCGGTAGAGCATTATTCGGGCCTCGAATAAGGTAAATTAGGTATTGACAACACCTACTGAGTTAAGTATAGTGCGAAAATTCAAAGCCGGGGTAGCTCAGTTGGTAGAGCACGGGTCTGAAAAACCCGGTGTCCGCAGTTCGATTCTGCGCCCCGGCATGCTTGACAAGTCGCGGTAAACGCGTATATTTAAGTTAGTAAAAACATAAATAAGTCAAACCATCCTATGCCCAAAGGAGGGAAATGATGAAGAAGATTCTTCTTCTTACCGTCCTTTTAGTAGCGGCTGCGAGTGCAGCCATGACCATTACTTTTCCAGAAGGAAAGCCCACTACGGTAGGAGTTCCCGTAAGGGTAGTCATTACAGCCGGGTCTGCTTCCGAGGCGGATCTTTTTGTAAATCCTGGCACCAAAACATGGGTTTTCGAGACGTCTGTAGAACTTAAAAACTTCACATATGATGGACCTATAGAGATTACCCATCCCGGCACAGGTCTCACCCTGTATGCCAGTAAGGGTGCCGAGTTCGGGGAATCGGAACCGTTCGACGTAGTCGCAGGACCGGCGGAAAAGTGGCTGTTAATTGCCCCCGGTGAGACCCACGCAGCTGGTGAAGCCGATGAGCCTGACGGCAAAACAGGCACGGCTTCAGTAACCGCAGGTGATACTGCCGATTACGGGGTTCATATCTGCGATAAGTGGAATAATGATGTGACCGGAACTGATACACCTACTTTTACTTCAACTGATCAGTTTTTCAGGGTGATTTCTGCCGCAGTGCCGACGAGCAAAATTGAACTTCGCACGGCAGGTACGAAGACCGTTACCGTAAAGGGCGGCTCTTTATCCGATGACAATAGCAGCGTGTTAGTCAACGTAGGTCCGGCAGCTAAGCTTATTACTAAGGATTCATTTGAGGTCCTCGTCCCTGGCGATACGACTTCTTCCTTAGCCAGTTATCCTGGTAAAAAGATGACCGACAGCACGAAAGCCAGGTGGGCCACGCAGGGTGTTCCGTATGTTGTTAACATATATGCGGTGGACAACTGCTGGAATACCGTGACGAGCTATTCCGCCTCTGATGTCAACGTGTGGACCGGTTCGGACAACCTTACCGACAGCAGTGCCAATTCGATTTCCGGCGGTGTTGCTCCCAATGTCCCTGTTTGGTTTGAATCGTCCGATATCACTATAGGAATTCCTATTGTAGCCAAGGATAACGCTGCCGCTCCTCTAACATCCTACAGCACGCTGGTAAAGGTCCAGCCTGCCATTACGTCCGTTGTGGCCGATCTTAATCCCGATACAGTTCCTACAGGTGTGCATTCCAAATTGACGGCGATTGCATTTATCGGTCAAAACAGGGCAGGTTCCGGATTCAAAATCTCTGTAAAACTTATTTCTGGCTCAGCAATATACTTCCATATAGAAGACGACGTCATAGAAACTAATTCCGATGGCGAGGCATCCACCGATGTATGGGCCGATTCTGCTGGTGTGTATGATATTGAAGTTACGGCTGGTACCCATTCGGATACGGTACGTCTTTGGGTTATAGAAAAACCTGGTCTTTCAATCTATCCGAACCCCTTCAAATACGGAGCGCCTAACCACGATGCAATCAAGCTCAACTATAAGGTAGATCAGGCCGGCGCTGCAGAGGTTATGCTTCTGATTACCGATATCTACGGCAACGTTGTCTTCAAGAACATCTATACGTCAGGAGCGGCGGTAGAGCCCGGTCAACAAACAATTATGTGGAATGGCTTGAACAGCAAGGGCAACCGCGTTGCCAGCGGTATGTACCAGGCGGTGCTCAAGATTACGTTGACTAATCTTAGCAGCGAAGTGCTCAAGAAAAACCTTATGGTGATCTGGTAAGGTCTAGGAGGCAATGATGAAAGCGAAATACTTACTTGCAGTAGTGCTTCTCCCGCTCATGGCGGGTGTTGCGTTCGCACAGGACTCGACAGGCGCCGGCGGTTTGGGTGCCATGCTATTCGAATCGGGCGGCAGCGCTCGTTCGCTTGCCATGGGTCAGGCCAACACGGGCCTTGCCGATCAGGGCGAAGCGGTTCTCTATAACCCGGCCGGTCTGGCCGAGATTCACACCGCTCAGCTTTCGCTCATGGGTGGAACGCTTTACGGTAACTGCGGCCAGAGTGTTCTCTCCTTTAACATGCCCTGGGCGACCTACGGAACCTTCGGGCTTACGTACGTCGGTGCTTTCGGCGCAATTGAGGACCCGGTAGGTCCTGACGGATTGCCTATTCAAATCGCTGATGGAATGAACAACTCGGGTGTCATGATCAGCTACGCCAAGAAGTTCGGCTTCCTTGGTATCGGCGTTGCCCCGAAACTCATCTTCAGCCAGCTTGCCGACGAGCAGGCGCTCGGATTTGACGTTGACGCAGGCTTCAGCTTTTATCCGGTCAGTTTTGTAGCGAGTCTTCCATACGACATGGTTACAATCGGTCTTGCGTTAAAGAACCTTGCCGGTTCAAGACTTGATTACCTCGGCGATACCATGAACCCGGCAAACCCGCGCATTCTGCGTGCAGGTCTGGGTCTCAGGCTTCTTGACAACCGCGTAATGCTGGGCTCCGACATTTCCTACAGTCTGGATGAAAACGGTGAATTCGGCTGGTACGAAGGTCTTGAAGTTTACCCTGCGAAGCCCCTGGCCATCCGCGCCGGCATAAACAACAAATACTTCACCTTCGGTCTCGGCATAGTCACCGAGCTTTCCCGCAGCATGGGTCTTGAACTCAACTACGCTTTGCAGATGAACTACGCAAGCGAGTTCATGCTCCAGCCGGTACACAAGCTTTCACTCAACCTCGATCTCAAAACTGTTGCAGGTATCTGGCTTGAATCAAAGCCGGCCCAGTTGAACTCTCCTGCCGATTATGCAGAGATAGTCGTGCACGGGGCATCGGCATTCAAGAATCGCACCAAGCGTTGGATATTCGAGATCAAGGACGCCGGCGGTAATGTTCGCTACCGTCAGACGAGAGACGTATACGGTGAGATTGACGAACTTCCTGGCAAGTTCACATGGAACGGCGTGGATAATATCCGCGGCGGCCAGGTTGATAACGGTACGTTCTATTACTCCATCAAGATCATCGATAAACTCGGTGATCAGATCATCTACGACGGTCAGCTTGTGAAGGTTGACTGGAAAGGTGTTAGGAGATAAGTTATGAAGAAGGCAGCAGCCCTAGTAGCAATACTTATAGTTGCCGGGGCTCTCTTCGGTCAGGCCACGGACAAGTTCATGTCCGATTACGAGAAGGCCGAAAAGCTTATTTCTCAAAGCAACTACCAGCAGGCCTATGATACCTACAACGGTCTCATAAGGGATGCCCAGTCTCGTGGTTTTGCTGCAGAGATGAAATATAGAACCGCCCAATGTGCGTATTACCTTGGGCGGTTTGAAGTGGCCATCTCGCTCTTAGAGAAGGTACTGAACGAAGACATCCCCGCCGATTCCCGCTATGCATATCTTACGCCGCAGGTCAAGTTCTCCCTGGGCCTCTGTTACTTCCAGATTGGAGAATTGCAGAGAGCTCAGAGATTTCTTGACGAGGCGCAGGATATGGGTGGTATGGGCATCGCTGATTACCTTATCAGAAAGGATTACAAAACAGCTTTCGATCATTTAAAGGACAAAGCTTATCCGGTTGATAAGCTTTTCCTTGCACGCAGCCTGATTAATTCTCGCGATCCGGCTTTTTTCAGCGATATTCGTTCGATCCTCACGGAACTCTCAGAGGATGTGAGTCTTGCTGAATTGGTTGACTTCAGCCGCGCCGAAATGTCCTTCTTCAATATGGATTACGCCACGTCGAAGAACGTCTTTCGTGATTTCATGACAAAATACCCGCAGACGGCTTTAAGGCCGTTTGCGGAATACTACCTTGCATGCACTTATTACCACGACAGGGAGTACCGTTATGCGGTTGACCTCTTGAGTAAACTGACAGACCCCAACAGGAACGGTCAGGTGCTTGCGGCTCACGCGTACTTCATGAGAGGCGAATCGTACCGGGAACTCAAACTTGCCGATAGTGCAAGGTTTTCGTTTGAGCAGGCAAGGATAGTTGCGCCCAACTCCATGGTCGATTTCTATACGACTTATCGTTTGTATGAAATCAACCGAAAAGAAGGGAATCTCGATATAGCAAAGGCTGAAGCCCAGCGACTGGGCAGAATCGCTCTTACCAATCGCGGTCAGGGTATGATGGAGAATCTCTCCAGCATGGTTCTCGGGAATATCGAGTTCGATCAGAGCAATTACACTCAAGCTCTCAATTACTATAATGCGGTTGCGACCAACATACCTAATCCCGATGCCCCCCCAGAGGAACTCCTCATATATGAAGGTGCCATGACCATGGCTCTCTTGTCACTCAACAGACAGAACCTGCAAGCCAGTTATAACGATGCCAGTTCAAAACCAAAGGGTTATCTCTCACTTTTCAAACAAGACTCCGTTGCGATACAGTATGGCGGTGATTGGCGTGCTTACCTTCTTTATAATCAGGCTGATGCCACATATTATTCCTCATATGTAAGAGGAGAAATCCGCAATAACAAAAGACGTGAGGACGCGAGACTCATATACCAGACGATTCTTGAGAAGTATCCTGATTCCTATATGAGTACGCTTGCCAAGGTTACCCTTGCATGGTATAACATGGAAGCCAGGCGTTTCGATGATGCGATACAGGGTTTTGATGCAATAATCAACTCTACTCTCAAAACCGACGCCTTAGTTTTGGCCGCTTATGGCCAGGGTCTGGCCCACTATTATAAGGGTGACTACATGAATGCAGCCAGTTGGTTTTTTGATGAGTCAGGATACGAAAGCCAGCTGAATGTAACCGTAAGGCGAGAAAAGGCCACCGATAAAATCAGATACAACGAAATAGCTGACAGTTTGATTGATAAGGCGCTTTTCTGGAGAGGAAAATGCCTGGAACAACTTCAGGCATACGGTGATGCTTTGGCAGTTTACGAACATATTGCCGATTCCTTCCCTCAGCGTCCATCTGCAGGCGACGCTTCTCAAAAGATGATCGAGTTCTACATTCGAGCCAAACAGGTTGATAAAGCTGTAGCCAAGACCGAAGAAGTAAAAAGCAAGATGACAAGAAACCGAGCCATCTATCGTGATGCTTATGGTTATGGTCTTGCATCCCTTTTCGACTACTATCAAGGAATTGGCGATGAAACTACTGCTGAGGTCTATGCGAAAAGGCTTACCAGTGAACTTGGGACTACCGAACCTATTGAACAGCTCTACTTCCGTCAGGCTATGCGTGACACTACAACTGCAGATATAGCGGATTTGCGAGAGAAAATAGAAAAGATAAGAGCTCGCAATCCCCGTAGCCAGTACCTGCCGGATCCTCTGTTTCTCTTGAGCTATCTTCTTGTACAGCAGAAGACCTATGACGAGGCCAAGAACGTACTTGTGGAACTTAATAACTGGCCGAACTCAGAGGCGACTAAAGACAAGATGCCTGAAATCACCTTCCAGCTTGCAACCGTTTATTACATGCAAAACAGCTATCAGGATGCCATTACTCAGCTTGAGGCCTGGACTCGCTACTATGAACAGGGTGATAACGCACGTCTTGATCTTGCTCCCAGGGTTTACTACTTCCTCGGCCTGGCTTATATCGGTCTTGCCGAAGCTGAACAATCACCACAGGTAAGAGCAGGATATTATCGCAAGGCTATGTCGAATCTGCAAGTTATCAAGGATAAATACAAGGACAGCGAGTTCTATACCGGAAAAGGAATCGCAACTAACATAGATACTTATATAGAACAATGCAAACGAAAGATTGGCTAAAGTTTGTCTTAGCCTTTCTAACAATTTCATCTGCATTTCCCCTGACGTTATCAGGGGAAATGCAGATGACTCTTACAGAGGAATACAAGGGAGTAATTAAGGAACAGAAACCTCACGGTTTGTTCCATGCCAGCATTGAGGTAAAAAAGGAAGGGTTGACCCCAGAGCAGGTTTCCACTCTAATGGGTATAATACAGTCTACCGACCTTGTAATCCAGAGGGATGCCCTTGAGAACGTAATCATTCTCGATCTTTACGAAAAGGGCAGCTATGCAGCACTTCTCAATGAAGCCCAGAACTACATAACGCGTTATCCCCAGGGCGATCCGGTATTCAGACCTCATATCCTTTTTCACATGGCCGAATCCTACTACTATCAAGAAAAGTATCAGGACGCCATGCTTCGCTATCGCGAATTGATAGAGGATTACCAAGCCTCAGAGGTTTACGAATTTGCTCGCCATGGACTTGCCTGGTGTCTTATGCATCTCGGCCGTTACGATGAAGCCAGGGCCGCATTCCGAGATTCATTTCGAGCCATCTCTCCTGAGCTTGTTGTTTCGACTTTCTACGGCGAAGCTATTACGGAATTCAATTCAGGTCGTTACGAGGAAGCCATAAGGTTCTTTTTTGATGACAAAGAATATCAGCAAATTCCGCTTGAAGGTATATGGGGACCTCTTGCCAAGTCTTTGGTTCCCAAGAACCTGTATTACAAAGGCTTAGCATACGATCGACTCGGCGAACAAAGAACGGCCATACAATACTTGAGAAGGGTAGCCGACGATTATCCAGGTTCGCCAAAAGCGCTTTCAGCAACATATCTTGTTGGGTGGCTTAACTTTTCTACTGAAGACTACGATCAGGCGATTCTCTACTATAATAAGGCGCTTGGCCTGATTACCGACAGTTCGGCGATCAGGGAAATAAGAACCAACCTTGCGCAGGCCTACTACAATTCGGGTCGTCTTAACGAAGCTATAGATAACTGGAAGATAATTCGCAGGGCCTGGGGGGTAAGTGTGGCTACAACAGGTCTCGATTTAACCTATACGAGGTTGGCCGCCGAGGCCTTGGGCGGCAATTATGGTGTTCTTCCTACAGATAGCCTGGAAAACCTTTTGAAAAATTATGCCGCCGATGTTCCTAACTCCAAGGATCTCCCAACTTACCAGCTTCAACTTGCCAATCGCTTCTACGAGGAAGGTAAATACGAAAAATGCCTGAACTGGACCGCCCTGACCACTGCATCGCAAGCAAGTGAGGACATAATCAAGGATTCCAAAGCACTGCGTCTTTACTGCTTCTACCCTTTAAAGGAGTGGGACAGGCTTATTAACGAGGGTGAAACTTTTAAAAGCAGATATCTCAATTATTTTCAATGGGATATGGCTTTCATGATAGGTGTGGCCTACGCATCAAAGGCCCAATCTCTCAAGGGCACGAGCCCTACAGAGGCCAAGGATATGTTCCGTAAAGCCATAACGATGCTTGAAGACTATCTGAACCGGGCTCCTTCGGATGAAGCCAACAGGCAGTGGGCTACCCAACTTCGCGACGACTGCCGCCTGCAGTCGCAGTAGAACGCTTCTAATCTAGTTAAAAGGAGGGAAAGTGTTGATACTTCTGGGGCTTTTTGTTCAGGTCATCCCAGCCGAGGATAATCGAGATAGTATATCCGCTTACCTTGAAATAATTCAAAACAACACCGATTCCTCAATCGCAGCCGACGCGTACAAGAAAATAATAGATATATACATGGAGGAGGGGGAGGTAGATTCGGTCGAGGCCGTTGTTAGTCATATAGAAAAGGATGACCGGTTTTTGTATAGAGAAGCCTATAGATATGGATTATCCGTGCTTTATAATCACTATCGAGATCAGGGAGAAAAAAGTAAGGCTGATGCTACTATTGAAAGGCTGGCTAGGAGTTATGGTGGGGGTAGTTACAACTACAGAAATTCCGGAGATTACGAAAAAGAAGAAATTAGCATTGAAAAGATAAAGAAGCTAATTAGTGAGAAGAAAAGAAAGCATCTTATGCCGGATCCGCTATTTCTGATGAGCTATCTTCTTGTGCTGGATTCAAGTTATGCAAAAGCGGAATACATTTTATTGGAACTGAAAAACTGGCCGGATAGCCAGGCGGTTAAAGAGATGATGCCGGAGATTACCTATCAACTCGGGTACGTTTATTTTCAATCTGGAAAATACGATGAAGCCGCATCTCAGTTTGAGGAATGGATTGGAAAATACGAAACAGGTGACAGTTCCCAGGCTGGCCTTGTTTCAAATGCTTATTATTGTTTGGCATCGACTTACACGAAATTAGCCGATTCGGAAACCGATTCCGACGCAAAAGCAGAATATTACACAAAAGCCTATGATGCCTACAAAAAAGTATTTGAATCATATCCTGCCTCCATTTGTGCCGCCCGGGCAGCGATGAAAATTATAGATTTCAATATAAGGGCTAAGCAGATAAATGAGGCCGTGGCGGTTACCGAGGATGTCAAGGCAAGGCTTTCCAAAAACCGCGAAATATACAAGAATGCCTATGCTTATGGTGTATTATCACTTATCGAATACTCTGCCTCACTCATACAGGATAAGAATTTCCCGTGCGAGCAATTCTTTAAATTCCTTAACATCGAAAATTATTACAAACTAGGGAAAACTAACTTCGAAAGCGGTGATTATGAGGATGCACGCGATATTCTCTCGAAGCTCAAGATACTCAAGGAATGCAAGGAAGCCGGGTCCATTATGCCGGAAGCGCTTCTTATCCTGGCCAAGAGTTACTGCAATCTCGGTAATTATAAAGAAGCGATAGCTGAACTCGATGAATGGCTCGAATACGATGAAGATATAAAGCAAAGAAATGCCGACCTTTTGCCCGAGGTCTACTACTATCTTGCACTATCCTATCTTAGTACGGCGGAGGGGTTCTGCAAGGCGTTAGAGAATTTTAGAATTATTAAAAACTGCTATCGGGATACCGAGTTTTACAAATCCAATGGTATATCAGCCGATATCGAACAGAAGATTGCCGAATGCGAAAAGGCTTGCAAGCGTCCTGATAAGTGAGTATCATATTCTAAATCTTCAAGGAGTCTTTAAATGAATTTTACGCTTTTGATACTTTTGATAGGTCAGGGGAATCTGGGGGTTCAGCAGGTGGAGGCTTCCGAAGTGCTCCAGCGAAAACCGGTGTTCCATTACCAGTTTCCGGAATGGATAACCGATGAGTACCTTTTTTCCCTTTCGGGTTTTTCCCTCGACGAGGAGATGGAAAAATGCATCGACGCAACCATCCTCACGTCCGAACTCGGCGGTAATCCGTTGACCCCCGGACTTGGCGAGCCTTCCGAACAACTCGCAAGACTTAAGCCTGACAGTGCCCTCAAGGGACTGGAGTTGCAGCTTAACTTCACTCCTCCTCCCGACGTGCGCCGCCAGATATTCTTCTACCGCATCACTGCGGACTGGCTCAGGGGTGACATCGACGGAGCGAAATCGGGACTTCGGACGCTCGAAGCCGACAAGGAAGCTTCTTTGGGTGCCCCGATGGAAGAGGTGCGTTCACTTGTAACTTTCTGGGAAAAGGGTCAGATTTCCACGAAAGATTCACTCTTGTATTTTACCCTTGTCAAACGCGACCCATCCAGGGCCCTCAAATTCGTGCCTGCCCGGGAAGTCGTCGGGCAGGCTTTGCGGTACCATCTTAATGACACAGTCCCGACGGTTCCGCCGGGTACCTGTGGGCGCTATCTAAGGGCGCACCGGCTCGTGAAAGCCGGGCGTTACGCCGAGGCTCTCGACTCATTAAAGGTTCTTTCCGAGATACGTTCTCCGTACTGGTCTCTCGTAAAATACGATATGGCGATGTCCCTTCTGGGACTCGGGAAATCACGCGAGGCTCACCTTGCGGTTCCCGACACCTTCCTTTACCAATGGCTCCTGCCCGTACGTGCTCTCGCTCTTGTTCGCGGCAGAGTGGAATGGATGGAGAATCGTCCTGACGCGGCAAAGACGTGGTTCAAAAAAGCGAGTGAGGATCCAGCTTACGCCATTTACTCGCAGTGGATAATGGGTTCATCAGGGATCGATCCCGCAACACAGGCATATTTCGAAAAACGCAACGCGGGAGATTTATACAAACTTCTGAGAGTTGCAGGTTACCTAAGGAAGAAGGACTATGATAATGCCTTGCTGATTCTCGCCGCGATGATCGAAAAGATAGACATGTCAGGCTCGTCGCAAACATCGGATATGGTTCTATCCGTGTACGCCTCCTCGGAAAATGAAAAAGGGAATTATGACCTGGTTCTCAGGCTTGCTGACGTCGTAAAGAACCGCGGCCAGCAGTACTTGAGTGATCTCGGTACGGGGGAGGAAGACTTTTTTGTAACCGCTTCTCATCTAGCCGTTGCCGATGCTTATTATAATTCCGGCGGTCGATACGAGAAACTTTCCCGACCCTTCTACGAGTACTGTACCAGAAGTCGCTTTGCGGATTTGCGCCACATGGGTTATATCGGACTGGCGTGGAGCCTTCTGACTGATAGGGACGTCGAAGGAGTGAAAAAGATCATAAACACACTCAAAGCCGATTCGCCTTCGGAGCGGGAGAAGCAGGTTATAATATTTCTCGAGGGTCTCGCGTACTACGCGGCAAGGGATTTTAAAGGCGCCGCCGACGTATTCTCTCACCTCAATTTCTCTTCGATCCCGGAGATGCGCATGCAGGGCCTTTATTTCGAGGGGCGTTCGTACGAACAAAGCGGACGCTACGACCTTGCGGCATCGGCATACCAGGACCTCTTGAACGCGTTCCCATCGGCTCCTGACGTGCGCGATGCATGGTCAAGACTGGCAAGGGCCCAGATAGAGATGGGATCACCCGAAAACGCACAGAAAACCCTGGACAAATTGATTGAACAGGCAAAGCTCTATCACTTCCAGTTTGCCGATCTATACAAAGAGATATTGCTTTTGATTTTCGATTCAGCCATGGCAAAAGGAGACGAAGAACAAGCAAGACAGTTCGCGGAACGCTTGAGCCGTACTCAGAATTCCACGCTGCCGTTAGAGACGTTTTACTACAGGATTGCATCCAAGGATACAGCCCTCTGGCAGGTTGATAATCTTGCAGGTATTATTGCAAAACTCGAGACCGTAAATCCGGAAAGTCCCTATCTGCCGCCCATCCTTTTACAGACCGCCAGGATGGAAATTGAACTCGCAGATTACGCACCTGCGATAAAAAGGTTAGAAACAATAGTACAATGGCGAAAACTTTCTGACGTCAACGATATACTCCAGGATGCATCATTCGAGCTTGTGCGAGTCCTGGTTTTATCTAAAGACTGGGAAAAAACCATCAATCAGGCGACCATTTTTCTCGCCTCCTTTCCCGAATCTGGTAACTACACTCCAAGGGTTCTGTATTTTCTTTCCTTCTCGCTGGTAAAAAGGGCCGGGGGAGGAGACCCTCTTATTCGTAAAGAGGACGGTAAAAAAGCACTTGAGGCCTTGGACAGACTTGACCGCTCTTTTGCAGAAAGTGATTTCTATAAACAGTCGTCGGAGGATTTGCAAAGCCTACGTCGATCGGCTGAGATGTTGATTAACTGATATCTTTTGGTATGTAAAGGGTTGTGTTTTTTTGAGTTAAGGAGCTTGTTTCAGGTTTTTGACTTAGGTTTTGATATCAAGCATCTGTCCTATTGACATTAGCCTTTTTTTCTTCAGAATTGCACTTATGATTGACTGTATTTTGTATCTGACTACGCCCGATATCGCGCGTAAACATCGAGGGTACCAAATGCGTCTTAATCATTGTAAAAGCAATAAGTTAGTTATAGGCTTCAGCGTGTATCCCGCAAAGGGATTGACACTTGACAAATATGCAAAAGAGTGTTATACTTTTGCCTAAGCTTCGCCCAAAGGAGGTATCGAAATGAAGCAACTTATTGATATGACTACACTTCTTTTCTCTCGTGCTGCGCCAACGGCAGGCATGTCGACCTCGGAGTCATTCTTTAGAATGTGTCTTCCGTGGGACCCGACTTTTGACCCCACAATGGGACTTTTGACCTTGATATCTTTGGCAGCCATCACGTTGGTTGTAGAAAGATTCATCTATTTCGGAAAACGCCGCGTAAACGCGGAGAAGTTTTTTGAGAAGGTTAAGGAAACCTTTACAACAGGTGGAATACCCGAGGTACTTGCCCTTGTGAAGAATCACGACGTACCTTTCGCGCATGTCGTGCGTGTAGCATTTGAGAATTACACCCTCCCGGACGATATGATCGCGGAGATGATGGAAAGTGAGATTCTCAGACAGCGTGTACAGATGGAAAGATTCCTTGCCGGCATAAATACCATCGGTAACGTCGGTCCGCTCATGGGCCTTCTGGGAACCGTGGTCGGTCTTATCCAGGCGTTCTTGAATATCGCTGTTTCGGGTTCCGGCGGTCCTGCTGTTGTCGCCCAGGGTGTAGGTGTTGCGCTTTACACTACCGAGTTCGGTCTTGTAGTCGCAATTCCGACCATCTATTTCTACAACTATTTTGCTAAGAAATCCACTGATATCGTGGATGAGCTTGAGGCTTTCCTCCGTAAGCTCATGAAGCTTATCTCGCTCTCCAAGGGTGGATCGTATGAAAATCCGAAAGCCTGACAAAAGATCTCATGCGGCTGGACAGGCGAACATAACTTCGCTTGTTGACGTGGCGCTGAGTCTTGTCATCTTCTTCATAGTAACGCTTCCGGCGCTTCTCGAGAGCGGAATCTTCGTGAAGGCTCCGGGCGTTGCCGTGGTTGGAGGCTCGGATGCCGGAAGCGAGTTCAAAGTCTCCATTTACATAAGGGCCGACGGATCATATTTTCTCAACGACGAACAGGTCGAAAAAGCAAAGATACCGTCACTCGTGGAACTTTTGCTCCAGCGCAGCGTTGACAAGCTGGTTGTCGTTCGTGCCGACGGCGCCGTTTCCCACGGAGCAGTCGTGGAAATATTAGACATGGCCAAAGAAAAGAAGGCAGGAAAGCTTGCCCTTCTTCGCGGCAGACCTCTTGAAGAAGGAGGCGGCTGATGCCTTCAAAAAAAGAGAGTCGTGGCCTTGTGCCTAACATCATTCCAATGGCAGGCGTGGCGCTTCTGGTCGTTCTCATGATGATGATGACTGCAAACCAGCTTCTGACCCACGAAAATGTGCCGGTTGAAGTTCCTTATGCAAATACAATGGAGCGTAAAACTGAGGAGAATCTTACTCTTGCACTTCAGGTGGACCCAAGCGGAACCAGGAATCTATATCTAAACGATTCGTTATTGCCTCAGCCTGCTATTGAACGCGCCATAAGCAACAAGATGAGTGCGGACCCATACTACCTTATCGTAATCCGAGCGGATAAATCGGTTCCTTCCCAATGGGTTATGGATCTTCTTTCAATGGTTAGAGAAGCGGGAGCACAGCGTGTAGCCTTGTCGACCAAGGCTAGCAAGAAATCGCCCACCGAAGGATAAAGGAGATTAAAATGGCTAACATACTGGGTTTCCAGATAAGTAGCTTTAACCCGAAAGAATGGGCTAATGCATGGGGGCGGGCCTTTGCTAATACCGGTAAGGGTCTAGTAGAGATGTTTTCAAACAAACGTCTCTGGATAGGATTGGCTTCTTCTATTATATTGCACGTATTGATCTTCCTGTTTGCCCTGGGGACCTTTGGTGGATTGAAGGTCGCCGAAAGCGATGCCACTTTGACTGAAGTGACTTCATATGATGAAACACTTCCGCCCAAGGCACAGCAGATTGTCCAACGGGAGCAGCAGTTCCTTTCCAGTCCTACCGGTGCTGATGAGGCCGCGCCAATCGATCTTAGTGCGGGGAAGTTTACCTCGCAGGCAAAGATGACCGTAGACAACTTTTCCCTGGACAAGAGTCAGGCGAGTTTTTCCGGTGACGTTATCAGGATAAATCCCAACGCCAAGGTTTCAACGGAAGAGATTCTTTCGCAGGCCCCTATCAATCTTCAAAGGGGTACCGGAGGCGTCGGTAATATGAGTCCTTTTGAAAAGATAGCTGCTTCCGGAGGTAGTCCTATTGAACTCAACACTGGTGCTACACAACTTGGTCAAGAAGCGATAAAGAAGCCCACCATGGTTGCCACGGAATCGAACTCCGATGACGCAGCCCAGGCCGCAGGAAGCCAGAAATCGGGCTACTCCCTTTCTGGTGACCTTTCTGGTTCAGATATCCTTTCTAGCCCGATGCCTGCGTTTCCACCGTGGGCAAGACAGAAGGGTTTGAGTAACGTCACAGTGAGCATTCAATTCTCAGCTGATGCTTCGGGCAACGTATCGCCAACTATGATTGTGTCAAAGAGTACCGGTTATCCTGACTGGGATGCCCAGGTTAAATCAACCCTTGCTCGTTGGAAATTCAAACCGGCAACCAACGGTGTTGCAAAACGAGTAGCAGTAATTACCTTCAGATTCATTCTGACCTAAGGAGGACGCATTGAAAAGGATACTTGTTGCTGTTTTCTGCGCAGCAGTTTTGTTGCCCACAGGGCTCCTATTGGCGCAGGGAAATCAAATAATCCAGGAAGTCACGGCTTCAGGATTAGTCGAGTACAAGCCTAAGGCTTTCTACTACGAGATTGATCCTTATCAGCCGGTAGGTATCATGCTTGGTTCCACCCGCTTCATCCTTGATGATAACCTCATAATGCAGGTAGAAAAATCGGTAGGCCGAAGCACTTTTATGGCGGACCCTTTCCTTTTACGTGTGCCCGTTAATGTAACTTCCTTTTTTGATCTTGATCGTCAAACATTGGCTATTGACGTATCTTCCTATCAGGAACGCAACATTGCCAGCTGGTCTATAAACATCCTTGATGCACGTGGAAACAGTTTCAGGACATTGCAAGGCACAGGTTCCCTGCCTACAACCGTAAGCTGGGACGGCAGGGGAGATGATCCCAGTCAGATGATGGCTGTTGGTGATGTCTATTCTTTTATAATCATGTTGAACACCAAAGATGGTTCGCAGATGAGAAAGATTGGCCGCCCTATAGACCTTAACGGCATAGCTTACGAAAACGTTGTCGCAGTTAAGGAAGCAGAGATCGCATCTTATGATCCGGGTGCTGTTTCGGAAAAGGTTGCCAATTACTACCAGTATGTACTTAATCGTTTGAAAGAGAAAGGATTTACAAGTATCCTTATCAAGGCCTCCGATACTTATATCGCTGAAGCTGCGAAAAGTTATCTGGATGCCCGGCTTTACAACACAAAAATCAACGTTCAGGAGGTTCCTGAATACGCTCGTGTCGAATTTGTGTTTCAGTAATAACCTTCTTTAGGCGAATTAGAAATAACGAGAAGGCTCGTGTTGCTTGACACGGGCCTTCTTGTTTATATAATTACACTCCTTACGGGATCTTGTAGTAAGTAGTTTATTTATTAAGGAGCCGTAGTTCAGTTTGGTTAGAACGCTAGCCTGTCACGCTAGAGGTCGCGAGTTCGAGTCTCGTCGGCTCCGTTTCTTCCCCTAAGAGTTTTTGCACTTATTCTCAAGATTTAGATTGGGCTTGTTTTTTCCTTATGCCTCTTTTCTCCAGCCAATTTGAAAAGAGCCACAGCACTGGCAAAATGATAGCTGCAGAGATCAATCCTAACCAGCCTAAAATTGCAAAGGACGTGACCAGAATATCTGCGGTAAGAACTCCAAGCACAATTGAGATGAACGACGGCCAAAACGGGAGACGGAGAACCGACGCTATCAATGCGCCAGTCCATCCTCCTGTTATAGGCAGTGGCACCGCGACGAAAAGGAATAATCCGAGATATTCATATCGTTCAATTAATCCGCCTTTCTTTTGAGCCCTTGTTCTTAGCCAATCGAAAATCCTACTGAAGAATTTGATTTTGCCCAAAAGGCGCATAATGGCGTTAAGAAATAAAAGAATGGGTATTATAGGTATAAGATTACCTGCAAGGGCAATAAGAGCGGTTTCAAGCCATGGCAACTTGTAAGCCACAATACCAAGGATTACGGCTCCTCTGAGTTCGGAAACAGGTGTCATTGCAAGTAAAAGCACCACAAGACGCGGTCCAAGCCCTCCGCTCTTGAGGACGGATGCAAAACGCTCGCTCAAGCCCTCAGTTTTCTTCGGGATTTTAGGATCGCTGGTTACAGAATCACTATTGTCGACCCTGGTTATGTCAAGATTTAAAGCAGAAGATGATTCCAGAACTCCTGCTTTTCTTTCTTCCGCTTGTGCGAGAGAGCACGCTAGAGTTATTATAAAAAGCCCGATCAGGGCAAACCGTTTTTTCGTCTTTGCCATATCTCCAAGAGTAAAAGTGATCCGATCAGGACCACGAAATAGGGGTTTTCAATTGGTTTAAACCGAGTGGCGGCCTTTCCCTTGGGTAGTGAGGATACAAAACCTTGTATATCCTTTACGTCACTGATGAATTCACCCTTATTATTCTGAGCCAATTGTTTCAAGAGTTCGTAGTTTGCTCCACGCGATGGAGACTCTTGAACGGGTTCAAATACATCAATTTTTTCTTTGAATAAGTACCGTTTACCATGCCAGGCGATATTGACTGCGTAAGTACCTGTTGAGCTCATGCCTTCCACGTTGAAAGACTTGGAGGTGACAGGCGAGATACTCAAAGGAAATGAGTCAGGACTAAGCCATGCTACAAGATCGTTTGTCTGAACCGGAACCTCTGAATAAAGCGTTGCTTTGACATGTCCATCCTTGAAGTCTTCGATACGGATACTGAAAGGAAACGTACCCGAGTCCATTGTATAAAGGAGAGAGGATTCAAGAAAAGATTCGAACCCTTTTCTGTTCAGTTTTATCTGCGATCCAAGGTCTGGAAACTCCATTGCCATGGAATGTACGGGGGTTTTTGCCGCAGATATGAAGCCGGTTTTGTTTTTTGAGTAAACAATGTCGGTTCCGCTCGTTGCGACATAATTCCTATCGCCTGCATTGACTGGTAGTGGTTCCCACTCGCGTAAAAGTATATCCGACAGGGTCGTAGAAACATTTCGGGTTGTTCCTGGAGAAACCTCCTTCAAAGGCAAAAAGTGCTGTAGCTCTGCCGGAAGGTTTTGTGCAGAATTCACGAATAGAACCGGCGTACCTTTGTTAAGGTTATTATTCAATAGATTCTTTGTCGGTGTCGAAAGATTTGGTCCGAGCGGCCCTACAAGAATGACCTGGGGGTTTAGCACGGCGTCACCTGAAAATTTTCCCGAGGTGAGTTCTAATCTTGTCGATAGCGAAAACCTGGGCATCTCTCGAAGTGTACGAAGCAACTCTCTTGTATCATCAGTAATTAGATTGGATACGAATAGCAGTCTTATTTTGTCTCTTCCCGAAACAACTCTGAAATATTGAACGTTATTGTCTGTACGATCCTCATTCGGAATAGAATCGAGTCGTATTTTTAAAGTGGTTATCGTGTCATTAACAAATACAGGCACATTGATTTCTGTAAGTTTCTGTGGGGTTAGGTTGACCTCAACCTTCTGCAGAATTTTTTCTTGAGAGTATATTTCCAAATTTCTGTAAATGGGCTCCTTTAGATTCGATCTTAATCTTATTCTCAGATTTATTTTCGTATGTGAGGCGGTGTCATTATCAAAAGATATTTCTTCTACAGCTAAATCAGGCAGGTTGTCTTGTCCTACGGCAAATGTCCATAGAGGAACCTTTAGTCTTATGAGTGCCGGATCGATATGACCATTATGTCTCCCGTCGCTAATAAGGAGAACTGCTTCTGCGTTTTCAACTTGAAGCCCATCAAGGGTTTTTCCTATATCTGTTTTTTTATTGTCTAACCTGATGTTGGAAAACGAAGCGGAAGTCGCCAGTGAATCACCGAACTCATATATTCGAAATGAGAATCCTGACTTGAGATGTTCAAGGTTGCTCAAGAGATCTTTCAGCATTTGAACCTTGTTTTTTTCATCCATACTTCGGGAAGCATCGATCAGGACAATTACTGATGGTTTTACTCCGGGCAATGGGAGAGTTATTTCTGGTATAAAAAGCAAAACCATTCCCGATAAGAGCAAACCTCTTGTGATCCAATTAAAGGGTTTCACTGGTTTTCTTGTACGATTTGTTTTAGCGAACGCGGTGAAGAGAGCCTTGTTGTTGATAGTTCAATGCTATCCGGTAAAGATGTATAGGTACGGTTCCCTGCTTCATCAAATAGGCCGTCGGATTCGCAATCGACCCATGCCTCTATTTTGAAAGAATCTGGCAATTCGCAGTTCAACGAAAAAAAGCCTGTTGAATCTGCCAGGGTGCCCGCAATGACTTTTTCTTCGGCTTTTAATAGAATAAGCATGTAGCCTGAAGGATCGTATCCCTCAGTTTTTATATGGCCCGAAATTTTGAAGAGCTTAGAAAGCGTGTCGGGGTAAATGAAAGTGGAAAGACCTGTTTTAAGCCGGTTTCCTGCATAATCTCTGATGCCTGGAATTAACACAAGATAAAAGGGATGAGTCTTAAGGGACGAGTCTGTAGCCGCTATCTCCAAGCGGTTCAGATCTTTTCTCCAAAAAATCGAAGTTGATGGCGAATAAGGAATTGAGATAATGTTCCATCCTCGTGATGTATCAACCGGTTCATTTGAAAGCAGACTGACTCTGAAGGGAAAAGTAGTTTGTGTATCACTTGGAGAAAAAAAGATATTTGGTGGGAAAGTGTCTCGATTTGCCGAAGGCCTGAATTTTGCTCGAATGGTCGAAGAATTATTATTTTCGTCAACCACCAATCCAGAAATCTCATATGTTTGTGACTCAAGAGCAGAGGTAAAAAGGATAATTTTTTTAAAATCTCCGGTACCTGAAGTAATGAATCTGATACTTGGAGTGTCCACAGGTGAGGTTAACTTGAAACTTTCAAGAAGGATTGCGGAAGGATTCAACTTCTCATCAAATGTCAGGTGAACTTCATTTTGAACGGGGGAAACCACGGTTAACAGATGGGGGGGGAATCGATCGGTATTTGGTATTGTTCCTTGGCGCGCACAACTACATAAGAATATTGTGAACAACGTAATTACTCGAAACCTGTTACTCATGCCTGAAGTCTATTCAAAGGCTTTCAATCTGTCAAGTTTCCTTTTTTAACTATTAAGTATATGAAATTGCACATTTAAGATAGTGGATTACGCGATGTCTGAGAGCAACCGCTCTAATTTCTTTTTTATTTTATACTTACAAGAAAGGGGTTGGCACGTATATTGCTTAGCTTGACATGAGAGTAATATTATTCTATACTTAATCCATAATGACCGTTAAGGAGGTCGATAATTGATGCTTAAAAGAACAGCATTGCTATTGGTCCTAACGTTCGGGCTGCTTGGAGCGGCGGCTAAACATCGCCCAGGTGCAGTCTTTTTAACTATCTGGCCCGGTTCGAGACCAACGGCATTAGGGGGTTCGTATACGGCTATTGCTGACGATGCCTCAGCAGCCTATTATAACCCCGGAGGATTAGGATTCCAGGATAAGGTAAACCTGTCCATCATGCACGTAAACTGGCTCACAGGACTTGCGCCTGATATGTATTACGAGTATCTGGCGGTGTCTTCTCCGTTCACAAAAATCGGAACTTTTTCTTTCAACGCTATTTACTTGACAACCGGTGAAACCCCTGTTGTACAGAACGGCCAGCAAATTGGAACCTATACAACATTTGATTTTTCGCTTGGTTTAGCCTACGGAAGAGAGTTGACTCCGAAAGTCGGCTTAGGTGGGGGAGTAAAGTTCATTTACTCATTCCTTGCCCCAAAATGGGTCATTGATCTTTTTCCAGAATTGGCCGGAACTAAGGGACAAGCGGTTTCGTGGGCTGTTGACGCAGGTGTGCTATACAAGCCTTTCAATAATTTCCAGTTAGGCTTGGATTTGCAGAACCTTGGTCCCCCTATCTCTTTTTCCGGGAATTCGGATCCTGATCCCCTGCCTTTCACTCTCAGGCTCGGAGCCACTTACAAACCTCTATCTATTATGTCGAAAGATACCGGTCAGAATCGATATGAGATCGTGGGTCTGCGATTGACTTCCGATGTATCAAAAAGCCTTGTAGGTATGTTCGCAATAGACCCCCCCGAAGTGGATTCTATGACTTTCGGGCAGGAATTAGCCTATGAAATAGCTGAAAGCTGGCGAAGCATAGGTTTGGAACTGACCGTTTTCAAGGAGATCTTAACTTTGCGTGCCGGGTACTTCTTTGATAAAACCGGTGCACGCGGAGGATTCTTTGTCCGGGATGAAAACAACTTCGATGAACACATAGGTCTAATCCCGTTTCTTTTTGATGAACACGGCAAGTTGAGTAAGGTCGGGGTCACTTTTGGTGCTGGTGTAAAATACGCAGGATTCCAGCTTGATATAGGTATTGACGAGAACATCTACGATTTTCCAACCACAAACAGGAAGTTCTCGTTGACCTACACATTCTGACGATTTGAAGAGTCTTGCCCTTATCGGATTGCAGTGGGGTGACGAGGGCAAAGGCAAGCTCGTTGATTTAATTTCGGCCCGCTTTGATTTGGATGTACGTTATCAAGGCGGGCCGAATGCCGGTCATACCGTTGTCGTGAATGGAGAAAAATGGGTTTTTCAGCAGATGCCTGCCGGGGTTCTCAATCCTAATATCAAACTTGCAATAGCGGCGGGATGTGTGCTTCACCCACCGACCCTTTTTAGTGAATGGGAAAAGCTTGACGCATGCGGTATTGAGCATCTTTCCAGAATCATAATAGATCCGCGCGTTCACCTGATTCTTCCACATCATATGCTTTTAGACAGGCTTCGTGATGAGGCAAGAGGGAAGGATAGAATCGGCACAACCGCAAAGGGAATAGGTCCTTGTTACGAAGAGAAATTTTCACGATTCGGTATCAGGGTTGCGGATCTCTTTTCTCACTCGCTCGGAGATCGTATTGACTTGCAGCTTAATAATATTAATCCTATACTCGAAAGGGTATATGACGAAAAACCGCTCAAGAAGAAAGAAATACTTGATTCTCTTCTTTTGCTTCGCGAAAAATTAGAAGGGCTTGTCGCCGATGTATCGATGGAAGTCTATCGGTCTCTTCAAAAAGACAAAGGCGTTCTTTTCGAAGGGGCACAAGGTGTTCTTCTGGATGTAGATCACGGTTCGTATCCTTTTGTTACATCTTCAAATACGGGCGCCGCATCAATTCCTTCATACGTCGGAGTATCCCCGAAGACTGTTGCAAACGTTCTCGGGCTCACAAAGGCATATGCTACGCGTGTAGGATCCGGTCCTTTCCCTACAGAGGCGACTGGTGAAGTAGAAGCCGAGCTTCAGAAGCTGGGTAACGAGTTTGGTGCTGCAACTGGACGCAGGCGGCGCTGTGGATGGCTGGATTTACCCATGCTCAGATATGCGGTAAGGCTTAACGGTGTCGACGCTCTGGCAGTAACCAAGCTCGACGTTCTTGACAGCTTCGAGACGATTAAATTCTGCACCGGTTACCGCAAACGAGGCGGGCGCATATCAGATATTCTTGCCCCCTGGGAAGAAGCACCCGGAGAACCCATTTATGACGAAGTCAAAGGGTGGCAAACCTCGACGGTAGACGCAAGGTCCTTTGACGACCTTCCAGAGGCTTCAAGGGATTACCTTAATCGAATCTCGAGGGAGATCGGAATACCTATCTGGTTCATATCGGTAGGCGAGGAGAGAGAAGCGACGATTATCCTGCCGGATTTCCCTTTTTAGGATCTGTAATCCGTTATGATTTCAAGGCCGAAATTATTGTTGCATATATGTTGCGCACCAGATGCGACCTCGGTATATGAACGACTTAAGGACCGTTTTGAAGTAACGGGATATTTTTACAATTCCCAGATAGAGCCGGAGAGTGAATACGTCAGACGCCTTGCTGATGTCGTTAAGGTGGCCGGTGCTATGGGATTCGTCCTCATCGTAGGAGAAAGGGATATTGATTCATGGGTAGAGGCAACCCGAGGTCAGGAAAACGAACCCGAAAAGGGTAGGCGATGCGAAACCTGTTACAGACTGCGTCTTGAGGAAACGGCAAGCCTCGCTCGCGAAAAGGGATTCGATTATTTCACAACTACTCTTTCAGTAAGCCCACACAAATCCTTCGGCTGGCTCATGAAGATGGGTGAAGAGCTTTCCGAGAAATATAACATCAAGTTTTTATCCGAGGACTTCAAAAAGTCGGAGGGTTTCAAAAAGAGTCTTGAGTGGTCGGCAAAGCTCGGGCTCTACCGCCAGGATTACTGCGGCTGTTTGCCCTCTTCAGAGGCACGCAAAAAGATAATCTCAGAGCAAGCGAAAAGTTTTAAAATCCTTGCAGACAAATTGCGTATGTGCAAGCAATGCAGGGATTTTCTCACGCCCAGGGTAATATTCCAGGGCGGCGCGAATCGTCCTCTCATGATCATCGGGCAGGCTCCAGGGAAGCGTGAGATAGAAAGTGGTATCCCGTTCTCGGGTCCTGCCGGAAAAAAGCTATGGTCCTGGTTCGATGCCCTCGGTTATTCAGAGGAGCAAGTTCGCTCCAACTCGCATATTACGGCAGTAGCCAAGTGCTGGCCAGGTGTAGGCCCTAACGGAAAAGATGACGCATCCCCCTCCTCCCTGCAAAAAGCGAATTGTCTGCCGTGGCTGGAACATGAATTTTCTCATGCCAGACCTAAACTTCTCGTCTTGATAGGTTCGCTCGCAGCAAAGACAATTCTAGGCAAGGAAGAAGGTATGAATCTTGTAGGAGAAAAACTGGAGCGTCGCATCTTTGACCGCAAGGTTTCAATTATGGTACTTCCTCATCCATCCGGCCTTAATCGCTGGCCAAACCTGCCTGGTAATAAACCCAAATTCGAAAAAGCCCTCGAGTCTTTGAGAAAAGAACTGGATCGTATATTATTCTAGGGTTTCAGTTTTCTTTCCCTCATTTTCCTTTTGGACTCCCTTAGTACTTTCAGTCTTTCCTTCAACTTGGCCTCAAAGCCTCTTTCCGTCGGATCGTAATAGATATGTCCCTCGACCGTCTTAGGTCGGTAGTTTTGTTCCTCCACGGCATCCGCATACGAATGCGGGTACTGGTAATCCTTGCCGTACCCCAACTCCTTCATGAGCTTTGTAGGTGCGTTCCTTAGATGGATGGGTACAGGCTCCGCCTGCGAATCCTGAACATCCTTGCGAGCGGCCTGAATCGCCCTCAACGTCGCGTTGGATTTGGGAGCGAGTGCTAGATAAATGGCAGCCTCAGTCAAGTGGAAGACGCATTCCGGGTATCCGACAAAATGGACGGCGTCCTTTGCCGCGTTGGCTACGACAAGCGCCTGGGGATCGGCAAGTCCTATATCCTCTCCGGCAAGGATAACCATCCTTCTTGCAAGAAAGAGGGGATCCTCTCCCGAATCGATCATCCTTATCAACCAGTATACTGCGGCGTCAGGGTCCGAGCCTCTCGTCGATTTAATGAATGCCGATATGAGATTGTAATGCTCCTCTCCTGCCTTGTCGTACAACAGAAACTTTCTCTCAAGAACAGCCTCCGCAATCTTCGCGGTAACTATTCGTCGTCCATTCTCGTCGGGTTCAGTCACGTTCACGGCCGCCTCAAGGGCATTCAGGGCGCGCCTCGCATCCCCATCTGAGATCTTTATTATGAAATCTAGCACATCATCTGAAGCTTCAGGTTTCAATGCACTAAGCCCACGCTCATCAGACAATGCCTGGAGCATTATTCTCTTCAAGTCTTCGATAGTCAATGGATTGAAAACGAATACCCTCGAGCGTGAAAGTAGCGGTCCTATCACCTCGAAGGAAGGGTTCTCAGTTGTCGCTCCAATCAGGGTTATGGTTCCCTTTTCCACGTGTGGAAGAAAAGCGTCCTGTTGAGCCTTGTTGAACCGGTGAATTTCATCAAGGAAAAGAATAGTCCTTTTACGGTGAGCCTTCCAGACCAGTCTGGCTCGTTCGACAATCTCCTTGATGTCCTTTATTCCGGCAGTAACCGCGCTCTTTGCCACAAAGTCGGCGTTAACAAGTGTCGAAATCAGAAAGGCAAGTGATGTTTTTCCAGACCCGGGGGGACCCCAGAAAATCATAGAAGGCAGCCGCCCTGATTCAATAAGCTTCCGGAGAGGTCGTTCTTTTCCTACAAGATGCTCCTGGCCGGTGAATTCATCCAGATTCCGCGGCCGCATCCTTTCTGCAAGTGGAGCCTCAGTAGAGTCATCAGTCCTTGTTTCTCTGTCTGTGAACATATCCACACATCATTATAAGTGATAGGTGGATGGAGTCAAATGCTTGACAACCTTTTCCTGGGAGCCTATACTTTCTCCATAATCCTCGTAATAGAATCCGTCGAATACTTTTTAAATCGTTGATGCGCTATCGTGATTAATTAGGCATTAAAAGCAGAGAACAAAAAAAGCACAAAGACACTCTTGGTTGGAAGTTGAATCTTCAAAAGGTGGCGGTAATGCCTCAACAAAAGGAGTAAAGCACATGTTTGACACAGGTAATACCGGCTTCATGCTTCTGGCGACGAGTCTTGTAATGCTCATGACGCCCGGCCTAGCTTTTTTCTACGGCGGTCTCGTAGGCCGTAAGAATGTTCTAACCATCATGATACAAAGTTTTGTCTCAATGGGGGTTACCACGGTTCTCTGGTATGCCGTCGGTTATTCCCTGTGTTTCAGCGGAGACGTGGGGGGAATCATAGGTAATCTGGATAATGCTTTCATGATGGGTATAACTACTTCAACACCTTCACCCGTGAACCCGAGCATTCCTGTTATTGTTTTCATCGCCTATCAGATGATGTTCGCAATCATTACTCCCGCTCTGATTACGGGTGCTTTCACCAACCGTGTAAAGTTTCCGGCGTATCTTATTTTCCTCGTACTCTGGCTTCTTTTGGTTTACTTTCCATTTGTCCACATGATTTGGGGTGGTGGTATACTCGCCAGATGGGGTGTTCGCGATTTTGCCGGGGGAATAGTAGTCCACAATATAGCCGGTATGGCCGCTCTCGCATCGGTGTTATTCGTCGGTAAAAGACAGGTCAAGGACAGAGGTCCTCACAGCATACCGCTCGTTGCCCTTGGGACTGGACTCCTGTGGTTTGGCTGGTACGGATTCAATGCCGGGAGTGAATTCGCGGTCGATTCAGTTACCGCGCAAGCCTTTTTGAATACTGACGTTGCGGCATCCTTTGCCGCCGTCGTTTGGCTCATACTTGCGTGGATTTTCGAGAAGAAACCGAAATTCGTGGGACTTCTTACCGGTGCCGTTGCCGGTCTTGCAACCGTCACTCCGGCCGCCGGCTACGTAACGACAACGAGTTCGGTCTTCATTGGACTTATCGCCGGCGGAGTATGCTATCTCGCGGTTTCATTGAAGAACCGCTTGAAGCTCGATGACGCGCTTGATGTATGGGGCGTTCACGGCGTTGGTGGTTTTATCGGCATAATCCTTTTGGGCATATTCGCCAATTCCGCAGTCAATCCGACAGGCGGTGTAAACGGACTTCTTTTGGGCAATCCGGGCTTCTTCCTCAAACAACTTGCGGCTGGTCTGGGATCATCCGTTTACGCCTTTGGATTTACCTACGGAATGCTTTGGCTTATCAACAAGATAACACCTGTAAGGGTAACCAAGATCGAAGAAGAAAACGGACTCGATAAATCCTTGCACGGTGAAGATGCCTACGATCAGGGATTGTAATCAGGGTAAAATATTTTAACGTAAGAGCTGGGGTTTTCCAAGCCGCTGGACCTTTTAAATTGATCAGCGAGAATGCTTGTTGACTTGATTTGAAAACGTGTCTATACTTACCGTACGCAAAGACAATTGGAGGAAATTCGTGAAAAAAACGACTCAATTAAAGAAGATGATAAATGAACGCCGGGCCGTTGTTGCTCCGGGTTGCTACGATGTACTCAGTGCAAAGTTAATCGAAGAAGCAGGGTTCGAACTCACTCAGGCTTCCGGGTTCGGAATCTCCGCATGTCTTCTGGGAAAACCTGACGTGGGACTCCTCGGCTGGAACGAGATGCTCGATATGACATGGAGAATCTCAAGCGAAGTCGGAATACCGGTCATGGGAGACGGAGACACAGGTTTTGGGAATGCCCTTAACGTAATTAGAACCGTTAAGGATTTCATTCAGGTAGGTGCTGCGGGATTCAACATCGAAGATCAGGTTTTTCCAAAGCGCTGCGGTCACATGGAGGGTAAGCAATTGGTCAGTGAGGAGGAGATGGTCCTCAAGATAGAGGCGGCAGTCGAGGCGAGAAAAGAGCTCGATCCCGATTTCGTCATCAACGCGAGGACTGACGCTATCGCGATTTCCGGGTACGAAGATGCAATTAAACGAGCCAACGCCTATGCAAAGGCCGGCGCTGACATGATCTTTATCGAGGCTCCTACGAGTAAGGAGATGATTCACGACGCAGTTAAGCGAATCAACGCCCCGGTATCCATAAACCTCTTCGATTCAGTGGTCGGCGGCAAGACTCCGCTTATCCCTGTCGAGGAACTTAAGGCGCTTGGTGTTGCTCGCATCTCGGTTCCTGTAGGAACCATGTTCGTAGTGGTCAAGGCGCTTCGTGAATACTTGTCCGTTCTCAAGGATCGCGGTATAATGCCTGACCGAACCGATCTCTTGTGCACTTTTGCCGAGTTCAAGAAGGTTGTCGGGCTCCCCGAATACACGGAGTTGGAGAAGCGCTTCCTGCCCAAATCAGTCGTTGACCAGAAATACGGAGGAAAATAGGAGTTGTTATGCCGATGACTTTAGCAGAGAAAATCCTTGCCAAAAAGTCAGGCCAGAAGGAAGTTCACGCCGGTAAGATAGTTTCAGGAAAGGTTGATGTGGCCATGTCTCACGAAAACGGCCGCATGGTCAAGCTCTCTTTCGAAAAGATCGGCGTCAAGAAAGTCTGGGACCCTGACAAAATAATGATCATCTTCGATCACCGTGTCCCGGCTGAGTCCGAACGCACCGCCGCCGGTCAGATGGAACTTCGCGAGTTCGTAAAGGCACAAGGAATCAAGAACTTCTACGATATCAATGTGGGAGTCTGCCACCAGGTACTCGTGGAGGAAGGTTTCTCTCGACCCGGTATACTTCTAGTCGGTACTGACTCACATACTACTACGGCGGGCGCTCTTGGCGCATTTGCGACAGGAATAGGTGCTACGGAAATGTCCGCAGTATGGGCCACCGGCGAGCTTTGGCTTCTCGTGCCCGAAACCCTCAAGTTCACGATCGACGGTAAGCTTCCCGAAGGTGTTTATGCAAAGGACGTGATCCTCAACATCATCGGCACGATCGGCGCCGACGGTGCGGACTACAAGGCAATCGAATTCTCGGGTTCCACGATTTCGGCAATGGACATTTCATCTAGAATGGTGCTTTCTAATCTCGCAATGGAAGCCGGAGCCAAGGTTGCCTTCGTCGAGCCCGATGCCGTCACTGAGGCGTGGGTCAAACCTCGAGCTAAAGGTTCCTACGAGATGCTGAAAGCCGATCCCGGTGCAAGCTATCTCTCCGAACACCACATCGACGCTGCAAAGCTCGTACCCCAGGTGGCGTGTCCTCACGGAGTAGATAACGTGAAACCAATCGCAGACGTTAAAGGAACAAAGATCCACCAGGCCGTAGTAGGCTCATGTACCAATGGCAGGCTTGATGATCTTCGTGAAGCGGCAAAGATTCTAAAGGGAAGGAAAGTACACAAGGAAGTCCGGCTGCTTGTTATTCCGGCATCCTGGAAGGTATTCTCAGACGCCCTCAAGGAAGGTATTATCGAAACCCTGGTCGATTCCGGCGCTGTCTTGATCAATGCCGGGTGCGGACCATGCCTGGGTGCACACGAAGGATGTCTTGCTCCTGGCGAGGCCGCCATAACCTCAACGAACCGCAACTTCCAAGGAAGAATGGGTTCTGCCGAAGCTTTCGTATACCTAGCATCACCAGCTACTGTTGCCGCTTCGGCTTTAGAAGGCGTGATTGCCGATCCGCGCAAATATCTGGAGGCATAAGATGGATCCGGTTAAAGGCAAAGCATGGATTTTTCCCGACGACGTCAATACCGACGTAATCTATCCCGGTCGCTACATGAAGGTGACGGATGCCGAAGAAACCCCTCAGTATCTCTTCGAAACTGTCTATCCTGATTTTCGGACCAAGGCCAAGGCCGGTGACATTATCGTAGCCGGCAAGTACTTCGGTTGCGGTTCCTCCAGAGAACAAGCGGCCACAGCCATTCGCTACTTCGGCATCGGCTGCGTCGTTGCCGAATCATTCGCACGAATATTCTACAGAAATGCCATCAACCTCGGTCTGCCGATCGCGATAGTACCAGATGTCCGCAAGCATATCTCTGAAGGTGACGAGATAGAGATCGATTTGTCGGCAGGGAAACTTATGAATCTTACAACAGGAAAAGAAATCTCTTTTGAACCACTGCCTGCTTTTATCCTGGATCTTATTGTCCAGGGTGGTCTCATTCCTGCGACCAGAAAGAAATTAGGTCTGGCTTGAAGTCTGGCAGGATTTTAAGAGGCCTGGAGAATCCAGGCCTCTTTCCTTGTTATTCATCATATTTTAATTGAAAGTATTTAAGATCATAAAGCGGTTTACTCCATTTGATCTCAATGTTAGTTACGTGAGCTGACGGGGGACCAATTCGTATTTCCGCAAGAAACGCCTTGAGTGAATCCTCCTCCCCCTCTGCTACTGTTTCCACTTTGTCCCTCCCGACGTTTCGAACCCAGCCTGTCAGATTCAGTTTTTCGGCCAGTCTGATTGTAAAGTAGCGAAAGCTAACGCCCTGCACAAGACCCTGAACTATAACATGAAGCCTTGCATCACTCACCAAGTATTTCCTTGATTCTTATTATTGCCTCTTCAGGGTCTATTAGCTCTTCTACACCCGGTATATTCCATGTCTCTATTCCCAAAACGTTTTTTTTGCGGGCAAGAGCGAGCGCGATCTCAGAAAGAGTGCCATATTTCCCGTCAACTGCGACCAGAACGTCTGATGTATGAACGATTATTACGTTGCGAGCCTCAGCCATCCCGGTCTTTATTACATGCGTGAGGTATGGGTTGGCCTTCGTCTCGCCTGATTCAGGAAGAATCCCGATTGTGACACCTTCCTCCTCATATGCGCCTTTACATGCGGCTTCCATTACTCCACCGTGTCCTCCACTGATAAGCACCCAACCTTCTTTTGCAATGAGTCGTCCAAGTTCTTCTGCTACCGACGAGGTTTTAGGTGAGCAGTATCTTGCCCCTATCACCCCTATCTGAATTCTTCTTCCCACGTTTTTCTACTCCTGGAATTCAAGAAAACCCACATAGGGAAGGTGTCTGAAGCGGTCGTCCCAGTCAAGCCCGTAACCAACAATGAATTTATTAGGAACCGAGAATCCCAAATAATCTATCTTGACTTCAATCTCATGGCGTTCCGGCTTATCAAGCAAGGAACAAACAGCGATGGATGCCGGTTTTCTTTCCTTGAGAAGAATTATAAGTTTGGATATGGTTTGTCCGCTGTCGACTATGTCTTCAATTAGTATGACATTGCGATTCTCTATTTCCAAAGAAAGATCTTTCAAAACCTTCACATTTCCAGAAGACTCGGTTCCGGAACCATAGCTTGAGAGCTGAACGAAATCCGCATGGTGGGGAATGGACATAGCTCTCGAGAGGTCAGCTAAGAAAACCCATGCTCCACGCAATATCCCGACAAGGATTGGGTTCTTTCCTGCATAATCCTCGCTAAGTTCTACCGCGAGTTGCGCAACGCGATCGGCTATCTCCTCCGCCGTAATTAGCGGAATTATCTTGGGATCCTTCTTCATGAAAAAAAATCGGGGCGAGTGGATTTGAACCACCGACTTCTTGGTCCCGAACCAAGCGCGCTATCCGGGCTGCGCTACGCCCCGCAAAAAGAATTATACGAAATGCTTCTTTGATTGTCAACAAAACACATCATCCTTCGGATTTGGGCTGTTCTTATGCGGCGATCTTAAATCACTCTTAGATTACCCCGTATGACCCGGAAGGAGAGGTACGAAGTTGCATTCGGTGAGTTCTCTGAAACGAAGACCTGACGGTCCCTTTGTTATAAGATTA
>CBFGKC010000002.1:0-60644 GCA_965649265.1 Caldifarciminota bacterium | reverse complement strand
GCCCCTTGAGAGGTAAGACCATACGGCCGCCAGTCTTTAACTGTCTAAGAAGTTCATCGGGAATCTCATCAGTGCCGGCGCTTACGATTATTGCGTCATACGGTGCGTACTCGGACCAGCCCAGCATGCCGTCTCCCGCTCGCAAGTGAGCAGTACCGCATCCCGCCCTGATGAGCTTCTCTTTAACCTCTCTGGCCAGTTTTAATTCACGTTCAATCGAATACACACTTGAAACCATCTTCACGAGGAGCGCAGTTTGAAATCCCGAGCCGGTTCCTACCTCAAGGACTTTGTCCGATTTTCCGAGACGAAGGGCTTCCAGCATTGATGCAACCGTTGAAGGAGCAGATATGGTCTGACCGCCGCCTATCGGAAGAGAAACATCATCGTAGGCCCTATGCTCGAATCCCTGCGGGATAAAAAGATGACGCGGGACCTTTTCAAATGCCATTAGTACACGTTCATCCGTTATTCCTTTAAGTCTCAATTTCTGGATAAGACGTTTCAAGCTTACCGTCTGGTCATTCACAAGGAATTATAATTCATTGTGAATGATGGTCAATCATGCACATCAGGTTGACCTTTTAACGTGAATCCATATACTTCCGTTAAACTGGATAAATTGGAGAGGTGTCCGAGCGGCCGAAGGAGCACGACTGGAAATCGTGTACCCCGGGAAACCGGGGTCGCGGGTTCAAATCCCGCCCTCTCCGCTATCTTATGGTCCCAAAAGGGTGCCCCTTTTGGGACCAACCTTTTTAGAACAATAGGAATTCTAATTATCCCTTGAATTTTCTCTTATCTTTCAAGCATTTGTTGTATCGTAAAAAGTCTATATTGTTCCGTGGAACCTTACTTTACGAACGCCCTCAAAACTGCGAAGCCTGTCTATGAGTTCATTCGAAGGATTTACCTTGATATCCTTGCAAAGAATACGGGTCCGTTCTCCTTCTTTCCCGTTTGAAATATTCAAATAAAGTGTGCATCGTCCTGGATACTGGGTGAGTATGGTTCTCAGTTCTACAAGTCTTTCACGGGAAGAGGCCTTTTCGTCAAGATCAACGATTACGGATTTCAATCTTGCCCTGGCTGCACTGAAGGGGATAATCTCTTCGCTGAAAAGCTTGGCCCTTGCGTCATCTTCACCTACCGATGCACGGCCTTTAACAATAATGGGCTCGTCTGTCCTCAAAATGTCGCGGTGCTGTTCGTAAAGCCTTGCAAAGACGAATATATCAATCTCTCCCGTAAAATCCCGAAGAGTCAGAATTGCGTAATCGTTTCCTCTTTTATCTCTTTTGGATTTTCGCGCGGAGACGGTACCGCCAACGGCAAGATTCCTGCCATCATAACTCTCGTCAATATCTTCTATTTCCACAAGATCAAGAGCTTCGTAAATATCCTTGTATTCTTCCATTGGATGGCCCGAGAGATAAAAACCGAACGCTTCTTTTTCATAATTGAGAAAATCCGTGGGTTTCAGATCTCTCTGCCTTGCCCTTTGTATCTTGGGCTTAGATTCCGATTCATCTGCAAACAACCCAGTTTGCTTTTCCAAAAGAAGGCCACGTTTGTCCCCGAGTCTCGCCATTTCGTCCATAAGATGCCCAAGGAGCATCTGTCTATCTGGATCAATCGAATCAAAGCACCCCCCCTTTATTAGAAATTCGACGCATTTGCGATTGACGGTTCCCCTGGTTCGCGAAAGGAAATCTCTCATGTCAGTGAAGGGTTCCCCTGCATTTTCCAGTTCAATCAACTCTGCAGCTCCTTGTCCCACATTCTTGATGGCTCCTAATCCAAAGCGAATACCATCTTTTTCGATACGGAACTTGTATCCACTTTTGTTTATATCGGGTGGGAGAACCTTTATTCCCATATCCCTTGCATTCTTTATAAATTGAGCAATCTTGACTTCGGAGTGCCCCATCTCATTAGTTAAGAGAGAGGTAAAGAACACTTGAGGATAATTTGCCTTGAGGTACGCGGTAATATAAGACACGTGGGCATAGCCTGCGGAGTGTGATTTGTTAAAGCCGTAACCAGAGAAGGGTTCTATGAGATCGTAAATTGCCTGAGCAGTTTTCTTATCAAGGCCCTGTTTTTTTGCACCCTCAAAGAAGTGTTCCTTCATCTCGGCCATGAGTTCAGGGATCTTTTTCCCCATTGCTCGGCGTAGATGGTCGGCTTGTACGTAGGAGAAGCCTGCAACAGCCCTGGCGGTTTGCATAACCTGTTCTTGATATATGAAAGTCCCGTAAGTAGTTGCAAGAACCGGTTCGAGTTTTGGATGAAGATACGTGATGATGCTCTGGCCGTTTTTCCTTTTGCAGAATTCATCAATATCGATATTTCCAAGCGGTCCAGGCCGGTAAATTGCTATGACTGCCGAGATATCTTCAATGCTGGTGGGTTTTAGCTTCTTCAATATTTCTCTCATTCCTCGGCTTTCCAGCTGGAATATTCCTATTGTATCTGCTTTTTGAAGAAGATCGTACGTTTTGTTGTCGTCCAAGGGGATATTCTTGGTGTCAATGACAATACTTCTATTATGCAAGAGTTCTTCGCTCATTTTAATTACCGAGAGGGTACGAAGACCGAGAATGTCGAGCTTCAGGATACCCATGGAGTCTATAGCTTTCATGTCGAACTGGGTGGATACGCCGCCGTCTGCCGCCTTGTAAAGCGGTACGAACTCCGTCAGGGGCTCAGGGGTAATGACTACTCCTGATGCGTGAATCGACGCGTGCCTTGAGACACCCTCAAGTTTCATTGAAACCTGAAAAAGCCTTTCGTAACGGGGGTCGCTTTTGACCAGTTCAGCGAGTTCCTTCTGGGATGCGAGGGCTTCCTCCAGAGTATCGTTGAAGGGAATGAGCTTCGCGATTCTATCGACTTCGGCTAGCGGGATATCCAATGCGCGCCCGACATCTCTGATTGCAGCTTTTGCTTTCATAGTATCAAAGGTTATTATCCGGGCCACGTTTTCCGCGCCATACCTGTCATGAATATATTGAATGACCTTGTCACGCTCTTCATCTGCGAAATCTATGTCGATATCAGGAAGTGTTATGCGGTCTGGGTTGAGAAAGCGTTCAAAAATTAAATCGAACTGGATAGGATCAAGTTCAGTTATTCCTAATGAATAAAGAACAAGACTACCAACGGCCGATCCACGGCCCGGTCCCACAGGGACCCCCGATCGCTTGGCATAATCAACAATATCTTTCACGATAAGGAAATAACCAGCAAACCCCATCTTTTCTATGACGTTTAATTCATGATCAAGTCGTTGGCGGTATTGTTTGTTCTCGAACAAGCATTTTTCCACACATCCCTTTTCCGCAAGTTCTTTCAGATATTGCATCGTTGAGGAGAAACCCGCAGGTAACGGGTACCTTGGAAGTTTAAAGTCCTTACCATCAACGTCAATAGTGACCATACACCGTTCTGCTATCATCACAGTGTTCTCTATTGCATCGGGAAGATCCCTAAATGCTTCCCTCATCTCTTCCCCGGATTTGAAGAACATCTCGTTCGATCCAAATCTCATGCGATCCGAGTCAGTAATTTTTTTCCCGGTTTGAATTGCTAGCAGTACATCATGAGCTTCGGCATCATCTCTTCTCAAAAAGTGACAATCGTTTGTTGCAACAAGATTTACGTTTTCTTCCCTGGCGAGTGCCACAGTCCGGGAAAACATTGTCTGTGTCTCCGGCATTCCAAGGTTTTGTACTTCTAAGAAGAAATCATCCCTACCGAATATATCAAGGTATGAACGAAGTGTTCTTCTTGCTCCTTCCACATCTCCCTTCATCAGCGCGGAGGAAATCTCACCAGACCAACAACCCGAAAGGGCGATAATACCATTTTTGTATTCTCTAAGAATGCCTTTGTCAATCCTCGGACGGTAATAAAATCCGTCAAGGTATGCTTTGGATGAAAGCTTAACGAGGTTTTTATAACCTTCGTTTGTTGCTGCAAGTAATGTAAGATGATGAGAAGTCTCGCCTACCGCCGGCGAATCTCCTTTATCCGTAAGTTTACCCGAAGCGATATAAGTTTCCATTCCTATTATCGGTTTTATACCATATTTCCGCATGGTTTTGTAGAACGGAACAACACCGAATAGATTTCCGTGATCTGTAATTGCTACAGCTGACATCTTGAAACGATTTGCTTGCTCTGCAAGTTTCGAAATCTTGATTGAACCATCTAAAAGGCTGTACTCAGTGTGTAAATGCAAGTGAACGAAGCTTGGACCAGACATAATGAAGATAATAACATTTCTTCCGTTCGTGTCAAGAAAATAATCATTTGAATTTGATTGAGCTATTGCTGCTTGTGTTTCTCCTCTCATGTACCTTTCAAATAGTTCATGTTGACTTGGTCTTAAACAAGCCTAAACTTACTTAATGGAATCAAAAATAGACGGTGTAGAAATAAAAATTCTCAACGTGATACCGGACGAACGCGGTTGGCTTATGGAGATATTTAGGAACGATGATCCTTTCTTCGAAAAGTTCGGACAAGTCTACACGTCAGTTGTGTACCCAGGTGTCGTTAAGGGTTGGCATTATCATAAGACTCAACGCGATAATTTGTGCGTTATAAAGGGAATGGCAAAATTGGTGATTTACGATTCGAGAGAGCATTCGATGACAAGAGGGAAACTTTTGGAGCTTTTCATAGGTGAGAAAAATCCGCTTCTTGTATCCATTCCTCCCGGTTTACTTCACGGAATGAAAGGTATAGGGATCGAACCTGCTTTCTTTATCAATATCCCAACGGAAGTGTACAATTATAAGGAACCGGACGAGTATCGCATTGATCCCGATTCGGGGGAAGTGCCTTACGACTGGTCGAGGAAAGACGGATGAGAAAACGTTCCATTCTTCTCACCGGCGGTGCGGGATTCGTAGGATCACATCTGGTTGAAGCTCTGCTAGAACGGGGTGATGCACGTGTATTTGTTCTTGACAAGCTGGTTTATCCCGGACGCCTCGACACAATCCCTCGATCACTTCGCAATGATCCCAATTTTCACTTTATCAGAGGTGATGCCGGATCCAAGAGGATTCTTGAACATCTTATAAAAGAAGTTGATTCAGTAGTTCACCTTGCAGCCGAAACGCACGTTGACCGCTCAATCCTTACAATAGAAACCTTTGTTCAAAACGATTTTGTTTCGACTGCGCATCTTTTCGAAACGCTTATGCGATCCAAAGTCGAGCGCATAATACAACTCTCGACCAGCGAGGTCTATGGATCGGCGCAGAAGACGCCGATGGATGAATCTCACCCGTTGGCTCCTCAGTCCCCTTATGCTGCAACAAAAGCGGGTGCAGATCGTCTGGCGTATTCGTTCTTTAAAACATACAAACTGCCTGTTCTAATCCTTCGGTTGTTCAATATGTACGGGCCTCGTCAGCATCCTGAAAAACTAATACCGTTTTTCACGACTAATGCGTTGCTCGGTTATCCTCTTTACGTATACGGGAACGGCCAGGCCGAACGCGACTGGCTCTGGGTAAAGGACGGCACATCACTCATAGAAAATGCCCTTTTTTCAGCAAACTATGATTTGCTGATTGGTCAAGAGATTAACGGGGGGACCGGAAAGAGTTATTCTACTAACTGGATAGGCGAGCGAATACTTGACCGTCTCGGAAAGTCAAGGAGTCTTCTCAAAACACACAAGGACAGACCCGGTCATGTCTTAGAACTCATAGCGGGTAATTCAAAGGCCAAAAGGCTTCTCGATTGGTCTCCGCAAATGTCTTTTGACAGCGGTCTAGATAAAACTATAGACTGGTATCGTGAAAATCCAGGTTTCTGGAAATCGCGGAGAGATGACAAAAGATTCAAGGAATACACGAAGGCTTGGTACGGCAAAGAACTATGAACGAATTTTCCCTTATTGAAGAAGCGATTGAAGATATCAGGAAAGGCAAAATAATCATCGTCGTTGATGACGAGGACAGGGAGAATGAAGGTGATTTTATAGCCGCTGCGGAAAAAGCCACACCCGAGATGATCAACTTCATAGTCAAGAACGGAAGAGGGCTACTCTGCTCTCCTATCACCGAAGAACGTGCCCAGGAACTGGCCTTGCCGCCCATGGTGGACGAAAACACCGAGAAGCACGGTACCGCCTTCACCATCTCAGTTGATTACAAGCATGGGACATCCACTGGGATATCCGCTTTTGACAGGGCAAAAACCATCAAATCCCTCGCCGATACAAGAACACGTCCTGATGATCTTGCCAGACCTGGTCACATATTTCCGCTCGTTGCAAAGAAAGGCGGCGTATTGAGACGTGTAGGTCACACCGAGGCATCCGTGGATATTGCCCGACTTGCCGGACTCTACCCTGCTGCACTTCTGTGCGAGATAATGGACGCCGACGGTTCAATGGCCAGGCTTCCCAGGCTTTTCGAGATAGCTAGGGAATTTGAGTTGAAACTGATTACCATAAAGGATCTGATCTCTTACCGTCAGCGAAGAGAGAAGCTGGTCAAGCGTCTTTTCTCGACCCCTCTCCCTACCCGATACGGAGAATTCAAATTGATAATCTATGAGACAGCCATCGAAGGTGAGCATCACCTGGCCTTGGTTAAGGGTGAAATAGAAGGAAAGGAGAACGTCTTGATTCGTGTGCACTCCCAATGCCTTACAGGCGATGTGTTCGGTTCCTTTCGGTGCGACTGCGGCGATCAGCTTCACGAGGCAATGAAACGTATCGAGGCGGAAGGAGCAGGGGTACTCGTCTATATGCGGCAAGAAGGACGTGGAATCGGATTGTTGAATAAACTGGTTTGCTACAGACTTCAGGATCAGGGGTTGGATACAGTCGAAGCTAACCTGGCAATAGGATTTCCTTCGGATGCTCGTGACTACGGGATAGGGGCACAAATACTTGCTGATCTTGGTCTTTCGAGCATTCGTCTTATGACCAACAATCCTGAAAAGAGAATAGGCCTCGAGGGGTATGGTTTGAAAGTTGTTGAAAGAGTACCGATTCAAATAGAGCCCCATGAGAAAAACCGTTTTTATCTGGAAGCTAAGCGTGACAAGATGGGGCATCTTCTTGACCTCTCCAAAAAAGAGGAGGATAACAAATGAAAGTTACAGAGCAAAAAGGCAGTCTCGACGCCAAGGGTTTGAACTTTGGCATCGTGGTTTCAAGGTTCAACGAACGTATTACTAAAATTCTTCTCGAGGGTGCATTGGATTGCCTCGCCAGACATAAGGCAGAATCCGTGCAAGTTCGTTACGTTCCAGGGACATTCGAGATTCCTCATGGAGCAAAAGTAATGGCCAGGGACAAGAGCACCGATGCCGTTATATGTCTTGGAGCAGTTATCCGCGGTGAAACTCCACACTTCGAGTTTGTCGCAAGTGAAGCTGCTAAAGGCATAGCTTCACTTGGTTTAGAACTCGAAAAACCGGTAATTTACGGAATTGTAACCGCTGACTCTACTGAACAAGCCGTTGAGCGCGCCGGTGTGAAACAAGGCAATCGGGGCTGGGATGCTGCACTTGCTGCAATTGAGATGGCCAATCTTGCCCGGGGTGCGTGATTCTCAGTATATCTTGCATAAGACCATAGAATTAAGTGGGTACTTGTGGATAATGTAAAGGGAGCTAAAACCCGTGCCCGCATCGCGGCTGTTGAAATTCTATACCGAATCGATTTGATGGGCGATGATCCTGCTTGTGTAACATTAGAAGTCATTGCGAGACGAAAATTGAGGGGACAGGCATCTCAGTATTTGAAAACGGTGGTTTCAAGTTTAACTGAAAATATTGAAAGAATTGATTCAGCCATCAGTCGGTCACTTACGGAATGGAGACTTGATCGAATTTCTTATGTGGAGAGGGCAATACTGAGAATAGCAGTATGCGAAATGCTTTTGTTTTCTGATATTCCACCTAAGGTTTCGATTGATGAGGCGGTGGAACTTGCAAGGTTTTACGGCACCGAGGGGTCTGCACGATTCGTAAATGGCGTTCTCGATTCATTGTACAAGCGAGAGATCCTGGTTACTGAGGGATGAAAACGGCTATTCTTTCAGATATCCATTCGAACCTGGAAGCTCTTAATGCAGTTCTGGACGATGCGAGAATGTGGGGAGCTAAAAAGATTTTGATTGCAGGTGATATTGTAGGCTATGGAGCTTCGGCTAATGAGTGTATATCAATAATTGCGGATTCAGGTGCCGATTCTGTTGCCGGTAATCACGATTGGGGTGTCATTGAGAAAACTTCAATAGAGTACTTCAATTCTGCCGCACAGTCTGCCGTTATATGGACTCGCAAGATTCTGTTACACTCATCTCGTAGTTTTCTAGAGGCGCTCCCCCTGACCAAGATATGCGAAGGAATAGCGTTGGCTCACGCTAATTTTGTCAGACCGGCGGGGTGGGAGTACGTCTTTACTATTTTTCAGGCAGGCAAGCAATTCGAGGCTTTGCCTTCGAATTTGGGAGTTATTGGACATTCCCATCAACCTTTTATAGTTCGCCGCTGTGGTGAAGAAGGGGTTCCTGAGCAGATTGAATCAAATGAGATTCATTGGGATGATGACAGTTGGTTGCTAGTGAATGTGGGCAGTGTAGGTCAACCCAGGGATGGTGATCCGCGAGCATGCTATTTAAGAGTCAACTACGAAGATAAAGTTGTTACGTTGGCTAGGGTTCCTTATGATATATCGACGGCGCAGAAGAAAATACTAGATGCAGGATTACCTTCGTCGTTAGCGACCCGGCTTTCGTATGGTAGGTAGTTGACTTTTTTCGGGATTATGCTAAAATTCACGCTATGTATCTAATTGGAGGAATCGACAAATGATTATTAATTTGCGCAAAAGAGCCACGATTATCATGTTTGTGGTCCTAGTTGCATTTATTGCCTCGATAATATTCGTTTGGGGTATGGATATTACAGGCCGTAGTGCTAATGTATCTCGGGGTAAAGGTTTTGATAGTACTTTGGCAGTTGTGGGGAAGGAAAAAATTAAAATTGCGGATTATCAAAATGCACTCTATAACTTGGCCAATGAAGCTGGCCTTAATCCAAATCTGAACCAGCTAAAAAAGTCCGAACGTGTTCAACTATACCAAACGGCATGGGAAGAGGCTGTACAAAATGCTCGATGGGACGAAGCTATAAAACGCGAACAGGCTTCAATAGGAGATGATGAAGCTCGGGAAATACTTATGGCTATGCCTCCAAGCTGGATTTCGAACGACACATCTTTTTACGTGAATGGCCAGTTTAGTTTCGATCGCTACTGGGAAATACTTAGTGCGCCTAATTTGCCAGAACAATATCGGCAAGCCTTTGAGATTCACAAAGCAATTTTGGCTAGAGCTCGCGTAGAAGAAATTGTTCGTACCGATGTAATGAACGGATTCCGACTCACAGTCGCTCAGGTTACATCGGCACAGAGTAAGACCGGTACTAAGATGGTTCTTGAGGCCATGTTTGTGTATGAATTGCCGAAAGTAGATTCAAATGTGACAAACAAAGAGATAGAAACATACTACAAAGAGCACCTTAAGGATTTTGAGCGCGAACAATGGTGGGAGTTGAGGACATTGATTTTTCCCCTTTTGCCCTCTTCTTCTGACAGTACAAGTGCAAAGCAAAGGGCAGAGGATGCCGAAGCGGCCATTAAAGCGGGTGCAGATTTCGAGCAGGTTGCGTTTGATTTTACCGGCGATTCATCAGTTTTGATTACTCGTCCGATGGCTTCTCTGGATGCGATTGAGTTTGACAAACTCGATACCTTGAAAGCAAACCAGATTGGAAATCTCTTTTTTGACCGTGGAGCCTGGCATCTCCCGAAGATTTTAGAAAAGTCCGCTGATTCCGTTACTTATCGTGAAATATACCTTGTTTTAGAAGCAGGTGATTCTACTCGAAGATCAGTAATAGATCATATAGAAGAGTTTCGGAAAGCATACAAGAAAGGGACTAATATTGATACACTTATTAAGCAATTCGGGATAATATCACGCCAGGGTCCTTTTGTTAGAAAGAGCAAAGATGTGTTCATCCCCTACTTCCCATACAATGAGGCAGTTAAAACATACGGTCTTTCATCCAAGAAAGGGGATGTCAGTAGTCCGTTCCCGGAAGTCGGCGGTGCCTACTATGCTTTTGCCACAGTCGCGATTGCAGAACAGAAGATTTTGCCGCTTGACAGCAATATTGAGTATATAAAGTCTATGGTAGTCAGGGAGCGTGCAATAGACGCTCAAAAGGAATATGCCTACAGCTTCCGGCCTCTTATTGCGGGAGGCAGGAGTTTCGGGTCATTTTTAGGCAGCCCACATGTAAGCTTTGATACCCTGAGCTTTACGTCTTATTTCGAAGCCGAAACAAGATATGGCCCAAGAATGGCCGGGGCATGCTATTCCCTCATGCCAGGGCAAATGACTGGTCCTGTTAAGTGCGATATTGGATACGGATACTTCAAGTGCATAGAAAGGGCATCAAATGATGATCAGGCTCTCGTTCAGCAAGGCTTGGAGAACGAGCAGAGCGACATTCTTGATGATTTAAGCAAAGAAGTATTTGTTAGTTCCGAGATCAAGGATTACAGAAACGTCAATAATTTCTACGGTGGGGAGTAACTCTTAAGGCCCTATCGTCTAGTGGTTAGGACATCACTCTTTCAAGGTGAAGACACGGGTTCGACTCCCGTTGGGGCTATTCTTTAAAAACCTTCCGGCGAGGAGGTCATAATGAGTAGAAGAAACTGTCTAATGACAGTGACGGTAGCCTTCGTGCTTATATTAGGTAGTGCTACGATAGAGGCACGACCCAATAGGTGGGCACAAAATGGCGCGCTTGATGTTTTTTACGCATCCTCAACGAAGAAGGGACTGCTTTCTATAGGGTTCTTCCATCTTGCAGCTGGTTATTCCGGCGGAGTATACGGACAAGAATACACTGCAATAGGTTTTGCCCCACTTTCGTTCCTCGAGTTCTCTCTTGCCACACATGCAGACGGATATCGTGATGATAACGACCACTATCTAGTAGGACCTATTAAACTTACACCTGTAATAAAGGGAGGCTATCCCTTTCTTATAGGTCAGAAGAAGAACTTTTTTATAGCACCGGGTTTGGTTCTGCTAGGAGACTTCTCAACGGCAAACGTATGGCATGGCGATTCAACTGTTGAGCCTTCGCTTGCTCCTGCGCTTGATGCGAAAGCTATCCTGGGGTTCGGAATAGACTTTGTCAAGTTTACCATCAATGCTGGATATGGTATGACTTTTGACTCTCTGACTTCCGGTTCCACTTTGCCTTACGGCGCTGCTCTTGAAGTTTCTCCCCTGCCTTACCTGTCCGTGGTTATTGAGGCGACTAACCGGGATCCCTTAAACTCTGTTTTCTCTTTTAACTATCTCACCGTGACGCCCTTGCTAAGAGTCAGTACGGCTGAGGTCGGAGGGGCAACCTTTGATATCTCTATGCCCCTTGGCATTGGGAGTTCTACCGATCCCTGGAAGGTCGAGCTGGGAGTATCGGCTGCTTTTGACCTTTCGAGGCCTCCAAAGATACCCAAAGCAACACTTGCAGGGAAAGTTGTTTCAGAAGAAAATGCTGAACCTCTTCTCGCGACGATCAGTTTCCCTGGTTCCGAGGTTCAAGGAATTACTACCGATTCGTTGACAGGCATCTTCCAGACAGAACTCACCCCCGGGGCTTACCGTATAAGGGCTGAGGCTTCCGGGTATAAGTGGAAGGAGCAGGGAATAATCCTTCAGGATAAGGACGCCAAGCTTCTCGATTTTGCCCTTGCAAAGATAAAAGAACCAAGAGCTCAAATTTCGGGCGTGGTCAGGGATCAGAAGACCGCCGAGCCCATCGAGGGTGTTCTGGTTTCGTTTGGTGATTCTTCAATCCCTGAGGTAAGAACCGATGCCCTTGGCATATTCAAATCAATTCTCTCACCAGGGAGTTACTCCCTCTCATTTACCAAGGAAGGCTATGCAACGGAGAGCACGGAGGTGACTTTGCAGGACGGCGATACAAGGGAACTCAACGTTGGCCTTGGCCTGCCGAAACCGCAAGAGACCCCGAAGTTTAAGAATATTCTTTTTGCACCGGGTAGTACTGACATACTTCCTGAGAGTTATCCGGCAGTAGAAGAGGTTGCCGATTTCCTCAAGTCATATTCGACTGTGCGAGTTGAGATTCAAGGGCACACCGACAGTGTTGGCGACGACCAGATGAATCTCGAGCTTTCTCAGAGAAGAGCTGATGCGGTTCGAGAGTTGCTCATCAAAAAAGGGATCGATGCGTCTCGACTTATGGCTCGGGGCTACGGCGAGATAAAACCGATAGGTGATAACCGCACACGTAAAGGTCAGGAGCAAAACCGCAGGATTGAGTTCGTGGTAATTAGCGAGTAGGGGTTACTCTCTGCTCTCCAACAATCGTCTCAGTTTCGAGGCCTCCTCTACAGGGAGGCCTTTTTGAAGAGCTAATTCCAAGAGCTTCATCGAGAGTAACCTGTATACCTCCCCTTCCACAGGGAACTTAGCAAGGGTGCGAAGATTTTCGGCAACAGTCTCTGCGTCACCACGAACAACTGGTCCTGATAGCGCCGTAACAAGAGAGTTTTCGCTCAAGGCGTTGGCAATCGTCTCATGTGCGAAATGCAGAGCAATCGTCCTTGCCTGCTCATCCTTTAGCCCTATTTGCTTTCCGAGGTCTTCAGCGCTTTTCAGAAGACCTATTAGGAGGTTTGAGGCAGCGACACACATGGCATGGTACAAAGGTTTGTTTTCCTTTGAAATTATGAAAGGTCTTCCACCTATGCTTTTGATGACAGGCTCAAAAAGCTCAATCGCCCTTGAGGTGCCTTCAATTGCGAAGTAAACATCCCTGAATAATTTCTTCTTGCTCTCTTTACTCTCCTCCAGTCTGGGATACGGAAAAGTCTGAGCCGGGTGGGCGGAAAGCCTGAGGGTCGCTTTCCCGAAAATGTCACTCGTCACGCAGCCTGAGAAATGAACGAGCAACATATCCTCCTTGACGGTATCTTTAATCTCCCGATAGACTCCTGCAATCGAGCGGTCGGGCACGGCCACAAGAAGGAGGTCCGCGTTCTTTGCGAGTTCATCCATCCCGACCTCCGAACAACTAAGCAGCTCTGCGGCTCGGTTACCCCTCTCCTTACTCGAATCGTAGACACCGAAAAAACCCATTCCTGCTTTTTTGAAAGCATACCCTATGCTCAAGCCAAGATTCCCGGCGCCTATAAGTCCTGTTTTCCGAAACATCGTTAGAGCCTACTCGCTTGACCGCTCATGTCAAGACTAGGAGGATTTTTTTTTATTGCTCGTGTTGACAATATCCACGAGTCGGCTAGACTGCCAGCAAAACCAAAGGAGGATTGCATGAATCTTAAGTTGTCCGGGCTTGTGTCAATGCTGGGTGTTTTGATTAGCTCACCCTTTTTCGCTCAAAATGTCCCTTGTCCGCAGGGAAAAGAGCAGTGCAAAGAGCAGGAGAAGCCGCTTGTCTTTTCGGGCTACTTCCAGCCCCGTTGGGAGGCTACTTTTGATACGGCGGGTTCTTTGGAGAATTCCTTTCGTATCCGCCGGGCGTATGTGGGGGCTTCCGGAGGTTTCTGCCACTGGCTTTCGTACAAGATTCTTCTTACCCTTCCAGGTTCATCCATCGAACTGTACGATGCCTATATCGATATCACACCGTTCAGCTTTTTGGGGATAAGGGCTGGCCAGTTCGGGGTACCGATAGGCATGGAGAAACTTGCTTCTTCTTCAAGCATTCTCTTTCCTGAAAGAACTTACGCCTCCGGTTCAGGAAAGTTTGCTCTTGCCGATCGTGATATCGGTTTGGCCCTTTCAGGCAAGCTCGCTTTCATCTCCATTTCTGCTGGTGTCTTCAACGGAAGCGGAAGAAACAAGATGGACGATAACTCCGGCAAGGATGTTGCCGCAAGGCTTTCCATTGACCCTTGGGGATTCCTGCATCTTGGCGGCTCGTATCTTGCGGGTAATGTGGGGCCGGATACTATGTTGTCTTCCTACAACCGCTATGGTGCCGAACTGGCATTTACACCATGGTCATTGTGGCTTGCAGGAGAGTTTATGGGTGGAGTGGATGATACCGTATCGACGATGACCTACTACGCTGAGGCAGGCTGGCTCTTCAAACTGGGGTGTCCTTTCTTTTACGGTATTCAACCTGCCGTGCGGTATGAAGCGGTCGATCCGAACACCTCAGCTACAGGTGATGCGGAGAATACCATAACCGGCGGAATCAACTTCCACTTTCTGCCGGACAATAAACTCAAACTTGCTTTATGCTACAGGATGATTAACGAAGAAACGAACCCCGTGGCCAACGACCAGATCATCGCACAGCTGCAGGTCAAGTTCTAACTGTTTCTGTCTTTTTTAATCAAGGATAGAGTTTCAATCTTCAAAAGAGACGTGGAATTCAGGGTAATTCCACGTCTCTTTTTTCTTAGCTTGACACGGGCTTCGGCTACCATATAATTCAATGATGAGGCGACTTGCGCTCATCGGCAACTGGAAGATGTATACGACTCCGTCTTCCGCCAGAACTCTTGCCCAAGAGTTATGTGGTCGTTTGGATGGGGTAAAGAATGCGGATATTGTCGTATGTCCTCCTGATACATCGCTTATGTCTGTTGCCGACGTCTTGAAGGACTCTAGTATAGCTCTTGGTGCCCAGAACTTACACTGGGAACGCGAGGGAGCATTCACAGGCGAGACGTCGATTGATGCCCTTAAGGAGATTGGGTGCAAATACGCAATCATAGGGCATTCGGAACGCAGGCACATCTTTGGAGAGTCTGATGAAGTTGTTGCTAAGAGACTCAGAAGGGCGGTGGAAGGAGGAATTACGGGGATACTTTGTGTAGGAGAGAGGGAAGATGAACGACTGAAGGGTGTGACTGAAGAAGTTTTGCAACGGCAGATAGATGTTGCTCTTGGGGGACTAGAGATTGATGGATTGATCGTTGCTTATGAACCAGTGTGGGCGATAGGAACCGGAAGGCGTGCGGAGATTAAAGATGTAGAAGCTGCACATCGCTTCATAAAGAAAAGATTGTTAGAAGGATTCGGCAAAGATGCTTCAAAGGTACGCGTACTCTACGGAGGAAGCGTTAAACCTGACAACATGGCCGAGCTTGCGTCGTGCGAAGAAGTAGACGGAGCGCTGGTCGGAGGAGCCTCCCTTTCCGCCGATTCCTTTGCTAGTATTGTAATTCGAGCTATCGAAAGGAGGATAGCCTAGTTATGCAAGGCTTGTTTATTGTAGTTCTGGTTCTTCATCTTCTGATAAGTGTACTACTGATAGTAGTGGTACTTATTCAGCAGCGTACAAAAGGCGGAATGGCCGGGGTTTTTGGCGGCGGCGGTGGCGGCGGCCTAGGCGGAGCCGAACAGATATTCGGTTCGTCAGGTGTTGCTCCCTTCATAACGCGTATAACCGCGATTCTTGGAGCGGCTTTTATGGTCACGACACTTGCGCTTTTGCTTATTCCCACAGGGGCGGTAAGGTCATCCTCCAAGCCTTTGATAAATAGACCTCAATCAGCGCAGACCACTGGACAGGCTCAAGGCCAGGGCCAGGTAAATGAGACTGAAACACAGCCCGGGCTTGTAATACCTACTGATTCCGGCGTAAAAGGAGGAAAGTAATAATGTATGCAGTAGTTGAAATAGCGGGATTCGATTATAAGGTAAAACAAGGTGATAGAATAAAGGTTCCGCGTATTACCCAGGAAAAAGGCACCGAGCTTGAATTTTCTAATGTCAAATTACTTAAGGATGGCGAGGAGATGGTCGTTGCCCCGAAGGCCAAGGTCAAGGCTCTTGTTCTTGAGCACAAACAGGGCAAAAAGGTGATAGTTTTCAAATTCAAGAGACGCAAGGATTATCGCCGCAAGATAGGTTTTAAACCGTCGCTTACAGAACTGGAAGTCACGTCAATTGAGCCTGGGAAGTAAACCTTTCTTACGCATTTTGCGTCTTCTTTAAGGTGAGAGGCCGACAATATGTATGAACAGTTCACCCAGCGCGTAAGGCGTATATTTAACAATGCCAGGCGTGAAGCTATAAGACTCAGACACGATCACGTGGGGCCCGAGCACATACTTCTTGCTTTAATTGAGGAGAAGGAGAGCGCGGCCGCGACAGTACTTACAAATCTTGCCGTAAATCTAGATGAAGTCAGAGAAAATCTACTTGCCTCCCTTGAAGAGGGGAACGTAACCGTTCCCTTTAACGAGATACCGTTCGATGAGGAGGCGCGTGCGGTCATCAACTACGCCATTGAGGAATCCCGAACCATGAACCACAACTACGTCGGTACCGAACATGTCCTTCTGGGGATTCTTCGGTCGGAGGCCAGCACTGCTTCTCAGGTAATGGGCGGCATGGGACTTGACCTCGAAACGGTCAAAGACGAGATTGGCCGCATGATGGGTGTCGATGTAGGCAAGGAGCGTAAGAAGAAGTCGAAGACACCGCTTCTGGACCACTTCTCACGCGATCTGACACAGCTTGCCGTCGAAGGCAAGCTCGATCCAATAATTGGCAGGGAGAAGGAGATAGAACGTGTTGTTCAGATCCTTTCACGCCGTAAGAAGAACAATCCGGTTCTCATAGGTGAGGCTGGCGTGGGAAAGACCGCGATCGTTGAGGGTCTTGCTCAAAAGATTGTGGCGGGGGAGGTCCCCCTGGCGCTCAGGCGTTCGCGTATCCTCGCGCTCGATATGGCGTCAATCGTGGCCGGAACCAAGTACCGTGGCCAGTTCGAGGAACGTCTCAAGGGTATTCTCAAGGAAATAGCCTCGGTCGATGATGTTATCCTTTTCGTGGATGAGCTCCATACGATAGTCGGTGCGGGTGCCGCCGAAGGAGCTATTGATGCATCCAACATCCTCAAACCAGCGCTTGCAAGAGGTGAGCTTCAGTGTGTCGGCGCGACCACTCTTGAGGAATATCGCAAGTACATAGAAAAACACACTGCGCTCGAGAGGCGTTTTCAGCCGGTCACCGTTGAATCACCGTCTGTCTCTGATACAATCAAGATACTTCATGGTCTCAAGGAGAAGTACGAGGAACATCACAGGGTGCGTTACACCGAAGATGCTTTAAGGTCGGCGGTTTTCTTTTCAGACCGCTACATATCCGACCGCCAGCTTCCGGACAAAGCAATAGACGTTATTGATGAGGCAGGTGCCAGGGTAAAGCTTCTTCATCCGGTTCTCTCACCCGAGATAGCCGAGATTGAGGAACGCATAGCCGAGCTTAATCGCCGCAAAGAAAAATCCGTAACCGAGCAGCGTTTCGAGGAGGCGGCACATCTTCGCGACGAGGAGAAGAGCCTTAAGGAGGCCCTGCGGGAGAAACAGGATGAATTGGAAAGCAAGGGGGAGTATCCTCTGGTGACTCCGGAAGAGGTTGCTTATGTTGTATCTAATTGGACCTCCATTCCTCTGTCCAAGCTTGAGGAGGAAGAGACCAACCGGCTTCTCAACATGGAGCATGAGATCGGCAAGCGCATCGTCGGACAGGAGAACGCACTTTCCGCCGTTGCTCGAGCAATCAGGCGTTCGCGTGCGGGCGTAAAGGATCCTCGAAGACCCATAGGTTCGTTCATCTTCCTCGGTCCGACCGGTGTAGGCAAGACCGAGCTTGCCCGGACCCTTGCGCGTTTTCTTTTCAGCGATGAGAATGCCCTGGTCCGCATCGACATGTCCGAGTATATGGAAAAGTTCAACGTATCAAGACTCATTGGAGCCCCTCCTGGCTACGTTGGATATGATGAAGGTGGTCAGCTCACCGAACGCGTTAGACGCAGGCCGTATGCGGTCGTTCTCTTCGACGAGATAGAAAAAGCCCATCCCGATGTTTTCAATGTCCTTCTGCAGATAATGGAAGACGGTCAGGTCACCGATTCCCTCGGTCGCAAGGTGGATTTCAAGAACACGGTTATAATAATGACCTCAAACATAGGAACCTCAGATATTCAGAACTCGGGTCCCCTTGGTTTTTCGCGAGAGAACACAGAAGAGAATTATGAACGGATGAAGGAAAGACTCCTTGAAGAAGTGAAGAAAATCTTCCGCCCCGAATTTCTCAATCGTGTGGATGAAATAGTTGTTTTCAGACCGCTAGAGAGAGCGGCCATGCTCAAGATAGTCGATATCCTCATAAGCGAAGTCGAAGAGCGTTTGAAGGACAAGGGGCTTACTCTCAAACTCGATGAAGAGAGCAGGGAACTACTTGTTGAGCAAGGCTTTGACGCCAAGTACGGGGCCAGACCATTAAAACGAGCACTTAGAAGACTTCTTGAAGACCCGCTTTCGGAAGAGATACTTAGGAAAAAACTTGAGCAAGGCAAGGAAATCACGATCCATCGCTCGGGCGAGAAACTGGTTTTCGATACCATAGTATGATTCTTATATCTTCTATCCTGATCTTTGCCCTGCCGATAGGAGATATAAGGGTACTTCCTTCGACTGCAAACGCCCAGTATGTAACAACTATCTCCGGATTAACGATAGGTTCTCAATACGATGAGACTCAGGTTCCCGATGCATTGAAAAAGCTTTATCAGACCGGTTACTTTGATTACGTTGCAATAGACACATCGTTGGTGGATTCCAAAATCGACATTACAATTCAGGTTGAGCAGCCACCGAAACTTGCCAGACTCGAGATCGCGGGAAATCGAAAGATAAAAACCAACGCTCTCCTTAAAGAGATTGCAGCTGATTCAAACGCTGTTCTGACTGCGAGGCAGCTGTTTGATTGGGAGCGCAAAGTCAGGGAGCAATACAAGAAGAAGAATTATCTTCTTGCCAAGATTACGACCAAATTGATTGAATCCGACAAACCGGGCTTCTCCGTCGCACGGATAGAAATAGAAGAAGGCAAGGGCGTTCACATCTACACTATTTCTTTTGTTGGGAACAAGGAGATACCTTCAATTCGTCTTGAAAGGCTTATGAAAAACAGGCCCAAGTGGTTCATACTTCGCTCTGGACGCTTTGATGATCAGAAATTCAAGCAGGATGTCGAAAAAATTGAAGCCTTCTATCAGGACAGGGGTTGGATTGACGCAAAGGTTACGGAAACTGAGCTTCCCATAGATTCACTAGGACAATTAAACATCGTAATTCACGTGAACGAGGGAAGGAAATACTATACCGGTACATTTGTTTTTGAGGGCCGTGAAGTGTTACCTGAGTCGATCTTGACGAAAGCTGTCGTCCTCGAAAAATCCAAACCCTATAGCCTTTCCCTGTCAAAACTGTCCGTGGATCGTATTCGCAGGGCTTACTGGGAAGAGGGTTACATTTACGCATCGGTCGATCCTATTGAAACTCTAAGGAACGATACAGTCGATGTAGCGTTTCATATAGTTGAAGGCATCCCTGCGACAGTGAGAAGAATCGTCATAAAGGGCAACAACAATGTGCGCGAAAACGCAATAAGACGTGAGATTGCGCTTCTACCAGGATCTATATTCAAGTACTCCAAGGTTGAAAGAAGCCAGCGTAACATTATGTATACAGGTCTTTTCGAGGATGTACGCTTCTATCCTGAAGAGGTCGAGGGTGAGCAAGGCTCTATTGATCTTGTTTTCGTTGTTAAGGAAAAACAATCTGGTGAGATCTCCGTTGGTGTGCAGTATGCCGGGAAAGAAGAAGGACTGCAGGGTACTCTTAAACTGAGTCATCCTAACGTCTTTGGCGGCGGACAGAACGGTCATCTTTTGTTAGAAAAGGGCGCGACATCAACACAGGCTTCGATTGGATTAACCGAACCATGGTTGTTCGATACCCCGACCTCACTAGGTGGGGAAATACATTACACTACCGAACAAAAAGAACTCTATGACGCGGCGAAAACCGCATATAACAAGACATCGCTCGGCGGATCAGTATCCGTCTCCCGTCCATTACCCCTTGATTACACACGCGGAGGGTTGACCTTTGCCGTGGATAGAATTTATATTGACAGTGTGGCGAAGAGACCGTTTCCAAATGATCCTATTCTTGGATTCGATCCCTTGTCGTATCCTAAAACGACTATTTCCACCACAGTGAATCTGGTCAGGGATTCGCGCGACAATACGACTAATCCTTCGTCAGGGTCACTTGTAAACGAGTCCATTGAATTCGCTGGAGGCCCTCTGGGTGGGGATATTTCCTTCATCAAGGAGAACCTGGATGTTCAGATTAATTTCCCCTTGGCCTGGGAGAAGAGGATTGTACTTACCCAAAAGATGCGTTTGGGTTATATTACGGGTTATAGAGCTTCGGACACTATCCCTATTTACGAACGTTACCGACCCGGTGGTACCTCATATGACGGATTTATCAGGGGATACGATGATTATTCTCTAGGGACCGTCGTAAACGGTGCCCTTGTAGGCGGCAAAGTGATGTCTGTCTTTAACACGGAATTGAAGGTGAAAATCACTTCCCAGATTGCCATAATAGGTTTTTTTGACGCTGGGGATGCTTGGGAAAGCCTTGATCAGGTCAATTTCTCGGAACTAAATAAAGGAACCGGAGTCGGTATCAGATTCGAGGTCCCAATGGTCGGCGTGCTTGGGTTTGACGCGGGATTCGGGCTCGACTACCCTGCAGGGACCAAGCTTTCAGAGATATTCCATCCTCATTTCCAGATCAGTCGGTCTTTCTAATCATGTCCCTGCGCTCCACTGCGCAATTCGTTAAAAAAAGTGAGAAATCACCACTCGCAGGGTTTAAGGAAGATATAGAATTTCGGGATCGGTTGACATGCATTTTGGCTGAAGCGCAAGACCTTGCCGATGTCGTTGACCAGATATTCAAGGCCGTTATAGAATTCTCAGGAGCTTACGGAGGGGTATTCAGGCTAGCTAACGAGCGGACAGGAACACTCGAAACCTACCAAAGTATCGGACTGCCGCCGAGTTTAGTGGAAAAAGTCAAGTCAAGACGCTTTGGAGAAGGCCTTGCAGGATACAGCGCACAATCCGGAGAGACTATAAGCTTTACTGTAAAGGAAGGTTTGGGATACGGTGGGGAACTGGTAGCTATGGGCGTAAAGTCAATACTGGCCTTGCCGTTGAGGGCGAAAGAACACGTCATCGCGGTGCTTGAGATTTTTACCCGCTCCGAAGGGGGATTCGACTCACATTTAGTAACTACACTTACAGCGGTTTCCAGGCAAATAGGCATCGCCCTTGAAAGCATAAGGCTTGTTGATAACCTCGAGGGTCGGATGGTTCAGCGCAACCGGCTTTACAGATTGATGCTTAAACTTCAATCGAGCGTGGGTCTTGACGAGCTTCTTTCCGAGATTGTCAACATTCTTTCCGACATTTATGCTCCTGCATACTCGGCGATTGTTCTTTATGACCCTGATGATCAGGTGTTACGAGTGAAGGCGGCGTCGAAGAGCTTTCTTGAGGAAGTCGTCCACAAGGAAATCCCCCTGGGTGTTGGTATAACAGGCCACGCAGCAAAGGGGCGTTCGGCACTGCTCATCAATGATGCCCCTCACGACCCGCGCTACATAAAAGGATTACATGAGGTATCGTCGGAACTCGCAGTACCTATGGTCGCCGAGGGTAGACTTATCGGGGTACTGGATCTTGAATCTCCTCTTTTGAATGCATTCAAGGAGGAAGACTTAAGACTCTTAACTATTTATGCTCAGCAAGCTGCAATGGCAATTTCTAAAGCCCAGTTATTCGAACAGGCATGCGAACAGAATCTAGCAAAGTCCAGAATGGTTTCAGCTCTTTCCCACGAATTGCGAACACCACTCGCGGTTATAAAGAGCTATAGCTGGTTTCTTAAGAACAATTTATCTCTGACTGAGGAAGAGGTGACTGAGCAACTGGATGTAATCCTGAGCGAGGTAGATAACTTGAACGAACTCATTGAGAACTTGCTTAATCTTGCACGGCTTGAGCAAGGTAAAATGGAGTGGAATGCGGTAAGTTTTGACGTAGATCTTCTCATCCAGTCCATTCTGGATTCTTTTTCAAAGGCCGCCTCCGAACGACACATCAGATTTGAGCTTTCGTCTACTGGAAGTTCCATTGCATGGGGAGACGTATCCAGGTGGAGGCAAGCGCTTCTGAATATCATCAGCAATGCCTTGAAATACAACAAAGATAATGGTAGTGTTTTTATCGAGACTGATGGTTCGGATCATGATTACGTCTGCGTTTGCATAGAAGATACGGGTATTGGCATAAAGCCGCAAGATCTGGAAAAGATATTCACGCCCTTCTACAGGGTGCCCGGATCAAGTGTCGAAGGCATTGGTCTCGGTCTTGCAGTAACTAAACAATTTGTAGAAGCCCAGAGGGGAAGAATTGAGGTGGAGAGTGAATACGAGAAAGGATCGAAATTTTCTGTTTATTTACCCAAAAGAGGCAGATCATGACAAAAAAAACCCCGATACCCAAAAGGGTCCTGATAGTGGATGACGAGGCAAGGCTCAGAACCATACTTGAAAGGGTACTTCGAGAGAAAGGGTATGAAGTTCAAACGGCAGTGAACGGCCGCGATGCCCTGAGGCAGATTCCGAGCTTTAATCCTCATCTTGTTATTGCGGATGTTGCAATGCCGGAGATGGATGGTTTCGAACTCTGCAGGAACATCCGGGCAGACGGCCGATTTGGATCCGTAAGATTCATATTCCTGACTGCAAAGGACGCCCGGGAGGATGAAATCGAAGGTTTGACGATAGGTGCGGATGATTACATCACGAAACCTTTTGATGTAGATAAACTTCTTGCGCGTGTTGATGCCCGCTTGCGCTGGCTGGATTCGGTAAAACAAGGTTCTCCATCTGAGGGAAACCTGGAGGGCAGTCTTGCCGGTCGAAATCTGATTGATATTCTGCAAATACTCGAACTTGGTCAAAAGACAGGGGTGCTGACCACTAGTTCACAAGATCAGGAGTCAATAATACTCATATCTCGCGGCGAAGTTGTAAAAGCGTCTTGTGGAAAAAAGAAGGGTAAGCTTGCCGTGTTCACTGCCCTCGCATGGACCGACGGAAGGTTTACCTTCAATCCTTGTGAAACCGTGGATACCGAGGAGAAGCTAGCTATTACTCCTTTACTTCTCGAGTGGGCGAAGGTTGCCGATGAGTTTGAAAAATACAAAAAACCCTCCTCTGGCGATATCGTAGATGACTTTATAAGATATGTAAGAGAGCGCGAGAGCGAAGGAGGATGAGTGGTAATTATCCCATGGATATTTGCTCTATGGCTACCTGTTGAAGCACGTTGTGAGGACTACTCCGTGGAAACGAAGTGGTCTAGGGAGAATCCTCTTAGCGGGAGTGTAGAGGACTTCAGCTTGCTTGATAAATCGGGCAAAGTTAAGTGGAGTATTGAAGTCAACCAGCCCGCTTCGCTTGTACCGCTGAACAAAGGGTGTGCATTGATGATTCGTGAACTGGCTCCGGAGGCATCCAGAATCTCTCTTGATTTCCTTGATTACAGCGGAAAGATCGTAAATACTTCTAAAGTAGCTTACTTCTCAGGTTTTGAAGTTTCCGACGACCGTGAGAGGATACTTATACGTTCCAGATCGGGTTTAAGTCTTTTTGCTCTCGATGGAAAACTTCTTAATCAATATGCCGGGGTTTTCAACGGTATGGCCCTAGACGATCTTGGGGATAGAGTCGCAATGACGAACGCCGATTTCCTTTTTGTTTACAAAGGCGATGAGAACCTGGCGCGGATCGACCTCTCAAATCCCTATGTGCGGCAAATAGACTTTTCGCAAGACGGCAATAGAATTGCAGTACTTACTCAAGCAGGCATAGAGATATATGACTATAACAAAGGGCACAGGGTATACGATCTTCGCTTGCTCGAGTCCTCGCCTAAGCACGTTTGTTTCTCAAGGACGGGCGAACAACTCCTTGTCGCCATGAAAGATGAAAGAACCCTTAAACTGCTAGTGTTTAATTATGGAGACCTCTCCAATCACACCTTTACACAATTGCTTTCATCAGAAGACGAGGCCGTCATTGGAATTGTGGCATTTGAAGACGGATGGCTTGTCCATCTGAGTTCAGGGTGGTTCAAGTTCTCGGAAGACGAAAAGTGATAAGACTGCTGATAGCTTTATTTCCGTGTCTTTTGTTCAGTACAGGCTGGCCTGTAGCAGATATTGATGCTGCAAGACCTGTAGGTAACTCATGGGGAGCTATTCAGACCTTTTATCCAGATGCTCCATATCTGCATCCAGGGATAGACGTCATGGGCGTTACCGTAGGCCAGCCGGTGTTTGCCGTGGCTCCGGGAGTAGTTAAAGCATGGGTTACAATATCGGCCGAGTTTCATTGGCGCCTGGCTATTGCCGATACCGAAACCAGTGATTCCTGTGACGGATGGCTTTACGCTCACATCGATCCGACACGTGATCACGTTGAGGTCGGAGAAATCGTTGAAACGGGAGACCTGATTGGCTTTGTCGTTCCCTGGCCAGGGGGATTCGATCACTGTCACTGGGCAAGGATAAGGAGCGCAGGCGCAACCTGGTATCCGGACTGGCTCTTCATCGATAACCCGTGGCCAGAGCTTTTGCCGAAAGGGGATACCCTCCCCCCCTCCTTCACGAACGCACTCGAAAACCAGCTCTTTGCCTTCAGGGAGAACAATTCAAACAATTACCTCTCGTCGGCGAATCTTCAGGGAGACGTCGATATCATTGCCAGAATCCATGACAAGACTGGCGAGTACTGGGAGGATGTCCCTGACACAGGCTGGGAGAACCTTGCTCCATATGAGGTTTTCTATGAAATCCACGGTGAACGCTCGCTCGGGCCAATACGTTCCTTTGTACTTGACGGATACCTTCAGGACATCAGTCAGCACGTCGATCTCTTTTACTCTTATGATAATGTTTGTCACTCCGACTTTTCCGACGGGTACACCAATCGAAAATACTTCTACATCCTGACCAATACAGACGGCGATTCGCTGCGCGAACCGGAAGATTATGATTCCTGCTGGCACACCGCCGAGTTCCCTGACGGTGATTACTGGGTCGTGGTTACGGCTAAAGATGCGGCTGGTAACTCGTCTATAGACAGCATGCAAGTTTTTTTAAACAATGGTAATTCTTATGTAGTTGAGAATACAGATGATGCATTCCCGTTTGAAATCCTTACACCGACCGTGATTGTTGGAAGGGAGTTATCCGTCGTATCTCGTTCAGGAAATATATGCCGAATCTTTGATGTATCTGGCAGACAAGTTGAGTACGTAATGCTCGAATCTTCGCCGAAGCCGCAGAAGATTTCTCTTTCCCGGCTGCCGGCAGGGATCTACTTCCTTAAATCTGACGTTGCAAAAACGCACTCATTCAAATTCATAATAACTCGTTAGTTCTTTTCGTTGACAATAGAATTCTTTCCTTTAAAATGAAGTATGCAGATCGAGATTTTTGATACGCTGGAGCGCAAAAAGAAACCACTTGAACCGAGAGAAAACACAGCAAGAATATATCATTGCGGTATGACCGTGCAGGCCAGACCTCACGTCGGGCATCTCAGAGGATACATCGTCATGGACGCCTTCAGACGGTTTCTTAAGTGGAAGGGCTACGAGGTGAGGCTCGTTCAGAATATTACCGATATCGACGACAAGGTCATAGAGAAGTCGAAAAAAGAGGGTATTGACTGGCGGATGCTTGCAGAGCGGAATACAAGGGAACTCGTTGATGTCACTACCGCTCTCAATATAGAACCTCCGACAGTCATGCCTCGCGCCACGCAACATATCGAAGAGATAGTTGATCTTGTTTCTCAGCTTGTTGAGAAAGGTCATGCGTACGAGTCCGGTGGAGACGTGTATTTTGACGTACGCTCCTACCCGCGATACGGCCTTCTCTCGGGCAAGAATATAGACGAGCTTGAGTCAGGAGCAAGGGTCGATCCAAGCGAAAAGAAGCGCGATCCGCTCGATTTCGCACTGTGGAAGGCGGCAAAACCTGGAGAACCCTACTGGTTTTCGCCGTGGGGAAAGGGCAGGCCGGGCTGGCATATTGAATGTTCGGCCATGTCCACTCATTACCTCGGTCCGGAGTTTGACATCCACGCCGGAGGTGAGGACTTGGTATTTCCTCATCACGAGAACGAGATTGCCCAGTATGAAGCGGCAACCGGCAAGGGATTCGCGAGACTCTGGATGCACAACGAGATGCTCAATCTTCGTGGTGAAAAGATGAGCAAGTCTACGGGCCACGTTGTCGTTGCCCGCGATGTTCTTGAACTATATGACCCTAACGTTCTGCGGATGTTTATCCTTAAGGTTCACTACCGTGCACAGACGGAATACTCCAAAGATGGTATGGATGAGGCGAAATCGGCATGGGAGCGCATTACAACTTTCCTTGCTGCGTCGAGTTCAAGCTTATCGAATGGGTCTCTGGTTGTGGAGTACCCGGAGCTTGATGAGGTTCTGTCTGATGATTTCAATACGCCAAAGGCTCTGGGAATGATTTTTGATCTTGTTCGCCAGGGTAACGAGGCACTAAGAGCTTCTGATAAATCGGTTCTTGCAGAAATCGGCGCTAAATTGAACGTTGTCCTGAATGTGTTGGGTTTTTCTTACAGACGCGACAGGGGTGGAAAAGACTTAGAAATCCTTCAGAATCTTCTGGTTAACTTTCGTACTGAGCTCAGAAAGGCTAAAGCCTTCGATTGGTCGGATAAGCTCAGAGATATGACACTGGCAGCGGGTCTCATAATAGAAGATAGCAAAGATGGGACAAGGATAAGATTCAAATGAAAACGATTGAACCTCCCCGGAATGCCGAAACTCTTGCAAGGGTTATTGACGCCTCGATGCTCAGGCCTCAGGCAATACGCTCAGATGTTGAACATTTTCTTGAAGAAGCCGTGCTTTATAACTTTGCGGCGGTCTTTCTTCACCCCTCATGGATAGCCGAGGCAAAGCCTATTATAAAGGTTTCGCCAGTCAAATTGGGTATAGCGATAGGGTATCCCCACGGTGCGCATTTAACAAAGGCCAAGCTTCTCGAGATAGAGCAGGGCTTGGAAATGGGCGCCGACGAATTCGACATGGTCATGAACATCGGTCGTCTCAAATCTGGTGATCATATCTGGGTGGCAGGAGAGATCGAACGGGCAAGACGCCGCACCGAGGGCAAGATACTCAAGGTCATTATCGAAACGGGCTGGCTTTCTGATGAGGAGAAGAAACTTGCCGCACGTATTGTTGCTGATGCAGGTTCCGATTTCGTGAAAACGTCAACCGGTATTGTTGCCCCAGGTGCGACAGTTGCCGATGTGGAACTTCTTTACAAAGCTGTGAATGGCGCCATCGGCGTGAAAGCCTCGGGCGGGATACGCAATCTCGATCAGACGATGGCAATGATAAGAGCAGGAGCTACTCGTATAGGTACTTCTGAGGGCCGCGCAATCATCGAAGAAGCCAAACAAAGACTTTTAACAAAATAATTCTCCGCTTGCACGAGCTTATTCTTGACAGTAATCCTTAATTCTCTATCATTGTGATATGCTTGAACGGTTTCCACAGATTAACACCGGCGATGAAAATATAAGTTATCAAGTGACAGGGGAGGGGCCTCCCCTTCTTTGTCTGCATGGTCTGGTTGGGCACGAACGAACCTATGACGGTATCCTGCCTTGGTTTGAGAAACACTTCAGGATTTACCAGCTCGCATGGCCCGGCTTCGGAACCGCCCATTCACGAAAGGGGCGCTACGAGCTCCAGGATATGGTTCGCTGGGTCGAGGCTTTTCGTGCCAATTTAGAACTCGAGCGTATCCATCTCATGGGCAACTGCATAGGTGCTAACGTAGCCCTTGAGTATGCATATACTCATCCTGAACGTCTTTCATCACTCATCCTCAATGAACCCCACGCCTTCATGCCCGACTACTTCTACCTGCTTCTCTACCCGGTCATCAAGGATCTCCTGCTCAGGTTCATGTTCAAGACTCCTACCGGACGTAAAATTGTCCTGCGTGCATTTCCCCTGGAAGAAAAAGGGAAAGGTTCAGGCTACACCGAACGCAGGCTTTCGGTGGTTCCCGTACACTCAATGGCATCATACCTAAGGGCGATGTATCTTTACGCGCGAGAGACAAATCTTTATGCGCGACCGAAAATTAAAGTTCCGACCATCTTTCCCATGCCTCAAGAAACGTTCGGACAGGTAGCCGCATTCGAGAATATGTATAAGGGGTGTTTCCGGATATTGGATGTAGTGAAAATTAATGGGGCAGTTCACAATCCTGTTGTAGAAACCCCCGAAGAATTTGCCTCAGCGGTTTTGCCCCGAATCCTTGAACAGGACTTGACAAACGTCGCATCCCGTGGAAACTATCTAAAAACTTTGAAATAATGAATATCAATCGTGAAAAGGCGCGTCAGCTGCTTGTTGAGATCGGGCTTGATGAAGAAGCGCGGAAGCATTCAGAGGGTGTCGCTAAGCGGGCTGAGGCTGTCTGTCGTATTCTCGAAGCGAGTGGGCACTCTTTTTACACTGAAAAAGTGTTCCTTGCAGCTCTCTTGCATGATATCGGTTTGACAAGGCCTCACGATCTCGATCATGGAGCCGCAAGCGCCCAGATACTTGAAGAGAGGGGGTTTGGAGATCTGGCTCAGCTCGTTATCGTTCATGCCCTGCCTCAAACAGACGATCTTACGATGGAAGCCAAGGTTTTGATCTACGCCGACACAACCACGGGACCTGACGGAAAGGCGATTGACCCGATGGTAAAGCTGGACTTTCTTCACCGCATCAGCATGGAATGGAAAAACGAAAAGGAACGTGTTCTGGCTCTTGAAGCTTACGATGTAAAGCGCAGGATAGTCTCCGAGATAGACGAACTTATAAAAAAGGCGATGTCGGGCACCTAGAACAAAAATAGGGGAGAGGTTACTCGCTCAATCTTGAATAGAGGTCTTCGGCCATGGCTTTATCGATGCTCTCGAGAATATGATATTCATGCCATGCGGCGCTCATATCATCCAGAACCATGCATGTCAATCCCAGACCGTAGTGCGGTCGAGGGGAATTAGGATCCAGTTCAATTGCCCTTTCGAAACTTCTTCTTGCTTCTTCCCATTCATCAAGGTTGACATAAGCCATGCCCAGGCCGCAGTAAGCATCGGTGTTGGTGCTGTCAAGGCGTATTGCCTGTTTGTATGAAGCCTTGGCCTCGATCCATCTGTCAAGCTTCCCGTAAGCGAGAGCCATATCGTAATAAGATGCCGCGTCTTGTGGATCAATGAGGAGTGCCTGGTAGTAAGCTTCGGCGGCTTCGTCCCAGCGCTCGAGTTTCAAATTGCAGTACCCGATCATCGGATAAACCAGTATGTGCATTGGGCTTTCATTGACTATAGAGTCAAAGCATTCAAGAGCGGCAGTCCAGTTTCCCGTACATGTGAGATTGACTCCTTTTAGATACAGCTCGTCATTGGAAAGAGGCTCCCTCGATTCGCGTTCGTGTTCCCATTGATATATAGAAACTTCCGCTTCGCCCTTAAGTTCAAGCAGCCTTTTTACGGGAACGGCGAAGTTCACGGTATCCTTGCCTGTCAACTGGAAAGTCGTTATGCCTATGACTTCGCCTTCTGAGTTTGCCACAGGACTGCCGCTGAAGCCCGGTGAAACGGGCGTAGATATCTCGAGCAGCGTGCCAAACCCTCTTATCTCTCGTACTGCGGTAACCTTTCCTTCAAGGAGTTGTCTCGATGTTTTTGAACCTTCAACCTGCGGACCTGTTACAACCGCATAGTCTCCGAGAGATGGAGCTGTTTCTGCTATTGGCAAGGGATGGGTTTCCTGAGGCGGTACTTCAGATGTAAGTCTTATGAGATCGGCTTGTCTGTCCTCAGCTATAACACCTTTCACGGACCAGAGCCGACCATCCGAGGTTTTCACGTCTACACGGTGCGCTTCCTTTATTACATGTCTGCTTGTTATTATGTCACCCTGGCCTCCGATAAAGAAACCGCAGCCAAGTGCATTCGGGTTGTCCAGGCTGTCATACGTAATGATTGTCACCGAGTTGGACTTAAGCGAATCGATAACAACAGTGGAACAGGTTTGTGCACCGAGCCCCTCAAACGAAAAGGCACTTATAAAGAATACAGAGAGGACAAAAACTGATGCCCCCCTTGCGCTCCTTGCTCGAATCATCCGTGAAATATATTTAACCTTGAGCATCTGTCAACCTCTACCCGAAACACCTCGTACTCCTTCGGGGCAGGGTCTGATCCTTGAGATGAGTCTTCATCTCATAGGTCATTTCCATACGCAGCTTAAGTCTAACGAAATAACACCCGTAACACGTAACACACCTTCCCTGTCCTAGGATTCTTTCACTCTGATACAAACAAACGAAGTGAAAATTCAGTACTTATGCAGGCGTTCTTATCTGTTTTTCGTTTCCATTAATTATAAAACACAGAAGTTTTCTCCTTCAATTCCAAGCCTGACAACAATCCGCTTCCTCTATTCTGCGAAATGCGGATGTCTTCTAATCAACGACGTTAATCAATAACATCAAACCTTGACACATTGAAACACCATCCTATAATTCTATTAGTGAACACTAATATAGTCTTATGAGAAGATTGTCAATAGAAGAACGGGCGCGTATTTTACGCGCACTCGGAACCGAGAGCCGCATGCAGATAATTGAGGTTCTCAAGGAGGGGCCGATAGACGTGGGTGACCTAGCTGAGCGGCTGGGGATAAGTCAAAGTGCCGTATCTCAGCATCTTCGCGTTCTCAAGGAACTCCGTATCGTTTCCGACCAGCGCCACAGCTACTTTATTTCCTACTCAATAAACCCGCAGGCCTTCCGCTGGATAGAGGAGGCCGTGATGACATTCTTTCGCATCTCCTACTCCGAATCGCTCAAAAGGAAGGAGTTCGAGCGGCGACTGAGACGCGAAAGGCTACTCGAGATCCGCGAGAACCTGGAGGCGCAGTTGAGGGAGGTCTGCGAGGTGCTGCAGGCGCTGGATGAGGAGGAGTCACTGGAGGCGCAGGCGCTCCAGCGCAAACCCGTTGACGAATCCTGAACCATCCTTAATATTAAACCCGGAGGTAAAAAATGGTGAAAAGATTACTGCCCTTTGTCGTTACTTTGTCAATCCTTGCCGTTACAGCCTGCGATGTATTCGTTCCTATCGTCGTATACTCCGAGCTCGATTCCGGGTTTGCACCGACATACAATCCGAAGCCGGAATACCCGCCAATCGCAAAACAATCAGGAATGGAAGGTCAGGTTATCGTGAAAGTGCTTGTCGGCTCGGACGGCAAGGTGGACGAGGTTGAGGTTTTACAAAGCTCCGGTTACAAAGAACTTGACGAGGCCGCATCCTCTACCGCAAAAGAGTGGGAGTTCACAAAGCCTACAAAGGACGGCGAGCCGGTAAGGGTCTGGGTGACGATTCCTTTCAATTTCAGTCTGAGTTAGACTGAATACTCCTCGAAATCACAGGGTGAATGCATGGAGCAATCCACTTTCGTTTTGACGAAAATTTCCCTTATGAGCGGAACGGAATTCTGCTGAGGAGGGCTGAGGAGGGTTTAGCTTGACCTGCATGTCTCGCTGGGTATCATCCATACATGGAAGTCATCCTCGCGGGATTCAATCTTGATACGACAATAATCAAGGGTCTTCTGGCCGGAGAAAAGAACCTCCCTGTCACACCTGAGACGCTCTCGGCGGCCTACGCGCGCATTAGCCGTTACCCGCAGAGGGTGGACGAACTCCGCAAACGGGCGCGCGAGGAAGTGGAGAAGGCGCGGGGCTCGAACCGCACCATCATATTCGAGATGGGCCATCACTCCGTTGCCGAGCATGCAGTATTCAACTTCGACATCATCGGCGTCTCGCGACTGGCCGTCGAGGCTCTGGAGAATTTCCGCCTCGCCTCCTATACCGAAAAGTCCCAGCGCTACATAACCTTGAAGGATGATTACGTAATGCCGCACGAGATCTTGGAACTGGGGAGGGGAGAGGAGTTCCGCGCGCTCATCGAATCCCAGAATGTCCTCTACCACTCGCTCTTCGACGCGCTCAAGGTCTATCACGCAGACGAGGATCCGGTCCTTGCAGAAAACAAAAGGGAACTTGCCAACAGGGCCAAGGAGGATGCGCGATATGTCGCGTCCCTCGCGACGCAGAGCCAGCTAGGCATGACCGTCAACGCGCGTGAACTTGAGCTCATTATCCGGCGCCTGGCCTCCCATCCGCTAGCCGAGGCGAGGGCGCTCGGCGCAAGGCTCTACGACGAAGCAAGGGCGGTTGCACCCTCCATTCTTCTCTTCTGTGAGGCCAATCCCCTCGATGTCGAGACCTACCCCGCTCTCGCCGGTTTCTCAAAGAAGATCGAGTATGAGAAGCTCCCGCAGGCAGAGGTCACGCTGGTCGAGACCTCACCCGATCCTGACCACAAGCTCCTGGCTTCGCTCCTGCACCGCGTCTCGAACGCATCCTACGAATCATGCAGAAATAAAGTCGAAGAGATGACGGAAGATGAGCGTCTTCGTCTTATAAAGATCGCTCTCGAGCGGGCGGAACTTTACGATTCGATGCTTCGCGAGTTCGAACACGTATCTCTAACATATGAAGTGGTATGCTCCTCCTCCTGTTTCGGACAGCTCAAGCGCCACCGTATGTCCACTTTCTCTCCGCAGCCTTACGACGTTTCCCTCGGGGTGACCGTGCCCGAACCCGTCGAGAAGATAGGCCAATCGCATGAATTCATGCGAGTCATGGACCAGAGTGCAGAGCTTTATCACGAATTATCAAAGGAAAACTTTGAGGTTGCGTTCTACTGCCTCACGAACGCCCACCGCCGCCGGGTGCTTTTGACTCTCAATGCGCGCGAACTTTACCACTTCTCGCGCCTGCGCTCGGACGCTCATGCCCAGTGGGAGATAAAGAGCCTGTCCAATCAGATGATTCACCTTGGTCGGATGACTATGCCGTTGACGCTCATGCTTGCCGGAGGCAAGGACGCATATGCCGAAATGTATGCAAGAGTGTTCGGTCATCTTCCCAGGGTCACCGAGGTCGAACTTCCGGGCGAACGATCGATGGACTAAAGGTTACCTCAGTCCTCTCTGCAGAATTCCATTCTGTTCATGCACCCCCGGCGCTCACCCTTGATATTTTGATGTGGAATGGCGGAAGCGGAGCTTGCGCACAGCGCCTCCGGCGCTCGCCCTCAGAAACACTCTCTCACAGGCAGTGGATCTTCTTGGGCAACGAGAATCTTTTATAAAGGAAACAAAGGTGCGCCAGCGTTGTTCACCCCGAGTTAACCCTACCGCCTCTCTCTTTCATGCCCTGGCAGGTCCCGATTTTTGTCTTTAAATGCTCAGTCTATGAATAGCTCTTCGATGTGGTATTCGGCCGCCGCGGCAGGGTTGTCAATAATCTCCTGCATTACGACCGGGTAAGTCACCTCGTTAATGAGTGCCCTTGAGGTGCGGGTCTCGCGCTCGGAGCCGTCCGGCATCACGTACTTGAAATCCCAGGACAGTAGGATTACGCGCGTGCCTATGCCGTTCAATTTGCGCACAAGCGGGACGTAGTCACCGTCACAGCCGAGAAGGCCCACGACGTCGAGCTTCTTGTGGACGGCGAGATCGAACGCCTCAAGCGAAAGCCACACGTCTATTCCCTTTTCCTGGGGCCTGTAGGCCCTCTCGTCGACCGGAAGGTAGTGCTGAATCACGCCCGCGCGTATGAGCACGTCGTCGAACATCCTCTCGGCCTTGAGCTTTCCGGCCATATCGGCTGCCTCCGCGCTGAAGCGACCCCTGAAGTAGTGGGCCTCGACAATCTGCACACGGCGTTCCTCGACGTGTTCGAGTTCCGAGACCTGATGGCGGATGAAGGTGTGGATGCCGTGAATGGATATCCTCGATTGTTTTGGATGATAAAATTTATAGAAGTTGCTTACCTCGTTAAGGTAGCCGCCGTCGTAAAAGACGGCTACGCGAATCATACTCTTGTGATCCTGTTGTTCCAGCATATTGACTCCTTATATTACGCACTAAATTAAGTGCCATGCTTTTCACAAATATCAAGGATCGCTTAATATGCAACAATCCTTTCCACTTATGGATAATTATGTACGGATTAATTGAAAGGTCAATAGCTTATCCACCTGATCTCACCATGAAAAAAGCCCGGGACCGCGGCCCCGGGCTTGAATCCGAAATATATTTCTTTACTTGGTTTTCTTGTCTTCTTTAGGTAGTTTGTCCTTGAACAGCTCGGCAATGCCCGCTATCGAGGACATTATTCCAGAGGCTTCGTAGGGCAAGAATACCTTGTTGGCAGAACCCTGCGCGATTGCCTGCAGGGCCTCCATGTACTTTATGGCGAGAAGATCGTTCGAGGGATTGCCCTCGTGGATGGCGGCGAACACGTTCTTGACGGCCTGAGCCTCGCCTTCGGCGACCGCTATCCTCTTGAAGCGCTCGGCCGTAGCGATGCGCTCGATGGCCTGGGCTTCACCCTCGGCCCGGAGAATTGCCGACTGCTTTTCGCCTTCCGACTGCAGAATCCTTGCCTGCCTGTCGCCTTCGGCCTTGTTTATGGTCGCTTCCTTGACGCCCTGCGCCTCGAGAACCATGGCGCGGCGCTCGCGCTCCGCTCTCATCTGCTTGTGCATTGCGTCGGTCACGTCGCGCGGCGGCTCGATGCGCTGCAGCTCCACGCGGGTTACGCGGGTTCCCCACTTGTCCGTGGCCTCATCGAGCACCGAGCGGAGTTTTGCGTTTATGGATTCACGTGAGGTCAGCGACGTATCCAGCGTAAGGTCGCCTACCACGTTCCTCAGGTTCGTCTGGGCGAGCTTGATGACGGCCATGCGGAAGTCCTGGACGTTGTAGGTGACCTTCACGGGGTCGGTGACCTCGTAATAGATCACGGCGTCAACGGTCACTACAACGTTATCTTCGGTTATGACTTCCTGCGGCGGGACGTCTACTACCTGCTCGCGCATGTCCACCTTGGTCAGACGTTCCAGGAAGGGGTTTATCATGTTCAAACCAGGACTGACCGTTCTCTGGTAGCGGCCGAGCCTGACAACAAGTCCCTTTTGCCACGGCTGAACGATGCGGAGCGAACTCAGCACCACTATTAAAATAAACAGTATTCCTATCGGGAGCAAAACCCAGCAAACTACAGGCATTTATTCCTCCTTGGATTTTACAAACAGCCGCACGCCCTCGAGGCGAACGACCTCGACTTTCTTTCCTGCTTCTATCGGTTTTCCATCGACGCTCTCGGCGCGCCACTCCTCGTGGTCCACCCTTACCATTCCCTTGCCGATGTCGGGGTCAATCCTTACAATGACGACTCCCGTCTTGCCTATCGCCCGGTCGGACGCAATGCCAACTTTTTCGGCGTTGCGGGTGACGCGTTTGAAAAATATCCGGGACAGTCCGAAGAGAACCGAGGATAGGAAGATGAAAACAATTATCTGCAACCACAATGGAAGATTAAATACGGCAAGAACGGCCGATACGCCAGCCCCTATTCCGAACCATAACAATGCGAAACCTGCGGAGAATATCTCGCCCACAAGAAAGAGCACGGCCACACCGGCCCACACGAAAACCATTATCCAGTTAGGTTGAATCATAATCACTCCTCTACGCACGTGTGCAAACGATTACCTTTGCGCACTGCGTAACTGCATTACACAAGAAGGATAAGCGAAGGAGGGCAATTGTCAACCCGTAACACGCTCTACCCGTAACACACTTCGCCCCGGAGAAGTTACTCTGTAACTTCTCCGGGGACCCCAGTATCTCACCCCCAAGCGAATACTCCGTATTCACTCGTGGACCCCTCTCCTATATCCCATCAATCTACTTCGCATCTTGATGGGGGTCCCCTCCTCACCCTCCTCAGAACGCTCCTCTCATTCTTGACTAGTTTTTCCAGATGACGATAAAACCACTCTGCGGGGACCCTTCCTTCAGAGCGAAAAAAGAACGGGCCCCTAGGGCCCGTTTCATCAAGTCCAATAGTTGTCAATCAAGGACCAGAAGCTTCGCGGTCGCAGAACCCGCACCAGTCTCGAGCCTCACGAAGTAGACGCCCGAGGACACTCCACCGGCATCCCATGTAAAGAAGTGAGTGCCTGCGGTCTCACGAGCGGCTCTCAAAACCTCCAGCCTGCGGCCCGACGCGTCGTAGACGCCGATACTCACATCCGTCTGAGCGGGTAAGGTATACCGGATGGCGTATTCGTGTTCAGACCCTCTCACTACCTCGAGAGCAAGGGGGAGGGGGGCGTAGCTGCCAATCTCATCTTCGGTCACACCCAGATTGAAATCTTCCCTTATCCTGTCGACCGTTTCAATCATCGTCGAATAGGTCTCTCCTGCGACGATGCCGACTGTATAATTGCACTCACTGTCCGGTTTCAAATCAGGATAAGGTCCGGAGTTCAATAACATTCGAACTTCTGTGGGATTTTCCATTGCATTAAAAACCTTTAAATTCATGTATGAGTACTTAATGCTGTCTGTTCCGGGGTTGTCGACAAGCTGATCGGCCTTATTTTCATAAGATACAAATCCTGTCAATCCTCGCCCGTCAGGGGTTTCGAGGAAGACTACACCTATGTATCCCGGGCTGTTAGACCATCCTTCCTCGTAAGAATCCGAATCGTAGGCATATCCAAGATCACGCGCCTTGTCGAAACCCGTTAAGTCATCCCAACTGCCCTTGTCGCCGGGGAATGCTCCGCCATAGCCGATATCGGGGTCCATAAAAAAGCTGAAGCAGGGAGCCTTGAGCGCAAAGTCGTTCATGTTCATTATCTTGTAGTTGATCACGATCACGTCGGCCAGATACGCCTTGCTCCACGAATAAGTCCTCTGTTCGACCCTTATTCCAAGCCCGTTTTCGTCGTATGGACCCGTGGAAAGCACCCATCTTGTTAAGGCCTGGTCTTCAGGTATCCAGTCGCCTCCGATCGTATAGGTATCCTCGTCGGAAAAAATGTCGCCTTCTTCAAGCGAGTCGTCCTGGGTCGCAAAATGTTTGTTCAATGAAAGATCGGTAAAAGGCCATGGAATCTGATACGGCTTTGGCTCTTCGCCGTATTGGACAAAAAGGAAATCGCCGGCGCCTTCGTAACCTTCAGGTATCAGCATTGTGCTTTTGTATATACCTCTGCCCGATATGTCTCCCAGGGGGCCTGCGTTCGTCATCTCGGGTACGGACATGGCGCCCATATCGCAATTGTAAGCCGCCTTAGAGACGGAAGGCTTGTTGTTTTCAAGCAGGGCGCCGAACCAGAACCCCGCGGAGTAGATGTAGTATTCTTCCGACCCCCTGGGGAATTCGCCTGTTCCCAGATAGCTAGAATCAAGACCAGGGAAGTGTCCACATCCCTGAAGGTCGTTGCTTACATTGTATCCGGTCAGATTTCCTGCGCCTGTCCATTCGGTTATTAAAGAATCGGCGGGTTTTGAGGCTATTTCGCCTTTGCTCTCTTTGGCCGTGTTCGCCGCCATTCTGGATTCCATTATATAATCCACCGCGCTGTTTGAGCTTAAGGCTCCGATTGTGATAAGGAAAGCGTAAACAAACATCCTATCCTCCTTTCATCCGCTTCAACCTCATACGGATGACCACAAAGTTTACGTAAATATTGTAATATGAAAAAGCATCCTGTCAAGATGGATAATGGTTATTTTATAATAACGATCTTTTGAGCCGCAGGCATTGCTCCCAAGTCCACCCTTATGAAGTAGATTCCAGGATTCTGGCGGGTTCCCCAAACCAAGACTCCGGATTGGTTTGGGGCGATAATTTCATCCACCCTCCTCCCCCCTGCATCGTAGACTAACGCACGAAACCCGCCTTGGCAATTTGAGTAACGCATGGTAATGGAAAGACCAATCGATGAGAGTATCTCGAGGTGTGTTACGGGTGTTACGGGGGGCGGTTCGGAGATACCGAGAAGGCCGAGGGAATCGGTCTTCAAAAGATAGATGTCACTTTCGCCTGCTCCAAAAGAGGTTGTAGAGCCTGCAACTATATATCCGCCGTCGCCCGTTTGTTGTACGGAGTTACCTACATCCGATCCTTCTCCTCCATAAGTTCGAGTCCAAAGGGTATCACCCAAGAAGTCTGTCTTTATAAGCCAGAGATCGTTATTCATTTTTAAAGAACGGTTGTAACCCGTAATTATGTACCCCCCGTCAATAGTTTGCTGGACGCATCGTGCATCATCTCCATAGGTTTCATCTCCGAAGTATTTAGTCCATAATATGTTACCTAAGGAATCTGTTCTAAGCAGGTAAATAGACTCATCATGATTAGCGAAATACATGTTCCCGACAACAATATAACCTCCATCGGTCGTTTGTCGCACAAACCGTCCTACGCCTAGTTCCAGCGGCACGTCTCCGTTTCCTTTTATTTCCCACATTGTATTACCCATGGAATCCGTCTTTATTAACCAAAGCAACTCTAACCACGTAACACCTGAAACGATATAACCACCATCCGTGGTTTGCTGAACACAATGACCATAGCTAAACTGATCCGCATATTGAAGACCGTAGAATTTCTCCCACACTATATTACCCTCATTATCCGTCTTACATAAGGTAATCACAGACCACGGTTCGAACTCGTCTATACAAACAATAGAACCCGTTACTATGTAACCACCATCACAGGTTTGTTCTATCCACCGAGGTGACCACCCCCCACCCCCCCATCTACGAGTCCACTGTGTATCACCTACCCCGTTGTATTTGGCTAACATATAAAACCAACTATAATTACTTACTGGTTGGTGGCCACACGTAATATATCCACCGCCATCGGTTTTATCGACACAATACCCTCCCCAGCCTTTAGCAGGATAACCTCTATCAGTTTTCCATTCGATGGCTCCCTTTTTATCTACTTTCATCAGTTGCCAAGGATCGCCAGAAATTATATACCCTCCGTCATCAGTTTGCAGAACACAATATGCATTGCAATTATATCCTTCATCTCCATACGTCCTCCACCACCCCGCATAAGCTGAAGAGCCGGCGATTAGGATTAGCACTGCGATAATGTGGATTCTTCTCATCCCTGTCCTCCAATTCGAAGTTTACGAGATTAGTTTAGACCTCGGGAGACATTTGTCAAGACTTCCCAACTTCTTGACTTTCACGCCTTATGGAGTATCATCACTCCCAATACAAAGACCCGAAGGAAAAGATTAAATGAACGAAACTGACCAACTTAAAGGCTACCGCGGACGCGCGCGCGAGGTATTATCCAGTATGGGGGCGCGGGTTTGGGCGGACGTTGAGATCGAGACCGACAAGGGTATATTTGAGGGCATTATACTACCTCGTTCCGAGCAGGCCGATGACCAGCACATGGTTTTGAAACTGGACACCGGATACAATGTCGGATTGGCGGTCGACAGGATTAAGCGCGTGACCGAGAAGGGGTTCCGCGAGGCGCACTACAAGATCCCTGAAAAGGAGTTTCCCTTTGATCCCGTGAAGCCGAACGTCACGCTCCTGGGTACCGGGGGGACTATCGCCTCGAGGCTCGACTACAGGACAGGCGCGGTAATCCCGGCGTTCACGCCCGGTGAGCTTTACGGCGCGGTGCCCGAGCTGGCGGACATATGCAATTTGAAGACGGAGAAGCTTTTCGGTGTATTCTCGGAGAACATGGGACCCGAGCAGTACATCACTACCGCGAAGGCCATAGGCAGAGAGATAGAGGCCGGTGCAGCAGGGATCGTTATCGGCCACGGAACCGATACAATGCATCACACGGCGGCCGTCTTGACCTTCATGGTTCAGGATTCGCCCGTGCCCATCATAATGGTCGGTTCCCAGCGTTCGAGTGATCGTCCTTCATCGGACGCGGCGTTCAATTTAAGATGCGCCTGCAACACCGCGGCGCGGGGCCCGATAGCGGAGGTGATGGTCTGCATGTTCGGCCCGACATCAGATTCCTACAATCTTCTGCATAGAGGAACTAGGGTTCGCAAGATGCATTCGTCTTACCGCTCGACGTTCAGGACACTCTCCGATATCCCTGTTGCGACCTGCACACCGGATGCCGTGAATCCGATTCGAAAGGATTTCAAGCCCAGAAGAGAGGACCGCAATGTGAAGGTGGACGCAGTGTTCGACGACCGCGTGGCTATCGTCTACTACTACCCCGCCATGAAGCCTGATATCATAGAATCCCTCATCGACAACGGCTACAAGGGCATCGTGATTGCGGGCACCGGGCTCGGGCACGTCAACAAGCCGCTCTACGAACCGCTTCGCAAGGCCTGCAAACAGGGCATCTCGGTGGTCATGACCGTGCAGACCCTCTGGGGCTACGTTCAGATGTTCGTCTACGATACGGGCCGCGATCTCATGGAACTCGGTGTCGTTCCCTGCTCGAACATGCTGCCTGAGGTCGCCTACATAAAGCTCGGCTGGGTGCTCGCGCACACGCATGACAGACAGGAGGTGGCGAAAATGATGAACACTCCGGTCAACGGAGAGATAACCGAGCGCGAACCGCACGACGGCTACCTCATCTTCCAGGGCGGGCTTCCCGAGATCGAAGAGTTTTTGAAAAGAGGTTTAAGGTAATGGATGCGTGGCATAAGAAGTTGACCGAGGGCGTGGATTTCGACGACAAGGAGTTTTATTCGAAGCTCGGATTCAAGTGCGGACTCGAGATTCACCAGCAGTTGAACACTTCGAAGAAGCTCTTCTGCCACTGCCCCGTGGGATACCGCAACGACGAGCCCGATGCCGTCATACTGAGGCACATGCGCCCGACGTTATCGGAGATGGGTACCTACGACGGCACCGCGCTCATGGAATTCAAGACCAAGAAGCAGGTCATATATCAGCTCTACAGGGACAATGTCTGCACCTACGAGATGGACGACACCCCTCCCTTCCCGATAAACCAGGAGGCGCTGGATTACGCTATCGAGATCGCGCTCATGCTCAACTGCCAGCTCGTTGACGAGGTGCATATCACTCGCAAGCAATACCTGGACGGTTCCATTCCGACGGGCTTCCAGCGCACGGCCATAATCGGCGTCAACGGCTGGATACCGTACAGGGGAAGAAAGGTAAGAATCCAGCAGCTCGCGCTGGAGGAGGACGCGTGCAGGGAAGTCGAGGACAAACGCCATACGATAATATTCAGAACCGACCGCCTCTCCACCCCCCTCATTGAGATCGTTACCAAGCCGGACATGTTCACCCCGCATGAGGCGGCTGAGGTGGATGAGCTTTTAGGCAGACTATTGAGAGCCTCCGGCAGGGTTCGCAGGGGAATCGGTTCCGCGCGCCAGGACGTGAACGTATCTATTATCGGTTCAGACAGGGTCGAGATAAAGGGCGTTCCCCGGACGCCGGACATTCGGGCACTCACGCATTACGAGGCGCTGCGGCACAAGGCGCTGCTCGAGCTCAAGGAAAAGCTTGCCGGGAAAGGCATAACCCCGGAGAGTTTCGGCGCGAGGGAGGTCGACGTCACGAGCCTCGTTGAGAATTCAACGAACGAGAGGCTCTCGGCCAGAGTCAAGCAGGGCGATGTCGTGAAAGCGGTCGTGCTCGAGGGATGGGACGAACTTCTCAGGTACAAGACTCAACCCGGTCTGACGTTCGCGAACGAGGTTGCCGGCCGTGTGCGTGTAATCGCATGCCTGGACGAGATGCCGAACATATTCGTTCTCGACGAAAAAGGCGAGGGGATAGGTCTTGAGGAGGAGGTTCGCCTGCGCAAGGCCATATCGGCATCTGCCGATGACGCCGTCGTGCTCGTCTGGGGACCGGCGCAGGACGCAAGGACCGCGGTCGACGAGGTGATCGCAAGGGCCAAGGAGGCCGCAGAGTTCGTGCCACAGGAAACTCGCCAGCACATGCCCGACGCCTGCCGCACCGATTTCGAGCGCATACTTCCCGGCCCGGACAGGATGTACCCGGATACCGACTCACCGCCCATCGCGCTCGCGCGGGAGCGGGTCGAACGAATTTCACAGGATATGGCACCGCGTCCGTGGGAGCGAGAGGAGCGTTATCTCAACATGGATATCCCCGCGCACCTTGCGAAAAAACTCGCGATAGATACAAGGGCAAGGCTGTTTGACAGGCTTGTGGAGAAACTTGAGATGGAACCGAAGTTCCTTGCGGAGATTCTGGTTTCGTGGCGGCGCGAGATTACGAGGGACATGGTTGAGGTAAGTCTTGTCCCTCCTTGCATCGCGGACGAGGATATCGAACGTTTCCTTAAGCTTGCGGCAGAGCGCAAAACCCCGCGCAGGGCCCTATATCTTTCTTTCGAGAAGCTTCTTTACGGAGACAAACTGGAACCCCCTCCCCCTCTCTCGGAAGCGGATCTTGAGACCTTATGCAGTAAGGTCAAATTGGAGTTCAAGGACGTGCAGTACAGAAGTCCGGAGTTGACATTAGATTTTCTTCTCGGTGAGGTGACAGCGCAGAGTCAGGGCAGGGCAGAACCTGACAAGTCGCGCGAACTTCTCGAAAAGATTTAACCCCCCGTAAGATTACGTGGTATTTTACGGGGACCCCTTGAAGTTGTCGATTACCTGAAAAAATGTCAGGGATTGTCGCGCCATTTCCATGGGTTCTATCTTTTAAGTAACGTAGGCTCGCCGTCGGCAACCTTGAGGTAGGCATAGACTTTCACGTACATTGATTCGGCCATGTCAGCAGGAGAGAGGTAGATGTAGTCCTGGAGGTTATCCGCGAACTTGATGCCGGCGGCATGGAACCACGCCGCGCACGCGAGTCCCGAGCACTGCCACTTCTTCGCGCTTCTGAGTCGGTTGTTTTTATCGAAGAATTTCCTGAGGAAATAAGGCATCTTCTGAACGCCGTCGGTGCGGAAGAGATAGGAAAAGTTGGCGCCGACGTCGTAGGGTTTGCCTATCTGAGCCCGTGAATATCGGATAGCCCGGGCGCCCTCTTCGGGAGAGGCCTCGGAGAGGTCCTTGTGCAGGGGACGGCCGAAAGCCAGAAGCAGATTGGGTCTTGTAAGATAGAAGTGGAAGATATCGTTCTCCTCGGTCGTGGGCCAGAAGGCGTGAACGAACTTGCCGGCGTGATCGTAGACGAGCATATGGTAGTAAGGGCTGCGCGTGACGAGCCTGACCGGCCCGCCCAGTGCGGCGGATTTATCGAGCACGTCGTCCACTCGAGCGAACACCAGATCGCCCTTTTGTATTTTGACCCTCTTCCTGCCCACCAGGAGTTCGTCTTCCTGTTCGTTGATCTCGCGGATCTTGATTTGAGGCGAGGGATCGACTGAGATATCCAATTCGCTTGGATAAGGGCATATCGCAACGCTGACGTCGCGGATCCCCGGCCTCCATTCACACGAGTACTTGAATTTCGAGCTTTCACGGGGAGCGAGCAGGCGGTTGGTCAGGTGGAAATCGTCGGTAAGCAGCAGCCTCCCCTCTTCGTTGTAGAGCTTGATTCGGAGCATGAGATGCGAAAGGCCTTCCTTGGCCGCATTGGTAACCGTCCCGGACACCTCGAGGAAATCCCCGCACCTTGTCCATGTCAAGTTTCTTATGAGACCGGCATTAGCCGACCAGCTTCTGCTCGTATCGGAAACTTGCCTAGGGATTTTTTTTGTGACTGCGGTCAAAATCTCCACGTGCTGCCTCCGGGATGGTTTCAAGTTTCAGGATGATAGGTTGCGCTTGTGCAAAGTCAAGCTCTTTCTTTAGATGGCATCCGGCTAAAGAACATTTACTCCCCGGGGTCCCCGAGAAATTGTTGTGCAATTTCTTGGGGCTTGTTGTTTTGGGACCCCACAAAAATCACCCAGTGATTGTTGTGGGATTGTTTATTTGGTATATAGCTCCGGCTTGCCGTCGCGAATGATAAGGGTCGCCACCACATCGTGATAGTGGGAGGTGTAGATGTCTGCGGGTGAGAGAAAGTCCTTCTGTCTCATATCTTTCACGAGTTCGAGGCCGGCGCCCAGCCACCACGCGCCCGCGGCGAGTTCGGAGCAGTGCCACTTCTTGCGTTTGGAGAGCCAGTTGCGGTTTTGAAAGAGCTTCTCGATGTCCTTGGGCATCTCGGGCAGGCCGTCGGCGCGGAACAGGAACCCGGCGTTGGCAATGAGGTCGTACTCAAGCCCGATCTGCTTCGACGCGAATTCGAGCGCCTTTGCCGCGTCTTCCTGGGTTACCTGTCTCTGGGGGTACTTCGGCCTTACCCATGTGAGTATCGAGTCGGGCATGTTCAGGTAGAGTTTCTTGAGGGTGTTGCGCTCGACCTCCGGCCACGTTGCGTGAACGACGTTCCAGTCGCAGTCATATATCATCGCGTGATGGTACGGGCTGTTGGTGACTATCGCTATCATGGCCGAGAAAACGCTTATGACCCCCTCCGCGGGACCCGCGTCCAAAACGATGTCTCCGCGCTGGACTACGGCCGATTTCTTGCCGAGCGTTATCCTGTCCTGCCACGCGTTGAGCGGTTCAATCTCTAGACCGTCGGGCACCGACGGCGGAACGTCGGGGTGAGGTTCAACCTTTGGCCTCGTCGAGACCTTGACGGTCTTCATCTTCGGGTGCCACAACCCCTCGAGCTTGAACTGGGCAACCTCCCCAGGCGAAACCGCGCGGTCGCTCACGTGAACGATACAGCCGCAGTTTCCTGAGTCGTCCACCTCCTCGCCCAGAACGCCCATATCGAGATTCTTTCCCTTGGAATCGAAAAACTCCACGTTCAGACGCAAGTGAGGAAGCTTGCAATTCAACTCATGTATGTTCTTGGCGGTACCCGAGATCCGGAAGTAATCGCCGTCCTTTTCGGGCTTGTCGCCGTTGTCGAGCGTGACGTCACAGGCTTTTTCGTCCCACTTGTCGCAGATAGGGTAATGCATATATCCTCCTCGAAAATTGGCTTATGATTTACGGAGAGGATTGTATAATGAGCACGTATTTTGTCAAGTTTTTTTGACTTTGACCTTTAGTTTTCATTCAGGTATCCGTAAACGGTAGTATCCCAATTTGTCGTCCACGTCGCCCACTTCGTCGGAGACAATGGTCGCAGTGACCGAATCGCCGTCAGGATCAATAATCGTAATGACGGTTCCTACTCCTGAAACCACGACTATCTTGTTTGTGGCTTTCGAGTATGCTATGTCAACAGGTGCGTTACAGACTTCTATTGTCTTTATTACGGATCTTGTCCCCAGATCGATGACGGAAACCTTCTTGAAGTTGCCGTTCTTCATAAGCCATCCAGTGTTGTGACAGACATAGAGTTTGCCTTTAACAACCACGCACCTGTCCGGGCTGTCTGCAAGAGCGACCTCGGACATAAGCTTTCCCGTATTGCGGTTAAAGAAAGCGATGCCATTGTTTCCGGGAGCTGCGAACTCGGAATCAGAAACGACAACCGCGCATACCAACGCCGAAGGAGCGCCAACCTCCAGGGGTTGACCTGTCATTGAATCCCCGGACGCATCGAAGCTTCTGATAAACTGCTTGTTTGGTTCCCATCCTTGAGTATAAAGGAGGTATGTACCGCCGTCTGCAAAGGTAAGTACGTTATCCAGAAGTCCCTTGTACCTGAATGTCTTTATTACCTTTCGATTGACCAGATCGAGCTCGGTGGATACCACATCGGTATCGCCGAGGATGATCCCCGGGTGACCTATAAAAGCCCTGGTGTCGTCAAGAAACGGATAAATATAGGTTGGCCATAAAGACGTAGGGATGGAATCTGTAAGGATTTCATCGGTTTCTATATTGTCAACCAGTACGCATTTACCGTCCGAAACGGGTTGCATGAACCACGAGATCGGCAGAAATATGTGATTGTCCGGCGACAGAGCGAAATCCTCGATTATATAATTTTTGCCGTTCACCGCCTTGCGGTAACCGATGACCTCCATTTTATCGAGATCGAGAACCGTTATGGTGTTGAAGCCCGAACCGGAGTTGAGGATGAAGGCCGGGTGCCCGGGTACAGGGATGGGGGTATCCCCATCCCTGTGACAATCCACCAATGATAACAAAACAAGAAAGAGAATCGGAATGCACTTTTTTACCATTTTCCTGAACTCTTCGCAATCTGATATGTGCGCCAGTTTATCCATATCTCATCCGGGGCCACGTGAAAATCGGGGACGAAGCCGAACTGCGGGATGTAATGAATGCAGTATATGTCGATGTCGATGCGCGGGTTTTTAGCTCCACAGCGCCAGTATCCGGCCCAGGCAAGCTGACTGCAGTAGAATCTTTGCTCGTCGTACTTCCAGAGCCAGTTGTAGTTGTAAGGCTTACCATATTGATTTTCGCAGTACGTTGCGGCCACGTTTCTGTAGTTTGTGCTGTGTGGAGAGGTGTTTACGCGCATAACCCGGCAGTGATTCCAGTATGACAGATAGCTTCCATCCGAAGCCCAGCATACACCCGACGAGATTGAATGTACAATTTCTTTGTTTCTGTAAATTGAGTTTTCCTTTTCAGTACCTCTCCAGACCCCGGCGTGTTTGTGATAGATTGGAACTGGAACCCATGGGTTTCGAACGAGGAGTACATCTCCTCGCCGGTTCTTGCTGAAGTCGCAGTCATTACCGGTGCTTTCCTCAAGGGTTCCGCCGTCTTCACCCTCGAAGTATTCTGGATTTTCCAACCCGAGGCGGGTCAAAGTAGTTTCCGGCAAAATGGCGCGTTCGTAAGCAAGGAATTCCTGAATCGTCAAGCTGCTTTCGGCTTTCGGTATCCATATGGGCCAGTCGACCGGATCTATCTGGCTCGAATCCGATTCCGGGTATGCGGCCAGACTGATGGATGAGTAGTCGTAAGGTACAAGAAGATTCGGATCATAAGGGTAACGTGAAAGAGTCTCCGGGTCCGGGATGTCTGTGAGTCTTGCCGGGAAAGCCTGGATAGGATTGTCGAGTGTTGAACCACCCTTGGTTCCTTCCTGCTCACATGCAGTGAGCACCATCAAGGCCGTCAGCCCTGATGCCATGAGCATTACTGCTCTTTTCATTGTTCCTCCTTTACTTATCCCCTCTGAAGAAACACCCGGCTTCCTCTTATCTTACCTGTATAAAAATATTAATAAAAAATATCCCTTTGTCAAGCCTTCCGGTTTATTTAGTCAGCAGCCTGAAGCGTCCGTCGCGCAGCTTGAGCGTGCAGACTACGTCCTGGTAGAGCGAGTCGTAGATGTCTGCGGGTGAAAGGTACGTCTTGCTCTTCATGTCCTCTACGAAGGAGACTCCGGTAGCTTTGAACCATGCAGCGCCCACGAGTTCGGAGCAGTGCCACTTCCTTGAATCCTGAAGCCAGTTTCGCTCCTGGAATAGTTTGTGCATTATGACCGGCACCTCGGGCAGGCCGTCGGCGCGCAGAAGAAAGGAAAGGTTTGCCAGAACGTCGTAAGGCTTGCCTATCTGCTCCTCAGAGAAGCGGATGACCTCTGAGACCTCCTTCTCCGTAACCGGTGAACCGTCATGGTGTCTGGGCCGACCCCAGGTGAGTATCACGTTGGTTTTCTTGAGATAAAAGGTTCTAAGATCGCGGCTTTCAACCTTCGGCCACCCCGCGTGGACGAATCTTCCACCGTGATCGTACAGGCCCATGTGGTAGTAAGGACTGTTAGTTACGAGCGTTACCGCGGTTCCGAAAACTCCCGTGATATCGGTGACGTTCTCGCCTGCGACGAACAATATGTCGCCCCGCTGTATGAGAGCCCTCTTCGTGCCCAGCCTCAACTCATCCTGCCAGTGGTTTATCTCCCTGAACCTGGGTTTCGGATTAAAGATGCTCATCTTGCCCCCTCCTTGGGGTGTGGCTCCACCGTCACTTTCGCCTTGCTCATGCCCCTCTTCCACTCACCCTCGATCTTGAATTCCGAGCTTTCTTTCGGCTGCAGTCTGCGGTCGGTGATATGAATGATGTTGTCCGCGACGATTTTCCCCTTCAAATCGAGAACGGTCACCCTTAAACGCAAATGCGGAAGAATGCAGTCCATTACGTTCGTGGCCCTGCCCCTGACCCTGAAAAAGTCGCGCAGGTGCTCGAATCTCACCTCTTCAATAATGCAGGCGTCCTGGCTCCACTCGTTGCACGTCTTTCGAACTGGCATGACTACTCCTTGATTCGTGAATGGGATAGAAAGCTAACCACGTTAATTCCATCTTTAACCCCTAAAAGAATACTTAGCCCCCATTAATTGTCAAGTAACCCGTACCCCTTCGGGGCAGGGTCCGCCCCTTGAGATAATGTTATATCTCATAAGGCGTTTCCATCAGCAGTCATCGATCAAAAGAAATACCCACAGGGCAAGTTCAGTCCACCGGTGAGGAGTCTTCATAAGGGCTGACCTTTGAGAAATGCCAATGTCCTGTTGGTCGAGTTCTCATAAATATTTACATGCTTTGAACAATATCGCAAGCCGGCATATTTAAAAAAACAATGTAGTTTCAGGGAAGGGGGAGAAAGAAAAAAATGTTCCTGCCCTGTTCGTCTGTGACTAAAGGGCACAATCATCGAAAGCGAAAACCGAGGAGAACCCACTCATCCTTAATTCGTGCGATCCGGATCGAGACTTGGCGCTACTTGACCAGAAGTGTCGTGCCTCCGTTGTTAAGACGCAGGATGCAGACGATGTCGGTGTTCGTGGATTCGTATATGTCGGCGGGCGAGAGATATGTGCGGTCGTGCATGTTCTCCACGAACGAGACGTGCGCGGCGTTGTACCATGCCGCCGCCACAATCTCCGAACACTGCCAGTTTCTTTTTTCAGCGGCAGTGCTTCGGTCCTGGGTCATCTTGCGCAGAAAGAAGGGCACTCTTGCAAGACCGTCAGCGCGAAATATGAATGGCAGGTTCCCGAGTATATCATAGGGTTTGCCTATCCTTTTCTCGAGGAATGCGACGGCCTGGGACGCCTCGCCCGGTTCAGGTGAACGGCCGCCCGGCGTGCGCGGCCGGCCCCATGCGAGAACGGTGTTCGGTCTCTTGAAATAGTACTGACAGATGTCCCTTGCCTCGACCCTTGGCCAGCCCGCATGCACGAAGCGTCCGCCGTGATCGTACATGACCATGTGATAGTAAGGACTTCGCGTCACAAGCTGCACGATGCTGCCGAACACCAGGGGCGGTTCTGTCACCTCGGATACCGACGCAAACACCATGTCGCCCTTCTGGATGACCGCGTGTTTGGTTCCGCATACGAGTTCGTCCTGCCATTCGTTTAACTCGTTTATGGCAAGGTGGGGAGGGGGGGCCACCCTTATTTCCCTCGAGCTGTTTGAGGGGTTCGTGACTACCCTGGCCCGGGCGGAACCCTTCCTCCATTCGTCCTCAAACTTGAATTCGCAAGTTTCGCCTGGACCGAACCTGCGCTTTACGATGTGAAACACCTTGGTATAAATAAGCTTTTTGAACGCATCGAACAGCTCGAGCCGCAGCTCCGGATGAGGTATGGTGCAGTCGAGTGTATTAGTTACCCTGCCTCGAACAACAAAGAAGTCTCCTGTCCTCCTGAAGGTGAGATCCTCTACGCGGCACGCGTTTTCATCCCACAACTTGCAGAGGTTTCCGTTGCCGTTTCCATTAACGGACATAGAGCCTCCTTATTTTGTTATCCGCTCCCCCATACTTAAAAGAATATATATATACGTTCTTTTATTTAGACGTTTTTGAACCCCAAAAAGTTGCACCCGCCCGTAACACACACACCCGTCCTCCTCAGTAACCCCCGCCCTCCTCAGTGACGGCATGTTCCACCCCTTGAGATATGGCTATATCCCACAGGGCGTTTCCTTCAGCGGTTTGTAATCAAAGTAAATAACACCCGTAACACCCCGTAACACACAAACTCTCTTCCTCCACCCCCTTCCATTTACCGATTATCTCAATTATGAAACACAAGTTGACTCGTAACTGAATCGAAAAGCCATGATTGCAGGTTAAGATTTTTATTCTGTGTTTCTTGCTGTTCGTAAAAATGAGAGAGAGGAATCCGGCGGCGTTACAACATGGAGTGGCTGCGTTTGAAGAGCATCGACGTCACTGACTGAACGGGGTCCCCAAAAGGTTGCTCTGCGGCTTTTTGGGGATCAATTTAGGATTGAGTCCGCCCGGACTATTACGGCGTTCACGGTCGAGGCCGGGATTATCTCGAACAGCCCTGAGTGGATGACCAGGGTGTCGCCCGCGCCCTCCGAAAGGCAGCGTGCTATCTGGAAGCTGCGTGCCATGCCGACAAGGTGCAGCCTTGCTCCTCTGTCCTTTTCAATCCAGGTGAAAACGGGCGCGCCGCTTGAGCCAAGGTCGAGCACGCCCTCGAGCCTGATGACGCTATCCTCGTCATCTACCTGCGCGATGCGGGCAAAGGAAAGGGAAGGGTTATCGGGCGTTACCCAGCCGAGACCCAGGGGGTAGGCTGCCGAAACCGTCATCATGCCCGGCCAGAGACTTGCGCCGTCGAGTATGAAATCCTCGCGTGGAACGGTTGCGGGACGGTGCATTGCCGAATCGAGAAGCAACCGGAGCACGGCCACGTCCGCTTCACTGTCGGCAACTACAAGGTCGGTCTTGTATATTATTCCGTCCCTGAACGCAAGGACCCGCTCGCGTTCGCCGACGACATGCGCGTTTGAAACGAGGAAAATATCACCCTTGTCCGAGCGCTGCCGCGATCGTGCAAAGCCTGGTTCAGACGCGCCGACGAGAAAGCCGCTGCCCAGGAAGTTGCCCGCCGTATCGGCGACGGCCACGACCCTTGCGGAAAGATAGGCCGCTGAGGACTTCGGCAAATGCGTATCAAGGGGATGGAAGCGGCCGGGAACGAGAAGTACAAGAAAGAGAAGTGGCATCATTTAAGCGTATCGCCTTCGAGTTCGGCTATCCCCTTCTTTAACTTATCCCTGTCGTCGGAGAACGTGACGAACTCATATAACCTGTAGGCATTTTCCTTGTCGACGATGTGCGGGTAGAGCGCAAGGATTGCCTCGACCTTGTTCTCGCCGAAGGGCAGTTCCTCAGCAATTGTCCCTACCTGATCCACCATAAACCAGTTGGAGCGCCCAAACTCCTTGACCATGTCGACTTTGGTGTCGCCGAAGCCTGCCTTTTTCACCGATTCGATGAACGGCGCAAGATCCTCCGCGCGAATGGGCTTGGGCAGGGTGTCGGAATCAAGGAGCAGCCTCATGCGTTCGGCTGCCTCGTATAGCTCGTCGACGCTTGCGGCTATGCGTCTTCTCAGAGTCCTGTCCGATACGTCCAGATTGAACCTGGCGAGATCGTCGGCCGCATTCTCGATGTGAGAGAGCTCTCGCCTGAGCGCGTCCGCACTCACTGCCGGCGCCGGGGTCGAAATGATGGGTAGTAAGAAAAGCACGATGCTTGAAAGCTTCACGAATCCTCCTTGAATTTATGTTCGAAGCATAAAGACACCCGCAAACTTGTCAAGCACCCCATGAGAATACGAAGTATTCTCATGGGGACCCCGTGCAGAATTCTGAAAGCGGAATCCAGTCCGCTTTTTAAATGTAATTGCTCCATCATGTCTCCAAACCGGCGTTTCTTATTCCCCGCAGCCTTTTGGCGGTCTCTTGCGCGAGGGAGAGGCAGGAATGCATCCCCTGATTTCACTGTGTATGGTCTTGACATTTGAGAGGGGAGAGGTAACATTTCGCATGAGACGTTTTTTCCCATCACTACTCCTGCTGGGCGCGTTCGTCTTTCTCGCTGCTCAGGAAGAGGATGAACGCGAAGGCGCGGGCGGTTTAATCGGAGGCCCCGGTTACTCCTTCGTCATAGGCGCACCAAAAGGCTGGCTCTTCGATACCAAGTACGCCTACATAGTGGGCGCAAAGGCAGTCATGTACCCTGTCGAAACCGACCTCACGACCACCGACGTCATCATCTACGCCAACGCTTTTCCCCTCGAAGGCAAGTCGCTGGAAACATGGGTGACGGAAGATAACGCCAGGCTCTCAACGGATTATCCCGGCGTCGCAATCACCAGGGAAAACACGCTGGAAACCGCCGACAGCCTTCTTGCACTCGTTCGCAGCTTCGCGCCTGAAAAGAGCGCCTACGAGCTGTACGAGCGCACCGCGTACGTGAGAATGGACCAGACCGTCGCCGTCATCTCGCTTTCGGCACAGTCCGAGGACGCCTTCGAGCGTTCCATATCCGCCTTCGAGTTCGTGGTCAAGGGTCTGCGGAAAATAGAAAAAAGCGTCCCGTAACACCCGTAACACCCGTCCCCCTTCTGGGCAGGGTCTGACCCTTGGAATGAATCTTCTTTCCATAGGTCATTCTTATATGCAGTTTATACCACAAGGAAATAACACCCGTAACACTCCCACCCTCCTCAGTAACCCTCACCGGTAACACCCCTCCCGTCCCCTACGGGGGAGGGTCTGACCCTTGAGATATGGCTATATATCATAGGGCGTTAGTAAAGAGGAACATGATTACGCACAAGCTTATGAATGTATTGATGCTTTTGTTTACCTCGAGAGGAGAAATAAACGATATCTGGGGATACGTTCCAAATAACTACCATCGGGTAGGCCATTTAAAAAGAAGCCGGCCGGAATTTTGGCTTGGGGTGCACTCATTTTCGTGGAAATAACCCTAAACACCCCTCCTCCCCCGGAAGATGTGCTTCTACTCTTCGCCGCCGTTCTTTAACCAGCCAAGCGCCTCTTTCTCGGACTCAAAGAAGCGCGCCTCAACGTCCTTGCCGTGCTGACGCATGCCGGCCACGAGTACTTTTATAAGCATCCTGATGTCGGGGCTGGCGTTCAGCATGGCCACCCTTTCTTCCTTATACCTGAGCCTGCCCGCGCCTTCTATCAAGAGCTGCCTTGTTCTGCGGTCGTAGAAAGGCTGCCTTGCCTCCGAGAGATCGACGATGACTTTATGGTGCTTGCTTGAACCGTAGACTTCTCTGACACGCGCAAGATAGTGTGGTACGTCTTCTTCGGTGAAACCTCCCAGAAACTTCTCCCGTAAGACATCGTATTCCTTATCGAACCATACCTGATGTCTCATCTCTACCTCCAGATTCTAAGCGGTTCTTAATCGAACCTCAATAGGTTCAATATAATATACTCTGGAATATCAACTTGTCAAGGAAGCCCGTCACCCATGTCTTTGTCTTTATCATCCCTCTTCGAAAAGGCTCAGGACGATTAATCCTTCAACCAGTCCAGGGCCTCCCGCTCGGTTTTCAGGAATCTGGCTTCCATGCCGCTGCCGAGTGCCGACACTGCCGCCTTGGCAATCATCCTTAAAATCGGCGAGGTGACGATTATGGCCGCTTTGTCCAGGGGAAGGGTCTTTGAGTGTTTTCTGTAAACATCCCTCGTCTCCTTGCTGACTTTCGTAATGGAGTTCGCTTTCGAGAGATCCATTATCCCCTTTCGGAGGTTGTGCTTCTTTAAAAGTTCCTCCATTTCGCGCATCATCTCTTCCGCCTCCTGGCCGTTCAGGGATTCGTTGACCACGCCCCTCGCCAGGTTGTTATTTTCGTCAAACCACACTTCGTATTTCACTTTACTTGATCCTTCTTGAGCCACTCACGGGCTTCTTCTTCGGTTTTAAAGAACTTGGTGACATTTGAAACCCCGTTCACGGCCAGAATGATTTTGGCCAGCATCCTTATTGATGGTGAAGCCCCATAAACGGCAATCCGCTCAAAGTTCCTGGGATCGGCAAGTTCACTAAAAGCTTTCCTCGCTTCCCTGTCAACGATACCTGTAGTTGCTTCCGATAAATCAACAAACACATATCGATGGCTTTTCCCTTTTACCAGCTCGAGCATTTGAGGAACAACAACATGTACATCTTCGACCGTTAAAGGTTCCATCTGTTTGAAACATACCGCGCCTATCTCTTCATCAAACCATACCTTGTACTTCAACCTGCTCTCCTTTCATCGGTTCAGGTTCACCGCACCGGTTCTTGCTTCTTTCCTTCCTCGGTTAAAACGGGGTAATATTACTCTGAATGCATCCTGGGTCAACAGTAAGGATCGGCTTTTTTTGTCTGCTCCTGCATTGCCGGGATACCGGGTTTTGCTTTCTGTGCCGCTCCGTCCTTAAGCCAGTAAAGGGCTCCCTTTTCATTGCTGAAAAACTGGACAGTTTTCAATTTTGTGAAAGCGGAAAGAATCAGCTTGGCCGACAAGCGCACAAAAGAATCCGTACCCACCACCGCTGCTTTTTCCCATTTCACTTTCTTTAACCACTCACTGATTTCACTTCGTTCCCGGCAAGGCGGGATCATCCTTTCCGCATCGTTCGTATTGACGAGGACGAGACGTGTTCCCGAGGATTCCAGGAGGGCCATGAGCTCGAGTATGGCTTTTTTCACGTCACCGGTGTTAAAGGGGCCGGTGATTAAGCACCTTATGATTCCGTGATCGTCGTCGTACCATATCCGGGACTTCACGATTCTCCTTTCTTTAACCGGGCAATGCCTTCTTCTGTTTCAGAGAACCTCGTGTCCTTAATCATTACTGTCATGCCTCTCCTTACACACACTTCTGTGTCTTTGAATCTCGAATTGTTTTATCTTAAGACTCTTTCTTCAGCCAGTCAACGGCCTCCTCCATCGTTTTAAAGAACCTGGTGGTTTTCGACTTCCCGGTTACGGTAAGGGCGATCTTTGCGACCATGCGCACCGAGGGCGAGGCGCCGAATATCGCGCTTCTGTCGGATTCCATGAGCGAAGCAATTTTTTTATACGTGTCACGCAGCTCTTTAGTCATCACCTGGGTGGAGAACCCCTCGCTGGCGGACAAATCAATCAGGACGTACCGGCGGGATTTTCCCTTTACCACATTCTGGAATTGCATCGAAAGCGCCTCGATATCTTCCCCGCCGATTGCCTCGAGTATTCTTACACGCACGATGTCGTTCTCGTCGTCGTATGTGATTACGAATTTTTCCATATTCTCACCCGGTCCCGGACGCGCGGGCCCTCTCCCGGAATATGCCGGCCGTTCTTGTTCTTTTTCGCCATTATGCACCTCTTCGTCATTAAAGTAACACCTTTGTTGTCCGCTGCAGATTGCGCATTTTGCGGCATCATGCCTTCCTCTTGAGCCACAGCAGTGCCTCATCGCGGGTTTTGAAAAACTCGGCTTCCATGGGAATTTTCGTCCTGAGCACGCTCACGAGAAATTTTGCCATCAATCGCAGCGCCTGGTTCGCGCCGATGACCCCTACCCTGTGAATCGGGAATTCGGATATCATCGTCGCCAGCAGCATGCGCATTTCCTTGCTGTATTGCTGGGGCGGCGCGCCGGCAAGATCGGCTATTATCAAGCGGTCGTTTCTGTCACCGAAATGAGTCTTCATTTGCGAAAAAATCCCCGGTACGTCTTCCTCGGTCCACTTCTCCCTGAACACAATCCAGAGAACCTCCTCGCTATCATCGAACCACATCTTGGGAATCATTTTCCTCTGCCTTCAGGCTGCGCGTTTTTTTCTGCTGGTGTTCCGGTCGTGCCGTTCATTTCAAAAAAGCCCCCCAAGCAAAATATCGAAAATATTTATATGCAACTATAACCCCCTCCCGACAAGCAAGTATACCCCCCTCCCGGGTGTAAGCCGATATTCCCACCTCCCGAGTCTCGTTTTTTTTGTTCATAACTGCTCCTCAGAATTACACCGACAACTGCGATTACTTAATGATAGTAAGAGGAATAGGGTTGTCAAGCCGTTCTGCGGTCTTACGAACAACGAGAGAAATCTACCGTATAAACAAAAGGAACATAAATACGTACGCCGAAGTTCCGAGTATGGCCGTGCCCAGGGCCTGAAACCATTTCGCGTCGAAGACCTTTCGCGCCGCGAAAAACAGGAGAATTGCCATCCACAACGCTGGTGCCGCTATATGCAGCATCTCGACCCACGCCGGCCACGGTGGGAAGTACCATACGCCGAAGATCGGCGCAAGTACGGTTTCGGGAAGCCATGTAAAAAAGAACCAGGGAACAACGGAGAGGATTCCCAGAGGACCCAGGATGTGGGAAAGCCCGCGTTTAAGCTCTCGCGTAAATATGCGGTTCCACAGGTAGACGATAAATCCCGTAAACAGCCACGCGACTATCGCCCACGGCAGGGTAAAGAAGGTCTGCCAGAAGTAATAAGTTTCTTTCGGGATCGGCAGTATCGGTGCAAAAGCGGGTCTGAAACCGGTAAGATACAGGAGAAGTGCCGTTGTCGAGTAGAGGATGCCGAAGATGAAAATGGCCCAGAAACCTATGGCGGAGTTGCGTTTTTCGTAAAGCTGGTCCTCAGCCGCGTTCGAAGGATGCGTAATCCAGCGCCAGGAGTATACGAAAACTTTCCCGAACATCATTCACCTTCGCTGCATACGAGGTGGAGTATGGCCTGGATGGTCTCGGGTTCTTCATCGGGATAATCCATATCTTCTTCCATGTCCGGGGCAGCCTCTTCTTCGTATTCAATGTCATAGGCTTGATCGCCCTCGTCATAATCGTAATCGTTGTATACGGCCGGATTCGTTGCCGAGATGTAGACGTAAAGGTCGCCCGCTGCATCAAGCGATGGGGCCGAGACGAACGCGTCCACCTCCTCGAGAGTGAGGGACGCAGTCTCGCCGAAAGACTCATTTACGGAGGTGCGCTCGGCGCAGTAAATGGCGGAGCCGTCGGTCACTAGTATCGTCTTCTCGTCGGCCGACACCCAGCACGATATGGCTGATTCCACGTCCGCTACCTCGACCACGGCGGGTTTACCGAACGCCTTCGTATTCTTGTCGTATTCGGCGACCATAATCTTCGAGTCTGATGTGTAGTAGAGCCTTGATCCTTTAGGCGCGATATAGGGGTAGGCCTCGGCATTGTCGGTATTGAGTTCGGCGAGAGGCCTGACGTTGTCGAAGCGCTCATTCACGGACGAACGCGTGGCCATCCACAGGTCGTTTGCCTCCCATCCTCCGCCCTTGTTGCGGGTGTATACAAGCATGAGGCCGTCATTGGAGATGGTCGGCTGCATGTTGGATACGGAATCGGCAGTCTCGTTGACCGCGCCCTCGATGAGGACAGGACCCTGCCAGGGTTTATCGAGCGTTGCGCGCGTCCACATGTATAAAAGGTCGTGCCCGTCCTCGTCCGAGATCCCGGATACAAAGGTCTTTCCGGAAGGGGAAAGACGGCCGGGAATCGCATTCGGAGTCACTAGTGTGTCTTCAACCGTAAAAATCATGCACCTTGGGCCCTGCCCCGCATAAACAAAAGAAGACAAAGTCGAAAGTAAAAGCCCCGCTGTGACGAAAATCCTTTTCATGTTTCCTCCGTGATTTTAGTTTTCGATGTAGTTTAATCCTATTCCGTTTCCAGTCAATAGCGGCGCAAACGATTATCCTTTATGGTGCCCATGGATTTCTCATCCCTTTGCTCCTCTTGATCTGCCGACAGTTCAGATACCCCTCCCCTTCCAGGATCGGCTTGTCTGCAACCGTACATTCAGATTCCAGAAAAGAATAAAGACACGGCGCTGTGGTTCTTTAGGTCACGGGAAAGCCGTTTACGACTTTCCCGGATTGTGATCCACCAGCTCAAGCCCGGCAGTGCGATGGATGATGAATGCCCTCCTCGCCAGCATTGCGAGCCTGGTTGCGGATTCCAGGGACAGGTGAACGCGCTGCTCCATCTCGCCTCCGCTTTCCCTCAGCGTCGCTTCGACTATGAGGAGATCGGCCCCCTCGATGCGGGGTTCCAGCGCCGATGCGAGCCCGGTGTCGCCGGTGTAGACGATTCGTTGATTCATGCAGGAAAGTTCGTAACCCAAAGCCGGAAGCTCCCGGCCTATCCCCTTGCTCGTGCTCCCGGAGTGAACTACTTTGAAGGCGGTCACGCGGAGACCGCCGATTTCGACGTTTTCATTGTCGGAGACCTCGCGCCTGACAATGCGGTATGGGAGGGTTTCGATGTAGGCGGATTCGAACGCATCGAGAATCAGGTGATGCTCGCGCGCACCCTGCGGTGCTATAACGAGCAGGTCGTCCTTGCGGCCGATCATGCGCATGAAACCCAGCATGGAGTGCAGGCCGCCCACGTGGTCGAAGTGCCCGTGGGAGAGGAGTACCGCTTTGAGGGAGTCGAGGTCGACGCCCCGCTCCAGCACGTCGCGCAGGCAGCCGTCCCCGCAGTCCAGAAGAATCGAGCCGGAACTCTTAACGGAAACGAGAATGGTGGTCGCCACGCCCGCCCTCGAGTAAAGAACGCGAACCTCGAGCCCACCTGATCTATAGGAGAGTGAAGGATTCAATCAATAACTCCTTTTAGTTGACCCCTGATGGCTGAATTCTGACGGGATGAGGATGGCTTTGTGGAAGCCGGGGTCCCCATGGCAGTGCGAAGCGACGTCATGAGGCATGATGGACCGGGGGAAGGTTCTGAGGGCGAGCGCCGGAGGCGCTGGGCGCAAGCTTTGCTTCCGCCATTTTACCTCTTCTCTCTAATGTGAGCGCCGGAGGCGCATGTGCAGAATGGAATTCAGCAGACTGAGGAGGATTGAGGAGGGCTCTGAGGAGGGCCATCAGAGCGGCCTCAGGCAGTAAGCCGCCAGGAACGCTGCGGCCATTGCGGTCTGGAGGATCTTCATTATTTTCAGGTTCTCCTTCTTCAGCCAGTTCCAGGAGTACGTGAACGCGACTGTCACGATGGAGACGCCCGCGAACACGATGAGGAGCCCCCATATGCCGAGGGTGGGTCCGATTATCTTCTCGATGCCGGGCCCGAGCACGGAACCGTAGACGAGAATCAGGTGCGTCACGTAAGCGATGAGGGTGTCCTCGCTCAAAAAGAACGCGGCCTTGCAGCGGCGGGCCACACCTACGCGCTCCATGAGCCACGCGAAGCACATGAGAATCATCACCCCGCCTATTCGCAGTAAGGACTGCTCCGGGCTCCACGAGGGCGAGGTACCAGTGGCCCTCACCCTGAAGTGTATGGTCACTACTCCGGCCGCGAGGAGAACACAGCCCACAGCCAGCGCAATCAAAACGAACCTGCGCTCGTCCTTCAGGCGACTCGTTTCGGGGAAAATGGAGCCCATGGCCGCGCCGAAGAATATGTACCCCCACCACGGCAGGATGGTGAAAGGCGAGCCGTTCTGCGTGGTCAGCCACGAAACCAGGGGTGCGGGGCCGGGTATCTTGGCGTTAGTAATTAACGGCGCGAGCGCGATCGAGGCCGCGGCTAAGGGCAGGAGAATCCAGATCATCCGCTTCGGTTTGCGCGCTATCATGCAGATGAAGTTCAAAAGTATCAACCCGAGCGAGATGACGTGCAGAACGTCCACGACCGTCATCGTGGTAAGAAGCTGGGCGTTCATCAACTTGACGGTCCTTGAAAGGCTGAATATCGGCAGGTGCAGCCAGTAGCCGACCACGAGGAAGTAAATGTAGCGTCGCAGGCGCTTCCACAGCCGCGTGTCGAAATGCGTGTACTCCTCCCAGTGCCCGCGCGTGACCACCATGAAGATGAGGCCGGAGCCGAAAAGGAATATGGGCGCCGTGAAGCCGTGGATGAACTCGTGAACGTTCCAGAAGCCCGTCGCCTGGAGCGCCTTGCCTGCCAGCGCGCGAAATACGTGCCCCTGTACCATGAGAAAGACCGCGATCACGCGGAAGAAGTCCACGAACAGTATCCGCGAACCTGGCCTTCGTATCAACACATCGGAGGAGGGGTAGCTACTCGCTTGACTCATCCTGGGACTCTTGCTTCTTTTTGCCGTTGGAGTTGGGAAGTACCACCCCCCGGTAGATGTAGGTTCCGCCCAGTGAGATGAGCAATATGCCCACGCCCCACGCGACGTCCGGGATGAGCTTGAAGGTCGCGAGCACTATGCCTGCGCCGAAAAGAATGAGGAAGACCGCGACACCGAACGGGATGAAGCGGCGCTCCTCGCGTCCCTCGCGGGCGCTGCGGGCGTTGTGCTTTAGAGTGCTCACGAGCAGCCAGATGCCCACCGTTTCGCAGACGGCGAGCGGCACAAAGCACCACAGGGGCATCCAGCCCATCCAGTCGAAGAAGAACGCGGCTCCGGCGAGCACAAGAAGGCCTCCGATGACGCTGGCAGTGACGATCCTTTTTCGCCTATCCAAGGCCCGTGCCTCCCGTTTTTTGGAGAATCATGCAGCATGCTATTCACGAGCCGAAAAAAGTCAACTCCCCCGTAACACCCGTAACCCCACCCCCCTCAGAAGCACCCGTACCCCTACGAGGCGTTTCCATCCGCAGCTTTAGGTCAGAAACGTAGGGGACGACTTTTAAGTCGGCCCGACCAGCATTAGATTTCGTACCTACCTCTGGACGGAGGAGGGTAGGGTGAGGGTGAGTAGTTCCCCCCTCCTTGATGGACAGCGTACCCCTTGGGGTGCCTGCACCCCATAGGGTAGGGGGCTCTGCGCTTTTATTGACATATCGGGAAAAGAGGCTTAAAATGAACAATCATGAAGGGGACTGAGGATTAC
>CBFGKC010000001.1:268784-370930 GCA_965649265.1 Caldifarciminota bacterium | reverse complement strand
TCATTCTCCTTACATACTTCGGGCAATTCGTCACAGGAGGCTTCCGTAAGTGTAATAGGTAGGTCGTCTGCAACGAGCCCCAGCATTTCGGCCTCAAGAAGTTCAACGTCCCGCTTTTCGATTGGCCGCTGCATCCTCAACGTGCAGTAAAAACCTTTTGAGGTCGAGTGTTCAATAACGAGTCGGGCACCAGGATATGCGCGCTTGGCGGCCATTGTCATGAGAAAGATAAGACTTTCGTAATGAACCCGGAGCCCCTCAGGGTCGGTCGCAAGAACGAATTCAATTCGCGAGTCCTCATCTATAGTGGTATTGAGACCCACGAGGCGTTCATCCAGCCTTGCCGCGATTATGGGCTGCCCGGAAGGCACAAGCTCCGCGACTTTTGTTCCCTCGCGAACCTCGCGGACCACATTGTGGTTTAAATGAATCTTTACCATTTGGGGTGATTATACCTTGTGTGTTACGGCGAGTCAATCAATCAAATATTTGTTCGACAGACTTCTCGAATCCAGCGCGTTCTCGTACGTAACTCAGTCCCGATTTCAGAAAAGTCGGCTTTTTTCCGCACAACACCTAAAAAAGCCACTAGGGCTTTAGACTTATGCCGATGCTTGCATCCACGGCTTCGTCCAGATGCACGCTTCCGGCGACCCACCCCCTGCTTTTTGCAGAAGTTGTAAGGAACAATTCGACATGATGCCCCAGAGAAAGTGATGCTTCAAGCAAGAGCATTCCCCCGGGTGAGGCTTCTTGATCGTCGAATCTCTGATTCTCTGGCTGGGCCCAGATGAGAACGCGTGGACTTATGTGCATCGTGAGCATTCCTGCGGATAAGGGGAAACGGTATAGACCGACCTCTATCCCGGGGAAGTAGCGCGTCGGACTCACGTAATTGTGGAAGACCAGTATCCAGTTGAAGTGCCCCTCCTTCAGGAGAACGTTCGCATCCAGAGTATAGCCGAACGAAGTAAGGTCGTGCCCTGCTGAAACGTTCCATGACAGAACCTCTTTTGTAAAGGGATCTGTTGCCTTGAACCCGGTAAAACCGAACATGAGTGGCGAGGCGAGATTGAGGAAGGCAAGGCTGCCGTTGAGCGCGAGGAACCGGAGTTCTTCAGAAGTGAGATCGGAGTAGCGGATGTAGCGATCTATACCCACGCCGGAAGGATGAATGCCTCTTTGAGAGTAAGGCTCATCTGGCCGGTAGAGATCGTATACCCATGCGGTGAAATCGAGCCCGGTGAAATCTCTTTTGGGGATGTCCGAGCCGTCAACTAGATTGGACTCGTCGGTCAACGTGTCGGCGACCGGCCTCGAGCAAATCCGCACGTAGAGAATTGAGTTGAGGGTGCTGAACCACCAACCGGGGATGTCATATAGAGGAGGTTTCCCGGTAAAGAAGCAGTCCCGCTGCATTTCAGTGACCAGCAGGTGCTCGGCCTCAATACCTGCCTCAGGAAGCCTGACCATATCCGCGGGGTAGTCACGCTTGAGCCGGACGAGATCGGAATCTGCGACGTGGCTAACGGCGATAGAGGACGCAAAGAGCTTGAAATTGTAAACGTCGTTGAAACTCGATATTCCACGGTTGGTCATGACCGCCCTGTGGAACTCCTCGTGGAGCCAGGCGTATCCGGGAGGGATGTAGTTGTAAAGCATGTCGAAACCCACTATTGCGGAAACGGTGGTCAAGCGCGCAAAAAAAAGTTTCCACCGGGTGGGATTTTGAAGCGGTTTCTTCCATAACGCCTGCATACCTGCTCCGATTCCCCAGTGCGCACTCTGTGTAAAGCCTTTGCTCAAATACAGTGATTGGTCCATGGAGGGCGGCGAGTAGCCGTTCGCGAAGTTCGCAGGGTAGTCGAGAAGCGGCAGCTTGAACACCCAGCCGTCCGGAAAGACTTCTACCCGGCGCGTGATAGTATCAGGAGTTTCTTTGATTGAAGAAACTAAACTTGAAACCAGAAAAAGGAAAGGGGTAAGGAAAGGGACTGGGTTCACAGCAAGTGATTATACCCTTTGACTGAGAGCTGTCAAATAATGAAGAGGCCGGCTGCAAGCCGGCCTTCAATATCTGCGATCCTTTGGGGTTCTCCATAAAGAATCACGGAGCGTTTTTTATGGAACCAGTGGTATGCGGAAAACGAGCTCTCCGCCAACACGTAAAAGATTTTCGTTAGCGTCGTTGGAACCGAATTTCTCCTTGTCTTCCGAGAATATAAGGTCGTAGTCTGCACCCAGCCGCAGGCCAACGAAGTCGAAGGGGGATATTTCGATACCGCCGCCCAGGCCGATGCCGAAGTTTACACCCTTTACCTCATTCGTGGTCGTGTCGTGAGTCGAGGAGTTGATGATTATCGATTTTACCAGAGTGTCGCCTGAGCGCTCCTGCCACACGTTGATTCCCGCTGCACCGCGCAGGTATGGATCAACCCATCGCCAGCCCGGCGACCAGGTATTCGTAAGTTGAAAGCTCTGGTGCCTAAATGTGACATCCAGAGAGTCCTGGACCGTAGCTGGCGCTTCAGAGTAGGAGTATCGAAAGCCGTACGAGAAACCCTTCCACAACTCGGCCTCGAGCACGCCTTTGAATGCGTAACCCGGCCTTGATGTATCTATCTCTTTCCCGAAAGTCCAGAGCGTGCCTCCTCCCCCCCCCACTCTCAGAGAAAGAGCAAAAAGAGGAGATGCGTAAAGCATTAGGAGAACGGCGATAGATGTAAGGAGTGTTTTGTTCTTCATATTATTTCCTCCACTGGAATTACTAATACGCGAAAACCGTCCTCGCAGTAGCGCGAGGAGAGTTCTTCGAGCAATGGTTTCAGGAGCTTGAACTCCTTTAGCGTAACCTCAACCATGTAACGGGTAAACGTTCCGGGCCAGACGTGATCGTCCTCAAGACGGCAGGAGCCGACGCTTCCCGTGAGTTTTTCGTGCTTGATGTAATTGTGCACGCCTGCCTTCTTCATTGCCACGAGAACCTCATGCTCGCGTGATGTGTCGAAGGCTATCGAAAGGAGTTTGTATGACTCTTTCATTTTGAATCTCCTTCTTCAGCAGCAAGCTTGGCTTCTTTCTTTAGTCTCCGGCGCTCGGCCCTTTGTTCAAATGCGCTGTAAACGACGGGGATCAGAATCAGGGTGACCATGGTAGAGAAGGTGAGTCCACCGATGACGGCTACGCCCAATGGAGCCCACATCTCTGAACCCTTTGTGGGAATAAAAGCCAGGGGCACCAGACCAAATACCGTGGTAAGCGTAGTCATGAGCACCGGACGCAAACGCCTTCTGCCGGCGTCGATGACCGCCTCCCGGAGTGGAATATTCCTGCGGCGCAGAAGGTTGATGTATTCAACAAGAACGATGGCGTTATTAACAACTACACCGACAAGAAGGATCATACCCACGAAGGCCATGATGCCGAGTGTCGAGCGGCCGATGAAAAGCGACAAGGCAACACCGGTGAACGCGAACGGGATAGAGAATAGAATGATGAACGGCTCCCGGAAGCTCTCGAACTGCGCGGCCATTACGAGGAATACGAGTACGATCCCGATGATGAGGGCGAAGAACAGCGACTGGAAAGACTCCTGCTGATCCTGGGCCTGACCGGAAATGGCCGCCCTTGTTCCGTAAGGGAAATCTATCCTTTTGAAGAGGGTGTCCCTGATGTAGCCTGTCGCCTGGCCGAGTGAGCGCTTTTCTTTGAAAAGATTGGCATCGACCTTGACGAGCCGCTCGCCCTCCTTTCGCTCTATGGACAGCGGCCCCTGGTGAGGAACAAACTGTACGAGATTGGCCAGAGGGACAGCGCCACCCATTGGCGTAGGAACCATCATCGACTCGAAATCCATCTCAGTCCAGTCCTCGGAACCTGAGAATCTGAGCACAACCTCGAGCTTGTCGCCCTCGGAAGTGAATTCCGTGGCTACTTTGCCGAGCGTCACGTTGCGAAGAAACAATCCAACTTGCGCCGGGGTAAGACCCACGGCATAAGCTCTCTCACGGTTGATCTCGAGCCACAGCTCAGGGCGTCCGGATTCCCGGCTGATCTCAACTCCCTCAAAGCCGGCCGTACGTTCAAGATTATCTGCGATATACTTCGCAAGGCTGTCAGTGGTGGGTATGTCGTATCCGTAGACCTCAATGGTTATGTCCTTGCTTCCACCTGTCGGGCCGCCTCCCCTGGCCGCAAAGTAGAGTTTTTTGACACCGGAGAGGTCGCGCAGCCTGCTGTTGATGTCTCTCGCTACAGCATACGCATCACGTTTTGCGTCATCCTTGATGGTCACAAAAACCTGGGTTTGCGATTCCGAGCCAACCTCGTCCATCATCTGACCGCTGTAGTTTCCGCCCATGACCATTACGTCCTTGACCTCAGGAACCTTACGTACTTCCTTTTCAACATATGACGTAATGCTGTCGGTAATTTCAAAGCTCGTTCCCGCAGGCATCGTGATGTTGCCCTGTATGAAGGGGGAAGCTCCTCCCCCGATGAATGAAGTAGGAATGAAGCGGAAAAGGACCAGGCCGCCGGCAAAAAGGCCCACCGCTATTAGAACCACGGCAAGGCGGTGTGACAAGGACCAGCCCAGAATCCCGCGATACCATCTTTCAAGCGCGTCGAGCCCCTTGGGGATCCACTGGAATACGGGAGTCTTTCCCTGTTTGGTCACCGGCTTGTTCATCTTGAGAAACCTTGAAGCAAGCATAGGTGTCAAAGTAACAGCGGTAAAGAGCGAGGCAAATAGAATTACGGGAATGGCTATGGACATCCCCCTGAAGTAAACGCCGATGAACCCTTTGACCATGAGGAATGGAATGAAAATGACTACTGTCGTGAGGGTCGAGGCAAGAACGGCTCCTGCAACTTCCGATGTCCCGAATTCGGCGGCGGCATAAGGTTCTCGGCCCCTTTCTCGCAGTCTAAAGATGTTTTCGAGCACCACAATGCCGTTGTCCACAACCATTCCTATCGTTATAGCCAGGGCGGAAAGGGTAACGATGTTCAAGGATTCGCCGGCGAGATTGTAATAAATAAAAGCCGCGATGAGCGATACAGGAATGGTCACCGACGTTATCCATCCCGCTGACGCGTTACCTAAAAGCAGGAAGGAAACGATCACGACAAATATGAAAGCAATCAGAAGCGTTTGCAGCAGATTGTTGATTGATGTGGTTATGATGTTTGCGGAGTTGAACACCAGGGTGAATTTCAGTTCAGGATAGGTTTTCTCTATATCCTTTATGATTTTCTCGACGTTTTTGGCGGTTTGCACAGTGTTGGCTCCGGCACGCTTCTGTATGATGATAAAGGAACCCTCTATTCCGTTGGCCCGCATAGCAACTTTGGACTTGTGGATATCTTCTCTGACGTCGGCAATATCACCAAGCCTTATGAGCTGCGTTCCGGAAAAACCTACGGGAATCTCCGATATCTCTTTCACAGTCTTGAACTCCGCAGGTACCCGAAGCGTGAGATTGGTATTGCCGCGTTTGACTTCGCCCACCGGGAAGTTGACGTTCGAAGCCGCAAGGGACCCTGCGATTCCGTCAATTGTTAAACCCGACTGTTCGAACTTTGACCGGTCGAAGGTCACGGTAACCTCCCTTTTCGAGGCTCCGTGCATGGCGGATACGTTCCCGACACCGCTGGCGCGTTTCAGATCATTTACCAGCTTGTTGTCGAGAAGTTGTGCAAGGTCTGTGCGGGGATCGGATGAAGTTACGGCGTACTCCATGACCGGTATCTGGGACGTGCTGAACTTGAAAAGAATCGGATCCTCCACGCCGTCGGGGAAACCTGATTTGACAAGGTCAATTCGGTCGCGCATCTCGTTGGATGCCTCATCGAGATTCTTGCCGAACTCAAAGGTAACGAATACCGATGAGACCCCCTCCTGGGAGGTGGATCGAACTTCTTTTATATCGGGGACGTTCGAGAACGCCTCTTCAAGAGGCTCTGAAACGTTCTTTTCTACGTCCTCTGCGGATGCGCCGATGTAAGGTGTAATCACGGTAATGGTAGGGAGAGTCACGTCCGGTAGAAAATCAACGGGCAGACGCGACAGAGATATGCCTCCGAAGATAAGTATCACAACGAAAACGACGGCTGTGAGTACGGCCCTGCGTATAGCTATCCTGGTCATTGATTGCTCTCCGCCTGAACATAGGTATCTGTAACCCTGACCTTTGTCCCTTCCTCGACTATGCGCTGACCGACGTAGAGAACCTTGTCCCCGGAGGTGAGGCCAGAAACGATTTCCTGGTATTTGCCGTCCTCAAGCCCCACCTCGACGTCGCGCTTGACCGCCTTACCTACCTCGTACTTCTTTCCTTCAATTGTCTCAGTTTTAGTGTCAGTAACTACGTAAACGAATTTGCTGTTCAGACCCAGGACACAATCGATAGGAAGGGCAAGAGCCGCTTTCTTCTGCGCCACTATCACCGAGATCTCCGCATACATGCCGGGCGCGAGGTCACCCGGGGAATTGGATACACTCGCTTCTGCTTGCGCCGAGCCCGACCGCTGGTCGACGAAACGGGATACACGGGTAAGCGTAGCAGTGGAAGTGTATTCTGCGGTTGGAACGCTAATTTCAGCCCTGCTTCCCTGTGCGACGTTGGAGATGTACTTCTCGGGAATGTTGAAGGCCATCTTTAGCACGGACGTCTCCGAGACCCTTCCTATAGGCATCTGGGGAGCAACCATCTCGCCCTGGTTGGTTCCGGTGTAAAAAAAACGGCCGGTTATGGGCGCCTCTATTGGCACCGGCTCGTAAGCGACTCCGGGCACATCCCTGTCAATCTGGGCGACCGTCGAGCCTTTTGACACGTATGAACCCTCAGAAACGGCATAACCCATGAACTTCCCGGGGAGGGGGGGGTAAACCATGACTTCCCTGGATCCCTTGAGCGTTCCCGAAAATCGCACAGTTCGTTCAATGCTCCGAGGCGCAGGATTGGTAATGATTACTGCCGCAGGCAGTTTCTCTTCCTGCGTTGATCTGGAAGACGTACCGCATGAAATAATGAGAACCATCGCAAGCAACGGCGTTAAGGTTGCAAGAAAAATTTTTACTAATTTCTTCATTTATACTCCTCGTTGGTGTCGGTGACACTTTGATTCTTGAATTCCTCTAAAGTCCTCTCGTCCCAGAGCCACGCCGAGGTTATGAGCTTCTCGCGTGCAATAATCATCTGATAAAGTGCGGCCAACCGGGCAAGCTCGGCCTGGGTTTTGGAAAGCTCTATCGTCTGGTAGTCGAGGGAACTTATGACACCTGTCTTGTACTGCTCGTCGGCCATCCTGGAAAGCTCGGCCATCTGGGCCCCGAGAGTTTGCTGCACGAGCAACTGCTGGCTGGCCTCGATCCAGGAAGCATAAGCCTGTCTTACTTCAAGCTCGATCCCTTCCTCGGCCTGCGTCTTTGAATATTCTATTTTCTTGAGCCGGATTTCGGCCTCGCGAACCTGGGATAGCCCCTTTCCCCCGTCATACAGCGGCCACTCCAGAGCTACAGTGGCTGAGATAGAAGAACCCCAGGAGTCCTCGGACTTATATGGATTCTGCCACGTGGGCTGGGTCACGAAGACCAGTGAAGGCGTGTATGAAGAACGCGCAATCGATCTTGAGAGTTTGCTCATTTTTTTGGCACGATCGAGGGCGGTCACCTCAGGCCTTTGTTCGAGTGCCCTGGAAACTAGGGAATCAAGCCCCATCTCCTCATATTTCATCTCGAGGGAACCTTCGGCATGCTGTGGAGTCGATACCGACTGACCCAGGACAAGATTGAGAAACTGCTGGGCCTTGAGGGTCGAGTTCTGGGCCGAGATTAGCGACGCCCTTGCCTGCGAAACGGCAACCTCGTCCTGTTTGAGATCGAGGGAAGATGCGTAACCGACCTTCCAGCGGGCCCGGGTTTCTGTAAGTTTATCTTCGGCCTTTTTGAGATTGGCGGTCGATATCTTTTCGGCCTCCTCGGCCAGGAGGAGACCGTAAAACGCGGCGGTCACCTGCGAGTGAAGGTCGGATCGGGCTAACATGCTTTGCTCAAGGGCCGCGTCTACGCCGAGCTTTGAAATCTCTTCCCCCCATGCTCTCTTGCCGCCCAGAAAGAGCGGAACCGTAACCGAGAATCCGGCCGAATAGTTATCCGCAAGCCCCATGGGTATCTCGTAGCCTGCTATTTTCGTTATAGGTATGGTTCCAAGCCTGGTGTAAGAACCCTTGAAGGAAACCGAGGGTGAAAACGAGGCCCGGGTCTGGGCAAGCTGTTCCTCGGATTCTCTTATCCCCAGATCGGTAACCGAAAGACCGGTGTTATTCGCGAACGCGATCTTTATGGCTTCATCGTAAGTGATGGCTTTCAGAGAGCATGCTCCCAACAAAAGCGGCAGCAAAAGCCATCCTGAATTTCTTGTCATCTAGCCTCCTTGGAGAGGTTTTCTTCGTTATTTCTTAATATTCCCTTCAATAGAACTTCCTTTGCGGTTTGGTAAGCCACTTCGGAATTTGCAAGAAGCATACCGTAGATGGCAAAAAGCTTGGCAAGTTCCCCGGCAGGCAGATCGATCCGAATCTCGCCCTCGTTCTGACCGTGTTCAAAAACGTCCCTCAACATGCTCCAAATCCTTTGCTTGCGTTCGGTCATCTTTTTAATGAACAGCTTGATGACACGAGGGGGGAAAACTTCATCAGGGAACCCGCTCTCGGACATGTGGTGTGTCATTGTGAACACAGGCGAATAACGCTGAAGCGCCTTGTTCGCAGAGCTCAATTTTTCAACGGTCGTACGATGCGGAGGATCGCTGAAGCTCGTTTCGAGATCGGACACGAGTTTGTCTACCGCCTGACCGATCGTTTCGAGGAAGAGTTCCGCCTTGCTCGGGAAATAAATATAAACGGCAGCCTTGGAGATTTTTACCCTTTCAGCCACGTCATCCATACTTACCCTGTCAAAACCCTTTTCAACGAACAACTCCCTTGCGGCATAGAGAATCTCAAAACGACGAACCTCCGCAGGCTTTCTCTCCTGTGGTTTTTGCTCTAACTTTTCAGCATCGAATTTATCATTCTGCATTCTCCTGCCTTTCTAAATAAATTACTGTCTGGTAAGTTACAAAGATCTTAGATTATAATGGAATTTAATGCCTTGTCAAGGGAAAAGATGATTAACTGTTTTTATTTTATTACTGAACAGTTAGTTATATCAATTTGCCGTTAGTGCTACTGCCAAGCAACTTTTCAAGTATATCTGGCTTTTAAAGACGGAAAAAAATCTTGATTGTTGCACCACAGGTTGGGTTATAAAGAAAATGGGCCCTTCGGCCCGTTTTCTTAATTTATTACATTTTTGTTTATACTCTTGCTGCAGTCTCCTTGTAGGGTTCGACAAGTATACTTAGAACTTTGGCAAGGGTGTTACGGAGTTCGCCTCTTGGACAAACGATGTCGATAAACCCGTGTTCCATGAGAAACTCCGAGCGCTGGAAGCCCGGGGGAAGCTTCTCGCCGATGGTCTGTTCTATCACACGGGAACCGGTGAATCCCAGGAGGGCGCCGGGTTCGGCGATAATAACGTCCCCCAGGGAGGCGAAGGAAGCCATCACGCCAGCCATTGTGGGATGGGTAAGAATGTTGATGTAGGGAATGCCTGCCTTTCTAAGAAGCGCGACCTCGGCCGACGTCTTGGCCATCTGCATGAGGGAGAATATCCCCTCCTGCATCCGAGCCCCGCCTCCCGAGGCCGTAAGCATTACGAAAGGCTTGCGCTCCTCAAGCGAGAGTCTGGCAGCCCTTGCGACTTTCTCGCCGACGACGGATCCCATGCTCCCGCCCATGAATGCGAAGTCTGTCGCCGAAAATATGACCGGAATTCCCGCGATAGCGGCCCGTCCGGAGATTATACCCTCCTCCATGCCTGTTTTCTTGACATTTTCCTTGTACTTCTCTTTATATTTGGGAAAATTCAAAGGATCTGAAGGCACGAGCCCTTTGTCTATTTCTTCGAGTCTCTCTTCGTCGAGAAGTAACTTTATATAAGTTTTATGGCCTACCCTGAAGTGGAAATTACACTTCGGGCATATCCAGTATGCCTGCTCAAGCTCGCGGCGGTAAAGTATCTCCCCGCAGCTTTCGCACTTTAGCCACAAGCCTTCTTCGAGTTCAAGCTTCTTTGCGGCCGCAGACCGGACGTTCTTCCTTGAAAACACTAGGAGAACCTGCCCTTAAGCTTCTCAAGCACGTGCGGAAGTGTTGTGTATTCCATGTCTTCCTTGGGCAGCCTTCCCGGTTCAAACGGACCATGACGGCGCATGTAGTCGGCAATCTCGTTCGCCATTGCACGTGAGCGATCATACGACGGGTCGTCGAACATGTCACGAGGTCCGATAAGCTTGCCCTCGGCAAGCTGGAATCCTGCCGCTATCACGCGAGGAGGGCCGTCAAAACGTGTAGGCGTCGCCTGTTTGAAGCTCACAGGCATTATGGGGCCGTTGTGTGAACCGCGCATCCATCCGGAGACGATGTGTGGGAAGCTGAACGGCTCCATCACCTCGCCGACCGCGGGAAGGCCGGACTGGGCACGTACGATCAGGACGGGGTCGTCCTTGCCCACGTACTTGCCGGCGATTAGGGCAAGCTTCTGGGTCGAGGCTTTTGCCGCTATCGTACCATCCTTCTTGTAGATGGCGTCGATGATGTAATGCTCGTGGCTCCCGATGAGAGCAAGGAGATCGTAACTCTCCTCAGGTGTGGACAGTTTTACCATCTTGCCTGCATAGGGATCGCTTACCTCGAAGATGAAGCCGTCGTGCATGGTCTGATCGATTACGAGGCCGGCGGTGTTGAAGGGATCGGCGAATATCTTGTACAAGGGATAATTCCAAGCCCCGGGAGAGGTCTTGTCGGCCATGAAGATTAACACAGGTTCGCTCTTGCGTTCCTCTATCTCCATCTCCGCGCATCCGGGTCCCATACCCTTGACGTTTCCCGAGAAAGCGTCGGCCAGAAGGTCCTGTCCTGCACCATACAGCTTGAGTTTCTTTGCTACCTCTGTGCCTTCAACGAATATGTCCCAGGCAAGCTTGTGAACAGCGTCATTGTCAACGCCCTTGGTATGCGTCATTATTAATTCAAGATCGTCACCGCAGGCAAGTACGGAAAAATCTATTATCTTGCCGTCACGTTTGGCTGCATCGAGCAGGGCTTCGGCCTTTGCCATCACCTCAGGATGAGATGACGAGTGACCTACGTACCCACCGATATCGGCCTTGATGACGGAGAGGGTTATCTTTCCATTCATCAGTCCTCCTAAATCGATTTCAGTTCTAAAATTTTATAGATATTAGGGCTTATTTCAAAGATGTCAAGAGTGCTAAAAAAAGGTTTTTGGGCTTTTATAGGCCCTGTTATAGGCTTCTTTTAAGGTCTGCGCAGCCACGAAAGACTGATTACGAAGCGTCCAGGGTTTTAATGACTCACGAGCGCCTTCAACAATTCTGGTTCTAAGCTTATCGCTTGTAATAAGTTGCAGGATAGCTGCAGCCAGGGCCATATCGTCGGAGGGAGGAACAAGAATACCGTCACGACCGTTTGTAATTATTCGAGAAATTCCACCTATATTTGAGGCTATAACAGGTACCCCCTTCGCCCAAGCCTCAAGAATTACCCTTGGGAAGCCCTCCGTTGATTCCGAGGGAAGAATAAGTGCATGACTCTCCTTGTATTCCCGATCGAGTTCGTCTCCGTAGGGTACAAAACCACGCCATTTTATCATATCCTCAACATCAAGAGCAACGGCTTCTTTTTTCAAAATATCAACGATCGGTCCGTTACCGACTATGAAGAGCGAAACCCTCCTCCCCCCATCTTTTATCCTCTTCAAGGCTTTCAATGTAACAAACAATCCCTTTCCGTGATCGACACGCCCTACGAAAAGAAGCCTTCCTTGGTTTGTTCTGGCAGGAGTGAGGGATACCGGTAAATCGACCAGGTTGTCTACGAAAGGCACCGCTTTCTTGTCTACACCCGAGTAAAGATCAACGAGTTCAGGGCCAGTAGCGAGCACTGCTTCGCTATGCAGAGCCTTCCGGAATCTGCGGTGGAGGACCTCGGAGACAGCACGGACAAGTACCCTTTTTAACTGTCCCTTATGCTTAGTGCTTCTCCATAACCCGCGGATATTTCCGGCCATGTGAACCACAACCGGTTTGTTTTGACTGCGAGCCTCATTCAGTATAAGCTCAAGCAAGGGAGTCGGACCGCGTACCCAGAGAACATCCGAAGATGCGACGAAGAGTTTGACAGTATGCGAAATTTCTCTCCACTTGAAAGGCATTATTCTAAGTTGATTCTCAAGATCCCGCCATGCAGGCAAAGGGAAGAATCTGACGGCATCTTCCAATGCAAACCCGGAAGAAGACTCGCCAATAAGTTCTTCAGAACGAGTTAGAGAAGCGCAAACACTGGCAAGTAAAATGCCATATTCTTCGAGCGATTTCAGAAATCGGGAAGCAGATGAGTAGGTTACTATTTTGAAACCATCAGAATAATAGCGCGCGTGGTTAAAGAAACCAAGACGCAATAAACCAGACACTTATAATTCTAAAGAACAAGAGAGGCCTTGTCAACGAGTCCGAGACCGCGTCGATCTCAATATTCCACTTGCTTGACTTTCCGGGACGGTTTCTTATAATTTGCATGATCTTGGGGGATCGTCTAATGGCAGGACGACTGACTCTGGATCAGTTAATCGGGGTTCGAGTCCCTGTCCCCCAGCTTCCAAAGCCTTGTCTGACCTTAAAAAAGTCAGACAAGGCTTTTTTTAAAACTGACCTGGGATTTACGACACCTGGTTCGTGCCAACCCCCGTGTTCCTTCCTTACTAAGGACTACTTCCCCAACCTTTGATAAAACGTAAAACCTGCTACCACTGACGAAGAGTAATAAGCCGTTTCTCCTTCAACAGCCATTTGTCCGCAGGCACGGGTAATTTCTCGAGAAGAGTTCGTGCCCCAGGGGTGTGAAGGAGGAGGAGGAGATCGAGTCTTTCATCGTCCAAGTCTCCCTGCCACTGACCAAGGGTATCGCTCTTTCCGGCAAGCAAGCTTGCCACTTCAAGCACCTCACGGGAAGGTTTCTCGTTCGTTAGTGAGGATATCAACTTTTCCGGATCTCCTCCCAGCTTGATTGCCGCAAGACGTGCCCAGAGCCTCGTATCCGTGTGCTCATCATTGTAATATCTTTCGAGCATTGGAAGTGCTTTCGCGGAACCGATGAAACCAAGCGCCTTCACGCCTTCGAGTCTGATGTTCCAGAAGTTGTGGGCAAGAACGGTACCGAGAAGCTCGACTGACGCGGTGTCGTGAAGCCTTCCGAGAGCCCTCACCGCTGCCCCTTCTACCTCCCAGGCGGCATCGGAAAGCAGCGGGCGGATATTTGTTGCGGCGGACGGATCGCCGATAGCTCCCAGCGCGAACACGGCCTCCAGCCGGACTTGCGCCGATTTGTCGGAAAGCAGTTTTGCCAGAGGCTCCACCGCCTTCTTGCTCCCGAGAACTCCCAGAGCATGAGCGGCGCTCATAACACAGAGAACGTTGGCGTCCGCGAGACCGCTGATAAGCGCATCCTCGGCCTTGATCTCTTCCAGCCAGCCCAGGGCCTGGAAAACCGACTGCCTCACTTCGGGTTTTGAGTCGAGTGCCGCGGAAAGAAGCGGATCAAGGGCCCGCTTGTCACCGATCTGCCCCAGCGACCAGGCCGCTTTTGCACGAACCGACCACATGGGATCGGAGAGGAGGGATATGAGAACGGGGACAGATGAGGTATCGGCGATTTTACCCAGAGCCTCGACGAGAAGCGGTCTCTGTGCTGTCGATTGATCTGCAGCGGCCTGAGCGATCATTGACGCGGATCTGGCATCAACAATCATCGCAAGGGCAATAAGGGTTTTGGTTTTCTCAGACCCCTTAGTCGTCGTCGCCCTGCTCATCAAAACGTCAACAGCCTCGCCTGCACCAAGCTTTCCGAGCGCCTCTATGGAGTTTTCTCTCACTCTGCCGTCGGGATCGTCGAGCGCTTTCATGAGAGACGTTACCGCACGCTTGTCGCCTATTTCGCCCAGCGACCATGCAGCATTTGTCCGCACCGGTGCCGCTTCGCTGAACAATGCCTTTATGAGAGGCTCGACTGCCGAAGTGTCTTTCAGAAGTCCAAGTGCCCACGCCGCCTCGTAGCGAACACCGACCGAAGGAGACAAGAGGGCTTTAACGAGCGAACCTGTTGCAGACGGATCACGCAGATAACCGAGTGCCTCCGCGGCAAACATCCTCGTCTGTTCGGATTCGCATGCCAAGGCATCGACAAGCATTTGAGCCGTACCTGCTTTGTCAGCACTCGAGAGCGAATCAACAAAAGCGTGCCTCGATTCAATTGACCCCAGGGCAATAACGTCCAGTGCCCCGCAGTCGGCTGACGAAACCAGCATCAAAAATAAACCTATCATAGTTTTTCCTCCTCTGTTTGGTTTAAACAAGTATTTTCTTCCCGAAAACGGAAATGTCAACTTGACACCGCGGTCTGACGACCTATAATTTACATCTTATGCCTACATACGAATACCACTGCAAAAAATGCGATTTCCGCTTCGACTACTTTCAGGATATGACGGAAAAACCCCTTAAGAAGTGCCCGGAATGCGGCGGTCAGGTCGAACGTCTTATCGGCGGCGGGTCCGGAATCGTGTTCAAAGGTTCTGGATTCTACGAAACCGATTACAAACGCAAAAGCGGTGAAGGCCCCAAACAACTAAGCACAAAGGCGACTGAAACAAAAAAGCCCAACTAACCCTCCCGAAAAACCCAACAATCAAATGATAAAGAGAGGGGTTGAAGTTTCTCTGTTTTTTTATGTTGAGTATGCAAAAAAATACCCCTCCACCTCCTTCATGCTTAAAGTTGTGTGCGGGACCAAATCCTCAGTTACGGTCTATAATGATAATTACCCGGCACTCCGATAGAAGCCGGAGGTTCAAGGCTGACGACGTAATCCGATTTGCATCGTCGTAGTTGAGCACAAGATTCGAACGATTGCGCCCTTCGGCGCGCTCGGCAACTATTCTTAAGGGATTCAGACCGAGTTCCCTGGTCTCTAGAACCTCACGCGGGGAATATGCATATCGAACGTAACCTTCTTCCATCACCTGCGCGCGGTTTACTCTTCCGGCATCCAGGATAACGTTCCCTTGCGGATCAACGATTCGAGGAAATATTGCGGGGTTGAAACCTATGCCGCGGGCGTCGATGACGAAACCTGTAACAGGTATCGAAGACTGCGATTCCAATCCGCTCCCGTTAAGGGAATCCGGATTCTCGGATGCGCTTGCGTAATTCGAATGCGGTATGAAATCCTCAAGAAACGGACCGAACAGGCTTATAGCGTATTCGTTCTGAACCTCGCCGGATGTGGAGTAACGGGTAGAAACAACCTGCGGATAAGCGAGGGCGGTCAGGAAATAGTTACGTGCATCATTTGAACGACGCACGGCGTCACCTAATGTGCGCTCGGCATCAAGAGGTGTCGCCAACAAAAGCGAATCAAGACTTACCTTCAGTTCGCTCGCGTAAAGTGAATCGCTCGCCATATCCACCGGACCGAAAAAATGGATACTAAGCTCGCTCCACTCCACTTTCATCCCTAAGCCGCAAGCAAGAAATACTGCTAAAACGAATTGTACCATTCAGCCTCCATATTAATTGCGTCACATAACAACGCCAGAAGCGGACGACGGGATTTGAACCCGCGGCCACAGGCTTGGGAAGCCTGTGCTCTACCAACTGAGCTACATCCGCAGTACTGTACTTCTCTCTTCTAAAAGTATAGGGGCAAAGCGGGACGTGTCAAGAGGGTAAAAGCCCGATACGAAACCTAAATAAAACAAATGAACACTTATTGGTTTTGATATCAATAACACTAAAAATCAAAAATTCATTCGAACTAGTGTTATAGAAAAAGGTGAAATCTCAAGGAAAGAACAGCCAAGTGCAGTTGTTTTCGGTCTTCCCCACCACTGTTCGTAGGAATAGCCTAACAGTGCTGTTCCGGCGCCCAGAATACTGCCTGCGATGACATCGCCAGGGTAATGACGGTTGTCGGCAATGCGCGTGTACGAGACCCAGGCCCAGGTTCCGGCGAGAATGGCAGTGATACCGGTTTTTGCCGTAATCGCCCAGGGATCGCTCGAACGCCACTCATCCCAGGTTAAGAGGGAGAGGTAGGTGGCGGCAGTAGCGAAATGCGTTGCATGACCGGAAGGCCAGCTATCCCTTGCCTCATCGAGCCCTATACCCTTCGCAAGTCGGTCGTAGTAATCGGGCCGAGGCCTGCCTACTACGTCCTTGGCCAGTTCCTTAATGAAGTACCCGGAGGTTATAGCCAGAAGCGAACCCTTGAGATGCCGATAGCTTCGCTCGTTGAGCCAGCCGTCCTGATTCGGAAGAAGCGAGACCGCGCCTGCGGTTGCCAGCATGGATGCGTAAACCCATGGATCGGAGACTCGCTCCTCAAGATAAGGCTTGTCACCCGGGCCCGGGATCAGAGGTGTGTCGAAAAAAGGACCCCTGCGGCTGAACGCCAAACCGCCCGCTCCCATAAGACCGATGGAGCCCCAATCAAACGCCTCTCGCTGCCATGAAATCGAGGCTGACTGAGTAAGTATCATAATAAACACCGCGAGAGCGTGCATATGGAACTTTAACGCAACAACCGAAGTTGTCAAGCAGGTTAGACTTGTAAGCCAGGAACCCGAGGTATACTGACATGTTTTGCGCAGGGCTTACAATAATACTACGAGGTATATATTCGAGGAGTACCGCGAGGAGGTTCAAATGCGAGAATCCTTGAAAGTTTTCATGTCTTTGCTGGTCTTTGTTTCAGGGTTGATTGGCATGGATGGCGTCATCGAGATACCCAACTCACGGTATAACACAGATGGTATGAACCCGGCCATCTCCCTTCAATTTGCCGGCAAGGCCTTCGCGATAGATTCGGAGCTAAGACTCCATCTTGTGGTGACACCGCAAGAATACATCGGGCCAGAACTACAGGCCCCGGCGTGGATGCTGCATTCTTTTGACTCCGGCAAGACCTGGTTCCAGGACTACAGCACCCCAAGCCGTGCAATTGGAATGACCTGACCTCGGACGAGGAAGGAAACCTTTATTATGTATGGCATGATGCAAGCTCTGGCATTCTTTTCATGAAATCTGCCGACGGCGGCGAGCATTGGAGCGCGCCCGTAACGCTCGTCGTCGAGCCGCCTGCAGAGGATTCCCTGCTCCCTGTTTTCCCTCATTATCCCTCCATCAGCGCTACGACAGGCAAGCTTTACGTCGCCTGGGTTTGTATCCCTAAGGGAAATAGCCGTATTTCGTCGGCCACGCGTAGAATCATGCTCATGCTTTCCGACAACATGGGCGCAAGCTGGAACCCGCCAATGGCAATCTGTGAAGATACGGTTTCCATTCGTGGTCTTGAGATGGACGCCCTGGGATCAAGGGTATCTCTTATCTGGCCCGAAGTATCAACCATGAACGAATACGAGTATCCAGCAAACCGCACCTGCTACATCAATTCCAGCGATTACGGACAGACCTGGACAGAAAACCGCTCGCCTACAGGCAAGGATTTCAAATACAATGGCGACATGTACGTTGGCGACGATTACAACTCGTTAGATCTAGAACTGGGCCGCACGGCGGACTACGTAGTCTGCGATAGCACAAGAATCACATTCGTCTTCTCTACAAAGGACAGGGGATGGCACTGGAGTAAGGTCAGGGCAATTCAACCAGAAAATGAAAAGGAGAATTACGGCAAGACGGAATTTTCGACAAGAGACAGTGTCATGGCCGTCCTTTCATGCATGGACAACAAGGTATTGCTTGAGTACAGCATAGACTGGGGTAAAACCTTTAATGAGTCAATGCTTCTGAGCAAGGCGCCTACGAACAGGATCGGCGATGTCGGTGGCACCGGCGATCCCAGACTGGCCATAGACAAATACTACAGGATTCACGCTGTATGGTCGCAGATACTTGACTCGACAGCGAAAGTCAAGGCGATGTTCTACTATATGCAGCCGACGACCGGAGTCGTTGAAGAGCCTGTCGAAACTGTTGGCAGACCTCTGGTGTTTGCGTCTGCGAACCTTTTCGCGAATCGCCTTGATTTAAAAATAGTGCATGAACAGGACAGGCCGATTTACATTGCCGTATACGACGCGTCAGGACGAATAGTAAAGAATATCGCGACGGAGGGGAGGAGGGGGTCCTGTCTGTACTGGGACGGCACAGACGAGAGCGCAGCGATGGTTCCTGATGGATTGTACTTCATTCGCGCAAGAAGCGGTGACAGAACAGAGCTTTTAAAGGTCATCAAGCTTAAGTAGCAGAGTTTCAAAGGAGGAAAGCGCCATGAAAAAGGTGTTAGAGTTTACAGGCATGCTTTTATTAAGCTCGATTGCCTTCGGCCTTGTGGGAACAAAGGAGCAGGGCAGGGAGATTCCCGGTGTCCGATACAGCGGCGGATGCGGTAATTCTGTTAATATAAAAGGGGTATTGGCACCTGACACAAAGGGAAGAACCGTTTTACTCTTTCTTAGTGACCTCACGAACTATTCGGTTAGCTCTCTTTACACCTGTGACCTGGGCGAAAGCTGGAGTAAACCTTCACCCGTCGTTTTCGGCTCCGACACCGCAACTTCGGCAGCCCTTGTGGCTGATTCCACGGGTAATATCTACATGTCTTTCGTTCACATAAACCGGGGAATATCGTTTTGTTCCTCAAGTGACGGCGGAAACACATGGAGCGCGCCGAAAAGGATCGTTGACAGGGCGGTGAGCCCGGCAATACCGCAGAGTTGTTACATGAGCTACGGCGATGGCAACCTCTACCTGGCGTGGACAGATCACCGTGACACCTACATGAAATCGAAAATCTATTTTATCTCCTCAAGCGACAAGGGCAATACATGGAGCGAGCCCTCATTGCTCATGCCCGACACGGCATCAGCCATGCCTGCGGCCTTAGCCGCCAAAGGTCAGGAGGTGGGAGTATTGACAAAGAACCTTTACCATTCCGATCCAGACATGCCCTGGGATACGGTCACGGCGAGACTGGTCATGATTACGTCCACACACGCCGGCCAGACATGGGGGCCGGAACGCTATCCTGACGGCGAGAAACCGAAAACCAAGGCCTTGAATGATCTTTATACAAACCTGGATCTGGAACGCGGTGCGGACGCGTACTACGCGTTGTGGGACAGTTCTACGACGTTTTGCTTCGCCTCCTCGACCGATCGAGGTCTGACCTGGAAAGAAAAAAATCTTTTCACGGCGGATTCGACCATCTCGAAGAAATATTCTGCGGAGATTGCCGCACGCGATAATCTTGTTGCCGTGCTCATATGCGCCGACGGCAACACATACATCGCCCACAGCACCGACTGTGGAGAGACCTGGACTAAACTCTTAACGATAGGCGAATCACAAGACCCTACACAAGGCACTACTTCACCCAATCTTGTTATTGACAACCTGATGAGAATTCACGCGGTGTGGACCCAAAATTGTCTGGATAGCATAAATCCTGGGGGATACTGGGCCGCGTTCTACTTTTGCGACACGTCCGCAGCTATCCCGGGTGTGGTCGAACAACCTGAAGAATTTTCGAGACTAATAACGGCAACACCCAACCCCTTCTCGACAAAGATAAGTCTCGAGATATCCCTAGACCCTTCAGAGATGACCGAACCCCGCATATACGACGCATCGGGCAGGCTGATCGCGAGCTTCGGGACCCTTAACCCTGGCAAAGGCATTGTAAAGATCTCCTGGGACGGCAGAGGCGAGAACGGAACGACGCTGCCTTCCGGGTCCTATTTTCTCAAAGTGCATGGGGGAGGAAAAGGAAAGCTTTTGAAGATAGTTAAGCTCCGCTAATCTTTCGTCTGCGAGTTAGCTTAGAGTTTTTTTCGATTTCTCCGAGCCAGCCGATGCGAATTTTGGATTTGCGGTCGCGCGGAGTGTACGGTTTGACGTCGAGAACGGGCGTACCGTCAATCATGTCAAGACCTTTGATCTCGAGGATGCGGCCTTTGCGGCCGAGGAGCTTGGCGACCGTGATCGCAATAGGGTTGGGGCGATGAGGGCTGCGCGTCGCGAACACACCGCGCCTGGTTTTGGGCGCGAGCAGGGGGGAGGTCAGAAGCTTGTAACCGGCGGACTGATGGAATGCCCAGATAATGTAAAGGTGGGAGAAGCCCTCAATATCTTTGAGACCCTTGGAGAATTCTGGGAAGATTTCGATGGTTCCCTTTGTCGAGCGCGAGCGCAGGGGGTGGATATCGGCGGGATCGGTGTACGCTGAATGGACTACGCCTATGGGTTTCAATTTGAGGACTTTGTACTTGACGACCTTTGACATTATTCTGAGGATAATCCACTTTCTCGATTAATCAAGCAGGGGTAGGAAGCAGGGGGTCCCCGAAGAAATTCGCAGCATTTGTTGAGGTTGGAGAGTAATTTAAAGAAGAAACTACTCTTTATAGAGCATATAATATCATAGCAGATTTCTATGGCGCGCGTCAGGGATTGGAGGATAATAGCATATGAAATTGAGGGATTGGATTACTCTGTTCGCGTCGTTAGTGCTTATAGCGACGGCGTTTATAGCAGGCCTGCGGTGCCGCGCAGGAAAAACTACCGGTCAAATTACGGTCCGCGACACGCTTCGGATCAAGGAAATCGTCAGGGACACCGTGCTCCGCTGGTACGAACGGGTGATATGGAAGGACGTTCCTGCCGAGACGGTTGTAATTTTCAAAGACACAATTAAGCCGGAGACGCTCTGGGGACGCTGGCCCGAGAGCATCATAAATCTCGATTATGCGAAAGATCGAGTGTCATTTACGAGCCTTCTGCCGGTCCTTGCAACTGACAGCCTTGGCCAGAGCAAATGGACGGGTTCGGCGACCGTCAGGGAGTATTCGTACGATGTGGGTGAGCGGTTTTCGATCTCCACCAAGGGCGAGGGTTTCTTCGTGAAGAGCCTGAGGGATGTGCCGCGTTTCGCGGTCTCGCTGGGCACGGAGGCGCGGCTCTGGGGCGACAGCACGGCATCGCGGATTGTGCCCTACGCCGAGGCCCGCTTAACCTGGCGCGGCGCGAGCCTTGGCCCCCGGCTCGACACAAGGGGGCTCCACGTAAACCTGAAATACGAATGGAGGTTTTGAAGATGTTGTTCAATGGAAGGGATCAAAGATTTGAAGTTACTTACGAGCTTTTGTCTAACTTTGCACGAAGAATGAATATGCCCTTTGACACCGGGGCAAACCAGATAAACATCATAGAACTGCGCGGTGCAAAACCTGTCTACAGCGGTCTTGCGATAAGCACACAGGATCAACTCGAACCCATGATAATGGATTACGACGCGCTGCACGACTATAAAACGCAGGTTCCAGGATTGTTTGATACAACCTGGACACTGATAACAGAAATTCTTAAGAAGGACCCTTCACTTTATCGGGAGCTTGTTCCCCATGGGCAAAATAGTTATCTGGATTTCATCTCGACTGGTTGCCGGAACATTGTGAACTCGAGCAACGCGATAGTACAGCAGTTCAGGCAAAGGGCAAGGGACATTGAGACGGAAGTAGACCGGCTTGATCTGGCCGGCAAGCGCCGGAGAGTCGAAACGAGCGGAATCGAGGACAACCGCTGCTGGCTTGAACTTGCAGATAACGTTGTTGACCGAATGACCGACACTATAATTTTGGTTTGGCAGGATTCTCTAGGCAATCCACACATAAGACCATTGCTTGGCTCAATTAATCCAGGGATTAATGCGATTCAAGAAAAATGGGCAGCCTGTATCGGAAGCGGAAATTACTATGCTACGTGGGGTGGACACGGACCTAATTATCCCCCATATCCTTGCTTGAATATTAATGGCGGCGAAGCGGTTAGAGGTACAAGAATTACTGACTTTGGAAGATTAAATAACAATTCCTTGATAACGCAATATACTTTCTTTAATGAAAGCGACCCCAACGCACCCAGCCAGATTCAGATTCATGCGGGACCTAAACCACAAAACCCAATTTCTACATGGTCAAGAGGATGTGCATTAATAGCTGGATCACAAGTTGCATCAAATCCCTCAACAATCTACGATGAAATATTCGGAGGGGATACGCTCACTGGCAGTAGTTGGTTAAGAATTGATCCCCCCGAGCCGATTACGAATCAACCTAGGTTCAACGTTATCGTATGGGATGCGTGGTCTTTGTATAGGCTCCATCTTGAAAGCATCGGCCTCATTGCATTCAAGCCCATTTTACAGATTGGCGCAGCAGATGTACGAGTCGAACTAAGGCCAGGCGAGAACGGCGAGCAGTGGGTAGATAGAATGCAGCAAGCCTTGAATGCAAGGATTCGGATTTTACAACCCTACAAGGATTCAATAGAGCGGACTTTTAATACTTTTCGAAATCAACTCTACAACAATCAACAAAGAGATCAGCAAGATGAACAAGCAAGAGCAAGGATTAACGAATGGAGATTGTTCATCCCACAGAATATGGTTTTACCTGAAATGAACGAAATCCCTCTGGACGGAGAAAACGGAGAAGCAATGATATTCGGAAATGCCACAGCAGCTGCATTGAGGACCTTTCAACTCGCATGTTACGTTCTTTTAGAAAATGCCGACTTGGAGATTGGCACAAATATCAACCGCAACGAACTTATATGGGAACGCAACCAGTGGGTTTGCGGTCCAGTAACGTGGGAGCTTCTGGAGTCAAGAACCTTCAACGTACTCATCGCCCCCCGGCCGGCAGAACAAAGGTTTCCCCAGTGGCCCTGGTTCGCACCTGATCCAGGAAACCCTCTTCGCCCACCCTGGCAGGAACCTGAACGAGAGTAAGCTTGACAAGTATGTAGCCAAGGGTATACTTTTGGGTGTCTTTTGTAATTCTTTTGCTTAATACATGGCTACCTTCAAAAGCGCCCCGTCTACCTGAACCTCCTGAAGACTATACCTCTTGGCAAAAGTACGACCCAGGTTTTTACAAACCGTTACTGGGAATCTCTAGCTATGAAACCATCTCTTATAAACCTTTTGCTTTAACTGAGGTTAACCTTAAGGAAATATATAGTGGTGGTGATTCTTTATCAGGATTCGTTCATTATGTCACGGATACTTCTATTTGGTTAAAAAACAACTGGGGATATGGAGACATTTATATTCGGTGGACAAAACATCAAACTGATTCAGTTGATATTTATAATATTCTTTTGCCTCTTCACTCGTATTGGCACTCATGGGCCCTCTTCCTATCGAAAGACACGCTTCTCGACACTATAAGCATATCTGAGAATATAGCCTGCCGTCAGAGAGGTTGGTTTTGGGCAGGACAATGTGACTGGGGTAGTCAGTGGGTAGGCTCATATACTACTTATTTTATACCTTCTAAAACTTACGATTTCAGAATAACTTGTACTACTATGCTTTACAGCTATTCTCACGAGGATGAGCAAATCAATACTTATCCTGACCACAACACCATACTCGAACAGGTGATAGAGGAGACTTTTAAACCAAAATAATCCCCCCTCCCCCGTCATCGTGTGGGACGCGTGGTCGTTGTACAGGCTCCATCTTGAAAGCATCGGCCTCATTGCGTTCAAGCCCGTTTTGCAGATTGGCGCAACAGACGTGCAAACCGTTCTGAGGCCCGGCGAGAACGGCGAGCAGTGGGTTCACCGGATGCAAAGGGCTTTGAACAACAGAATAGATTATATCACCGCTTTCAATGATGCAAGGCACGAGATAGAGGATTTGTTCACTCTTGAGCGGAACAGGTTGCACCGTGATTACCCCCTATTTATACCCGCATACATGCAGTACCCGGAGCTAGTAAGAGCGGATGAGGACGACGTCTTTGGAAACGATACCGCTGCCGCACTGCGGAACTTTCAGCTTATTTGTTTCGTGCTTTTGGGAGACGGAGCCGTGCAGCTGCAAGCCGTGGACATCAACCGCAACGAACTCATGTGGGAGCGCAACCAGTGGATATGCGGACCGGTGACCTGGGACCTTTTGGAACTGGGAGGCTTCAACATAGAGCCTGTTCCTCAACCTGAGTGCCCGTGGCTACAGAGGCCTTTCCGACCGTAAGCGGGTCTTGACAACTATGTAGTCAGGGGTATACTTTCGTGTGGGCGTTTTACTTCTCTTATCAGGCATCTGGTATCCGCCTGAGTTCCCTAAGCTTCCGCAAGGATACAGCGAGTGGAAGGAGTTCACTAACGTTTCTTGTCCCCTAGATCCCTTTTTTCGAGATAACGGTTTTAACGGGGCAGACGTCGAAAAAGATTCTTCGCTTATTCCTTATTATATGCCGTCAAATAAGACTTACGGCTATAAAAATGAAGAAACCGGTGTTGTTAAACATTATTCTTCAACTAGCGATAATATCTGGGTTGATGTCCCAAATGATTATATTTTAGTTTATTGGTTTCCGCATATAGCAAGCGATACCCTGGTCCCGCGACCATTGTACAACTACGGCGGTTACATCTCCTACGATACCTCGGGGTTTCAGAAGATAACTGTCAACGGCAATGAAGCATACCGCATTCGCGGCAAGTGGTGGGTGTATGCTTGCGACGGCGCCGATCACGAAAGCGGTTCCTTTACGAACTATATCATCTCGACTAACAAGCTCGATTTCAGAATAACTTGTCTTTCAACCACTTACATCTATTACACCGAGGGCGAAACCGTCGGTCCCGATCACTACCCCGACCGCATCGCCGAGCTTGAGCGCGCGGTCGAGGAGACCTTCAGGCCGAAGTAGCCCCTCCCCCCCAGCCCTACTCATAAATCGACAAAACTGCCATTCCCCGGTGGTTATGATCAACGCCCTACCCAAGGTATTTCCGAAAGTTCGAGGAACCGGAGCGCCCTGAGCCTTGACATACCCGAGCTGCGGACTATCCTACGGCAAAACCAAACAAGGAGGAACTCATGAGGAAACTCTTTTTCTTGATGATTGCGCTCGCGGTGATGGGCTGCTGCGGGCTTTTGTCTCAAGGTGACAACGAATCGTCATCCGGCTCCGACGCAGCGAAGGAGACGAAACGCACATCCAGGCCGGCGGATTTCGCCGGAAGCTACGAAATTGAAGACCCTAACTTCGAGGATCTGACACTCGAAATAACAAAGCACGGCGGTTATTACCGTCTCGAGTGGTCAGAACCGGAGAGCGAGCCGTGGTTTGCCTACGGCGTCGTGCTCGGCAATTACCTTGGCGTTTGCGAGGGAGGGGAAGACGCAACGCTTGGTATATACAAGCTTGACGGCAAGAATCTCTCGGCGCTCTGGAGCGACGGCGAGCAAGTTTCTGCCTTCGATACTACCGCGGGAGCAGAGCCTTTAGAGCCTTCGAGCCGCAGCTTTTCGGGCACCTACAGCGCTGTAAGCCGCGATCAAGAGACCGGCGAGAAATACGACTACACCCTGCGGCTTGTGCGTTCAGGCGATTTGTACAAGGCCGTGGAGAGCTTCGACGACGGTTCGAGCGTGGAGGGTTTCGGCTTCGCTTGTGATGACGTCATAATCATGGGCTTTCCGATAGGCGGGAGCATGGTAGTCAAGTTGTTCCAGATGAAGGGCTCGCGCCTTGATGGAAAATTCTTCTACAGCTACTATGATGAGGAGGAGGGCGAGGATAAGGTGTCTCTGGGCAGCGAAAAGGCCTCTCGCGAGTGAACGTGCTTATAATCGAAGGAGTCTAGAAATGAAAAAAAAGACGTTCTTTACTTTCATGATCGCCGCGGCGCTTGCACTGACCGGCTGCTGCGGGCTTTTGTCACAAGGAGAGGAGGGTAACGAGCGGGAAGTCGGGAAAAGCGTATCCCGGAAAACTACCGACAACAAGGACAGCGGTGACTTCACAGGCACATACGAGGTCTACCAAGGCGAGGGTCCGACATACACCCTGACTATCAAGAGGTTCGAGAAGGGCTACAAGCTCAAGTGGGAGACCGAGGACGGAGAGACGTGGAGCGGCTCCGGCTTCGCCTATGAGGGGGAGGATGTGCTTGCAGTAGAGAGCGAGAGGGAACCAGGCATCTTCGGATTTTACAAAAAACAGGGCTCGAAGCTCACGGGAATTTTTACGAACCTGGAGGGTGACGCTTACTTCACCGAGCGCTCGCCGGGCGCGAGTGCCTTGAGGCCCTCCGTTCGCGATCTTTCGGGAAAATACAGCGTGATAGGTTTCGACGGGGAGGGAGAGGGGTACGAACAGACTTATTACATCAGACGCACTGGGCAAACCTATAAGGTCTACTGGAACTCCGAGGAGGAACCCACGCTCACCGCCGCAGGTATCGCTTCGGGTGATTACTTTTGCTCCGGGGTAGGCGTCGGCGGCAGCATCACGGTCAGGATTTACAAAGTGGAAGGCTCCAAGCTCGACGGCTGGTACTTTTATACCGAATACGACGACGTGGAGCGCAAGGAGCATTTATTTTCTAACGGCGAGATAGCCGAAAAAGAATAACTAATAAGAATGCAAGGAGGAAATCATGAGGAGCTGTCGTATAGTTAAGGTCTTAACCGCTGTGATTATGAGCGCATTAGTCGCGGGCTGCTGCGGACTGCTATCGCGCGGGGAAGGAGGCGAGAACACCCGTACCACAAGAACAAAGCCCAGAGATGACGATTCGCGAACCTCATCGAGAAGCTTCGCCGGCAGGTACGAGATGGTGAACGAGGAGTACGAGGATCTCTTGCTCGTGATCAGGAAGGAGGGTGAATATTACAGTCTCAAGTGGGGCGTGCCCGCAAGCGAACCTTGGTTCGCCACGGGCGTGGAGCTTGGAAGATACCTTTGCACCTCCACGCCGGGGGAGGAGGGTGCCGTCGGGATATATAGAAGACAGGAAGACGGCATAGCGGGACTGTGGTTCGCAGAAGGCGAATACGTGTACGATATGAGCGAGGGAGCCGAACCGCTCGAGCCTTCGAACCACGACTTCTCGGGCTCTTATTCCGTCGAGGCGCTTGACGCCACCGCCGGTGAAAGCTATACCTATACCCTGACCCTTAAGAAGAACGGGGGCGCGTACAAGGCGACCGAGTTCTTCGAGGACGGAAGTGCCGTAACCGGGGACGCCCTTGCGGTCGATAGAATAATAGTCATGGGATTCCCGGTGGGCGGGAGCCTCGTGACAAAGGCGTTTCAGAAGAGCGGTTCGAAGCTTGAAGGCAAGTTCTTTTACTCGTATTATAACGATGAATCGGGCGAAGAAGAGGTTGTTACAGGAACGGAGAAGGGCGAAAAGGAGTAGAGTCCGATTTATGAAATATCAAACAAGGAGAGACTTTTATGAGAGATTTCCGTATATTCAGACGCGTTACCGCCTTTGCCGCGATAGGCCTCCTCGCAGGCTGCTGCGCGGTCTCCGACAACGGAGGCCGTGGGTCGACGGGAACCGGCCAAGTAGAGGAAACGCGTTCTCGCCCGACTGATTTCAGCGGGAAATACGCGGTGTCGGGAGAAGGCTACGATGATATCGACCTCGTCATCAAGAAGGAAGGTAAATACTATAACCTCGAATGGGTCTATCCCGGAAGCGAGAGTGCACGAGGCGTGGAGCTTTCGGGCTGCCTTTGCGCGTACACCCAAGGCGAGGACGGCATCGTGGGAATCTACAAAAAACAGGATTCGGGGATTACCGGGCTTTGGGTTGAGGATGGAGAGTACGCGTACGAGTCGAGCAAGAATGCTAAAAGACTTGAGCCTTCGAGCAAGGATTTCTCGGGCGTCTACGACATCAGCTCCGCCGATGTGGGAGATGAGGAAGCATACATGTATCGCCTGACGATAGAAAAGGAGGGAGAGGGATACCGCGCCAAGGCGGTGTACGAGGACGGTTCGAACACGACGGACGAGGTGGTGACGGTGGACGGGGTAATCGTCATGGGTTTCCCGCAGGACGGCATCCTCGTCATGAAGGCGTTCCAGAAGAGCGGTTCGAAGCTGAAAGGAAAGGTCATCTACGCCTTCCCCGACTACCGGACCGGCATTGAGCAGGTGTCAGTCGGGACTGAAGAAGGAGAACGGGTGAAGGATTGAAGCAGAACGTTGTGTTGACTTGTTGAACAACTCTTCTATACTTAGGAAAACATCCAAATTCCTCAAGGAGGAGAAATGACAAAGAAGCTCGTTCTTCTTGGTTCAGCGGTGTTTCTCGCGGCTATATTTGCAGGGTGCAGTATTTTCGGCTCAACGGGCGTCAAGGGTTCATTGATACTCGAACCGGGTCAAACCGGCGACGTGCGAAACGCGCGGATAGAGCTTTATGAGACTTCGGATCTTACCGGCGATCCGGTCAAGATAGGTCAATCCGAGTCCAGCGGTAGCGACCTTAGCAATGCCGATTTCAAACTCGAGGACGTTCTTACGGGCTACTACTATCTTCTGGCCTGGAAAGACATGGACGGTGACGGCGAGGTATCAGGCGGTGATCTTGTCGGCGTTTACGGCGGGACATACAAACCCGGCGAGGGCGGACAGAAGCTGACCGTAGAGGACGGAAAGATGACCGACGTGGGCGAGATTTCCATGGCCATATTTGTTGAACCATTGGCCGTCGCGGCGTCAGGCGCAACGAGCTACGGCGGATACCATGTTGCTTATACGTATTCGTTTAATTACGACGTGACATTATCTTCCTTCACCATCACGGTGCCCGGGTATAATTCCTTTACAGATAATGCTGAAAAAGGCGCGAGGACAGCCGATCAGAATTACACCACTCAGGACTATGTCATTGACGGCGGAACCGTTCTTATCCCCACCGGATCCCACGTATTGAATTTCAAGGGCACTTGCGACGGTGAAGCCTTTGATCTGACATACACTGTAACGATTTAATAGCCTTGCACTTTCGAGAAATTTGACTGTGGGCGGCGTAAGCCGCCCTTTTTTTGGTGGGGAGGGCGCAAGACTCCAGCTTGACAAAGCCGTGCGCATGGATTAGGATAGCGTCTAGGAGGCACAGTCATGAAAAGGTTTGTATTGTTAGTTGCAGGATTTGGGGCGATATCGGCATTGTGGGCGACCGCACCCGTTCGCGAAGGACAATATCCGGGTTTGCCCTGTCATCCCAATCTAGCGGCAGACACCACCGATCCCACAAGACTCAGATTCAACTATTTGTTCGAGTTTCGCCAGATCGCCGACTTCATTGCTCTATGGCAGCTGGACGATGCGGACTCTGTTGACGACGGCGGAATGATCGAGGCCGAAACGGGTCCTTTGAGACCCGTGATTCAGACCGACAACACCCAGGAGGCCATATGGGTGTGGTCGCGATACGGCGAATTAACCGGCGACACGGCAAGATACAGAAAGAATATCGACAAGGCCTGGCAATACTGCAACCGCTTTCCCGCATGGAAAGAGGAGTCACAAACAGGTCAATACTATCCCTCCCACAACTGCGCGTGGGGTATAGCCGCCGAAGAGCGATACCGCCGTGTTTACGGTGACGAAAACTGGACCTGGTACAGGGACTCGTGCGCACGATTCATGAAAGTGGCAACGCCGCGCTTGAATAAATGGGCAGTGCTGGACCGTCATGTTATGGGCTGGTGCGCGGGCTGGCTTTACAAATACGGAGTGGAAAATGACGACCAGGAAGCCCTGGACACCGCCTGTGCCGTGTCCGATTCGATAATCTCATGGATGAAGTGGCGAACGCCTGAGGTCGTTTTGAAGGAAGAGTACTGGGCGATGTCGGCAGGCACAATGATGTGGGGATTCTGCAACTCGACCTTTCAGAGTGATACGGCGCGCGGAAAGCAGTGGATCAGTGAGAACGGATCTTACCTCGATACCTTCCAGGTCTGGCAAAATGTCGACTATTACTCGTGGGACAACTCGTGGAACGTAGCCTACGCAAACGGACAAGGAGCCATGTACGACATTTCGCACGACACCACTTACAAGAGACATCACCTCTGGCTCACAAACAAGCTTCTTTCGTACGACACCGATAACGACGGCGGCATAATGGCCACGACTCAGGACGCAGATACGATAGACATGTGCTGGGTCACATCGTACCTGGCAATGATGGGGCTCGACAGGCTGATAGGCAAGGTTTACGACAAGGACGCCGGCGTTCTCGAGCTTAGAGGCATACGCAACGGAGACGAGATTCAAAAGGGAACAATGATCGATCTCGAGGCGATTGTGACAAATTACGGCCGGGACCCCTTGAACGGCGTTCAGCTGACGCTTTCCGGCAGTGCCTCGGGTTCGTGGACGACTGATCTCGGCTTTCTGGAGTCGGACACCATTATCATGAAAGAAAACTGGACGGTTCCGGACACCGCCGTTCTCGTTATTTCCGTTTCGCACCCCCAGGATGAAAACCCGGCGAATAACACACTCCGCGTCGGGATAAACTGCCTCGCTCAAGAGGGCGTGGAGGAGGTTGCGCCCGAAGCGACATGGAATCCGACATTGAAAGTGAACTCGATAAACAAAAGAGGCTTGTCTGTCGCTTACTCGATTCCTGCAGGTTCCCAAGGTGCAATCAGCATCTACGACATCACAGGTTCATTGATAGTAAAGCAGCCCGTGAGTGCGGAACAAAGATTCTTGAACCTCGACGTCTCTCGGTTTTCAGGCGGCGTTTATTTTGTAAGGCTGGAATCGGCGGGAAAAGCTTCCTGTCAGAGGGTTATTATCCTGCGCTGAATCTCCTCCAGGCTGGAAGAATGACTTTTCGATAATACTCCTCCGCGAGAAGTTTGCGGTCGAAACGTTCACCCACCTTCCGCGCTTTGTCGGACATCTCCTTCAAACGTAAGGGATTCTTAAGTAATTCCGCGGTCTTACGCGCGAGGCTTAAAGGATCTGGATCGAGTATCCCCACTGCGTTATCAGAGATAATACGCCTGGTTTCGACGTAGAAATCTGGATCTATTAGCCCCACCACGGGCAAGCCTGCAGCAAGATATTCATAGTCCTTTGCGCTGACAGCACCCTTGTACGTGTGACTTGATGACACGAGAGAATCAAGTCCCAATCTCGCGCGACCAAGGAATTCCGGGATTCTCTCTGTGGAAGTCATATCCTGGAAATCTACGTTCTCTTCCATTGAATGTTTTTTAAGGTCGGTACGAAACTGTTCCTCGATTTTTTTGTCGACGAAATCCACAAGAAACAGCACTTTTACTTGAGGAAACAGCTCACGTAGAGTAAGCAAATATTTGAAGATTGACTTGGGATTCCTCACAAGTATAAATGTTCCTGAATAAACTATGTCATACTTTTTCCCGGCGGTGCGTGATCTCTTGAAATGCTCTATCTCACTACCGTTTCTGATGACCCACCCTTTGAATCCAGATATGTCTGCAAATTCTCTCAACTGATCTAATACGCATTCAGTAACTGTAACCGCTCCCCTTTTTTTCCTCAACAAATATCGTGAAAGTGTTTGTGCTAAAAGGTTAAATCCCCTACGAACAGAAAACACTTTATCGATGGGATACGTGGATGTAGGCAAATCCCTGACGTCTACAGTCAAAGGCAAACCCAGACGTTTACTCAGGAAATGAGCTTCAAGGAGCGGCCAGACCGGAGGGATGCTTGCGAAAAGGATATCTGGAGAAATTCTTTTCACCTGTCGAAGAAGTGCGGGGAAACGGTAAGGCATCTTAAGAAAATCAAAACGCCACTTCGCCAGAGGAATCACGATTCGGCGATAAGTTTCAGGTTCTTTTGATGCCTCTGTGGTAATAACTGTTACCGTCGCGAACCGCGTCCAGTATCTTGCAAACGATTCCAGGCGCGAAGAAACCGCTCCCTTGTAAGGAGGGAAAAAAGGAGCCAACATTACAATGTGCGGAGATTCTTCAGCTTTATTCACTCTCAATTAATTTTCCTTACGGCGAGTTCAATTCGATTTTTATGATTCATCCCAATAATTATACGAATGCTCTTGCTCTTTTTCAATAGCTTGGTTAAGCTTTTGATAAGATCATCCGGTCGTACACTTCCCGGATTCTCATTGACACTACATGCAAAATAGATAGACTTCACTTACATGGAGCCTAGATCCTCTTTCGTCAAGGAAACAGACGCCTGGAGTACGGTTCTGTTTGCAGATCCGGTAGCTACACCGCTGGCCAGGTTGCTTTCAAAAACCGGCATTCACCCCATCGCGGTCACGTTGTCAAGTCTGGTGCCAGGTTTCGCTTCATTTTATTTTTTCTGGCTGGGTGATGGATTGTCCCTGCTCTTCGGGGCTCTGTGTTTTCAATTCTCATGGATACTGGACTGCACCGACGGCAAACTGGCAAGGCTTACAAAAAAACAAACCGAATTCGGCCGCAAGCTTGATCCCTTGGTCGATTTCGTAAGATCGAATCTTGCGTATGTTGCTCTGGGGTGGGGAATTTTCCGGCAGTTCGGGCTGGTCTGGTTGCTTATAACATGCGGGGGACTGGTTTTTCATTACATTATCCATCTTGTCGCTCATCATATCCCTCCGAAAAATAACACCTATCCGCCAGCCCCTTTCGAGAAACGAATCATCCCCCGTGTGGGTTCTTTATACACGGCTTTCGACGAACAGTTTTTCTTGCTTTTCCTGGGTCCGCTTTTGGCATGGCTCATACCCCACTTACCCACTTACTCAATCTGCATTGCAAGCTTGCTTTACGGAATAACAACACTTGTCATCAAAATTAAACTCGCAAAGGTAAAAAATGAAAGCGATAATACTGGCGGCAGGTGAAGGCCGCAGGCTTCACCCGATTACGATCGAAAAACCCAAGGCACTGCTGGACGTGGGGGGGAGGACCCTGTTTGAGCGTTCGCTGAAAGCCATATACACAGCCGGTCTCGAACCTGAAGATATAATCGTTTTATCGGGCCATCAGGCTTCAACATTGTTCCCGTATGCCCATAACTGCAACTTCATCAACAACGAGCTCTACAAAACGACGAATAACATCTACTCGCTATGGCTGGCAAGAAACGAGCTGCGTGGAGCGGACTTCCTGCTTTTGAACTGCGACGTACTGTTTCATCCAAACCTTCTTTTCAATCTCCTTGAGGATAAAAGAGGGAACCTTCTCGTCGTGGATGATATCCACCCACTTGCAGAAGAGGAAATGAAAGTAATGCTTGACGGTAACTCGCGGATCACAGCCATCTCCAAGACCCTTGATCCAAAGGAAAGCGGCGGCGAATACATCGGGTTGGCGAAATTTGGAAAAGACTTCTCCCGGTCACTTTTTGCGGAAATAGACAAGATGATTTCTAACGGTAATACCGGGGTATGGTACGAAAATGCCATAGCCGGTATACTTCACGACGCACCAATTTTTTCTCTTAGCACTAAAGGCCTACCATGGATAGAAATAGACACCCATGAAGACCTGGCCCGTGCTGACAGTACGGCACGTGGTATTGATAAAGAAGAAAATTAGATGCCTATCTTCGGAAGCAGTGTTACGTTGCCGATTCTTGTAAGGATCGAAGACGACTTGCTCCACAAAGCGCACAGTCTGCTCTGCGAATCCAACCTGCTTTTCAAGAAGCCTCTTCTCGTCACCATGCGTGACACAAAACATCTTGCCGAGAAGGTCAGTTCAGGTTTTGAAGAGCCTCACATCTGCCTCATCGAAAACAACTCCTATCCCCAGGTGGAAGAGCTTGAGCAGATTGTCGAGAATAAACGCCCGGACGTTTTAATAGGCGTCGGGGGAGGAAAAGTTGTCGATGTTTCCAAATTTACCGGGTCGCGGAGGATTCTCCCAGTCGTCAGCATTCCTACTTCTCTCTCGAACGATGGAATATCTTCTCCCGTAGCGGTTATACGTTTTAGAAAAGGAACAAGAAGCGTGGGGGTCAACATGCCCACGGCCGTGCTTGTGGATCTTGGCATCGTCGCCACAGCACCACGGCAGAATCTGAAAGCCGGCGTGGGTGATTTGATTTCGAACATTTCGGCAACCAACGACTGGTTTTTTGCCTACCAAAGGGTACAAGAGCACTACGATGCAGTATCCGCCATGCTTTCCCGGAAACCGGCAATGGAATTACTGGCTTTCAAAACCGTCGATTTCGAGAACGGAGCTTTTTTGCGAACTCTGGCCGAGGGTCTCGTACTCTCGGGAATCGCCATGGGAATTGCCGGCACCAGCAGACCTTGCAGCGGTTCAGAACATCTCCTAAGCCACGCCCTGGACGAGTTGTACCCTGGAAAGTCGCTGCACGGCGAACAAGTCGCGATGTTTTCTATTTTCACGACTCTCCTGCAAAAAGAAACATCTCAATCGAGACAAAAAGAGTTTCTAAAAGTGAATTCGTTGTTATCCTCGCCCGGTGAACTGAAACTGGGATATAATGAATTCCTGAAGCTAATCAAAAAGGCACCTCTGACACGACCAGGAAGAACCACAGTACTCGATAAAGTCAGTCCCGAAGATATTAAAAAAGCATACGAAGAGGCTTATAGTGGAAAATAAATATTCAAGAAGATAGATTCTGGACCATGGAAAAACAGAAATCGAATGAAATAAAAATCACTATAAAATACATTCGGCAAAACGCCCAAAAACCAAAATCCCAGGAATCATGGCTCGCATGGTATTTTTTCAGGCATCTTTCTCCATATCTTACGTGGCTTTTAGCCAGAACCCCGGTTACTCCAAATGCAGTAACATGGACTATGCTTATCGTCGGTATAGCAGGCGGCATCCTCCTTGCAACCCCCTCCTACACCCTGGCTTTTTTGGGTATCTTCGCATACCATCTGCTTTATCTTCTGGACTGCGTAGATGGTGAACTTGCACGTTCCAAAAAAAAGTTTTCTCCCGTCGGAGAACCTCTTGACCACATTGTGCATTATATTACAGAAACTGCCCTTTTAATGGGAGCAGGAATCGGTTTATACTTACGCAGCAATTTAATTTTTATTTTGATCGCTATGGCGGTTTTAGTGCTATCGAATCTTTTCCATCACACCGCAGTAGATACGATCCTTCAGTTCTATCCCGTTGCGAACGAGAAATCCAATCAATCCCAACCACTCGGGACCATAAAAAGATGGCTTGGGTTTTTTTCACGAATGGAATCGGTATATGTTTTTATGCTGCTTACGCTTGGATTTGACTTGTTTTTCCATCCATTTCCCCACCCGTGGGGAGTCACTACCTTTTATTACTTCGGTTTAGCCGTTGTTTTTCTCGTAAAAGTCTTCCCGCGGATAAAGCATTTTTACAGAAAAGTATCCTCTGCCTCCCAGGAAAAGCAAAATAGTTGATTTTCCTTTGGGCCAATGCCCTGGATTAGCTAACCCTGGTTCTTTCTCAGCTTTTTCGGCAAGAGTTTCTTTCTTATTACCTCTCGTTCGGAAGGTAATAGAAATCCCGAGACTAAAACCAGTCCCACATAGAGTATACTGCCAGCCACAATTTTAATAACAAGGGCTCCGGTCAGCGAAGAAACGTACCAGTTGTTTACAAGCCACGCGCCGCCCAGCTTGCTTATCATCTGGCTCGTAAATGTATCGCCGGGTTGCCACAAAAAAATTATGGTCGTAACAAGCACGGACACAATCGAAACAATGGTTATCCGTTTTGTCTCGTATTGAATTTTCATCAAGCGGCGGCTGAAAAAGTACATGGGCAGGAACATCGCGAAGTAAGATATAAGTGAAGCCAAGGCGGATCCGAAAAGGCCTACAGCTGGTAAAAGGAGCACGTTTGCTACTACACTTACGACCGATGATATCAAGGTGGCGATTGTGAAATAAATAGTCTTGCGGGCAAGATTACACGGCGTAGCAATAATATAGTGAACACCATAAAAACACACCCCCAGAAGCAGTACCGGAATAAGAGTCGTTCCCTGCCAGTACTCCGGACGCTTAGCTATGACTCTAAGGAATTCGTAACTCGGTCCCCCCAGGACCACCAGCGCCCATCCCGCTATGAACAAGAAATAAGTAAGGACGCGCGATATGAAACTAGGGAGGTCAGGCCTGTCCTTTATTGAAAACGCATACGGTACCCAGGCAAGTGAAAGAGGAACGACGATAAGAAAAGACAGGACATTTGGGAAATTCACGGCAAATGAAAAAACACCTACATCGGTCTGGGTCAAATAGAGCTTTATGAGAAATCTGTCGCTGAGATTTCTAATCCACATGAAAGCAGCGGTAGGAATCAGCGGTAAGGAATACTTGATCATACTCCACAGGTTTTTAAAGGAGAATTTGATACCTCTGGTGTAAATGTAGACGGTCAGGACGAGAACGGGAAAGAAAATCACCGCAAGAATCGCTTCGGCTTCAAAAACGCCCCTCAGTTCGCGTTTCAGAAGAATCAGGAATACGGCAATAAGGGCCACCCGAACCAGGCTTTTAAGGAAACTGAAAATGCTGTATGTCCACGGATGACGATCACTTCTCAAGAAGGATAGAAATACAAAAGTAGGAGGTGTCAGGATTGTGTAAATTGAGAATAACCTTAATATCGGGGTGCCTTCAACAGGATCTATGCCCATTAGCTGAGCAACAGGCGTTGCAAGAAGAAACGTCAATCCCCCGATCAGGAACGAACTGATAACACTGAAGGTAAATCCCGTAGACACCACTCTTCTGCGATCCTCCAGGTCCCTGGTTTCGTAATAATCAGCAATTACACCCTGATCCAGACCCAGAACGATTAAAATTTGCAATATTCCATACAGGGCAATTGTCAATGAACGTATGCCGAAACGGTCGGCAGAAAGATAGGCGGCGTAGATAGGTGCAAGAAGCACCTGGACAAGACGGTTGCTGGCGTTACCTATTCCGTAGATAAGGGTGTCTTTCGAAAGAGTCTTGAGGTCCGCTATTTTCATTACTTCACGATTCTTGCAGTTTTTTTTATTTCTTCAACCATGGCTAAACCTGCATTGCCTCCTCCAAACGCCTTCAAATCCGGTTTTGCGCGAGGCTTGCTTAAAGATTCAATCCCTTTTTTTATTCCCTCTCTTGAAGAACCAACCAGTTTGTTCCATCCCTTTTCAAGCGTCTCCGGCCACTCGGTCTCCTCGCGAAGAGTAAGGCACGGGCGGGATAGAAAATACGCTTCCCTCTGGACACCACCGGAATCGGTGAGTATCAGTTCCGCATTCTCCTCGAGCAGGAGAACGTCATGATACGAAACGGGGGGAATTATCTCTATGTGTTTTTTATCCTTTTCGGGAACCCGCCGGAGGGTCTCGGCCGTTCGCGGATGGCTTGGAAAGATTATCTTGGGGTGTCGAGTCTCGGCAAGCGCAGCGAGCACTTCTTTAAGATCACATTCCTCGTCAACGTTTGCGGGCCTGTGCATGGTCAAAAGCCAGAAAGATTCGTTCTTAAGGGAAAGGCGCTCAATAATGCCTGACGACTCACGGGCCACAGGCAGAAAGAGTTCGAGCGTGTCGAGAAGAATGTCACCAGTGTTCGTGACTCCCTCCCCTCTTCCTTCCTTGCGGAGATTGTTAAGCGCGTTTTCAGTCGGGCAGAAAAGGAGATCGGATAACGAATCCGCGACTATGCGGTTTATCTCCTCGGGCATCCTACGGTTAAAGCTTCTCAGCCCCGCCTCCACGTGAGCTATGGGAATTTGGAGTTTGGAGGCGGCAAGCGCACCGGCTAACGTTGTGTTTGTATCTCCGTAGATAACGACGAGACTCGGCTTCTCTTTCACGAGAGCTTCTTCTATTCCGATCATCGCCCGGCCGGTCTGAACGGCATGACTGCCGGAGCCGACACCCAGATCGTAATCGGGATGGTAATCGAGATCGTTGAACAAAATCCGCGTCATCTCGGGGCTGTAGTGCTGACCGGTGTGAAGCTGGACGTGCCTGATATCGCTTTCTCCGCCAATCACCCTGGAAAGCATCGCCGCTTTGATAAACTGGGGCCTTGCCCCGACAATCGAGACTATTTTCATATCGGGTATCAAGACACCGCCGACAACGGTTCTACTTCTCCCTTCGCGTGCTCGACGGCAGAATCGGAGTAACGGCGCAAGATTCTTTCTTGTTCTCGAATGAATTATCCTTCAGCACAGGAAGTAATTCTATGAGGATTTGGTATCAATGTCAACTTGCTGCGTTGACACGCACTTGTGTGCTCGTTATCATTAATCCATGCGAATCTTCTCTCGCTACATCCTGGGGCAATTCATTGTCCCCGTTCTCCTGTCATGGTCGGTTCTGACCGGCGTGTTCCTCATGGACCAGCTCTTCCTTCTCCTGAATTTGATCATAACCAAGGGAATAGAAGCTCAGTACGTATTCGAAATTCTGCTTTACGCGTTGCCTTTCGTAATGGCCATGTCGGTACCTCTTGCGACAATGTCGGGCTCCATGATGACGTTCGGCAGGCTGTCACAGGATAACGAGATAGTCGCGCTGCGTTCGGCAGGCGTGAGACTTGTGGACACTTTTTTCCCGGTTCTCGTCCTGACACTCCTCCTTGCCGGCCTGATGGCTTTTTTTAATCTCTACGTTTTGCCGGAGTCCAACCACCGGGAACGCAACATGCTTGCCGACGTTTCAAGCAAAAAGCCCTCCGTGAAACTCGAGGAAGGATTGTTCAACGAAGGTTTCCCCGGTTACAGCATTTACATAGGTTCTATGGACGAACGCCATTCAAAAATCTACGACGTGATGGTTTCGGTGAAGAATACCGCGCTCATAACGGCACCGGAGGGTACCCTTGAGGTTACACCGGACGAACGCTACATCGTAATGACTCTCTATAAAGCCGAAACCCATGAACTGGCTGGCGAAAGCTACAGGAGGATAAGATCCGACACACAGGTTATAAATCTCGAGCTCAACACCGAGCTTATAAGAAGCAACCGGAGCTACAGATCAGAGAGAGAGATGACCCTCCCCCTGCTTATGAAGGAGATCGAAAACAATAAGAAACAAATCGCCGCTACAGAGAAAGAGCTTGCAGCGGCCAGGAATGAACTCCAAAAGAAGGAACTTGAGAGAAGGATTAAAACGTCAAAGGCGAGGATAAACGTTCTCAACGTGGAAATTCACAAATCCCTTGCTTTTGCAGTCGCGACGATACTTTTCCTGTTCTTCGGCGCCTCACTCGGCGGCAAACTCCGAAGGGGAGGAATCGGCCTCGCGATCGTCCTGAGCCTCGTTTTCTTCGCTTTTTATTACATTCTAGTCATAGGGGGGGAGAAACTCGCGAAGGGCGGAAGAATAGACGCGTGGCTGGCCATGTGGCTGCCGAACCTGGTAATGTTACCCTTTACGGCCGAGATATTCGGGGAGGTGTTCTTCGAAAATTCGCTTCTTTTAAAGAGGTTTCGATTATGAAACGTTTCGACCGTTTTCTGGTGGCAGAATTCCTGCTCTTCTCGCTCCTCGGCCTCGCGTGCGTGGTTCTTATTTACGATCTCATTAATCTAATCGAGAGGATGACCTATTTCATAAACTACAAGGCGAATGCCTTGCAGATCATAACCTACTACGTTTACGACCTGCCTCAAACGATAAGCCTCCTGCTTCCGGTAGGCTGTGCAATGGGCATCTTTCTGACCTTCGGCAGACTGATACGCTCAAACGAGTTGGTGCCCTTGCTTGCATCGGGCGTGGATCTTTTCAGGATATTCGCCCCGCTCCTTTCGGCGGCCTCGGTAATTGCCCTCGCTTCCTTTTTCGTTAATGAATTCGTTTCGACCAGGGTCATGACACGCTTCCTGGAATACAAGGAAGAAAAGATAGAACATCGTTCACTGAACAGGCCGGTTGTCGTGTACGAAACCACTTATCTTTCCGCGAGCGGAAGGCTGTACTCAATCAAGCAGCTCAACATGAGAGACAGCACCGCGTCGGACTGGAAGATATGGGAGTTCGGACCCAAACGCTCCATTCAGAGGACATTCAGGATTGACCGCGCCCGCTATTCTCAAAAGGGCGGGTGGAAAGGCACAAACGTAGAAATCACTACGTTCGACGGGGATGAGGTTTCCTACGAGGTTTTCAAGGAAAGACCGCTTGCCGAGGTAGCCGAGCCCCCTGGAGAGCTGGGCGGCAGGGTAAAGAGGGTGAACGAGATGCTCTTTACGGAGCTCGCGGAATACATTAAACGACGGACCGCCGCAGGCAGCAGCGTTTCGGAGGAACTGGTTGAGTTTCACTTCAGGTTTTCGTCCCCTTTGATAATTATTATCGTGACCCTGATCTCCCTTTCGGCGGCCAGCCTTTTGCGCAAGAGCAATATTACCCTCGGGATAGGTATAGGGCTTTTGCTGAGCTTTCTTTTCTGGGGTTCCATACAGGCATCCAGGGCCTTCGGTTACAACGGCACCCTTCCAGGCTGGCTTGCGGCGTGGCTTCCGAACCTCTTGTTTTTGGGAGTTTCAGCGGTATTATTAGTCAAGATAAAACGTTAACCGGAGGTTTTCGATGAAAAGGTTTCTAGTGTGCGCGGCCATCGTGGCAACACTCGCCGGATGTCAATCCGCCAAGCCGCTTCACGTCACATTCAAGGGAAGTCCGGTGTCGGCCGACACTTTTCCGGGAAGAATTACCGCCATCGCAGTTGACCCGGCTACGGGTAACCTGGCCCTGGGTTTCTCAGACAGCCTTGTGGCCATTTGGGACCCATCGGCCCACAAGCCCGTAAGGGAGATACGAAAGCACCGCCACATAATCAACGACGTGGCTTTTTCTCCGGACGGCAAGCTCCTTGCCACAGCCTCGGCAGACGAGGTCTTTACTATCGACGACGCGATAACCGGCCAGCTTATCGATTCGGTCGTCGTGTTCCAGGGTCCGGTGACCAACGTCGATTTCTCATCTGACGGTAAGTACCTTGCTGTGGGTTTTGCGGACAAGATGGTGGACATATGGGACGTTGCAAAGAGAGAGCGCTTCGGCGAGTTCGACGGACATGAGGGAGTCGTAACCGCGCTGGCATTCAGGCCGTCTTCGGATATCCTCTATACCGCAGGCAGGGACAGCTTTCTTTTCATTGCAGACGTTACTGACAGTGTTTCGTTCAAGACCAAGGAATCCAACGGCTACATCAACGCAATGGCATTTACCCCGGACGGCACCATGTTCGCGGCAGGCGGCACCAACAACCTCGTCAAGGTCTGGAACACCGAACCCTTAAACTCGATCGGCTGGTACGAAAGCGACCTCAAGAACGTGCTTGGGCTCGCCTTCCTTGCGGATAAGAAAACGTTGATAGCGGCTGACGGCTCCGGGCAGATAGTGTTTCTCAAGATCACGAGTCCCTCCGACACCACCGAGATTCAAAAGGGTATCTTTACCGTCGGGGTCTCGGAGATGGGAAGATTCAAAATGAATGACGAAGCAATACGAGGCATCGCCCTTTCACGAGACGGCACAAAACTCTACACGGGCGGCGACGACCATGTGCTGAGGACCTGGGACGTTAAGGCTATAGTGGATAACCTTACAGCCCAGGCGGCCAAACAGAAATAGGTTTGCATTCGGGAGATTTTCAAAGACATATCAGGGGGTATCGGTATCACGCCTTTCCGGTTAACGTAATCTGGCGGCGGCAACCAAGGTTATACAGGGGGGGTGGAAACTACTATTTGTTCTCAATCCTGCGGGCGATGGATTCAAGCTCCTCTATTTTGGATTCAAGCATGGGAACCTTTGTGGAGGGTATGTCCTTGTCGGGGTTAAGGAGTGTCACCTCCCTCTTCAAGCTCGAAAGCTTGAGAGAAAAGAGGTTGAGCGCACGCTTGCGTTCGCTCGAAAGTGATTTCGAAAGCTCCTTTTCAACGGAAGTGATCAGGGAGGCGGTATGTTTAAGAAGACGTCCCGAATCCTTTCGTTCAAGGTCGAGCTTGAGAAGCGCCACGGCACCGGTCAGCGTCGTCTTTCGTCTTTCGACGGGAGGGGTAACGTGCACGTCGGTATCTCTGGGTGTAACCGTTGTATCCCTTCTGGGAGTGATCGTGTCGCGTGGATGTTCGGTGTTCGTATCGTCGATTGTCGCATCCTCGATTATTACCACGATCGCATCGTCGTTTCGCTTCTCACCGCATGTCGTTCCCGATAGAAAGGCAACAATTCCGATTGCAAGGAAAGGAAAATATTTCCTCATTGCCCGGCCTCCTTTGATTCAAGGATTTCAAAAACTTCAATCTCCTGCTCCCCGTAGTCCGCTATTTTAATCTTGCGGCTCCTGAAGGAAAGCCTCTCGCCGACAAGATCCTTTACTCGCTGGGAGACAATAATCTCGCCTCGCTCCGCGGCTTCCTCGAGTCTTTCCGCGAAGTTGACGCTTTCTCCGATGATGGTATATTCCATTCTGCGCGCCGAACCTATGTTCCCGGCTATGGCCGTACCCGAGTGAATTCCCATGCCCATCTTTATAGGCACCTTGCCCTCGTTCTCGCGTGCAAGATTCGTCCGGGCTACGGCCTTATGTATCTCGATGGCCGCTTTGCAAGCCCGCAATGAGTGATCCTGCTGGGGAAGCGGTGCGTTCCAGAAGGCAAGGAATCCGTCGCCGATGAACTTGTCCAGCACGCCTTCGTTTTCTATGATGACGTCGATGATCGGGGTGAAGTAGTAATTCAGTAGCGCGATGATCTCCTCCGGGGTCATGGTTTGCGAGAGGCGCGTGAAACCTCGGATATCGGCGAAAAGAATGGATATCTCGAGCCTGTCGCCCTTCAGGTGCACGACGTCCTTGTCGGCAAGAATCTTTTCCGCAACCTGCCTCGTGACGTATCGCTTGAAGATGTTCTTCACGAACTCACCCTCTTCGAGCCCGTGCATCATCCAGTTGAATTTGTCCCCGAGAATCCCGACTTCGTCCGATGAACGTATGTCAACCCTTGCCCCGAGGTTCCCCGATCCCGCCTCCTGCATTGCCGCCGCCAGTGTACGAAGGTGCTCGGTGCTGCTTCGCGCGAAGAACAGGATCAGGATTATTCCCAGGAGAAAAGCTCCGCCCCCGACCACCGCAATTCGCCACACCAACTCCCATATGCCCCGCTCCAGGTTCAAAAGAGAGTAAGAGAGGTCTATTGTGTAAAGAACCTCTTTCGTGCGCGGGTCGCGGATTTCCGTATGGAAGCGCTGAATCTTGGATAAGGATGCTCCATCGCGCCTCGAGCGCAATATCTTGTCGCCCTCACGGATGGTTATTTCTACTATATCGAGGTCGTATCCCTCGGCACGAAACCTGGTGGAGAAAAGCTCGGAGAGGTAAGTTTTGAGTTCATTGTCATCCATCCGCTTGCGTGCAAGGTGAATGGAATTGATGACATCCACGACACGGTAACTTGCATCACGTTCTTTTGCCTGGCCGAAGAAAAGTATGGAGATGAGAAGCACACCTCCCAGAAGGAGTCCGAAAAGGATGCTGAAAATGATAATGAGCTTTCCGGCAAGCCCCAAGCCTTGCTTTCTCATGATGTTAGCATACTCGTTAAGAACTGGATGTCAAGCCGGTTCCATTTCACATGGAGACTGACCGATGCGGCTTTTAAACAGTTGACAATATTTGTTCCTCGGTTATTCTAGTAGTACTAACTTTCGGAGGTCAGATGAAAAGAATATCCATTCCATTATTGACTTTGATAATAGCTCTTACTGCAATTCAAGCCCGGCCTGAAGATTTTACCCACGGCAGATTCGGCTTGGGATTAGTTCTAGGAAAGCCGACCGGGATATGTGCAAAGTACTGGCTTGCGCCAAGAAGCGCCTTGGATGCCACAGTGGGTTGGGATTTCGCCTCGAGCTGGCTTGAAATCCAGGCAGGTTATCTTTACCATTTCCCGATAAAAGGAGTCCCTAATGGTTCTCTTGCCGCATACGCGGGAGGAGGAGGGGACATGCTCGCCTACGCATCTGTGGATAACGAACCGGGAGGAGTGGTTTTTGCGGCCAGGATACCTGTAGGATTGGAGTATATTTACAAACCCATAAGCTTCTATGCGGAAGTAGATCCGCTCGTTATCGTGTACCCTAATCCCGCATTCGCGTTCGGCGGCGGCATCGGATTCCGGTTTTATTTCTGAGTCGATTTATCAAAAATAAAAGAGCGGCCCAAGGGGCCGCTCTTTTATTGAAAAACTTTTTCTTTTATTTAGTGCTTTTTACCTTGAATTTCCAGGGATCGAGAACCGATGAATCCCTTGAAAGGCCCCACATGTCTCTTCCTACGACTCTCCAGGCATAGGCTGTGTCGGAAGTAAGCTTGACCCATTTGGTAACACCATCGTAATTGGATGCGATCATCGGAAGATCTGAAGCCTTGATGGCTGTTCCGGGATCTGGACCGAAGTAAATGTCAACCTTAACTCTATCGCTGTCTGGATCACCAAGAGACCAGCGAAGTTGCAGGGAATCTCCTTGCGGCCTGAAGATTTCACTGGTATCGGCCGGCAGGGATGGGGTACCGCCTGCCGGTTGAGTATTTGTACTTCTCTTGAACCTGAGAATCTGAGTCGGGGTTGTCTTGCCGTATGGATCAATAGTAACAACTCGCCAGTAGTAATATGTCTCTGGTCTGAGATAGAAATTCTGCAGCTGTCCGGTCGCCCACGTAGTAGTATCTCTGTTCGGTATCGGAGCCGTATTTACCTTAATAAGGTTCGAGGATGAATTGCCGTTGGTGTCCAAGTAAACATCGTATGTAAGCTTATCGAGCTGCGAAGGTAGTACATCCGGATCGCTGCCAATCCACTGAAAGGTGATGCGGGCATACTGAGTTGAATCCTCCGTTACAGGGGCTAAAACATCGGCTGTATCCGGAGGAGAGTTGGGAACGCGAACGAGATAGCTCTTAACTTCGGATTTGGTCACGTTTCCGGCCGCATCGTAAACCCTTGCGCAAATGGAATACCGAACGCTGTCCTGAAGGAGTTTGGTGTCCCATTTGTACTGGTACGTGCTGGTCAGACTGTCAGGCTTGGTCAGTGGTTCACCTACGCCTATACTGTCCATATCGTTCACAAAGAATATTACCTTATCCACGCCTACGTTATCGGTGGCCGAAACGCTTACGAGTACCGTACCTTTTATGCTGTCAGCCCAAACGTATGATGGGCCTGTTCCGGTCTCTTCGACAGTAAAGTCTGCAATCTGCGGGGCTACAGTATCAGCCTGCTGGCAGGCCAGCATGCCGAACACTCCAACAAAGACCAACCCCGCGAATCCTAACGCTGCCACAAAGGCTTTTTTCATCGTGCACCTCCTAACGTGCTCGATTAAAACTTGCTTGTGTTCTTAATATCAAAGCATACTTCTCTTCTGGATGTTGTCAAGTGGTTCAATCATTAACTTTTAGCTGTCTAAAACGTACGACCTTTAATATAGTTACGCTTTGTTGGAATTCACCATCTCAAGTCAACTACTTACAAAAAAGGAGTATGCGGAAACTCTGCCTACTCCTTTTTGCTCCATTATCTATTTATCATCTAAGGAAAACTATACACTCTTTGGCGTAGAATTCCTTACAATACATCCGCACCAGGTAAATCCCTTTAGGGCATATGGAACCTTTTTCATCGCGGCCATTCCAGGTTACCTGATAGCTTCCTGGGGTTTTCTGCTCTTTAACCAATTGCCTGACGTGTCGCCCTGATACATCGAAGATGCTCAGAACCATAGGTTGGGGGTCCGCTGAACCAGCTGTACCACCTACCGAATAAGAAATCGTTGTGGTAGAAAAAAACGGATTAGGATTGATTGAACCCAAATTCCATTCTATCACTTTTGCTTCGGATTCTTCCGTGCCTGGATGATTTGAATGCAGAGAAGGGGAGCAATTGAAACTTATACCAACAGGTTTGATGCAGATAGGACCGGTCTGATTCGTTGCGGTAACTTTAAACGTACCGTATATACCGGTTGGAAAAGGAAACTGAGCTTTTCCTGCAATGTCTGTATGATTTATCCAGTGATATTGAGAGTTCCAAATGCAAACCAAAGCCCCAGGTACGGGTACATTGTCGCTCTCTCGCCTGACTTCGAATTCCATTTCTCCGGTTACATAGTCAAGAGTGTATGCAAGAGTGGCTTTAACGGGTTCGTCACGCCATACATCTAGCGTAGGGTCGCCAAAATAATTGTAGATTCTTGCTAAATAGAGTCCAAAAGGGGCTAAAGTACCGTTGTTCTCAACAAGATAAGTCTGAGCTGACTTTATAGCATCGCCACAGTTCTTGGGGGCTGTAGCATACAAGGCTTCAAATATCTTAACATCAACAAGGGTATCAGGTAAACCTGGCCCCATTTGGCCCGAGCCAAAGGCCGCAACCGCGCCTAATTCCTCATATCTACTACGAGTCCACGCCTCAGCCATACATTCTTCCGAAGAAATGACATGTGCACTAACAAAATCACCAGTATAACATGCCGTTGAAAAAACAACTGGACACATATCCCAATTAGCTAAAGCTGATATGTTTGCAGTTGTAAATGATTGACTTGACAAATTCCAGTTCCACCAAGAGTTAGTACTCCCGTGACCAAGATAGTTCACAACCCCTACACCACGGTTTGTGTTTAAGGCATTGCAAATATCGTTATTTGTTGCACCATCTACTCCATATGCTTCAGTCACGATGTAGCTAGGAACAAAACTTGTTCGAATGTTTTCTTTAACACTCTTCATTGTTATTAGATTTATCACGGCTTTGCTTGCAACAAACAACAAACGATCGCAGTCCCAATTACTTGAAGGATAGGCTTCGTAGAAATTGATTTGCCTTGCAACCCAGTAACGAAAGTCCACAGGATTCCTGGTACACCAGCGTCCAATTGCTATGTCTGGTTCATCATCTTCACCACTCAAAAGTTGGTAATAAAAATCATCGTAAATATCATCAGTCTCATTATTCGATGGAGGTAATCCCGCAGGTCGAGTGTACCCAGCATAGGTTGGCATATGACTTGAATCGGCTTTTTGTGCAACAGTCGGGTCAATAAGTTCCGGATCAACAGGGTTATACGGAACACTAAATGCATCTCCGATCAGAAGAACGTATTTGGGGTCACATGTGATTTCATGGTTAGTTGCATACCAGAGCTGAATATACTCTTTGACATCATCTACATCATTGGTATTAGGCGCAAGTAGATTGATACTCGGAATTGCTCCTAAACAAACAGTATCAACGTGATACCCCATGGCTTTTTTCCAATTTATGAATCCATCTAGCCAAGACAGACCATCTTCTGTATTATGATGCCATACACAATTTGGTGCGTAGATAATCAATAACCCAGGAAGGACGTTGGTTGCAGAAGATATATTACCTAATATACTGTTTTGTTCGATTTCCATGTTTTTTCCCGGATTACGAGAACTCCAAAGATCCAGTTGAGGCATAGCAACTCGTTCTCTTAAGTTTTCAGATACCTCAATCGCTTGAAGCTTGACAGAGTCCGCCATGAGTAACACAATGGTCACCATTACTTCCGATATAATGCTTTTCATTGAATTTCTCCTTTCACTCCTTCTTCTTTATTTAGCCCTCCTCATTGTTTGTTGTTTGGGTGATGTACTTATCACCTCCCTTCTATGTTAACTCGAATTCTTAATATCAAAGCATACTTCTCTTCTGGATGTTGTCAAGGGGCTTGGCTCTGAGAGGCCGGACGTCGTTCATAAGGGCTTGACTTTTGGCTCCTCCTGGTTATATTTACGTCCGACGCCGGGGTGGTGAAAATGGCAGACACGTACGTTTGAGGGGCGTATGGGTAACTCCGTGCGGGTTCAAATCCCGCCCCCGGCACTTTATTCCCGCGAGTCGTGATTACTCGATTCGCGGGATTTTTTTATGCTCTCCGCCAAAACACTACGTGTTTTGACGGAGTTTAAATTGGGGTCTCCCATAAAAAATGCCCTGCATTTTTTATGGAGGTTCATTTATTCCCCACAGGCAAAAGGTATTTCTTTTACTATCTTCTCTTCCTCGTCCTGGCCCAGGATTTTCACGATAAGTTTTACCGGAGCGCATCCGGTTTCGTAAAGCCAGAAACCGGCGTGGTAACTCCCCTCATCACTCAGAATACCGATATCAAGTGACTTTTTAAGGACAGCCTGCCCGGCCTCGGAAACTTCAAGTTGGATGTTTCTTGATTCATAGGAACCCGGAGGTCCCTCGATCTCCACGTCTACAAAGACGGCGTCCGACGGCTCTTTTGCCGATCCCTCACCGATTATCGCGTTCCAGAAGACGAAATCGGGATTGTCTATTACGTTCTCGGAGAAAGAACCGGAGTGGTTGTAGAAAAGATACGCCTTAACAGAAGCTATTTTGTATGAAGCCGATTCGGCCCTTACGATGAACGGCGCAACAAAGAACAGGACGAGTAAAATTAGGATTCGATACCTGAAGATTAATTTCATCTGCGAACCTCCTTGATGGAAAATGACAGCTGACGATGATATGTTGTTCCAGTGGATTTGTCAATCTCTTTTCGGATGATAATCGACCCAATTTAAATCGAGATTCAGGCGCATTATTTATAGGGTGTTAAGATAGAGATCCCATCAAGATGCGACGCCTTTTTTGTGCAAGATCAGGGGTTCCCGGAAAATCACCGGTTGATTTTCCGGGGATTTATCAGTATCCCAGTCGGCGCAGCTCCTCGTCCGAGAGGCCGAAGAAGTGCCCTATCTCGTGGAAGACCACGCGGCGCAGCAGCTCTCGCGCCTGGTCGGGGGTGGATGAGTAGCGTTCGATCAGGGATTTGTAGATGACTATCCTGTCGGGCCACAAGGCGTGACCGTCCCCTCCCCTCCGACGCAGCGGAACTCCGTGGTAGAATCCCAGAACCCTTCCTCGCATGAAGTCGGGAGGGTCGGCACTGTCGGGCATATCTTTCACGGCTATGACTATGTTGCGTTCGTCAAGCGCGTCCCTGAACTCCTGCGGAAGGCCTTCTATTACTTCTCGGACGATGGAGTCGAATTCGTCGTCGGTAAGAAATCCGCTCATGACAGAGAAACCTTATGCCCTGGGGTGAAAACTTCTGTAGACCTCGCGAAGATACGAACGATCCACATGAGTGTAGATTTCGGTAGTCGTGATGCTCGAATGTCCAAGCATCTCCTGCACGGCGCGAAGGTCCGCGCCTCCCTCAAGGAGGTGCGTCGCGAACGAGTGGCGAAACGTGTGCGGGGTAACGTGGGACTTTATCCCGGCTGCCTGAACGTAGAAACGAATTATCTTCCATGCGCCCATTCTGGAAAGCCCCGACCCGCGGGTATTGAGGAATACGATATCGCGTACCCCGCCCTTTGCCGTGGTGAGCGAAGACCTTGCGGTATCGATGTAGCGTCTGAGCGAGCGAATTGCCGGCTCACCAAGAGGCACCACCCTTTCCTTATCGCCCTTACCGATCACGCGTATGAATCCGTCTGCAAGATACAAGTCTCCCAGATGCAGGCCGGTGAGTTCGGAAATGCGAAGGCCGGCACCGTAGATGACCTCGAGCATCGCCCAGTCGCGCGCGGCAAGCGCCGTGGCTTTCTCACTCTTCGAGGACGCCTGAGAGCGCTGTGCGGCGGCCAGGATTCTTTCCACCTCTTCAGGGGAAAGGACTTCGGGCAGCTTTCGGCCAAGGCGCGGTCCGGACACGTTTTCGCCAGGGTCGCCCGCTATCTTTCCGGTGTCGTTGAGATAACGCAGGAACATGCGGATGGCGGAGAGCTTACGCGCCGCCGATCGCGGCTCGAGACCGGCCTCGTCCATACGTCCGAGATACTGCCTGATTGTGCCGGACGTCACCGCGCGGAATGAGGAGCCTGCACTCTGAAGGAAAGTCCCGAACTGCACGAGATCCCTTGCGTAGGCCTCGGTGGAGTTCGCGGATAACCCCCTCTCTGCGGTGAGATAGTTCAGAAACTCCTCCAGGAGGGGGTCTTTCTTTTCTTCAGGCGATTTCATAATCCTTTCCGACCGTGGGAACAGTCACGTACGAGTAACCGAGTTCGGCGAGGGAAAGCGCGAGAGCCTCGCTCTGATCGGCTTCGCCGTGCACGAGAAAGACCTGTTTGACCTTTCCCGGGTCGTACCCCTTGAAAAAATTGAGGAGGTCGTTTTTATCCGCGTGCGCGGAGTATTCGTTAAGAACCTCGACCTCACAGTTCAAGGGATACTCCTCCCCGAAGAGGCGAACAATTTCGGCACCTTCCAATATGCGCCTTCCGAGTGTCCCCTCGGCCTGGTGTCCGGTGAGGAGAAGGAGATTATTCGAATCGGGTATTATTTTCTTAAGGTGGTGAACAACCCGGCCTCCTTCGCACATTCCTGAAGAGGCTATAATGACGCAAGGTCCCTCGATTTCGTTGAGAGCCTTTGATTCATCGACCGTCTTCACGTACTTGAGTCTCGAGAATCCGAACGGATCTTCTCTTCTCTTGAGGAAGTCGGCAGTTTCCGCGTCAAAGCATTCCGGATGTCTCTCGAAGACCTGCGTGGCCTCGAGGGAAAGAGGCGAATCGACCCAAAAAGGCATCGCCGGCAGCCTTCCCTCATCCATCAACTCGTGCATGACCAGCACGAGGGACTGGGTTCGCCCGACGGCGAACGCCGGCACCAGGATCTTTGCTCTTCTGCTGCATGCACGAACGAGGATTTCAGCCAGCCGCTCTTTTGCCTCGGCGAGCGGCTTGTGAACACGATTGCCGTAAGTGGATTCGCAAATGATGATATCGGGAGAAGGAACGTGCTCCGGATCGCGCACTACGGGCAGGTTCGAGCGGCCAAGGTCACCCGTGAAAAGTATTCTTTGACCTTCTGTCTCGTATAGAATCTGGGCGGAGCCCAGAATATGTCCGGCGTCGTAAAGAGTTGCGGCGATTCCCGGAAGGATCTCGGAGCTTGCGCGGTATTGCAGGGCCGAAAAGCTCTCGAGCGCGGCTTCGACGTCCTCTGTGGTGTAAAGAGGCTCCACCGGAGGCTCGCCTCGCTTAAGGTTCTTCTTGTTGACGTACTCAACGTCGCGCGTCTGGATCTCGGCGGAGTCAAGAAGCATTATTTTCGCAAGGTCAATTGTGCCGCCAGTCGCGTAAATGGTCCTCTTGTATCCGTGGCTTACGAGCCTCGGGATGTTCCCCGAATGGTCAAGGTGGGCGTGAGAAAGCAGCATGGCGCCGGTCTTCAGGGCTTCCTGAGAGACGGTGCTGTTTTCCTCGAACGCCTGTTTACGATGCCCCTGGACCAGCCCGAATTCGGTCAGAAGAGACTCTTTTTTTGTGCGGAGGATAAACTTGGAGCCTGTAACGCTTCCCGCAGCCCCGAGGAACTTTATTTGAACTGACATTGATTAGTTTACGTATATCTGCATGTCATGCAACCTTTTCACCAATTCGAGCGAGTTGGTTTTCAGGATTAGGAATTTTATAAAAAGTTGCGTTGCTTGTCTGCACCCTCTTGACTATCGCCGATTTATCACTATTCTATAAGTATGCCGAAATTTACACCAAAGAACGAAAAAGAGCTGCCGGAGAAGAAACCGGAGAAACAGCCCGAGGAGAAGAAGGAAGTACAGGCAAATCCGGAGGACCTGGAAAAGCTTAAGGAGCTAGAACGCAAATTCGGCAAGATGAGTTCAACGGAACCACGTAAGGAACCTGAGAAGAAACCTCCCGTGGACCAGAAGACAGTTTGGGAAAAAATGGATCGCGGCGAGGCTGCAAAAGGCAAGGATGATATTAAAGATCAAGGTAGCCTTGTGGAAAACGAAGTCATACGCCGTACGAAACCGCCCGAAGGAACCATAGCACCCGGTCATCCCGACTACATCTCACAGGAAACGGTCGAGAAGCGGCGGCGCGAGCTCTCCATGACCGAGGCCAAGCTCCGAACCCTTGAGAGGGAGGAACAGGACATCAACAAGCGTTTAGAATACTTGAGGCGCGAGCACTCAGCGATGGAGATGGCCATCAAGGAAAAAACTCATCTCGAGCGCGAGATCGCGGAGCTAAGGGAAGATAGAGACAGGGTCAAGCTGAAGCACGACGAACTTAAGGCCATGGAGGGGCAGCTCGAACAGAAGACGTGGGAGGAGTTGAAGAATTCGCCGGCCATAGGAGCCAAGATTTCTGCACTGGAGCGCCGAATTCACGAGCTAGAAGGTCAGATTCTTGAGCTGAACGAGCAGCGCCTGAGGGCAGGCGGCGCCCAGATAGAGCAGCCGAAACCCAAACCTGTCCAGGAAACGGTAACCACGACACAGCCGCCGAGAATCGAGCCGCAGCCGCAATCGAAGCCCGAAGAACAAAAACCTCAGCCCAGAGTCGAGGAGAAATCTCAGCCTAAGCCGCAGCCCGTGGAACAGCCAAAGTCCGAGGAGAAGAAGGCGGCACCGCCGGCGGACAAAAAGAAGTCCAGACTCGCCTTTTAACAACTTACCTGACCTAAAACAGCCCCCCTCCCCCCTGGTTCGATTGAAGGTGATCTTTGCGGACATTCTTACGAAATAAAGAATTGTGGCACATGGATTCGAAATGGGCCGGGGTTACCCGCCGACCTTGCTAAATCAATCTTCACCAAATAGGAGCCGGACCTGGAGCATTCCCTCGGCGCCGCGGACGGTACAACGGGTTATTGATTATACAGGACTACTTCCTGAGCGGCATTACTCGTAGCGAATGGCGTTTATGGGGTTGAGCTTTGCCGCCTTCTGCGCCGGGTAGATGCCGAAGAAGATACCTACCGCCGCGGAGAAACCGAAGCCCAGGATTATTGTCCACCAGGGAGCAGTAGCTTCGAGTTTAAAAAGCCCCGAGGCAAGAAGGGCAATTCCAAGGCCGAGTACTATTCCTATCGCCCCGCCCAGCATGGAAAGCACCACCGATTCGAGCAGGAACTGCCACAGGATGTCCACGTCCCGCGCCCCTACGGATTTGCGAATACCTATCTCCCTGGTGCGTTCGGCAACGGAAACGAGCATGGTGTTCATGATCCCGATGCCGCCGACTATGAGGGAGATGGCCGCAACGCCGACCATCACGAGCCACGCTACGCTCGTGATGCTCTTGACCGACGTGAGAAGCATCTGCTGGGTGTTGAGCCCGAAGTTGTCGTCCTGGTCATAGCGCAAACCACGTATCAGCCGCATCCTCTCCTCCACGTCTTCGAGGGCTTTATCCATGTTGACGCTCTTCTTGGGCAGCACCTCAATCGAGATACCGCCGAAAACCGCCTGGAATCCACGGGGCTGCGGACTGTACTTGAGATAAGTCGTGATGGGTACGATAACCCTGTTATCCATGCTCGAGCCGAACATGGCACCCTTTTCTTCAAGCGTGCCGACTATAAGGTAGCGGTGGTTGTCGACGTCAAGCGTCTTGCCGATCGGGTCTTCAGTGCCGAAAAGATTATCGGCGATGTAGGAGCCTATGACGCAGACCATCCTGCGGTGAATGGCGTCGTCGCGATTGATGAAACGGCCCTCTGCCAGCACAAGGTTCTCGGTCAGGTCCGCGCCCTCGGTAGTACCTTCAAGCTCGCAGTTATCGGCCTCGCTGCCGAATCTCTTTAGAGTACCCACGTCTCTCGAGATTACCGGAACCGCCACCTGAACGGTGGAGAGCTTTGAAAGCGACTCCGCATCCTCGATCTTGAAATTGGGACGTTTGCGAATCTCGTCAAAATCGGGCCTGCGGCCTGGCCCCCCCATCATCCATTCCATTTTTTGAATATAGATGGTGTTTGTACCGAGAGCGGAAAACTCGCTCGTGATTTTGTTGTTGAGCGCCTGAAGAAGGGAGAGGATGGCAATAACGGTCATAACGCCGATGATTATCCCGAGGGTCGTGAGAAACGAACGGCTCTTGTTGTAACGAAGCGAAACAGTGGCCATCTTGAGCTGGGAAAAGAAGTTCATACTATAACCCCGTCGCGCAGCCGTATTATGCGCCTTGAGTGCTTTGCCACGCTCTCGTCATGGGTAACGACTATTATTGTCACACCCTGAGCGTTAAGGTCGTCGAGAAGTTTCATTATCTCTTCCTCAGTCTTCGAGTCCAGATTACCTGTAGGCTCGTCTGCAAGGATTATCGACGGGTGGTTTGCGAGCGCCCTGGCTATGGCCACGCGCTGCGATTCGCCACCGGAAAGGGCGTTCGGCCTGTGATGACCGCGGTCGGCAAGCCCGACTTTCGCAAGCATCTCTTTGACCCTCTCCTCCCTCTCGTCGGTGGGAACGGAGGAGTAGAGAAGCGGAATCTCCACGTTCTGTGAAGCGGTCAAACGCGGAAGAAGGTTGAAGCTCTGGAAGATGAAGCCTACCTCACGGTTACGCACTCGCGCAAGCTGGTCGTTGTCGTATTTCGATATCTCCTGTCCCTTGAGATGATAGAGACCGGAAGTGGGGGTATCCAGACACCCTATGATGTGCATGAGGGTCGATTTTCCCGAGCCCGAGGGCCCCATTATGGCCACGTATTCGCCCTTGTGGATATCGAGATTAATTCCCGAGAGGGCGTTGACGGCCACACTACCGCCGTCGTAAACCTTGGAGATTTCCTCGAGCCGGATCAGTGACCGATCCGGATCCGGACGCTCCGCTGCTGCCCTGATCCTGGCTCTTGCTGCGGTTGCGCCCCTGGTTGGCCTTTCTGCCATTGTGGTTCCTCTTTCTTGGTTTTGACCTCTTCACCGTCCTTGAGGGTTCTCAGAACCTTGTAAGGACCTGCGATTATCTTCTGACCTGGTTTAAGACCTTTCGTGATTTCAATTGAAAGGCCGTCGGATATTCCAGTCTCAATCTCTACGAGCTTTGCCTTGCCGTTCTCGAGCAAGAACACGGTCTCGACCGAGCGTCCTCCAACGTCGCGCCTGCCTACCGCCTGGAGAGGGCAGGCGAGCGCCGAGTCGCGGACCGCCGCAGTAATCTGAGAGGATACGGTCATCCCCGGACGCTGCAGTGGATCGACATCTATTATGTCCAAAACGGTCTCGAAGTCGGTTACGCCCGTGGTCGAAGTGGTCGTTGTAGTCGTGGTAGGCATATAACCTATCGAGAAGACCCTGGCCTTGAAGGATGTATCCGGGAAGGCGTCAAGGGTGATTATGGCCTCGTCGCCTATCTTTATGGATGCGACGTCGGACTCGTCAACATCCACGTCGGCCTGCATTTCCGAAAGATCTGCGACAGTCATCATCACCGTTCCGGCGTTGTTCATCGTCCCCATCATGACCGTCTCCCCCTCTTTCACGTTAAGCTGGACGATCCTGCCGGAAATGGGCGAGTAGATCCTCGTTTTGGAAAGTGCATCGCGGCTCTGGTCGACTTGAGCCTTTGCGACCTCGTAAGAGGTCTTGAGACTCTCGAACTGGGCGGTGGAGATGAGGCTGTCGGCGTAGAGCTTCTTCCCCCTTTCGTACTCCGAGAGCGCTTTCTGGAACTGCGCCTCCGACAAATTCAGGCTCGAACGGCTGTTATCGTCGTCAAGCTGGCACAAGAGCTGCCCTTGCCTGACGAAATCGCCTTCCTGGACGTAAAGCTTGCGAACGCGCGCTACCATTTCAGCAGATATGTCGACCTGGCTCTTGGCCTTCAGTTCGCCGGTTGCAGAAACAGTGGATACGATCCGTGAGTAGGAGATAACCTGGGTTTGTACCTCGGGTGCTTTGTTTCCCTTGGATATGATGTTGAGTATTACTATAAGCGCGACGACCGCTGCTCCGGCTCCAATGCCTATCCAGAGCCCCAGTCGGCGTCTCTTCTTGTTCATCTTGCCTCCAGTGAGCGGCCCAGAACGTAATTTAAATCTGCGCGGCTCGACCAGTAATTCGCCTTGGCTTCGGAAAGCGAACGCTCCGCTTCTGCAAGATCCGCCTGGGCTTGCATGAGTTCAACTATCGAAGAAGCTCCCAGCTCATAACTTTTGATTGTAATGTTGTAATTCTCTCTGGCAAGGTCCTCGCTCTTTTTGGCAAACTCGAAACTCTGATACGAGACTTTCTGGGTGTAAAGAAGAGTCGAAAGAAGTTCCTTTACAGTAAGCTCCTGGGATGCCTGAGCAAGACGCGCCTGCCTTCGAGTGATATGTGCTCGACTAATTGCTATCGCTCGTGAAGGAATATCTATAAACGGTATGCTGATTGAAATCCCGTAACCTGTGGGAACGTCATCCCACTGAGCGAGGTCGGGAATGGCTCCGTCCTGGACGAAAGTTTTGCCTGCAGATATCGAAAGCGACGGCAAAACCGCAGCCCACGCATTCCAGACACTTATACTCGACGACCGGGTCTGGAATTTTAGAACCTCAAGATCGGGATTATTTTTCAGCAATTCGTTCGAAACCACGGTGGTCGGCAACGAATCAGGTTTCTCCGGTTCGGCCAGCTCCTCGGCTTCGAGCGCGCTTTCCTGGTATCTGCCGTTCATCAGGTCTGAAAGATGAGTCCTTGCGTCCTTGAGCTGACCCTCCGCCAGAGTGAGCTGCATCTGCGCCGAAAGGGTTGCGGCCTCGGCCTGCAACGCTTCCGCCTTGCCGGCGTCGCCGAGCTCAAATCTCTTTTTCACAACCCTCTCCGACTCCTCGGCCCTTTTATATGCCTTATCTGCGCTTAAAACAAGCGCCTCCGATTTCGCAAGGTCATAGTAGGACTTTTCGACGTCTACGACCAGCTTGGAGAGCGTTTGCACTGACTCCTTGCGATACATTGTGTTCTGGTTGATTCCTGAGACCAGACCGATAATGGCTGTGGCATCCACTACGGGCTGTGCCACGGAAACCTGGGACGACCATGAACCCGAGCCGATGCTGTCCAGAGATGTTGAGGAGCTCGAGGTGGAAGCTGATAAACGGGGAAGAAAGCCTGCGAATCCTTCCACCAGGGCTTCTGTGCCCTGAACCTTCTCCAGTTTTGCCTGATCGGCCGATATGCTTTCCTTGAGCGCGGTCTCAATCGCTTCTTTAAGGGTGATCTTCTGAGCCATCAACCCGGTGGACAAAACGGAAAGCCATATGCCAAGTTTTAATATGTTACTGATCTTAAGCTCCTTTTGCTCTTTTAGACACCAAGAACTGATCAAGGTTTAACATCAACAGTGGACGGGAATGGTTTCCCTCGGTTCTTGGATGCTTGCTTTTAAGACGAAAAAATAATGTTAAAAGTTTCCATTAGCCGCTTTGAAATAATCTCTTGCAACAGATGTTTAAATCCTCGTGATTCATTTTATTGACCTCCCGATCCAAGTAATGGGGGGCCTTAACAAGGCCCCCCGGGGGTTAATTCTGTAAACGAGACTTTAGAAGTTTATTCCAATAGAAGCACGATGCACGGGTGTAAGATACCAGTGCCACTCGAAGCTGTAGTCTACAGCCAGCTTATAATCTCCTAAAGGAATTTTAACGCCGAGCCCGGCTGACGGGCCGCGGTCGTTGCGGTTTGACAAAACTTCTCTGAGTATTGTCGCTGCGTCAATAGGCGGGGCAGTGGAATCCGCGGTATCGCTTGAAAGTTCCGGAGCCGTGTTGATTCCGAATCCGAAGCGCAGGAAGAACATGTCGTTAAGACCGTATTCAAGACCGAGGGCACCCTTTGCGGACTGGTCTGAAAGATGAAAGAAGTCCGCGGCAAGGGTCAGGCGTGATCCGCTTCCGACGCTGTCGGGTTCAACCAGGTCAATGGCCGCGCCGCCAGCGAAGGTGAACGGAAGCCTGAAGGGTTCCGAGAGATAGCTGGAAGGGATATCATCGGTCTGAAGCGTATCTTTGTGTGTGAGGAAATCCAGAGGACTGCCGTCGTAGCGCATGTCGGGGCCGAAGTTCTGAATCGCAAATCCGAGTCTGAGATTGTTGAAGTCTATCCTGTAAGTGGCGCCGGCGTCAAAGGCAATGCCCACGGCGGATACCTGATCCAGAGTCAGATCGATCAGCTTTACGGTAAAACCGGCGGAGAACTTGTCGGTCATCTGGCGAGCGTACGTGACTCCGACAGCGTAATTGTTAGCGCTGTAGTACCGGCCTGTTCCCTGCGGTTGGTCGTAAGTCGTTATTTCTATCTGACCCGAAAGATGAGCCAGAACCTGGACACCTAGGGCGCTCGACTGATCGAGTGGGAATGCCCCGGCAAGGTTTTCCTCAAGCATCCCGGCGAAAAGGATCGCCTGCCCGAAAGAAGCCTGCGGGGACGCCGCGGTGGCTATTCCTGCCGGATTCCAGAACAGAGCGTCGGGTCCTTCAGCCAGTGCGGTGTAGGCGCAGCCCATGGCTATAGGACGCGCACCGCCGCCCATAGAGAGGAAAGCGGCCGACGAGCCCGCGCCTCCCAGACGGGCCGCCATTGGCGTAATTGCCAGCGCCAGCCCCACGATAGTCACGATAAGGAGTCGCTTATTTAGCTTCATCGTTTCCTCCATTACCTTACGATGGCAAATTTGCCAAGGGCTTTTCTGCCATCCTCTGTTTCAACCTGCCATATATACAATCCACTCGTGCAGTCGAGACCTTCCTCAGTAAGCAGATTCCACTCTTCGGAACCCGCTTTCCCGGTAAGGCCTGTCCCGTCATGCTTGATTGTACGAATCAGCAGCCCTGCCGAACTGAATAATCGAATTGTACACTTCATCGGCAGATTCTGGAACAGAATGTGTCTGTCATACTGGGTTCTATCCCAGGCAGCTCTGATGTAGTAGGGGTTGGGAACCACTCTGATATCGGCAAGAGTGCGTGTCGTGTCATTTTCGTCGATGGAGGCTTTAGTGGTCTGGAAGCGGAACAGGTCTGCTGTGGTAGTGGGTTTAAGAACCTTGATAAGGAACTTGTCGCCGGTCTTAGGATATTTGGCTATCTTTACGGTGTCATAGTAATTAGTGTCCGCACCGTTAATGGTTGTATCGATTTGCATGATCGTATCTATGAAGGAAAGGGTGAAAGCATTGTTCTCTTTAACGAAAGTAGGATAGTAGATGGTTAGCTGTGAACCGCTTCTGATTTCGGGACTGGACTCATTTCCCCATAAAAACGGCACACTTTGATTATTGTCGTATCGTTTCACTTTGAATTTGCAGAGTCTATTAAGGGCATCTCTCGCACTATCAACGACTTCACAAATAAAATCGTAGCTCCTTGGAACCGGCTTGCCTGCTGTAGATTGAGGCCATTCGACCTTGAAGTCGAGATTGGTGCCTGAAGGTCTGCTCAACCAGCCCGTCTTAAGAGTATCCATCTGCGTTTCGAGATCCAGGGTGTCCATGGTAACGGCTGCAACCTGAACAAGCACTCCATCAATTATAGGGCCGCTCAATGTACCGGAACGAACGGTGTAATTGTCTAGAAGTATCTTGTTGTCGGTTACATCCTTGAAATAGGCGTACTTAACGATGGTGTCCTGGATCAGCGTATCGTATACGCCGCGGAAGCCGACCTCATACTCGTGCCCGGTAACCTGGTCCGGCGATATTACGCTGTCAATCACAAGGGCGTTTCCGCTGCCGGCAACACGCCTTGCCTTTTCAGCGCTTGCTTCCTGCCAACCCAAGGGGTTGCTGCGGGGAACTGCCCAGTATGTCTGCCCGGTTTTACCTCCCTCAAGCGAACCTACGTTCTCTGTGGGCTGAGGCCTTGAATAAGAGGTTACCGAGTAATAGTATATCTGCCCGTTCTTGACGTCTTCATCAAGATAATAGTGTCTTATGCCTGCCTGGCCGCCGATGGCTTCCGCCGTGTAGGTCTTTATGGTGAACTGATCCCCGTACCATGGTTTGAGGATCGATCCCGGCTCTCCGCTTACGCCGTCGGCGATAACGAACTGGGCACCGTCAATTAAAATGACGTCACCCGAGGTGTAAGGGTAATAGACTTTACCGGCAGGAAGCTGCTTGGCCAAACCATCTACACTGTCAAGAACACAGAATCCGCCTTCCGATTTAGCGGCTTCATTATAGTTAAGAACCTTCTGCTCTCCGACGTCGTACACAATGTAATAAGTATCTACGGTATCAGGCTGGAAGGTTATTGTGTAGGTGTTGTTGCTGAATCCCAGTTTTGACAGCTCGGTTGTATTGAGAACCTTTTCAAACTTTATAGTGGCCTTGCTCGGTCCTACACTGTGTTTGGCAACAACGGTATCAGGGTTCTTGGATTCAGAAAGATCGTAATCGCCCTTCAGATCCCAGGTTCCCGAAAGGCCGGAGAGACTTCTATAAACCCTGTATCCTTCGAATGTCTTCTGCTTACTCATCGGATCAACAAAGCTTTCGGGGTCTGCAGACCAGGTCACATAGACCGTACTGTCTCCAGGAACTATGGAAAGCTTGGGGTTAGGTGGAGGAGTGTAACCGAAATAACCGTTGTCGTACTGTATCTTGGCAATCTTGGCTTTTGCCCTGAGTTCGTCGAGGGAGTATGCCAGAATTACCGCAACCGTCAGATTAACTTCTTCGTTCGGTAGAAGCTGCATGTACGGACCGCAGTTCATCAGCTGGCGTACATCCGTAGGATTGTCCCAGGTCACGTAATTCTGGGAAGTCATGTAGACATACTTTATGCTGTCCGTGCCGAGGTTGTCAATCACCTGATCGGTGGCATTCTGCCATGTCTCGAGGCCCGTCAAGCCTATGTCCTCGGGGGTTTCAAGAAAGATAGCGCCGATGTAACCGGCAGGTGTTACCCAGCCTGCTTCCGAACCGTTTGCGTCATATGTGTAACCCATGTTGAGATTCTGGTCGAAACCGATAAGGTCGTCCCAGAAACCGTCATCCCCGGGGTTGGTTCCACCGGATCCGATATCATTATCCATAAAGAAGGAGAAGTACACCGAATCCAGCGCAAAGTCGTTCATGTTGCGTATCTTGTAGTTAATGAAGATGACAGAATTGTTGTATTCGTAATTCCAGGCGTAGGTTCTCTGTTCTATACGAAGACCCTGGCCCCAAACGTCGTAAGGCCCGGTAGACATTATCCAGATTCCTCTGGCATCACCAACTGGAATCCAGTCTCCGGCGCAAGCATACGTATCCTGCATGGAAACCACGTCGCCGTTGTCTGGGTTAAGTTCTGACATGCCCAGGGCGCGTCTTTTGGGATTGATACCGGTGGAATCGGCAAACGGCCATTTTACCTGGTAACTCAGAGGGGTAGTACCCGGATCGGCAAACAGGTTGCCGCCTTCTCCGGAGAAGCCGTACCCCTTGGGGATCACCTGGTCACTGAAATACAAACCGATCCTGCTTGCGTCGCCAATGCCGCCGCCGTCCTGCATCTCCGGAGCGGACATTGCGCCCAAATCGGTATTGTAAGCGCATTTGGAAACATTGGGACTTTTCCCTTTACCTGTGGGATACATGCTTCCAACCCAAAGACCCCAGGCGTAGTTGTAGTATTGCCCGGATCCTTTAGGGTATTCGGCATTCGATCCCCGGTCCAGATCCTCGGTGATTGAAGGGATTACATACAAACCCTCGTAAGGGTGCACGTCCAACGGATGCCTGGCAAACACACCGCCTTGCAGTGTGTTGCTGATGCAAAAGTCGGATACATCACCGACGTCAATCCACCATATGTTCCACCACAAGGCCGGTTGGTCCGTTATTCTCGTCGTCAACAAGTGGTTATTGGTATTAATCTGGGGAGCAAGCTTTACGCTTGGGTCATTCCACATGGCCTGGAGAGGAACCACGAGAAAAGCCAGAGCCGCAAGCCCCAGAGTAAGCAATCTTTTTTGCATTGTATTCCTCCTTCGACCTAGTTAAAGTTAAAGCGAAGGCCGAAGTTAATTATCCGCGGATCGCCAAACATGTTGGGATTTTCGGAGTAGAATTTCTTCCAATCCGCAACATCGGCCTGCCAGTATTCGACTTCGGAATTGAAACCATACAGGGCATAATTGCGGTAGTTGTTCGCCTGGTAGGTGGGACTGCCGCCTGGATCATCGGGCTTGCCTGTGGTGCTGTAAACCTGATTCGCATTGACCCAGTTGAAGACGTTCTGAACGTCTATGTAAACGCTCATGCTGAGTTTCTGATCCTTGGTCAAGAAGAACAGCCTCTCAAGCTTGGCGTTGACGGTTTTTGTCCCGGGCTGGCGCTTGCTGCCCAATGGAAGAGGGTTACCGCGAGAGTCTGAGGCCCAGTAGGGAGGGCCTGATGCATAGTTAAACTGAACGTTGAGGTTCATGTTCTTGAGAATCTTCGATTCCATATCTTGCGGTGAAGATAGGTTCAAGCCTGCCTTAACCGAGTGGGTCACGTCGAACTCCAGAGGATACTCGTGCTTGGGCTGATTAAGAGCGGTGCCGCGATATCTGTAGTAGAATTCTCTGCCCGAGGAACCCGTACCCTTGGCATCCATGTAGGAATACGTGACCGTTCCGGCGAGGACGTTGTTAAGGGTTCCTCCGTTAACGGTTAAATCCACTCCCTTGATTTTCGCGAAATCTTCAATGGAGTAGATCGTGTACGAAGCAAGCTTTCCTTTGTAGATCGTGTTCACCTGACGAGTGGCAAGAAGGTTCTCCTGATCCTTGTAATATGCCTTCAGATCGAGGGAGAAAGTCTGTGAAAGAGCTTGTGTAAAACCGGCCTGGTAGAAGATAGTCTTCAGAGGAGGAAGGTTGGGGTTTCCAAGAAGCGGCACACCTGTTGAGAGATCACCGTTAAGGTTTTGGTAAAGCTCTCCCAATTCCACCGGTTGGAAGAAATGACCGTAAGAGGCATACATGCTCGCTTTCTCGGATACCGAGAACGACAGGGAAAGTCTGGGACTCAACTGGTATTTGGCCGGAGCCTTAGCGGTCCCGAGATCAACGTTCTCGGGGTCAATATAGTACTCGGACGCAGGATCAAAGTAATCGAAGCGGAGGCCGAAGTTCAGGAGAAGATCCTCAAGTTCGAATTTATCCTGGGCATAGGCCGCAGCAATGATCGGTTCTTTGTGATAGTTGTCGGAGTAGGGGTTTTCGTTTACGAACTGGATGCTCGAGTAGTCCAGCATATGGTAATTGCCTACGACGCCGAAGCGGGCCCAATGCTGCTTGTTAGGTGCCCAGTCGATGGATGCGTCGGCGATGTACTTCGTTGTCGATCTGCTTTCCCAGTACGGAACAAAATAGTAGCTGAAGCGATTGAACAGGGGATCGGAGTTGTAGCGCACATAGTACATGTTTCCCGACGTCTCGAGACTGTCATCGTAAGGGTTCTTCGCATCGGGATTAAGAGGATCTTTCCAGTTCTTCCATAAATCATAGTATTTCTGGTAACGCTCGAAATCGAAAAGATGGTAGTGGACGCCTACCGTATCCCCGGTGGCATCTATTGTCGGACGCCACTCGTTGATCGAGTACCAGCGCTCGTTGTACGCCTCAAGCTGCTCCTCCCACGAGAACCAGTTAAAGTTATTGTCGCCTGGGTAGAAGTAGCCGTTCTGCGAAATGAACTCGTTGTAATAGAGCCAGACCGCCGAGTCGGGATCAGAGGTCACTTTATTGTAGCGATCCATGATATTGATGAACACCGAATCACCGCTTCCGTTGACATATGCAAAGATGGAGTCCGGAAGGTGGAAATTCATAGAGTCGGGATTGTAAATCCTGTTCAGCATTGAATCGCCGGGAACATCGGGATTGGATTCATACCAGGTATAGTTGTAAGCCCAACCAACCCACGGAATCAGCTGTCTTCCTACCATGCGAAAATCGTTGTAGTTCGCACCGTCCATGTAAGAAACCTTGCGCTGGGTGTTGAATGTCCCCACGTTAACCGTATAAGCAAGGCTTTGAGAAGACTTGGTGCGCGATGAGTCCTTGCCGCCTATCGATCCGTTGACCTTAAGGTTCAACTGATAGTTGGTGTTCTTGACTCTGGGTCCGAACTCGTCGAGCCAGATTCCCTTGGACATGCCGTGTACGTAGGCGTGATACCACTGGTCGGAGTAGTTTCCGGAAAGAGTGAACTTGGGACCGCCTGTGACAGGACGCCACGTAAGCTTGAGCGTGCCGTTCTTGCGGTGCTGATCGCTGAAGACCAACCTGTCCTCGTGTTCGAGAAGATTTCCCGAGATGTAGAACGAAGGGCTGTTGATCCTTGACCTGGTTGAATCGGAAGCGCCTAATCCCCAGAAGGGGCCAGAAACCGAAAGCGAAACCTTGTTGTGCCACATGTCGGGGTTGGGATACTGAACCGGATTGTCGCTGAGTCTCAGGTGCGCATCGGTCTCGTATTCGACGCCGGCCTTGAAGCGATCGGCACCCTCACGGGTAACGATGTTGACCACGCCCGACATGGCGTCGCCGTACTCGGCGTTGAAGCTACCGGTGTTGATCGTCATCTCCTGGATGGCTGTATTGTCTATGTACACACCCGACTGACCGGTCACGGGGTCGTTGGCGTTGATGCCGTCAACCACGTAGACCATCTCGTTGGTTCGTCCGCCCTGGATGTGAAGACCGCCCGAGTTGCCGCTGCCCGTCGTTGTGGCGCCGGCGGCAAGAGCTACAACGTCGTTGTAGTTCGAAATGCCAGCCGTTGTTCTTATCTGGTTACCGGACGTTATCTTACCGACGTTAGGGTCTTTTGTAATGGCATCCTTTTGAGCGGTAACGTACTGAATAGGCATTTCGATTGAACCCAGTTTGAGTTTGGCGTTCACGCTCGTCACCTTGTCGGCTGTAACGCTCACTCCGCTCACGACCACGGTCTGGTAACCAAGCATTGAAAACTCAACCTTGTAGGTTCCGACCGGAACGTTTGCGAGGGAGAAGGAACCGTCTGCTTCTGTGGCGGTTCCTATATCCGTTCCCTGGATTATTACGTTAACCCCGGGAAGCGGCTGACGTGATGCATCGTCTGTAACTCTTCCCGCAACCTTGCCGGTGATTCCGGCCATTAAAAGACCGGGTATCACGAGAAGGCAAAGGCCGAGCCAGACGCTCCTTACATTGCTTTTCATACTCAACCTCCTAATCTTGGGCTGAGAGTTTATTTTATTATTGATTTGACATTCTGGAAAATAATCGAGAACACTTCTCTTCATTGCAGAGGTTAATGCACCTCCTTTTTCACGAGACGCATTGACTTTTTTACATGCACACATCTTAATAACCTGCCATTTTTGCGGGCTACCCTAGAAAGCCCGAATTTCCTGGCTGCATGTTGAAGAAGGGAGACGATCCGACTCGCGCATGCAACCTCTTCTACGTATTAGTATAGAGTTCTTTCCCCTCTTGTCAAGAGGGTTATTATTGAAGGAAAAACTTGACCTTTTGCGTTTCATGAGTATTCTGGATATTATGAAGATTTTAGTGCGATGCTCGGCGTTAATGCTTGTGGTTTTATCCCTTGTTTACACATCGTGCACGACCCCTCAGGTTGAGCCCTTTCTCTGGACAAAAGCCCTTCCCGGCGATTCGAGAGTAACGGTGCAGTTCTGGTTAACGAACGACGTGCTTTTAACATACGGAGGCATGCTCGGGCATTTCAAGCTGCTGCGAGCCGAAGGAGACGGCGATTTCGAGGAGATTGACCAGTTTGGACCGATAAATCCTCTCAGGGCAACGTGGTCATGGACGGACACAACTGCTGAGAATGGAAAGACTTATAAGTACATTGTTCACGCCATATTCGCCATCTTCACGAACCCTGAAGCCGAGGGTTACTCGGACACGCTCGAGGTGACGCCTGAAAGCGGGCTTGACGACCCTCGTCCCCAGGCCCCCGACAGTCTGCGAAACAGGTCCCCCCTCTTAAAGGATACGGTGGAACTTTTTTGGATACCGCCCGACACCTCCAGTCATCTCTACTATCTCCTGTATGCTCCGGCAAGCCTTGAATTCGTAACTTACATGGATAATTTCGACGGCACCGGCCGCAACTGGGACCCTTCGGGAGACGGCGGAGTGGAGCCGGCAGCCCTTGATTCAGCTTACTACAAGTTCAACTGCCAGCGCGACGGCGATACCCGTTACTACATGATCTATGCCTTCAGGGACTCCATCCTGTCCTATCCATCCGACACCCTAACCATCGTACACAGCTGGCAGCCCCCGTCCAAGTAGAACTTGCTCCCCCCCCCCGTGTGGAGGGGGTGACCCTTTTCTATAATGAGAGTAGTATTGCTTTGTCACCCCGGGTCGTAAGCTCATGATCTCTTGAAAGATGCAGCATCATGTCAAGGTCAAATAACGTCCTGTAAAGGGTGGTTTCGATTGCTCAGAACTTCCGGGATGCTTTTCACAAACTGAATCCCGATGAAGATTATTTAACTCTACGAGTCAAATAATCTGTCCATAAAGTCAACAAATAAAATGTGAAGGGAGGGGGGGAGGTCTCTTTTCAGGCTCAAAGGCCCGTTTCGCCGGATAGTACTGAGACAAGCCTGCGAATCCTCGCTCTCTCCTCGGGCCGGTGCTTGCGGAAGAAGTAGGCAAGCCCCTTGAAATGGAGAAGGGCGAGCCGGGAGAAGGGATTGCGCTTGGTGAGACGGGCGCAGTGGTGGATTATCTTAGCCTGGGGAATGTACCAGACCTGCCATCCCCCGAGCCACATTCGCAGACAGAAGTCTATGTCCTCCGGGCCGTAGAATATCCGTTCGTCAAGAAGCCCGATCTCGCGCAAGGCGGCAGTCCGGATGAGCTGGTTCGCGCCTATGACGTAATCGACTACTCGTTCACGTCCGTGATCCCAGTCGGCCATCATGTGATTGCGCCACGAACGCGTTTGCTTGATACCGGGCAGGCGTGTCAGGCGGTTGAAAACGGGCGCGATTCTATCGGGCAACCTTTTGCAGCTGGGCTGAATTGTCATGTCTGAATAGAGGAGCTGCGCACCCACAATACCGGCACGGGGATGGCTGCGCATTCCGGAGAGGAGGACGTCGAGCGAGCCTTCGAGTATCTCCGTGTCGGCGTCGAGGAGCATGACGAACTCCGATTGAGTGACTGCCAGCCCCTGGTTTCGTGCGGGCGCCACACCGCGATTGACGGAATTGAGGATGAGCCTGACCTCTGGGAAGTCGCGCCGGACCATCTCGAGGGTGTCGTCCGTCGAACCGTTGTCCACGAGGGTCACGACATAAGACTCGGACGGCGGAAACTTCTTTATGGACTCAAGGCATCGTTTGAGATCGGCTGAACAGTTCCACGTAATAATGAGGATATCCAATGCCTCAAAAAGGTACTCTGTCCCTTTTTGGGGACCCCTGATCTCAGATTCTCTCACCACCGACTCTCAAGGTGGACAAGAAATGACGACGGTTATCCAGATCGTATACAATGCGGAGTGGACGTTTGAGGATAATGGTTGTGATCTGTAAAGGTGTACGAAGCAGTCCTTTGAGGTAAAATTCGGGGTCCTCACGAAAGCGCGAGGTGGTTTCGTGGGGTGAGAGGTCCGGGGTCCCCATAAGAACGCCCTGCGTTCTTATGGGGTGTTTTTTTTGCTGCATGGCGCAATGATATTCGTACTCAATCGCCTGTCAACTTATTTCATAAAACAGAACGATTGCAGGCAATCTGATTTTGTTATAAAAACAAAAAAGTATGCGTTTTTCGTCCGTCGATGTGATAACCGATTGACTTGTCATCCCAGTTTGATATAATCTGGAGCATGGAAGAGAAGCCACCCAGGGTTGGCAATATTCTGGAGCCCGGAACCCGAATTGGAGACCGATGAAACGAGTGATTGACATCTTTCTTTCGTTCCTCGGCCTTTTACTCGTTGCGCTTATTACCCCGTTTGTAGCACTTGCAATCAAGACCGATTCAAATGGTTCCGTCTTTTACCGGGGCATCAGGGTGGGCAAGGACGGCAGACCTTTCAAGATTTTCAAATTCAGAACGATGATCAACGGCGCCGACAAGTGCGGGCCCAAGCTGACTTACCGCAACGACCCGCGCATCACGAAGATCGGCTCTATACTTCGCAGACTCAAGCTTGACGAGCTTCCGCAGTTCATCAACGTGTTTCTGGGTCAGATGAGCATCGTAGGTCCGAGGCCGGAGGATCCGCAGTACGTATCGCATTACACGGCCGGGCAGAGGGTTATTCTTTCCGTGAAGCCGGGGATAACAGGGCCTGCCCAGATCCATTACGTGGACATCGAGAGCCACATGGATCCCCACAAGTTCGACGAGCAGTACATCGACGAGATAATACCGGAAAAGTTCCGGCTCAACATGCTCTACATCCAGAATCGCTCCTTCGGGCTCGATGTAAAGATCATCTGGCGCACGTTCCTTTCACTCTTCCGGACGGAGATAAACCGCGTCCGCAACAATCACAACAACAATCATAATCACAACAACAGTCACGATCAGGCCAGCACCCCGGTGAAAGCGACCCATAAGGAACTCCCCCCCATCCTCTGACTGGATTTGTAGTGCGCGAGCGCCCTGGGCTTTGAGGTGAAAACCCGGCCCGTTTTTTTTGCATACCCATGACTCCTATCTCTACTCAGGCTGCCAACCCCGATAGACCGGATTTCCGACTCGAAGCCGCAACACTTGCGAAGTGACGATTTCGTGGAGTGGACGGTACGGAGTTCGGAAAAACATTAAATGGCTGCGACATGAAGCTCGGAGGGACGAACTAAGGAAACAACCTTGCGACCGTTCTGCGGGATGCGAGGGAGGGGCCCCCAAAAAAAACACTCTGTGTTTTTGGGGGGTTTTATTCTATTCTGTAGGACGTCTCAATCTGGACGGCTTTTTTGAGCATCGCGGAGACCGAACAGTACTTGGTCTCGGAGAGTTCGATTGCGTGCGCGAGTCTTTCCGGATCGACCTTGCCCTTGACGACGTGGACGAGGCGGATCTTGGTGTAAACCTTGGGGTGTTCGTCCGAACGCTCGCCCTCGAGTTCGATGCGGTAGTCCTCCACGGGTTGATTCATTTTAGCGAGGATGGAGAGCACATCCATCCCGGTGCAGCCGCCCAGCGCCATGAGGACGAGTTCCATCGGCGTGGAAGCCGCGGAGCTGCCCCCTACGTCCTGGGAGGTGTCCATCATAGTCCAGTGACCGGTACGGGCCTTACCCGCCAGGGTAAGGCCCGTCACTTTTTGAACCACCGCTTTTACGGGTTCTGCGGACATGAGGTCCCTCAGGTCCCTTCCTGCCACGAGGCAAGGTAGTGTTTCTGCGCAGGCGTGAGCTTGTCCATCTTGACTCCCATGGAACGAAGTTTGATGGACGCTATCTTCTGATCGATCTCTGCGGGAATGCAGTAGACCTTGCGCTCGAGCTTCGCGGCGTTTTTGAGGATGTACTCCGAGCCGAGCGACTGGTTGGCAAAGCTCATGTCCATGACCATCGCCGGGTGGCCTTCTGCGGCCGATAGGTTGATGAGGCGTCCCTCGGAAAGGAAGTAGACCTTGCGACCGTTCTTGAGGGTGTGCTCGACGACTTCGCGCCGAACCTCGCGCTTCTTGGTCGTGAGCGCCTCGAGTTCCTTCTTGTTGATCTCGACGTCAAAATGGCCGGAGTTCGCGAATATGGCGCCGTCCTTCATTTTTGCAAAGACGCCCTTGTGGATTACGTCTATGTCGCCCGTGAGCGTGACGAAGAGGTCACCCGAAGGAGCGGCCTCGACCATCGGCATTACCTGGAAACCGTCCATCTCGGCCTCTAGCGCGCGCACCGGGTTGACTTCGGTGACTATCACCTTTGCGCCCAGGCCTTTTGCGCGCATGGCGACGCCCTTGCCGCACCAGCCGTAGCCGGCGACCACGACGGTGGAACCCGCGATGAGGAAGTTGGTCGCGCGGATGATGCCGTCGAGCGTGGACTGGCCTGTGCCGTAGCGGTTATCGAAGAGGTACTTGGTCTCGGAGTCGTTCACGGCGATGATGGGGTACTGGAGCGCCCCCTCCTTGGCCATAGCACGAAGACGAATGACACCCGTGGTCGTCTCCTCAGTTCCGCCAACGATATTCTTGAGGAGTTCCTTGCGCTTGGAGTGAAGGGTGGATACCAGGTCGGCGCCGTCGTCCATGGTCAGGTGAGGCTTGAGGTCGAGTGCGGCGTTGATGTGCTTGTAGTAGTCCTTATTGTTGACCCCGCGGATGGCAAAGGTCTCTATGCCGTAGTCCTTGACGAGCGAGGCCGCGGTGTCGTCCTGGGTGGAGAGGGGGTTCGAGGCGCACAGGCGTATCTGGGCGCCGCCCGCCTTGAGGACCAGCATGAGGTTGGCGGTCTCGGTGGTGACGTGAAGGCACGCGGCAAGCCGCTTGCCCTTGAGGGGCTTTTCCTTCTCGAAGCGTTCGCGGATCAATTTGAGCACGGGCATGAATCGTCCTGCCCATTCAATCTTGAGTTTGCCCTGAGCGGCAAGCTTTAAATCTTTAACGTCGTATTGCATGAATCTCCTTTTCAGACGCCGGCGCGTTTGCGGAGTGAATCCACCGCGTCCAGGCGCTCCCATGTGAACTCTTCCTCGGTGCGGCCGAAATGACCGTACGATGCGGTCTTGCGGTATATTGGTCTCAGGAGGTTGAGCCTCTCGATTATCGCGCGCGGCCGGAAGTCGAACTCGGCCTTGATTATCTCGAGGAGCTTGGCTTCGTCTATCTTGGACGTACCGTGAGTCTCGATGGATACAGCCGCGGGGTCGGGCTCGCCTATCACGTACGCGAGGTTGACCTGGATGCGATCGGCAAGGTCGGCTGCCACGACGTTCTTCGCGATGTAGCGGGCGAAGTATGTGGCCGAGCGGTCGACCTTCGAGGGATCCTTGCCCGAGAACGCTCCGCCGCCGTGCGCGGCCAGGCCGCCGTAGGTGTCCACGATTATCTTGCGGCCGGTCATGCCGGTGTCGGACTGCGGACCGCCTATCACGAATTTGCCTGTCGGGTTCACGTAGAAACGAATGTTCTCGTCGATCATCTCCTTGGGAAGCACGGGCTTGGCCACGTGTTCGATTATCTCATGGCGCGCTTCCTGTGTGATGTGATGGCCGGACGAGTCGAGAATCTCCTCGGTGTGCTGGGAACTGATGACCACGTTCACGATGCGGCTCGGCTTGCCGTCGACGTATTCGACCGTGACCTGCGACTTGCCGTCCGGGCCCAGGTAAGCGAGGATGCCTTGCTTGCGGACCTCTGCAAGACGGCGGGTAAGCTTGTGCGAGAGCATGATGGGAAGAGGCATGAGCTCCGGCGTCTCCTTGCAGGCGTAGCCTATCATGAGACCCTGGTCGCCTGCGCCGCCCACATCGACACCCTGGGCTATGTCGGGCGACTGGCGGCCGATTGCATTGAGGATCGCGCAGGTAGCGCCGTCGAAGCCGTACTTGTGATTGGTGTAGCCTATGTCGGCTAAAAGATCGCGCACCATCGGCGCAAGATCAACATAGCAGGTGGTGGTAATTTCGCCGCCCACGATGACGAGGCCGACCGTGATGAAAGTCTCGCACGCGACGCGTCCCTTGGGGTCTTCCGCAAGAACTGCGTCGAGCACGGAATCTGAAATCTGATCGCAAACCTTGTCGGGGTGCCCTTCGGTCACCGACTCAGAAGTAAGGAGTATCTTCTCCAATTACTACCTCCTTTCATAGAGGGTCGTGTTTTTTTAAAAAAATTTTTGGGAGTATAACGCCCTGTGGGGTCAAGTCAATGGTAAGGATTTGGACGACGCCCTGTCGCTTCACGAGCAAGCCGCCCGCCCGCTCTTGACAAAAGCGAAAATTGTTTATAATCTCCCTTATGGGGAAAGTAATCAAATGTATAGTTGTGATTCTGGTCGTTCTTACTGCCGGATGCAAGAAGGAAGCCGCTCAGAACATGAACACTCCCAAGGAAGGCTCCACGATCAGAAGAAAGATTCTGCCTGAGTTCTCGGAGAAGGATTTACAGCTTTGGCCAGACTATGAGAAACTCCGCGAGTTTATGCATTCAAGATCCTTCTGGATTAAGGACTCGGACACATTGCCACTTGTACATCCCATAGACATGGATATCAACAACTACTTCGATGTAGCGCCATTTATTGTGCCTTCCGATATCGCGGGTGATTCGATGAGGGGCCAAATTTCATATAGGGTTGATTACGTACCTTCCGGGGAATTCATGCCTGATGGGTATATTGAAATTCTCTGGTATCGGCTGACTTCGGATACTTCCGGTAAGCCCGTTAAACAACCCCTAGAGTACTGGTTCCAACCCTGTCGCAACCCCCATTGGGATACTTCATTCGATGCCACTTTCAGGGGCCGCCGGGCAAAGGTCTTCTGCGAATACAAGCATATGATTTATGCCCAGAACGAGTTCTGGCTCCAGTATTACACTTATGTCTTTTTCGAGCGCAAGAAGGTTCTTTACCGCATAACGGCCGTTTGCGAGACCAAACTTCAGTTTCTTGGACCATCATCGGACTGGTGGCGCTGGCTCGAAGCACATTGGGTGTGGATGGACGAGCCCCATCCCGACTGGTCAAGATACCCGATATCAAGGGACCGGGTTCGCTACCGCTCCAGCGAAGATTAACCCGCATTTACCCCGAGCTAATCCTGCACATTCACACAGAATTATACTAAATAATGGTCAGTCCCGTTTCTATGGTTCGCGTCAGGAATCCGCGGATAATCTCCTCATGGCAGAAAATAATGACAAGAACATCCTGGGCGACAACCAGCTCGATCCCAGCGTATACGGCCTGTGGTTCGGCTACGAGGGCACAGTAACCGCGAACTATTTTGACGGCTTCATGAACTACATCGGAGCGTACTATTCGACCGACAATTATTATATCAACATCCTTGCGCTTCAAGGCGTAAGAGCAGCAGATGCCGAAGGCTATCTCCAGAACGGAACCGCCAATTTAAAGCTCGTAGAGAACAAGTTCGGCCAGTTCGACGACGCCGTTATCCTGCGCTACAGAATGCCTTACGACCTCTCAAAAGAGTATGAAAAAGGGGTAGAAGGCTTTGCGGAAAGGGAAGGGCTCAAGGACATGACCCTTGCCGGACCGGTGATTGCAGACCCTGCGCTCGGGGTTACCGACGAGGTGATTAAAAAATGGGAGAAAAACTTTCTTACGCCAGGCGACCACGTGCACGTCTTTCCTGCAACCGTCAACCCCGGCTCTGACTCCGGTCACGAAGAAGGCACCGCGCAAATAGGCTTTGGCCAGCATATCTATAAGAGAGGAATGCATAAATCTGAATATCATGCACTTGTTCCATGTACAATTAAGAGTAGTGATCCCAATTTACCAAATAGGGAAACCTACGGTTGGAGAAAACCAGCAGAGCAACGTGGGTACAACGAAAATAATGTCTACGAAAACCTCGAATACACAAACCTCCATCAAGGCAACGCTTCGATAGTCGGCGGAGGTTCAACCGGCTGCATCAACATCCAGGGCGGGTCCTCCGACCGTTACAGCCTTTTCATGCTCACGGCATACATGCACGGCGGACCTTCAGGGTATCTGACCAATATCCCTGTGACCGTGTGGCCGGGCGTGGACTTCCTCAAGTGCCAGCGCAGGATGGCTATAGTGCGCGAAACAAGGCTCGAGACGCCGGAGCTTCATTTCGCTTCCCGCGACACAAAAACTTTCAGCTCGCTATGGCGCAACACCCCCGGCTGGGTCGAGAAGATGCAGCGCATACTGTGGGGTTGGCGCGGAGGTCCCGACCCCGAACCAAAGTGGGGCGTCTTTGACTACGACACCGTTCACCGGCTCTTAAGGTACTTTCAGGACCATGCGATCAAAAACCTCAACGACAAGGACAGCACCAAGCACTACTATCGCAGGCTCTATACAACCGATCCGAACGACTGGAAGAACGATGAACTCTGGACTCCAAGGGAAAAGAAAGTTCTTGCCGGGCTTTCGGAAGAAAAGGGCGAGGCCATCTGCGGCCCTGCCACCTGGGAGGCGATGCGGTTCTTTTGCCCCGATTTGTGCAAGAAATGGGCAAAGTGACTTGACAAACTGAAAGTTTTTGTTAACATTACGCGTGAAGAAAACATGCGGTTACCTTGTTGTGCTCATGCTTTTACTTGCCTCGGGCTGCAAGCCGCCGCCGAAGGCCTTAGCGAAGGGGTTCCACGAGGGATGCAGGTTTTATCCTGTTTTTGCCTCGGAAGAGCTTGAACCTGATCCTGGTTATCAGAAGCTCTATGATTTCATGCACTCTCGCCCGTTCTGGATCAGAGATTCAGATACGCTCGGTATCTTTCACCCGGAGGATATGGAAATCCACGACTACTTCAAGGTTTCCTCGTTTATTGTACCTGGGGCGATTGTTGGAAACTGTGATACTGGGGGAATTGGATATCTTGTAGATTATGTACCTCCTGATGAATTTATGCCTGATGGGGGTATAGGCGTCAGTTGGTTTTTACTTCCATTAGATGCTGACAGCTCGCCCGTCAAACATACACCTGGCGAATGGTTCAGATTCTCGCAGGACGCCAAGTGGGATACGGCATTTGCAGCCTCATTCAAGGACTGTTTTGCGAGGGTTTATAGTCAAAATATCCCTTTTTATTATACTGAAAACAGCTTTTATATGCTTTACCAAACCTGTGTCTTTTTCGAGCGCAAGGGCGTTCTTTTCAGGATAGAAGCCAGATGCAAGACAAAACCCCAGTTTTTGGGCCCATCATCGGAATGGTGGCGCTGGCTGGAAGCGCACTGGGTGTGGATGGACGAACCCCATCCCGACTGGTCGCGTTATCCCATACATCCGAGCAAGATCTGGTACCCCGGCATAGAAGATTAACCGCCCTCCTCAGCCCTCCTCCCCCTTCCTGAGGCCATCTGCGGCACGTAGATCGAATCAGATAAAAATCTTAAGCGACAATTATATGTGAGTTACAGAGACGTCTACCCCTTCTTGAGATAGTCGTCCAGCCAGTCGCCCTCTTTTTTGGAGGAAGGCGATGGCGGCTCGTTTGTTGAGGGAGCGGCAGGCGGCTGATTCGCGGAGGGGGAGGAGGGAGGCTCGGAAGAGGAGGGCTCGGAGCCATGTTGTGGGGATTGAGGTTGAGCTGGTGCGGCGGGAGTCGAAGGAGCTATCCCTGTAGACGACGATGATGAGGGGGAGGGGGTCCCCGTAAAGTCGCTCTGCGACTTAACGGGGTTGAGAGTGGGGCCCCCAAACGAACGCCCTGCGGTCGTTTGGGGCTGGGCTGTTGCCCACGCAAACTGCTGCGCGTACTCGCCGTCGAGCTCGAGCTGCCGCAGCCGCTCGACCCGCAGGGGAATGGGCGGGTGGGTGTCGAACGCGCCGGCTTTGATCTGGCGTTGAGGTTTAGCGGGGTTCAGCCTGTCCTTGCACGCGGGCGAGGCGATGAAGAGGTGGGCGGTCGCGCTCGATGAGCGATGCACTTTCTGATAAACACCGCCGATTTTCTCGAGTGCGCTGGCAAGTCCCTCCGGGTTGCGCGTCATCATGGCACCCGATGCGTCGGCAAGGTACTCGCGCTGCCGGGAGATGGCGGCCCTGATGAGGGCGACCAGTATGGGCGCGACTATGGCGAGAACGATACCGACCACGAGCAGGATGAGCATGGCGTAACCGCCTCCCTTGCCTCCGGAGGAGCGGCGGCCCCTGCCGCCGAACACGAATCCCCAGCGCCAGAACACGTCGCGCGCGAGCACGATGAAGCCCACCATTATCGCTATCACGGTCATGAGAAGGATGTCGTAGTTCTTTATGTGGCTCATCTCGTGCGCGATGACGCCCTGCAGCTCGGCGCGGTCAAGCATCTCGTAGAGTCCGGTTGTGACCGCAATCGCGGCGTTTTTGGGGTTGCGGCCCGTGGCGAAGGCGTTGGGGGACGAATCGTCAACGATGTAGACCTCGGGCATGGGCTGGCCGGAAGCAATGGCCATTTCTTCAACGACGTTGTAGAGCTTCTTGTACTGCTCGGGGTCCGCCCGCTTCGCTCCGTTCGCAAGAAGCGCTATCTTCTTGGATGCGAAGTAGAATATGAGGTTGTAGCCTATGAGACCGAGTCCGAAGAGAGACCAGGCACCAATGCCCCACTGAAACCACCAGCCCACCACGAGCCCGATGATGATGATGATAATGGAGAAAAGGAAGACGAATCCGAACGTCTTCCACTTGTTTCCTGCGATTAACGAGTAGAGGTTCTGGCGGGCCATCCTATCCTCCTTGGCTTACAGTCGGGTGGTGAGATTTCAAACATCCACGACAGGGCAGACTCTTTACCGACGTCAAAGGTAGAGTGGCTATCTATTGAGGCTGAGTAAAGCTGACTTTGACCGGCTCGCGCGCCGCCTTCTCTTCTTCGGGAATCTCCCAGTACTCGAAGGCCTGGAAGCCGAACATTCCGGCAAAGATGTTGCCCGGGAACTTCTCGCGCGCGTTGTTGTAGTCCATGACGGTGTCGTTGTAGAACTGACGCGCGAACGCAATCTTTTCTTCGGTCGTGCGCAGCTCTTCCTGCAGCGCCATGAAGTTCTCGTTCGCCTTGAGATTCGGGTACGCCTCGGCGACCGCAAAGAGCGACTTGAGGGTGTCCGAGATCATGTTGTTGGCCTTCGCGGCCTCGCCGACTGTCTTCGCGTTCACGCCCATGTTGCGGGCGGCTATCACGCTCTCGAGCGTCTGACGCTCGTGCGCGGCGTAGCCCTTGACCGTCTCCACGAGGTTGGGGATAAGGTCGTAACGCCTGCGAAGCTGCACGTCAATCTGATGCCAGGCGTTGCGGGTGCGGTTGCGCTTGACAACGAGCCCGTTGTAAATGCCTATGGCAACGAAAATGAGTATTACTAATACGATTCCGATAATTATCAGTGCTACCAATTTTCCTCCTTACACTGTGAGATTAGATGATAGGAGAGTTTTCCCGTTTGTCAAGATACAGCAAGGAGGAGGAGGATATTCAACAATATTTCTGGTAGATTAAGGTTCGGACAATTGTGAAAAAATTCATCTAGGGATAATGTTTTTAAGTATCTAACTTCTTGTTTAAAATTACTCTAGCTAAAATAAAGTTGTCCTTCCACCACTGAGGAATACAAAGTAATTCTACGGCATGCCTGATAAGTACTTGATCTTCTGGTATTGCGTAAGAACCAAACCACATCAATGCCCGATGGACTTGATCTCGATTGCGGACAAAGAGTGCAATCCTTCTTAAATCCCGTTCCTTATTCGTACGATTTTCCATTATAATGGTTGTAAAGTGTTCAATTAGAGAAGTGGACAAACCACTCCGATGAACGAAATTATCGAGTACTCTAAAACTACGCTCATTAGCGATTAATGCATTCTCAACGAGTAGTGAGATTTCTGCCCATCTTCTATTGGTAGCTAGAGAATTCAGTAACGATAGCGCGCTTAAACCTACACCAACACCTCCAAGAGATATAGAAATTATATCTGGCATATCATCCATAAGAAACCTATTTCCTTAGAATCTTGGTGACTATTTCTACAAGCTTAATCGTTGAAATATCCCTTTTTCTTAGGCAAGCCTTTACTTCAGAAGAATTTCGAAAGGCTTTATGGAATTCTTCATCAAGTATGTTGGTGAGAAAAATTTTAGGGATTTCTTTACCTCCGGGGATCTCGTTCATGGCTCTAAGAATTTCCCTACCCGCCCTTAATCCTCTCTTTATCTTCGTTCGATCGATTTCGGGGGGGAGTTTACCTGTAATAGAAAACATTACATCCAAAATGACTAAGTCTAATTTAGAGATGTTATCCTTAAAAAAATTAAGCCCTTCGTCGATTAGAAGTTCAAAGCGTATTTCGTAACCCGCTTCTTCAAGAGCCTCTACATAACTTTCACTATACATCTTTTCATCGTCAACAAAAAGGATCATGCATCCTCCTTGGGTCTTTTTAGAAAAAGTAACCTACTAGGTAACATCATTTCAAAGGTTGTCGGATTTTTGAAATTCTTTACCTTAATTTTACCATTATAGGCACCAAGAATACGCTTTACAACCCAAAGCCCCAAACCTTTACCTGATATATGTTGAGAGTTTTTCCCGCGTTCACCTTTATCAAAAATTCTTTCTCCGTCTTTAGGCTCCAATCCAATACCCCAGTCATTTATTAGTAGTTTCAATCCATCCGTAATTGAATAGTCGGAATTGACCGTTACTTTAAACTCACGAGGATTTGGTTTTGCGTACTTAATAGCGTTACCAAACAAGTTAAAGAAAATCTGCAAAAAATGATACTTGTTTACCTCTATGTAAGAAGGAGCACCGGATAAACTCAACTCTATAGAAGTGTAAGGAAAACCTCGATTCCTTATCGCAGGTAAGGTATAGTAAGCTGCCTGTTCAACAAGTTCACTTTTAAGGAGATAGAAATCCTTCTCTTCCATTCCCCCTATGCTATCAACACCTGAATAGTTTATATTTGCCTGAAGCATGAGCAGAAATTGGCAAAGCTGATCAATATCATCAAGTTTTTGGTTCATTCTTTCAAAAGATATTTTATTCTGTTGAATTCCAATTTTTATTCTTTCCGCCTTGAGCCGGATTGCATTCGTAGGACCTTCCATTTCATGGACGGCTGTATCTAACAATTCAATTTTCTCTTCGGTACGCTTTTCTATTTCTCGACTCAGATTAATTTCAGAACCGATGTCTCTTATATAGCCATATACAGAATCTATACCGTTTACCTTGCAATATCCCGAGAAAGCCCTTACAACTCTCTCTCTTCCCGTACGAGTTATCAGCATGAATTCGTAAGGCTCTATGGTTTCACCGCGTAATTTCTTTTCTACATTAGATTTGACAAGCGTTTGATGTTCGGATCCGACTAAATTAATATATTTATAATTCAACAATTCATCCTCGGAATACTCCGATAGAGAACAAAAACTTGGATTCACCATTTTAAAAAACTCTCCTTGGATAAGGTACACCCCATCTTGGCTCTGATCCACTAAAAACTCTTGTATGCGATGAGATTCCTCAATATCTCTTCGTGCTTTTTCAGCTTCTGTAATATCTTCAAAAGTCCCTTGATACCCAACGATTTCTTCTTTTCCTAGTATATCATGTCTAATTTTATTTACACTCGCCCTAAGAATCTGTGAATCCCTTTTTAACGTGCAATGATCTTCAAGATCAGCACATCTTCTTATATCATCAAAAGGTATCACAACATCAATTTTTTTACCTATTAAATCCACCGGATCAGCTGAACCAAAAAGTGTTGAAAAAGATGGTGAGCAGAAAATTATCTGTCCTTCTTCATTAAGCTGGAAGAATACACCAAGAAAATGAACAAGATCTGAAACGTCTCTTCCAGTACCTTCTATTCCCTTTTTTTTCTCCCCATCAATCCAATTACTGTCGACTGAAAGAAAAAAATTAGTTGGAGGGGTATCTAATACCCGTTTTACATAAACGAAATAATTTACTACTCTACCTCCCCTTTCTTGTAAGGTTTTCTCAAACAAGGAACGATGCTCCGGTTCAACGTAAAACTCTCTGATCGGTTTTCCTTTTATTTCATCCTTTGACTTGTAGTGGAATAGTCTAGCAAATGCCTCGTTGGCATCTACTATTATCCCGTTACAATTTGTTACATAAACAAGATCTTGAAGACCGTCAAGTATCCGCTTTATATCGAGTCTTTCAAGTGAATTTTCTGGCATTGTTGCCTCCTCGTATTATCCAACCTGTTCATTTCCTCAGAACGGTAAAAGTATAATCAAAAGAAAAAGTTTGTCAAGAGATATCCTTTCTTTAATACATCAATACATCCTGCTTCCAGACTCCCCCGTCACAAGGGGGCGGTTCACCCCGATTTCTCCCCTTTTTTACCTCAAAAAGCCGGTTTTGTCCATCTTTTGACCATCTTTTGTCCCACTTTTTTTACCCATACGATCCGAAGACCATAAGAAACACCTAAGTGCAAGTTTTACTAATGATTAAGCGGGGTCCCCATAAAAATACTCCGTATTTTTATGGGGTAGCTCCCTCTTGACAGCGCGCGATAGCGGAGTATGCTTAACCTGTGGAAAACGACAGCTTAGGCCTGCTGCAGGTCTATACCGGCCCGGGCAAGGGCAAGACCACGGCCGCGGTCGGCCTGGCCGTAAGAGCCGCATCAGCTGGACTTAAGGTCGCATTCATCCAGTTCATGAAGCCGGAAGAATCCGGCGAAGTACAAGCGCTGAGAAATGCAGGAGTTATGTGTTCCAACTTCGGAAGCAAGGAATTTTTTTATCCTGATTGCGACATCACCCCACACATTGAAGAAGCAAAGAAAGGCTGGGAGGAGGCTGTAACCTATCTTTCCGGCGAGAGTTATGTAGACGTGCTGATTCTGGATGAGATTAATGTGGCGCTCTCGCTCGGGCTTCTCGATAGTGCCGAGGTAATGACGAGGATAGTTGAGAGACCGCACGGGCTCGAGGTCGTTTGCACCGGAAGGAACGCACCTAAGGAACTTATAGAGGCAGCCGACCTCGTTACCGAGATGGGAGAGGTCAAGCACTATTTCATTCGAGGTGTGAAAGCAAGGAGGGGTATCGAATACTAAAAACATGAAATAATTTCCAGAGATCAAATTCAGGAGGTAAAATGAATAATCCTCTTGAGGTTCGGATGACCAGGCTCGAGAACCAGATGAGATTATGGAGGCTGGGAACAATCCTCGGGTTGTCAGCATTCGCTATACTCTTGCTCGTGGGTTTGGCTTCAAACCGGTCTGCGGATGTTGTAACCGCCAGAGAGTTTGTGCTCGTGGACGACAATGGGAGCCAGCGCGCCCGCTTAGGCACATACGAAGGAATGACCGCCCTGCAGTTATTCGACTCGCAGGATAATATGCGCATTGCCTTGCACGTCTACGGTGACGGTCTCCCGCAGATATATGTAAACAACACGGTATCAGGACCGGGCATCGTGATTGACGGAGGCACTCCGGCCATAGGTTTTTTTGGTGAAAAGGGTAAGCCCTTGGCAACCATTCCGTAATTTCAGAAGAAAAAGTAAACATAGTACCCTCGACAGGGCTTGAAATCTCCTTATATTCCGTATAATCCATAATGGGGGGGATTCAGTGTGTCAAATGAATTGAGCGAACCAAAGGAGTTTTTGATGGACTATTTCTTTACCGAAGAGCAGAAGATGATTCGCGAGACCGCTCGCGAGATAGCGTTAAAAAAGATCAAGCCGGTGCGCGCCGAACTGGATGAGAAGGGCGAATTCCCTCACGAAATCATGAAGGAGCTTGCACGCGCCGACCTTCTGCGGGTTTTCATCCCCGAGGCCTACGGCGGTATGGGCGGCGGTATTACCGAGATGTGCCTGGTGACCGAAGAGATATGCAGGGTCTGCCCGGGCGTGGGAACAACCTACGGCGCGAACGGACTGGCCGCAATGCCCATCCTTATCGTGGGTTCGGAGGAGCAGAGAAAGAAGTTTCTTCCCCGTATCGCGGACGGTAAAGCCTTTGCCGCTTTCGCTCTCACAGAGGCCGACGCCGGCTCTGACGCGGGCTCCATCAAGACTACGGCGAAGGAAGTCGAGGACGGCTACATCATCAACGGCACAAAGCAGTTCATCACGAACGGCGAGGTGGCCGACATCTACTCGGTGGTCGTCATGACCGATCCCGGCAAGGGCGCAAGAGGCGCATCCATCATCGTCGTCGAGAAGGGCACTCCCGGTTTCGATTTCGGCAAGGAGGAGAACAAGATGGGCATCCGTTCCTCCAAGACCACCCAGCTCATCTTCAATGACTGCAAGGTGCCCAAGGAGAACCTTCTCGGCAAACGCGGAACCGGATTCATCACCGCCATGCGGACGTTCGACCGTACGAGGCCGGGCGTGGCCGCGCAGGCTGTCGGCACCGCCCAGGGTGCACTCGACGAGGCTCTAGAATACGCCAAGGAGCGCAAACAGTTCGGCAAGCCAATCACGCAGTTCCAGGGACTCCAGTTCATGCTCGCCGACATGGCCACCCAGGTCGAGGCCGCGCGCGCGCTGGTCTACGCGACGGCAAGAATGATCGACGCCGGCGCCAAGGACACGGCGAAGGAGTCGGCGATGGCCAAGATGTTTGCATCCGACATCGCAATGCAGGTCACGACCGATGCAGTGCAGATTATGGGCGGCTACGGCTACATGAAGGAGTATCCGGTCGAGAAGTTCATGCGCGACGCGAAGATACTGCAGATATACGAAGGCACGAATCAGATTCAGCGCACAGTCATCGCGAGCGCACTGATAAAGTAAGCCCAAAGAAAACGCAAGGCGTTTTCTTTGAGCCCCCCCCGTAACACCCCGTAACACCCCGTAACACACCCCGGGGGGGGCCATAAGCATCTTTAATCATTGGGAAATAACACACATTTTCGTACAGAGTGAGATGAGGGCTTGTTCAAAGGATTCGTCCAGTCCTCTGGTTCGCTCACGCTCCACTAGAATTGGAAAGGCAGCCTCCCCTGGAGGCTGCCTTATTCTCCTTATTCTTTCCCGGCAAAAAGAGTTCGCAGGGGTTTGTTATTCAGGCATTGTCGAACTCACCATCACAATCCATTCGCTGCGGCTTCCCTTAACAAGAACACATCAGGAGCACAGAATCTGAACTTGACAATCCACCATCCCGGTTTGCCGAATGGATGCCGTATGAGGCCAGGGCTGTTTCTCAATCCTCGGGCTACTTAACTTCAAATACGCCGTTGGTCATATCGACCTTGATGCGGTGACCGGCCAGGAACGCGTCAGTTCCCAAAATTCCGACAGCATCCACAAAAGTTCTCTTGCAGCTCAATTCGGGCATGGTTTTCACGTCTTTGAATGCAAATTCGGTTCCGTCGAGCGTCAGCCGGATGCCGGGTATGATCTTGACCGATATCTTCTGAGTTCCGCCCACCGCGCCGACCGTAAGGCTGTCGGTACGGAAGTCCTTTATCTTCAGTCTGTCGAGTGCGCTTTCGAACAAGTTGGTTCTGCTCGCACCCGTATCCAGAATAAAGTAGACCGGTGTCCCGGAATCGTATTGGCATCTCACCAAGGGCAAGGTGAACCAGACGAGATTTCTTTCCCGTCCCTCTGCGATCGCAGGTTCGGAAAACGTTATGCCGCCTGAATCCATCTCGAAGACAAGGTGTTTGAGGATATCCCAGCCGATGATACCCTCGATAACGATTTGCCCGCCCATAAGCGTCAGGTTCCTCGAATCCATTATGGAGACGGGCTGATTCGTGATCTTGATCCCCGCGATTACGAGCGAATCGAGCGCCGCGGGCGATACTGGCACGGTCTGGGAGGTTGCACCTATCGCTTTGACCCCGCTTTCGATCAAGGGTGTGACCGAACAGTCCTGGGCGGTGTTCGAGGAGATAACCGTACCCTGGGCCCCGGTATCGAGCCAGAACTTGTGTTTCTTCCCGTTTACCGTGACCTCGACCACGGGTGAGCCGGAGACACTTCGCTCCAGGGGGATGGTCCGGGGTGACTGGGGAAAGGTGAATACCGGCGGCGGCAATTCGGCGTACACATCATATAACCCGGGACCCTCCTCACTACCCTCATCTGAGCCCTCCTCAATGCCTTCATCCGTATCCTCCTTGAGCTTGCCCCACTGTGAGCGGTATAACCATATATCGTGGAGCAGAGCTTGCGATTTCTGGGCCACCAGGGAATCGGACGCGTCCTGCAACGTTGTAAAAAGCGACTCCGCCCTGGCGAAATCGCCTGCCGCCATGATGCTGACGGCCCGCGCAAAGCCCATATGTTCCGCATCGAGGCCTATTTCTTGGGGTGTCTCAAGATTGCGAATAGCTTCCCAGAAGCCGTCGGCAGGGTTGGCAGCCAGAGGTTTCACCGCCAATAAAACCAGTATTGCCGGAATGACAAATCTAATCATCATTCTCCTTAGGTTTAGACGTTTTTTGTTTTTTGGCTTCTTAAGGAACCCTCTTTTTTTTAAGACGAGAAGCCGGCATAAAAGGTTTGCAGGAGACATGTCGTTAACTGACATCGTCCCTCTTACTCCTTCCGACAAGACAAGAAGCTTCATGTCCGGGCTTGACAATTCATCCCGGGCGATTATAATTAAGCAGATACTTAATTGGATTAAATAATGGATGAGACAAAACAAGTAGAACTTTTCAAGGCTTTAAGCGTAGAGACTCGGATCCGCATCATCGAGATCCTTAAGGAGAAAGGCCCCCAAGGGGTAAAGGAACTTGCCGCCACCCTTAACATAACACCTTCAGCCGTCTCCCAGCATCTCAAGGTTCTTCGGTACGCCGGACTCGTGCACTGCGAACGCAAGGGTTACTGGCTGCCCTACGAGATCGACGAGGTAGCCATGGAGCACTGCAGGGACGCGCTGACCAATGTCTGCTCATGCGGCTGCAAGGTCATCGAGGTAAGATGCGGCGGGGAATCGGGCGAGGCCCCCGGCGGGGGGACGGGCGAGGAGAGCGAGGGGTCGGAGCTCGAGCATCTCAAGAGGCATGCCGAGGCACTCAGGCACAAGCTCGCCGAGATCGAAGCAAGGATAAAGGAACTCGAGGGTGAGTAATTTTTTTATGAAAACTATTAAGCAATTGCTTGATAAGTTAAATACTCAAACACAGGAATTGAACGTGAAATTGCCCGCAGATCTGACGGATCAATAAACACATAACAAACCTTTTAAGGAGGTTTACAATGAATAAGCATCAAATGACCGGGGAAGCGTGCTGCACACCGGCTGCCGGCTGCTGCAGCGGACACATGGGTTTCGGGTTCCGCCGCTTCTACACCAAAGAGGAGAGGCGCGAGCATCTGGAAAGCTACAGGGACCAGCTCAAGAAGGAACTCGAGGCCATAGAAGAATACCTCAAGAACCCGTAACACCCGTACCCAATGGGCACTTCCTTCATCTGCATCGTATCAAAGGAAGTGACACACCTCCTCGATCTGACCAACGGGATGGGTTTCCGTCCCTAAGGTCTTTCTCGTGTGCGGATTTAATCAGAAAAATGAAGGCCGGCAAACGCCGGCCTTCATCATCTAACCACATTGAACACTAACGCCTTTAGGAGAGGGGGACGTATTGAGCTTTCTGGATTTATGCCCAACGGATGCCCGGGGCAACAGGCTATATCTCGCCCTTCTCCTTCAACGGCAGGAGCATTTTTCGCAGACCCTCCCTTGCCCGAAAGAGAAGGGATTCGACCGAGGAAACGGACACGCGCATCAAACCTGCAATCTCCACGTACGACTTTCCCTCAAATTTGGCGAGAATGAGCGCCATGCGCTGGCGTTCAGGGAGCTTTGCCACCGCTTCTCTTAGATGTCTTGCTCTTTTTTCCTCATCGAACTTGTCCGCAAGTATCCCATCTCCAGGGACGTTTTCGTTCAGGGACTCCATTTGCCTCTTCTTCCGGGTTAACTGGAAGTTGATACAGTGATTGACGACAATCCTGTAAAGCCATGTTGAAAAGAGCGCCTCGTGTTTGAAGCTCGGTGCCCGAAGCCAAACCTTAACGAAGATTTCCTGGGTAAGGTCCCGTGCCGCCGTCGGGTCGCCAACATAACGATATGTCGTCGATAGCACCTTGCGCTCGTATGCACGCACCAACTCCCTGAAAGCTTCCTCGTCACCTTTCGCAACCTTTCTAATGAGGTCCGAATCGGAGTCTTCTATTCTTTTTGGGATATAATCCCCTCAGAAATCATTTGTCATTTATTTTTCCCGGGGACCGAGGAGAATTGTGACGATCGTCTTTCGATTTCACAAAGACGTACCATGGGCTGCCGTAAAACATGATGGAAAATCTGAAAGCTTCTATAAACTCACCCCTCTTTTCAGCAGGCAGCATAAGACTCATTTGGTGAAGATTGGAATAAAGCTTATAACCTGTCTCCGCCTGGAGCTGTTTTTCCTGTTCGAGGAGTTCCAAGAGTTTTACGGAATCGAACTCGGGTTGTTTCATGAGATCAACAAGGGCCTCCCTGACAGGTTTGGATTTAGGCATGTCGGCCTTGGTTTTTTCGAACCCCGCCCGGAATTGATTGTGAAGCGAATCGGTCAACTCCTTGGAAATAGATAGCTTATCCCCAAGATTCTTCCATGTCTCATCATCCTTCTTTTGCCAGTTCTTCCACATGAGCTTCGGATTGTTCTTCGTTATGTAATAGTAGGCAAAAGTCCCTATGGCTCCTAGATTGACCCCAAGCGAAATTATCAGGGCTATGAGAAGCCCTCTAGATTTCATCAATAACCCCCTTCCTGGTTGTTGTAAAACTCAACACCTTGCGCGGCAGGGTAGGCTCCGTATGACGAAGAGACCATTTGCCCTTCGGATGAGGAAGCCACGGTTGTGGAACTATCCGAGAATTCCGCATACAAGGCTCTGCCCAGGAAGCTGCCGACGAACAAGGATATTACGGCAGCAGCCGATGTGATCAATGGAACGAAGATATGCTCCCAGCGTTCTTTCTTTTGCTCCGCCTGTGCAACTTCGCTCACCCTGGCCACAAGAGAAGGAACAGGCTCAAGGCTCTCCATTGAGTCGAGTATCCCCCAGACCATTTTGTACTCGTCTGCCCGTTTACGGCACAGGGGGCACTCGTCCAGATGCCTCCGGATGAGAGTCCTTTCCTCGTCTCGAAGCTCGCCGTCAAGGAAAGCCGACAATTTGTTTGCATTTACGCACTTCATTTCCTGCCTCCGAGTCTTGTAGACTCTTCTGTAACTCGAATTCTTTTTCCTGAAAGAGTACTAATAGATAAATGTACACACATAACAGCCCATGTCAACTTTGAAAAGCTATTAACCAAAGCAGTACATCCCATCATATACTATTTTCCACGGTAAATCCCTGGCCTGGTTGATCCAATCCGTTACCTGGCCGAGGGTAGGAAGTTTTAAACCGTTTCTTTTCCCATTCTTTAGTGAAGCAAGCCCCTCCAGAAGATCGCACGGATCGTATTTACTGAGCTCTATAAGCGAACACACCCCCGAGACCATAAGCATGTGTACGTATCCGCTGTTGAGACCCTTGATGAGAAAGAAGTTAGAATAAATAACCCAATCGTTGACAAGAGATTCACTGACACCGATTTCGCGAGCTATCTCCCTGCGGTCTGCCGGCATGGTACCTCTTTCCAGAAGTGCCTCGGTGTTCTTTATCCCAAGCTTGCGAAGCTTCTTCAGGGCTGCCTCATCCATCCTGTCTAATGTCTTAAGATCAGGCATTGACCCTCCATATCTGATTGTTGTTGATTCATATATCATGTAGTTTAGACATGAGAAGGAGGGGAAACTTGCGGTCGAAAGGGTCGTATCTCCTAGTTATTTTATAACATCACTTAGGAGAAGGAACCTGCTCACCGCCGATCAAAAAGAGACTTGAAGAGAATACCTGCGCGGTTATCTTAAGAGATATCTTCCTATTATCTATCTACCCACGACGCTAGAACTTCCAGCCCAGATTCAGGGATAGGAGGGGGAGGACGGGCACAATCTCGGGAAAGGGCGAAAGGAAGAACCCAAGCGCCGCCCTGGTGTGATCTTTTGACGTCCAGGAGAGTGCGCCGAGCATCTGGTCGTAACGCAGGTCAATAAGCACTCTGCCGACCTCCAGGAGATACCCCATGCGGGTCGAAGGAATCAAGTCGAAGTAGTGGATACCCGTCATGGTGTTCCACTTGTCCAGAAACCTCAAATCCGCGCCGAGGTAAAGTCCCTTGTTGGTGAGATTGAACTGATCAAAGACGTAGAAATTGTAACCTGCGTGAAGCTGCGGGGTAAGGCTTATCTGTTCCGACGAGCCGAGGACGAGCTTGGCGTCAACCGACTGGCTTGGCGTTAAAAGGTATCCGCCTGTCACCGAAAGCCCGTACTCGAAGTTCGAGAGGAAGGGCACGACTATCTTGGTGTAATAGCCGGGAATCTGCGCCACAGGGGCCATGACGTTTGTGGTCAAAAAGAAGCTCCCCTTGTCGTCATCGATCCTGTCACTAGCTGCAAGGATAGAAACAAGCACTAAGATGCAGATAAAAGCTCTTTTCATCAGTACACCCCCAGGTCGCAGAAAACGTAACCCTGCTCGCCTCTTGAGCGTTCCCTGATGCATCCGACCGGGTCCGCGACGTAGGTCTCGCCTCCGTACAAGTAACGTTCCTCTCCGCTGCCTTCCCAGCCGTAGCGGTTAGCGAATATCTCCCACGCGTCGAACCGGCGGGAGTTGGGGTCAATCTCGAGGTTCAGGTCGCCGACGTTCGCAAGGCTGTGAATCACCACATCCACGTCCTGGGAACCGATGCTCCTCGCTGCCCAGAGGCTGTTGATGTCGGCGCACACGATCATGCCCGCCTTGATGTCGTCTATCTGAACGACGGTCGTGTCCATGCCCTGCGTGTAGCCCGAGAGCCGGTCCCAGTAAATGAGATCGTGCTTTGCGTGAACGGCAACGATCTGTCCCTGGGGATTGATGAGCACCTGGGAGTTGTAAATGTCCTGGCCCCTCAGCTCGGCCAGGCCGAATACGACGAAGATATCGTTTGCCTTGCAGAGCTCGGCAACCGAGTCGGTGGCAGGACCGGGCACCGTTTGTGCCACACGGCGCTGGTAAGCCTCGGGTTCATCCGGCTTGTAATACCAGCCGAGCGCCGTCTCGCCGAAGACCACGAGCCGCACGTCAGGGTGTTCCGACTTGATCACAGAGATCATTGCGACCATCCTCGAAAAGTTCGTGTCCGGGTCGACATCTGACTCGAGACAGCAAGCGGCAACCTTGAGTCTTCGCGTTGCCTCGGAATCGTCGTAGCGCAAGGGCGAGCCCATGGAATAAAACACGCCCACGTACATGTCGTCGTTGCAGGAAGAAATCATGACTATCAGCGCTGACGCGAGAAAAAGAAAACGAACGAATTTCATACTTCTCCTTTCGTCCTGCCCGGCCCGCACTCCCGACGGCTTGTCGGAAGTCTAACGGCACTCAGTGCAGTGTCAAGGAATCGGAGGTTGCCTTTTTCCCCAGGTCGGAGATGAAGGCGAGGGGTATGTAGATCTGCACGTCCGCGTGGGCGTGGAAACGCTGGAAAGTCTTGAAGAGCTGGTCGGCCTTGATGCCTTCCTTGACCGTGAACATGACCCCCGACTTGAAACGGAACTCCGCGTTGAAGAGTATCCGGTTTATGCCGTGAGGCATGTTCCACACCTCGGCAATCGAATCTCCGTCAATGTAGCGGTAGCGCCACTGTCGCTGGAACGCCGCCTCGAGAACGAGGAAATCCAGGGGTTTCCAGCTCGCGGTCGCGGAAAACACGTTGAAGTCCCTCTGATAGTTGAGCGAGTCCATGCCGTGGTAGTAGCGCCATATGCGGTGCTGGCAGAGCAGTTCGAGCCTTTCGGTCGGACTCCAGGAGACGTAGGGTTCGAGCCAGATATCGAGAACCGTATCGGCAATGACCGAATCCTTTTCTGCCCAGAGCGTTTGCGAGCGATCCAGCGAATATGAGATTCTGGTGCCCGCCCATAGGTCCTTCACGGGGCTAAACTCGAGCCTCCCCCAGGCGGTGCTTTTGTCCGCATCCCGCTGCCAAACATAGATCGTGGAATCGGGCCAATCGAGATACTGTACCGAGTGCGTTCCGATCTCCGCATGTGCACGCGCCCGCAGCCATGGAAGTTCGCCGCGCGCGTCCAGCTCGAACCTGAAGGGCAGAAAGCTGTAAGGGTCCTTGTTGGGTCCGGACCGGATGTGGCGCATGCTGTTGTTGTGATCGAACCCCTGCATTATGCCGTAGAGATAAATCCAGTTGCGGTTCGACGGCCTGTACGATGCGCCCACGCCCAGTTCGTCGTAGCGTTTCTTGTAGAAAGGCGAGATCACGATGTGGGTGTAGAATCCAGGGGCAATGCGAAAGGTAGGCTCGAGGCGATGCCATTCGACAGAATGGTCGAGCGTGAAGTCGGCGTAGTAAAGGTAGCGCAAGCTGAAGAAGCCTATACACGGTAGCTCCACCTTCCCCTCATGGTGCTGGAACCAGTAAAACATGTCGTAGGAACCCTGGGACGTGCGGAAGGCCGAGATTGACGTGTCGTAGGCATCGTCCCAGTATCTCGAAAAGCTCCTCGATATCATGTCCACCCCGTGATAGACGATTGAATCCTCGGGCGGCGTGAATATGGTGAAGAAGAGTAATACAGCTCCCACGGGCGTACTTTACCCATAACTAGAGGGTTGTCAATGCAGGATTGTAAACAAAACCGGGGGTGTCCTAAAGAAAAACAATGAGGAGAGTGAGGGGGCCCAAAGAATGTTTGCATTCTTTGGGGGTAGGCTATATGTCTCCCTTCTCTTTGAGCGGCCTGAGTCTTTCCTTGAGATTCTGTCTTGCCCGCGATACGAGACCTTCAACCGAGGCAAGGGATGTTCCGAGAATCTCGGCTATCTCATTGTACGAGCGATCCTCGAATTTCGAGAGTATGAGCGCCATTCGTTGCCTGGGTGGAAGGCTGTCCAGAGCGTCGAGTACAATTCGAACGGTCTTTGCCTTCTCGAACTCCTTTTCATGGCACTCGCCCGGCGCCGGAAATTGCTCGTCGAGTTCCGAAAAACTCGTTCTTCCGCGTTTCTTGCGGTAGTTGAGGCAGTGATTGGCCGTAATCCTGTAAATCCATGTCGAAAGGGCTGACTTGCCCCTGAACCTCCCCGCGTTGCGCCAGACCTTGATGAAAACCTCCTGCGCCAGGTCCTCCGCGTCGGGACAGCAGCCCAGATAGCGGTAGATGATGGAAAATACGTTCCTCTTGAATCTTTCCACCAGTTCGTCGAACGCCCCCTCGTCACCCAAGGCTACCCGCTCGATCAGCCCCGTATCCTTATCCGTCATACGATCAATTGTAGCTTTTCAGGGATGTTCATCAAGCTCAAGTCCGGGAATAGATGAAAGGGACAATCCCGGGGATAAAATCCGGATTGTCCCTTTCAAAATCAATCCTTGATGCGTGACCTTAGTGACAGGGGGCGCCGCCGCCACACTCCATCTTGCAGGCCTCGCCTTTGCAAGTCTGGCCTGTGCAATCTTCACAGCCGTTGGCCGCGCACATGCCTTGTTCACAGTTGCAGTCGGAGCAGCCGCAATCCTTCGCCGCAAGGGCAATGCCCGTATTCGCTGGCGAACAGGATTCACACGAGCAGTCCTCGCACTTGCACGTCTCGCAGTTGCAGACACCGGTTTCAGTGCACTTGCAGATCGAAGCGCACCCGGCGGCACAGCCCTCGGCCACGGTGAGCGCCGTTTGGGCGCCTGCTGTGAAGGTTTTCGCACCGTAAGCCAGAGGTACAAATGCCAAAAGCCCTGTCACTATCGCAAGGGCCACAAAAAGGGGTTTTGTTCTTTTCATTCTTTATTTCTCCTTATTGTTGATAACTTGCTTAGATTCATACGGACAAACGCAGGAGTCCTTGCTTCCGCAAAAACACTCCTCCACTAATTTGATCAACTTCTCCTGATTTTCGGGAGGAAGGGTCGCCTTAAGCTCGCGCAGGTAGTCAAACGAGGAAAGTTCCAGGCTGACCTGCAGTTCCACCATCTGCCTCAGGATCGTGTCTCTTTTCGCCGTGTCGAGGCCGGGTTCCCTGAGCAGCAAAAGCAGCTCCTGCCTTTTTCTCGACAGTTGTTCTTTCAGGGGTTCGTTCCTCTCAAGCATCCTTTTCTCAAGGGTGGAAATCTCTTCGAATTCCTCCTTGCTCAGCCCGTAGCAGCAGCTCTCTAGATTTTCTTCACTGCTTGCAGCAGGCTGCTTCCTCAGAAGGAGGTATCCAAAGGCAAGCAAAGCGCCGAGATTGAGCGCAAGGGATATGACGAGGATTACGATCAACCCTCTGGGTTTCATCGGCCTCCTCCGATCTCATCTGCAACCAGGCGACTTATTGACCCCTGGGGGTGGTTAGAGAAAACATCGAGAGCCTCTACGCTCGAAACCTTTTCGGTAGCGAGACCTGAAAGCCTGTCGTACGAGATCTTGCCGATGAGTCCCCCGGCGGCAAGCGCGAAAAGCCCGAGGGCCGCGCCGATGGGAACGAGGATAAACCTGAACGCTCTCCTCGAGGAGCCGCGCGCTCTCGCAAGTCTCCGGCGAAGCTTGAGTTCAAAATGCTCGGATAATTCTGGAACCTCGACGGTATCCAGGAGCCGGGCAAGGTGCATCTCTTCATCCACAATGCTCTTACACGCCGCGCAGTGTTCGATGTGCAACTGCAACATGCGCCTCTCCTGCGCTGAAAGCTTTGAGTTCGCATACGACAAAAGCGTGCCCGTTTCCGGGCAGCTCGACAGGTTTTCGCGACTCTTCATATTGCTTTCCATTCTCGTGTCCATAACTACTTAGACAACGGTGTTCACAAAAACCTCCGCTCGGAACCGTCGGAGATTGCCTGAAATCCACAACGTGCTTTCTAACGGGACATTATGAAAGCAACGGCTCAGTCTTTTTTGCGGTTGATCTTCGACTTTGGGCCTACTATCTCCTCGAACCTCTCAAGGTACGGCGGCTTGCGTAGTGGTTCGAGATATGGCGTTCTCCACGAGTTGCCGACGAAGCAGCGAACACAGCCCCCCTCGCCCTCCTCGCCCTCCCCGCCCTCCTCACTCCCCTCGCCCTGTTCGACTCCCGCCGCTTTCGTCTCATCCATGCCCTTCTTGAGAGTGTCAAGGGCATCATCGAAGCGTTCAAGCAGCGTAAGAGTCTCAGCAAGAAAAAGGAAGTACATATAAGAATCGACCGGAGCCACCCCCCCGGGTCCGATTTCATTGAGCGACTCCAATGCTTCGCCGTGTCTGCCCAGCTTGTTGAGCGCGCCTATCCTGCCAAGCACCCAAAAACCCCTGGACCGCGGAAGGCGCTCGATAAGGGCTTCATTGTACTTGAGGAACTCCTCGTAACGACCGAGGGAAAACAAGGCCTGGGCGTAACCGTTGTAGCCGTGAAACTCCTCCGGCCTCAGTATTATCACATTCTCAAAGACCTTCATTGCCTCTTCATGCCTGGCAAGATTTGCAAGCATCCAGCCGATCCTGAGGTTGGCCTCGTAATCATCGGGCTCTATCTCGACGCACCTCGTAAAATCCCCGAGCGCAGTATCGAGCTTCCCTTGCGACCAATAGGCCATTCCCCTGTCAAAGTAATCCTGGGCCGTCTCGGGGTTTGTTCGAATCTTCTCCTCGACCATCCTGTCGGCCTCTTCACCCTTGCCGGCCCGGGCAAGCGCGCTCACTTTCTGATACCATTCTTCCTTCATCTGTACAACCTCCTTGAGTCGTTGGTCTTTTCTATATTATGATTTGCTAAAATGGTTTGTCAAGGTCGCTCGACTCTATCCACACGCCCCTGCCCCTCTGTCAACGGTCGTATCCGAGCGTGCGACTCCCTCGCCCGAGAATCTTCCAAGGAGGATGGACGCCGAGAGCGCAAGCGTGAACCCCGCAACCCTCAAGGCAAGGTGGAGCGCATCATGGGGAAGTCCCTCACCCAGCGCGTACAGGCCGAGCGCGGCAGTCGAGAGACGCACGGTGAAATCCGAGATGACGACCGCCGAGACCGCGGTGCCGTGCTGGTAGCTTCTCGATAGCGCGAAGAAGCCCGCAAGGTAGAAGACGATGATGAGGGGTGCGTAGAGAGCGAATGCCGTTACATAGGACTTGAAACCGACCTCGATCAAAAGACCTTTCGTCAAAAGATCGCCGAACCCGGAAAGAATCCCTGAGATTGCCGCGAATGCTACCCCCGGTTTTAGTTTTTCTTTACTTACCCTCGAAAAGACCATGAAGCCTGCGCTCAAGGCCGCGGTGGCAACGCCTGAAATCACGAGCCTCAGCCAGCTGAGCCGCGCAACCTTCGCCGCACCTTCAACCTCGCTTGCTCCCATCATGATCACGCCCGCGGTCACGATTGCGATTGCCAGCCACTCGACGAGCTTCAGGCGGTGCTTGAGGAAAATTATCGAGAGAACGGCAAGAATTACGTATCCCGAGGCGGTGATTGCCCGCGCTATCGAAAGAGGCGTGTAGTTCAAGGCGTAGACGTAGGCACCCCAGCCTATCCCTGTCAGGACAAGGCCAAGTGTCCATAGTGGAGAGCGAATCAAGGAGAAAATCCCCTTAAATCCCTTGATGAGCGGGAGCTTGTCCGCCGCCTTTTTCTGCATGACGACGGCTACCTCCCAGCAAGCGGCGGTAAGGGTTATCAGCGCTATGGCGAACCAGATACTCATTGAAAACCCCAGGAAAACGCAAGGTATTTTCCCGGGGACCCCTTAAGATCGATTTTATCCGGAACAATCTGCAGACTCGTCGGGATATGAAAGGATTCCCAGGAATTCATGCGTATATCCTTAAGATGATTTCGGGTACCCACAAATAAACACTCCGTGTTTATTTGTGGGTCTTAAAAGCTTGCAAGCGAGAGTATCTCGGTGCCGGGGAAGTAGTGCGTGAGAATATCAAGGTAGCTCGCGCCCGATTTGGCCATTGTCATTGCGCCCACCTGACACATGCCGACACCGTGTCCGTAGCCGTGGCAGTGAAGGATCAGTGTGCTCTCCTTGATCTCGGCCTCGAACACACGCGACATGGGATGGTGTCCCATCGCGTCCGTGACCCTTGCGTAGTCGAAGTAGGCGGAGTCGGGCGCGTAGAACACGAAACCCTTGACCGGCAGCCGCTCGCCTGCCGAGACCGCTTTCACCGAGATCGGCATCTGCCCGAGTCCCAGGTTCACGAATAAAGGGTCGAGGTTGAAAGTGTCATCCCATACGTAGTAGGGCGAGGTGGTGCAGAGCGTATCTTTTATGCGCTGATGGTAAGGCTGGTCCTTCATGCCGGGCCAAACCTCCGAAGGCAGAAGCGTCATGCCTCCGCAAGTGGAATGATAATAGATATCGGCAATCTCGCCCTTATAGCCCAGAACGAGTCCGGCGGTGCCGCGCACGGCCTCGAGCGACGCGTTATCGACAGGAAGCCCTCTGTAAACCTGGCAGTGCTGGCCGTCGCAGAGGTCGTACTGGCCGTGCCTGCCCACGTTTTTGTACACGTATGTCCGCGCGAGAATGGCCTGCGTCTTGCGCGCCTCGGACGCCGAACCCGGGATTTCGGACGCCACCACCGAGGCAAGGTAGGCCTCCTCGGGGATGTAGTTGAGTATGTACAATTCGCCCGAGAAGGAGTAGAAGGTAAAACCGCCGGCGTAGCTGCGCTTGGTTTCGCCCGCGATTATGGTATAGTACTGAGCCTCCATGCCCTGAAAGTAAGGAGTCTTGTTTCCATTGACTGAAAGCATGTCGCCCGAGGCCTGTATTTTGAAGGTGCCCTCGGTGGAGGTAATGGTTACCTCCGAGGGCTTCTGGTCCGCGAAAACGCGAATGGTGAAAACCTTGCTTACCGCAAGTAAGAGAAGAATGATATGACTCATAGAAACCTCTCCAGAAGCGCTGGAGGAAACTCTCCTTTCTTGAAAAGTTCTTGCAGTCTGGCCGCCTCTTTCCTTGCGCGCTCTCCCTCTTCGGCCGACATCCACCCCTCTCTCAGAGCCTGGCTGAACTCGTCCTCGTCGAGAAGATATACCTTCGAGCGATCGGGTGGAATCCAGAGATCGAGAAACAGGTCCTTCGTCCAGTACCCGTCAGGCCTTGATTCGGAAGGCGTGTTCACGTCGGCATAATATCCGGTGAACGTACCGTCGGGCCGGAAGACCTTTGCCACGTCGAACCACTCCTTGCGGTACTCGGCGAAAACGGCGCGGTATCCGTTTTCGATGACGACCTTGCCGTCAATCACCAAAGGCTTTGAGGCTCCCCGCAGGATGTGGGAGGTCACGATGACTTCATCATCCTCGTATAGAAGCTCCGCTTCGATCCTCAATTCGCGCGAAGGCGGTCTGAAGTAATAAATGAAGATTGTTTCAGGCTTTCGCATGGGTTTTCCGTCTTTGAGAGAATTCACAAAATGAGTCTATGCCAAAACGTAAAAGACGCAAGCCCGATATGCGAAATCCAGAAACAAAAATACTGAACAGAATTTCATGTTTCAATGAAATTCTGTTCAACTCCTTAATAAAGTACAAAAGAATCTTGTGATTGCGTAAAATTCTTTTTGCTTATTTGTTAAAACCTCCAGCCGAAGTACGCGGGAACGGTGATAACGAGCTTGCGTCCGTTGAGGCCGGAGCCTACGCCCCAGGCCACCTCCAGCTTGCCCGTAAACCATCTTCCCAGTCCGAGACCAAGGCCGACGCTCGTGCCCATAAGGAGCCCGTCCTTGCTGTTTGCATCCAGATCGGCCAGGTACAAGGGCGGAAGTCCCGGCTCGTGAATGGCTGCAACATCCAAGCCCACGCTCGCGGCCCACCAGCCCGAGAGCATTCCGAGCAGGGGCACGTTCTTAAGGCTGAAGTCGAGCCAGCGCCAGCGCCATTCGAGCGAACCCACGGAGAGACAGGGTCCGACCTGGGTCGTGTCTTTCCAGCCGCGAAGGAAGCGATCCTTTCCGATATAGATGGTCCGGTAGACGGGGATGGAGTCGAGCTGCTGGTAGGTGAACACGTTTCCGGCAAGAACCATCTTGGGTGTCAACGGCACGTAACCGGCCACCGAAAGCGAGCAAGCGTTCTGGGTTCGGAAGTTTTCGGTGAGGCCCGGGTTGTAGAAGTACTGCCCCGCGACCAGGAAGCCCTTCGTGGGATATAAGGCGTCGTCGCGCATGTCGAGAACAAACGAAGGTTTCAAGTAGACCGAGCGATCGCTGGTATCGGGCGAGAAAGTCGGCAGCGGCGTCAGAGAATCTCTTCCGTATGCGCGGGTCTGGAGCCAGCCGACCTCGAGAGAGAGGACGAGCGGCCGCCAGGGTCTTATGTCTTCCCTGTAGCTGAAGTTGTGCTCCATGCGGTATATGGCCGCGTCCTTGCGCCAGAAGTAGGAGTAGTCGTATCCGAAGTTCTCGGCGTGCCAGCGGTTGTACGTCATCGGCATCGCAAGGGTAGTGTATGCTCTCCAGCGCGGGGTCGAGAAGCGAAAGCCCATCTCGCCGCCGGCATCTATTGAAAGCCCCTGGCCGAACAGGTTCGGGTAAAGCGCGCCTATCCCGAGGTAAAAACCCGTCGAGGCATCGATACCCACCGTAGGGTAAGGACTCGGAAAGCGCTTCTCCTTGACCGTCACCGTCAGTACGGATTTTCCGGGAGAGATCTTCTCGCTCGTAACCATAACGGAAGAGAAGAGGTTGGTACTCCGTAAGGCCGCGAGTGAACGCTCGACCTTTTCCCCTGTGAGGGTATCGCCGGGAAAGATTGCAAGCTCGCGCCGGATTATGCCCTCGCGGGTGATATCATTACCTTTTACTTCCACGCGATCGACTATGGTTATTTTTGGCGTTAACGAATCCCCGGGAGCATTTACGGGCGCAGGACTGATATCAGGTGTGGTCTGGGCGGTGAGCACTGATGCAAGCGCTAAGGCAAAAAAACTCAACAGGTACACCCCATTGAAGCGTCTGGCGGGACGGGGGAGAGAAGCCTGGGGAGCCAGGGAGACCGATGGGACCGGGAGGGCGGGGGGGGCGAGGCGGGTGAGGAGGGCGAGGAGGGCTTTCATTTACCTTCAATCTCCTTGAGAAGTTTGTCGGCTTCGGGCTTGTCGTCCAGATAGAAGTCTCCGGGATTATAGGGAGCCGTAATCGCCAGGCACTTCTTGAGCATCTCGCGGGCTCCCGAGTAGTTCTTTTGCTTGATGTAGACTTTTGCCAGATCCACGTAGAGAAGCGAGTAATTGGGCTCGATGCCTATGCCCTTCTTCAGATACTCGACCGATTTGTTGAGGTCGCCGCCGGCGACACCTGGAACCTCCATGTACCACACGGCAAGACCGTCCATGGCCGGTGAGAACTTGGAGTTAATTGAAAGCGCCTTCTCGAACGCCTCCTTAACAGGACCCGCGAGCGAAAGGGAGTTCAAGACACCCTTGGTCTGGCCTACACGACCGATATTGACCCCGTACCAGAAGAAGGCTTCCGCGCATTTGGGATCGGCATTCTTTGCCTTCTCTGCGTAACTCTTACCGGCTTCGTATCTCGAGATCTTTTCGTCCTTGCTCGATTTGTTGTCACCAAAAAGTACGTAAAGCCTCGCAAGCCTCCAGAGAGCCTGTGCGTCGGACGAGTTTTCCTTGAGCACCTCGTCGCAAAGGTTCTTGGCCTTCATGGTGTAACCGGAGTCCTTGTGCCGGTTCAGATAATAGTTATCTGCATCTGCGAGCCTCTGGTCAAGGGCGAATGCAGCCGCTAAGGGCACGAGAGCTATGAGCATCAATCTTTTCATTGCTTCCTCCTAGTTTACGCGGAATAACAAATTCCAGACATTTCTATCCTTGAGGAGGAGTTTAACGGTAAGACTCGATAAGTCAATAGTATGTCCCAAAGAAACAGCAGGTGTTTCTCTGCTTGCCCTATCAGTAGAATTGACCAGGACGTGGATGCCATCCCTTTTTTGGTCCCGCGTAAAAATTCAGGGCGAGGGGGGCTTGACTTTTAGGGGTGTCGCATTTATATTACACCTGTGAAAAAGGAAGTCCTGCCCGGAATTACCTTTCCTAAGGGTCTTACACAGGTAAGAAGGCTGGGTGAGGGTTATAATTCCGAGGTCTGGGCGGCAAGCGAAAAGGGTTCTGCCGATCTGGTTGCCTTAAAGGCCAGTGCAGACGGAGACCCCTCGAGGCATCTCGAAAGGGAGTTTTCGATCCTCAAGCGCCTGAATCATCCCGGCATAATCAAGGTACGTGAGTTCGGCACAGGAACCAATTATTCATATTTCACGATGGAGTTCGTGGAAGGAAAACCTTTTGACGAGTTCTTTGCCGAGAAGCGGCAGGATGCCGGGTTTCTCGATTTGTTCGCGAAGGTGCTGGGAAGGACCATATCAATCCTCTCCTACATCCACAATCAGGGAATAGTGCACGCCGACGTGAAACCGTCCAATCTCCTCGTAAGAAGCAACGGAAAGCCTGTGCTTCTTGATTTCGGCTTCGCGGAAGATTACGTGCTTGATCCGACGGATAAACCCAGGGGAACAATCGACTACGTGGCTCCCGAACTCTTTCTCGGCGCGGACATCGGTCCGGCGGTAGACCTCTATTCACTCGGCGTGATGGCATACGAGGTGATAACGGGAAGACGACTTTGGGAACAAGAATCACCGAGGCTTATCGCCTCGGCGAAGCTGAGGCACCCTCAAAGCTTGCAGGTACTGGGTTTCGATTTGCCGTCCGAGTTCGAGGAACTGATATTAAGGCTTCTTGATCCTTGCCCTACTCTGCGTCCTTCATCTAACGAGGCTGCGGCCATTCTCTCAAAGCTCTCAAGAAGCAAGGAAACTCCCGATCTCGAGCCCTCGGGCTTTCCGCCTGCGCCTGTTTTTTCGGGCAGGGAGGGGGAGTTGGACAGGTTGAAAAGAATGCTGTTCGAGGACAAGAGGGCGGTAATTCTCGAAGGCCCGGAGGGAATCGGCAAAACCCGATTGATTACCGAACTGCGCTTCAGGGCCCTCCTGGAACGCCGCAACGTTTTGCTATTCCAGGGCCGTCAGGGCTACCTATCGGTGCTCGACCACATCGTCTCCACGCTCGGGATCACTGAGTCGGTGCAGGGGCAGGCCGATCTTGAACGAAAGATACTCGAGGTCGTCGAAAAGAGCGGACTCGACGTTTTGCTTCTGGATTTGCCGCGGGACGTTGCGCCCTTTGAACTATCGGTGCTGGCATCTCTGGCCAGGACCCTCGACAAGTATCTCGGCGTTTTGATCGCGGGAATCGATAAAAGCGCATTCCCGGAGGCTCAAAGGCTTTCCCTTGAACCTCTCAAGGAGAACGACCTGCTCGAAATGGTTTCACGGACCTTCACCAACATGGATAAGCCGCAGGTACTTGCAAAGACGCTCCTTTCCGCCAGCGGCGGAAATCCGCGTCGAATCACGGAACTTCTTGATTTGCTCTGGATGGAAAAGTGGCTCAAACTTGAAAGGAAATGGGTCTACCTGGCGGGCCCGGCGGAACGCGCACTGGCGACCAAGTTGGATGCGTGGCTTGACACAAAGATGTCGGCTTACAAAGGTGCTCCGTTTGAAATACTCAATACCCTGGCCCTGGCCGACGAACCCGTGCCGTCTAAGGCTCTGGAAAGCCTTTATTCTAAAACAAAGGACTCCATTACCTTCAGGGGATTTCTTGACGGCGGGCTCGTAAGATCTGTAAAACACAAAAATGATTTATACTACGAGATTGAAAACGATCTTATCAGGAACTACGTTCTCGGAAAAACATCCGAACAACACAAGCGCCTCCAGGCCGCAAAACTCGCCTCCGCAATAGAGCAGGACGCCCATTCGATTTGGAAAGGGGACCTGGATTCGTGGGATGACGCATACGTAAGCCTTCTGGCTTCGCTTTACGTCCTGGCGCAGGATGAAGCAAATGCCAGGCGCTATCTTTTCGAGATTTCCGGAAGGCTCATGTCCACTCACAACTTCGAGCGTGCAAAGGCTTTTCTTGACCGCCTGCTCAGGTTCGATCTTCCCCGAGAGGAAAAGAAGGAAGTGCTTCTTGAACTTGGCAGGATCTCGGATATGCAAAAGGACATTGAATCCGCGGGCGGGTATTATTCACAGGCTATCGATCTGGTAAAAGGGGACAGGCAGGAGGAGGCAAGAATGACCTATCTTCTCGGTCTCGCGTACCAGAGGGCCGGAGCCATAGAGCAGTCGGACGACCTTTTCGATCTTGCCGAGAACCGTCTTGAGGGATTCTCTTCGCCCCTCAGGAAAGAGCTCATCCCGGCTCGAGGCTGGAACAAGATTCGTTTGGGAATGTATGCAGAGGCCGAGGTTCTGTTCAGGCAGATTTTAGAAGAGGAGTCGCTGACCCCGGAGGAGCAAACCCGTAATCTCTACAACCTCGCCTGGACCCTGTTTCTGAAAGGCAGCTCGCGCGAAGCCATGCAGATAGTCAAGAAGATCATGGAGAGTGCGGAGACGGGAGGCGAGATAACGACCGCATATCAGGCCGCCTTGCTTGCGTCCGAGACCTTAAAAAGCTCAGGGAAGCTCAAGGAGGCACATTTCTATTCCGAAAAAGCGCTGGCGTTCGCCCGTATGACCGGAACCAGGGTAATGATAAGCCAGGCTCTTTATGCGGAGGCCGGCCTTCTTTCTCTGAAGGGAGAGAACCGCAGAGCGCGAAGCCTTCTCAACCAGGCAACGGAGATTATCGAAAGGTTTACCCCTCCGGATAACCTGCTCTCCGTTCTCTCGCTGGAGGTTTATCTGGCTACGCTTCTGGGCGAATGGAGATACGCCTGGGAAAGTTACTTGAAACTCTGGAAACGGTTTGCGCGTGTGCCCGGCTCGTATTTGAAATCTTACGTTCTCCTCAACTGGGCAGATATGTGCCGGATGCGCGGGAAACAGGCTCTGGCGAACCGCATGCTCGCAAAGGCTTCCGCGATGCTCGACCGCAACGAATATCCCGGCAGTGATATAGCCGCCGAGATCGTAAAATGCAACATAGCTCTTGACTCGGATGATGTCGGCGCGGCCAGGCGAATTCTTCAGAACGCCGCGAAATCGCAAAAACGAAAACAGGACCTTTTCTACTCGCTTGGTTTATCCGCCCTTGAATGCAGCGTTTTGCTTAAAGAGGCAAAGAACGAAAAAGCCCTTATCACGGCGAAGCAAATGAGAGCAAAGATAGACGCATCGGGACTTGAAAGCATGCGCGGCGAGGTGATGCGAATGGAAGGTCAGGCTCTCATCGCGCTCGGCGATCACGTGAAGGGGCTGCTGCGACTTCGTCAGAGCGCCGAGATACTCGAACGTCAGGAAAACGCCTACCAGCATGGAATAACGCTCTTTGTCCTCGCCTCCTCGCTTTTTTCTAAAAACGGATATTCCGACGAAGCGCTTGCTATTCTCGACGACGCACGGGTGATTTTTGAACGTCTAGGCGCGGAATTGGAGCTCAAGAAATTGAATCGATTCCACGCGGAACATTTTTCGCGATGGCGCGAACAAAAAGGACTTGCTCCGCAGTACCTGGAAGGGTTCAAGCGAATCAGCGA
>CBFGKC010000001.1:190612-268687 GCA_965649265.1 Caldifarciminota bacterium | reverse complement strand
CGCGCGGAACATTTTTCGCGATGGCGCGAACAAAAAGGACTTGCTCCGCAGTACCTGGAAGGGTTCAAGCGAATCAGCGAGCTGATAAACTACCGCCTCGGCGAAGAAGACTTCATGATACAGGTTCTCGCCGTGATCCTCGAACTTACGTCCGCGGCGAGAGGAATCATCTTTTTGCACGAGGACTCCAAGCTTTACGCCGTGGCATCAAAGCAAACGGACGCGCCTTCAAGACACGAGGCCCGGCGCATCTCCGAGACCGTCATGAGGCGCATTACCCAGGGCCTTGAACCCATATACACGGCCGACGCGACGACTGACTGGAGATTCAACCGCTCCAAGAGTCTTCTTTTGAACGAGATACGCTCCATTCTTTGCATACCGTTGAAGACCAGTTCCAAGCTTCTGGGAACCATCTATCTGGACAGCCCGATTACGGGCCTTTTCGACCCTGAAAACGCCGCCTACTTCGAATCTCTCGGCAATATACTCGCGGCGACCATCGACAAGTCGTCGGAATTCGCAAAGATGCGCGAGGAGATAAGACTGACCAGGGAAAGGCGCAAATGGGAAAAATCGGGCGTCGTTCTCGGGAATGCCGCATCGACGCGAGAGCTTTACAGCCAGATAGAGCGCGCCGCACGCTCGGAGGCCAACGTCCTCCTCGAGGGAGAAACAGGCACGGGCAAGGGCGTAATGGCAAGACTCATTCACGAGAAAAGCCTTCGCCGCGGCCGGGAATTCTGCTCAATCAACTCCGGAATCGTGCCCGAAAACCTTTTTGAGGCCGAGCTGTTCGGCTATCACAAAGGCTCCTTCACCGGCGCGCTAGAGAGCAAGATAGGCCTGCTTGAGGCGGCGGACGGCTCAACGGTCTTTTTCGACGAGATTACCAACACCTCCTCTACCATGCAGGCCAAGCTCCTGGAGGTGATCGAGGAAAGGGTCATCCGCAGGCTCGGCGAATCGTCAAAACGAAGAATCAACGTGCGCTTCATTTTCGCGACAAACAAGGATCTCGAAAAGGAGACCAGGGAGGGGCGTTTCAGGGAGGACTTGTACTATCGCATAAACACTTTCAGGCTGTACATACCGCCGCTGCGAGAACGCAAAGAGGACATTCCCGAGCTCTGCAGACTGTTCGTCGAGCGCTCCTCTCTCGAACTCAACAAGCAAGTCAACGAGATAGGCGAAGACGTCATGGAAGCCTTTTTAGCCTACCCCTGGCCTGGGAATATCAGGGAGCTTGCGAACGTCCTGGAGCGAGCGGTCATACTCGCGCGAGGCAAGAGGATAACGAAGGAGTTCCTGGATCAGCGCTTCTTCCCCGCAGTGCCTTTCGATACGCAAAGCCTGAAGGATGCGCGCAAGATAGAGGAGGAAGAGCTGATAAGACGCATCCTCCTCGAGACCAGGGGGAACGTAAGCCGCGCGGCAAAACACCTTGGCATCTCCCGCCAGCACCTTTCAAGACTCATTACCCGCTACGGCATTGCCCGCACAAAAAGCCTCTGACATGTGTCACAATTCAGCGACATAATTTTGATTCTCTAACCTCCTTAAATCCACAACTTGTCTTTTAGCATTCCCGGATTGTAACATAAAAGAGACATAACTTGCAGCTTGTCCGGCACCTCCGGCAGGAATTTTGTTGCGCATATCTCGCAATCACATGCTTTATGGAACATGGTTCCAATCTTGCTTTAATGTGACTTTGCTCTTCTAAGCGATGTTTGTCGAACTAAAGGAGGTTCGCATAATGAAAACAATTGCCAGATTCCTTGTGATTGCAGGAATCATCACGATAGTATTATCCGGAGCAGCGGCGCCTCTCGTGGCGACCCTTACGCCGGGAGTTACCGACGCCCCTCAAGGAACAATCTATATCTCCGAACCAGACAGCCTCACGACCACAAGTCCGCCTCTTCCACCACCCATACCCGTCCCCGAACCACCTGTTCCGCCCAAAACGTGAGGAAACCCTTTAACTGATTCAGGAAGGAATGAATTATGTTTTTAGGTGATGAGTTCGAAACCCTGGATGGAGACGACTGGCTTCAACCCGGACGCCCAAACAGGGACTACGGAAGCAAGCTGATTGATTTCGGCTCTAACATGGCGGTTTTGACCCATCCGGAAGTAAAGGGAATAACCGTAAGGCGCGAACCAGGCGGCAGCCTCGAGATAGAAGTTTTCGCCTACCACGTCACTCCATCGCTCAAGCTCCTCATCAAAGAGGAGTACGGCGACAACCGGGTCCGCTTCCTCGACGCCTCTTTAGGCCCAAGAGTGCCCGATTCGGCCTTCTAAAAAGAAAGTCACTTTCTAAACCCGAACTCGCAAGCGGCGCCAAAGGCGCCGCTTAAAATTACCCCATGAAAATACAGGGTATTTTCATGGGGACCCCGAAATACATCCCTTTTCCCCCTCCTTGACGTGAGGGGTATCCTCCTCCGGAGTCTTCAGGGGACGGTGTACGATCTGGAAGACCGTATGCCGAACGTAAGTGCTTCGAGCGCACGTTCGGCCCATGCGGCTTCCAGCCGCTACCTGCCTCCCTTTTGAAGGGAGGTGGGCACTCTAAAGGAGTGACCGGGGGGATCTTCGTCGGATCCCCCCTCCCCCCCTTCATAAGGGGGGTATTGAACTTACCCCCTTTAGTAAAGGGAAGTGCCCGAAGGGCGGGGGGATCTATGACCGATATTCTGTTACCATCCTCTCAACTCGCTGCAAAAAGTCGCCTTGATGTCGAACAAAACCCCAGAAGGATACTGCGTCTCCTTCCGGGGGCCCCGAAACACACCCCACGCCGTTGCTTTGCACCGCCGTGGGGACCCCGACGACTTTCCCGGAAAGTCGTTAAGAAGTTTGGCCCTGAATCAATCACCGGATTTCAAACTTCAGTATCAAAAACAGGGCTTTATCTCCGGATTGGCGCATCCCATACATCATTCTATCACAACCTATCTGGTAACAAAATGATCGTCCTTGCACCCCATGAAATCGCTCCGCGCTTTAATGGGGACCCCTAATAAATACCCCGCCTATCAAATCGTCGTAAAACGTCTCCTCGATGTCGAGTACACGCGAGGCCTGGAACTTCCGCCCGCGCCCGCCAGCTTCAGTTTCATCATTGCCGCGACGAGTGCGTCAGGGAAATGATCGTTCTTTTTCACGATATGTCCTTGTGCGTCCCGGCGCCACGAGCGAAGCTGTCTCAAAAGTGTTACCTCGCTTTCAGGAATCCTTATCCTCCCCTTCTCGAAGAGCCACGAAAGCATGGCCACCCCCTCCTCCTTGAAACTTACGAACGGCACGCCCAGCGTCCCCTGGTTCGGACCCCACACCGCAAAGCCCTCGTCCCGAAGCCGCGAGTTCTCGAACGGGTGCGAGGAGTCGGCAAAAACCTCCCTTGCCCCGAAACGCTCCCGGAGTTCCTTCAGCCGCCGGACGATCTCCTCGATGCCCTGCCGCTCGAACGACTCCGTGTGAACGACCCGCACCTCCCCACCCACAATGGAAAGCACAACCACCGCGGTCATGCCCGCAAACCCCCAATCCAACCCGTAACACATAATCCTCCCTTCCCGGACCCCCTTTTCGGACCAATTCAAGAGGGAATCATTTCCGCGAGAGGACTCTCTACCCCTCGGGGCAGGGTCTGACCCTTGGGATGCGATTGCATTCCATAGGTCATTCTCATTATTAGTTTGAGCGCGTCCATTCCGGGCTTCGCTCAAAGAATTATTGATATAACACCCCCCGTGACACGCACTTTCCTCTTCCCCCTCCCCCCTCGGAATCGATATGTGTTCAGATTTTTTTCCGAACTCGTCATACTCTCCTACCTTCACCACCGCGCGGTCTATCGCCTCGGGTGAGATTACGAGGCCTGCGGACGCGGGCCGCATGCCCATCACCTCGACCTCGAACGTTTCTCTTGAGGAGTCACGCCACTCGCCCACTATCTCGCGTACGTCTATCCAGCCCTGGGCCGTCCTTGCCGTTCCCCGGCAGTAGCGCTCCTGGAACTCTTTGACCGGACAGCTCGCGCAGTCGAACTCGCATGGCTTCGCCGCGTCGAAGCTCGACCATTTGTAAAGCTCGTATCCTGCGCTTGCATGATTTTCCACGAGATCGGCAAAGCTGCCCGAAAGCTTGTGGTACGTCGAGAGCCGCATGATCAGGGCTGGTTCCGCCGTCCTCACGGTGTAACGCGCCGCGCGAACCACCTCCTCGTCGGCCTCGGCTTCCTCGTCTATGATCAGGAGTGCGCCCCTCTTCGAGCGTCCGAGATGCAGGCCTCTTATGGACCGCGCGGAAGCCGTTCGCGCGACTATGCGGTTACCGCTTATGCCCGTTATCTCCGTGCGAGTCATGCGCTCGACGAACTCCCCTATATCCTCAATTTCCAGCCACTCGGCGATGTATGAAAAGAGCGCAAGCGCCTGCGTCTCCGAGCCTGCCACGATGCCGACGTCGAAGTCCCTGAACAAAAAGAACGCGGTCGCGAGCATGGCCGCGCCGAAGGTCTTGCCGCCGCCGCGAGGCGCCAGAACCACGGCCTTGCGGGTCTTCTGCGAGTAGAGCTCCGAGAAGAGCTTTTGGAACTCGCGAAAGAAGCGGACCCCGCGCTCCGAAAAGAAGAGCGCGGGGTCTTTTCTGTAGCGCTCAAGCAGAGGCACGTGAGCGCTCAGGCGCTCGAAGAACGCGCGGAGCAGGGTCTTATCTTCAGTAGACATCAGAATCGAGCTCGGCCTCGAGCGAAGTTAAAATCTCTTCTCGTTTCGCGTCGAACTCCTGGCCGAACACGCCCCGGAGCACGCGGAAAAGCGGTTCGAGGAAAATCTCGAGGTTTTGCCTGCGTTCGCTCTTTACCGCCTCTTCAATGAACTTCTCCTCGGTCTTAAGGAGTCCGGGCAGAAGGCGTGCCACTTTTTCGAGTGCCGCGATATCGTCTTCTCCGGCGGCCTTTTTGACCGTCTCGAGATACTGATTGCGGGATTCCTCGAGCTGGGCAATGGCCTTGCGCCTGAAGGCTACGATGTCAAAAGGGGGTTCAAGAGTCTTCTTTTTACCCATCGTGATCCTCGACTTTTTTCTCGGCAAGCGCCTCGAGTTCGCGCAGTGCGAGCGCGCGGTACAGGGCGTAGAGTTCATCCTCGCGTTCGGCAAGCTTTTCCAGACGCCCCTTGAGATCAGCCTCGCGCAGGCGGCGTTCGAGCGACCACGCGCGCCAGAGCGCGATGGACGCGAACGCGAGCAGCCCCACGGGAACGCCCACGTCCCTTATGAGCGCAAGGGCGTCCATTTCATTTTCCCTGGCCCAGGAAGCGCAGAATGTCCGTGATGTTGTCGCCCAGCTCGGCCTTCTTCGAGAGCGCGTACTTGAGAATCGCGTCGTAGAACTTCTTGTCGTCACCCTGCACCGACTTGAGTTCCTCGAGCGCCTTGAGCAAGTCCTCGCGCGCCGATTCCAGCGCGTCGCGTAAACCGTTTTCGAGCCGGTCGCGGTCGCAGCGCTTAAGTGCAAGCGATATCGCCTCATACGCCTTGGCGACGTTTTCAATAATCATGAAGAACCTCCATTTTTACATCTCACTCACACCCGCATTTTACGCATCAACCTGACGCGTGCCATAGAAACCTGACCATACGCTTTTCGTCAACCATTGTATGCCCTGTCGTTAGGTTACTCCGCAAGCGTCGTCACTCAGTGTCGCATTCGGTTGGGAACCCCGATAAGGAGTTAGTACCTTTTCGTTAAGGGGTGGGAGATCTATCACGTGGTGTTTTCTTACAGAAAATTCCTTACCCTTCCCAGCTTTTTACCGATTGACAAGCGCCATTTTCCGATTAAATTATCCGCCGAGGTCAATTATGAGGTACACGGTAATTTTATTCTTGATATCCACTGCAATTTTCGGGTTCTGGGACGCAGGCATTATGCGGCCGTCGGTGGAGCCGGCGCGTGTGGAGGTGCTCCTGGACTCGCTTCTCGAGCGGGGCGATCCCGAGCGCGGCCTCGTGAAGATGGTCGAGGATTCCTTGCGTCCTGCGGACGAGCGCCTCAAGGCCGCGACCGTGCTATCGGCCCTCTACAACCGCAAGGAAAATCCGGCAAAGGCTTTGCTCGTGCTCTTTTATGTGGAGAAGGAGACAGGCGTGAAGTGGGACGAGGAGCAGCTTCTTGTGGCCGCCGAGGCCTACTCGCGGCTTGGCCGCAGAGACTGGGCCGAGACGAATCTTGACCGTATCCCCGAAGACAGTTATCTCAAGGAAACCGCGGAAGTCCTCAAGTTCTACGAACTCTTGAGAACGATGCAGAACATGGATTCGCTCGTATACGCGCGTTCGCGCTTCGAGCGTTCGCTAGAGCGCTTCTCGGACCCCCTGGCCATAATGCTTGCAGTCCAGGGGCTTGGTCTGACCTACGTAGCAAAGTCCACGCGCGAGTCCCTCGACACGGCAACAGGTTATTTCAGCCTCATCACCCAGGAATACCAGGGACAGGATATGTACATGCCGTATCTTGAGCGGCTTACACCATATTCGCTTTACTGGTCCGGCACTGCGGCAAACGCCAGGGGCGACAACTGGACCGCGCTCGATGCGTGGGAGACACTCCACAGGGAGCATCGCGACTCGCGTTTCTGGGATGAGGCGTCAGTGCGCTACGCGGCTATCATGGTCCGGCGCTGGATGCCCGATTCAGCAACAATCATCCTTAACTCCCTTTTAGCCGTGACTTCGGATACTCACCGCATACTCGAGGCGCGCATACTTCTTGCATCCGCACTAGGCCTCAAGGAACGCTACGACCTATCCGCCGAAACGTTTGCGAATCTATTGCGCACGATTCCGCCGGGCGACACGCTGCGTACGCTTGCCTACTCCGGTATGGTGTATGCGCTTCTTGAACATTCAAGAACCGTTTTCGAGGCCTCGAGCATCGCACCCGCACTGGAGCGGCTTAATCTTTCGGGATACAACCCGCTGGCGCTCCCGCGCATATCTCTCGAAATTGGAGAACGTTACATAGCCGAGCGAAACCTCCCCGAAGCCTCGAACTTCCTGCACCGTGCGCTCGAGTACTACCCGGATATGGCTACGGAGACACAGGCTAGGCTCGATCTCGCGTATGTCGCTCTGGCAAAAGGCGAGTGGGACAACACCATAACGCACTACGAACGCGCGCTCGAACTCGTCAAGATTCAAGGATTCAGGTTCGAAGGGTTGGCCGACGTGCGCTTTAACGTCGGGCTTGCGTATCTTGAACGCTCGAAGTGCTCCACCAACGGCGAAGGGAAGGCTGATTTATATCGCGCCCGCACGTGTTTTAGAGAAGCTTGCACACTCGACCCGCGCGGCGAGACCGGCACGCTTGCCCGCAAAAAGCTCGAAGAGATACAATAATAGACCCCAAAAGACTGCCGGAGGCACTCTTTTGGGGACCCCGCAAAAAATGTGATGAATTTTGTGGTGCTGAAAAGGCGTCCAGAAGACTTTGGTGTCGAAAGAACATTAAGGATTTCCTAAGAAAACACTCGGTACTAACTTGAGACAAAAGAAAAGCGTTCCGAGGACCATTGTGTCCGAGGGACGCTGGGGTCCCCAAGGACGTGCAACGACGACGATTTCGGAGCATTACGGAGTAATTTCTTGGGGCTAAAAAAATGGAAGGGGCCGCGGTCGCGGCCCCCATTGTCAAACATCCAAAACCAAAGGAGGTTTGGTGGCTCTAGCGTGTCACTTTTATTATAAGCAAGCGCTGTGCCAAGTGTTTTGTCAAACATATGCCGCGCTTGTTTGACACTTAAGAAAAATGGCTGTGAATGTAAGTTACCCTTTTGTACAACCGGCGGTTATCTCTTTGTGCTATTATGTATAAAATCAATACACTTGACAGGCCGGTTTTGGGGAATATGCTTCGGTATCTGGATAAGGACTGACGTCAAGGAGAATGTGTGAAGAAAGCGATATTTGCAAGTTTAGTTTTGGTGACGGTTGCCTGGGGATTAAAGATTGAAAACTGGGGCGGGGTATCGGCAACCGGTATCTTGGTTACTCTTGATGCGCAGCTTGATAATATAAATGGTGATACGTCAGACAATCTGTATATGCCAATATCCTCCGCACTATTTCTTACACCTACCGGCCAGGGTTGGGGAAGGTTCGGCATTCTATCTATCGGCGCCTGGGGCGGCGGGTTCATAAAACACAATAGTTTCGGTCAATTTTACAATGCTTCCATTGGCTACGGAATTGGAAATCTTGAAATAGGATTATGTTTCGAACCCTTCAAATGGCTTTTTATAAAGCCGGCGATAGAGTTCGGCGGCTCGTTTGCCTTGATCGAGTTGAACGATGCAATCAATGATACCACCCTTAACATCTATAGGTCGACATTGTGGCAGGCGAACGCCGGTGCTTCCCTGACCTTGCAAGGGAATATTCCGTTTAAAGAGGATAGGTTTCTCGGAATTTTCGTAACCGGAGGGTACCTTTTCCCGGTATACCCCTCACCCCTCTTCACACTGGATCCGACCGGCATTTACGGCCCCTATCTTACGGCTGGAATTAACTTGGGGAAAAAGACCGAGCGAGTGAAGGGGAATCTTGACGAAGAAAATCAGGTGGATTTAGAAGGGAAATAATAGTCCATAGTAGCTTTAATGACATTTTCTGCTCTTGACAAAAGTGTCATCCTCAGTATCATTTTGACATTAACTAAGGAGAGACCATGAGAAGAAAACTTATAAAAGACTTTAGCGGTCGTTTTCTTGTGCGGATTCCTGTATCCCTGCACCGCACCCTTGCGGAGCAGTCGCTTACGGACCGCATAAGTCTTAACCAATACATTCTTTACCTTCTTGCCCGCGGCGCGAGCACCAGGGAGTTCGAGCGCTTTCTCAAGAGCATGAAGGATACCATTGTTGACGATCTGGATTCCGCAATCGAATCCGATCTGCTTCACGATTCGCCCAAGGCCAAGCTGCGCCTTATTGACCTGAACATGTTTGAGGCAAAGATGGAAAAGCCTGCCGGAAAGCTTCATCTCGAGGGCGAACTCGGCATTACGGTGGATGAGAATCAGGAAATTCTCGACTCGGATGAGAGGGAACTTACAGCCAAGTCTATTTATGTAGCCACCATACGCGACAAATCCAATAACGAGGAGATTCGTTTCTCGGCGGTCTTTCACGAGACCTACCAGGCTATTCGCCCCCTGTCGAAGGAGATATCCCGCAGCCTGGAAAAGACTCGCCTTTCCAACTTCCCGAACAGGCTTTTCAGGGAGCTTCTTGAAAGACTTATCTCGAATCTTGATCTTCGCGTAAAGTTCAGCTAAAGGAATTTTTTACTTAGATGAGAGCCGGGTTTGCCCGGCTCTATTTTTACCCCAAAAGGATGCCGGAGTATCCTTGTTGGGTGCAGGTGGGGTCTCCGCGGTGGTACGAAGCAGCAGCGTGGGGTGGTCACAAGAAGATGCGCCGAGTTAGGAGAACGAGCGCAAATTCTTGGGATAAAGGTCTGGGGTCCCCGCTGCGATGTGGAGCAGTCTGGTGAGATTTAAATATAGGTTTATGTCCGATAACACTCGAAGACGTCTGGGATGCAGCGAAGTTTGGCGTCGAACAAGGAGTTAAGGAAGACCAAACTTCTGATGATTTTCTTTGAAAGTCGCGGGGGCCCCGCGAGAATACGAAGTATTTTTGTGGGGCTTAAGGAGGGGTCCCCGAGAAATTACTCCGTAATTTCCCGGGGAAGAAGGATTGCCCTGTTCGCGGGTCTTGAAAGAAATACCTTTCTATTCTCGGGATCGAGGAGTTCAGCCTTTCCCAGAACCGCCTCCCTGGCCTTCGCCTCCAACTCGCGCGCCTCTGCATCATTACCGCGACTTGCAAGCGCGCGCGCTGCGGTAGTGTATATCCGCTCTAGATCCTCGCCATACTCTTCGCCGACCTCGACAGCCTCCAGGGCCTTCTTTACGGCCTCCTCGCATGAACCGAGCGCAAGAAGCGCCTCGGCTTCGAGATTCAGTGCTTCAGATACTCCGAATCCCAAACCCAGCTGGGTATAAGCCTTTGCGGCATTCCTGGCCTGGGCAAGCGCTTCCTCGGTATCGCCCCGATTGTTGCGTTTGAGGAGTGTATGGCCGTAGACGACGCGCGCGTCGGCTTCGAGCTCGGGGATGTCGGCCTCCTGTGCCATGAGCAGCGCCGCCGTGGCGTGGTCGAAGGCGGTGACAAGATCACCTTTCTCGAGCACGAACTCGGCGAGTGCCACATGAATGTTCTGGGTAAGAATCAGGTTTCCCATCCTTTCGGCCTTGACCATTGCCTCGTTCAGGAAAGTCGACGCTTCGGTAAAGCGGCCAAGCATGTGATAGACCATGCCTATGCCCATGACGGCAAAGGTAATCATCTCCTCGCTGCGGGCGGCATTTGCCTTGGCAAGGCACAGCTGGTACGATTCGAGAGCGTCCCTGTACCTGCCCCTGTCCTCATACAAAAGCGCAAGGTTGCCGTCGTAGCCGCCGTCATCGGAAAGGTCGTGCATTCGCAAAATGAGAACCGCCTCGTGGAAGTGCTCTATGGCTTGTTCATAGAGACCGATGTGGCGCTCGGCGAGCGCCAGCATGTTGTATACCCTTGCGCGCAGCGACGGGTTCTCCTCCTCTTCGAAAGTCGAAAGCAGCGTCTGGGCAAGTTCGATGGTGTAGTCATACTCGTTAAGGTAGTAGAGAAAATTGGCAAGGAAGTATTCCACCTCTATGCGCATAAGGCGATCTCGCGGGTCCTTGAGCTCCTCGAGGAAACGCTCCGCCTCGAGCTTGGCCTCCTCGTAGCGGCAAGCGTAGCCAAGGAAGGATATCCATTCGCAGCGCGCCTTTTTTACGGTCTCCGGCTCCCCAGCTTCGAGCGCCTTCTCATAAAGCGAACGGCAGAGCTTCTCCGCGCGCTTCGCGTCCCCCCTCAGCTTAGCCTCCTGCGCTTCCCTGAAAGTAGCCGTAAACCAGGGGTCCGCACTCCATAGCATGCGGTAACTTTATTCACCAATACGCTTGTGTCAATGCTCGAGAATGGTGAAGTTATGGACAGTTCTGTTTCTAGTGTAACATGTAGGGATAATATGGGTGCTTGCCCGAGAAAAAGAGTATGACCTCGATGTCTGCCTTGCGCAGTGCCTTTGCCGTTTCGATAAGGAATCCGCACGAAGCCTCGTCATCCACAAGGAGTATCACCCGCTTTTGGTCTCTCTCTTTCAGGACGACGCTTAACCTGTCCATCAACTGCCCGAGATTTAAGGACGTTGATTCATTCCTGATTCTGACTGAATCGCCCTTTTCTAAAAGAATTACGGGCCCCGAAAAATTCTTGATTCCATCCTCCCACGGGATCACCATGGGGCGGCTCCAGCCATATTGGCGTTGACAGGTTGTTCGACAAACACACCCGCTGAGTACCGAATTCCCTTATTGAATCGATAATCCCGAGCAGCTTTCCGCAGCTAACACCTGACTCAGGGATAACATGAACCAGGTGGTAAATATCTCCGTCTGACGCCGAATGGATGCGTTTTTTTATTGAATCGGGGCTGCCGTCGACAAGAAGCCTACCATTTTCTTCGACCTCGATGAGCAACGGCTCATCGCAGATACCCAGATCGTATGCAAGCCATGAAGCGCGTTCGAGGATTTTTGAATCCAATCGGTATGGGACAGCTTTTTCAGGATAAAGATGTTTCGCGTAGTCATAATCACGGAAATCGAGCGGGATACCCTTTTCAAAAAAAACTTCCTGACCTGAGGCTCAAGCAAGGTGAGAACGGAGTCAAGCTCACGAAGCTCTTTAGTGTAGGTCATTCCGAGCCTGCCGTATCGCTCGTGGGCGAGGTTGAAGGATCGGAAGTCTATCTTGTTTTTGTTAAGAAAACACGCCCTTTTTGCGGCAAACAAGGCCTCGATACACGCCCGCTTATGATTCAGGGCGGCACGAGCAAGAGTCCTGCCGTAACCTCTCGTGATTGGTATGCTTAAATGAAAACCTCTGTGGGATTCATATGTTATTCCTCCTTGGATGGATAAACCCGCGAGGCTTAAGAAGTCGTAGCTGTCTGCTATCTTTTTTTTGACAAACAAATACTCTTCCTTCGTGATATTTTCGACCTTTCCGCACCCGAAAAGAAATACGGCGACCAACGCGACTGCTAAAGGCACGAAACGTTTCAAAAAACCTCCTTATTGTCAGTACAGCGGGGGCCCGGGATGTATTCCCTACCCGGATACCTTCTTGCCGAGCTTTTCTTCGACCGAGCGCACCTTGCCTTCCAGGCGACCGGTTGCGTCCTTGCGGTCGTCGACACTAATGACGATGTAGACGCGGTTGGAGTCCTTACGAAGCTCGTCGCGGCAGCGTTTCAGGAGTGAGAAGACCTCGTCCCATTCGCCCTCTACAACGGTGGACATGGGTCCGAACTTGTATGCAAGGCCTGAGGAGTCGACGAGTTCCAGGACGCGCGCGACGTAGGGGGACACTGACTCGCCCTTGTCCGCGGGAAACATGGTGAACTGAACCAGCATGATGCTCCTTTCTTTTTATATATTAGGAGCGAGGGCGGGGAAGTCAAACCCACGCCCAGATTGGGAGGGGGAGCAAAATGAGGCGATGATTTGGGGTGCAGGGGGTCCCCCAAGAAATTATATTGTAATTTCTTGGGGCTCTAACTAGTTGACAAACCGTGATTTTAGTGTAAACTTATGGTTCATGTCTCGTGAAAAGCCAAAAGGCGCAGGCGTACGCGCCTTCAAGACGTTACTGCCTTACCTGAAACCGCACTGGTGGAAGGCCGTCGGCGGAACCATTTTTTTGATCCTCATCGACCTTGCCCAGGTGGTAATGCCGCGCTTCATAGCGCCGGCGCTGGACGACGTCGCCGAGAAGGGCAAGCAAGGAAACATCTTGCTCCTGGTTCTGGCCATTCTGGGCGCGGGCGCGCTCATCTCTATAGGCCGTTTCTTCTGGCGCTACTGGCTCTCCGGCACGGGCATACGCGTAACGACCAACCTCAGGAAGGATTTGCTCGAACACCTGCAAAAGCTCTCGTTCACGTTCTTCAACAAGCAGCAGGTAGGGGACCTGATGGCTCACGCCACCAACGACCTCGACGCCATATTCCAGGCCATGACCTTCGGTTTCATCATGCTGGTAGATGTCGTCTTTCTGGGTGTAATGAACATCATCGCGATGGTTACTCTGCAGACGCCTGCGACCGGATATCTGACCATTTTTACCCTCATTCCACTTGCGATCCTGATGGTGGTAATCGTTCAGTTCGGGCCGCTCCTGCGGACACGCTGGAAAGAGGTACGTGATTCATTCTCGGCCATGAGCGCGCGCGTCTCGGAGAACATCTCGGGCATCAGGGTAGTCAAGGCCTACGGCCAGGAGGAGGGTGAGACGCGTTCATTCAACCTCGTGAGCAAGGACTACGTCCGCCAGAACATCAATCTGATCAAGGTGTGGGGACTCCTGTTCCCGATAATCATGTTCCTCTCCGGGATATCGTTCTTCCTCGTGCTCTTGCTGGGCGGCCGCTACATGATTCTGGGACAGCTCACGGTGGGAAATTTCACCGCATTCCAGCTGAACCTGGCGATGGTCATATGGCCAATGAGCGCAATCGGCTGGCTCATGAACATGATCCAGAGCGGCGCCGCGTCAATGGCCAGGGTGAACACGATTCTCGATACGGTGCCCGACATAGCCGATACGCCGGACACACTGCCTCTGGATAAAATAGAGGGGGAGATTCAATTCAACAAACTTACCTTCACCTACCCCGGCGTGGACCATCCGGCAATCGAGGATATAAGCTTCTCGCTCAAGCCGGGCAAGATTTTAGGGATAATCGGAACGCTCGGCGCGGGCAAATCAACGCTCGTTTCCTTGATTCCAAGGTTCTATGAGACGCCGGCCGGGAGCATAGAGGTTGACGGCCATGAGATTTCGAAGGTGCCCTTGAAGGTTCTCCGCGAGGCGATTGGCATGGTACCGCAGGACACGTTTCTCTTTTCGGAAACGGTGAAGGAGAACATAGGCTTCGGTATTGACAGGGAAGTGAGCCAGGACGAGGTGGAGAGGGCGGCGAAGATCGCAGGCATCCACGACGAGATTCTCGAATTCCCCCAGGGTTACGATACGCTGCTTGGGGAAAGAGGCGTGACCGTTTCCGGCGGACAGAAACAGCGTTTGACCATCGCACGCGCCGTTCTCACCGACCCCAGGATTCTTATTCTCGACGACGCGCTGTCGGCGGTTGATGCCGACACCGAGATCGAGATATTGACGGCTCTGAAGGGCATAATGCGCGAGCGCGCGGTGATAATTGTCTCGGCAAGGCCGCGCAGTCTCGCCTTCGCCGACGAGATACTTGTGCTGGATGCGGGAAAAATTGTTGAGCGCGGCACGCACGCCGAGCTCATGAAACACGAAGGGCTCTACGCCCTGTTCGCGAAACTTCAGGGGATAAAGTAATGTTCGTACAGGAAGAAGAAAAGCTCGGTAAACTCTACGATTCCAAGATAACCGCAAGGCTGATCACGTACCTCGAGCGCGACAAGTGGATGATAGGGCTTGCGGCACTTCTTGGAATTTTGATCGCGTTTGCCCAAATCATCCAGCCCGTGCTCTTCCAGCGCGCGATTGACAACCAGATATACAGGGTGGCCACTCTTGTGTACCTTGAGCCTTCCCAGATCAAGGATTTCAAAGATAATGTATACAAGGTGGAGGACAGGCTGTACTCCGTGCACAAGCCGGGCGAGGTGCTTTACGCGGTACCCCAGCAGTATGTGAAGGAGATAAAACCGCGCACCGGACAGGAGGCCGACAGCCGCGAATATTATCTCATGGAAACGAGAAAGGCCAAAGGAAAGCTTGCTCCCGAAGTCATTTCGTCGTACATGAAAGCCGGGAACGACAGGCTGCTTGTGCCGTATTCAGATCTGCCCGACCGCGTCCGCTTCCCGCTAAAAGCGCTGATCGCGATAAGGGATTCCGACTGGCAGGGTGTAATAAAGCTCGCTCTGTTTTTCCTTGGGATAGGGATTCTTCAATTTCTTTCAAGCTTCGGGCAGACGGTTCTCACGACCGTTGCGGGTCAGCGCTCCATGCACCGCCTGAGGAGCAAGATATTCGAACACCTCGAACGCCTGCCCGTTCGCTTTTTTGACCGAAACCCCGTGGGACGCATGGTCACTAGGGTGACGAACGACGTGGAAACCCTTAGCCAGTTCTTTTCCGACGTCGTCACGAGCTTTTTGTATGACGGCTTCGTCATAGTCGGGCTTCTCATCTACCTTCCTATCTATAACTGGCGGCTTGCCCTTGTTCTCTTCGCGATAGTGCCGCCTATGCTGGTCGCGACCGTTATCTTCCGCACGCGGCTTCGCGACGCTTTCCGCAAGGTCAGGGTAAGAATTGCGAGGATTAACGCGTTCCTGAACGAGAACCTTTCCGGCATCAAGGTTGTGCAGGTATTCAGGCAGGAGCTAAAGAGACTTCGGGAGTTTCACAAGCTCAACGAAAGCTTCTTCGAGGCGCGCTTCGGGCAAATGATGGTCTTCGCGACGTTCAGGCCGATTGTGGATTTCTTCGCGGTAATCGCGCTTGCCGCCATAATCTGGTTCGGTTCGCGCTGGGTAGGGCTGCACAACTTCTTCGAGCTGGGTTTCCTCGTCGCTTTCCTGAGGTATATAGACATTTTCTTCACGCCGATAAGGGATTTGACGGATAAGTTCAACCTTCTTCAGCAGGCGATGGCATCGGGCGAGCGCATATTCATGCTCATGGACGAGAAGGAGGAGGAGTATCAAGGAAAGGCTCTGCCTTCATCCATCAAGGGCGAGATAGAATTCAAAAACGTATGGTTCGCTTACAACGACGAGGAATGGGTTTTAAGAGACGTCTCGTTCAAGATAAAGCCCGGCGAGCGCGTCGCATTCGTAGGGGCTACCGGGGCGGGGAAGACTTCTGTTATCAATGTTCTATCGCGATTCTACGAAATACAGAAGGGCCAGATTCTGGTGGACGGCCGGAACACGCGCGAGATCGACAAAAATGATCTGCGCTCAAAGGTAGGGATAGTGATGCAGGACGTCTTCCTGTTCATCGGTGATATCGAGACGAACATACGGCTTCGCAGCGATCTCCCGCATGAAAGAATAGCGGCCGCGGCGCGCACGACTAACGCGGACGTTTTCATCTCGAGGCTTCCCGAAGGATACAATGCCGATGTTCAGGAAAGGGGCGTGAACCTTTCGGTCGGCGAGCGCCAGCTCATCTCGTTCGCTCGCGCGCTCGCATTCGACCCATCGATTCTGGTGTTGGACGAGGCGACGTCATCGGTCGACACAAAGACCGAGGCGCTCATTCAAGACGCGATTCACAAACTTCTGGAAGGCCGTACGGCTATGATTATTGCGCACAGACTTTCCACGGTCCGGGACGCGGACAGGATCATCGTGCTCGACCACGGCAAGATTGTGGAGGAAGGCAACCATGATGAGCTTATGAATCGCAAAGGCGTTTACTACGGCCTCTACAAGCTTCAGTTCGAGCACCAAATCTAGCCCCCTCCCCCCTGATCCACATTGGTGAGTTCAGCACTTGCAGGGATAACGACGCTGTTTTCTGGAAACTTCGTGAATATATTCCGGCGGTCGTCTGTGACGGTTAAGAAGCAGTCTCTTATGATTCACAGCCCGCGCGTAGTTGACTTGAGGCCTCTTTAAGATAACATTGCGTAATGATGACTTCGTGGCAGGAGACGTTCGAACACCTTTTGCCCCAGGTTGAACATCCTATCCGCTACACCGGCTCCGAGCTCTTCGCCGAGATGGCAAGGGATGCAAAGGCAAGAATCGCACTGGTCTTTCCGGACGTGTACGAGATAGGAATGTCCAACTACGGGCTGCGAGTGCTGTATCACGTGATAAACCGGATACCGGACGCGAGGGCCGAGCGCGCGTTCATCCCCTGGACGGATATGCTCGACAAGATGAAGTGCGAGGGCGTACCGCTTGCGAGCCTGGAAACACGCACTCCCCTCAGGGAATTCGACATGCTCGGGATAAGCCTTCAGAGTGAACTGGGTTACACCAACGCGCTCGCAGCGCTCGAGCTTTCGGGAGTCGCCTTGAGATCGGCGAACCGCGGAGCGCAAGACCCCTTGATCGTCGGGGGAGGTCCCTGCACCGTTAACCCCCTCCCCCTCGAACCCTTTTTTGACGCCTTTCTCGTCGGCGACGCGGAGGACGCCGTCGGGGAAATGGTCGCCGTTCTTCTTGGAACCGGGAATAAGGCGGAACGCCTAGCCGGCCTCGCAGAGATCGAGGGAATATGGGTGCCTTCCGTTCACGGACGCTCGAAGAGGATCAACCGCAGGTTTGCCAAACAACTCAATATCGAGGACGCTCCCACACGTCAGGTGGTTCCCATAGGCGAGATTGAGCACGACCGGCTAGTGGTCGAGATAGGGCGCGGATGCCTTCGCGGATGCCGCTTCTGCCAGGCGGGCTTCACCAATCGTCCCATGAGGCAGCGCCCCGCCGATGAGATTCTGGCACTGGCCGAAGAAGGACTCGCGGCGACCGGCTGGGATGAGGTCTCTCTTCTCTCTTTCGCGGTCTCCGATTATCCTTGTCTCGACCAGCTGCTGGCAAGATTGAACGAGAAACTTTCGGCGACACGCACTTCCATCTCGCTTCCGAGCTTTCGGGGCGAAACCTTCTCGGAGCGTCTGGGCCAGAGGCTCAGGGAGATAAAGAAAACAGGCCTCACCTTTGCGCCCGAAACCGCCTCTCCGAGGCTGCGAAGGGTAATAAACAAGAACGTCACAAACGAAGAAATCATCGAAACGGCCAGAACCGCCGCGCGCCTGGGCTGGCGGCACGTGAAGCTTTACTTCATGGTCGGCCTGCCCGGCGAAACTCCGGAAGACGTCGACGCGAGCATAGACTTTGTCAGAGAGATCTTGCGTGCGGTCAAAGGTCTGGCCGTTAACATTCACATAGCCTCGTTTGTCCCCAAACCACACACACCCTTTCAATGGGCGCCCTTCACCGATATCCCGGTACTAGAGGAAAGGATATTCCGCATGAAGGAAGAGATAGGCTCAAAGAGGGTGAAAACAAAGTGGGCAAGGCCTCAGGCAAGCTTTGTAGAGGCGCTTCTTGCGAGAGGAGACGAACGAATGGCGGAAGTACTGGAAGGAGTCCTCCAGCGGGGAGGTTACTTCCAGGAATGGAGCGAGCAATTCAAGCTTGAACGCTGGCTTGAGGTCCTTGAACAGGAATCGATTGATCCGGGCGATTACACCAAGGCGCTGGATACCGGTCACGGCCTTCCCTGGGAGTTCATATCGACCGGGGTATCAAGGGATTTTCTCCTTAAGGAATACAAAAGGGCGCTCGAAGGAATCGTCCTTGCCGACTGTCTCACCGGCCCGTGCAACGGCTGCGGCGCCGACTGCACAAACACGGCGACCGTAGCAACCGCGCAAACACCCGGCATCGCTAACGAGAAGCCCTCGAAGAGAATGCGCACGACTGTCGCAGGCACGTCACACGAGTTCAGGGTAAGAATCAAGCTCGAGGTTGGTGAACCCTTCAGATATGCAAGTCACCTCGATCTTGTTCGCGCGATGTACCGTCTGCTAAGGCGCTCTGGTCTCGTGCTCTCTTACTCCGAGGGTTTTTCACCACACCCCAGGGCAAGTTTCGGTTTTCCCAAGCCCGTGGGCGTCACAAGCCGCGGAGAATATCTGGACTTCTTCCTCGCCGAGCGTCCGGCAAAACCAGTCGAGGAGATTCTTGCACCCCACATGCCGCGTGGGTTGGGAATTCTCGCGTCAAGGATTCTTCCTCCAGGCGCTCAGGCGATAACGAAAACGGCCGACATTCTGCATTACGAAATCCGGCCTGCGCCTCCGGTCGACGAAGGAACACTGAAGCAGCGCATTGCCGGTGATGAGTATTTAGTTCACGCCGATATGCAAGACGGCCATTTGACGTTATTCCTGGGTCAGGCCAACCGCGTCAAGCTCTGGGATTCGCTCGCTAAAATCTACAACATTACTACACCCGAGGCCCGCCTGCTCCGCGCGGAGCGCGTGGATGCTTATGTCAAGCGAGGACAGGGCCTTTCAACACTTTTCGAGGAGAGTTCCTAGATGAAAAAAGAGATATTGATCAACGTAGGGCGTTTCGAGATTCGCACGGCGGTACTGGACGAGGGTAAGCTTATAGAGTTTTATTCAGAAAGGCTCGAGAAGAAAAACCTGGTCGGCAGGATCTACAAAGGAAAGGTCGAAAACATCGTTCATGGACTTGCAGGAGCCTTTGTTAACATCGGGCTTTCAAAAAACGGCTTCCTGCCTCTTTCCGACATACCCGACAAGGCGTTGTCGGAAGAGTACGGCACCGAGATGGAGGATGAGGAGAGCCAAAAGATCGAAAAGGAATTCAAACTCGATCTCAAGACCGGCCAGGAGATACTTGTTCAGGTGGTCAAGGAACCGCTCGGGAAGAAAGGTGCGCGCCTTTCTTCTTTCATATTCCTCCCGGGCCGTTACCTTGTTCTCACTCCATCCATCAATCACATCGGCGTCTCGAGAAGGATAAAGGATCGCGCCGAACGTTCAAGGCTGCGCGCGATAGCCTCCAAGCTGAAGCAGGGCAAGGTCGGTTTGATTGTGAGAACCGCGACTGAAAAGGCCTCCGACGCCGATCTCAAACTCGACTTCGACAATCTCAACGAGATGTGGTCTACCATTGCGGAAAGCGCGACGAGGGAAAAGGCCCCTGCTCTTCTTTACGAGGAACCGCTCGTCTCTTTGAAGTTGATAAGGGACCAGTTTACCAAAGGAATCGCGAACGTTCTTGTGGATTCGCGCGTGGAATACGAAAACATCCTGCGCTACCTCAGACGCAACGCGCCTAAACTCCGCTCAAGGGTCCGCCTCTACACGGACAACTTGCCCATCTTCGAACGCTTCGGCGTCGAGCACGAGATCAAGAAGGTTTTTGAACGCAAGATCTGGCTAAAGAGCGGTGGTTTTATCACGATTGATCATACCGAAGCCCTAGTTGCCATCGACGTCAACACGGGGCGGTTCTCCGGCGAGGAACAGCCCGAGAAGCTCATCTTCCAGACCAACATGGAGGCGGCATCGGAGATTGCAAGACAGATAATGCTTCGCGACCTCTCGGGTCTCCTGATCATAGACTTCATAGACATGCGCTCCAAGGACAATATGGCCACGGTTCTCAAGGAACTCAAGAGGTATCTCCACGAGGACAGGGCGCATACCGATTTCTCCGGCTTCAGCCGCTTCGGGCTTATCGAGATAACGCGCGAGCGCAAGCGTCCCGGGCTCTTTGTACACCTGACAGAGGAATGCGCAGTCTGCCGGGGGCTCGGAAGGATACCGTCTAGAGATTATTTGCTTTCAGAGATAGAGCGCACCCTTGCGCAGTACTCCAAAAGACTCGAGGGACGCACCGTGCTCGTGAAGGCGGAACCCAGGATAGCGGACTTTCTTGCGGTTCAGCGCTTCGAAGAACTTGCCGACTGGGCAAACACCTACGGCATAGCCATTGAAGTGAAGGCGGACATCTACGCCGCAGCCGGAGAGTATACGGTAATACTCGCGGACACCAACGACGTTATCTGCTCCCGCGAGGTGGATCACTCCACCGACCAAGTGGAGAACTGAGCCCGTCTTGAATCCCGGGCGCCGACCGGATTGAACCATATGACCTGCCGTACGACTCGAGAGTCATACAACCTCGATGCTGCGGGACGATTTCTTGCTCCGAGGATTTATGAGAGGATGATTGACGATCATGGATGAAGCGAAAGCAAGCACCCGTCAATGGTGGATACTCGCGGCCTTGTGGCTTGCAGGTATCATCATCTTCATGCCGCTTTTGAAGAACGGATTTATTGGGGACGACTACACCGCGCTTTCGATTTATGAAGCATACAAGGCAAGGCCGTTCCTGGAAACGGTGCTCCACGGAGGCAACGATTTCTTCAGGCCTCTGAACATGACGCTCATCATGGCCAGAGGCGCGCTCTTCGGAGGGACCCCCCTTCCCTACGTGATCGCGAACCTCTTCCTGCATCTCGTCATCACGACGCTCGTATTCTTCACGGTCAGAAGGGTCGCGAGGAGTTTAACGGCCCCGGCGGCGGCAGCACTTCTCTTTCTCGTCTCGTTCTCGCACTACGAGGGTATAACATGGATATCCTCGAGCGTGGAACTCTTCGCCGTCCTGTTCATACTGCTTTCACTTTACGGCCACATAAGGTTCAGGCAGGAGAAGGGAAAGGGGTGGCTGGCACTCTCGCTTGCGAGTATGGTTCTTGCCTTCATGACCAAGGAAACTTCGGCTGCTCTTCCTTTCCTCATACTCTCTTACGATCTTGTGATGGTCAAGAGGGATGAGAGGGGGAAAGGGTTCTTCTGGCCCTACCTGGCATTCGGACTCCTCTTCGCACTCTACCTTCTGGTTCAGACCGGCTGGGCGATGAAATACGTGGGCGGCGATTCGCCTTACCGCCCGGGATGGCACATATTTACGAATGTGTTTGACTACTGGGTGTGGCTCATCATGCCGAACCCCCGGCATCCCTATGTTGCAGGCGTTCTTGAGATTCTGCCGCGCCCGCTGTTGATTCTGTACTGGCTTCTCGCGGGCGCTACAGCACTGACGCTGCCTTTGACCGTGGTACTCGCGTCACTCAAGAAATTATCGAGAGCGCAGCTCTGGAGTTTCCTCGCGACGATTATTTCGCTTCTCGTATTTCTTCCCTTTTCCATCAAGATAAGCGCGCGCTATGCATACCTGCCTTCGATATTCCTCGCCGGTTTTGCCGGATTAATCTTTTCAAGTATCTGGGAATATTTCAGGCAAAAAGGAAGGACGGCCCTGCTCTGGATCACGGGTATTTGCTCAGGACTCTACCTTTCTGCTAACGTTGCGGGAACGCTGTTGATCGAGCGGGAGTTCGTGAAAACGAGCGGCCTGACTCAAAGGCTTGCCAGAGAGGTCGTGGGGACGGCGGACTTTGCCGAGCGTGACGTGATATTCCTGGACGGTCTGCCCAGCCACGTACATCTTCACGAACCCGTGGACTGGATGACCGGCAAGGATCTGGTCGTGCTTGCATCCAACGACGCCTATAGAGGGACGCCGAGGGACCTTGCAGCCGTTCGAGAAAAGTATGCGGAGAGCGGTTCCTCACTTTATTATTTCAGATTTGCAGGGGATTCTCTCGCGCTCGTATCCAGGGAAACACTGAATTCAAAGTAACTCGCGAGCGCGAAGCGGCGCTTTGGGCGTTTATTACCCGAATCGAATGTGCGGCACGCCGCGGCGTTGATATCTCGCGACGCTCTCATGTTTTTGCTAAGCGTGTGTGGCGATAGATACTCGGACACACGCTAGTTTATTCCCTAACGACCCCCGGGCTTGATGCAGATACTTGTTTATTGCTGACTGCCGCACGCGTCATCGTTTGCTTCACCGGCTCGAGGAGGCTTTCCTTCTCTCGTGAGTGGTGAGGGTGACGAGAATGCATTGATGGTTCGCTCTACTCCCGGAGGATACGGGCTAAGTTTTATTAAAGGCTCCTTCCACGAAAGTATCTCCTCGAGCGCCTCCTCACCGGTAAGGGCATCCGTCTCGGCGTGGATTACCTCACCCTCCTTAATGTAGATAGTGCCCGCGAGGTCATCTTTTGTAACATTGAGACTGACGCTGTTTCGCCATATGTGATAGAGATCGATGAAATAGAAGCAGTCGAGAGGCTCGTGATAGTCCTCATCGCCTGCCGGCGTTGCGGGCATTTTACGTCCGGCCTTGTTTGTAAAGACCTCGCATCCGGGCCAGAACATCTCACCCATAAGCGTCTTCTCGATCGCGGTCGCGAGGGTCTTTTTCGAGAAAGGCTTGAGAAGGAAATTGATGGTGCTCATCTCGACTCCCTCGCCCGGCGTGTCCGAACGCGCAAAGCGCTTGTTCCACGGCACGACCTGTGAATGCATCGCGGTGGAAACTATGATCCTCTGGGTCGAGTTGATAGCTCTTATCTTGTGTATGAGCTCGAATCCGTCCATTACCGGCATCTTCAAATCGGTTATCAAAAGGTCGCAGCTTGAATCCTTGTACATTACCAGCGCTTCGTCGCCGGAGACCGCGCACTCGACTTCGTAACCGAGAGAAGAGATTATCCGCGCGGTGGCGGTCAGAAAATCCGTCTCGTCGTCCACCAGAAGTATTCGAATCCGATCAGACATAGCGCTCTCCCGGAGGGGATAACGAATCACGCACCACTGAAATTGGAGAAAAACATGACGAAAGAAGGGATTTGAAGGCGCAAGGCCTGCGGTCCGCGGTAAGCACCTCTTTATAAATTCCCAGCCCGTCGCGTTTAAGCATTCTTCCTCCTGATTTGCTTAAATCCGTTCTCAGAAACATTTAACTTAATGATTATGTGAACGTGACGGCCCGCGTCAATAGGTATTTTGATGTATCCCGGGTACTACCGATTATTCAATAACACGATTACCAACGCCCCAGGCCGCGATCAACTTTTCTCCGGCGGGCGCCGCGGACCGTTGACAACTTTTTTTACGGAGATAGGATATCTCGCCATAAGGAGGAAGTATGAAATATGCAAGTAAAGCCCTCGGATGGGGGCTGGCGCTCACGGTTGTTCTGGTGACCCCGGCGGAAGGTGATTTGGTGATAACAAGGGAGGGGGCATACGAGGAGGAGGTCAACACGACGGATTGGAAGCCGGGCGAGCACTTCCTTAATCTAGCCGCAAACCCCGACTTCGAATATTACTACCCGTGGCAGGGCGAAACAGAGATTGACTACAAGCCGCAAGCAAACACCCTCCAGGTCAACGGCAGGGTGGTCGGGGTCGATCTGACCACGCCGGATTCGATAGTCGTCGATGATCCCGAACAGATTATCACAGGGATAGTGCCTGGTTATGACCTGGCGAGAGCGGCAGAGTACGAGAACCTTCGCTCGCTTTTCTTTGTTGGCTCCATCGAGGACTCCGTCGAGTACTCGAGTGTCGTCACCGGATTAAAGAACCTCTCCGGGTTGTACTTCACCGCAGGGGAGCTTTCAGAAAGCATGATTCGAGACCTTGCCGCATGCAAGGGATTGGTGACGCTCGACTTCGAGGTTACCCTCCTGCCCGAAGGTTCGGTGGGAGTGATTGCCGGACTTGCGAATCTACGCGAACTGACACTCGCTTCCACGCCCGACGAGGAGCTTTTTGCGCTCAGGGGACACAAGAACCTTCGCGCATTGACGAGATACTGGGAAGTAGCGGACACGGGATGGGTGAGTTTCCTACCCACCCTGCCCGCCCTCCAGGAGCTGACGATTATCCAGGCCGAGATTGCCGACGAGGTGCTGGAGTATCTTGCGCGCACGAACACGCTCAAATCATTATCACTTCCTTACTCCGGCGTTTACGAGGACGATCTGCCCCGGATTGCACGGATGACCAATCTGGAGAGGCTCGATCTAACCGGCACCGGCGTCACGGACGATGAGTTGAAATGCCTCAGTGATCTCAAGCACCTCTATTCGCTCAGCATAGGGGGAGGGGGTGAATCGGTCTTATCGGGCAACGGGCTCAAACACCTGTCGGGGCTCTCGAATCTTAGGCGTCTGGACCTGGCTTCGACCGGTCTGACGGACGATGACGTTGAGGTTCTTAAGACCTTGCCTTCGCTTAAAAACCTGGTGCTCGTTTCGACTGCGATAACGGACAAGGGGCTTCTGGAACTCAAGGAAATGAAAAATCTGCGATACCTTGACGTTTCGGGTACCCAGGTTACGGACGAGGCAATCAGCTCTTTCAAAAAAACCCTGCCCGACTGCAACGTGGTGAAATACTACTGACCCGTAACACCCGTACCCCTTCGGGGCTGGGTCTGACCCTTGAAATAAGCTTATATTTCATAGGTCATCCTCATATGCAGCTTCAGGCTAAGGAAATAAAACACCCCCTCCCTTCCCTCCAAACTCGACGGGGGTGGTGCGATAAGGTCTTATCAAATCAACGTATCCCTCTCTCTACGGGAGGGGTGCGTTTCTTCGAAGCGCTAGGGGGAGGGTGAGATTTACCTCGCCCTTCGGAAGAGGTCGGCGAAGCCGGTTGAGGGAACGCCTGGAATGCGCATGGGCCGAACTTCGTCCAGCAGGTTGCCTCAGGATTTACTGTAGCGACTGGAAGTAGCATGCGCGGAACCGTTTTCCGCCGCTCACATTTTACCGTCCAACGATAGCGGAGAGGGCGATCGGTATAATTGCTACTCGCTCTACTTTGTGAATCAGTTGATCTTGTTCTTTCAATGTGTCTTGAAGACGCCATTTTCCCCCAAGCACGTTCGCATTCGTTGGTTTCCATTTTCATTATAAACCGGCTCGATTACCGCGAAGGCCTTTGCGATGGTGAAAGAAAGGTAGTTACAGGTTACAAAGAAGTTATCTCACATGAAGAAAGGATATGCGTCGTAAAAGATTGTCAAGACTACAGTCCCCTTAATAGATGGCAGACTTTAAAAATCAATTTCTTTTCTTAAAATAAAAACTTGACAATAAACATATCTCTAGTAGAATAAGTTATGCATAAGGAACTTTCCAGTAACGAGATAATTGACTGCATAAAACGTTTTCACGGACACCTCGGCCCCTATGTGGTTCTGGGGTTCCGCGCCGGCCAGATCGCCAACCGCGAGCTGAGCGATGACCCTTTCGGAAAGCGCGCACATACAATGACCGGGTTCAAACCACCCATCTCGTGTTTTACAGATGGCGTACAGCTAGGTTCCTGCTGCACGTTAGGCAAGGGGAATATCAGCGTATCCGGTGAATGCGAGGCGCGCGTGAGATTCGAATTGAAAGATTGCTCCAGATCAATCGAAATTTCTCTCACCAAGGAAACGCTTGCCCGAATAGATGCTGCAAAGGGATGGGAGGAATCCGAGCAGCTTGCCTGCCAGATGCTTGAAGAACCTGAAAGCTCGCTTTTTGCAGTAAAGAAAAGGCTGGCCTGACCACACTTTCTGTCGTAAACAAACTTAAAGCAGTAGATAAAGACTGCTTCATGTAACCATTTTTCTCCACAAGGTTTTACCGAATCTCTTTAACGATCAGCTTTTCCACAAGAATATCCTTATGTACGACAGAGATAGTAAACTCTTCACGAGCAGAAAAAACAGGTAAAAGACCGCTTGCGATTCTTGAGGTTAGTTGTTATTCTTCTTCAGTTCTTTTTCGTAAGCCTCGTCTCGAAGGGGGTTATGGTAATCATGGCCCTCGAACGAGTATCGGAAATCCTTTGTTCCGTAAGTACCCTCAAGGATACCGACAACGTCTTCAACAAAGACGAGTTCCTCGTCAGTCGGAATCACGAATATCTTTACCTTGGAATCATCGGTCGAGATGACGAACTCGTGGTTACGACTCACCGCTTCGCGGTTGCGCTTCAAATCGAGCTTGACACCAAGCTCTTCAAGTCCGCGACATACTTCCTCGCGCATCTCCCAGCCGCGTTCGCCGACGCCCGCGGTGAAGACGATTGCGTCCGTATGGCCAAGTGCGGCAAGATAGGAGCCGATATATTTCTTTGCGCGGTAACACTCGATGTTAAACGCCAGCTCGGCCTGCTTTTCACCCTGCTCCATTGCCGTGTGGATGTCACGGCGGTCAACGTACTTCTCGCTGATGCCGAGGATTCCCGATTTCTTGTTGAGGATATCGATCACTTGCTGCGCGGTAAGTCCTTCTTTCTGAGAGATATATCCGATTATGGCCGGGTCCAGATCTCCTGAACGCGTGCCCATCACGAGCCCCTCCAGCGGCGTGAAACCCATCGAATGATCGAAGCTTTTGCCGTTCTTAATCGCCGTAAAGCTTACACCGTTGCCGATATGACAGGTGATGAGGTTTACCTCGTCCGGTTTTTTCCCAAGCATAACTGCCGCTCTTTTTGAAACATACAGGTGCGAGGTTCCGTGAAAACCGTAGCGGCGAATCTTGTAGTTGCGATACCATGCGTAGGGAACGGCATAGATGTAGGATTCCGCAGGCATAGCCTGGTGAAAGCTCGTATCCATTACCGCGATGTGGGGGATACCCGGCAAATGGTGCATTGCCGCCTCTATACCCAGTATATTGGGCGGGTTATGAAGAGGAGCAAGGTCGGAAAGCTCCCTGAAAGTTGCAAGCACCTCAGGTGTAATTCGGACCGATGAGGCAAATCGCTCGCCGCCGTGAACAACGCGGTGACCACAAGCCTGTATTTCCTCAAGGGACCGAATCACGCCTGCCTCGGCGTGCGTAAGTGTCTCTATTACTAAACCTATTGCTTCTTTATGTGTGGGGCACACGCGAGATTCCTCGTAGGTTTCCCTGCCCGGGACCTGGTGCTTGATGAAGGAGCCGGCAAGTCCCACGCGCTCGACGAGACCGGACGCGAGCGGCCGGCGCTCGCCCCACTTATAAAGCATATATTTTACGGAAGATGAGCCGCAGTTGAGAACTAAGATTCTCATTTTGTTTTATTCCTCCTTGGGGTTTTTAGACCCATTTCTCAGCTCGGGTCTTGGGGCCCTCTTTCCCGAAAAGATCGCAAAATTCTTTACCTCCCCGCTGCACAGCCCTAGAAAACTAGAGAACGACCGATTTATGTCTTGCAGCATGGCAATTTATGTTGACGGCCACGGGCATTGAGGCTATGTGACAGGGGTGGGTTTCAATCATCACGGCAAGCGCTGTAATCCGGCCTCCAAGACCCATAGGGCCGACTCCGGTGTCATTTATTCCCTCAAGAATCGCCTTTTCCGCCTCCGCATACTTCTGATTCGGATTGTGTGAGCCGATATCCCTAAGCAGCGCTTTTTTAGCAAGATAGGCAACGTATTCGAAGTTCCCCCCGATTCCCACGCCCACAATTACGGGGGGGCAGGGGTTGCCGCCGGCCTGGCGAACCCAATCCACGACAAACTTTTCCACACCAACCAAACCGTCCGCGGGCTTCATCATCTTCACCGTGCTCATGTTCTCGCTGCCGCCGCCCTTGGGCGCTATCGTTATCTTCACCTTATCGCCCGGAACGATATCCCAATGTATAATCGCCGGCGTGTTGTCTTTCGTGTTCACCCTTGCGCCCGCCGGGTCCTCGACGATGGACTTTCTCAGATATCCGTCTGTATAACCTCTTCTGACTCCTTCGTTTATCGCATCCCTCAGACTCCCTCCCGCAAGGTGAACGTCCTGTCCCACCTCTACGAAAAGTACTGCGAACCCGGTATCCTGGCAGATGGGCAGCTTTTCCTTGCAAGCTATGTCAATATTTTCCGTGATTTGCGCGAGTATCTCCCTGCCGACAGGAGACTCCTCCGTCTTTGCCGCATCGAGTAACGATCGTTTCACATCATCGGGCAGAACGGTGTTGGCCTCGATGCAGAGATTTCTAACCGGTTCAATTACGTCGCTTACGTTAAACTCGCGCATGCGGCCTCCTTGGAATGTCGCGGAAAATTTAACATCATGCAATACTACGCCGAGTCACGAAAATGTCAAGAAACACACACCCCGCGACTCTCAAGAAACCAAGGGAAGTTTGCCGACTGAAAAAGCGGAGTCGGGGTCCCCGCAAAATCGTTCACGATTTTGTGGGGTGAAGGGAGGCCAGGTTTAACGAACCGCGTCAAAAATGTGGATAACTAAGTGGGACAAAAGTTGGTCAGAAGTGGGACATTTCGGGCAAAATCGGAGGATTTTGGAGAAAAAAAGCTGGTCAAAAGTGGGACAAAGACCGCCCCTGGGATGGGGCGTACGCTCCGAAGGAGCGTTAGAAGTTGGACTCTCGGCTTACTTTGGGAAGTCAAACTTCCGTTTCAAAATGAAGGTTTTCCCCGGCACTTGGCACAATAAAGCGTTCTTTTGGGGGCGTTACCCTCACCCCCGTCAAGGGGGAGGTACTGTTGCTCTCAACGATAGGACACCCTCACCTCTGACTCCTCTCCCATAGGGAGAGGAGAATCCCTGCCCTCTCTCCTCGGGAGAGGGTGGCGCATAGCGCCGGGTGAGGGATTCCCCCCTCCCTCTATCCCTCCCACCAGGGGAGGGAGGTTTTGGAAGAGCGTCGTGCGGGGGAAAGCCGCTCTTTATTATGGAGTTGCGAAGGAACTTCCGCCAATGCGTCTTCCAGACGCTAGCCCTCCCCCTTTGATGGGGGAGGTGGGTGGGGGTGACTAGGGGTTCCCCGAATGTATGCGAAGCAGACATTCGGGGCGGGTTGACTTCCCTTTTACTCAGCCTATCCTTTGCTCATGGGAGATCAACTTTTCACAGCCTACAATTACCTTTCGTCCTCAATCGCCCAGGCGTTTGCTGCGCTGATTGCGCTGACCGCGATGTTTTATATTTATAGGATAGGTAACCTTGTTGCTGAAAGAAAATCAACAGCTGAAAAGATAAGGAGTTTGTACTGTTTTGAAAAGGCGAAGGGGAACTCAGAATTGTTAAATGCCGCGCAAGTATTAGTTAACAGCTTTTCAGATGAAGAGTTGGTTAAGGAATTAATGATAGAATTGATTAAGAAAAAAAATTCGATACATCGTGATATCAATTTGAAAATGACAGAATGGGGTATATTAGGTGTTTATTATTCTAAGGTCAAAAAGATAATTTCTCCACCGATAGTAATATCTTCTGTTACCGTTACTGTGGCCATTATTTTCTTGCTTATTGGAGCCGTTCTTCCATCGGACTCTTTTTTGTGGACGGCGATGGTTATTGAAACTATCCTTGCAATCGCTTCACTTTGCTTAACAATATTAGCAATCACATTCATGCTCGAAGAGCCAAATGCCTCTAAACTCGCTCGAGAACTGACAGAGTACTGGGCATCAATGAAAAAAGATAAGTCTGGGGAGCAGAAGGTGCAAGAAAAACCTCCCTCATCCGACGCTTCGTAGAAGCGTCACTCACAGCCGTCACCCTGAGAAGTGAAGGCCGGAGGCCGAAACGACGTGAGGGTCTCACAGGGAAACCACAGTCTCAGCAACACGCGGTTTTTCTTGAAAACTATGAGATTCTTTCGTCCTGCATCCTTTGGTCTGCAGTCCTCAGAATGACGTGGTGAGTGCGAGGGGATACGAGAATCCCCCCTCCCTTCTATTCCCACCCACAAGGGGAGGGAGATTACTCGGTCTCCTCCCCCCCTTGATAAGGAGAACCCGAAGGGGTACGGGTGTTATTTCCTTGGACTGAAGCTGCATATAAGGATGCCCCGCAGGGGTAAGGGTTTTGGGTCTGTAAATATATTGACAACTGCTGACTTATGGATATAGTCCTCGTAAGGAATTTTATGTCTGAACGAAAGATTGTGACAACGCCTTTAACCCCTGAAAGAATAGCCGAGTTGCGCTCGGGCGACGGCGTGTTGATTTCGGGCGTCATATACACGGCAAGGGACGCGGCGCACAAGCGTCTCGTGGAACTCATCAAGGAGGGTAAGGATCTTCCGTTCGATCTGGCGGGTCAAATTATCTACTACGTAGGGCCCTCCCCCGCTCCTCCCGGTTATCCCATAGGCTCGGCAGGACCAACGACATCCGGCCGCATGGATGCTTACGCTCCCTTGCTTATCGAGCACGGGCTGAGGGGTATGATAGGAAAAGGCCAGCGTTCCGCTCCCGTGCTCGAGGCTATGAAGAAGTTCGGCGCGGTTTATTTTACGGCGGTAGGCGGGGCGGCCGCTCTCATTGCGCGTTCGATCAAGACTGCAGAAGTGATTGCTTATCCCGAGCTGGGTGCCGAGGCAATAAGGCGTCTTGAGGTTAAGGACTTTCCCGCCATAGTGACCAACGACGTATACGGCGGCGATCTTTACGTTGAAGGCCCTAAGGCCTACATGCGCCTGGGGTCTGTGCTGAACAAGGGTTAAAGGCCTGTTTTAAGGATGCTTCAGGGTATTGGAGCTTTAATATAAACACTAAGACAAACCATTGGAGGAGAACAATGAAGAAAACGTTCATTATTCTCGCGGTCCTTTCGCTGACCGCCGTTTTTACGCTGAACTGCTGCGCGCCGTGCTCGCCGGAGAAAATGACCGAACGGATGATCGAGAAAGGTCTTGAGAAAGAAGGCGGCGGCGACGTTGATATTAATATTACCGGCAAAGCCCCCAAGGATCTGCCCAAGGAGCTTATTTACCCCGGCGCTAAAGTAATCGGATCGTTCTCGGGAATGGGCGACGAAGGCGCCACAGGCGGAATAGCCTCTCTTGAGACCAAGGCCTCGGTTTCGACCGTAAGCAAATACTACGAAGGCCTTACGAGCAAGGGCTGGTCCAACGAAGGTGGACTTACAGGCTCGGGCGAAGAAGGCGAGAGCTTCATCATAACCCTTAAGAAGGGTAACTTCAGCGCAGTCATTACCGTCTCCGAAGAAGACGGCAAGACCGTAATAGCGCTCATGTACGGCACCGAGACCAACAAATAAAGTTCAAAATCCAGGAGTAAAGGCAAATGTCAGGCCATTCCAAGTGGGCGACGATAAAACACAAGAAGTCCGCGCTTGACGCGAAACGCGGAAAACTCTTTTCGAAGATCATCCGCGAGATTACGACCGCCGCAAAGACAGGCGGAGGCGACCCGGACGCCAATCCCCGTCTGCGAACGGCCGTGGACACGGCCCGCGCCGCAAACATGCCCATGGACAACATCGACAGGGCCATAAAGAAAGGAACAGGTGAACTACCCGGCGTTTCGTACGAGGAAGTAACCTATGAGGTTTACGGACCCGCAGGAGTGGCAGTGGTGATACAGGTTCTTACCGATAATAAGAACCGGACGTTGAGCGAGATTCGCCACATCCTTTCACGTAACGGCGGCAACATGGGCGGCGCCGGAAGCGTGGCCTGGCAGTTTAAAGCCTGCGGAATAATTCACCTGCCTGCCGACAAGTACCCGGAAGATCAGGCGCTCGATATAGCACTTGAGGCCGGGGCGCAAGACTTTCGCAAGGACGGTGAAATATACGAAATCCGCACGGAACCTACGGCTTTTGCGGCTGTAAGAGACGCTTTAGGGAAAAAGAACGTCGAGATACTTCACGCGGAGCTTACCCAGATACCTCAGAACACGGTGACGCTTGACGAGAAGGATGCACACAAGGTCCTTAAGCTGATTGACGCACTCGAGGATCATGACGACGTGCAGAACGTCTATGCGAACTTCGACATCCCTGAGGCGATCATGGAGAAGCTCGCCGCGGCAGAGGAGTAGCCGCGTCCCTTTTCCCGGCAAAGGAAGGGGTTTACGGGTTGAATATGCGAATAATGGGTATTGACCCGGGTCTTGCTTCGACAGGTGTCGCGATAATCGACGGAGCAAAAGATCTCGAGCTTCTACATTCGAGTGTGATACGAACAGAGGCGAGCCAGGCGACGCCGGCTCGCCTCGCAATTATTTCAGACAGGCTGGAGGAGATCGAGGCTCAATACAAGCCGCGCATTCTCGCCGTCGAGACCGCTTTCGTCCGCCGCGACACGCCGGGATCGGCACTGTCTTTAGGGAAGGTTCTCGGAGTGATTCTGCTCATGGCCCACAAAAGGAGGCTGGACATAGCCGAGATTACGCCGCGCGAGATCAAGGAAACACTTACCGGTAACGGCAACGCCGGCAAGATGCAGATCGAAAGAGCGGTTTCGAAATGGCTGAGACTTAAGGAAACCCTGAAGCCCTCCCACGCGGCGGATGCCGCAGCAGTCGCGCTGACCGCTGCGGCCTTGACTAGGGCGGTCAACAAGACTACACTTTACAAACGATGATAGGTTATCTTGAAGGACGCGTGATTGCCCGCGACGAGGAGCAGGAACAGATAACGCTTCTTTCAGGAAGCATCGGGTACGAAGTCAGGCTGCCGCACATCGTATGGAAGGAGTTGGGGATTCAAAGGATGTCACTCGAGGAGCGGCCCGCGCTCTCGCTCTTCATCTACCTTCACCAGACCGAGCGCACTCCAAAGCCGCTTTTAATAGGCTTCAGGGACGAGGTGGAGCGCGAGTTCTTCACGAAACTGATAACGGTACAGGACATCGGCCCCACTGCCGCCGCAAAGGCGCTCAGCATGCCGATAAGGACCATCGCCAGGGCCATTGAGGCCAAGGACGTGGGCGTGCTGACGAAGCTTGCTGGGATCGGGAAGTCGAAGGCCGAAAAGATAGCGGCAACGCTTTCGGGCAAGATGGCAAAGTTCGCGCTCATGAGAATCGAGGAGGAGGAGGTCGTGGAGCCCTTGACCAGCGATGAACTCAGGCTGCAGGTTATAGAGGTCCTCGTATCCCAGCTGGGGTACAAGCGGGCCGAGGCCGTATTGATGGTCGACGAATCGCTCAAGGAAAACCCGGCAATCGAAACCCCCGAGGAGCTGTTCGATGCAGTATACAAGGCAAGAAGATAACGAGAGAGAACCGAGGCAGGACATACTGATGGAGGGGGGCAAAGAGCCGGAGAACGCGACGTGGGATCTGAGGCCGAAGAGGCTTTCGGAATGCATAGGACAGCCAAGGCTCGTGGAGACTCTTTCGATAGCCATCGAGGCGGCAAAGAAAAGGGGCGAACCCATGGATCACGTTCTGCTGCACGGACCGCCCGGACTCGGAAAGACGACCTTCGCCAACGTGATAGCAAGGGAGATGGATGCGTCCATCGTGACGACGTCGGGCCCGGCGCTGGAGAGAGCGGGAGATTTGATTGCCTATCTTACCGGCCTGGAACGAGGCTCGGTTCTTTTTATTGACGAGATTCACCGGCTCCCGAAGCTCGTGGAGGAGTTCCTTTATCCGGCCATGGAAGACTTCGCCGTCGACTTCATTTTCGACAAGGGCGCACACGCCCGCTCGCACAGGTTCAGACTGGAGCGCTTCACTCTGGTCGGCGCGACCACAAGACCAGGGCTGCTCTCTGCACCGATGCGTGAGCGCTTCGGCATCGCAAGGTCGGTGGAGTTCTATGGGGAGGAGGAGCTTGCCAAGGTGATCAAACGCTCGGCGGGGATACTCGAGGTTCAGGTGGACGGGGAGGGGTCGCTCGAGATCGCGAGACGGGCAAGGGGAACGCCGCGAATAGCCAACACGCTTCTGAAACGTGTGCGCGACTATGCCCAGGTCCGGGCCGACGGGCACATCACGAAGAAGATAGCATCGGACGCGCTCGCGCTCGAGGGGGTGGACGAGATAGGCCTTACGGACCTGGACAGAACGCTGCTTTGCTCGATTATCAGGTTCTACGGCGGAGGTCCTGTGGGCCTGGAAGCGATTGCCGCCACCCTGCAGCAGGAGCAGGACACCATCGTGGACATGGTCGAGCCCTTCCTTTTGAAGATAGGTTTCATCACGAGAACGCCGTCGGGAAGGGTAGTTACGGATATTGCTTGCCAACATCTCGGCGAGTACCCGAGCCAGAAACGCAGGAGGACAAAGAGCAAGACAGGAGAACTCGGTATATGAAGATATACGTTACCAGGCGCATCCCCCCCTCGGGGCTCGAAGCGCTGTCGGACCACGAGGTAGAGGTCTATGAGCAGCCCATGCCCGTTCCGCGCGCAATTCTCGCGGAAAAGATAAGGACCGCGGACGCATTGATACCGCTGCTCTCGGACAGGGTGGACGCCGAGCTTATGGACCAGGCTCCCCGTCTGAAGGTCATCGCGAATTTCGCCGTGGGCTACGACAACATTGACGTTGATGCCGCGACCAAAAAAGGGATAGTGGTCACAAACACCCCTGACGTGCTCACGGACGCCACCGCCGAACTCGCGTGGGCGCTGCTCTTCGCGGCCGCGCGAAGGATAGGCGAGGGCGAGCGTTTTACCCGCGAAGGCCGCTTTAACGGCTGGGGACCCATGCTCCTCATGGGACAGGGCATCCGCGGGAAGACTCTGGGAGTCGTGGGCACAGGCAGGATAGGAACCCGATTCGCTCTCGCCTCACGAGGATTCGAGATGAACGTGTTGTACTACGACGAGAAGCCCAACGAGGCACTGGAGACCGAGCTGGGCGCGAAGAAGGTGGATATCTCGTACCTCATGCACACATCCGATTTCATCTCGATACATCTTCCGCTGACAAAGTATACCAAACACCTGATTGACGCCCACCAGTTGTTCAGGATGAAGCCGACCGCGGTTCTTGTAAATACCGCGCGCGGAGCGATAATCGACGAGAAGTCGCTGGTCGCGGCTCTTAAAGCAGGCACCCTTGCGGCGGCCGGCCTTGACGTTTACGAATGGGAACCGGACATTTCACCGGAGCTTTTGAGGTTGGAGAACGTCGTCCTGGCTCCGCATGTAGGCTCGGCAACTTACGAAACGCGTTCGGCGATGTCGGAACTCTGTGCATACGCGGTGCTCAAGGTCTTCGCCGGCCAGATACCCTCAAACATCCTCAACCGCGACGTGTGGATGCATCGAAAGACCTGACGTCATCTCAAAGCAAGGAATTACAATGAAAAACGCATCTACGAGATCGGCGGCGGGAAAGGGAGAGCGGGAAAATTCTTATAGCGCACGACCTGAAGGAGCCGGCCCCGGCATTGACCTTCACGTGCACACGACATTCTCTCCAGATTCGCAGATACCACCTGAAAGAGCCTGCCGGGCCGCTGTCGCAAGGGGTCTGAAGGTCATAGGCTTCAGCGACCACGCCGAATTCGTTCATGAGGACGAGGCTTATGTGTCCGAAAGATACGCGGGGAGCGCGATTCTTGAAGAGATAAAGCGTCTGCGCACCGTTTACGAGGGAAGGCTCGAGATACTTTACGGGGTGGAGGCAGGATTCATCCCGGGGATGGAAAGGGAAATCAAGGATTTCCTGGCCTCACAACCCTTCGACTATGCCATAGGGTCGGTGCATTACGTGCAGGGTACACTCGTTTCAAAATGGGTGAGGGAGACCGAAGACAAGGGGCTCTCCTTTACCCCGTACTTCGAGTCCCTGCTTGGAGCGGCCTCGAGCGGCCTGTTCCAGATACTCGGCCACCTTGATTACGTGCGTAAATACATGTACGCGCCGCAGAACTACTTAAGGGGCGATTACTCCGAATTGGTTGGAAGAATCATCTCCACCGCCGCAAGCAATGGTCTGGTGGTCGAGTTGAACACCTCGGGCTGGAGACAAGCCACGGATGAGCCCTTCCCAGGCAAAGATATTCTGCGCCTCCTGGCATCCGCCGGCGGAATGGTAACGTACGGTTCGGACGCGCATAAGTATTACGAGATAGGTTACGCTGAACGAAGGGGGCGGCAGCTTCTCCGGGAAGCGGGGTTTGATTCGGTCCAGGTATTGCGCCAGCGAAAACGAACCGCCGTAAAGATATAAACTCCTCGGCACGCTCTCCCCTGACCCCATTTACGGGTCTTCGATCTGTATGCCTTCTTGCCTGCTCTTTTTTTCGAGGTGCCTGTTTTATGACAAAAACAACCGGGTTGACTCAAATTCAGGCTATATTATACTCTTTGATGCGTTTTCTTTCCGCCGCTCTCGTTTCTTTCCTGATTTCAGGCTGCACCCTGAGGATTGCCATGTATGACGAAAGGCCGCCCGTGGTTCCTTCGTACTCGCTCGAGTTCGGCTCAAATGACACGACCCTCACGGCAACCCTTACGATGCTCTCCGATAAACTCCAGGTTCTGGATGTCACCAGAATAGAGAACGATACGGCCTTTCGTGTGGCTCGACTGATGTTAGATACCATCATTGAACCTTACAACGGTGGCGCGCTGAACGTGCACGTAACACCGTGCGGGAAAGAAGCATGGGGCTATGTGGTCAAGGCCCGACTCCTGGATTACGGTGAAACCCCGCTTTCGAGACAAGCGGTGCGTAACCAGGTTAACACTTTGCTCCGCAAACAAGGAAAGCGCATCTCTCGTCTAATCAGGAATAAAGGGTTAGACGGCTGGGAGACGGACGGCTATCTGAGACTTGAGGGTTATGATTCAGATAAGAAAGTGGCGATATACAGTATGGCAGGCTGGGTTGACAGTAAAGGAAACCTTGAACATGAGCCGCTCCTGGTTGTGTGGGCATCGCCTGAGGGGAAACTCTTAAAGGCATGGCTTACTATCGTAACTAGGCGACTTGAAAGGAGCTAGCATGAAAAATGCAGCCTTTTTCATTCTGATTTTGGGCTCCGCACTTTCGGGCGAAACATGGTCGAAAGTGCGTGTAGATTTGTCCTCCCCTCCGCCTCCACAAGTGATGGCAGAACTCGATGTGGTCAATGTGAAACCCGGATTCTGGGCCGATGTCATAGTTACCGGACAAGAACTGTCCCTACTCGACAACGCCGGAATCGGATACAGGGTCCTTGTGCCCGATCTGGAGTCGTATTATGCATCGAAGATGGCCGGAGATGGCCCTTTCGGCAATTACTATTGCTACCATGAGGCTGTGGCTATTCTCGATTCGCTGCACGAGCGGTTCCCCGATATAATGACGGCCAGGATGGCTCTCCCTAACGACACGAACGATATGACGTGGGATTCTAACTCTGTCTGGGCGGTCAAGATATCGGATAACGTGGAGACGGAGGAGGACGAACCTGAGGTTCTCTATACCGGCTTGCACCACGCAAGGGAACCGATCTCCGTGCAGATTTGTGTCGAATGGGCAAGGTGGCTTTGTGAAAACTACGGGAAGGATCCTTTGGCGACGTATTTCGTCGATAACAGACAAATCTGGATAGTTCCCATGGTCAATCCCGACGGGTATCTGATCAACGAGGCAAACGACCCGGGGGGAGGAGGTATGTTCCGCAAGAATGGCCGCCCCGGAAGCGCCATGAATCCAGGGGTGGATATCAACCGTAATTACACGTACCAGTGGGGTTACGATGACGAAGGATCGTCGCCGAATACTCGCTCGGATTCCTATCGGGGTCCGAATCCCGGCTCAGAACCTGAAACACAGTCGATTATGAACCTCTGCAAGGCTCACAATTTCGTTCTCGGCCTCAACTTCCACAGCTATTCCAATCTGTTTCTGTACCCATGGGGTTATATCGATTTAAGCTGTGCCGATTCTTTCCCGTATTTCGACTGGGGTGAGGAAGCGACGCGCACGGGTTCCTGGAGTGAGATCGAATCGCGGGCAAAGTACTATAGTGTAATCACGGGATACCTGCTTTATAACACAAACGGGGACTCCGACGACTGGATGTACGGAGAGACGGAGGCAAAGAACCGGATACTCTCCGTGACTCCCGAAATAGGAGAAGATTTCTGGCAGGAATACGCCATAGATGAACAACTGGCTGAAACTCACCCGTTTCTGCTGGCAACGGCAAAAGCGGCGTCCGTATATCCGGAGCTGATGTCGGTTTCTTGGTCCGACGGAGGGGACGCCGTCATCTCACCGGGAGAATCGATCGAGCTTACCGTCGGAATCAAGAATCTGAGCGTGAAGGACTCCTCCAAAACCATTTCCCTCAAACTCGAATCACAGGACTCACGGGTTACAATAGACAAGCCTGACGCCAGCATCGCTTCACTTTCCATGCGCAGCGAGGGTTCAAACTCCTCTGACCCGTTTGAACTCACGGTATCGGCTTCGGCGAAACCCGATTCGGCTATACCTGTGACATTAACGATAACTGCGGCCGGGCATGAATTTATACATAATCTTGAAATCCCTGTCGGCAAGTGTGACTCGCTCATCACCGAGAATTTCGATGACATGCAGTATCCCGGATGGAACTCGAACTGGTCTCTGACGACCACATCGAAGCACTCGGGAAAGTACTCGATTACCGATTCCCCGACAGGTAATTACGGTTCACCCTCATTCTACTATCTCGAGAGTCCCAAGTTGAATCTTGAGAACAGGGTGGCACCCGAGTTGAGCTTCTGGCATCACTTTGAGCTGGAAAAAGGCTTCGATTGGGCCGCGCTGCAGATCAAGAGCTCACAACTTGCGGATTGGGTTACCTTAAAGCACTGGTCCGGAGTCGACAATACGTGGAAAAAGGAGAGTTTTGATCTCTCGGACTTCGTCGGTTCAAAAGACTTTCAGATAAGGTTCATCTTGAGCGCCGACAGCGGCGTAGAAGCCGACGGCTGGTACGTAGACGATATCGCTTTGACTTCCTTCAAAGGCAAAGTATCCACCGGAGTTCACGAGCTTGCGGAGATCAGGCCGGCTCCCGTGGCTCTTCTTGAGACGATATCAAAGGGTGTCCTTCACTTTGAAGGACCTAAAGGCACGGCGCTGAAAGCGGTACTCTTTGATGCATCAGGAAGGAAGGTAACACAGACTCAAGGATTGGCTCCGCTGACGTGGGATCTGAGCGAATCTGATGTCACGATTACCGCCGGAGTCTACTTCATTCGCACAACGTCAAGTACCGGGGAGACAAACAAGAAAGTAATCATCGTTAATTAATCCTGAAATAAGGACCAAGAATGATCTCGAAGGAGGATAGTTGAAGAAGGATCTAGTATCCATTTCCGATCTCACCGGAGCTGAGATCAAGGAGCTTTTCAAGACGGCACACGAGATAAAACTCAAGCAGATGGATATTGCAAAAGGCAAAACCATGGTGCTCGTGTTCGAGAAACCGTCGCTGCGGACCCGGGTGACGTTCTCCGTCGCGTTCTTTCAACTCGGCGGGCAGGTGCTATACCTCGCGCCGACGGATATAGGCCTCGGGAAAAGGGAATCGGTGCCAGACGTCGCGGCCAATCTCTCCCGGTGGGTGAACGCGATAAGCGCAAGAACCTTCGCGCACAAGACCGTGGAAGAGCTTGCAGAGTATGCAACCGTGCCGGTGGTCAACGCACTCTCCGACGCCGAGCACCCCTGCCAGGCGCTTGCGGACTTTCTGACGGTGCTTGATCATAAAGGCAAGGCGGGCAATGAAGACGCGTTCGACTGGACCTCTATCAAGCTTGCGTACATTGGTGACGGCAACAACGTGGCTCACTCCCTTATGCTTACGGCGGCAAAACTGGGCGCAAGCGTGGCCATAGGATGTCCCAAGGGTTATGAACCCGGGAAGGACTTCATCGAGAAAACCCGTGAAGACGCCAAAAAGACGGGTGCCGAGGTTTTGATTACCAATGACCCGAAGGAAGCGGCGGCCGACGCGGATGTGCTCTACACGGACGTGTGGGCCTCAATGGGTCAAGAGGCAGAGGCTCAGGAAAGAAAGAAAACCTTTGCCCCCTTCCAGGTGAATGCAGAACTCGTAAGCCACGCCAAAGCAGATGCCCTGGTTGAACACTGCCTGCCCGCCCACCGCGGCGAGGAGATAACGGACGAGGTGCTCGACGGGCCCCACTCCGTCGTGCTCGACGAAGCGGAAAACAGGCTTCACATTCAAAAGGCCATACTTTACAAGTTGCTTGGCGGAAGCTGACACCTGTATTAATTAAGACCAGAATTTAGCGCGCCTGGACCGGCCCCCCCCCGGTCCAGGCATTTTGTGATTTGAGAAGATATCCCGTCTTGACAAGCATAATGACGCGTGTATAGTGCAGCGTGCAGTTTATAAACGAGCATAACATACTCATATTCCTTATACAATTAGTAATTATTTTATTTACGGCAAAAGCAGCAGGCGAATTGTTTCGCAGGCTCAAGCAGCCCGCTCTGGTTGGGGAAATCCTCGTCGGTGTAATCTTGGGACCAACGGTCCTCGGAAGGTTCTTTCCCGGAATCGAATCCTTCCTCTTCCCCCAGGATGCGACGCAGAAAAGCATGCTGGATACCGTATCATGGCTTGGGGTTTTTTTTCTGCTTCTCGTGACGGGTTTCGAGGTCGACTCCTCCGTTATCTGGCGACACCGCAGGACTTCCATCTCACTGGGCCTTACAGGAATGCTGGTTCCGGCAGTATTGGGATTCGCGGCAGCACTCATTGTGCCCGAGCGCTTCATCGGCAGCGCCGGAGCAAGGTTGCCGTTTGCATTACTTTTCGCAACGATTGTCGGCATCTCAGCCGTACCAGTAATAGCGAAAGTCCTTCAGGATTTCGACATCTTAAAGAGTGATTTTGGCCTGAATATACTCGCGTCGTCCACCCTCAAAGACATCCTGGCATGGGTTCTCTTCACCCTCGTTCTTGGTCTTGTTTTCGAGAGTAAGTTCGCCTGGCTCTCCATGCTCAAGGTAGTCGGAGGGACCTTTCTTTTCCTTGTCGTGAGTTTTACACTTGGCCGGGTCGCAGTAGACCGCCTCGCCGGTTGGTTCAATAAAAGCCCGCTGCCGAAACCGGGAATCATTCTTAGTTTTATTGTAATTTTGGGAGGCGTTTGCGGGGCTCTAAGCCAGTTAATCGGCATACATGCGGCGTTCGGGTTTCTTGTTGCAGGGATAATGGCAGGGGAAGCGAGTCAGATTCAGGAAAAAACCCGCGAAACAATAACCCAGGTGGTGAACTCCTTTTTTGTACCCGTCTTCTTCGTCACCATAGGACTCCGTGTGGACTTTCTCGCCAATTTTGATCTTCTGATTGTATTGATTGTTCTGCTTATAGATATGGGCGGAAAGTTCCTGGGAGCGATACTCGGCGCCAAGCTTGCAAGAATGCCTTCCGAGGACGTTGTGGCCGCAGGAATTGCTCTCATCCCCGGCGGAGCAATGGAGATCATCATCTCGGGCCTGGCATTGGAGTACGGGATTATCAGTCTTGCGGTTTTCGAATCCATCGTCATTGCGGCCGTCGTATCCTCGATAGTCGTAGGCCCTTTACTTTCGGCAACCTTGAAGCTAAAGGGCAAGTTCGATGCATTGAAGTATTTCTTTGCCGACGGAATCATTGAAAATCTTAATGGCAGTACTCCAACCGAGGTCATTGCGGAACTGTGCGAAGCCGTTTCGAGAAAGGAGAACGCCCCTGAAGAGCCCGTTTCGAGCGCAGCGGTAAACATGCGCGAAAGCATACTGGGAACGGGCATGGAAAAAGGAATAGCTATACCTCACGCAAGGATAGAAGGCATCAGGGAACCTGTTTTCACGCTTGGAAGATCTTATAAGGGCATTGAATGGAACACTTCAGATGGTTTGCCCGTGAATTTCGTTTTCCTGCTTTTAACCCCGCAGGATGACAAGGAAGATTTTCAAGTAAAGATCCTCGCCGCAATCGCAAGAACGATGGAAGCCGAGAAAGTGAGACTCGCAGTTCTCAAGGCCGAATCACGGGATGATATCTCGAGGGTTCTTACGGACGCGCTCAGGCAAGAAAGAATGGGTACTAATCGATTTACGTGACCCGTTTATTGACAACAAGTGGATTGTTGATAGACTTTTTTCAAACCAAGGAGTTCTAATGGACGTTTCAAAAGCTATTCGCGATCGCAGGAGTGTGCGCGCTTACGACAAGAGGGAAATAGCCCAGGATGTTCTCTTGAAAGTGCTCGAGGCGGCAAGGCTTGCTCCGTCTGCAAACAACAAGCAGCCGTGGAAGTTCGTGATTGTCCGTGATGCGGCCATGCGCAAGGCGCTGGCAAAAGCGGCAAAAGAACAGCAGTTCGTGGCCGAGGCGCCGGTGATTATTGCGGCCGTTGCCCTGGAACCGGAAAGGGTAATGACCTGCGGCGTTCCGTCATACGCCGTTGATCTTGCGATTGCCGTGGATCACATGACGCTTGCGGCGGTGGAACAGGGATTGGGCTCATGCTGGCTGGGCGCATTCTATCAGGAGGACGTCAAGAAACTCCTTGGCATACCGAAAGAATTCAAGGTCGCAGCGCTTCTGACGCTCGGCTATGCGCGCGACCAGGCCCGCTTCAAGAACCGCAAGGAGGTCGAAGAGATAGTCTCTTACGAGAAGTGGATCTGAGCGTTTAAAGATATCTCTCACCCTCAGGAAAAGGTAGGGCTGGGGGGGAGAGGATGGTTAGGAGGTCTGGGAGGGTGAGGAGAGCGAGGAGGGGGCGTTGTCCTTCAGCTGGGAGTAGAGTCCTCCCCAAAGCGACCAAATACCCATACCCATGATGATCTGAGCGAGAAATTGGGCCGCGGCAAATCCGATAATGACGCCCAAGGGCAGCACGTTATCCTTGGAGTAGGCCGCCAGGGATACGACCCAGGTGATCATCAGTGGAATCGAGATAATGTACATAAGAACGCTGACCGCGACGCTCACAATCATGCTCCCGAGAAAAATAACCCCGAGTGACGCCCAGAAGTTTTTCAGGGTCAAGGAAAAACTCCTGCGGATCGCATCCCCGATCCCCTTTTTTTCGACGACTATGGCGAAGGAGACGAACCCGAGCTTGATGTAAAGCCAGGAACCAAGCACCGCAAGACCCATGATGAAAACGAAGATCAAGACTAATGAAAGCCCTATGGCCCAGCCAAGTTTAGTCTCGCTTCCAGACGATGCAGAGATCAGCAAGGCAACGGGAACGGCAAGAGCGGCGTATACCGCAAGAACGAGGCCGGTCATCATCAGGTTAAACAAAAGAAGACGACCTGTTTGCGGCCAGGAATCCACCAGCGCGCGACCTGCTTTTCTTTCCTCACCGGTCATCGAGCGGTGAGCGACAAGAGCGCTTGAAGCCGAAACCCAGTTCGTGAAAAAGAAGAGGGCCGCGACCAGAGCGATGCCTACGGCGATGAGGGGGTAAAGGGCGTTGTTTTTTTCAAGCTCGCTGAAATCAGAGGCCAGATTTTTTGCAACAATCAGCGCGAACACATAAAACAGCGCCACGGATGCCGCGGAGATAACCTGCAACCCCGCCAGGCTGAGCCAGCCTTTCTTGAAAACCTGCCAGACGTCGCGAAACGCCCTGTCCAGGTTGAGCTTGAAACGAACAGTGCTTGATGTATCAGCTGTCATAAAAACTCCTTTCTAGTTCTCCTCCACCAGTCTCCAGGCCCCGAGTTTCAAGAGAAGTAAAAGCACGTCAATAGTGGTTCTTGTGCGAAGCCCTTCATAGTCTTCGCCCCAGCCTCCGTCGCGCTCCTCGAGTCTTACAAGACGTCTTCTTGCCTCCTTAAGCACCTCGTGCTCAGGCTGCACACCCGCATCGAGAAGGCACTGCACCTGAATATTGATGAGCCTCGGTTCTTTGGCCTTCGTGAAATTAGCAATCGCGAAGGGCAGGGCCTCCCTTACGATTCCGCAGTTAGCGCCTTCAAGCAAGGCAAAGAATCCGAGCGCCAGACAATGAATTGCAGGCGATGTCGTAAACTGATGGCCGTTAACCCTTAATGCAAGAAAGTAGTTGCGCACTCTTTTTGTTTCAACGAGTTCTCGCTGCCCTGCCATGCAAAGCGCTCTGCCTACATACGCGGAAAGCCAGAGCCTGCCCCATTCACCACCCATGTCCTCACCCAGTTCAAGTTGAGACGAGCTTTCCTGCCAGAAGCCGAGCACATGCTGGCGAGTTTTAAGAAACTCTAGAGCCCTGTGGGATACGGGAGAGTTAGCTATGCCGAGTTCGCTCGAGTAAGCGAGCATTTTTGCCGTCTCGGAGACATTGGATTGCTCGCCGTAGATAAGGTGAAGAGGATAGCCGCCGTCTGAATTCTGGTAGGATCCGAAAAGCCAGGTAGCCATGGTGTCGTCACGCTCGCCCCTGAAAAGAAAACGACAGCGATAGCGGTCAAGATCGGTTCCTTCGAACTCTATGTATTCGAGTGCCTTTTCTACGTCCAGCATCGCTGCCTCCACGTTTAGTTTAACCGGAACAGGAATCAAGTCAAGTGATAAAAATATCTTGACTCAAAAGAAAATCTTGCTAAACTTTATACAGGTTTTGAAAGGAGGAACACATGTCGAAAGGTCGGATTGGTTTAATCCTTACATTCTTTGCCCTTTTGGAATGTTCGACGAACAACCCCCAGACGATTGTGCTCGACAGAGAAGTTCATCATGTAGGACAAGATACCATTTCTTCCTGGTATATACCATTACCTGAGAAAGACAGCCTCGGTTATTCCTTTGACTTAAGCGATCCCGAAGATTCCGGTTTCACCCTGGGGTTTTTATACCGCGGTGGGAACTTTCTTGTTAATACTAACGAAGATACGGCTACCCTCCACTCGGATGAAAACGATCCTTACTCCGATTCCCTTAAGGAGCCCTTTTTGTCTTGCTGGCTTGAACTTGAGGCGGATACCGCCCACGTGAACTTTTTAAGGGAACTAATTGATAGCTCCGGGTTTATCCCATGTATAGCAGCGATTCAGGAAAACGTCTTGAATAAAGGTAAAAACACAATCTCATTCATGAGGACAGGTGAGGACTTCATGATTGGTGCGATTATTTTTTCCAACGATGAGGCTCTGCATAGCTTAATTAAATACGAACTCTGGAAGAGTCGGTAACTTCCACGGGGTTGGTTCTTATATCCTGAAGAGATAAACCACCTTGGCGTAAAACGCCATCTCGCTTACGTGGACATCGAATGGAGTCGCAGTCAGAGGATCGCCTTCAAGATTCATGGTTGAAGCAAGGTAAAGGTAGCTCAGAGGCGCTATCTCCCAGGTTGCCAGAAGCTGCTGGTTATAGCGCTCGGCGTCCGTGTTCTGCTGCATGTTCAACCTGAAACTGAGTTTATTAGTCGCAGTGTAGCGAATGCCCTCGCCCGCGGTCCACATCCATTGTGGATAGTAGAGCGAGTCGGCAGTCCAGTCGCCGTAGAACGTTCTATCGAGTGTCGCATAACCCGAAACAAAGCAGTTCCTGGCAATACGAAGTCCGAAGTTGGGACTGAATGCGACCACATGCCCGAAGTAAAGAGGACCATTCTGATAAATGTATTGATCCCATTCGTTTATGCTTATCCCGCCGTAGAAAATCTTGGCCGAGTTGGATGAAAACCCTGTTCCGGCGTTTTGGGTCAAACGCTGGGTGTTATCTTCATAAAAATAGGAGTTTTCGAGAGACCCGCTCACCCATACCGCCCAATTGTTGGAGAGCGTTGCTGACGTACTCGTGGATGCGCCGTAGGACCACAGGCTGTCGCTTAGAGACTTGCCGATATTGGGGTACACGCCGGTGCTTAAGAAGCGTATCCACTTGTCATTCCAGGAATTTTGATAAGTAAAATCCACGCTTCCGCTTAACCTCCCCGGGCGGCCTATATAACCAATGGCGTTGATGTTGGCGGTGGAATCCGTGTAGAATAAATCCGCTCCGTATGTGAAAAGCCCTGCATGAGTTACACCCAAACCTAATATGTTGCCTCCGCTGCGCGTGAGCGAGTCAGGCGTACCCGCGGTATCGGAATAGAGCGTACGCGCACCTACGGCAACCAGGTCCCAGTCATCGGTAAATCTCAATCTGGTATCTGCACCCACAACGTGATCACCCTTGTAAGGGGCATCCAGCCTGTCTCTGGAAGTTGCTATGAGTCCAACCTTGGATCGTCCGAAAATATCCTGCGTGACCCGACCGACCGAGTAAAGGTAGAGAGGTTCTTTTTGTTGATTGCCGTACCAGTCAGTGTATTCCGTTGAACCGGTCAAGGCTTCGAGAAATCCCATTTCCGTCCCCCCCACCTTGCCCGTAAACTTTCCTCCTCCGTATATGGGAACCTCTGTGCCGTCGGGCAGTCTCTTGCCGATGCGTCTCGTGTATACCAGATCGAGATAGGGAAATTCGAATATGCTCGCACCTTCCGTAAAGAACGGCCTTCGTTCTGAAAAGTAAGTCTCGTATTGTGAAAGGTTTATTTCTTCGGGGTCGGCCTCTACTTGCCCGTAATCGGGAAACGTCGTTATGTCCATTGTGAGATTCGAAGCAACGGCCCATTTGTAGTCAAGACCGACTACTCCGTTCTGGATAGGCACGAGTGAGATATCTTCAAAACCTGTGCTATCCGGACTGGTGTTGCCCATATGCAGTGTCTGCGTGAGATGTGGAAGGAATTCCATGTGAAGCCCGGGTTTTATGCCGCGAATGCCCGTAATGGTTCCGAACCGTTCGATCATGGTACCGCGTCCAAAGTCCTCAGGGGAATAGTCGGACCACAGCACTCGTTCGGCCCTGTTATCCAGCCAGCGTGAAACGCATAAGCCCCATTCCTGCTCATCTTGTGGCTTAAAGCGCAAGGTTTTGAAAGGTACGGATAACTCCGCATACCACCCATATTTATCGATTGACGTTTTTACATACCAGACGCCGTCCCACGACTCGTCAATCCTGCGTCCACCCTCTGAAAGATAGGCATCGCGCTGGTTGCCAAGGGGATTGAAGGCGAACCTGAAAGCGTTGCGATCATCATTGTAGGTATCGATAGTAATAGTGATGTCATCCCCATCACCAATTGAACCACGCGGCACAAGCCACGCAACCACCTGATTTGAGTCTATATAAGGACAGAAGCAACCCATGTAGAGATTGTCTTCGTCGTAAAGAACCACCACGCGAGTAGACTCCGACGCGGGATCGCAAAGAACGGGCCAGTTTTCCATAAAATCGCTGAAACCCGGATTCTCTACCCAGCATGCTTCATCGAGTTTGCCGTCTATTACAGGCGGAGTATCTACGCGTACCGCCTCGATGGTTCTTGCTTGAAAAAGGGATAAGACAAAGATTATTTGCACCTGGACCTCCGACTTTTGAAAGATCAATTATAGGTTTATGACGCAGGAAAGCAACACAGGGTTGCCTGTTTACACAGTATCAAGCCTTGTTTAATCTCCTAATTCGGGCTGTCGCGCGCATCAACGACTGCAAGTTTCTTTTTTTAGTTCCTCTTAAAACTCGTGATCGTGAGAAAGCCGTGGGAAGGCAGGAGAAAGTATTCACTTTCTTCTTTCCGCCCTCTTTCCTGCGAACGCGTGGATGGTCCGTGTACCTGCCGCGTTCTCCGTGGAATGCGGGGTACCACCCGGGATAAAACACTCATCGCCGCGGCGGAGCACCAGCCCCTCCCCCTGCATATATAAGATGCACTCCCCTTCGATGACGACGAAATACTCGTCGAACGGGTGGGTGTGTTCGGACGATTTGCCTGACCTGGCGGCCGTCCAGAACGCCATCTGCGAGCCGTCCACGCCGTCATAGACGAAACCTTCGACACCTGGCGATTGCATTTGAGGAACGATTGCGTTCACGGGATTACGCATGAACAGGGGAAATTCGGCCATAGCTTGCTCCTCTTTCACTTAAGATTTTTTCATGCATCAATCATTTTTTTCGTATTTAACGATTTTGCTTAAAACAAAACGCTGACTTCCTGTCCTGAAGATTCGTGCCTCCTCAAGATAAGCCTTCAGCCTTCGGGCTCGGAGATTTTCTTTGTTGAGAGCAGGAACGGGTTGAAGTTGGTTTTGCGGTCGTAGTAGTCGACTCCTTCCGCGCGCTTGAGACCGCCCACGATGAGGTAGGTCAGCGGCGTGAACACGATCTCAACACCAACCTTGAAGACGTAGTTGGAGATGATTACGGTAACTAGCAGGGAGGAGGGGAGCACGCCCAGGAACGCGACCGTCGCGAATATTGCCGTGTCGACCGCCTCGCCGACGATTGTGGAGCCTATCGTGCGCGTCCAGAGGAAGCGACCTTTGGTTGCGAGCTTCATCTTCGCGAGCACGAAGGAGTTGGAAAACTCACCCGCCCAGTAGGCAACCAGGCTCGCTATTACGATGCGGGGCGTGAGCCCGAGAACGTTCATGTACGACTCCTGGAACGGCCAGCCTTCCGCAGCAGGAAGCGCACCAACCAGCATGATTATGGCAGACATGAGGAGGTTCGCCGCGAACCCCACCCATATCACGCGGCGCGAACGCGCGTAGCCGTAGACCTCGGTGAGGACGTCGCCGAATATGTAGGCGAGAGGGAAGAGAAGGGTCCCCGCGTCGAACGAGAACGGACCAAGATGCGTTATCTTGGTCGATACGATGTTGGAAACTAGCAGCACGGTCACGAACGCCGCCATGATGAGGTCGTAGTAGCGGAAGGCTTTTGCACCCACGGGCTTTTCAGGAATCATATTTTAAGAATATCGAGATGGAGGGGGAAGTCAATCTTTGTCCTTGGGCTTATGAGGATTTATTTTTCGACCGCAGAGAGGAGGAAATCGAGGATGTTACTCCGGCAGTTTCGCCAGGCGCGCGAGCACGCGCTCGCGGCCCAGGAGGTCGAGGCAGTCGAACAGGGGGGGCCCCACGGTGCGGCCCGTGACCGCCAGGCGAACGGGGTGGATGAGTTCGCCCGGCTTGACGCCGAGTTCTTCCACGAGGAGACGGAGCGTTTCTTCTGCGGCCTCCTTCGTGAACTCCGGCAGGGCCGCAAGACGCTCGCGGTAAAGGGTGAGGCGTTTGTGGACAGTTGCGAGATCCTTGCGGAAATGCTTTTTCAGGCCTTCTTCATCGTAAACCAGATCGTTGGATATGTAAGGGAGGAGGGAGTCGTAGACCTCTGCGAGCGTGCGCGAGCGTTCGGCGACGAGCGGAAGGGCCTTGTCGACCAGGGAAGGATCGGCGGTAAGTGTGATGGACTGCGAGGAAAGCCAGTCGTTGAACTCAGAAAGGAGCCTGTCAGGCGCGAGCTTGCGCAGGTACTCGCCGTTCATCCATGAGAGCTTGGCCATGTCGAATATCGCGTTGGATGTGTTGATGCGCTCAATGGTGAATAGATTTACGAGTTCCTCGCGGGAGATGAGTTCGCGGTCCTCGCCCGGAGACCATCCGAGCAGGGCGAGGAAGTTGACCATCGCGTCGGCGAGATAACCCTGGGAACGGAACTCCTCGAGCGACATGGCGCCGTGGCGCTTGGAGAGTTTCTTTTTATCCCCGCCGAGAATGAGGGGGAGGTGGGCAAACTCCGGAATCGGCCAGCCGAAAGCGTTGTAGAGAAGAACCTGCTTGGCGGTGTTTGAGATGTGTTCGACCGCGCGCAGAACGTGGCTGATTTTCATCTCATAGTCGTCTACGACGACGGCAAAGTTGTACATTGCCACGCCGTTGGAGCGCAGGATGACGAAATCCTCGACGTCCTTGTGCTCGCGTGTGACGTCACCGTGAATGAGGTCGGAGAATGTTGTGGAGCCTTCGGGGATGAGGAGGCGGATCGCAGGCTTTACACCTGCGGATTCAAGGCTCTTTCTTTCTTCGTCGGAGAGATTGAGGCAATGTCTGTCATATTTCCACGCCCGCTTTTCGGCCTCAGCCTTTTTGCGTTCCTCTTCGAGACGCTCCGCGCTGCAGTAGCAGCGGTAAGCGTGGCCATTGCGGATGAGTTCATCTGCGTACTTGCGGTAGATGTCGAGCCGCTGGGATTGATAGTAAGGTCCCTCGTCGAATGTGATACCGAGCCAGGCAAGTCCTTTGACGATTGCGTCGGCTGATTCCTGGGTCGAGCGCTCAACGTCCGTATCCTCAATGCGAAGGACGAATGTTCCTTCGTGCTTGCGCGCGAAAAGATAGTTGTAGAGTGCCGAGCGCGCAAGACCGACGTGTATGGCACCTGTCGGCGAGGGGGCAATGCGAACCCTGATTTCACCATTTTTCGATCCAGACATTGTGTTATTTCCCTGTGACATTTTACTCCGAAGAAATTAAGATTTGTTCTCGGGATTTTCCTTTTAAAAATCCCGAGAACATTTTATATACGGAGAGGGTGGGATTTGAACCCACGGTACGGTGTTACCCGTACAACCGCTTAGCAAGCGGTCGCCTTCGACCACTCGGCCACCTCTCCCAGAAGGGATTATACTGAGCATCGAAAAAAGTCAATCACCAAATCCTGTAAGCCCAGGCATAATCGCTACTGCGTAATACAGAAAAGCGGTTATGATGTTTGAAAAGACATCAACTACCAGCACACTCACGGCAAGTATCGCCGAGGTTCTGATCTTCCCGTGAAAGGCAATAACCGCGGAGAAGTCCTCGGCAGCGAGGTAGTTCCTGAGATTCCCTCCTGCATTGATGAGAACTATTCCCATCGGTATCAACAATGAGCTGATGACCAAACCAAGGAACCCGGACCCGGCACTGATAATTAAAGGATAAGTCAGTGATGAGGCACCCGTGAAACCAAAAATCGTTGCCGTTGACACCCCCACTCTCAAAATAGACAGGATACCGTAGGCCAAAGCCAGCCAACCCAGCCCCGTAATCCAGCCCTTTGAACGGTATATGGTATTTCTGAAGAGCTCCTTCATATTTTCGGGATGAACGCTATCCATGCTTTTACTCCTTTCGTTGCTCGATCAGGATTAGACTGATTTATGCGTCGATTGTCAACCCCAACTCCCCAAAAAGAAAAAGGGCGTCCAAAGACGCCCTTAATATTCGATCCCGATTTGGCTGTCAGAAGAAACGTGATGCGGCAAAGGCCCCGGTTATCGCAAGAATAATCATTACGATGCCGCCGAGAACACCGGCGATGAGTCCGATTATTGCAAGTATGCCGTAGATGGTAAAGTAGTTCCTGAGTTTGTCATTGTACTCGACGAGATCTTCTATGGTACCTTTTTCGGCATAATCCTTGCCTTTCGATCCTGCCTGCGTCATAATGATGCCGAGCCAGATGGGCAGCCATGCTATAATTATGCCAACGAGGGTTATCGCCTGAACGGCGCCGCCGATAATGGAAAGAATCCCAAGGAATTTCAGCCAGCCCTGGGTTTTTTCTATGCTGTAGCGTATCTTCTGCATGGGATCTGTTGAGGACGGGATCACAGGGTTTTGATCCATTTATACCTCCTTGGTAGTTGGTTAGTTATGAGTTAGTATTGATTATATGAAGAAATCGGGAATGTCAATATTGGCAGCAAACCCCAAGAAGGTACAAAGTACCTTCTTGGGGCACACGGAGGGTGAGGGACTCGAACCCCCAAGCCCCGGTCAAGGGGCGGCAGATTTCAAGTCTGCTGCGTTGCCATTACGCTAACCCTCCAAGTCGCGAAGCGGCTTGTCGTGTTATCGTCGCTCTGCGTACGCCAACCTCGCATACATCCTGCGACTTGTCGTGTTACCGTCGCTCTGCGTACGCCAACCTCGCATACATCCTGCGGCTTGTCGTGTTATCGTCGCTCTGCGTACGCTAACCTCGCATCTATCATGCGGCTTGCCGTATTATCGCCGCTCTGTGAACGCCAACCTCTCGTTAATATCACAAACAACTTGTCGTGTTAGCGCCGCCTTGCGAACGATATGCTTCTTTTTTTCTTTTTCCTAATTGTCTTATTAGCTCCAGCTGGAAGCTGTATGCTAACCTCTTCTTTTTTCTTATGACTTATCCGGTAACCAACGCATTGCAGCCGCTGGCCTGTTCTGATCTTTCTAGTGACTTGTCCGGTCACGGTCGCTTTGCGAAGACTAACCTTTCGCAAATCTCTCACGTTGTCGCATCAGCGCCAGCCGACCCTCGCGCTAGCTTTTCATCCATATTTATTCGATATTCCGTTCTAAGAGCGAAGCCTACTCGGAAAAAGAAACATGTCAACGTTTAGTCTCAATACTCAGAAATCACCCGGATATATTGGCGAGAGAGGGATCAAGGCTGCAAATTAATAGTCCTTTCTGAAAACCGCACCTCCGGTTGAGACTATCTCCCTCAGAAAGACTAATCCCCCCTCCTGCAATTAGTGAACTACAAGTACAGGTACTAGTCTATCTTTATTTCGTGAACCTCTACCTCACTGCACTCCACGCATGGACGAAACGTGCGGCGGTGTATTGGTGAAAGGCCTCTGCGGCGAAGAGCTTCGACGTGCTCACGCGTGGGGTATCCCTTGTGCCTTGCAAATCCGTATTCGGGATATGTAGAGTCAAGCTGCGACATGTACCGGTCCCTTAGAACCTTTGCAATGATTGAGGCCGCTGCAACGGACATCGAGTTTGCGTCAGCCTGAGGATATGGTTCCTGCGGCCACGGAAGGTCCGGTATCTCGTAGGTTCCATCGACATAAACGAGATCGGGTTCAACGCGCAAGGCGAGACGCTCGCAGGCCCTGCGCATCGCCCTCAGGGCGGCGCGAAGGATATCGGTTTCGTCTATTTCATCGTGTGGGATGAATCCCACTCCAATACCCAGTGCCTTTGCGGCAATGAGTTGAAAGAGTTCTTCTCGTTTGCGGTGAGTCAGTTTTTTTGAATCCCGGACATCGGGAATCTCTGACCCTTGCGGAAGTACGACTGCCGCGGCCACAACCGGCCCGGCAAGCGCCCCCCGGCCCACTTCATCAACCCCGCAAAGAAGGCTAACCCTCCGCCACGCCTGGAGGTCCAGATTCCTGAGCATCTACTGCCTCCTTGGGGGAATCCACTGTTACGGGTGTTACGGGTTTTGCTGTTTTTCTCCTGCTCTTTGCAGTCGAAGGATCTTTTTTGATGATCCTTTCCTTGATGGCCAGGCCCTTTCCTACCTTGTCACGCAGATAGTACAGCCTGGCGCGACGAACCTTACCCAAACGCACGACCTCAATCTTCTCAAGCATTGGTGAGTGAAGAGGGAATATCCTCTCGATACCGATACCCTGAGAAACCTTCCGGAGCGTAAAAGACCTGTTAGGCCCCGAACCGTGTATCTTTATGCAAACACCCTGGAACGCCTGCACCTTTTCTTTTTTCCCTTCGTGGACGTGGAAGGAGACCTTGACAGTATCCCCGGGACCAAAGGAGGGCAGTTCCGAGCGAAGCAGACCTTTTTCAATCTCTACGAGTTTGTTCACCTATAACCTCCGAAAGCAATTTTTTATCTTCATCGCTAAGCTGGGCTGCCGCGAGCAAATCCGGTCTGCGCCTTAAGGTCAACGCCAGAGCCTGGCTGCGTCGCCAGCTTTGAATTCGGGCATGATGCCCCGACAACAGGACCTCGGGAACACGCTTGCCTTTGAACTCCTCAGGCCTCGTATAAGTCGGTGCCGAAAGAAGTCCAGACGTGTATGAATCTGTTTCTATGGACTCTTGCGCACCAACTACTCCTGGAAGGAGTCGAATTATTCCTTCTATCATTACTATCGCAGCAGCCTCGCCGCCGCCGATAACGTAATCTCCAAGCGAACACTCCTCGTCGACCATCTCGCGTATGCGTTCATCTATCCCCTTGTACCGGCTGCAGAGAAACACGAGATGACCTTTTGTGCTTAGCCTTTCAAAATCATCTTGCCTCAGCCTTGTACCCTTTGGTGTAGGCAACACAACCCAGGGTTTCTCTTGCGGTAGACTACCCTTATTGTCTTTTTCCCTCTCACCCTCCTCATTAAAGGCCCCCAGGGAGAAGAGTGCCCGCCACACAGGCTCTACTTTCAGAACCATCCCTCCTCCTCCACCGTAGGGTTCGTCGTCTACCGTACGATACGAATCCTGCGCATAATCCCTCACATTTACTACTTTCACCTCCACCAACCCTTTCTCTTGAGCGATCCTTACGTGACCCTCTGAAAGGGGGCTTCCCAGATACTCGGGCAAGCACGAAAGGATCGTAATCTGCAGGAAACCTCCTCGAATGGAGGACGTTACTCTATTATTTCGAGCTGGGCTCTTTTGCCCTTCTTCATCGAAGCGGCGGTAAGAATCGTCCGGATCGCCTTTGCCATCCGGCCTTCCTTACCTATGACCTTGCCCAGATCGCCTTCGCCGACCCGAAGTTCGTAAATGATCGTTTTCTCGCCGGCTATCTCATCGATGACAACGTTGTTCGGATTGTCTACCAGTGCCTTAACCATGTATTCCAATAGTTCCTTCATTGTTATCCTCCTTCACTGGATTCGATTTCAGCTTTAGGTTTTTCCCCGGTGTCGAGGGAGGTGTCCGCATGAGGGTTAGATGCCTCCTCCTCTGCGTTGGGAAGTGCGCCAGACGTTTTGAGTTCCTTTTTGCTGCGGCGCATAAGCGCCGTGACTCGAGGCGACATTTCTGCACCCTTTGTAAGCCAGTACTCAAGCCTTGCTTCATTCAGAGCAAACGTCTGAACACCGCGCGGGTCGTAGTTACCGATCGCCTCGATATAAGCTCCATCACGTGCCTTACGAGCGTCGGTTACAACAATCCGATAATGTGGATTTTTATTCGCACCAATTCGTTTTAGACGAATCTTGACCAATCTATCTCCTTATGTGTCTAGTTCTCGTTTTTCAATAACCTTAATGATAGCAAGAATCTGTCTCATGTCAAGCTACGCATTTTTGCAATTGACAAATTCTATAACTCGAATAAAATAAGGAATGAAAGGCGTGGTGATTATCCCGACATATAACGAAAAAGATAACATTATGCCGCGTTCGGGCGGCGAGCGTGATTCTTCTCGTTACGGAATACTCGACGCCGTACATCTGCATCTGCCACAAGCAGACATACTTGTGATTGACGACGGCTCGCCCGACGGTACCGCACAGGTGGTGAAAGAGAGAATGAAAACAGATAAGAAACTCTTTCTCATTGAAAGACCCGGCAAACTCGGACTCGGAACGGCCTATATTAGAGGGTTCGAGTGGGCGCTCGAAAATGGATACGACTACGCTTTTGAGATGGACGCCGATTTCTCTCATGACCCTCGTGACCTGCCCAGCTTCGTCGAGCGGCTGAATGACGGTGCGGATTTGATAATCGGTTCTCGCTACATTCCAGGGGGGGAGGTGGTAGATTGGCCTCCTAAACGAAAGTTCCTTTCCAAGTATGCAAATATCTACGCAAGATTCATTACCGGGGCACCAATAAAGGATATGACCGCCGGATTCAAATGCTACCACACGAAGATTTTCCGCCAGATACGATTGGATAATATTTCCGCCGACGGCTACGGGTTCCAGATCGAAATCGACTACAGGGTATGGCTTGCCGGTTTCAAGGTTCGGGAGATTCCTATTACCTTCAAGGATCGTCGCGTCGGCGTTTCGAAACTCAATCGTCGAATCGTGTGGCAGGCTCTCTTCCTTGTTCCCCATTTAAGATTCTGGAGATAGCCCTGATTCGTTTAAGGTTGAACTGGAAAACCGGGCATGCTCAAAAGTAAAAAGAGCTCCCGCCCAAGTGTATCTGTAATAATCCCCGCATATAATCCCGGAAATCTGCTTTCTAAATGCCTGACATCTATCCCCAGACGGGATGTTGAGGTTATAGTGGTCGACAACGGTTCGAGAGACGGGCAGGTTGAAAAAGCGAAAAAAAACTACCCCTGGGTGAAATTTTTTTTTCTAGGACGAAACACCGGCTTCGCTTACGCCTGCAACTACGCGTCCAGATTTGCCAGAGGTAAGTCACTTCTTTTCTTGAACCAGGATTCAGAAATCACAGAAAATGCTATCTTAGAGGTTTTTGATTTTCTCGAGAAAGATTCAAGCCGCGGAATAGCTTCGGGAAGAATACTGTATCCTGACGGGAGGATCCAGGAAACCATCCGGCGTTTTCCCGGTTATGCCGATTTCATCTTCGGTCGCAAAAGCCTTCTTACCAGACTCTTCCCACGAAATCCATGGATCAAGCGCTACCTTTATATGGACATTTCATTTGACAAACCGAGACCCGTTGATGTTTGCACCGGAATGTTTCTTATGATCAAGCGTGAATTGTTTGAAACGCTTGGAGGATTTGACGAGGGATTTTTTTTCTATGTAGAAGATATGGATTTATGCAAACGATCTGCCGAACTCGGCTACGTTACATGGTTCGTTCCGGTGACGTCGGCCGTACATCACGTAGGGGAAAACATCCAGGGAATCGACCGAACTTATGTAAAAATGCATCATTACAAGGGCATTTATCGTTATCTTGTGAAACATAAACATCCGGGCTCTTTTCTAAAAACCCTGCTCTGGGTTGCGGCAGGTCTCGCCATAACCGCGCACGTCGCCTTAAGCAGGACCCTCAAAAGTATTTCTTTAATCTAGCGGACTCTTATTACCTCAACGTTTTGCAGTAGAAGTCTCGTTAAGGGTCAATGTGTAACTGGTGTCGGATGTGGAGTAATCAAAGGTTCGAACCCTTATGTAGAAATCCCCAGCCGGTGTCGATATTGTGCCCGAAAGAGACTGTCCGGATGTATCTGCCCTTTTCGTATCGAGGAAAGTCTGGGATGAATTGTAGAATGTAATCTCAGGCATGAGTACTGAGGGAACGCTGAGAGAATAGGAAACATTCACCTGATCGGAACCTGATAGAACGACCTTGTAGTAATCCTCATCGTCCGACGGCTCAATGGTGGCTTGAATGGATCCAAGGGATATCGAAGCCGCCTGATCTATGGAGTCGTTCGGCTCGTAACTGTCGGTAAGTATCGGCCCGATGCAAACCGTGACAAGGAGCATTGCCGCCGTAACAAAGACGATCTTAAGAAACCTGAGTACTTGTTCTTTTGACATCTTACTCCTCCTTACGATAACAATTCATGGGTAGAAAAAAAGAAATCAACCTCGTTCCTCGGATCCTCATTTGGATTCGAGGCGTGTACCCCGTTGCGCTCGATGCTTTCGCCGTAAAGCGCTCGAAGCGTACCAGGTAAGGCTTTTACGGGATCGGTATCGCCGACTATTTCGCGGAGTTTATGAACAGCGTCTTCTCGGCTCAAGCAACAGGCGATGATGGGACCTGATGTCATGTACTCGATCAGTCCGTCGAAAAAATCTTTTCCCTTGTGAACCTCGTAGAACAACTCCGCTTCCTGCGGCGAGAGTATGAGATGCTTGAGACCGAGAATCACGAAACCCTGCGCCTCAACCCCGGCAAGAATCTCACCTATCTTGTTCCGCGCCACTACGTCCGGCTTTATTAAGAGGAGCGTTTTTTCCATATCTCCCCACCAAGTTTGTAACCGGCATCAAGCGCCTTGAGATTCAATTCGAGAAAGACGCTGCGCACGCGGTGCGTGATAGCCTTTTTTAACGAATCGAGGGTAACAATCCTGGTTGTTGAGGAGAGAGCACCTAACATAACTATGTTGGCCACGACTTCGCGTCCCAACTCCGCACGTGCGGTTTCGGAAAACGGCGCCAGCACGACGTCCTTGCGGTCGGTATGAACGTAGAAGGAATCGGCAAAGATGAGTCCATCCTTTTTCATGGACGGTGCGAATCTGTCGAATGCAGGCTGGGAAAGAGCGACCAGTATGTCCGGGTCATATGCGTATGGATACCGTATCTGGTTTTCGGAAATTACTACCTCTGAGCGAGACGCACCGCCGCGCGCTTCGGGACCGTAACTTTGTGTCTGGACAACCTCCTTGTTCTCGTATACACCGCAAGCCTCGGCGAGTATAATACCCGAAAGGATGAGACCCTGCCCCCCCCTGCCGGAAAGTCTGACCTCAGTCCGCATGTTTCACCTTCTCTATCAAACGTTGATAGCGCTCATGGTAACTCTCAACATCCCTGTCCACGAATACGCCGGTGACGATGCGATTCTCTAACTCGACCTTGTTCATCTTGGCTGCCGTCTCGATGCTGACCGTACGATCCTTTATCCAATTCAGAAGGTCCTTCGGGCTGCCCATGCGATTCATGCGTCCGAACAACGTGGGGCACTGCGCCGCGACCTCGACAAGACGAAAGCCCTTGTGAGAGATAGCCCTTTTTATGAATCGCTCCAGTTGAACGTAGTTGAAAACGGTTGTGCGGGCAACGAATGCGGCCCCTGCGGCGGCGGCAAGAGAACACGCGTCCGCAGGTTCGTCGATGACACCGTAGGGAGCGGTCGAGGCAAACATATCCTCTGGTGTGGTAGGAGACTGCTGACCTCCGGTCATTCCGTAGGTGTAGTTGTTGAGTACGATGCAGGTGATTCCTACATTCCGTCTCGCAGCGTGGATGAAGTGGTTCCCACCAATTGCAAGCATATCCCCGTCACCGCCCACGGCGACGACTTCCATGTCGGGGCGCGCCAGCTTGACGCCTGCGGCGGCGGCAAGAGAGCGACCGTGGAGCACGTGGAACGTATCCGAATCAAGATAACCCGGCATTCTTGACGTGCATCCTATTCCGGAAGCAAGAACCATTTTCTCACGCGGAATTTTGAGATCATCTATCGCGCGGATCAGAGCGCCGAACATGATACCTATCCCGCAGCCGGGACACCAGACATGCGGGAATCTGTCGTCCATCCTGAGATAGGAATGGATTTTAGGTACAGCTGAGGAAGGGCTGGAACTCATCTTAAAGCCTCCAGTACTTCTTGTGGTGTAAGCATTGAGCCGTCGTTGCGTTTTACTGAAACAAGCTCGACCCTGGAATCGATACAGCGTTCCACCTCTCGGCAGAACTGCCCGTCGTTCATTTCGGGGACGAGAACACGCTTGCGGCCATGGGCAAGTCTTCTTACAGTTGCATCCGGAAACGGCCAGACCGTGAGGAGACGAATGTACGCGAGAGGCTTATCCCATAGAAGTTTTGCCTCGTAAGCGCTTCGTGCGGAGGAACCGAATGCGACAATCAACGTATCCGCTTCAGGATCGTCATCAATGAAGTTGTCTTCAAGGAATGCAAGGTTGTCCTCTATCTTGCGGCGCAGTCTTTCGTTGTTCCACGCTATGGATGCTGCATCGTTTATAGGAAAGCCGTCCTGACGGTGGGTAAGACCCGTAAGATGTATTGAATACCCGTCGCCGAAGCTGGCATAAGGCGCGTTAAAGCTGTTATCGTCGGAGTAATGCAGATACTCTTCAGGCGTAACTCTGGGTCGCTGTCTGTGGTAAACCTCGACCTTATCAGGAAGCGTTACTATCTCTCTCATGTGCCCGACGAATTCGTCCGTCAGCACAATCACGGGCACCCTGAGTCTTTCGGAAATATCTACCGCCCTAACCGTAAGCTTGAAACACTCCTCGACACCTCTGGGAGTGAGCACTACGACTGGATGATCCCCGTGAGTACCCCAGCGCGCCTGCTGGAAATCGCCCTGAGCGCCTTTCGTGGGAAGGCCTGTTGCCGGTCCGCCTCGCATCACGTTCACGAGGACTATCGGAACCTCCGTTATCGCGGCGTAACCGAGTCCCTCCTGCATGAGTGAGAAGCCGGGCCCGGACGTTGCGGTCATCGAGGGGACACCTGCGGCCGATGCGCCTACAATGGCCATTATGCTCGCTATTTCATCCTCCATCTGGATGAACATTCCTCCGAGCTTGGGCAACTCTTCGGCCATTCTCTCGGCAACCTCTGTGGAGGGAGTAATCGGATAACCCGCGAAAAACCGCACTCCTGCCGCAATCGCGGCCTCGGCGCACGCCTCATTACCTGAAACCAGCCTTCTCCGGACAGCCGTTTCGGTGCCTGCGGATTTCTGGGATTTGGCCTTGCTCATGATTTTACAGACTCCTTCTTCTCTATGAAGATGGCAAAGTCGGGACAGTGCCACTCGCACATCATGCACACAATGCAATCCTTGGGATTTACCACGTGAACCTTCAAGTCGTCATCGATGGCTAGAATCCCCTTCGGGCAAAGTGAAACGCATATCTCACAGCCCTTGCAGAGGCCTTTGTAGATCTTAATCGATCCTCTCGGCTCTTCTGTAACAGTGGACTCAAAATTCTTACGATTAAGTTTCATTTGATTACTTCCTTGAGAAGAGAAGCTATTTCCCGGGGTTCACCCGCAACAGGAATCCCCGCTGCCGTTAGAGCCGCAACTTTTTCCTCGGCAGTTCCGCTTGAACCCGAGATTATTGCACCTGCATGACCCATGCGCTTTCCCTTGGGTGCGGTTCTGCCTGCAATGAAAGCGACGGCGGGTTTCCCCAGCTCTTCCTTTATGAATCGCGCCGCCTCCTCCTCGTCTGAACCTCCTATTTCTCCGACGAGGGCGACAGCTTGCGTCTCGGGGTCATCGCGAAAGAGTTTGAGCACGTCGAGGAAGTTGGAGCCTATTACGGGATCTCCGCCTATCCCCACGCATGTGGACTGGCCGAGTCCTGCGTTCGTTATGTGACTCACGAGTTCGTAGGTGAGAGTGCCTGAACGCGAAACGACGCCGACCCCTCCCTCCTTGAAGATGTGACCGGGCAGGATGCCGACTTTTGCCTTTCCGGGGGAGATCACTCCGGGGCAGTTGGGTCCGATCAGTTTAGTCCCGAGTTTTGAAAGATAGCTTACGACCTTTAGCATGTCGAATACCGGTACACCCTCAGTGATACAGACGACGAGTTTTATGCCTGAGTCGGCGGCCTCAATTATTGCATCCCTCGCGAACCGTTCGGGTACGAAGATGATGGATGTGTCGGCGCCGGTTTTACCGACTGCTTCGTGCATTGAGTCGAAAACGTGAAAGCCCTCGAACGTTTGCCCGCCCTTGCCGGGTGTGACTCCTCCGACTACTTGAGTGCCGTACTCCCTCATTTTGACGGCGTGAAAAAGACCGTCGCGACCGGTGATGCCTTGAACCAGTACTTTAGTATCCTTATCTACAAAAATAGCCATCAGCGACCCTTTCCCTTTGCAGAGTTTATCGCTTTTTTTGCGCCGTCGGCCATGTCGATTGCGGGGATGAAGGAAGTGCCTTCCAGCATCTTGAGGGCTTCCTGTTCGTTGGTTCCGGTGAGCCTCACGACAACAGGGAGGGGGAGGGGGTTCGCGGTGATCGCTTCAAGAAGGCCCCTGGCGATATCGTCGCAGCGTGTGATTCCGCCGAAGATGTTGACGAATACTGCTTTTACGTTCGGGTCGCGTGTCACGAGATCGATTGCAGCCAGCATCTTTTGAGGAGAGGATGACCCGCCGACGTCAAGGAAGTTGGCAGGTTCTCCGTCGAAATGTTTGATGAGGTCCATCGTGGCCATGGCGAGGCCGGCGCCGTTCACGATACAGCCCACGCTGCCCGACAGTTTGATGTAAGACAGCCCTTTTGACTTTGCCTCTTCCTCGAGCGCTTCGTCGGGAGAAAGAATCCTGTAGGTCTCAAAATCCGGGTGACGGAACAAGGCATTGTCGTCGATGATGACTTTAGCGTCAAGGGCGATCACCTTACCGTCGGACGTTACGACGAGCGGGTTTATCTCCGCAAGCGAAAGGTCGTTTTTCTCATACATCGCATAAAGCTTGGTAAGAACTGTGACGATCTGCTTTTGAATCTCGGTATCTTTTGAGAGGAAGGAAGCCGCATTGCGAGTTTGATAAGATGCAAGGCCGATAAGGGGATCTACGGGAATTTTGAGGATACGCTCGGGCGTTTTGCGCGCGACTTCTTCGATGTCTACACCGCCGGCTGGCGAAACCATCATGACAAGCTTGCGATTCGCACGGTCGGTCGTGAAGCTCGCATAGAACTCGGTTTTGAAGTCGACGGCTTCGGAGCAGAGGAGACGCTCGACGCGTTCGCCCTTAATATCCATGCCGATGATAGCTTCGGCATACTTTTCGACCTCTTGGTTTGTCTTGGCCAGTTTAACGCCTCCCGCCTTTCCACGTCCACCGACTCCTACTTGTGCCTTAAGCACGCAAGGCAGGCCCAGCTCCTTTGCAGCTATCAATGCTTCGGCTTTCGTAAGCACGAGCTTTTCTCTTGGGGTTGGTATCCCAGCCTTGTTGAAAAAATCCTTAGCTTGATATTCCAGTAATTTCACTTTTATCCTTGGTGGCTTTAAGGATACTCGGAAACGGCCTCTGTGTCAACCTAACAAGTTCTCCTCTAACCATTGTCGCTGCCGGATCTGTTTGCGATCAGGCTTTGCGGTTTTTTTACCTCTCAGCGTAAAAGAATAATTCTCTGGGTCGCCTTGTAATCGGGACTTTCCATTCTTATGAGGTATACGCCTTGCGGAAGAGCTCTCCCGAGATCATCTTCACCAGTCCAGAGATAATGGTAATAACCGGGCACAACCTTGCCTCTTTCGATAACCTTCACTCTCTTGCCCGAAACATCGTACACGGCAAGAAGTACATCTGCTTCACGCGGGGCAGCATAGCTCACGAGGCATCGTCCCGATGCGGGATTGGGAGATACCTGAGACAACTCGAAAACCTTCGGCACACCCTCGGCGACGGCGGATGACGCCCCTATCCTGACCGGAAGAGTCTTTTGAGGATCATGAGTATCGTTTGATACGATTTTTATTGCTCCAACCTTAGGCCCGCTTGAAATTTTTGAGGGATCACCAATGACCGTAACCTGGGCGCTGTCCTGTCCCCTTACGGTAAATCCTTTCGGCCATGCCCCGTATATCCAGGGGGTCTCCGACGAAATGTTGGAGACAATCAAGTCGCGCATTCCGCTATTTTGTACCCAGAAATAGCCGTGCATCGTTTCCCTGTCGACGATCACTGTATCAGGAGCGCAAGCGATCTTGGGAGGCGACTCCTCGATAAGAAGAAGAACCGGAACTCTTTTTGAAGGCTCATCCAGATCGTTCGAGGAAACGGTTATGTAAGCGTTGTAGACACCCTGCCTGAGATCCTGGGGGTTTACTGAAACTTTCACGGTTTTAGACGATTGCGGTGACAATTCAAACGCCTTTGGCTCTGCAATCTCAATCCACTGAGTAGATGGGACCATGTTTGATACGAAAAGCGGCCGGTTTCCCTGATTTTTTACGGTCATGTTGGCGCTTGTTACGTTCCTTGTGGGAGTTTCATAGGAAACAAAGAAATCAAGGGTATCGGGAGAGGTTTTAATGTCCGGTTCACCCATGACAAGGCGCACCATGTATTGTTTCGGATTCTCATCCGGATCGTTTGTCGGAAACGTGATTTTCCCGTCAAAAGTTCCGAACCCCATACCGGTGGTATCTATCACCACATCGAGGGTTGTTGAATCACCGGCAGCAAGATTGAAATCCTTCGGCTCAAACCCTGAAATCCATGCGGTGGATGTGGTTGCTCCGGATACAACGAGCTCGGCCCTGCCTTTATTATAGATAGTGGAGTAATCCTCAAGTTCCCCGCCGGCAGGCATATCAAACACGAGCTCCGACGGATTGATATCGATATCAGGCCAGTCGCCCTTTATGAGCTTGACGGGTTCATTAGAAGGGGAAGAGGGGTCATTGCTCAGTATTTGAATCGCGCCTGAGTAAATGTTGTCACTCAATCCTGCAGTATCCGCCGCGAAAGTGACTATTAAATAACCGTCGGGCAAAATTTTGGCCTGGGTTGAGGAAAGCGAACCTATCCACGGCGAGTTATAGGGTGCAATACTGCTTATTATCAAGGTATCGGTTCCCGAATTAATTATACGAAAACTGGAGTTGAGTGATTGCGTTTTGGTATCTATCCATACCGTATCGGGCGTGAGCACTATCTGTGGAATTCTGGGGCCCACGACAATTCCGTCATTACTCCAGAATTTGTGATTGGATCCGCTTACGGAAAGACTCATTATCCCCACCGCTGGACTGATATTGAGAACCGCGTCGCCGCTCGAATTGGTCTTGGCCCATGCATACATTGAATTACCCTGCCTGGCACAAACAAGCATCCCGTTTACAGGATATCCTGCCTGGGATGTGACTTTTACGGGAAACCCCTGCGAACCTTCGACAACAAGGTCAGGATAATCTACTGTGAATTCCGAAATCTCCCGGTAGTGAACGGGCATGGCCGGATCTCCATGCAAATTCAATTCATATATACACCATGCTCCCACATCCATTCCTCCCCAGTTTTCCACGTTTGCATCCTTGGCATCAACCAGGGCATCGCCCACGCTGGGATTCGCTTGCCCGTAGATCGACTTGAAGAAAGAAATATCGAGATCCTCAGACGGCCCTTGATAAGGCGGCATTCCCCACCCGTACCGCGAGTTGCCCACCCAGGCCACGGTACCGCCTCCGGGCGCTGCCTGGAATTCCTCGACCAGACAGGAGTTGTAGTCGAACGCACCTACAAGACATGCTATGGAACTGTATACGGCGACTTTGGTGCCGTTGACTAATTCACTGGCCATTACCGAAGTAAAGTAATCCGAGGCGGCGGAAATAACCCATATGTTGCCGTGAGCCATCTGATGAGCCAGGCCGACTCCGGCGTTAATGGAGTCCCTCATAATCGAACTCGACAGCTTTCCACTCGTCTCGTAAAGCTTTTCAACCATGGTGCCTGAGGGCGCAAAAAACGCGATTGAGTCGTTAGTTCTATCGCCCGGATAATATGGATCGGTCCACAACACTTCTGAAGGCAGCATTAGTTTGTGGGAATAGTCTTCCGGCGGATTGGTTTCGTACCTGATAACCTTATTCACGAATTCCGTTACCTGGGCGACATCTGTAACGCTGATGCGTCCTACCGCCACCTCTGCCAACAAATCGGCATTATCGCTCATTTCGCCGTAAACACCGTTGTTGTTCGCGTCCCAGTCCCCGTTAAGACATCCGAAATACATATCAGTCGGAATGGTGTCATAGTGGTTGCCGTCAACCCCTGTGACGAAGCAATCCCTTGTGGGAATGAGAGTTGCGTCACCTCCTATAAGGAAATATTCAAGCCCCCAGTTCTCGTGGGCGAATATGACGAAGTTGCGGATTTTTTCCGCCATGTCCGAGCCCTGGTATGAGGCCATGTTCTCGAGTGTAACGATTGTGTCTCTTACCCCTCTCCTGGTGTTCCAGGTCGCAAGAGGTTGAAAAGCCGTTTTGAGAGTGGAAGTTGTGAGTATTGCGTGCCTGTATTCCTTGGGGAGTGCGGAGTAATTCGAACCTACATAGATATTCTCTGGGTTATCTGCGATGCTTTCAAGACGTTCAGAAAGATTTTCCCTCTGGTTATTTGACAGATACGATCGGGGGATGTATGACGGGTCGTTCTCGCAGTCAATAACGAGAAGCATCTTTTCGGCAACCTCTAATTGATTCAAGCCCGGGACGTAACGAATTGGATGAACTGCCACATCTGCAATTCTGATTCCGTCAAGCACCCCCTCGTAAAGAAGTACCGCTCCAAAGTCGGGTTGATATTCGCGAGACGAGTATACATCTAAATCCGGGTCAACGAATTCGACTTGTTTTGAAACGCTTATAGGTCTTAAAGGCTGCGCCGGATATACCGGCGTGGTAAGAGTAATATTACTGCGCTTCAACACTTCAAGTCTCACTGATTTAACGCGCGTCCCTGCGGGCAAGACATATTGCTTTGTCATGAAAGGAACCCACGGAAAACCCGGTTCGGCAAGATAGCGCGCCCCTTCAAATCCAATCTCGGTGTATCCTCGACTACTCCTCAGATTTATTTCCGACGGTACAAGCTCAAGTTGAAACCTAAGCTGGTTAGCAAACACTAACCCGGGGACTAAAAGAGCCAGAAAAGAAATTACCGCAAATCCGGCTCGCCTACGGTGATTGAGTACCATTAGAACCTCCCTCTTGAGATTCTTTAGAGTTTATCTTTCCCAATAAACTTTCTATACTGATGGGTTGATTAAGTGAAACCAGATATGGCTTGGACGTACCGTCCTGACCTCTGGTTGACGTAAAAACTATCCAGTTGCCGTCTTTTGAAAAATCGGGAAAAGCGTCCTGGCCGGGATCGTACGTGACCGGTATCACGTCTTTGGTCTTCCGGTCATAAACAAAAATGTCGAACTGTTTCCCGTCGTTTCGATCCGAACAAAAAACTACTTTACTGTCGTTGGCACCAAAAGCGGGTAACATATCCCTGCCCGAACCAGGAGCCACGTTCTCGACAAATTTTCCCTTCGTGTCCATTATGCGGATTTCCCAGTCTATCAGCCTGTCGTCGATATACACGATGTATTTACCGTCGCTTGAGTACCTGGGGTGCTTGTCACTGAAATAATTCTTCGTAAGCTCTTTAAGTTCGCCTTTATTTTTATCGTAAAGACCTATCTCCCACGTTTTTGTATCTATTGAGATATAGGAAAAGAGAATAGGCTTGTCATCGGAGATCCAGTCAAGCGATTCGAGCCCTTGCACAGGGTTGGTATAGATTACTTCCTCGCCGGCCCCGGCGGTATTGTTATAAATGAGCTGGGTTGTGGCGCTGGTTTCTCCCCGTATGTCGCGAAAGTAGAGAAATCGATCGTAAGATCCTGCAAAACAAGGTCCGTAGCATCCATCCTGCGTTTTTGTCATATAGTGAAACTCTCCGCCACCAAAAGTATTCATGGTTCCCACATTGAACTGGGAGTTCCAGAGACCTTGAAAACAAATCTTCTTTCCGTCCTGGCTGAACCGCGCGGCTTCCATAGAAGAATCCGAGATGACCTCGGGGAAAAAGGGCTCGAGCCCCAGATACACTGCTACCTTTGCTCTTAAAAAGACATCCGCCGCGAGAACCGTGTCGAGCGCGGCGAGACGTTTCCAGCTGTCTATTGCCTGCACGGCGGAGTCATTCCTGCAGTATTCTCTTGTAAGTTCATAGACTGCGCGTGCGTTGTTGGGCTGACGGGCCACTTTTTCTTCAAGCGTCGAAAGGTTTGTTTTTGCTGAGACTGATAACGATAAAATCAATACTCCCAGAACGGGGAGCGCGAGTTTCTTCACGAAACCTCCTTGAAATCGGTTGCACTTTTAGATATTCTAACCGCGTAAAGCCTCCTGTCAAGTCGGGATAAGTCCCTATAATAGAAGTCGTTAGAAATACTCATCCTGTCTTAACAATATGACCTTTTTGATTTCTCCTCCCTATCTGATAACAATGAGTTTCGACGAGGCGGTAAACGTTCCCGCCTGCATCTTGATGAAATATGCACCCGATGATACCATTGTCCCGCGTGAGTCTCTTCCGTTCCATGAGAGCGAGTGCGAACCCGCCGGGCACGGGTCGTTGTAGAGATTGCGGATGAATCCACCAGATGCGTCGTAGACATCAAGGCGGACCCACATGGGGAGGGGGAGGGTGAACGTAATATCATTTGGAATTACTGAACCAAGGGCAAAAGAAAGTTTGTTGAGATCTTCCTCCGTACCACCCGGATCGTTGATCCTACCCTGAGGACCAATGTCATCGTCAGGACACATATCTTCTTCAAGCTCGGTCTTGCAGGTAATCTGAAAACATTTGAAGCTAGGAACCCTGAAGACCGGAAAGACGATATTGGCTGTGTATGGATCGCCTAGAGAATCTCCGCGCCAGTTGAGTTTTGATATGAGTTGGATATTCTGGTATACTTCCGTGTCAGGTTCGGCGCTCTTGTCCCAAATTTCCAATCTGACAGGAACATCATATTCAAGGTCGTAGCCAAAATTCTCAATCGTGGCGGTGAATATTAACTCTGTTCCCGGTTCGTAATAGTCTGGGGGATGAGTAGGGCCCTTGTCACAAAAGAGATCAGTCACCCCAACATCATGAGCGAGCAAGCAAGTTGATGTTTTTCGGAGCGTGTCGTTTGAATAATCCGCGTCTGTGCCTAGGCATGCCATACCCGAAAGCTCGTATTCCACGAAAGGTCCGCCGTCTGCAAGCTTGGCGCAATGACCTTCAGGCGTCCATTCCGGGAACTCGACTTCTTTATAATCTGGTAATGCGTCTATATATCCGACGTGTACGCTGTCAAGATACACTGTATCTCCAGTCAGCCAGGGGTCTACTATTACGAGCTTGACAAAAAAGTTCGAGGCCCCCTGGTCGCCGAGGTTGGATATCTTGAGCCTGGGCGTGATTGTAGAGTCAGCAAGGCAGTAGTCGCCTGGAGGTTCGAGTACCGCCTCGCAGGCCAGGTCGGGTCCTGCATAAGCCAGAGATACTGTGAGGATTGAGCCGATTATTACGATTAAGGGTTTCATTTCTCCTCCCTGATTATACAACCGGAACCGCCGTAAGGTATTCACGATGTTCCGGTTAAATTTACCCATGTTTTTTCTCGTTTAAGGTATTTCTGCAACACCCGTGTTTATGCTTACTACGAGTGTATCATTGGCAGGACACAAGTCTCCCTCGAGCCGGGTTATGCAATATATCGCAAGCCAGTTGAGCGACGGAACGGTCCATGCCGGGAATGTGACCTCGCCTGTAAACGCAGCACCCGTGGAATTACCCATCCAGTCCAGCACAGAGAGAGAAAGTGTGCCTTCCCAGACCACGCTGTCCGGATCGGCTGTCTTATCGATTAACCTGCATTCAACAGGTATTTCTTGTTCCCTGCCGAAACCCACGTTCTGGGCGGTCGCAGTGATCGTGACCACCGCTCCCTCAAGATATCTACCGTCTTCGTGAAAAGGTCTCAACGCGATATTCGTAATCCTCGCATCCTTCTTCCAGAGGCTTGCGACCGACATATAAGAAGTATCGACATCCGAGGTCAGATCGGAGATCACGGATAAGTTGTATCTATTACCGATTGTATCGACCTCGATCGACTCCCCTGGTGTCCATTGTGCGAACTCAATGTTGCAAGAGGAGGAACTTCCCAGGAATGCTACATTTACACTGTCTCTATATTCTATTGCGCCTGTCGAAGCATTTGCTATTGTGAGCTTAACCCAGAAGTCCCTCGCCTCATCCTTGCTCTCATTAGTTATTTTAACTAGCGGCGTATAGCTTGAATCGGCCAGCACGAAGGCCATCGAAGGCACAAGAATTTCTTCGTTTATCAAATCCTGCGGCGTACACGAGACCAAGGTAAAGACCACGACCGACAGAACCAGCGAAGTGTGTTTCAATGTTCCTCCTAACGGACGATTAAAAGTTTCCCGCATTTATTATACTCACCCGCCTTCATTCTTACAAAGTACGCCCCGGAGGGCACCTTACGACCCCTTAAGTCCTTTCCATCCCAGGTGAGCGAGTGGGCACCAGCGGAGCATGGGTCATTGTAAAGGTTACACACAAAGCGTCCCGAGGCGTCAAAAACGTCGAGCTGTACGCTGCAAGGGTTGCTGATTGCAAAGAGAATTTTATTTTCGTTATTTCCGATGTTTGTTGAAATGTCGAGTGCCGGTTTTATGTTTTTTCCCTCTATTAAAGCCTCACACTCATGGCCGATGTAACGAACAATTTCATTATCCGTTAAACACTGATCGTCTTCCATAATGGACTGACTAACAACAAGAAACGCATTATCCGATGGTATAGTGAAGACAGGAAAAAACACCTCTACTGTACACACATTCCCTGATGTATCGCCGCACCAGTTAAGAACACTTATGAGCTGTGTGTTCTGCCAGACCAGCGTATCCGGACTAGCAGTCCTGTCCCAAACCTCTAGTCTTATTGGAACATCAAGCTCAGGGCTAAAACCAAAATTTTCAACTGTAGCAGTGAAGGTAATGCAAGCACCGACAGAATAGCGATCCGGTGGGGTCGTAGGGTCAGGATCTATTTCAAGATCCGTCACCCCCACATTATGCATCCATAACGAGGTTACGGTATCTCTTAGAGTATCGTTTGAGTGGTCCTCGTCCGTAATCATGCGAGTAACACCTATCGTTTCATATACTTGAATATTGTAATACCTCGAGAACGAATCCTTGCAAAGCCCCTCCGGCGTCCAATCAGGCAACTCGACCTCGATTGAATCAGGATACGCATTTATTGAGTTTACGAGCACGCTCTCGGCGTAAACGGTATCACCGAACAGGGTATCGAGAGAGAGAAGATGCACATAAAAGTTATACTCGGGCGATGTGCCCAGATTGGCCACACCTAGCTTCGGGGTGATCGCGGAGTCTGCAAGTACGTATTTACCGGACGGTTGTATTATTGCATGGCACGTAAGATCATGCTCGGTTGCGTGAGCCGTGAAATGGGTCAAAAGTACCCCAAAAGTGACCCAAAAGAGGCCCATTTCAGCACAAAAACGTTTCATTCTTCCCCTCCTTAATGGGTTTTTTTTCTTCCTCAACACGACTTTTAAGCAATTTACGTGCCAAACCTCATTAAAACTAGCCTTATCCTGCAACGCTTTGCAGGTGCTGTGGGAGCAGGAAATTCGGCCAATAACACAAAAGGATAAGGAAAAGCGGTTGGCTTTTTAGATAAGCCCACCGCTTGTTTATGAATTTGACAACTTATCTGAGAATAACGACCTTCTTCGAATCCTTAAATCCCTCCGCTTCCATGCGGACGAGGTAGATGCCTGCCGGGCATTTTCGGCCGGCGTTGTCGCGGCCGTCCCACGCGCGCGTGTAGTAGCCGGGATCGAGTGGGTCGTTCTGAATATTGGTGACGAACCTGCCGTTTATGTCGTAGATGGAGAGCTTCACCCACGAGGAGCGGGGAACCGCAAATCTTAGAACCGTATTCCCTTGAGTCATTGCGTCGAGAACGTCCAGAGAAAAGACCTTGGGCAAATTCTTTCCTTCTTCAACTCCGCAACATGAGATGTTTAATATCGGTCCGATATCGTTATCTGGGCACATGTCGCCTTCAAGCTCTGTCTTGACTGTCGTCGTCAACCAATTATTTGAGGGAACGGTAAAGACCGGAAAGCTGATGTCAGCGGTGTATGGATTCCCAAGCGTGTTTCCGCGCCAGTCAAGCGTCGTTAAAGCCTGGGTGTTTTGCCATACAACCGTGTCTGGATTGGCGATTTTGTCGACTACGACAAGATGCACAGGAATTTCGTACTCCTGATTCACCCCAAAATTTTCGACCGTAGCGGTGTAAGTAATCGAGGCTCCGATCTCGTAATTGTCGGGTGGAGTTGGAGGATCCGGTGTTCTCGTTAAATCAACCACGCCGACGTCATGGGCAAGAAACACGGTCACAGTGCGCCGGATGGTGTCGTTGTACGGGCAGTGGTCGGACTCGTCAGGCCCGACCTCGCCTAGTTGCACGAGGCCGATGAGTTCGTATTCCGCGCCGATGCTCGCCTTGTCCTTGTCGCATTTGCCCTCAGGCGTCCAGGGACTCATGGAGACGTGAAGCGTGTCCGGATCATCAGAGGGATTGCCGAGCCAGCCTATCGAGGAGACGAGGCTCGAATCCATAAACACTATGCTGTCGTTATAGGTCCTCTTTGCAATGAACCTGACCGGAAAGACACCGGTTTCGGGTTCCTTCTCGCGGCCGATGTTAGCAATGGCTATTTCAGGCGTGATAGGGACGCCGCCTTCGGCATAATCTTCACCGGGTCTTGTTATCTCGTAGGCGGTTATATCATGAGGCTCGTCGTAGTAGCAGGGAGGCGAGGGCTTCGCGCAGAGCGGGTACGCACCGAATCCGAGGTGCGCGAAGAGTTCAACCGGCGCGGTGTAGAACGACCCCGAATGCCCGCCCCACTGGAATCCCGACGCTGCCGTGCCGAGCCACGTACCTCCGCGGCCGGGGCCCGTGCCCTGGTAGCAGGAAACGGGGGAGGGGGGCATCCGCATTGCGTATTCCCAGACGCGGGTCGCGGACGAGTTTGACGAACTCGTAACTGCGGCCCATATTCCACCCGGCTTAGAGGAATTTATCCATACCCCTGTGCTTCCGAACGATGCCTTGTTCCAGCCGGCTTCGTACGTCCCGGCGGTTCCCGAAGAGACCAGGGTTGATGCCTCACTGCAGCCCGACTGCGACTGCCAGACCTCTATTGTAGGCTTGACATAAGCCGGATCGGCACCAGGCAGGTACACCCTGCCGCCCGTCAATAAGACTCCGGTATCCACTCCGTAGAATGCCCCGAGCCGCGTCTCCTGAATGTTGATGCCGGCCGATGCATCGCCGAAGTTCCACAGATAGCGCAGCGTATCGTCGCAGTGAACTAAAGAAAACCTGCACAAGGTATCGTTCCCGCGGCACTCGTCGTTCGCCAGGCTTACGATAAGCCTCTTATCATAGCCGTTTCCGATTTCATCCGGTCTCCAAGCCGGCAGGTTCTCCAGGGTATCCATCTGGCCGGGTGACAGAGAGAACGAACCTAGCGACTGATGGTATACCAGTGAGTCGTTATCATTGTAAATGTCAACCTTTGCCGTGAATTGTTCAGCTTCGTACCCCATGTTCGCAAGGACAAGGGCGACATTGTGAGGAGTCCATCGAAGCACCATAGGCCCGGGCTCAAGAAATTCGTATGCGGCAACGTCGTGCTTGAAAACCTTCTTGTAGCCTGCCCGGACAACCCTGTCGTCGCTGATAGTACCCGAATACCAAATACCTGCCGTACCGCTCTGGTTCTCGATACCCGCCTTGCCGTTGTCCGCATTCCAACCGTTGGTAGATGTTGCGAAAATGAGATGGATGAAGTGGTAACTGAATACGATGCCGCAATCCCCCTGACTTACAAGCTTATCCTGTCCGCCCATTGAAAGCTGGAGTTCATAAGTGTAATGATTCGAAGGCGTGACAGCACTGTACATCTCGTACCACTCCACGATAAGTACTCGGCTGTCTGCATCGTGAAAAAGATACACGTAATCGGCTCCATTTCGAGGCTCTACCGTGTATGTGGGATTATTATCTTGCCACAGCACTCCAATTATAGCGTTTGGCAAATCCGGTGTGGGAAACGGCTCAAGTATCAAAGGAGGTGTCGGAACCCCGGGGGCCGCAGATGGATCAAAGCTAACCCAGCCGTCAGGCGAAATGTAAATTGAATCGCCAGGCTTGTACCACTGCCCAAAATACCAGAAAGAATCCTGCAGTGGGTAGGCAACACATTTGTCGTTGTATGGAGGCACTTGATTTTCGCCTGCCACGATGTTTTTGAAATTGACCTCTGATATCGGGGATATTTGAGGCAGCGTGAAAGGCGGTTTGAACTCAACATTATCGTACATCCAGTACCAGCCGGTGGTTTCCGTGGGGTTTTGCTTCCATGATACCACTCCTCCCCCCTGCTGTCCCAGGATTAACCCGGGAAACGCGATCACGAAAAGCGTTAATACGTACAGATTTTTTTTCATCCTTCCTCCTTAATTTAATATCACGACTTTCTTAGTCGAGCTGAACCCCTCCGACTCCATGCGGACGAGGTAGATTCCTGCCGGGCACTTTCGGCCCGCGTTGTCGCGAGCGTCCCACGCGCGCGTGTAGTAGCCGGGATCGAGTGGATCGTTCTGGATGGTTCGGACGAACCTTCCGTTTATGTCGAAAATGGAGAGCTTTACCCATGAGGAGCGGGGTACCGTGAATCTTAAGGCAACGTGATCGGCAAGTGATTGTGAAAGCACCTCGAGAGAATATTCCTGGATACCGATGTTCTCCTCTACACCTCCCCAGCAGATCCAACTGAAGATATCATCATCAGGACAAAGATCACCCTCAAGCTCGGTCATGCAAGTAAATGCGAGCCAGCTGAGATCAGATATCGTGAAGGCTGGAAAGTACACCTCCGTAGTGTAGGGATTATTAAGGACGTTGCCGCGCCAGTCAAGGGTAGCGATTGTTTGGATGTTCTGCCAGACAAGCGTGTCAGGATCTGCGGTTTTGTCTACGATCTCAAGCTTCACCGGGATGTCATGTTCCTGATTGATTCCAAAGTTTTCGACCGTCGCTGTAACAAACACCGAAGTGCCAACAGAGTACTTGCAGGGATAGATATTCGGATCAGGATCAACAGTTACGTTCGTCACGCCGACGTCATGGGCAAGAAGCACGGTCACGATACGCCGAATGGTGTCGTTGTACGGGCAGTGGTCGGATTCGTCAGGCCCGACCTCGCCGAGGTGAACGAGGCCGATGAGTTCAAGCTCCACGAAAGGGCCGCCGTCGGCAACCTTCGCGCATCTCCCCTCCGGCGTCCAGGAATTCATGGAAACGTTGAGCGTGTCCGGATCATCGGATTGATTCCCGAGCCAGCCGATTTTCGATACGAGTGATGAATCTGTAAAAGTGGTCTCGCCTGTCGCTACATCAACGGCAAAGAACTTGACCGGAAAGAAGCCGGTCTCGGGTTCCTTCTCGAGGCCGATATTGGCTATCGCGATCTGGGGAGTAACAGGAACGCCGTCTTCGAGATATTCTGAGCCTGGGTTAGTCATTTCACAGGCGGTTATATCGTGCGGTTCATCAAGGAAACTCGGGGGTCCGGGCTTTACAGAGAGCGGGTAGCCGCCGAACACTAGATGGCCGATAAGCTCACAAGCCGGAGTATAGTAGTTGTCGGGATTTCCGTTTTCGCCATAGCCGCCCCAGGAAAAGGAACCGTTGATAAGGGCGCCGCGGCCGGGACCACCGCCAAGGTAACAGGCATGTGCCCCAGGCCAGGTTTTCATGCCGTAGAGGTTTACCGTCGAATAATTGGAACCGTCCTTAGGTGTAAGGCCTGCAAATATATTGCCTGGGCTCGAGCCCCGAACGTATATGCCGGAAACGGGGAAGGTTGCGTTGTTCCATCCGGCGTTAGGACCGTTGGATGTCCACGCTGGAATGGGAAAGGTGGCGATTATGTTCGCAGTTGAGGTCGCTCCACAGCCCGACGTAGGTTCCGAAAGGACGAACTTGGAAGGAATCCAATGATACCCCCAGTAACTTGTCTCCAGATACACACGCCCGCCGGTGAAAAGACCGCCGGATACGCCGTAGAACGCAAAACTGAAGTCATTGGGGTAGCCCCAACCTGTAAACCAAAAGAAGTCGGGGCCGGGGCTTACATCGTTGAAATTCCAGTCGTAACCCAGCGTGTCGTCGCAGTGAACGAACGAATTCTTCTTCAAAGTATCGTTCTGACGGCACTCGTCGTTTGCCAGATCGACAATAAGTCTCTTTTCATAAGTGCTTCCGATTTCACCCGGCCTCCAATCCGGGAGATCTGCAAAGGTGTCCGTTCTCCCCGGTGACAACGAGATAGTTCCAAGCGACTGGTGGTATACCAGGGAGTCGTTTTCTAAATTGTATATGTCCACTTTGGCCGTAAATTGTGCAGCGTCGTTTCCCAGGTTGGCGAGAACGAGGGCGACATTGTGATAAGTCCACCTGAGCACCATAGGCCCCGGCCCAAGAAACTCGTAAGCGGCAACGTCGTGCGCGAAAGCCTTCTTGTAACCGGCACGGATCACGCGGCCGTTGGCCAGCGTCCCGGCGTAAAGTATACCCCTGGTGCCGTCCTGGTTCTCGATTCCGGTCTTGCCGTTGTCGGCGGTCCACCCCGGAGTGGCCGAGCCATAAAGAAAGTGAATATAGTGACGGCTGAATATTACGCCGCAGGAACCAAGCTGGTCGAGGTATTTCTGACCACCGAGCTGCAGCCATGCCTGGAACGTGTAAACGCCGGGCCCGGAGGCACTCTTGATCTGGTTCCACTGAACTTTGATTGTCTTAGTCTGTGAATCATATAAATACCACACGCGGTTTGTGCTGGTAGGCTCTTGAGTAAGCGATGGGTTGTAATCGGCCCAGAGAGCCGCGAAAAGCTCGTTAGGAGCGTCCGGCTGCGGTATTGCAGGAGTTTTCTGTGGAGGTGTAGGCGCACCGTCGGGCTCGACCGACGCGTCAAAGGTGAGCCAGCCGTCTGAACCTATGTAAAGCTTCTTCCCCGGCGTATACCAGATACTGTAGAACCAGAACGAGTCAGGAAGAACGTAACCATAGGGACGATCTCCATATGGAGGGACCTTTGCACCGTTGGTTACAATACTGCTGTCCCATGCCGGAAGAGCCGGCATTATCGGAGTCGAAAACGGAGGGGTTGCCTCCGCGTCATCGTACATCCAATACCAGCCGGTCGCCTCTGTCGGGGCTTGCTTCCATGCAACGGAACCGCCCTCGTACCCGTAAACCAGTACGGGCAGGATAATCGAGACTAAAATCAAGGACCTCAAAAGGATCTTCATCTCCTCCTCCTTGTTTAATTGAATACTACGACTTTTTTTGATGTTGTAAAGCCCTCCGCCTGCATACGAATCTCGTACACCCCACGCGGGCATTTTAGCCCTGTATAATCGCAACCGTCCCAAAGCATGTTTTGGCTACCTGCCTTACAAGACGTATCGAGGAGGGAGCGTACATACCTACCCGTGGCATCATAGATATCTATTCTCACCCGAAAGCCCTGAGGAATGGTAAAAGAGACGACTGCCCCTCCTTTGGCGCTTCCTGTGGCCTCTAACGAGTACCCTTCGGCCTCTGGAGCCTTCTCTTTCACCGCATAAGTATCCGGTGGAGGCGGCGGGATATAGGGAATTGGACCGATATCGTCATCCGGACACAAGTCACCCACTAGTTCAGTTTTGCATGTATTAGACAACCAGTTAAGGCTCGGCACGATGAAACGCGGGAAGACGACATCGGCGGTGTATGTTTCGCCAGCCGTATCACAGCGCCAGGGTAGGGTTTGGATAGGCTGGATGTTCTGCCAGACGAGAGTATCAGGATCGGCGGTCTTATCAACGATTTCGGGTTTTACAGGGACATCGTACTCGGTATTGTAGCCAAAGTTCTCGACGGTTGCTGTGAAGATGATGGTATCTCCGACTTTATAGCGATCCGGTGGGTATCCCGGACCCGGTTCACCGATCTGATCGATCACGCCAACATCGTGGGTCAAAAGCACGGTTACGTTCGCCCTCGCGGTATCGTTGGATCGGTCCTGGTCCGACGTAAAGCACAAAATTCCAATAAGTTCGAGTTCGACGAACGGCCCCCCGCCGGCGATCTTGGCACACCGGCCCTCAGGCGTCCAATCAGAGAACTCGACTATTGCGTAGTCGGGATAAGCGCCTATAAAACCGAGCGTTGCACTATCTTCGAAAGTGGTATCCCCGGACGCGACATCTACCGTATAGAATTTAAACCAGACATTGCTTTCACCGTGGTCGCCGAGGTTTGCAATCCCGAGCGTCGGTGTGATGGTAACGCCGTCTTCAACGTAGTCGGGCGAGGGTTCTACTATTTCGTACGAACATAGATCGTGACCAAACTGCGTCGCAAAGACCGCTGGCCCCGTTAACACCCACAGAAGGACCACATTCTTCAGGTTAACACAAAAATCCTTCACGGTTTCCCTCCTTGGAATAATTAGAGATTTTCTTAACCGGTTTATTAAGAGCAACTTTCGTGCCAACCTTATGCATTTACGAACCGTTGTGCTACAAGCTTTCCCGTTAAAGCTATTACCTAAGGATAAACCCGACGATTATCTAAAAAGATAACAGTTGAATTCGGAAGTTTCTTTTTTGAGAAGCACCTACTCCTCAGCCCTCCTCGGCCCTCCTCAGCCTCCCTCGACCCTGAAATTTGCGACAAAAAAAGAGGGGAGCCACAAGGCTCCCCTCAGGGGTAATTTTAGTTAGTCGGCTTAGTATACCACGACTTTCTTCG
>CBFGKC010000001.1:13118-190515 GCA_965649265.1 Caldifarciminota bacterium | reverse complement strand
GGCCAGGGGTCTGGCTGCCGGAGACCAGCGTTGTCACAAGCTTACCGCTGATGTCGTAGATCTTCACGCTTACGTTGGCTGTCGTAGGCAACGTGAAGGTTACACCACTCGGGGTGGCTGACTCAAGCGCGAACGGAAGAACAACTGGGTTCTCCGCTATGCCGGAGTGGAAGTTAAGGATGGGTCCGATGTCGTCATCCGGGCACATGTCACCCACGAGCTCGGTCTTGCAGGTAGCCGTCAACCAGTTCTGGGAAGGTACTACGAAGGCTGGGAAGACTACTTCTGCTGTGTAGGGGTTGTCAAGCGTGTTGCCGCGCCAGTCAAGAACGCTGATGAGCTGGATATTCTGCCACACAAGGGTGTCAGGATCGGCGGTCTTGTCCGAGACTTCCAGCTTAACGGGAACGTCATGCTCTTGATTGAAGCCGAAGTTCTCAACAGTGGCTGTCATGACAACCGAGGCGCCGGTTTCGTAAATGTCGGGCTGGGTTGTGGGATCAGGCGAGCGGACAAGATCAATCACGCCGACGTCGTGGCCAAGAAGAACGGTCACGTTGCGACGAATGGTGTCGTTGTACGGGCAGTGGTCGGACTCATCAGGACCGACGATGCCGAGGTCCACGAGGCCGATCAGCTCAAGTTCGACGAACGGGCCGCCGTCCGCTATCTTCGCGCATTTGCCCTCTGGAGTCCAGGGGTTAGTGGCTACGTAAAGCGTGTCGGGGTTGTCCGCATTGTCACCGAGCCAGCCGATCTGGTTGACAAGGCTCTGTTCGGTGAACGTCGTCTCGCCTGTGGCTACGTCTACCGCATAGAACTTCACGGGGAAGAAGCCGACTTCCGGCTCTTCCATGCGACCGATGTTGGCTATGGCGATCTCAGGCGTGAGGGCAAGGCCATCAAGCACGTAGTCATCCGCAGGTTTGGTCATCATGTATGCGGTCAGATCGTGAGGCTCGTCGTAGTAGCAAGGGGCTTGCGGCTTCGGTGAAAGCGGGAAGTCGCCGAATACGAGGTGTCCGAACAGCTCGTTGGCTGCGGTGTAGTAGTCATTTTCAGAACCGTAGCTGTCCCATGAACCCCAGTGGAAGGTGCTGGCTATGGCTGCGCCGCGGCCAGGACCGGCTCCAAGATAGCAGGCGTGGGCCGCCGGCCAGGTGTTCATGCCGTAGTTTGTTACCCATGAATAGTTGCTGTTGTCCGTGGGTGTGGTGCCGGCGTATACGTTGCCGGGGTTGCCGGCCTGAACGTATATTCCGAATCCGGGGAACGACACGTTGTTCCAGCCCGCGTTAGGACCGTTGGATGTCCACGAAGGAATCGGGAGGCTCGTGATCACGCCCGCAGGTGTGGTGGCGCCGCAACCCGTAGTCGGCTTCGCAAGCACGAACTTGGAGGTGTTCCAGTTCGGTGCCCATGAACCGGTCTCACAGTAAACGCGACCGCCGGTGAACAGACCGCCGGATACGCCGAACCATGTGAAGCTGTAGTCATTGGGATAGAAGAAACCGGTCAACCAGCCGTTCGACGGGCCGGGCCATGCTTCGTTGAAGTTCCAGTCGTAGCCCAAGCTGTCGTCACAGTGGATGAACGTGTTCTTGATCACCGTGTCGTTTGCTCTGCACTCGTCGTTGGCAAGCGCTACCCACAGCTTCTTCTCATAGGTCGTGCCTATCTCGCCGGGGGTCCAGCAAGGGGCCTTCATTGTCATCACGGCGCCGGGGGCAAGATCATACGATCCCAGAACGTTCTGGTAGACTACTGAGTCGTTCTCGAGGTTCTTGAACTGAACTGTGACCGCGAAATGCTCCATCTCGGTACCTACGTTGTCTACCTGTACCGCTGGCTCGGTCTCAGTCCAACGAAGAGCCATCTTGCCGGGGGCAAGGAAGGCTACCGCTCTCACGTCGTGCTTGAAGATCTTCTTGTAGCCCGCACGGATGACGCGGCCGTTGGCCAAGGTGCCCGCATACATAATACCTTGCGTGCCACCCTGGTTCTCGATACCGGTCTTGCCGTTGTCGGCTGCCCAGTTCGAGCTCGAGTTGTAAAGGAAGTGAATGTAGTGACGGCTGAATATTACGCCGCAGGAACCAAGCTGATCAATGTAAGCCTGACCGCCGAGCTGCAACCATGCCTGGAACGTGTAAACGCCAGGACCGGATGCGCTCTTGATCTGGTTCCACTGAACCTTGATCGTCCTGATCTGTGCATCATAGTAATACCACACACGGTTGGTGGCCGATGGCTCTGCGGTAAGAGTCGGGTTGTAGTCCGCCCAGAGAGCCGCGAAAAGCTCATTCGGGGCATCAGGCTGCGGTATCGATGGGGTCGCAAGCGGGGGCGTGGGTGCGCCGTCGGTCTCGATCGACGCATCAAAGCTCAACCAACCATCAGGGGAGAAATAAAGTTTCTCACCGGGTGTATACCAGTAGCCAAAATACCAGAACGAGTCAGGAAGCGTATAGGCAAAGGGACGATCGTTGTACGGTGCAAGCTTTGAGCCGCTTGTAGCAACGTTGCCATCCCATGCGGGAAGAGCCGGCATAAGTGGAGTCGAAAACGGAGGGGTTGCTTCCGTGTTATCGTACATCCAGTACCAACCGGTTGCACTTGTCGGGGCTTGCTTCCATACAACGGAGCCGCCCTCGATTGGTGTGGTAGCGGTCACGGGGACTCCGCTTGCTGCAAATGCAACTGCGGCAAAGCCCAGCATGAGTGCTACCGTAAAAAGCTTTTTACTCATTAGGTTTTTTCCTCCTTAAAAAGGGTTTGTTTAGCATAAAGGTGTGGACTAATTCCCCTGCACCTTTTGCTATGTTTGTCTATGTTGCACCTCCTTTAGCCTTGGCAGTTCATAGACTTTCTTTTTGCGGAATTATAGGGGTTCACACCCTTCTTGTCAAGTCCCCTAAATGGAACTTGAGACAAATTCTTTCAATCACGGATTCACAAAAAAGCTCTCCGAATTTTCCAAAGAACCACTTTCCCTCTCAAAGTATTAAATTGAACAAAACCTTACTTGAATGACTCTTAAGCAAGATTTATGCCATCTTTGTTTTTGCCTTAAGTTACGTCAAAACTAGCTTTGCGCACAGAAGGGGTGGCCTTCGGATAATCCGACGATAAGCTTTTAGTAAACTTCTTTGAAGAAAACGTTAATTCAAGTCCTGAAAGATGGTTTTCTCCATGAATAGTACTCCCTTCCCTGGCAATATGTTTCTCCCCCCTCCCCGGTTATTTATGGGATAAGCACCCAATATATCTTTTTGATGGCCTTATTCTATTAATTGCCACACCGAAAACAAGAGGTTTCTTTTTTTCCGACTCAATTATCGTGTAGCTGCCCGAAAATTCCCCCCTTTAAAGCTTTCAGCGCCATGGAATTCTTATTCATTTTATGGATTGAGATTTTCACGGGAAATATATCTCAGGCAAACGTTTTAGACAAAAAAAGAGGGGAGCCACAAGGCTCCCCTCAGGGGTAATTTTAGTTAGTCGGCTTAGTATACCACGACTTTCTTCGTCGCGTTGAAGCTCTCTGAATCCATACGGACAAGGTAGATGCCCTTGGCTACCGTACGGCCGGCATTGTCGGTGCCGTTCCAACGAATCTCGTGACGGCCAGGGGTCTGGCTGCCGGAGACCAGCGTTGTCACAAGCTTACCGCTGATGTCGTAGATCTTCACGCTTACGTTGACCGTCGTAGGCAACGTGAAGGTTACACCACTCGGGGTGGCTGACTCAAGCGCGTAAGGAAGGCCCGCAGGCATTTCCTCTGCACCGGAGTGGAAGTTGAGGATAGGACCGATGTCGTTATCCGGGCACATGTCACCGGGGAGCTCGGTCTTGGCGGTCGCAGTCAACCAGTTCTGGGAAGGAACCGTGAAGACTGGGAAGATTACGTCGGCGGTATAAGGATTGCCAAGCGTATTGCCGCGCCAGTCAAGTACCGTTATGGCCTGGGAGTTTGACCAGACAAGGGTATCGGGAGATACGCTCTTGTCCACAACGTCTATCTTAACCGGAACGTTGTGCTCCTGGTTGTAGCCGAAGTTCTCAATCGTGGCGGTCATAGTTACCTGAGCACCCGTCTCGTAAATGTCGGGAGGGGTCGAGGGTTCGGGCGAACGTACAAGATCAATCACGCCGACGTCATGCGTAAGAAGCGCAGTGACGGTACGACGAGTTGTGTCGTTGTACGGGCAGTGGTCGGACTCATCAGGACCAACTTCGCCCAGGCGAACCAGACCTGTAAGCTCATATTCTATACCGATGTTGGCCTTGTCCTTGTCGCACTTGCCAACTGGGGTCCAGTCGTTGATAGCCGTGTACATAGTGTCAGGGTCATCCGTGGGATCAGCAAGATAGCCAATCTTCGCGACCAGGGATGAATCCACGAAAACCAGGCTGTCGTCTGACGTTCTCTTTACCATGAACTTCACGGGAAGGAACCCAGTAGCGGGCTCGGCCTGGCGACCTATGTTGACGATTGCGATTTCCGGCGTGAGCGCCACTCCAGCCTCAACGTAGGGCTTGTTGGGCTTGGTTATATCATAGGCGCTTACGTCGTGCGCTTCACCATAGTAGCACGGGGGTGCCGGCATGGGCGAAAGCGGGTAAGGACCGAAGCCGAGGTGTACGAATACTTCCAGCGCGCAGGTATAATAGTCGCCGCTGTTTGCGCCCCAGTAGAAAGTGGTTCCGCTGAGGTATGCACCGCGGCCGGGGCCATTACCCTGGTAGCAAGGATGGGAGGCCGGCCACGAGTTGAGACCGTACTCTTCGTACCAACCGGTCTGTCCAGCACCGTTCGAGTTGGAAGTGGTGAGTCCGACGAAGATACCGCCAGGCTCGCCTGAAGTTATCCATCCGCCGAAATCACCGAACTTGGCTTTGTTCCAACCTGACTGGTGCGTTTGGGCTGTTGCGCTCATCACTGGAGTCGTATTCGGGGCGCCGCATCCTGCGGTCTGGCCCTTAAAGAGCGCGAGCTGGCCCTTATCCTGTGTAGGATCGGCATCATAACTGTACGCACGAGCGCCGGTGGCAAGCACGCCGCCGTCAACGCCGTACCAGGTCAGGAAGTAATCTGTACCGATTCCCCAACCCACGCCAGGACCGTCACCGAAGTTCCAGTCGTAGCGGAAGGTGTCGTCGCAGTGAACGAAGCTTGTTTTTTCGAGGCTGTCGTTGTATTTGCACTCGTCGTTCGCCAAGGCAACATGGAGAACCTTCCTGTAGCTAGCGCCTATCTCGCCGGGGGTCCAGCAAGGACCTACGACGGTGTCGCGAGCATTGGGCAAAAGATCAAATGTGCCAAGAACATTGTGGTACACGAGAGAATCGTTATCGTCGTAAATATCAACAGTCGAAGTGAAGTGCTCGGTTTCAGTTCCAACGTTGGCCACAACCATCTGAGGCTCGGTCTTTGTCCAGCGAAGAACAACTGGGCCGGGAGCAAGGAAGCTGTAGGCTGATACGTCGTGTTTGAAGATCTTCTTGTAACCGGAACGGATTGCACGGTTGTTGGCAAGGGTGCCGCCGTAAAGAATACCGTAGTCCCCGCCCTGGTTCTCAATGCCTGTCCTGGCGTTGTCGCCTGTCCAGTTGGGCGTGGCTGAGTTGTAGATAAAGTGAATGTAGTGACGGCTGAACATTACGCCGCAGGAACCTGCAACCGTAAGATGATCCTGGCCACCCGTGGTAAGGGAAAGCTGGAAAGTGTAGACACCAGATCCTGAAGCGCTCTTGATCTGGTTCCACTGAACAACTATGCCCTGTACCATCGTATTAACCGTCTCGTCAATGTAATAAACACGGTTTGCAGTTGAAGGCTCGGCAGTAAGCGTCGGGTTGTAATCCGCCCAAAGGGGTGCAAAGAGCTCATTAGGCGCGGCAACATTCGGCATCGCTGGAACCGAAGTCGGAGGCGTAGGAGCACCGTCGTTCTGAATGGCGGGGTCAAAGCTGACCCAACCATCCGGGCTTATATAGAGGATATCGCCCGGGGTATACCAGTGACCATAATACCAGAAAGAGTCAACCAGTGTATATGCAAAGGGACGATCGTTATAGGGTGCAAGCTTTGAAGCCGAACCTGAGATGTCTTGCCAGGTCGGAAGACTCGGCATGATAGGGTCAGTGAACGGAACGTCGCCGGCGGATCCACAGGTACCGTCATACATCCAGTACCAGCCGGTAGCCGCAGTCGGCTCCTGCTTCCACAGAACACTGCCGCCATCTACGGGCTGAGCCCAACCTTGACGCAGCGCTTGAATCTGAGCTAGATTCGGTGTCACGGCAAAGCCGACTACCGCTATGCTCAGTAGTAGCGCCACTGCAAAAAGCTTTTTACTCATTAGGTTTTCCTCCTTACGAAAAAGGTTTTTTTAAGCAAAGAGTGTGGATAGTTACCCTCCACGCTTTGCAAGGTTTGTCTGCATCTCACCTCTCTTTTATACACTTCTTCAGTTCATTGTTTGAAGTATAGGGGTTTCCTGCGATTTTGTCAAGTCCCTCACAGGCAACTTGAACACAATCGCAACAATTTCCTCTTTTGTTTACCATAGCCGTTTTGTCCAGGCCCCTGGCTTCCCGCAACTTTTGACAATAACACATCGTACCACCCTTAGCAAGATACGTGCCAAGGCTGCCTTAAACCAAGTTGCATTTTTATTGAGCTTAGGCGTTTCGATTAACGGTGTACCCTCTCATTAACTATGCTTTAAGTGGAATCTGGTTTACAAAAACGTTAACTCCGGACTCACAAGTTCTTGGTTGTTTCAACCTGTACGGGTTAGAGGATACATCTGCATCTTAATTTTGTTGTTAAAAATGCATCTTGACTTTTCCTCTCATGTATGATACACTTAATGTGTGAAGAAGCATATGGTTTCGATTATAGTCCCGGCAAACAACGAAGAAGCTAATATCGCCCCACTGATAGAGGAATTCCGCAACCTGGCTGCAACCGTCAAGTTCGACTTCGAGGTTCTTATCGTTGATGACGGCTCGACGGATAAAACCCGTGAGGCTGCCCTTCTTGAAGCCGGAAAGTCTAAATTCCTTAGAGTCCTTAATCACCGTACCCGGTTCGGAATAACACGGGCGCTTGAGACCGGGTTCGAAAACGCAAAAGGTGACGTGTTTGTTTTCTTCCCTGCTGATCTTCAATTCCTGGCGTCCGACATACCCGCGCTTGTCAAACCTATTCTTGAGGGTCGTGCCGATCTGGTAACCGGACGCAAAGCAGGAAGATACGAAAAGCGTTTCGTCTCAAGCATCTACAACCTTTTGTCGCGGGTGCTCTTCAAGGTTGACGTCAAGGATCTTAATTCCGTAAAGGCTTTCCGTAAGGAGGTGGTCAAGGGGCTGGCCTTGCGCAAGGACTGGCATCGATATCTCGTTGTCCTGGCCGCAAATGACGGATGGAGGATAGACGAGGTCGAAGTAACACTAAAGCCCAGATTGCACGGAAAATCGAAGTTCGGGTTCTGGCGGATACCGATAGGGGTGTTGGATATGATTTCGGTTGCGTTTCTTTTGAGGTACTCGCGCAAACCGATGCTTCTCTTCGGTACGCTTGGCGGAGCAACTCTTGGACTGGGGGTAATAGTGGGCATAACGGCGATAATACTTCGAATATTCAACTCAGGCTTCAGACCTCTCCTTTATCTCGTTATTCTGCTGGTCGTTGTTGGACTCCTCCTTGTGATTGCTGGTTTCATAGCCGAGCAGGTGGCGCAGCTTCGTGCCGAGATTGACGGCTTAAAGAAAAACCTGCGGCGTGAATGAAACTGGCGGTTGTCACTCACGGCTTTCCTACCGATTCCAACCCCATGGCCGCGAATTTTCTCTTACCCTTCCTGGACGAAATTTCAAAAAGGGGACACAAGGTTTACGTACTCACTCCCAGGATGGGAAAAGAGACCCCGCTCGTTTATTCTTACCAGGTTAAAGTCTTCAACTGGGGAAGTCAAACCCTTTTGGGACAACTGAAGCTTTGGAAACCCGCACACCTTTTCTCTCTTTTCAGATTTCTAACCATGCAAAGGAAGGCCCTTTTCGACTTCGACGAGCGTGAGGGTTTCGACCACACCCTTGTAGTGTGGGCTATCCCGAATGCAATCGCCGCAAGAAGTTTAAAGAAAAAAAGGGGTACCGGTTACTCCACCTGGTCTTTGGGTACCGACGTCTCAGGGTTCATCTCTAATCCCTTCACCAGGCTTTTGCTCAGAGGTCTCTTCGAGTCAGCCAATCATCTTTTTGCGAACAGTCAAGATCTTTGTTCCAAGATTGAAGGTATTTCCGGACGAAAAGCAGTGTATCTGCCGACATACAGACCTCTGGAGACACCTCCCCAGGGACTCCTTCCTGACCTGGACAAGGAAACATACCATTTTCTTTGCGTGGCAAGGCTTGAGCCTGTCAAGGGACCCGACATTTTGCTGCGGGCCTTTGCGAATTTCATTACGAAGATCCCTCCAAGCAAGAGAGTGAAACTTCACTACCTTGGCTCAGGCAGCATGAAGGAAGAATTAAAGAAACTCGCGGATGAAATGAGCCTTGGGGATTCCGTCATTTTCCACGGCTCGGTCCCTCCCATGCAAGTGGCCGCCTTCCTGAGGGTAGTAGACTGCCTCGTGCTTCCTTCGCGTTCAGAGAGCATGCCTGTGGCATTCTGGGAAGCTCAATCGGCTGGCATTCCGGTCATAGGAACCGACGTTGGGGATCTCGGACGGGCGATTCGCGAGTTCGGACAGGGCATCGTAGTCAAAGCAGGAGCAGTTGAGGAATTGACCGAGGCGATGGTGAAAGCATTGAAGGAAGGGAAAGCGATTCTTAAACCGAATAAGAGTGTTGTTCCGCCTGACCCAAAACAAGCCGCTTTAACTTTTCTTGAAATTCTAGGATGTGAACTTGACAACAAGTAAAGAGAACGAAAAGAGTGAACGCTTGGAGGGTACATCCGGGAACCGTCCGATATGGAAGAAGCTCCTGCGATGGACTGTGCAAATAATTGTGCTCGGAGCAATTGCTTTTTTCCTAACAAGAGCGGTTGTAACTAACTGGCAGCAGATAAAGAGCTTCCAGTGGCAATCAATCAATGTGTGGATTCTTTTGGCTTCGTTTGCCTGTCTCCTCGTTACCCAGTTTTATATGATTTTTCTCTGGCGCTGGAACCTTGTCAAGCTCGGGGCGCAGATAAATCTCTCCTCGGCTTTTCGCATTTTTTCCCTTTCGTACATGGGCCGCTATCTGCCGGGCAAGGTCTGGCAGATGGTCGGTATGGTTTACCTGGGACACAAGGAGGGTGTGCGCGCCGAGGCAGGGGTCTGGGCGGCAATACTGGTCGAGATTCTTGCCATCATTTCAGGGATTCTTGTAACGCTCGTTGCCCTCCTCTTGGAACAAAAGCGACTCCTCTCCCCGCTCTTTACAAGTTTAAAGATGGGTGCTATATCTCCCTGGTGGCTGCTCTTGCCCCTCGCGATCTCACTCATTCTGATTCATCCAAAGATTCTTGAGTCCTGCACGAATTGGCTTCTCCGGTTGTTCAAACGGCAGCCCATAAAATTCGGGCTTTCATATTCCGGTGTCCTGGGGTTTTTCCTCCTTTATATATTGAGCTGGCTCATGTACGGTGCAGCGTTCTATCTCTTCCTTCTTTCGGTAAGCCCCCTTCCCCTTTCCGATATTTCGTTCGTGACAGGTTCGTTCACTGCATCGTACGTCGTCGGACTTCTGGCGATATTCGTACCCGGGGGATTGGGGGTTCGTGAAGGGCTCCTCTCACTATTTCTTTCAGGGCTCATGGGATCCGGCGTGGCTGTGGCTCTTTCTTTTGCCCAGAGATTGTGGTTTACTCTTGCCGAGTTGACTTTCGTGGTAATCTCGCTAATCTTCCTGCGGAGGAAAAATGTCAAAGAAAAAAGAAGTAAAGAAGATTGAGAAGAAAGGGCCTGGAGATGCTCAGGCCCCTAAGAACAAGGATTTCAAGATAAGTTGGGGTTGGGTTCTTTTGGGAATGAGCATTCTCGTTTTCCTTTTGTTCATTAACACTCTCGCTCGTGGACACCTGATTGAGGGTTCGGATCAGTTGATAGCCGGATATATGTTCAAGTCCTTTGCTCAGGAGAGCTTGCGCAGCTTTGGAGAATTCCCCTTATGGAACCCTTACATATTCGGAGGACTTCCCTATATTGACGCGATGCACGGCGACATGTTCTACTACACAATGCTCTTGCGATTCATATTCCCCGTGGGTACTGTAATGGCTCTCGTTTTCATCCTGCAGATAATTGCGGCAGGGGTCGGGATGTTTTTGTTTCTCAAGGAACTCAAGCTCAAGGATTACGTAGCCGTTATCGGCTCGGTAGCTTACATGTTTACGGGCATCATCGTTTCGCTCGTCTCGGCCGGTCACGACAGCAAGGTTGTTATTGCGTCTCTTCTTCCGTGGGCCATGCTGTTCATACACAGGGGATTCCGGGAAGGTAAACTCATCGATTTTGCACTGCTCGGCCTCGTGTTCGGCCTGGGCCTAATAAGTCCAAACGTGCAAATGATGTATTACACCTTTATGATTTGCGGTATTTACGTCCTCTACCGGATGTATATCGCCTGGAGGGATTCAAGCAAAGCCTGGCCTGTTTTCAAACCCTTCCTCTTGTCCATATCTTCGGTTCTCGTCGGGCTTGGAATATCTGCAGTGCAGATGCTGCCGGGTATTTCGTATCTGGGATTTTCTCCCCGAGCCGAAGGCGGCCGCGGCTGGGATTTCGCTACCTCGTGGTCGCTTCCGAGGCTTGAGGTATTCGATCTATTTAACGCGAGGTTCTCGGGGATACTTCAGAATTATTGGGGCACCAATGCCTTCAAACAGCACTCGGAGTACTTCGGGATAATAATCCTTGCACTCGCGATAGTGGGAATCATTCTCGCGTGGCGCAGGAGGGAAACCAAGTTCTTCATGGGGTTTTCAGTATTCGGACTCCTGATGGCTCTCGGAGGCAACACTCCTTTCTACTATATTCCCTACTACATCCTTCCATTAATTAAGAGCTTTCGCGCCCCCGCAATGATATTCTTCACGATCGCCTTCTCGGCCGTTGTCCTTGCCTCGCTCGGCCTCGAGGAGGTGCTTAACCCGCACCCCAAGCCTCAAGCGAACGTTCAGAAGGAGAAATCTCTTAAGAAGAAGGGTAGGGGGGTGGACGTCTTAACGATTGTCTTTGCCGTGCTCGCCGGGCTTATGTTAATATTTGCCGTTTGGTCCTCCGCGGATTCCTATGGGTTCTCGAACTTCGTGAGCGGGTTGGCCCGGGGAGAGCTTACGCGGACCAACGGCCCCCAGCAGGCCGCAACTCTCCTTTCGCACATGCAGGCAAACGTGGGCAACGCGTCCAACGGATTCTGGCTCGCATTCCTCTTCCTTGCCGCGGGATTCGTTTTGATCATCCTCTGGCGCCGCTTCAAGAATCTGGCGTGGTTGTGGGGGCTCCTGCTTGCAGGTTTCGTGTTTACGGATTTATGGATGGTTGACCGACACTTCGTCGGGATTGTAAAGGATAGAAACGATAACCCCGTATCGGCCGAAGAGATGTACGGACCCGACGAGGTGGTTAACTACCTTAAGGGCGACGCCGGCGTCTACAGGGTCTACCCGCTTCAGTACATGGGAAATGACATCTACCGCAGGGACGACTATCTCATGCTCTATAATATCCAGTCCGTAGGCGGCTACCACGGCAACCAGCTGCGCCGCTACCAGGAGTTCATAGGCGCGCCGAACACCATCATGTTCAGGGATCCCGCTAACCTGCGCTACTTGCCCTTTCTTACGATGCTGGACGTCAAATATTTGATAAGTCTCAGATTGCCCGATAGCTCGCAAATCGGAATATATTCACCGCAGGATCAGGCAACTATCCTTGCGCTCAAAGAGTACTTCGCGCCCTGGACGGATTCGTCGCGGAGTACTTTCAGGCCGATGTATCTCGGTCAGAACTATGCGATATATCGCAACGAGGCGCCAGTCTCCCGCGCGTGGGTAGCCTCGGATATAGAGGTGCTCAAGGATGACACGGCGATTCTTTCCAGAATGAAAGTTCCCGGCTTTGATCCCCGAAGGACTGTCGTGCTCGAGGAAATGCCCCAGGGATGGGTACCCTCGACGGATACGACTGCGGCAGGAATGGTGGAGATCGCAAAGTACGAACCCAACGTGATTGAGCTGCGGGCACAGATGGCTCGCAAGGGGGTGCTCGTGCTCTCGGAGAACTGGTACCCCTGGTTCCGTGCCTGGGTGGACGGAAAAGAGCAGAAGGTCTACCGCGCCGATTATACCCTGAGGGCGGTAGTGATAGAACCCGGCACTCACAAGGTGGAGTTCCGCTTCAAATCACCGTACGTAAAGGCCGGCGTCTGGATCACTTTTATTTCACTTGGACTCGTGGCGCTTGCAGTTGCGCTTTCACTGCTTTCAAAAAGGAAGAAGGACAAGAAGGATTGATTAAAATTATCTTAAGATAATTTCAATCAAAATAGTTTTGGCCCCCTCCCGGGAGGGGGCCTTTACTTGAAATTTTTTCCCTTGATTCCGGTTACATATTAGCCCAGAAGAAAGGCTTGACACCGGTGGATGTATTGGCAAGCGCGCCGAAGACCGGTTTCGTCGTCGAGACGGTGACAACATAACCCTTGATTAAGGTTGGAGCCGGTTCCGAGAGGTTTACTGAGCCTTCAGTATCGTTATCGGTTATCGAGATGGTCTTCTCCTCTATCGGCGTTGCGAGGTTGAGAAAAACCGAGGGGTCCGGGTTAGTCAGATCGAGACCCTCGGCATCGTAAAGGGCAACCTTGTAATCGAGGTACCCTTTGCCGTCGTAAACGATCTTCTTGAACGTCACAGTGATTTTATCCCCGGTGAGCGTATCCGCGGGTGCGGTCACATCAAGAACAGGCAAGGTCTTGATCTCGACTGTATCGTAAGCATTGAGCGCTCCACCATCCAGGAGCCAGAGATGGTATTTATACGTTTTTTCCGTTTCGAGAGTGTCTACATCGTTATAGACTGTGCCGGCAAGCACGATATCGAGCGTGTCGCGCTTTGAGCTACCTTCCCTGCCTACGACTACTTTGCTGGCCGGGACGGCATTCGTGAAAACGTATTCGATGTCGACCATCGCGAATTCGCGGGATGAACCTATCGCCTGTATGGAATTTATCCTTGAGGCCGCATGGTAAACGCCCTGTTTTAGCTGATCGATGATATTGCAGCCCGAGAGAAAAAAAACACCAGAAAGTATTAGGACTAAAAACGCGGTTCTCTTTTTCATTACTCCTCCTTTGAATTTGATACCTACATCCTATTCCCCTAAACCGGCTTGTCAAGTCCCGTTTGTAAAGGGGAAAGAACGGCTCATGCGCGTGAGATCCTGCGCTTGACAAGTCCTCCAAGGTGACTATTCTCTTTGTGAGGAAAAAACCAGGAAGGAGTTTTGTATGTTTTTCATAACAATCGTTCTTTTCGGACTGGAATGGTTAGAGACCACACAAGAGGATTTCAGGGACGGCGGGTATGAACGCAATCTCTACTCTTCGCATCGTGGTGACGGCGCAATCGAGTTTTCGGGCAGGTTCGACCTGAATAACGATGGCTACATAGACCTTGCAGGAAATGCCTGGATAATGTGGGGAGCTGCCGCAGGATTAAACCAGCAAAATATTACTGAATATAACGGCCAGGCCGGATGTGACGCGGCCGATCTGAACACTGATGGATACCCCGATTTCGTCACCACTGGAATTAACAATGACGACCACATTTTTTGGGGAAATCCCGATGGACCCGATACCGCCGATTTCTCGACGATACCGGTAACCGCCTACAACAACGAAGGTGTTATGGCCGCCGACTTTAACAAGGACGGCTGGCTTGATCTTCTGGCGTCAAAGGGTGATGACGAATCAACGGTTTTTTGGGGGGCTGCCGCAGGTTTCTCCCAGAACAACAGCACTTCGTTATACTGTCATAAACCTGGATACAACCCCGAGGTTGCGGATTTAAACAAGGACGGTTGGCTTGATGTCATCGTGCTTTCTGGAGAAGATGCTTACGAATACATCTACTGGGGTGGACCAGGGGGGTTTTCCGGTAGTCGTTTTACCAAGGTCATATATGACAAAGGAGGTCCTCACGGCATATCGGTTGCTGATCTAAATTACGACGGTTGGCTTGATATAGTATACTCAGGAAATTACCCTAATTATGGAGCCGTACTTTGGGGATCGGCTGATAAGTATCGTTCAGGTACCGAAGTGAATGTCGATCTCAACTTGCCCTTGCGCGACCGTGCCTTTGGGGGAAGCTCCATCGCTGACCTCAACGAGGACGGGTATCTTGATATAGTCTTCTTCGGCAACGACGACGTACCGCCTCGCATCTTCTGGGGCGACCAGGATGGAATTTCACCCGATCGCCGCAGCGATCTCGGCGCGGCGCCAAGCGTAGGCTCGGGGGGTGTTGTCGCGGATTTCACTAATGACGGACATCTGGATATCGTTGAGCTTACATACGACGGAACCATCCTCTTCCAGGGCCCGGGGTTCACCAGTTATCAAAACGTGGGACCTTTCTCGCACCATGGTTTCTCCCGTGAGATAGGCAACGTGTACTCGAGGGTTAATAAGGAGGAGTATTTCTCTTCCATATTTGATGCAGGCGTCGACGCCTCGTGGTCAACAATACACTGGGAGGACTCCTGCCCTGGAAACTCGATGCTCAAAATGGCGGTAAGGGTAGGAGATACCCCGGACACCTCTTCAGGCTGGAGCGATTGGGTAACGGTTCAAAACGACACCGAGATTCCAGGCAGTCTTCGATCACGATACATACAATACCGGGCAACGTTCGAGTATCCAAACCCCGCGTACTTGCCGGTATTGTTTCTTGTAGGAATTGAATATTTAATAGCGGAAGAAATAATAGTGCGACCGGACAGGCAAGGCTCCGGCTTCCCCGGTGATACGGTATCCTATAACCTTGAAGTCTTGAATTATACCTACTTACCGGATGTAATAGAAATATCATCTGTCTTCGACAATCTAGATTGGTTCCATGAAACAAATGATTCTTTGGGTAACCCGCTCGGGGATTTTGACACCGACCTTTCTCCCGATGTCGGGGAACTGGACGCTGGGGGCGACTCCACGCGGCTTCTGGTGAAGGTGGGTATTCCTGATAGCCCAAGCGTAAGTGTCGATACAATGATAGTCTTTGGTCGCTCGTCTAACCCTTCGGGGCTTTACGACTCGGCCATCGTTGTAACATACGTCCTCGCACCCGTAAGGATTCTAGTAGACCCAAACCAGGACACGGTCGGCTGGCCGGGGCAAACCCTCTATTGTAGCCTGTGGGGTATCAATTACGGAAAGGACCCGGACGTGATAGACCTTGTAGCCATCAGCGCTCGCGGCTGGCAGGTACAGTTGTTCGATTCAACTGCGCTGACTCCGCTGGAGGATAACGACGCGGATTTCATTCCCGATCTGGGGCCGGTTCCGGCACGAAGCGGGAGAAGGGATTTCAAAGCCAGGATCAACATTCCTGACACGGCAATTCCCTATGTCTCGGATACGGTGCGTATAGTCGGCATTTCCTCTCAAGACACAGCCGTAACCGACCTTGCGATTCTCATAATACAGGTGTTGCCTCCGGTGTGGATTGAAGTTGAGCCCGATCAGGACACCTTTGCAGTACCTGGGCAGAGTGTTTTGTTTTCCTTGTGGGAGGCCAACCACGGGAGATGGGATGACGTGATAGACCTGAAAACTTGGAGCATGCACGGTTGGCAAGTAGAGCTTCTTGACTCTGCGGCTGCTACCCCGTTAAGAGATAACGACACAGATGGCCTGCCGGACGTGGGCGAGGTCCCAAACAGCGGCGAGCGCCGCTATTTCTCTACGCGGATTAAAGTTCCGGCGAACGCGATCGCGGGGGAAACCGACACGGTTTACATAATCGGCACATCCTCACAGGACACGACGGTCAAGGATCTGGCCACACTTATCATCAATCCCGTCGAAATAAGCCTTTTGGAGATACGGCCCGATCAGAAGGGTTCTGTATCACCTGATATGCCGACCGTCCGATATACGCTTGAGGCTATCAATCATGGTAATGTGGCGGATATCGGGGCGATTACAACGAGAAGTCACCGGGGATGGGACCTGGCTTTTCTCGACTCGACAGGCAGAAACGCCCTTTCGGATTCTGACGCGGATGGTGTCCCGGATGTAGGCAAGCTTGAGCCTATCGGAGGCCTCTGTACGCTTTATGTGGACGTCAGCCTGCCGGAAGAATATGACCCTACGCGAGGTTCGCTTGATACAATCTCGGTTGAGCAATTTACACCGGAAACTACCGTAGTTTACATAAGCTCCGCTTCAAGCGGTGTTGTACACGATTCCGCAGTAATTGTGACCACGGCACTGCCGAGTCTTACTCTGCACAACTTTCCTAATCCGTTCAGGGAGGAAACCCACATTGTTTGGAGCCAGCCTGAAGACGGTAACGTCACCATCAGGATAGCGGACAGGGCAGCAAGGCCTGTTGGAAATGTTTTCAACGAGTACTGCAATGCTGGTGTGCACTCTTATCTCTGGCGAGCGGCTTCGGATACGGGAGGGCCGCTGGCTCCTGGTATATATATTATTTTGCTAGACTTCAGACCTCCTCAAGGAGCCCCCCGCCACATCCTGGCAAAAGCGATATGTACGGCTGGAGGTGAGCGATGAAACGGTTGTTAATCCTATTGATGATTGGCCTGGTCGCGATCTCCGCGCAGGAGACCGGTCAGAACGCATTTGCCCTTTTAAGAACCGGTTACGGTGCTTCGGTAAAAGCGCTGGGTGATGCCGGAACAGCCTGGTCAGGAGACATCACTGCGCTGTGGTGGAACCCGGCAGGGTTGGAAGCCTTACCACAGGGGGAAGTTATGCTCGGTTACCGCTCCTTCGTCGCGGGAATACATGATCAGTTCATGGGTTTTGCCTGGCCCTGGCGCAGAATCACCCTTGGACTGGGAGCGTTCTATTCGTTGACAGCCGTCCAGGGCTGGGACGATAATAATGAACCAACCAGAAAGGTATACCCGCAGAGCGGCATCCTGGACGTGGGCTGTGCCTTTTCAATAACTAGAGAGCTCAGTGTTGGGGTAGGCTCAAAGCTTCTTTACGAAAACCTGATTGAGCGGACCGGAACCGGGTCGGTATTCGATTTGGGCGTCAGCTGGAGACCCTATTCGTGGATGTCGCTTGGCGTGTCTCTTCACGACGTTGGGCCTGGTTTGTACTACGACACTCTTAGAATCCAGACTCCTTGGGCCTGTGATGCCGGTATGTCCTTTGCTTTTTTGCCGGGAATATATGCAACTTTCAAAGGGGGATACGTAAGCGATGCAGGTTTTGAAGGAAACATCGGTGTGGAGTATAAACCTCTTGACCTCATAGCGATTCGCATTGGCGGTAAGCTCAACAGGTCGGTACTCGAGTGGGGGGCTTTAGCCGCTCCATCCGGCGGAGTGGCTCTTTACTGGAAAGGCTTCAGGGTTGAGTATGCACTCGAGCCATACGGCGTCCTGGGTATCGCTCATACGATATGCATCTCCCATTACCTTAAAGAACGCCCCCAAACAGCTGACGTTCTGGTTAAAGTAGTTGATAGCGGCACCTTGGTTCCTTTGGACGCGACCGTGACTATGAGTGGTGTTATAGAGGAAGGGGTCCAGAAGCAAAATGGAACTCTGCGTCGAAACTGGATAACTCCTGGCGAGCTTGGAGTTTTGACCAAAGCCACGCATCACTACCCAGGATCGGATTCAATCGTCCTTGAACCGGGGAAGTTGAATGTGTTAGTCGTAAAGCTCGATTCTATTCCTTATGGAATAGTGACCGGCCTCGTGAGAGAGGAAGGTTCTGACAATCCCGCGGATGCAACGGTCAGATTCAAGGGCGAAGTCGAGGATTCGGTCCGGACCAACCCGGGATGGGGCACCTACAGCTCGAATCCCCTCCCCCCCGGAGAATACCTGGTAAAGGTGGAGCCGGATAATCCTAAACTCTTTCCCCGCCTGGAAAGGATTGTGGTACCTGCCGGCGATACGCTCAACTCCGATCTTTATGTATCAAGGGAACAAGAAAGTAATATCTTAATGACTATCCGTCTTAACTTCGAGACCGGAAAAGCTGACATTCTCCCCGGGTTTGAATCAATACTCGATTCCATAGCCCCCGTGCTCAAGGACAACGCCGACAGGGGGCTCAAGATCGAGATTGCCGGTCACACCGACAGCATCCCGGTTATTTATTCGCCCTACGGGGATAATCAGCGCTTGTCCGAAGCCAGGGCCGAAGCTGTAAAGTCTTATCTTGTAGGCAGGTGCGGTCTTCCTACCGAGATGTTTTTATGTAACGGCTACGGTGACACACACCCACTGGCATCAAACAGTACCCTTGAAGGCAGGGCGATGAACCGCAGGATTGAGTTCAGGCTGATACTAAAGTAAGGAGCTATTCTTTCGACCCTTAGTAAAGCCTTCAACGAACGAGGGGTAAGGTCTCTTGACAAACGTTTGTTCTTAGGTATTATTTACACGAGGAAAAATAAAGGAAGGAGAATTAATGTCTTTTCTTACGGTATTATTATGGGGTGGAGTATGGGTTGAAACCACCCAAGAGGATTTCAAAGACGGGTGGTACGAAAGAAACATATACGCCTCTTTAAGGGATGGCGGGACTTTAGAATTTGTCGGGAGGTTTGATCTGAATAACGACGAATATCTTGATATTCCAGGTTCAAATTGGATAATTTGGGGTCAATCTTCGGAGTATACGGTTGAAGACACTACTCTTTACTATGGAAGAGGCGGTTGCGATGCGGCTGATCTCGATTTTGATGGATATCCCGAATTTGTAACCACCTCGATAGGCGAACCCGTTAGGGTATACCCGGGAACCAAGAACGGACCGAATCCTGCTAAACCCCAAGCCTTAGGAACTACTAACTACAATAATGAAGGTGTCTTTCTTGCCGACCTGAACAAGGATGGATATCTGGATTTGATTGCTTCTGTAGACAACGATAATGCAGCGGTTTTTTGGGGATCGAACACAGGTTTATCTCTCTATAACGTAACAAATTTGCCATGCAACAAAACAGGCTATAATCCGGAAGCGGCTGATCTTAACAAAGATGGATGGCTAGATGTAATCTTAATTACAGGAGACACCTATTCAGGACAAGAAATCTACATATATTGGGGCTCGGCAAAAGGATATTCCATTTACAAACGTACATCTGTGACTTACGGAAAAGGAGGACTACACGGAATGTCCATTGCCGATCTTAATTGCGACGGATGGCTTGATCTTGTTTATTCGGGCAATATTCCCGACTCCGCAGCAATTCTTTGGGGCTCGAAGAACGCTTATGAACCTGGAGAAAACGTGGATGTTAACCTTTATCTTCCCCTGTCTCATCATTGTTTTGGAGGAAGTTCGATTGCAGATCTTGATAAGGACGGTTACTTAGACATAGTTTTCTTTGGCAACGATGATGTACCGCCTAGAATATACTGGGGTGACCAAGACGGTATCGATCCGGAACAATACAATGATTTGTCAAAACGTCCCGAAGTCGGTTCTAGTGGCTATGTGGCGGACTTCAACAATGACGGGAACCTTGATATTTTCGAGTATGATCTAAACGGAAACTCTTACTTTTTCTACGGTCCTCTGTTTTCACAAACCAAATTCTTAGGAATCTCTTCCCATCACGGCTTTTCGCGCGAAATCGGAAATGTGTATACGAGGAAATATCTTGAGGAATACTACTCCTCGGTATTCGATGCACAGCTTGATCTAGGGTATGTAGAACTCGATTGGGTCGATTCATGCCCCGGCACTAGTAAGGTGGACTTTTTCGTCAGCTTTGGATCATCTTACGACACCGTAAATAATTGGTCCGCTTGGATTCCTTTAAACAGAAATGAGCGGTATATTATTCCGCAAGATTCTACAAACAAATATCGGTATCTTCGCTACAAAACACTTTTTGAGTATGCGAACCCGGTTCTGTTACCGCTTCTAAAGGAGGTTCGTGTTATATATGGCGAGGGGGAAGGCATTGCAGACGAAGATTCGGTTTTACCCTCAGGATATTTGAAAGTTACACCTGTAAAGGGGTGTTGGCAAATTTCTTTCGATTTAAAAAGCTCTGGACCTCTTGATTTGGCTGTTTATGATTGTAAAGGTTCTCGAGTTCATACCCTTTTAAAGGGAAATATGCCCCAAAAACACTATTCGCTTACATGGAGCGGTTTGATTGGTAATTCCAGCACCCCTCCTCCATCAGGGGTATATTTCGTTCGATTAAACGGCAACGAAGAATGTCAGACAGCAAAGCTTGTAATGTTGCATTAAACTATTTTGAAGGATAACAAACCCGAGTGGAGTTATACTTAAGTGTCAGTATCTATGAGAGAAAAAGACCTTTATAAAAAACACATCGGTTGTTTGTGTCGTAAGTGTAGAAGATTTGAATCTTAACAAGGAGGATAACTGGCATAAAAAATGCTCTCTCGCTATTGAGGGGTAAGCATGGAAGAATTCTGAGCAAATTTGAGCAAGATGGGCTCAAGGAAGGATCCAGCAGCTTACCGTAAAAAAAGACGAATAAACTGTGTGGAGGTTTATATGTTATTCTTCGTCTTTCTTGCTTTGTCTCCTGGAGAATGGATTGAAACTACCCAGGAAGACTTCTCCGACGGAGCTTTTGAACGCAACCTTTACGCCTCTCAGCTTGGAGATGGGGCTATAGAGTTTGTGGGCCGTTGGGATTTCAACAACGATGGATACATCGATGTTCCAGCGCATAGCTGGATTATGTGGGGTTCACCCACAGGTTACAGCCAAGGTAATATCACTTCTTACGCAGGAAATGGCGGTTGTGACGGAGCCGACTTGAACCAGGATGGCTATCCGGAGTTGATAACGACCGCCATGTGCGGAACAATACGTATCTTTTGGGGGACTGACACTGGTCCCGATCCAAACAATCCCCAAGTCTTTAACGTCCCGGGATACAATAATGAAGGTATTGCAGTTGCTGATTTGAACAAGGATGGTTATCTTGACTTGATCATATCATGTCTTGACAACGACAATACGGGTATCCTTTGGGGAAGTCCGGCGGGATATGATCTTTCAAACGTTACACTGTTGCCGGTGAACGAATCGGGATTCAACCCCGAGGTTGCAGACTTGAACAAGGATAGCTGGCTTGACGTGATAGTTGTAGCCGGTAATACCTATCAAGGTCAGCAGCACTATATTTACTACGGCTCTTCTGAAGGATTCAACATCGAAAAGCGCACCACCGTGGAGTACGGGCATGGAGGCCCGCATGGAATGAGTGTTGCAGATCTGAACAACGACGGCTGGTTAGATCTTGTTTACTCCGCCAACATACCTTACTACGCTGCTATTCTCTGGGGAGGAAAAGAAGTCTACAGAACCTCCCAGGTTGTAGAAGCCGATTATATCCTCCCCCTACCGGACAGGGCCTTCGGTGGTAGTTCGATCAATCACCTTAATAATGACAAGTACCTGGATCTGGTTTTCTTCGGTAACGATGGTGTGCCACCGAGGATATTCTGGGGTGCCGAAGACGGCATTTCCCCATCCCGTTACGAGGATCTCTCAGAATCATTTGGAGTTGGCGCAGGCGGGATCGTAGCCGATTTCAATTACGACGGCTGTATGGATCTTTTTGAATATGAATGGGGAGGAGGTTCTCGCTTCTTCTGGGGACCTGATTTCACTCCTTCTGGATCATTCGACAACTTGGGATGCCACCACGGTTTCTCGCGTGAAGTCGGAAGCGTCTATTACCGGCAAAACAAGGAAGTTTACTACTCCTCCGTCTACGATACAAAGATGGATTTGAACTGGATCGAATACGAGTACGATGCATCATGTCCTGGCTCGAGCAAGGTGCGCGTTGCGATAAGAACCGGTGCGCACCCCGACGATTTCCTAACGGAAGCGTCAACCGTATTCTCCACTGGTAAGGATCCCTGGCACGAACTGTGCGATAATGAGAGAATTGAGACTGCACTCATGGGGTGCAATCAACGCTACATCCAGTATCGGGTCACGTTCGAGTATGACAACCCTGCGAACCTTCCTAGTCTGGAGCAGGTGCGAATCAATTATGAAGGCGAACTTTTGGAACTACCTTCGTCAAACAGCGCGGAGTCCAATGATGTCGTTGCGCTCACAGTCAGTTCGAAAAGTTACTCTTCATGGCACATCCTGCTCTCTTCTGCCCCTGCGACCCCCGTACAGCTCGGCATTTATGACGCCGGAGGCAGGCTCGTATCCACCCTCATCGATTCCCAAAAAGGAACCGGGATGCGCGAGTTTCTCTGGGAGGGACTGGACGACCAGGGAAGAACGGCCCCGAATGGCGTTTATTTCATAAGACTCGTTCAGCAGCAAAAGGTCGAGAACGCCAAAATCATGCTCATACGTTAAGAGATCGACTTGATTCATTGACCCCGGTCGAAAGACCGGGGTTTTTTTAAGGTAAGGAAGGCATTTGCCGTTCGACCCTGGTTTGACATGGCGGCTTCTGCGATTAGAATCGCTTCTCCATGAAAGAATACACGAGCAAAAAAGCTCTCTACGCGGGCTTTATTGAATCAGCGGCTTTCGAGCGCTTCCTTGCTCTTAAAGAAAGACCGGCATTGATTTCAGGTCTTGCGGGCGCCTTGAAGTCGTTCTTCCTTGCGGCAATGAGGGAAAAGGAGGAGATTCTATACCTGGCGAAGGACGAGGAGGAGTTGGATAAACTGCTTTACGATTTGGAAGATCTCGTGACCCCGGGAATCGTGACACTAAAAAAACCCGAGGATCTGAATCTCTTAAGGATTCCTGCCGCTGCATCTAGATTGATAATATGCCTGAGGGAGTTGGCGGAGGAAAGGTTAGGTGGTGGCGAAAGGGCGTCAATCTACTTCGAGGTGTCCGGTGTGGCAGACCTTGATGAGGCTTTGCTCTGGCTTGCCTCGGAAGGGTTCGAGCGCGAGGGCATTGTGACTGAGCCCTCGGAGTTTGCGCAAAGGGGTGGAATACTTGACGTATTCTCACCGCAATGGGAGGAGCCGGTAAGGCTTGAGTTCGAGGCGGACCGGGTTGCATCGATCAGAAGTTTTGACCCCCTCACCCAGCGTTCGAGCAAACAACTTCGTTCGATCGAGATTGTATCTAACAAACCTCCAGCAAAAGAGGGACCCTCAGTCAGACATTATCTCGAGGGTGCGGTCGTGATTTCGGAACTAAAGGACAGCAAGCCTGAAATCCTGATTACGGACAAAATTGAAGGTTCGGATGCAGAATATGATCGTTTCGATTTCGGTGCCGCGCAAGCATCAAGGGTTCTCGGACATTTCGAGGGCCTCAGGGAACTGGAGGATCAGGGACTCGAACTGTACTTCGCTATCGACCCGGAGCATGCCGCCAATTATCTCTCGAGCCATCTTGAGCGTTTCATGATCGTGGATGCACACCTTTCGGCGGGATGGATTTCTAGGGAGGGGGGGTACGCCGTTTTCACGGACGAGGAGCTTTTCGGCGTCCGGCACAAAAGGAGGCTGCCCCGGCATTTCAAGGGGTTGCCTTCGGACGCGCTTCTTGAACTCCACGAAGGCGACTATGTCGTTCACATCGATTACGGAATCGGCATCTACAAGGGTCTAAAACGCCTGAGGATCGGCGGGGGCGAGAAGGAGTTCCTGCAAATTGCCTACGGCGGAACCGACGTCCTTTACCTTCCCGTTGAGAACCTTGGACTCCTGGACCGGTATATAGGAGCGGAAGGAAGGCTTCCGCGGGTCAACCGCCTGGGTTCGGAGGGCTGGAAGCTTGCCACCAGGAGAGCTCGTCAATCGGCATACGCTTACGCCCAGGAGCTTCTCTCGCTTTATGCGAGGCGTTCGCTGGCGCGCGGGCACGCGTTCGGCGCCCACAAGGAAGAGATGGACTGGGTCGAACTGACTTTTCCTTATGAGGAGACGCCCGATCAGAGGAAGGCAATAGACTCCATCATAGCGGACATGGAAACACCTCACCCGATGGACAGGCTGGTCTGCGGCGAGGTCGGCTATGGCAAGACCGAGGTGGCGGTGCGGGCGGCTCTCAAGGCCGCGCTCGATTCCAAGCAAGTGGCGCTCATGGCTCCGACGACTATCCTGGCGCTCCAGCATTACCGAACGTTCAGCGCGAGGCTGAGGGACCTCCCTGTAAAATGCGCCATGTTATCGAGATTCGTGGGAACGGCCGAACGCTCGAGAGTTCTCGCCGATCTCGCGGAGGGTAAGGTGGACATATTGATAGGCACTCACGCTCTTCTTGCCGAATCGGTCAAATGGGCGGACCTGGGTTTATTGATTATAGACGACGAACACCGCTTCGGAGTGAGGCAGAAGGAGAGGATTCGCAAAGCGAGGGCCGAAGTGGACACGCTCGCGCTGACCGCGACGCCCATTCCCCGTACTCTTTACATGGGCCTTGTCGGGATAAGGGACGTTTCCAGGATAGAGACACCGCCCGTCGGGCGAAAGGACGTGATTACAGCGGTGGAGGGCTGGTCGGACGAGATGGTTCGCGAGTGGGTTTTGAGAGAACGATCGAGAGGAGGATTGACGCTCTTCATCCACAACCGAATCGAGACCATCGATTCGGTCAGACGCAGGATCGAAAGGCTGTTGCCTCAGGCAAGCATCCTTGTCGCGCACGGCCAGATGCCTGAGCGCGAACTTGCGACGATTTATGACAAATTCCTCGAGCACCACACCGACATCCTCCTTTCGACAGCGATACTCGAGGCAGGGATAGATATACCGGATCTCAACACGATAATCGTTGACAGGTCGGATCTCTTTGGTCTTGCGGATTTGCACCAGTTAAGGGGACGTGTAGGGCGGGGGGAAAGACAGGGTTACGCGCTCTTCATAGTTCCTAAAAGAACCACGGACGACGCAAAGAAGCGCTTCGCCGCGATTCGGGCGTATGCCGGACTTGGCGCGGGATACCGCCTCGCGGTGAGAGATATGGAGATGCGCGGCGTGGGCAACCTTCTCGGCACCGAGCAGCACGGCTACGTGAATGCGATAGGTTTTACTCTCTACACGAAGCTTCTGGCAGAGGCCGTCGCGCGGCTCAAGGGCGACGAATGGTTTGCTGAGCCCGAGCTTGAGATAGACCACGGCGCATACCTTCCCGAAACATACATCGGCGATTCGTCCGAGCGCGTGTCGCTTTACAAGCGGCTGCTCTCGGTGGAAAAAGAGGGGGAGGTGGATACGTTGAAGGAAGAGCTCGAGGATCGCTTCGGCAAAATGCCCGGCGAGGCAATGAAGATATTGGAGGTAGCAAAGGCGCGAACTCTTGCCCGGAAAAAGAAGGTGACGAAGGTAAGTTATCACAAGGATTCATGGTTCATATTGACCGCGGACAGGACGTACAGGGGGACCGGACCTTTCTCGGATTTGCTCGATCAGTTGAGAAGGCTTTAGCGCATGAAGGCCGCTATTGTCTCAAACAAAGTGACCGGGAATTTCGAGGAAAACAGGAGAACGATTCTTGCCCTCGCGGAGAGCGCACTGGATATGGGTGCTGAACTCATCGTGTTTCCGGAGGCGGCTGCAACAGGGCTTGCGGATACAGGGGAGGTGAAACACGATCTGAGGATTGCGGAAACCGTATCCGGGCCGCTCTGCGAGGAGTGGGGCGCTTTCGCGAAGTCGAGCAAAGTGTGGTTCGCGGCAGGACTGCTTGAGCGGGAGGGGGCCAGGATTTACGACTCCTACGTTTTTTTCGACCCCGAAGGCAACCTCGCGCTGCACTATCGCAGGATTGATCCTCACTGGCATAGACCCGAAGATGATCCGCAGATCTATTGTGTGGGTGAGGGGGTGAAAACCGTCATGACGCCTTTCGGAAAACTGGGCGTGCTCGTTTGCGGGGATGTATGGGACGATGGAATCGTGGCAAGGATGAAGGCGCTCGAGCCCGAATACCTTCTATATCCTTTCCTGAGAGCGCGGGATCCGGGCAAGGAGTGGCCGGCGGAACTTGAGGAATACTGCAAGAGATTCAGTATGATAGGAGCCAGAACGCTCGCGGTAAATCTTTACGAGGGGGAGGGGACTGACGATTCCTTCGGCGGGGCCTGGTTCGTGGACGAGAAGGGATGGGTTCTTTCCAGCCTGCCGATGGAGGGGGAGGGAATACTTTTCGTTGACACCGCGGCATGACGGCGGTACACTTAGCAAAGGAGATTGATTGAAGTACATATTCGACAGCGTTTACGAGCAAGTGGAGCGTCTGGCGTCGGCAGAGTTCGCCGACCAGCATCCGGAGATTCGCAGGCCGCCGCAGGAATCTCATGCTATTTATGCCGTGCCCTGCTTTCGTTACGCAAAGGATAGAGGAACCAACCCTGCGAAGCTTGCAGAGGAACTGGCAGCCAGATGGAGTAAGGGTATCGAGGGCGATTCAATATTTGAGAGGTTCGAGGCCGACCGCGGCTACGTGAACGTATATGCAAAAACCGGCCTGCTGCTTGAAGGAATCGTGGCCGATATGGTCAAAACGGGCCAATCGTATGGGAATCATCCGGACACAGGGAAGACGGTGGTTGTTGACTACTGCTCGCCGAATATCGCGAAGCCCTTGTCGGTCGGTCACCTGCGCTCGACCATCATAGGCCAGGCGCTCATTAATATCCTCGAAGCGGCCGGGGAGAGAACGGTGGGCATCAATTTTTTATCGGACTGGGGTACCCAGTTCGGAAAGCTCCTTTACGCCTACGAACGCTGGGGCGAGGAGGATGCGTTCAAGGGTGATCCGATAAAACATCTCGTTGACCTTTACGTGCGCTTCCACAAGGAGCTGGAGGCGCATCCCGAGCTTGAGGACGAGGGCCGCGCCGCGTTCATGAGACTCGAACAGGGCGGTGAGAAGGAGCGCGATCTTTGGAAGCGATTCAGGGTAGAAAGCCTTGCCGATTTTGAAAGGACGGTGGCGAGACTGGGCGTGCACTTCGACCATAACTGGTTCGAGAGCGAGTTTGAAGGCAAGGCGCACGACCTGATCGACAGGTTATTGGATGAGGGGGTAGCCGAGCGCTCGGAAGGAGCCGTGATAATCAGGACTTCTGACAAGGAAGACAAACCGCCTCTCGTTGCCCGCAAGCAGGACGGCACCACGCTTTACGCGTCAAGGGATCTCGCGTCCGCGCTCGAGAGGCTGGAAATGTTCAAGCCTGTTTCGAAGCTCGTCTACGTCGTCGCAACCGAGCAGAATCTTCATTTTGCCAATCTTGCCAAAGCGCTCGAGAGATTAGGCCACAAGGATATACTCGAACACGTCCGTTTCGGCATGGTCTCGCTGCCTTCGGGAAAGATTTCGACGAGGGAGGGAAGAGTTGTGTATCTGGATGAGCTGCTGGACGAGGCCGAGCGCAGGGCCGGGGAGATTATAAAAGAAAAGAACCCGGAGATGACCGAAGTCAAGAGGAAGGAGGTCGCGAGGAAGGTTGGAATCGGTGCGGTGATATACGCGGACCTTTCGCAGGACCGCATCAAGGACATCGTCTTCGACTGGTCAAAGATGCTCGCGTTCGACGGCAACTCGGGACCCTATCTTCAGTATGCGGCAGTGAGATGCGCGAAGATCCTCGAGAAGGTCGGGCCTGAGGAACGCAAGCCGCTTGAGAATTTGGGCGAGGGGGAGGTTCACGCAGTTGTCAGTGAGATTGCGGAACCGGAGAGCACCGAGCTTCTCATGCAGCTTGGACGCTTCCCGCAGGCAGTCATCGAGGCACGCGAGCGCTACTCGCCGCACGTGATTGCTGGATATTTATACGATTTAGCGACCGAGTTCAGCAGGTTCTACACTCAGGTGCCCGTGCTTCGCGCGGAGAGCAAGGCAAGGACGGCGCGGTTGGTTTTGACACAGGCGACCGGCGGCGTGCTGCGAAGAGGACTTGCACTCCTCGGTATCGAGACCCCCGACGAAATGTAGACTGTGGTTGGGTGGCAAATGATCATGGGGTTTTCATGCCCGCTAAATTCTTGAGTAACATCGTAAATTCCCGTCCCAAGGTTCCTCGACGCGTATCTTTAGAACTATTGACCGGGAAAGAACATGGTGCCTTTCCAAAAATAGTACACTTGACAAATCACATTTATTGAGCATATTAATAGTATGGGACGTTCGGTTGATGAACATGTCAGGAAACTTGAAGAGCTGGGACCGATTCTTGTTCGTGGTCTTCAGCTCATCGGTTCGTCCACGCCCTTCGGCGGCGAGCTTTCCTTCTCCCAGTACCTGATACTTCAGACGCTTCTGGGCAAGGAGGCAATGCAGATGAACGAGCTTGCCTCGACACTTGGCGTATCCAAGGCCAACGTGACCGGACTAGTGGACAGGATGGTCCGCGCTCGGATGCTTGAGCGCATGCGTTCGGACGAGGACAGGCGCGTTGTTTTCGTAACGCTATCGCCTAAAGGCCATCGTATAGCGCAAAGACTTCAGAACGCGCAGCGCAAAGACTGGAAACGTATCATGGATACCCTTCCTACCCAGAATCTGGATATATTCATGGATTCCCTCGAGCAGCTCGCCAGGGCGCTTCTTGAGGTGCCCAGAGAACGCATTCTTCCCGAAGAAGATTAAAGCGGAGCCTGCTTGATCCCACGAGGTTTATTTCTCATCTTTCTTCTTCCTTTATGCATAGATGCGGATTCATTGATTTCTAAACCGCTCATCATGGCTCACCGGGCCGGCGCGCAGCTCGTGCCCGAAAACACCATTGACGGCTGGAGGGTGACAAAGATTCTTTGTCATCCCGACGTGTGGGAGCTTGACATTCACTTCTCCGCAGATGACAGCCTTATGGTAATTCATGACGAGACGGTTGACCGCACCACCGACGGCGCTGGGCTTATTCGCGAGATGACCTGTACCGAACTGCGCAAGCTGGACGCCGCCTTCTGGTTTACGCCTGATTCAGGCGCTACTTATCCCTGGCGCGGAAAAGGGGTCCGGGTGCCGACCCTGGCCGAGGTTTTCGACTCCTTTCCAGCTGATCGTTTTAACATCGAGATCAAGGATTCTATTTTGCATGAAGCGGACAGTCTTGTTGCATTGATTGAAAGAAAAGACATGCAGGGGAGGGTAGTCGTAGCCTCGGTTTACAAAGACGTTATCGAGAGGGTTCGGGCTCTCGATCCTGGGATCGTCACCTCGGGTTCCGAGGATGAAATAAGACCGCTCGTCCTCTTGCAAAAGATGGGGCTCGGCTTCGTCGCAAAACGCGGATTGAGGCTGGTTCAGGTTCCCGAATATTCGGGCTCAGTACACGTCGTGACTCCGGGATTTGTACGGCTCTGCCACAAAAAGGGGATCGAAGTACATGTTTGGACGATAAACTCAGCGGCAGAAATTGAGCATCTTTTAAAGATAGGTGTAGATGGGATAATTACGGACAGGCCGGACGTCGCGTTAAGAGTTGCAAAAGCCCTGGGGCTGAGAGAGTTCGCAACACCTTGACAAACGACAGGATACGCCTATCTTTATTCAAGGATAAACTTATCGGAGGACTTTTGATGAAGAAGTCATTGATTCTTTACGTTGTTTGCGCATTATCGCTGATCTCGTGCGGAAGAACGGTGGTAAGTATTGAAGGCAAGGTTACAGACATTAATTCGGGCAAGCCTCTTGCAGAAGTAAAAGTCCTGCCCTTCGCTCTGGACACGATTATTTTTACCGACAGCTCCGGACACTTCAGGCTTCCTCCAGTCCCATCAAGGCCCGGCATCATCAAATTCAACGCTCCCAACTACGAACCCCTTGAGGTGGAGTTCAAACCCAAGCCGGGTGAGACAAACGTCTCCCTGGATGTCGAACTCGAACTAAAACCTGTTGAGGTGCTTTACTGAAACTGGTTCGACAAACCTTTAATAACCCATTGTAAGTCTCATATAAAAAAGATAGTGGGCCTGCCGTACGAGTCTTGCTCTTCAGAAGTTCTGCGTAAAAAATGGCATTAACCTCTTGACAAAACTTCGTTTTTAATTACAATTCTTTATCCGAAAAAACTCTCCTAAGGATATGGCTGAAAGGAGAGGCAGGGCGTTAACAAAAAAACGTCGGATAAGCCGGCGAGGAGGCACAATATGACCGAAGAAAAAAGAACTGTTCTTCCAGTCATAAACATCATAATAACGATCATAATCGCTATTGTGATCGTCATAGGTATAATCATAATCGTTCGACCAAAACAATGCTGCTGCCCAAGTATTGAGATCGGAATATTCAAACCCCGCCAAGGGAATATCTCTCATTACATGCCTGGCAAGTTCCATACGATGTCTTGGACAAATCCATTGACCGAATTCCCGGCTCAACCTACTGAAATCTTGGGAAGTTATCAACAGTTAAAGCCATTATGGCCTTACCTGCCCCAAGTCGAAGTCACCAACTTCTCCAATGTTGATGTGCGCGGAGCTACTGTTGTTTTTCAGTGGTTCGCCTTCGGCCTTTTTGATGAAGGCATCCCTATTGGGTCCGTGGCAGCAGATATCCCAGCCAATACCACTCGGTGGGTTACAGGACCATATTTCATAACTCCTGCTGGTGTACCGCATGTGTGCTTCTACGCACATATTTTTCATCCTTGCGACAAGGAGTATAACAACAATTATGCCCATACCAATTATGACATTGTGAACATATCCTCTAAAGACTCAAGCTTTTCCTTCCCGTTCCACGTAGGCTTTCAGCAGATAAAAGGAGAAGTTCTTATCAAGGTAGAAAAACCCGCCGAGATTGAAACGCGAATTATTCCGACCAAGGCACTTCCTAAAGGAGGAATGCTTGTCAAGAATGAATTAAAAAACATAGACAAGTTGGATGTTTCACCCGGCTTTTCGGGTGAATATTCTCTTGTAGTATTTAGAGGAGAAAGATTCCGAAAGGGCGATGCATTCGATGTAAGCGTTTCAGCCGTTCAAAAAGATAACGAGATAAGCAAATTTGTGATTCATTGCGTGGTAGACACCACAATGTAGAAAAGTTAACCTTTAAAAAGGGGGCCTTAGGGCTCCCTTTTTGTTGACACATAGGATCGGTCGAGTAGTATGGCTTGTGATTTCACCTTACGACTTCATCCGTTCCAAGAGATTAGGGAAGGTTCTTGATGCAGGAGATATCAGGGAGTTTGTGGGGGGGTATATGGACGGGAAGGTGGCGGATTATCAGATGTCTGCATGGCTGATGGCGGTGAGTTTTGAGGGGCTTGGGGATGAGGAGCTTCTCGCATACACCGGGGCCTTGATCGAGTCGGGTGAGAGATTCGACCTGTCAGGGATTGAGGGATTCAAGGCGGATAAACACTCGACCGGCGGCGTGGGCGACAAGGTCTCGCTGGTTCTCGCGCCCCTTGCCGCGTCTTGCGGGCTCGTCGTGCCGATGGTTTCAGGAAGAGGACTTGGGCATACCGGCGGGACATTGGATAAGCTCGCCGCCATTCCAGGGTTCAGGACGGATCTGTCGGCGGATGAGTTCAAGAGGAATCTCGAGGAGATAGGCGTGGCCATGATGGGCCAGACACCCCAGCTGTGCCCGGCGGACGGAAGGATATACGCACTTAGGGACGTGACCGCGACGGTTGAGTCCATACCGCTGATCGCGGCATCGATCGCTTCCAAGAAGATAGCGGAGGGCTCGCAAGGGTTAGTTCTGGATGTTAAAGTCGGTTCGGGTGCGTTCATGAGGACGGGGGAGGAGGGGTTCGAGCTTGCGAGGAGGATTATGGGGATTACCGCAGGGTTCGGCGTGCGCACACGCGCGCTTCTGACCAATATGGACGAGCCGACAGGCAGGGCCGTGGGCAACGCGCTCGAGGTTCGAGAGGCTGTCGATTGCCTTAAGGGAGGGGGTCCCCCCGATTTGAGGACGCTCGTTATCGAGCTTTGTTGCCAGATGCTTTGCTTATCCGGGATTGATGAGGAGACTGCGAGGGAGCGGTCGGTCTCGAATCTTGACTCAGGCAAGGCGCTCGAGAAGTTCCGGGAGATGGTAAGAAAGCAAGACGGCGATGAGAGGGCGGCTGATGATTATTCAATTCTTCCCCGGGCGAGGGAGAGGATTGAGGTGAAGGCTTGCGAGACAGGCGTTTTGACTGAAGTAGACACTTACAGGATAGGGATGCTGGCCGTCGAGCTGGGTGCGGGCAGGAGAAGGAGTCAGGATGCGGTTGACCCGGCCGTTGGTTTCGTGGTCGAGAGAAAGATCGGCGACATGATTGAGAAAGGAGACCTTGTGGCTACCGTTCACACAAACGAGAGCCAGAAGGGGCAGGAGGTCGCAGGAATACTGGCGAGTTGTTTCAGGATAGGGGAAGGTGAGACTGAAAAGCATAAGACGATAATCAAAAGAATCGTTTAGTCCGTACCCAAGGCACGCAAGAGTGAGCTTTAGAGAAGACTGAGGAGGACGGAGGGGTTTGACTTCCCATTCTTGCGGCGTAGAATTACTGTTATGAACGAAAGCCGCATACAACCTGTTTACATCGAGGACGAGGTAAGGCAGTCCTTCCTCGACTACGCCATGAGCGTTATCGTGAGCCGCGCGCTTCCCGACATAAGGGACGGCCTCAAACCCGTTCAGCGCCGCATCCTTTACGCCATGAAAGACATCGGACTGGACCCCACGAAACCCTTCCGCAAGTGCGCGACCGTGGTCGGCGAGGTTCTGGGCAAGTACCATCCCCACGGCGACATGGCCGTGTACGAAACCCTTGCCCGCATGGCTCAGGACTTCAGCCTGCGCTACCCGTTGATCCAAGGTCAGGGCAACTTCGGCTCTATTGATGGGGACCCCCCGGCTGCGTACCGATACACCGAGGCGCGGCTGGCCTCGCTCGCGATGTCGCTTCTTGATGACCTCGACAAGGAGACCGTGACTTTCGTTCCCAACTTCGACGCGTCCCGGCAGGAACCCGAGGTTCTGCCCGCGGCGTTTCCGCAGCTTCTCACAAACGGCGCTTCAGGGATAGCGGTAGGCATGGCCACGTCGATCCCGCCGCACAACTTCACGGAGATTGCGGACGCGACGATTGCACTCATTCGCAAGCCCAAGCTGACGGACGACGAGCTTTGCGCTATCGTGCACGGACCGGATTTTCCAACAGGCGGATTGATACTGGGAAGGGACGGAATAAAGGAAGCCTATATGACCGGAAAGGGAAGGGTGACCGTCCGCGGCAAGGTTCGCTTCGAGGAACCAAAGCCCGGCAAAGAGGCGATTGTTATCACGGAGATTCCCTACCAGCTCAACAAATCCATCTTGATCGAGCGCATCGTAGAGCTCGTGAAGACCAAGAAGCTTTCCGATATTGCCGATCTGAGGGACGAATCGGACAGGGAAGGCATAAGAATAGTAATAGAACTCAAGCGCGGCGCGCAGAGAGAAGTTCTCCTTAACAGGCTCTACCAGCACACACCTCTTCAGTCGACGTTCTCGATAATCCTCTTGACGATTGCGGGAATGACCCCGCGCGTGTATCCGCTAAAGAAGCTTCTTGAGGAGTTCATCGAGTTCCGCTACGAGGCCGTTCGCAAGCGCACGGAGTTCGAGCTTCGTAAGGCAAAGGAGCGTGCGCATATACTGGAGGGGCTAAGGAAGGCGCTCGACCACATCGACGAGATAGTCAAGATAATCAAGACCTCGCCTGATACCAAGGAAGCAAAAACGAACCTCATGAAGCGCTTCGCCTTCTCTGAAGTCCAGGCCCAGGCCATTCTCGACATGCGCCTTGCGAGGTTGACGGGACTCGAGAGAGAGAAGCTCGAGGAGGAGTACCGCGAGCTCATGAAGGAGATAGCGAGACTCGAGGCGATTCTTGCATCACGTGCGGGCGTAATGGGCGTAATCGAGAAGGAGATTTCAGACCTCAAGCGCCGCTTCGGCGACGAGCGCCGCACCGAGATTCGCGACGAGAAGCCCGAGGAGATAAGGCTCGAGGACTTGATTTCGGAAGAGGATGTTACGATAATTCTGACTCACCAGGGTTACATAAAGCGCATGCCTGTCTCCGGATACCGCAAGCAGGGACGCGGCGGCGCAGGCAGGGGCACCATCGATCTGGGCAAGGAGGACATGGTCGCCTCGATTTTGACAGGCTCCACGCATGACTCAATTCTCTTCTTCTCCAACCTCGGTAAGGCGTATCTCCTGAAGGCCTACGAGGTCCCGGAGGGTTCATTCGAGGCCCGAGGAAAACCCGTGTACCAGCTTTTCAATCTCGCCGACGGCGAGCGGATAACGCGTCTGCTGCGAGTAAAGGAGTTCTCGGAAAACCTCCACGTCGTGCTCGTGACCGAGCAGGGCGTCATAAAACGTTCATCGCTTACCATGTTCGAGAACACGAGACGCTCCGGCCTGGTGGCGATAACCCTCAACGAGGGCGACAGGCTACAGGACGCGATTCTGGCGGACGATTCGGTGGAGCTTTGTCTCTTCTCGGCAAAAGGCCAGGGACTTCGTTTCGCGGTCAAGCTCGTGCGTGCCATGGGCAGGACCGCGGCAGGCGTCAGGGGAATAAAGCTCGACCAGGGCGACAGGCTGGTTGCCGCGACCGTTGTCAGGGAGGGCTACTTCCTGCTTTTCGTGACCCGCAACGGTTTCGGAAAAAGAATGAGCTTTGACGAGCTTCGCGCGTTCACGAACAGGGGAGGTAAGGGTATGCGCGCCATAGGTGTCAACGAACGCTCGGGACCTCTCGTGGACGCGGCGGTGGTCAGGGAAAAAGATCACGCCATAATCGTGACCCGCAACGGCACAGGCATTCGCATCAACGTCAAGGATGTAAAGCTCCAGAAACGTTCGAGCCTCGGGGTCCATCTGATTTCCATAAAGGAAGGAGACGAGGCCAGGGAGATAGCGGTGGTTCCGGAGGAAGAGGAATAGGAGCCGGCATGGGAGCAGAAGGCGCGATGCATGCTGATAAAAGGAGAGACAGGCTTCCCTGGGACGTGTACTTCATGAAGATAGCGGAGCTGGTCGCGGAGCGCTCCACTTGCATAAGACGCAAGGTCGGAGCCGTGGTTGTCAGGGATAAACACATCCTTGCTACCGGATACAACGGCGCGCCAAAAGGGCTAGAGCATTGTCTTGAAGCCGGATGCCTGAGGGAAGAGCTGGGTATACCGTCGGGCGAGCGCGTGGAGATATGCCGCGGAATACACGCCGAGCAGAACGCGCTCGTGCAGGCTTCAAGGTTCGGGATAGCGCTCGAGGGCGGCACGATTTACTGTAATACCCAGCCATGTGTCACGTGTTCGAAGTTACTGATCAATTCTGGCATAGTCAGGATTGTATATCTGGAGCCTTACGCGGACAAGCTGGGTACCCAGATGCTCTCCCAAAGCGGCGTTCATTTTGAACGACTCCAATACGAGGAGGAGAAATGCCAAGGATAACCGCAGGAGAATTCGGTGGAAGGGTTTTGCGATACCCGGAGGGCGAACGCTTCCGCCCCACTATGGACAAGGTCAAGGAAGCACTCTTTTCTATTATTGGAGACGAGATCGTAGATGCAAGAGTACTCGATCTTTATGCAGCGGCAGGAGCGCTAGGTCTCGAGGCGCTCTCCCGCGGCGCAAGGCAGGCCGTGTTCGTCGAGCAGAACCCCAACGTGTGCCGCATGCTTGAGGCCAACATCCAGATGCTGGGCGTCGAGGACATTTCAATTGTCGTGAAGCAGGACGTAAGAACTTATCTCAAACAGTCTAAGTTCTTCGCGACCCATATCTTTTGCGACCCGCCATACCGCTCGGGTCTGGCTTCCGAGACCCTTGCACTTCTTGCGGCGAACCCCGGGCTTATGGGAGAGACGCTGATAGTAGTGGAGCATGCAAAAGACCAGGAGCTTTCAATTCCAGATAAGCTCGAACTCGAGGATGCAAGGGAGTACGGCGACACTGTCCTTAGCTTCATAAGAAGGCGCCAGTGATAACGGCAGTGTATCCGGGCACGTTTGACCCCGTCACGAACGGTCATCTCGATGTTATGATGAGAGCGCTCTCTCTTTGCGACAAGCTCATCATCGGCGTAGCCGATCGCAGGGAGAAGAACCCGTTGTTTACTGCAACAGAACGTGCCGAGCTTATCAGGGAGGTTCTCAATGACGAGCCAAGAGTGGAGGTTGCGACTTTCAACGGATTGCTGATCGAATTCGCCAGGTCGCGGAATGCGGATTTCATAATAAGGGGGCTGCGAGCGGTGTCGGACTTCGATTACGAATTTCAGCTCGCGCTCGCGAACCGCAAACTTGCCCCCAAGATCGAGACCATATTCCTGATGCCGGCCGAGAGCTACATTTTCATCTCGAGCTCGATAGTCAAGGAAATAGCCCGCTTCGGCGGCGACGTCTCCGAGCTTTGTCCGCCGGCGGTCGAGGCTGTGCTCAGATCGAAGTTTTCAAGATAGACCTGAGACAACATACTTCCCTTCCTCCCACTTGATAATGCAGACCGTCCATTATGATCCTATTTTGACAGATCTCAGGTGCACCGGGGGATTCTTTTGCGCGCGAGACCGCTTGACATCAGGGTTTCGGCACCTAAGATTGAAGGCATGGCAGAAGATATTGAAAAGAAGAATGCCCCCCTGGGGGTGCTTATCAAGGAAGGCGGCATGTTCACGCCTTCACAGATCGTTAAGGAACTCGACAGATACATAGTCGGACAGGACGAGGCAAAGCGGGCGGTGGCCATAGCGCTGCGCAACCGCTGGCGCCGTCAGAGGGTAGAGGGCAAGTTGAAGGAGGAGATTTACCCCGCCAACATAATAATGATAGGACCGACAGGCGTGGGCAAGACAGAAATAGCAAGGCGCCTGGCCCAGCTGGCCCAAGCGCCGTTCGTAAAAGTGGAAGCCTCAAAGTTCACAGAAGTCGGATACGTGGGCCGCGACGTGGAGTCAATGATTCGCGACCTCGTAGAGATTGCGGTAAAGATGATCCGCAAGGAAAAGGAGCAGGAGGCGCTGCCGAAAGCTGAGGCAAACGCACGGGAGAGGCTTCTGGATTTACTTCTACCGTCCATGCCGCAACCGGCAGAGGGCGAGCCTGATTCGCACGCGGAGACAAGGGCTAAACTCCGCAAGATGCTTGGTGCGGGCCTCCTGGATGACCGAACCGTTGAGATCGAGATTGCTCGCGAACCTCAGGGTCTGTTCGATCTTTTCCGCATGAGCGGAATGGATGAGGTCAATGTGGAGTTGCAGGAAATGCTGCAGAATTCAATGCCGCGGAAGCATAAGACGCGGAAAGTGAACGTAAAAGAGGCACTTCGCATACTCACGCAAGAAGAGGCATCCAAGCTCGTCGATATGGATGAGGTGGCTTCGCTCGCGAGGGAGCGCGCGGAGAACTCGGGCATAGTATTCGTGGACGAGATAGACAAGATCGCGGGCACTGAGGGACCACATTCCGGACCCGACGTTTCAAGAGAAGGAGTCCAGAGAGATCTTCTGCCGATTGTTGAAGGCTCAAACGTTTCGACCAAGTACGGTCTCGTAAAAACAGATCACATCCTCTTCATAGCCGCCGGCGCGTTTCACAAGACAAAACCATCTGATTTGATTCCGGAGCTTCAGGGCCGCTTTCCCATAAGGGTCGAGCTCGATTCCCTGAACAAAGAGGATTTTCAGAGAATCCTCACGGAGCCGGAAACAGCCCTCGTCAAGCAGTATCAGGCGCTGCTTATGACCGAGGGAACAGCGCTTTCGTTCTCCGAAGACGGCGTCGAGGCCGTTGCCGAGATTGCCACGCTCCTGAACGAGCGTTCGGAGAACATCGGCGCTCGCAGGTTGCATACTGTGATGACTGCACTCCTGGAGGACTACCTCTATGACCTTCCCGAGAGCGGTGAACGGGATATCAGTATTACCGGAAAGTTCGTCAAGGAAAGGCTCGACGCCATTGTGGCCGATGAGGATTTGAGCCAATACATCCTCTAACGCAGGCTTTCGGCGAGAATCCAGAGCTCATTTAAACCGGTTCCATTTGAGATTTATTGGATCAAGAGGGGGAGGGGACTCGGTAAGGATTATATGCGACGGATCTAGCCGCCGAGGGCGGCGAGCTTGGCCTTCGCGCGCTCTAGATTCTTTCGGGCATTCACGTGATTTGAATCTATCGCGAGCACCCTTTGCCAGTAGCTTATCGCAAGTTCAAAGTTGTTCTCGGAGTAGGATTCGACACCGAGGAGATATAGTTTCTGCACGTCCTGGGAGGATTTCTGTGCATTCTTCTGAACGGCGGCAAGGTTCTCTTGCGCCTGTTTGTTCGTCGGATCGAGCTCGAGCGCGGCCTTTAGTTCCTTCTCCGTACGGGCCGGATCCTGGCTCTGACTGGCTCGTTCAAGCCTTCGCTGCACGTCCTCGGATATCCTGGTGTCTATCTCCCCGAGCTTCTGCAGAAGCTCCGCGTTCTTGGGTGCGACGCTCAGAAGCTCGCGAACTTTCGTTTTTGCCTCCCCGTACCTGTTCATCGACACAAGGGAATTCACGGTAACGAGTTCCTCTTTTATGTAACGGTCTACCTCCGCCTGGGTCTTTCGTATGTAATCCTGGGCGATCGAGTTGGAGGGATCGTACTCCAGGACCTTTTCGAACGAACTCATTGCGGTATGATAGTCACGTTTCGCAAGGGCATCTATGCCCTGCCTGAGATCGGATTGTGTTGCGGCGGGAGCCTTCGATATGAACTCTTCTACGAGACCTTTCTGCGCTTCCTCCTTGTAGAACTTCGCAAGACTGTGAGTGGAATCTCTGGCTAGAATCTCTTCAGCGAGCACCGTCAGGGCGACGAAGTTCTTGCTGACGTATGCCTGTTTTGCCTGGTCTACGAGCGCGGCGAGAGCCATCTTTTCTTTTTCCAGCGAGACCTTGGCTATCATCTCCTTGGCTTGGTCGTTATCTGGCCACCATATGAGAGCCATGTCCCAGCTCGAAAGCGCGTCGTCATAACGGTCCATGTTGTACTGGGTCATGCCCTGCTCGTAAAGGCTCTGGCTGGTCTGTTTCTGCATCTCGAGGGCTCTTTTCTCGGCCTCCTTCTGCGCCTCGGCGAGAAGTCTTTCCTTCTCCTCCGCGCTCGTTCCGAAGTGAAAGCCAATGTCGATGCCGTGAAAACCGCCTGCGCCGAAGCCCTGGGTATTAGGAAGGTAGGAGTAGTTGAGCTCGAGGTTAGCAAGACGCAGCCCCAAGCCCACCGAAAGCCCGTCGATCAGTCCTGATGAGAGCCTTTCCGTGCTGTAACCAAGGCGAAGGGCAAGCACGTTCCATGGAGAATATTCGACTGCCCCGGCGATGACTACGCCCCGGGCTTTGCCGTACCCGCCGCCTGCAAGAAGCGCGAGCTTGTTATCGAGGAGTGCGTAACGCAGCGAGCCTGATATGTTGAAGGGCTGAGGGTTACCGGAAGAGTCGGCGGTATCACCGATAAAATAGAAGGAGGGGCCGATATTCTGAATGACGAGTCCAAGGCTGAGATTGTCGAACTCCTGGTAGGCACCTACGTCCAGACTGACCTGGTTATCCGTGAAGCTTGCGCTCGACGTATCCGGATTGTAGCCGAGAGAGAGGGTGGGGGTTTTAAGGGAAAGACCCGCGCTGAATGATCCGAACTTGCGGGCGAAGGAGATAGCCGGAATTGCCGCGACCACAGAGGAATTTTGCACGTAGTAATCGGGATCAGAGGGATCGGGCCTGATTTCAATTCCAGTGACGGTCGCCGCCTTGAGGCCTACGCTGAACGTGCCGAACTTGAAAGGAAAGATTCCTATGAAGCCGAGCGAGTTGACGAAACCCATGTTCTGCTCGCCCGCCATCACGGCTATCTGCGACGCATGGGCCGACGTCGCAGGATTGTTGTAGATGCTGAAGCGGTCGCCCGGCATGGCCTGCATGACCTCTGCAAGGGCAAGGCCGCGCGCGCCGAATGAGATGTCGAGGATAGACAGTCCGGGGAACGATACCGTATCCACCGGCTGAGCGGAAAGGGATGTTACGGCGGCAGGCGTGAAGGTTAAGGCAATGATGATACGGCCGATGTTTCTCATTTAACCACCACGAAAGGCTTGATAACGGTCACGGCTTCAAGACTGTCATCGGTGGCCGTGAATCTGAAGAAGTAAACGTCGGAGCCGAGGCCGGAGATGTCTATCTCAAGAAATTTCCTGACGCCGGCGGAGACTGCCCCGAGGTCGCTCGTTTCATAGTTGGATATGTTCTTGCCGCGGGCCGTGTAGATTTCGATTTCGACCGCTGTCGCGTCGACGCTCAAATTGTAGTATATCTTTGCAGTGCCCTGCCTGACCGCCGGGTTCGGGAGGAAGAAGACTTCTGCGGGATCGACGAGGACGGTTGTGTCAGGCTCTACTGAAGTCACCTCCAGAGTGTCCTCGACTTTTGCGCTGATACCTCCAAGGTGGGCCTCGGCAATCACGCGGTACTGGCCGGCGGGCCAATTTTCCGTGACCGTATCTGCAAAGGTCGCAGTGAGCGTATCGTAAGACGCGGAATCCTCCGACGGATAGCGGTAGTCGGGCCAGTACTCGGTGGCGGAGTCTATGCTTTGCAGATGAATTTTAATCTCATCCACCAGACGCTGGGTCTTTGCGGCGACTTCAAGAGAACTCCCCTGAACCAGCGACTGCGGTGCATAGAGGCTGAGGGCGATGGTATCCGGGGGAGGGGTCTCGCCCAGCGGCACAATCCGCACGAAGTACGGCCTGCTTGTGCCTTCGGTCCAGGCGATAAGCGGCTGTGACGAAGAGTAGGTGCACTGCGGAAGCTGAGGGAAGAAAGCGCTTCCCAGAGGCGTCTGCAGCTGCGGCTCACCCCAGAGCGTTCCCGTTCTCTGGTTGTAGTAAACGGCTCCTGCCGCCTGCCAGGCGACGGTCACCTTGCCCGATGTGTTGACGTTGCATGAGACGTTGGATGCGGGGCCTGTCGAACCCCTGTCGAGTTCAAGAGCGGTGCTCCAGACATTCGATGCGCGCTCCTTGAAGTAAAGCTTTCCGGAACCGTCCGTGTACACGAGATAAATTTTATCGTCGCCGAGAGAAGCCGCCGAGAGCGTTACGGCGCCTGCCGTAGTGTCCTGGGCTGCAAGCGTTCCCGCTCCGTTCCAGAAAAGATCGTAGCCCGAGGAACCGCGGCAGAAGAATACGTGCACACCGTCCGACACCCTCACGGCGTCAAGGTCGGTAACGGCGTCCGTCCCAGTGACCGAGAATACGGTATCGAGAACCCATGCGCCGGATGAGCGGTGATAGAGTTCTCCGGTCTCCCCTGACGAAGTTTTTCTGACTAGGGCGATTAGGGGTGTGCTGTCCGCTGCAGTCACTATTGCGGCATTGACTATGCCGGTGTCCTGTGCAAAGGTTGCCACTGTATCGACGGAATAATCCGGCACGCTGTGCTGGACGAGTAGAAACGTCTGCCCTGAGGTCGTAACGTCGACCCATGTATGCCAGTTGCTTCCATCCTGGGCCATTGCGATGCTTGCCAGGGCCGTCTTTACGTCCCGCGAATTGCTTATTCCCTGGCCGTAGAAGAAGCTGCCCTCGCCTTCGCTGTTGTAGGACACCGCGAAAAGCTCGGGGACGTCACGACTGCGGTAGTATAGGTTGCCGAGGTCTCCGCCCGCCTGCGGGTATTGGAGGAGGAGTCTCGAGCCCGCCGTAGCGTCCGTTGATGTCGCAAGGGGCGGGTTTGCGATAATGAGATTCACGGAGGCGTCGGCCTTGCCGGATGCACCTCCCTGTCCTGTCTGACCGGAGAAAGTGGCGGTATAGATGCCCGCTGCCGGCAGCCAACCGGTGGCCGTGAACCCGTCCCATTGGACCTGGGCCGGAGGCTCGCTGCTTCCCGACTGGGAGAAAATCTCGTTTCCTGCGGTGTCGCGGTAGACGACGCTCCAGGACGTCACTTTGGATATGTCGTCGCCTCCCAGATTGAAAATAGCGAGCGCGCCAATCTCGGGCTGGAAGCTGCCTGTTTGAGGGGATATAGTCAATGCAAGATCGGACGGCTGGGTGGAGACCGTGAACTGTCCATAGCTGACGCCTGCCGGTGTCGCAAGGTACGCGTGCCCGAGCTCGCCCTGGACGACTGCCTCGAGTCCTTGCACTTCACCCTGGATGGGCTGGCCGATCCTGGTCCAGGTGTTCCCGGTGTCGGTCGTGAAGAATACGGAGACATAAGAGTCCGAGACTACCGCGGCTGCAAGGAAGCCGGCGGAGGATGTGTCCGCGGCGATTCTCTTGATCGTTCCGGTGCTCGATGGCCCCTGCACGCTGCTCCACAGGTCTCCTGCATTGGCGCTCGTATAAATCTTACCCGACTCACCGAGCATAAACAGCCTGCCCCCTCCCCCCGCCTCGAGCTGAATTCCTTTTGCAGGAAGAGCGGTCGGAACCTTATCGACCCCGCCCGTTGTATTCGAGCGATAAAGAGCCTCGCCGGTCAAAAGGAACATCTTGCGGTCAATAGGCGAGTAGGCCATATCCCTCGGGACTTCGGCCTGGAGATTGTAAACCTCGGCACCGCTCTCACAAGCGGTGGTGCTGTGATAGACCACGAAGGTATCGGCCGTGGGAAAATTTTGTTTAGTAACGAACCAGCACTCCTCGGGAACGGCAAGGCTTGCCGCGACATAAATTACAGAGCGGCCAAAATTGTCGGGGTGCTGGACCCATGCCTCTCCCCCGTTCTTAGAAACCGCTATCCCCGAAGCGTTTCCCGCATAGAGGTAGACATTGGAACCCGCTCCCCTTGAGGACGACAGCCAGAGACCGGACGTGAACTCCGCAAGGCCCCAGCGCTTCCAGGTAAGGCATCCGTCCGGGCTCTTGTAGAATCCGCCGCCGTTGGAGGTGACGAAACACGTTTTTGGGTACAATGGATCGATCTCGAGGCCGGTAAAGGTCTGCGCCTTGAGCTTGCCATAGACGCTCCATCCCGAGCCGTTGTATTGATATACGCCGTCGGATGCACCCGCAAAAAGTGAACCCAGCGGAGGTGAGTCGATAGTGTATACGTCAAGTGAAGCGAGCCCTGAATTTACATCCGACCAGGCTTCGCCCCTGAGAATACCTGTGTTTGTGCCTGCAAAAAGTTGACCCAGATAGGGATAAATCTTCCTGATTAACCTCTCCGGGTACGTCACGTTTGCGCTCCAGTTGTGGTCGTAATTCATAACGTTAAAAGAAACCGAAGCGAACCCTTCCGAAGTTCCAACGTATATTGCGGTTGCTGCCGGGTTCCAGCCGAGGGTGAGTATCCTTCCTCCCAGGGCGCTCAGAATGGAGGCCGTGTCATCCCAATTATCATTTGTTAAAGGCCTCCAGATACGTATGATGCGTTCATTCTCTATCGCAACGGCCGCATATCCCACACCCATTTGTGTGGCGCCAATTGCCGCTATCTGGCTGCCTGCGAACTCCCAGCCCGCAGGCTGATAAAACGAACTGGTTGTATCGTTGTACTTCCATATTCCCTGGTTCCTGGTCGCAACGAAGATGTTGTTGGTGTTTGCCATGACGATACCCACGACCTCAGCGTTCGCCGGGATACCCCCCGGTGCATTTTGCCAGGTTATGCCGGAGTCCGTGCTGACAATCAGGCCGTGTTGGCGAGTGCACGCGAAGAGGAAGTTTCCTAAAAGCGCGAGCTGGTTGACTCCGCCTTCCTTCATAAGGTTGAGATTTGGAGTTTCTATCCTCTTCCATACTGCATCGCTTCCGAACCTGAAAAGCCCCTGGTCAGTATAGGCATACCCGGCATTGCTCCCCGCGGCGATTGCGCGCACGAAGCCTCCGTCGGGACCCGAGCCCTGCCACTGGTTAAATAGGGTGAGGGTGAGGAGAATCTTTTGTAGAAACACCATCATGAAATAAATGTACTCTTGAATGACGCTTTGTCAAGTACTTGGAGCGATGGGAACCAAAGAATTCCGCCCCGCCTTATTTGTCGAGGCGGGGCGGGCGGAAACTTTTGATTTCAGCGGCGCGAGAACCGCTTTGTTCCGGAAGCTACTCCGAGCCGAGATACTTTTCGGGCTCTTTCACGATTATGTCCCTGCAAGCTTTTGAGGAAAAGTAGTAGGTCTTGCCATTGTATTCGAACCTGGGTATCGAATCGGTGGCCGTCATCTGAACCTGGCCCGTGGAATCGATTGAACAAATGACCATCTCGGGCATTTCGCCAACCGTCGCTGCTTGCTGGGTTTCGATTTTTGAGACGTCCTTCTTGGCGCAGCCTGCGGCAAGAACCAGAGCCACAACAACGGCTGGAATTGCGATCAAGAATCTTTTCATCTTTTCTCCTTACATCAGATGAGATGAATCGAAGTATTTTTAAATTATACTCTAATGATAGGAATTTTTCCCGCCCGGTCAAGGCCAAGCGACGTTGTGCAAAAGCAAGGAGGGAGGGAAGGGACTGAGGGGGACTGAGGGAGGCTGAGGAGGGCCGAGAGCGAGCGCCTGAGAAGGAAACCGCTTTTGGGAGTTGAGGAAGGCAAAGGAGACACCCCTTGACAAGCTCCTCAATGTGCCTATATTATGATGATGAGTGATAATTAGAGGGCTATTGACAAGTTACCGCCAGAAAAAGGACGAGTCTAGCTGGTTTGTCAACTAAAACTAGGTCATTTTAACCAAATACAGGAGGTTCAAAATGATAAGAACCAAGTTCTTATGGAGAACAGTGATACTATGGGTAGTTTTATTGTTCGCCATAACGACCGTGAACGCTCAGGTTGTTCCTCTTCTCAATGAAGGTTTCGAAGGCTCTTTTCCACCTGCCGGATGGTCAACGAGTCAAACGAATGGAAACAACCAGTGGTACCGGAACGATTTCTATTCCAGGGCCAACTTTACGCCCGGAGGAAACGGCTTTTGCGCCGATAACGACGATGACGGCAATCAAAACAACTCGCGTGCCGGGAACAACACGCTTACTTCAAAGGCTTTCGACGCAACCAACTACCAGGTTGTGTGGTTTGCGTGGGACGTTGACTGGTATCCTAAACCGAATCTGGTCGAGCTTCAGGCCAGCGTGCAAGCCTCAAACGGTGCAGGCAGCTGGACAACCGTAAAAGCGTATATGCCCGGTTCTCGTGTAACGCAAAGGGACAGCGTAAACATCACCGCGCAGGCGGCCGGGAAGGCCAACTGCCAGGTTCGATTCGTCTACAACGAGCTCTCGGGAGGGGTCAAGTCCTACTGGTACGAGGTGGACGACGTTAACGTATGGGGATCCGTTCCCGTGCCTCCCCCCGAAACCCTGGACCTTGCGCTGACCGAGATCATCCGTCCGCTCAGCCAGGAACAGCCAGGCGTGCCGTTCTTCCCATCTTGCAAGGTTTACAACAATCTCGACACCACCGCGCATGCATCGGTCAGGTGCGCCATAAAAGATATCGTCTCACAGCAAACGGTTTATGATGACGTTCTCAACAATTATTCCTGCCAATCAGGAACCACTATCGTTACCGGGTTTGACTCCTTTACTCCATTGGCCAACAAGGTATACACCGCCACTTTCACCGTTCAGCATCCCGATGACAAGAACCCCTCGAACAACAGCATGACCAAGAACTTCAACACCTCAAGGGCCGATTTTACCCCTATAACAATGATATTGCCCCAAACACCGGATCAGTTTGTCGCCTTTCCGCCGACCGCAGATTATGCCGAGCGGCTTGGGGTGGAGTTGGAACGCATAACCATGCGCTGCAGGATTAACAGGCTGTCCGACACGGAAAAAGTCTACGAGGATTCCATCGGCTTGACGGCAGTTCAGAAATATGACACCGTAACGGCTGAATTTGATACCGCCTTTCTTGATTTGGATACTTACGTAATCACCTTCTGGGCAACAGACTTTTACCTTGTGAAAATCAGCTACCCGCCGCTCGTCGATACCTTTAACTTCGTAGGTGTTGAAGAGAAGCCTGAACCGGCCCGGACCGGAATCGAGCTCCTGACTGCCTCCCCATTCACCACCTCACTGGGGTTGAAGCTTATGCTCGGAGAAGCAACCCGCGTCGATTTGAGCCTTTATGACGCTGTGGGCCGCAAAGTTGCGACACTTATGGAAGGCGGCTTCGCCGCCGGGACGTACGAGAGAACCTGGGATGCCGAAAACGTTCCGCAAGGTGTCTATTTCGTGAAGTTCACTTCGCCCCAACAAACGCTTTACCGGAAGGTCACGAAGATCAGGTAGCTATTGTAAGCCGCATCGATACGAGACTTGATTGACCCCATCCAGGGGAGATACGGTGAGACATATTTCATATATGAGAGGAAGAAAGCGGTACTTGGTTCGGTTGCCTTGACTCGGAAGCTTTCTTATATATAATTGAGGCATAAGGTGTTCTGAGATATCCTAACCAATTCAAGTAATCAATGAGACGTGCAAGAGGCAGGCGGAGAAAGGGAAAGGCAGGCAGGAGGGGGATCCGAGAGGAAAAAGGGAGAGGTGCAGGATGGTGGCCGGAAGATGCGTAAAGAGGGGCCCCCAAAAGAATACTCCGTATTCTTTTGGGGTAAAAAGAAGGGGTCCCCGGACGTATGCGAAGCAGACGTTTGGGGCAAAGGAGATTCACACAACCTCAAAAGAGGAGATAAAAACCGATGGAAACCCAAAATAAGCCCAGCGTTTACGAAAACGTAGGCTGGCAATTCAACAAAGCGGCTGATCTCATGGGGCTGGACCCCAACATCCGCACCATTCTTGCCAAAACGACCAATGAGGTCGAGGTCAACTTCCCCGTCAAGATGGACGACGGCCGGATAGAGGTATTTACCGGCTACCGCGTCCAGCATTCAAACGTGCTCGGCCCCTACAAGGGCGGCCTGCGCTTCCACCCCGCGGTGAACATCGACGAGGTTCGCGCGCTCGCGACCTGGATGACGTGGAAATCCGCTATCGCCGACATCCCGCTCGGCGGCGCAAAGGGCGGCATCCAGATAGACCCCTCGAAGTATTCGAGACAGGAGCTCGAGAGGATTACGAGGCGCTTCACCTACGCGCTCGGCAACACCATTGGTCCCGAGTACGACATCCCTGCCCCCGACGTCAACACCAATCCTCAGATAATGGCATGGATTCTCGACACTTATCTCTCGACCGTCCCGCCCACGGAGCGCCAGCGCTCCGTGCACGTCGTTACCGGCAAGCCTATCGAGTCGGGCGGAAGCCTCGGCCGCGACAAGGCAACCGGCCAGGGCGTCGTCTTTACGATAGAGGCCTGGGCTAAGGACAAGGGTTTCAATCTCAAGGACGCGACATACACCGTCCAGGGCTTCGGCAACGTCGGCTCCTGGGCCGCAAAGCTCTTAAAGCCACATGGTTCGATACTTATCGCGGCTGAGGACGTCACTGGTGCCGTGTACGATCCCAGGGGCATGGACCCGGACGCACTCACCGAGCACGTCAAAAAGACGGGCGGCGTGGCCGGATTTGCAGGTTCGAAGTCGATAGACCACAAGACGTTTCTTGGGACGAAGTGCGACATTTTCATCCCCTCCGCGCTCGAAAATCAGATAACCGCTGAAACTGCGCCGCTTCTGGACACGAAGCTCGTGGCCGAGGGCGCAAACGGCCCTACAGACCCGGACGGCGACAGGATTCTCGGTGAGAAAGGCATTGACGTTCTTCCCGACATCCTCTGCAACGCCGGCGGCGTGATTGTCAGCTACTTCGAGTGGCTGCAGAACAAGCGCAGCGAGCGCTGGGAGCTTGAGGAAGTGGATACCAAGCTCTCGAAAAAGATATTGCGCGCGTACGAAAAGGTGCGCGACACCGCCAAGCACTACAAGACCGACTGGCGCACCGCCGCTTACATCGTCGCGCTTGCGAGGATCGAGAAGGTCTACCGCGAACGCGGCATCTTCCCCTGACGAGATTTTAATACCTACCCCTTTAGCCTGGCCGGGACGCAAGTCCCGGCCCCTTTTTTGGAGTATGAACCCCCGGAACTTTGAAATTAATGTTGACTTCCTTTTAGAAAAACGCTAAAATAGAAAAAGTTAAAGCGGAGGTATGTCGTGAGAAGATTACTTTACATCACATTGATTCCGGTAATGCTCCTGGCACTTGAGAAGGTGAACCTTATCAAGGATGCGGGGTTCGAGCTGGAAAGTAGTTTATGGAGATACCGAACCATTCCTGAGGGAACAGATTCGATATTAGTTAACAAACACGATGCAGATAGCTTTTATCTTGGTGAATGGAGTGGGACTATAGATACGCGGAAAAAACCCATCTCGAATCCATCGGGTCCTTATGTTGCTCAAGGAAGGTTAATTCAAGGTGTTAGCCTTAGAAAAAAACTCAGCGATTTGGATTCTTTGGAATGTTTTTACATGTACCTCGCTAAAGGTACAGGGAATCAACCCACGAGTAGTTTTTTCCTCTGCTTGGAGTTTTTCAATGCATCTGATCCGCACGGAGTAGACGCTATTTATAGTTGGTACAACCCTTGGCTAGCAACACCTCCAGATAATAAGTATGAGAAGTATTTCATCGATACGATTAATGAAGAAGGCGTATGGTATTTGATGAGGAAAAGCGTCAAAGAGGATTTAATCGGAGTAAAAAATCTGGATACTCTTTTAGAATTTGACACAATATCTCTTCGTGCAAACACTAACTATGACAATGGATCATGGTACTCCCAGAAGGCGTTTTTCGATGCTCTCCGGCTTACCGGCTGGGCCGACTACGACATCGGCCTCACGCGCATATCGGGCGACCTTGCGCATCCACGGGCTGTGGTCTGGAACAACGGCCGCGAGGATCAGACTGACGTCAAGGTGATAGCCACAATAGAGGGCGCAACGCCCTATGCGGACACGGTGATCGTAGCGAGTCTTGCTTCGGACGACTCCACCGAGGTCAGCTTCAAGGATTATACCGGTGGTTCGGGCGGCGGCACATACACGCTGACCGTTGTCACGGGCGGGCTTGCAGGAATGTCCCCGGACGAGTGCGACGAGGACGATATTCTGACCAGGGAGTACAGCGGCATTGGTGAGACCCCCTCCCCCTCTGTCCTCCGGCTTGATTTTGCATCACTATCCTCGATACGCTACTCCCTCCCCCCTGGAGAGCAGGGCACGATAAGCCTTTACGATCCCGCAGGCCGCAGGGTGGAGAGCATCCGGGTCCAGGGTGAGGGAAGCGTGAGCTTGAAAGCGGGGCTGGCAATAGGAGTGTATTTTATCAGGCTAGAGACTGGCCATTCAAGCATAGTCAGAAAAGCCGTTGTTTTAGACTGAAGTTTAACCTCCTGGGATTATAGGAGTTAAACTTCCAACGCTCCGCAGGAGCGAATATTTCGTGACGCTGGAAAGACATCGATTACAAGAAGAGCCATCATTCTCAGGTGAAGTTTATCTTCCTGAATAGGAAGTGAAGATTAACTTCTGAACGACTTTCTCTGAAAGTCGTCGGGGTCCCCGGACATGAAATGACGACGTTTGCGGAGAAAAAATGCGGGGTTTATTCCCGGGGTGCAAAGTCGTCGGGGTCCCCGCAAAAGTACGACATACTTTTACGGGGAATAGCTATATCACCTTCTCGAAACGCTCCGCCAGTTTGCGGACAAGGGTTCTCAGGTTGCCGAGCGTTGTCTGGCGCGAGGCCACGACACAGAGGTAGTAGTTGCTCTGGCCTATGAAGTGAGCCACGCTCCAGTGCGAGTCCGACTCGACGATTGTCTCGACCACCTTGCCGTTGCCCATGTCGCGGGCGGTCTCGCGCAGTATGGCCATGACTATCGCGAAGCGGCCGCAGTACAAGTTCTGAGGGATCGAGGCCGGGTTAATCTCGGCAAGAATGCGGCCCGATGTATCGGCAATGCCTGAAGCCATGAGACCGTCTATGGCGTCCGCGCTTTCTTCAAGGGTCTTCTGGGCTACCTTTGACACCCAGCTCAACCCCGACTGCTCGGCAACGGCAACCGAAAGAGGCGGGGTTCTTTTGGCGCGAGCAAGCCTTGCCTTCTGCTTTTCGATTGCGCCGCGGACAACCTCGACGAGTCTTTTTGGCTGGAACGGCTTCACGAGATAATTAAGTGACCCAAGCTCCACCAGATCCTCATCCTTATCGTTAAACCGGCGGTTCCAGGGTGTAAGCTGGCCGGGGAAACCGGTAACGATAACGATGGGTTGTGTCGGGTTCTGCCTGCGTATGTTACGCACGAGCTCGATCCCGTCCATCACAGGCATCTTGAGATCGGTCACTATCAGGTCGAACTTCCCTTTCGAGTATGTATTCAAAGCCTCGGCACCTGAATGTGCTACGCTTACTTCAAAACCCTCAGCCCCCAGGAGTGTTGACATGGCCTCAGCGAAATCCACTTCGTCATCGACGAACAAAACGCTGGGAATCGTTTGTTTACTAATCTCCTCGGGCATTTACGCCCTCCTTTTTATCCTTTACTGCTATATTATAATGGAAAAAATGAGGGACGCAAGATGTTTTCGTCAAAAACGTCTGTTATGCTTTCAGTAGACGACGGAAAACCGGCCCTTAGAAGACCCCTGCCCCGACCTTTTCCTTGAGAACCTTAAGGAGGTAGTTCAGGGGTATGTAAATCTCGCGTTCGGGGCTTGTTGGAACGTGACGGATGTTAAAATTGACCCCGTTCCATGAAAGAATCTCGCTCATCGCATTCATGCCGGAGAGATCCTTGCATGCGGCATGACGAATTATCTTGTTCCCGCAAAAGAGGACCCCCTCCTCCCCCGCCTCGGACGTTAAGTACACCTCGTAGGCGCCGGGAAGATTCTCGAGCAGAGCCACGAATTTCTCCAGGGTATGGAATGAATTCAAGCCTTGTTTCTTTTTTTGCATCTGGAGTTCCTACCTTGCAGACTTGCGGCGTACCCCAGGACTTTCGTCAAGCCTGCGCGCCGCCTCGAGGATGAGGGCATCGGGGCTGCGGTCAATGGTTCTGGGAACCTTGCCCTTGAGAGGTTCCGTTCTGAACACACCGGAGTCCCACGACTGAATCTCGTAAAACGCCTGCTCGCCCTTGAGTTTTCCCGCCTCGGCATGCACAACCTTGCCTTTTTCTATGAAAACGCGGCCCAATTCGCCCGTACGAGCGTTAAGTATCTCTATGGTAATGTTTTGCGCGCCGAGCGCGTACATTTGTATGAGATCCTCGCATTTAAGACGAACCGGCCCCAGCAAACCCTCCTCATCATCTTCTAGCGACTCCGAAATCACCTCAAGGAACCTGTTAACGGAAAAAGGCTTGACGATGTAATTGATTGTCCCAAGTTTGAATGCCTCTCTCTGGGATGCTTGCGACGGGAAACCTGTTATTATGATGATACGCTGAGAGGAATTGATTCTGCGAATCTCGCGGATCAGCTCGATGCCGTCCATACCCGGCATGCTGAGATCGGAAACCACCAGATCGTACCTTTTTGACTGGTAGGTTTTAAGAGCGCTGGGGCCGGAAAATGCAGTTTCGACTGAAAATCCGCGAAGTTCCAAAACCTTCGCCATCATTGCGGCGAAATCTCTCTCATCGTCTACAAATAGAATATTAGCCTTACTCTTATTCAAATTCTCTCCGTTTAAAGTTCACGGCTTGCAAGCTATCCCCTCACCCCCCTAGCCACTCTCTCAGGATGGTTTGTCTTCCCTAAGACAATACCTGTACCGCGTCACAAAAACTCGCACCCGAATAAAGGAGCAAGTTCCGTGCCAGGACTCGCTTGAGCATAAGTCTCAGGATTTTGAGACATGGGGAGGGGGCGCTTTCGAATTCCTGGACTTGCTTGTATGGATTCCGTACATACGGTGCCCGTTTTTAGGGCAACTGACCGGTTTTAGGACATGTAATCGTCGGCTCGATTCGCTTCGCCCCCCCTCCTCCTCAAGCATTGGAGCATCGCGAACAGACTCAAGGTATCTCAGGCGAGGATGGTTCTCTTTTAAAATCGATCGTCATACCGCTTTCGCAAGCCCGCGAAGGTTTTTTTTAAAAGGTTCCCGAAAGCCAGGAACTGATTTCCGGGCTTCCATTCGAAGGTGCAGCTGCCGTGGGTAGTTCTGAAGGATGAAACTCTCGGAGCTATAACGTAGTGTTGTCCCTAAGGAAACTCGAAGCGGTTTCCTGGGATGTTTATTTGGGGTCCCCATAAAAACACCCTGTATTTTTATGGGGCGGTTTATTCCAGTCCCAGCTTCCGCAGCTTGTCGTAGAGCACGGATCTGCTTATCCCGAGCACCCTTGCGACCTCGGACTTGTTTCCGCCGAACTCGGCAAGCAGCTTGCCTATGTAGGCTTGTTCGTAACGGGCCGAGAGCTCCGCGAGCGTGGGCTTGTCCTTTGGGCAAAACTCCCCTGCAGGCTGGCCGGAGGTCGCTTCATCTTTACGGTCGGTCGCGGGAACAAGGTTGGCCGTTATCACACCCTCCTTGCGGCCCAGGAGAGCGGCGCGTTCCAGAACGTACAAGAGCTCGCGCACGTTTCCCGGCCATGAGTATTCGAGAAGAGCCTCCCGGGCTTGGCTGGATATTTTCACCTGCGACGCGTTGGATACGTTGTGGCGTGAAAGGAAGAAATCGGTCAGAACGGGTATGTCCTCCTTGCGCTCGCGCAGGGGCGGTATCTTTATGATCAGGCCGGCGAGCCTGTAAAAGAGGTCCTCCCTGAACCTGCCCTCGGCGACAAGGCATTTTGTATCCTGGTTGGTCGCGGCAATGATGCGCACGTTCGTGTGAACCTCCCTTAACCCTCCAAGCGGCCTGAACGTTCCGTACTCGATGACGCGCAACAGAGCGGCCTGGTTGGACGCGGAGAGTTCGGCTATCTCGTCGAGAAAAATACACCCTCTGTCGGCTATCTCAAACAGACCCGCTTTTTTCGTGACGGCCCCCGTAAAGGCGCCTTTCTCGTGTCCGAACAGCTCGGAGGCGATGAGCTCTTCACGAAGGGTGGAGCCGTCAACGATCACGAGCTGGTTCGCCGAGCGATTGCTCCGCGCATGTATCGCGCGGGCAACGAGTTCCTTACCTGTCCCGCTTTCACCGGTTATGAGCACCGGAAGATTCGATGCCGCCGCATCGTCTATGAACTCCTTGACGCTCTTGATGGCCTGGCTTTCACCGACTATCTTGTCCGAACCGCGCTGCCGTTCGAGTTCCTCGGCAAGCGCGATGTTCTGGCGCTCAAGATGTCCCAGCTCGGCCCCGCGCTGTATCACGCGAAGGAGATCGTCTATTCTCACGGGTTTCAAGAGAAACTCGAATGCGCCCAGCTTCATTGCCTCCACCGCCGTCGAGACCGTGGCGTGGCCCGTGACGATCACTACCTTTTGGGTGGGGCGCTCGGCGTTAAGCTTGCGCATGAGTTCGAGCCCGTCCATGCCGGGCATGCGGAGATCAAGAACGACAACATCAAAGAACCTCGATTCCAGTTCGACCATTGCGTCCATCGCACTCGATGCAACGGCAATATCGCAGCCTCTCACGTTCAGCGCCTTTGACGTCGCCTCGAGAAAGGACCTTTCATCGTCAACAAGGAGAACCCTTATCCTCTCTTTCGATTCTTCAGCTTGCATCCTGCTCCTTTTCTCGTATCGGAACTTCTATAACGAACGTCGCTCCGCCGCCGGGAGTATCCTCGAGACGAATACTGCCGCCAAAGCGTTCCAGGAGCATGACACTCACTGGAAGCCCAAGACCGGTGCCCTTTCTGTCAGTCTTCGTCGTGAATAACGGCTCGAATATTTCTTCCTTCAAATAAGGCGGAATCCCAGGGCCGTTATCGGAGAGCGTAATGCGGATGGTATCGCTCCCTGATCTTTCTATTTTTACCTCAAGCTTGCCCTTTCCGTTCATGGCTTCATAGGCATTCTGGATAATGTTGATGAGAGATTGCTGCAAGGCAACAGGATCGACCAGTACGAGCGGCAGATCGTCGTCGAACGTGACGTCGAGGTCAAGGTTGGATGAATCGAGCGGATCGGCAAGCAGTTCGAGTGCTTCGCTGACAATCACGTTAACGTCCGAGGGCTCGACCTCGCTTCGCTTGGGCTGGGTGAATTCAAGGAGACCTGAAACGACCCTGCGAGTTCTCTCGACCTGTATCTCCATGGTATCGAGGTATTTTGAAGCTTCCTCGGACACCTGAGGCGGTATCTGGGAGTTCGAAGAAATAATATCCCGCAGCACGGTGGAAGTGGCGAGCATGATCGCGAGGGGATTGTTGACCTGGTGCGCGATGCCTGCGGCCAGTACGCCTATGGATGCCAGCTTGGAAGCCCTTATGAGCTGTTCTTCCATTCGCTTGCGATTCGTGATGTCGCGAGCAATTCCCAGAATCTGGTTCGGGAGTTTTCTTACAGAGACCTCAAGAACGTGGATGCGTTTGGACGCATCCTCTATCTCTATCTCGAAAACGGCCGTTTTCCCCTTAAGTGTTCGCTCAAAGAGATTCTCGTATATGACCGATCGCGTCGAGGCCGGCACGTTCCTTGTTTCGATAAGATCTCTTACCGTCACCCCCACTATACTGGCGGGGTCGTAGTCGAAAATCTCCTTCAGCGCCGGGTTGATGTAGAGGACTTTTCCTTCATGATCGAGGCTGAATATGACGTCCTGTGCGCTTTCGGCAAGCCCTCTGAACTGTGCTTCGGACTGAACGAGCGCCTCCTCTATGCTCCTCATGTCCGTTATGTCACGGGCCACGTAAACCCTCGCAAGCACCTCGCCCGATGGATCGAGAAGAGGGGCGACAGAGACCGAGAACGTTCTCTTCGTCACGGGATCGGCTATCTCAAAGTGCTCGGGAATCTTTGACTGTATCCTGCGGATCGCGGCGCTTTCCCTGCCTTTCAAGTGAAAGACTTCAAGGTATTTCTTGCCCAAAAGTTCCGGAAAGCCCACTGCCATGTATTCGGCCACCGCTCTGTTTGCCCTGATGATATTCTGCTGGATGTCGAGTATCATTACCATGTCCGGTATCGAATCGAAGGTGCGTTCCCATTCAAGCTTCGCGTGCTCGATTTGCGCCCTCTGGTTCACGAGTTCGGTCACATCCACGCAGTTGCCCAAAAAGACTGACCCTTCCCCTGTCGAGGAGAGCGGCCTGGTGCGCACCTCGAGCACTGCCAGACCACCGTCCTTTTTCTTGATTCTCATGTTGTACTGGTCGGGTTCACCGGGTTTAAGCTGACTTTCGCGCTCCTTTGCTACATCTAGTTCCTCCGGATGGATAATATCCTCCAGCGAGAGCCCGAGAAGCTCTTCCCTCGAATAGCCCGTTATTTTCTCCATGGCCGGGTTTGCGAATACGAATCTGGAGCCCGATGCGACGTAGATGCCCATCATGGCTTCCTCGGTGAGAACACGGTAGCGCTCCTCGGATTCACTAAGCGCTTCTTGCATCTTGCGGACCTCGGTCACGTCCACGCAGTTGCCCAGGAAGGCCATTTCGCCGCCGTAGATGATGGGCCTCGTGCGGACCTCGAGCATCGATATCTCGCCGGTCTTACGATAGATTCTCATGTTGTACTGTCTCGGAACCTCCCTGCCCTCCTTCTGGTCGCGCTCACGCGCCTTCAGACTCTCCTCCTCCTCGGGAAGAACCATGATGTCGGGAGGGTTGGCTAGGAGTTCCTCCCTCGAGTATCCTGAGATGCGCTCCATCTCCCGGTTCACGAAAAGGAAACTGCCCTCGCGGTATATGTAAACGCCGACCATTGCCTCCTCGGTGAACGCGCGGTAGCGCTCCTCGGATTCGCGAAGCGCCTCCTCCGCGTGCTTGCGTTCGAGTGCAGCGCCGAACATGCCTGAGACTCGTTCAAAGAAGCTCTGATCGGTACCTGAGATTTCGACCCTTTCCCTCGACCACAGATGCCATATCCCGAGAAGATTCTCCCGCGCACCGAGCATGGGCCATGATATGAGCGAGCGCTCGGAAAATTTATTCAGCCTTTCGAGGTAAGGATCGAGCATTTCTTCCTTAGCGACGTCAGGAACAATCAACGGCTTGCGCGTACGCGCCGTAAACGCGGCCACGTAACGAGGGTCGTCGATAGTCTGCAAGTACACGAGATTGGCTTTTTCCTCTTCCCTCAGGCCCACAGATGCAACCAGTTCGAGAACGCTTTCCCCCTCGTCGTAGAGCCTGAAGGTTCCGGCGTCGAAACCGAGCGCGTCAACAAGTCCCGAAAGCACACGCTGGCACAAATCGGGAATATTCTCGGCGCGAATGGATGCCTCGGCTATTATCCTGAATGCGCTGTGCTCCCTCGAAAGCGCATCCTGGACTCTTTTACGCTCGGTTATGTCGATGCAGTTGCCCAGGTAGGCCGTTTTGCCTTCGAATATTATCGGGTGCGATTTGATCTCGAGAACCGCCACCTCGCCGGATTTGCGGCGTATGCGAAGGTCGTACGTCGGAGGCACGAACTCTCCGCGCAACCGCATCCTTTCACGTTCGTTTATGACGTTTTCAATGTCTTCTTCGAGGACGACACCCCAGGGGTTCTCCATCGCCATAAGCTCTTCGCGCGTGTATCCGAAAATCTTTTCGGTAGCCGGGTTCGCGTAAAGAAAGCGGTTATCGGGCGAGAAGATGTATATCCCCACGAGAGCGCTCTCCGTAAGGCTGCGGTAACGTTCCTCCGAATCCATGAGCGCCTCTTCGGCCTTTTTATGGTCCGAGATGTCCTCCGTGAGAATCACCACATTGCTTACCTCACCCGACGAACCCCTTATCGCGTAAAAATGGTGCGATACCCACAGGGCACCGCCCGGCCTTGGATTCAGAACCTGGACCTCCGGGATATGCAGGTACCCGCCCTTCTCGTATATCTCCCTGACCTGCGGCTGCCAGGTTTTAAGATACGAGTCCCTTTTTTCAAAGTGAAGCTCCTGTCTCTCCCTTTTCAAATCCGCCCTGTATTCCACTTCCGGCATAGCCCAGATTTTCTTCCAGGCTTCGTTCGCACTCAAAAGCTTGCCGTTTTTGTTTCGTATTGAGACCCCCAGAGGAGAACGCTCAATTACCGTCCTGCTCAGCTCCTCCGAGGTCCGGAGTGCCTCGAGATTCTCAATCTCGTGAATCTGGCGTGCCACAATATCGGCAATGTCTTCGAGATATAACACCGTAGCCTTGTCGGGACGCGCGCCGCTGTAAGGCGTGTCCACGGTAAGGAAACTCTCCATCGAACCGTCCATACCGAACATCGGAACGAGAAGTTCGTCTCCCCTTTGCCAGGCGTTGGGTCCCGCTCCGGACGATTCCTCTTGCAAGAGATACCGGCCGGTTTTTGCTATCTCCAGGTTGGCTCCCGATTCTGCGGTTACAAAGTACGAGTGGCTTATCTTGAACTCTTCCCTGAGGACGCGCGCAAGCAGCTCTTTCGGAGCAGGCGGCTTTTTGTTCATCTCTTCGAGCAGCGCCCGGTCTATCCCGGTCTGGCCGATGTGGGTGGTCATACCGTTCTCGTCCTTCGTGGTGAAAATCGCGCGTTTGAAGAGCCTTGCCTCACTGACGGCCTGGCAGCCCCGGTTGAGGCAGTCCTCGATGCTCCCGGCCTGGCGCAGCTTTTCGAGCAGCCTGGCTTTAACTTCTCTAAGAAGCTCGGTGTGTTTGCGTTCCGTTATGTCTCTTACGACGCCGTTAAAGCTCGCTATATTACCATCCCTGTCCAGCTCGAAGTTGCCGCGCTCGTTCACGCAAAGCACCTCACCCGACTTGGCTACGATCCTGTATTCAAGGTTGTACGAATCGTCGCCCCCCCGGGTGGAGAGCTGGGTCTTGATCTCGTCTTTCACCCTCTGGGCGTCCTCTGGGTACACGAGGTTCTCCCAGAAATGCGGCGGGTTTTTCCGGATCTCCGCGATGGTGTATCCGGTCATGGTCTCGAAGGAAGGAGAGATGAAGTCGTAATCCTTGCGGCCGGTATCGTACCGGTAGATCATATCGGTGACCACACCTTCAAAGCTGCGGAAACGCTTCTCCGATTCGCGCAGCCTGCTGAAGAGCCTTGAGTGCCCCGCAGCCTCGGAAGCCTGGCTCACGAAAAGGGTGAAAAGGCCCAGGTCATGCTCGTTGAAATCCCTTTCGCTCAGGCGAAGAACGCTCATGGCGCCGAGGAACTCGCTGCCCGAGACCAGAGGTGCCGCAAGAATCGACGTCGGGTTGTTTGGTGTACCCGGAATGTGCTTTGCCTCGGGATTGAGATGCACCTTATTCGCGAGAATCGTACGACGCTCGAGCGCGGCGCGCCCCGTGATTCCCTCGCCCATGGGTACGTTGAACCGCATTATCTCTTCCCGGTAAAGGTTGACGCTCGTGGCCATGGGCACAAGCACTTTTTGAACCTCGTCGTAGCCGTAAAAGATGCAGCCGTCCGCGCGCAAAAGCTCGCCCGCCCTGTCGACAATCAACTGTCTGAGGTCGGACTCATCAAGAGTCGAAGATACCGCCGCGCTGGTTTCGAAAAGGGTGGATAGTTCCTCAGCACGCCGGTTCTGGCTCTTGCGGTAGCGTTTGTGGGCGAGCTCGAGTGCGACACCCACACCGACGCATATCAAAGACGATGAGATGTGAACGACCAGCGTATAAGTCGCCGGATAAAGCAGCTGCTCGAGATACGGGCGGTAAGTAAAGAAGACGCTCTCGATCAGGGTCCCTGTAAACCACATGAGCGCGCCTGCAACCACTCCCCAAAACAGAAATCCACGAATAAGCCTCACGCGGAATACGTCCTTGATTTTCCTTTCTTTTTCGACGGTTACAGGCCCTTCGGCCGCACCGGAATTTCTGCCCATCAGGCATTACCCTCCTTGATGTGCAAATCCTGGTTTAAGACGGAGGTTGCGTGATTCCCCTGTCCGGAATTCATACAACCGATCCAAATTCAAGGATAGTATACCCCTGTAAGTTTTGGATGTCAATACTCGTAAGCACCATTCCACTTGACCATGCTCCCCACAGGCAGGTATCGAATCGGTATCGATTTAAGAAACAATACATTAATCAAGCAAGAACTATTAATATTATGTCTCCGATACAATCGGCCTGCGCTAAGTACCGTCAGGGGCTTGAAGGCTGCGAGCTAAACGGCGTATGAACCTTGTTTTTAGAGGAGCTTGCAGCAAAGGGTAAAAGCCGGCGTTCGTCGATGGAGATCGGTGAGAGTCGAGTGACAGGGGGGAGGGGGTCCGCAGCAGGTCCAAATGACGGGCTCGATGAACGGGGTTCCCGACAGCTTTAAGTGTCCCAAAATGATTCGTGCGGTATGTACATATTATATAGAGGATGAATATACGCGGCACAGAAGATGAAATAAGAGGCACTTTTTTACACACCTAGGGAAAGACTCGAGCGTTTATTTGCTGCAAGTTTTTACGGTGTTAAGTTTCCGGGATATTCGTTTAATTTTTCGCTTTTTTAGAAACGTTACATCTTGACAATTCTTAAACCCGGCTTAAACTACATATCTACCACGGTTTTATGCTTTTCGCCTAGGAGGCCAGTTGAAGCAGGACGATAACAAAAGAGCCCAGGAGATTATTGAGACCGCAAGGCTCAAGTCTCAGTTTTTAGCAAGCATGAGCCACGAACTCCGTACGCCCTTGAACTCGATAATAGGATTCTCGGAACTCCTCATGGACGGTCTTGTCGGCGGTCTTAACGAAAAGCAATCTCATTATATAAGCATCATACACTCGTCGGGAACCCACCTTCTGCGTCTCGTGAACGACATTCTGGATTTCTCAAGGCTCGAGGCCGGTATGCTCGAGATATTCAACGAACCGACCGATCTCGCGCTGATTGTGGATGATGTCCTGAAGGCATACAACGTGCTGGCGGAGAGAAAGGGAATAAAGATAACTGTCGAGATTGAGCCTCTGGAGACTTTGTTGACCGACCGGCGCAAGCTTGCCCAGATTATAGACAACCTCCTTTCCAACGCGGTCAAGTTCACCGAGAAGGGCAACGTGAACATCAAGGCCGGCAAGATAAGTGACAAGCTGGTGGTCTCGGTCTCGGACACGGGGATAGGGATCGAGGAGGAGGAAATAAAAAAGGTTTTCGACGCATTCCATCAGGTGGATGCATCTACCACAAGAAGATATGAGGGCACGGGGCTCGGGCTCGCGCTCGTAAAGAAGCTTCTTGAGATTCAGGGCGGGTCCATTGACGTCTCGAGCGCACCCGGCAAGGGCTCCACGTTCACGATAAAGCTCCCGTTCGTCAAGTTCGAGCAGCCCAAGACTCCGGCAATGGAGGCCGCCGCCGGCGAGTTGAAGGAAAAGCTTCCTCCGCCCACCGACAAGCCCGTTCTCGTGGTCGAGGACAACCAGCTTGCGGCAAATCTCATGTCTGTGTGGCTCGCGGACGCCGGCTACAAGGTCGAGGTCGCAACGACTGGGGAGGAGGCGCTGCGCAAGGCAATAACCCTCCTGCCGGCCGCGATAACGCTGGACATTCTTCTTCCCGAGATGGACGGCTGGCGCGTGCTTCACCGGTTAAAGGAGCTTCCGGAGACAAAGGATATTCCGATAATCGTCGTTTCGATTGTGGAGGACAAGAGCTTCGGGCTCTCGCTTGGAGCCGTGGACTACATGGTCAAACCGGTCGCAAGACTCGAACTCCTGTCCAAGATTGAGCGGCTCGCCCAGAAGGGCCGCAAGACACACCGCGTGCTCGTCATTGACGACAATCCCGCGGATATAAGTCTCATCGAGGAGATGCTCAAGATTGACGGCTACGAGGTGCTGAAGGCCGCGAGCGGGGTGGAGGGGGTAAAGACGGCGCGCAAGGAGAAACCCGACCTCGTGGTTCTCGATTTGATGATGCCCGACCTCGACGGCTTCGACGTCATGCGGCTGCTCGAGTCGGATGAGATTACGAAGAGCCTGCCCGTGATTTTGTTTACCGCGAAGGATTTGACGGAGATAGACCGCGCCAATCTTGGCCGCAACATCAGGGATATATTCACCAAGGCCCAGCTCGATCGTACATCGCTCAGGCGCAAGATCGGCGAGCTCCTGGGCCGCCAGACGACCGAGGAGAAACAGTCGTGAGCACCATTCTCGTGGTTGAGGATAACGAAGGCAACCAGGAGCTCCTGCGCGTGCTTCTGGAAATGGTCGGCCACGTGGTAAGATGCGCCCAGACCGCCGATGAGGGCATAGCGCTGGCAAGGGAACTCAAACCCGATTTGATTCTCATGGACATGCATCTGCCCGGAATGGACGGCTACGAGGCGACCCGAATCATAAAGAGAGATGTGGATTTGAAGAAGATACCGGTGATAGCGGTCACGGCAATATCCGACAGGCATGACGAGGAGATAGTCAACGCGTGCGGGTGCGACGGTTTCATAGCCAAACCCATAGACACGCGGCAGGTGGCGGCGGATATAGCGGCGGTTCTTGAACGCACCTCTGCAAGGAACAAGCCGTGAACGCCAAGGTTCCGACATACAAAGTCCTCGTCGTTGACGACGATCCGCATCTTTTGAATCTCCTGGAGATAAGGCTCTCGGAGCAAGGCTTCGACGTCACGGTGGCGTCATCGGCGAACGTCGCGCTCGAGAAGGCGCAGGGAAACGCGCCAGACATAGTGATTGCCGACATAATGATGCCCGGAATGGACGGCTACGCGCTCTGCGAGCGCATAAGGGGAACGGAGCACCTGAGCAATATCCCGTTCATATTTCTCTCGGCACTCGCCGACACGCAGGATAAGGTAAAAGGATTGAGGCTTGGAGCCGACGATTATCTCACGAAACCCTTCGAGTTCAGGGAGTTGCTCGCGCGCATGGAAATTCTCCTGGACCGCTACGCGCGCTACCGCGAGACATTCAAGCGCTCGGAGGAGTCCGAGGTCGCGACATCGGGAAGAATCGAGGATCTCGGTGTTATTGATCTTTTACAGATGCTCTCCTTCGGCCAGAAGACGGGCGAGGTGTATCTGGAATCCTCCGGTGAGCAGGGAGTCCTTTACCTTGCCGCCGGAAAACTCATAGCCGCCAACTACCGCAACAAGCACGGCCTCGCCGCTCTGCCCACTCTGCTTTCGTGGTCCGAGGGTACCTTCAAGGTGAAGCTCACGGAGAGTCTTTCAGTGATCCCTTCGATACAGAACCAGACCGACGAGGCGATATTCGAGTCGCTGCGGGAGCTGGACGAGGCGGAGCGAATAAAGCAGGAGCTTAATCTGGACGCCGTCCCGGTGATTCATGCCAACGGACGGGAGCTCAATGATGAGCAGAGTTACATTGCCGAGCTCGCGGACGGAAAGCTGACGGTGCGCCAGCTGCTTACGGAAAGCCCTTTCTCCGATTTCGGAACCCTCGAGGTTCTCAAGACGATGATTTCGGCGGGAGTGGCGGAGCTGGGCCAGCGCGCGGATATCGAGGAGGCAGGCGGGGATGAGCTAAAGCCGCAGGCCATTACGCACGTATTCAATCTTGTCGTTATAGGCACCGACAGGGATTCCCGAAACATCTTCATCCACACCGTTTCGGGTGAGGAGGACTCCCTTAAATCGGAGGACAAGGTTTTAAATTTCGGCAAGGTGGTGATAGGCCCTTACCAGTTCAACCTCTACGGGCTTCCGGGAGCCAAGCGCTTCGCGCCCCTCTGGCAGACGTTCGTGGCAAAGGTGCAGGGAATCATACTTCTCGCGAATTCGGGAGTGGAGGAGGAAGTTGCCAATCTTAATTTTGCGCTTTCGCTTTTAAGAGAGCGGGTCACCGGTCCGGCGTTCGTCATCAATACGGACCCGACAAAACCTGAGATAAAGGTTTCGGTGGAGGTTCGCAACACCAAAACCATGACCTGCCTGCCTTCGGACCGGATGAAATCCGCAGGCATCCTCAAGGAAATAGCCAAGGAAATAGCCCGTTAATCCGACAATGGACCTTTTAAAGCTTCGAAACATAGGCATAGCCGCGCATATAGACGCCGGAAAAACCACTACTACGGAGAGGATTCTCTACTACGCAAAGAGGATTCACAAGATGGGCGAGGTGGACGAGGGTTCGACCACCATGGACTGGATGCAGCAGGAGCGTGAAAGGGGCATCACCATTACGTCCGCGGCGACGATTGTGTACTGGAAAGATTTCCGCATCAACGTGATTGATACTCCCGGCCACGTCGATTTCACTATCGAGGTGGAACGCTCGCTCAAGGTTCTCGACGGCGCTGTGGTCATCTTCGACGCGGTCGCGGGCGTCGAGCCACAGTCGGAGACCGTGTGGCACCAGGCGGACAGGTATCATATTCCAAGGATAGCGCTCGTAAACAAGATGGACCGCGTGGCTGCGGATTTCGAGCGCGTCGTCGACATGATGCAGGCGCGCTTTTCGCAGAAGCCCGTGCCCGTCCAGATCCCGTGGGGCGCAGAGCAGGGGTTCAAGGGTATAGTGGATTTAGTCGAGTGGAAGGCGCTGCGCTGGAAGGACGAGACTCTGGGAGCGGAGTACATAGTGGAGGAAATTCCCGGGGAGCTGGTGGAGGAGGCCAGGCGCTGGCGCGAGCGCCTCGTCAACGAGGCGAGCGAGGTGGAAGAGGAGATTTTAGAAGATTTTCTCGCCGGCCGCAAGAGCGAGTCGGCACCGCTCAAGAAAGCGTTGAGGCGGTTGACCCTTGAGGGCAAAATAGTGCCCGTGCTCTGCGGATCGGCCCTCAAGAACAAGGGCGTGCAGCCCTTGCTGGACGCCATCATTGACTACCTCCCCTCCCCCCTCGACGTGCCGCCGCTTGCCGGGCACGATCCGGAAGACGAGGCGAAAGTCGAGATTCGCAAGCCCCTGTCCGGGGAGCCCTTCTCCGGCCTCGTGTTCAAGCTTGCCTACGACCAGCACATGGGACCTCTGGCGTTCACGAGGGTCTACTCGGGGACGCTCAAGCAGGGAGAGACGGTGCTTGGTTTCCCAGGCGCAAAACGTTCGCGCGCGCAGAAGCTCTTCCTTCCGCACGCCAACCACTTCGAGGAAGTCGCGACGCTCCAGGCGGGCGAGATCGGGTTGATATCCGGACTGCGACACGTCTCGACAGGCTCAACGCTCTCCGACCAGAAGCACCCGATAGCATACGAGGCCATGCGCTTCCCCGAACCCGTCATCCACCAGGCGGTTGAGCCTCACACCAAGGCCGACGAGGCAAAGCTCGGAAGAGCGCTCGAGATATTGCAGCTGGAGGACCCGACCTTCGGCGTCCGCATCGATCCCGAGACAGGCCAGACGCTCATCTCCGGCATGGGCGAACTGCATCTGGAGATACTGGCGGACAGGTTGCAGCGCGAGTTCCGCGTGCCCGTGCGCGTGGGCAAGCCCCAGGTATCATACAGGGAGACCGTGACCGAGAAGATCGAGCGCAAGGCCGTGTTCGCGAGGGCGATAGGCACAAAAAATCACTACGCCGCCGTGACGGTGAAGGTCGAGCCGCACGAGGGCGGCAAGGACGTCAAGATTCGTTTGCGGAGCGAGCTGCCCCGGGAGTTCCTGCAGGCTATCGAACAGAGCCTTTCGGACTCCTTCACCGCCGGGCCCCTTCTCGGGTATCCCGTGACCAACATGCGCGTGACCGTAACCGACGTGGAGTTCAGGGAGGAGGAGGCCTCCGACATCGCCTTCAAGGCAGCCGCCGCTCAGGCATTCCGCGACGCATACGAACAGGCCTCGCCCGCGCTTCTCGAGCCGATAATGGACCTTGAGATAATCACGCCCGAGGAGTACCTGGGTGACATCATATCGGACCTGGGCTCGAGACGAGGAAAGATCGAGCAGCTCGAAGACATCAAGGGACAGAAGCTCATCAAGGGCTTCCTGCCCCTGGCCGAGAGCTTCGGCTACGCGACCAACCTGCGCTCGCGCAGCCAGGGCCGCGCATCGTTCGCCATGCACTTCTCGCACTACTCCCTCCTGCCCGAGGAGGAGCGCAGAAAGCTCTTCCAGTATCTGATCTTGACCCCATAAAACATAGTGTCATTGCGAGGTTGCTTCGAGCAACCGAAGCAATCTATTCCCGCAGGGAATGTTCCTTTTTTTATTTCTACGACACCCGTCCATTTGCCGATAAGCATTGACTTTCCCAACTCGCAATATACTATAACCTGAACCGAAAAAGAGGAGGAAGAAAATGGCAATAGTCCCACCCTTGCCGGAAAAACTTGCGAGCATATTGGAAGCCGAGAAAAAGATGCGCGAGCAAATCCTTGTGGCTATTGGCACTGACGAGGAGTGCAGAGATCATTTGAAGGTTCTGAATGAATCCATTGATTGGATTAAAAAGATAGGTATTGATCGAAAACACAAAACTGACGACGAGCTGGTTGTCCAGGTACTTATTTCAAGGATACACAATGATCTTGCAGTATCTTTGAGTTTAGTTCTCTCGGGATTTTATCAAGCTTCACTAATGATCGCAAGGGATATTGATGAAAGCTCCTTGCTTCTAAAAATGTTTTCGATAAATACATCGGCAATTCAAAAATGGAAGAACGGAAAAGAATACTCCCCTGGAGAAATACGCAAGTTCTTGGAAGAAAATGAAGACGAACATTCAAAGGGCATTGCTGAGGGTGCAAGGGTCCTCTACGGATATTTATCCACATTAGGCATCCATCCCACGTGGAATGGGATTAAGAAAATGCTTATGGTCGATGAAGGCCACTTCATCTATTGGGGGCCTTTTCTAGATTTGAATAAAGTTCGCTTCGTATTAAATGTTATGGCTTCGTTAAGCTTCACTACCTGTAGTAATATAATTGCTGTTTTTCAAAGCCTAAAATCTCTTGATCCCTCCTTAGAAAACCCTTTTAATCGTTGGATGGTTTCAAATGTCACTATCTGGCTTAATAAATATGGAATTAATAGAAATGTGATGAACAAATGAAATGTCCCATCATATTGAACACCGACGCCAAAGGTGTTGGCAGATCATAAAAGAGATTCTCACGTCGCAACTTCGTTGCTCCTCAGAATGACAGACGGCTGTGCGGGCCGACCTGACGTGCAGCGAACGCCTGAGGCGCTAACCTCGACCCCCCTACGGTTGTCCTCCCCAGTGTCCTTGCGAGACGGCCTCTGGCCAGCGACGCAATCTCATGGCTCAATCCACTTCTCCCAATTAAAGGAGCATTCACTCCGTGAATAGATTGCTTCGGTTGCTCGAAGCACCCTCGCAATGACATTCCAGTTTCTTAAAAAATTAATCCCGCTATCAAAATCAAACTGCTATCGTTTGAACGTAGTTTTTTGCCTCAATTTGGCCTGAAATCTACCCTTTTTTTACCCAAAAATCCCTGTTTTGTCCATCTTTTGTCCCACTTTTGACCAGCTTTTTTACCCCGTTTTTTGGAGTGAGTAAAGGAGGCCCCGGGAAAACACGAGGTGTTCTCCCGGGGTATATCAATTACCTGTAACTGACTGAGAGCTTTGCGTACAAGTTGCGGCCGGATGTGGGATAGTTGAGATCGGTGTAATAGGTTCCGAACTGCTCCGCGGTTCGGTCATCGAGGATGTTTGAAACGCCCGCCTCGAGCGTGAGGAGCTTGAGGAACGTCTGGGATACGGAGGCGTCGAGCTTAAATGACGGATTTATGGCTTTTGTGAGCACGCCCACTTCCGGCCAGGCCGAGTAGTCGGAGTAGTAGTTGACACGTGATGAGGTCCAAGTCGCTGAGGTGGATAACTTGCCGCCCTTCCATGCCCGGAGGGTGATGCTGCCCTTGAGCATAAGCGGCGGAATGAAGGCCGCTTGCCGCGTTACGACCGAGGTCTGGGTTCCAGTGGCATCTGAGTAAGTTACGATGGTGCGCGTCTCCTGTGCGTGGTTGTAGGCGGCGCCGAGGGAAACAAGGAGGAGGCTGTCGGCGACTCTAAGTTTAAGAGTCGCGTCGGTTCCGAGGATTTGCACCCTGTCCACGTTGGTCGCCTTCCAGACGCCCGCGGAGTCGGGAAGCCATGAAATCATGTCTCTTATATTCTTCCACGAACCTGAAGCTGTAAATGACAGAAAGTGGAGGAGTTGTGCATCGGCGGCAAGGGTTGCGGTCTGCCCGTGCTCGGGCTTGAGGGTGGAGTCACCCATCCACGGCCAGTAAAGGTCATTGAACGTTGGTGCCCGGAACGCCTGCCCGTATGCTGCCGAGAGCTTAAGGCGCTCTGGTATGAGGGTTACAGCGAGTCCAGCCTCGGGCGAGAGTGCGGCATCATACTGCGGCGACCAGTCGAGCCGCAAGGCAAGCGAGGGGGTGAAGATGCCGAGTTCTGCGATTCCCTCGACCCAGGAACCGAGATGGATATCGGACGCATCCCACGTAATATTTGACGTTGTGTCGAGCGTGGCGCTGTCGCGACTGACGTTCGAGACGTTGACCCCTTCACGTTCGACGTTTATGCCGGCAGCGAGGTTGAGAAATGCGAGTTTCGAGCTGAGTAGGAGGTCGGCCCCGAGCTTCGAGTCAAGGTAGCGGTCATTCTCGAGAGCGACGTACTCGGTCCAGTCAGGATTGTAACTTACATATCTTTGATCATATATGACCGTCTGCGACAATCCGTAGAGCTTAAGGGCAGAGGAAAAGCCGGGGACCGGGTTCCAGGAGGCCTTGAGGTTTGAGGAGAGGAGGTCGTCGTGTTCCTTGTCGTAGAGGGAGGTGGAGAGCGCGTCCCCGAAGCGGGGGATTCCGAGAGACGTGTCGGGCTGGGGTCCCGGAACGCCGATGCCGCGGTCGGTGAAGCCGAGACCAGCACCCAGCGTAAGGCCGTTTTTGAGCTTGAGTTCGAGCCCGGCGTCCGCATTGTAGCGCTGAGTGGAATCGTTGCTGCGAATTCCCGGAGAGGAGAGGCAGGATGCGGAAAGCCTGGCTGCCAAGGGACCGAACCTGTGCGACCCGGACGCCTGTGCCTCTAGGCCGAGGAGCCTGTCCAGTCCGAGAGATGCGGATAACCCTTCGTCGAATGAGGGAATGACGTTGATGACCCCTCCTATGGCGGCCGAGCCGTAGAGCGCGGAGAGCGGCCCGCGAACGAGCTCGATGCGGGAGCCCGGAGAGAGAGCGAGCATTCCGAGATCGATAACGCCGTTGGTCCGGGAGTTGAGCGGAACCCCGTCTGCAAGCACCAGCACGCGGGTCGAGGTCACGCCCCCGAGGAAAAAGTAGGCAGGCTGACCTTCGAGTCCGTACGCGCGCACGTCGCTAGAGGCGCTCTGCCTGAGTGCTCCGGAAAGCTCCATACTACCGGCGGGACGGATTACCTCGACCGGCCACGGGGAAAGGGATGCGGGCATGGAGAGCCTCGTTGCCGTTACCACGACCTCGGGAAGCTCCACCATCCCGGGAACGGCAGGAAGCGCCGGAATGCCGGGAAGAGCGGTATCCGCCCTAGTTGCCTTTACCGCAACCATTGGGAGCCCGTCTCTTTCGGGATGTGTTGAAAGGGCGGTATCCGCCGCTGGCGCCTGGCTCCGGCTTAAGATTAACGTAATAATGAGGGCCTTAAGCATGATGAACCTCCAGGTTGTAAGATAAGAGGATAACCACATCTCCATCCTGGCCCGGAATGGATGATGCGGGATAGTGGCGGATAGGTCTCCTGGCTTACCGGCTTGGCTGCGTCTCCAGCCTTCCCATCTGCTTTGGGCAGAAAGTGACTTGAGAAACGAGGGATGGTCCCTTGTTTCGATCGACCCGTGGCTCTCCATGAAGGAGAGGTACCCGGGGGAAACGCAGTTTCCGGATCACAGTGGCGGCACCGCGGCCGATTCTCACGGCCTTCCCTGGCCTCCGCCTTTACTACAAGTTGTCGGGACGATTATAGGTGAGGAGGAGGAGGTTGTCAAGGAAAATGGCCTCCAGGGGAGGCCGGACGCAAGTGACCCACCAGGGGTGGATGTACTTCCGCCAATTAACTTTTGAATGGCATTGGTGGCCTCCGGGGGAGGCCGGGCGCAAACAATTTAACTACGCGGATACATTTACGACATTTCACCTTTACCGTTTTTAGGGTTTCCAAATATAATCCTTAACGTTTTCCTTTGGAGTCGATACGGAGCCCCCAAGAGAACACCTTATGTGTCTCCAGAGCAACAGCGGTTCACAACGCGATCATTAAGGGGTACTCAAAAAGCTCCTCCCAACCCTTTAGGGAAGAGGGAAGGGAAGTTAAAGAGGTTAGGAATGGCCTTTTTTCGAGATGAGAAAGAAGGCCCAGTAAAAACATTCACACTTTCTTTTGGGGTCTATAAGGGGCCCCAATAAAAACCTCTCCGGGGTTTTAATTGGGAGAAGTTTGTTACGGGTTATTTCCAATCGACCCTCCAGTAGTAGACCTCGTCGCCCGCCTCCCAGGGGTAGCTCATCCCCTCGAGGTTGAGCTTGCAGTTCCCGATGAGGCCCATCACTTTCTCGAGCCAGGCGCGGACGACCTCCTGGTGCATTGGCCCGCCGCCGCAGCCCGTAAGAACGAGTTCGGCCGTGCCGCTCTTGGGGTCAACCTTCAGCACCTCCAGCTGGCCGCAGTTCTTGCAGCGTGACCACAACCCGGGCAGCCTTGCCAGCACGCGCGGCATGGGCAGGAACCTGCAGTCGTCCTTTGAAAGGTTCGCAAGATCGGCTTCGGCGATATACCGGCCGAGTTCGTCGAGCACTTGCTTGCATCCGTTGTCGTTGCCGAGTTCCTCGGATATCTTGTTGTAAATTTCTACGAGGTAGGCCACGGGGTACCATGCCCACCCCCGGGTGTCGGTGAGTGTGCGCGCCACCGGTTCGCGCATACGGCTCAGGAATTCGAAATACTTACCCTTCAAATGCTCCACAAGCCAGTTGTTTATTGCTACCAGAGAGTTGCCCTTTATTTCGGACATTAGCTCCTCCTCTTGAGCACAATGTAACCCAGGCAGGAACAGGGCTGCCTCGTGCTCAACGCACATGGATCTGTAGTTTCAGATTTTCATGGGCTCCACATAGATTATAGTAACGTCTTAAGCCGCGTCAAGTCGGGCATATGTGACCGACCGCATGGCCCGTGGATCTCCCTTTACAGGCCAAGAGAGTTGTTAAGAAAACAGCCTCCGGAAAAGGCATTAGTGCATGCGACCTGCCCGAGATGGATGCGTTATTGCGCTTCTCTTTTGCCTGTCAGAGGAGGGGGTCCCCAAAGAAGCACGGAGTGATTATTTAGGGTTGGTTACTGAATCTTTACGGTTCGTAGCGTCTTGCCTTGATTCCCCCCGGTGGAGCGAAACTCCACCCTCACGAAGTAGACGCCCGCGGAAATACTCGAGCATGGCAAGGAGATAGTTCCGGGGCCTGAGACGTTCTGCCCCTCGAGCGAGCGAACCTGGCGGCCCGAGGCGTCAAAGACACTTGCCTGGAGATAACCCGGCGATTTTGAGCTGTAGCTTACCTTAAGTTCGTTCGAAAAGAAAGCGGTCGTGCTCAACTCGATTAGCTGCGGCTTCACGTCAACCCAATTCTCCTCGGCTATACCTATCAACCCGTCGATTGTCTTGAGAACGAAGCCGGGATCGAAAGGCATCAAACAAACATCGACGTTTTTAATACCAGTGATGAAGCCCAATTTGTTATCGACAAAGTGACAGTTATGCAAAATTGTATCTTGACCGAACTCGAGTTTTCTCCATGTCTCGCCAGCATTGACGGTCTTATATGCCTTATTACTACCAATGACATAGCCAACTTGATCGTTTTCTGGAAAACTCATATCATTCATCGACATCGAGGTATCAACTAATATCGTGTCCCAGGTGGCTCCGCCGTTGACGGTCTTGTAGAGACAACCAATCCATGTTGTACCTTGCAGGTAGCTGCCTGACATATAGCCCACGCTTGCGTTCTCGGGGAAATCAACAAGATAGGAATTGAAGTGATCGTCGTATAATACTTCTTCGTTAATCACCCAGCTTTGGCCTCCATCCGTGGTCTTGAAGTAGCTCATACGAGGCTCGAAGGTAGAATCATCCACCTTTTTCACGCACTCTGCAGTCACGTAGCCAGTGTCCGGGTCCGAAGGAAAACAGATATGCTTTGGATTAACATGCTCGTCAAACCCGGGGTAAACATCGGGAAACGGAGAAAGCTCACTCCAATGCCAGCCGCCGTCCGTGGTCTTGCTCACATGGTCGTAACCCAAGCCGTAACCGATAACACTTTGGCCTTTAGGGAAGGAGATTGGACCAACGGTGCCGTTTACGGTATCGCCTTTAACCCAGGTTTTTCCTCCATCAATCGTTATAATACTGCCCCAAAGGAACCCCAAGGTGTCATTGACAAAATAGATCATGCTTGACTGATAACCGCTATCTATTACCCAACTCGTGCCATCAAAGGTCTTCCAGAGACCTGCGTCTCCAGAAACAAAGATGATTTGCTCGTTGAGCGCACATACGGCTACAAAACCCTCATCCGTTGGTATGTTGAGCTTCTGCCAGGAAGCTGTGAGGATTGCGGGCAGCATTACCGCGAGGACGATTGATTTGGGGTTACGGGTGTTACGGGTGTATTTCATTGGAAACCTCCTTCCATTCTTTTCGATTTAACCTTTTTTATGATATGCAGTTGTGAACATTTGTCAAGAGGGGAGGAAGATGTAAACCGGAAGCCTGACTTGATGTTGGTTTTTTTTCCTGCATCTTTACCCCCCCCCCAAAAAAAGCCGCACCGACTTTTTTAAGGACCCCTTTAGTCGGGGGAGGGGCAAAAAGGGGTCGCCAAAAAAACACCTCTTGTTTTTATGAGTTGGTCAGGATTACGACCTTTACCGTTCGAGAGCCTTGAGGCGAGTCGAGCCTTGCGAAGTAGACCCCCCGGGATAGGCGGCTTGCGTCCCAGGTGTAGGTACCCTGGCAGGCTGAGAGGGGGACGGGGGACGTGACCAGGGCGCCGGCGCAGGAGTAGAAGGAGAGAGTGGCGCGTTCATCGCGAGCGAGCGTGTAAGCGAGAGTTGCCGAGGAACCGTGGGTCGAGATGAGCACAAGCGAAGGGAGCGCGGCAGAGGGGTCCGGCTCTGCGACACCCGAGATTTGACTGTACTTGATTAGCGTGAAATCGACATTGCTGCCGTTGAAAGAAGGTCCCGCTGCAAAAACGCCGCCGTCCGAATCGAGTGCGACCCCCGAAAGCCCTCGCGGGGCGTAGACGCCTGCGCTGATTTCCCACTGGAATATTCCCCCGTTCGAATACTTAATCGTTGTGAAATCGTAGTCGGCCCCCGATTTGTACTCACCCACGACGTACACGTTACCCTGCCGGTCAAGGGCAATGTCCCTGGCCTCGTTGCCTGGATTGTAGACCGTTGCCCAGCTCTCGCTGCCCACCGGGCTGAGTTTTACCGTCAGAAAATCACTGCCGGGGACGTAACCGGTAAGATATATGTTGCCGGCCGAGTCCGCCGCGACGCCCGTTGCGAACTCGGATATTCCCATGTCGTAAGTCTTATTAAGCTTCTCGTTGCCCGATGCGTCGTACTTTATTACGCGCATGTCGAAGGTAGACGCTCCCTTGCGAGAATAACCCGCGACCAGAAAATTGTTAGGGCCATCGGAGCAGACGCTCATCGCATGATCGTCGGCATTTGCCCCGTAGTCCTTGTACCAGAGAAAGCTGCCGTCCTTAGTAAACTTGACCGTAAGGAAACGCCCGTCGGAACCGACGGTCGAGTACCCGGCAATGCAGGGCGCTCCGGCGCCGTCCACCGCGACCTTTGCCGCCCTGTCATAACCGAGGTTGTAGTTTCGGGTCCAGAGCAGCCTGCCCGTGGAGTCGAGCTTTACGAGACGAAAATCCTGGTCGGTGTCGACGAGCGAGTACCCTGAGACAAACACGTTACCCTCGGGATCGGTGGCGACTCCGTAGGCGTAATCCTCATTGCCCGAGTCGTAGGTCGTGTCCCAGGCCAGCCCGCCGTATTTGTCGTACTTGAGGATGAGGAAATCGGAGTTTATGCCGTCATCGCTGGTTGTGCCCGCGACGTAAATGTTGCCCCAGCCGTCAACGGCAACGTCCGCCACATCGTCTTTTTTACCTGAATCATAGGTCCTTTGCCAATCGACCACCGCCTCTTCCGCGGCCGCGGCGGTCATCCCTGCCAGAACTAAAAGCACCAAAAACCTCATTATAAACCTCCTTCCTGATTAGGGTGGTTTGTTATTGTTAATAATAACTCCTTGATGCCAATTTGTCAAGAACCGGCTGGCGAGAGGGTTTAAGCCGAAACCGTTCAGGCGATTGAGCAATGCGGGGATTCAGAACTCGACGGGAAGCTTGCGCGCCTTCGATGGCGCCCCCTGCGCTGCGACAGAGAGCTCTTTTGCCCGGAACGAAATGCGTATCTGTTTAAGACCGGTCACTTACCAGGGGAGGGGGAGGATTCAATGCGGTTCGTTTGTGTTGAAAGAGTCCTCTTCAGGGATAAGGTTCAGGGAGTTTCCCAGGAGATATCCCAGGTGCAAGTCGAGCCGGCGTTCTTGTAGCGGCAAGCTGATTCGGTGACCGTTACAACGGCACCGCTGAGGAGTTCAAAACACCGCTTGAGCCAGGAGCGGATAAGATCGCAGTGCATGATGCCGCCGTTGTAGCCCGAAAGCGAGAGCGAGGCCTTGTTTTCACTCTCACTGATCTGGATGATGTTAAAGTCGCCGCAGTCCATGGAGCGCGACCAGAGAAAGGGTATGCGGGCAAGAACCCTGGGCATTGGAAGACGCGACCCGTTGACTTTAGGGACGCCGCCCAGGTCCTCCTCGGCAAGGAAGCAGCCCAGGCTTTCGATTTCTTCGCCGTTGACCGACGCGATGGATGTGTGGATGTTTTCGAGTATCTCGGAGAGGTATTCAAGGGGATACCAGGACCAGCCCTCGGGTCTCGTGAGGATTTTTGCGACCGGCTGACGCATGTTTGCCAGGAGATCGTCGTAATCCTCGCCCGCGAGCCGCTTCGAAAGCCAGCGGTTTATCGTGGCAAAGGAATTGCCTCTAACCCCGGCCAATAGAACCTCCTCGAGTTATCCTGTTGGAGAAACTGCCCAGGATTGAGTTGCTATCTTTTATGATGCCAAGCCCTTTCGTTAGAACCAAAACGTATTAACCTGTGTTATCCTTATCTTCTTGTTCTTGAGCGGCCCTGTATACCCCTCATGTATGCGTCACATAATGATTCTTTCGACGCGCCCGGCAGTCCGATACTACAAATCAAACCCGGCTGGAAGGTATCAAGCCCTGCTCATAACTACTCCTGCCCAACACAAATCCACAGAGATATTAGTCATTATGAGAAATTTGTCAAGCCCATTCAAGTATTGAGAAGAGAAAGGAAGAGTCTGGCCGCAGGGGAGGGCCGAAGGATCTGAGGGAACCTGAGGAGGCCTGAGGGGGCTGAGGGGGGCTGAGGAGGGCTGAGGAGGGCTGAGGGGAGGTGGAGGAGGGACAAAGGAAGCGATGAACTACGGCATAAGGCGGAAGGAAACGCCCGCATACAAAGATGATATTTTGCTATACTGGGCAGTATCTTTTCGTCGATTTTGGGGCTTGACTGGCTTTCTCTCCGGCCTATACTTATTACGTTAACCAAGAATTCCCCTGAAGGGGAAGGAGGAGAAAATGAGCTTCTTGGTTTTAACGTTGACGGTTCTTTTGACCGGTGGAGTGGTAAAGGACGATTTCCTCGTCAATCCCGATTCACCAGACAAGTGCACCAAAGGCAATGCGACTATAGCTCCGTCGCCTCAGGGCTGGTTTGTCGTATGGGAGGACACACGAAACGCGAGAGAGAGCAACAGGGATCTTTTCGGTCAGTATCTTTCTACATCGCTTGTCCCCTCAGGTATCAACCTGATGGTTACCTCCGATTCGATGCACCCCGGACAGGAGATAGTGTGCGCGGCTTCAGACAGCGCCGGCAACATGGTAGTGCTGTGGCGAGCCGGAGGAGCAGCAGGCGAGTATTGGCTGCGAAGGGTTTCGCCCTCAGGCGTGCCGACAGGAAAAGATACCATGCTTTTTGCCGTGGGGTCGGACAAAGAAGCGACCATGGCGATGAACAGCTCGGGCGAATACGTGATTTTGTGGCAGGACGCAGGCTATGTGGGACTCTTGAAGTTTAACGAGGATGGCACGGCAAATGGAGAGGTGCAGCACGTCATTGAGGGCTCCGGTCTGAATTTAAGGGTCGCGATCGCATCGAATGGAGCGGTCATAGCCGCCTGGAGCACCGAGATATCGGATACGGTTATGGTTTGTGCCCGCACTTACAGACCCTCAGGCACCCCCCGGGGCGACTGGTTCAAGGTCGCAGGTTATGTAAATCCCATCTCAACCCCGCAAATGGTCTCCGTGGATGTGGGTAGCGATCATGCGGGCAAGTTCATCCTCTCATGGGTTCTCTGGGATCCCATTTCACTCAACCCCTACGCCCTTTACTCGAGAAGCTATTCGTGGGACGGTTCGGCCACTGGACCGGCGAAGATAATTTACAAGATGAATTCCGCAGTCACGTCCATCACCGCTCACAAGATGGTCGTGGGCTGGGACGGCAGCTTTACCGTTGCCTGGAGCGACGCGCGCACCGGTGTTCATCGCGTCTACCTTCAGAATTTCAACGCGGACGGCTCTCTCAGGGGACCTGAGTTGACCGTAAGCGAGGAAAGTCCCGAAGATAACTGCATTCTCAGGGCGCTTGCGCTCAATGCGGACCAGTGGATGGCCGTTTATTCCAGACAGAGAGGAGGCCTTTACGAGATGCTCGGTCGCCGCGGAATGGTTTACGGCTCGATGCTGGGCGCTGAGGTGGCGATAAACGACGACGAGAGCTCCATCAACGAAGTGTACCCGCAGGTTCTTGCAGACGATGAGGGCAACTTTACCGTTCTCTGGTGCGAAGACTGGTCCAAGGGCCCGGCCTGGTTCGCGAGGTTCACGAAAGACGGTGAGCCCAAGGCCGGCGCCCAGGCGATAACGGACTCCTCGGGTATCAACAGACTCTACCCCAATTACTCAGCCCTTGCGAGCATAAACCGCAAGAGCGGGGAATTCGTGATTGCCTGGGAGCGCAGCAATCCGCCCGAGTTTCGTTGCCAACGTTACACATCCGCAGGTTATCCTTCTGGTAACGTGAAAGTAATAGGCGAATTGGATAAAAAATATGCGGGTTCCTTCTTCGGCGTTTCTATGAACCGCAAGGGTGCATATGCCGCCGTATGGGCCGATCAGTCGACGCTTTTCGTGAAACGCTTCGACAAATACGATGCCGCGATAGACGCTTCGCCGATAGTGGTAAAAACCAACATTCAGTACGTTTCCCCTGCTGTCAGCCTTGCCGATGGCGGCGGTTTCATAGTCGCATGGAAGGAAAAGAAGGGCTTGATTGACGTGCAGCGTTTCAACTCCTCCGGGAAACCTCTTGGAGAAGCGCTCAAGGTAAACGACCTGGCTACCTGGGACAAGAAAACTCTGGCCATGGCCGCGGATGATGAGGGGAACTTCTGCGTCGTCTGGCCCGACTCGGTCACCGGCTGCGTCTTTGCACAGTTTTTCGACGCATCCGGTTCGAGGCTCGGGTCGAATAAAAACACCGGACTTTTTCTTCTGGATTCTTCCCAGGCAACCAACCACGACGCCGTCAACGTCGCAGCCCTGCCCGGCGATGGCTTCGTGGTTTACGGAACGGATTATTCCGAACTCGGAAATGACCCGGAGGTCTCGGCGATCTATTACCACTCGGACGGCACGCCCTGGAGCCGCAAGGTTCAGGTGAACGATCCGGACCTCTTCTGCTTCAACTACCAGGCCGCGAACTACAACTCGGTGGCCGCGGGCGGGAACAGGATAGTATACGTGTGGCAGGACAACCGGCGTCACAAGGGCTGGGACGTCTACGCGAAGGTGGTCGATCTTGAGGTGCCGGGGGTAGTTGAGCCCGTAACACCCCCTCCTCCCCTCGACTTCGAGGCGGTCACGACGGTCGGTGCGACCGTCACGCTGAGGTACACGAACTGCCCTGGCGGCTTCCACGCCTCGGTGTTCGACGCTTCAGGTAGAAGGGTTGGTGAGATACGGTCGGCGGCGACAACGGGTACGGCCGTGTGGGGCGAGAGCTTCGGGCCGGGTGTGTACTTCATAATGCCTGATGACTTGAAGATGACTCCGGCTAAGATAGTTTTAGTGAAGTAGAAAGGGGTCCCCGGGAGAGTACCGGGTACTCTCCTGGGGTGGCAAAAGGTTGTGCTCGTGAGATAGGGCGGGCGATGGTGGTTCTGGAACTATAAACAGCCCCTGGCTCGTGTCGTCGAGGGCTTGGATAGATTACTGAGAGGTTAAGTGCTTCCCCCTGGACGGGGAAGGAGGAGAAAATGAGTATTTTGGGTTTGGCGCTGGCGATTCTTTTGACCGGCGGGGTTGTAAAGGATGATTTCCTCGTGAACCCCGGTTCTCCCAACAAATGCACCAAGGACATTGCGACGGTCGCAGCTTTGCCGCATGGCTGGTTTGTCGTGTGGGAGGACACACGCAACGCACGCGAGAGCGAGGAGGATCTCTACGGTCAGTTTCTTTCGACTTCGCTCGTTCCCTCAGGCGGCAACCGCATGATAACTTCCGATTCGACTCGCAAAAGCCAGGTCCTGGTTTGCGCCGCCTCGGACAGTGCGGGGAATACAGTGGTTCTTTGGCGCGCGGCAGGCGATTCGGGCGAGTTCTGGCTGCGCAAGGTATCACCCTCAGGCGAACTGCTCATGAAAGACACCTTGCTGTTTGCTATCGGTCGAACCTCCGAAGCGAATCTGGCCATGAATCCCTCGGGCGAGTTTGCGATAACCTGGCGCGATCCGCAGCCGGTTATAGGGTTAATAGTATTCGACGCGAACGGCAAGGTGAAGTATCAGGTCGCGGAAGTCGCGACGGTCGATGATCCCAACATTAAGCCGTGCGTCGCGATAGCATCCAACGGCGCCGTTATCGTCACATGGTACCGCAACGGTTCAGGATCGGACCAGACAACGAGAATAAAAGCTTGCTGTTACAAACCCAACGGCGACCCTCGCGGTGGGGTGTTTCAGGTTGCCGAATTCTCAAACGAACTTTTCCCACCCTTCGTGAATTCTTTAGCGGTTGGATGCGACCATGCGGGTATGTTTGTGCTTTCATGGGTAGTCCGGGATATAGCCTCTCAGCTCGTTCCCTATGCTCTCTATTACAGAACCTATTCCTGGGACGGCACGGCAAGCGGTGATGTGAAGATCATTTACAAGTTGTACTCAAATCTCACGAGCATCTCCCCTCACCAGATGGTTGTCGGCTGGGACGGAAGCTTCACCGTTGCCTGGAGCGACGAGCGTACAGGCAAGCTGGTGACCTATCTGCAGAATTTCCTTGCCGACGGCTCGCCGAGGGGCCCCGAGTTGACATTGAGCGAGGACTGGGAGGAGGGCTGCATGCTCAAGGCGCTTGCGCTCAATGCCGACCAGTGGATGGCCGTTTATTCAAGACAGAGGAACGGTTTTTACGAGATGCTCGGCCGCCGCGGAATGGTTTACGGCTCGATGCTGGGTAATGAGATTAAGATATCAGACGACGAGAGTTCCGTCAACGAAGTATACTCGCAGGTTCTAGCCGACGATGAAGGCAACTTTACCGCGCTTTGGAGTGAGGACTGGTACCATGCCCCGGCCTACTGCCGCAGGTTTTCCGCCGACGGCGACTCGCTGGGCGACGCCTTGCCTTTGAAGGACACCTCCGGTGTTTCGAGATTGGTGCCCCAATACTATGCTCGCGCGAGCATGAACCGCAAGAGCGGGGATTTCGTCCTGGTTTTTAAGCGCGCCTCCGACCCTCAGCAGATATGTGTTCAGCGCTACACGAAATATGGTTATCCTTCAGGGAACGAAAAACTGGTCAGCTGTGCGGGAAATTTCTTTAATACTTGCTGCGACGTCTCCGTGAACCGCAAGGGCGCGTTCGCCGTGATATGGAACGATACGGTACAAGGCTCTAACACGCTCAAGGCCAGGCGCTTCGACAAGGATAATCTTGCAATTGACGCGACGCCTGTGTTGTTCGGCGTTCCGGTCGTCTCTGGTTTTGGTTACATTCCGCATGCAATCTTTCTTAAGGACGACAACAGCTTCGTCACGGCGTGGAAGGAGAAGTTCGGGATCATGATGCAGCGCTTCAACTCGTCAGGCAAGCCCCTGGGTGATACGGTTCGGATTAACGAGGCTCCTAGTGGCGTTGCACAGAAACCTGCCATTGCCGTAGACGACGAGGGAACCATCTGCGTTGCGTGGGCGGACTCGGCTTATGGTCTTGTTCAGTTCTACGATGCTCATGGAGAGAAACTCGGAGAAAACAAAAATACGGGTATCCTTCTGGGCGGCCACAATGATATAAGCGTGGCTGCTTTGCCCCAGGGGGGCTTCTTGGTCTATGGGACGGATTACTCCAACTCCACGGACAACCCTGACGTTTCGGCGGTGTATTACCACCCGGACGGTACGCCCTGGAGCCGCAAGGTTCAGGTGAACGATCCGGACCTCTTCTGCTTCAACTACCAGGCCGCGAACTACAACTCGGTGGCCGCGGGCGGGGACAGGATAGTATACGTGTGGCAGGACAACCGTCGGCACAAGGGCTGGGACATCTACGCCAAGGTGGTCGATCTTGAGGTGCCGGGAGTCGATGAGACTTCAAAAACCCCATCCCCGATAACGCTCTCGACTTCTTTGAACCGGGTATCCTACTGCGTCGCGATGGGCGGCGAGGCTCTTCTCGATATCTTCTCGGTGGACGGCAGGCGCGTCGAGCGTCTGGTAGTGAGTGGTTCGGGAACCTGGGACCCAGGCTTCCTGCCTTCAGGCGTCTACTTCGCCAGACTCGTTCAGGGAACGCTCGCAGTGACAGGCAAGGTGCTGGTCGTCAAGTAATGGGTCGGATATTTGATAGTTTCGTCACCCGGTTGTGCCTTACACGGGGGAGAAAACCAATAATTTGAGGAGCAGGGAGAGGGGGCTAAAACGCAAGTCTCAGCCTGCAAGAGAAAGCCGGCTGATTGTTCACCGATCCAAGGCCGATCTCGAGAGGAGGGGGAGTGCGGGCGGAAAGTCCGAGCCTTGGTGCGACGGCGCGGCCCGCGAAGGCGCCGCCCACTGCACCGACGAGGGGAAGCAGGGACGCGACCTTTTCGAGCGGCGTGTCGGCGAATAGAGCTTTATCGATGACACCCGCGCTCGAGTCGGTCCTGTCGCCGTCGAGTCGCAGGAGGAGGTATGATATCCCGCACGTGACGAGAGCGCCCGCCTCGGCGCCCAGCCACTTTGACCACAGCGAGGTGTGTTCTCCATAGCCGCCCTCGGCGAGATGAAGCCCGAGTGCCGCCCCGAACGGAAGCCCGAGGCCGTAAGCCGAACCGACGGCGGCCGGAAACTTGTGCTGGTATACGGTGTCGAGGTAGTACGGGCTTTTGGTGTTCGTGTCGGCAACCTTGGGCGCGGCAACCCAGCCCAGCTCACCCGTGATGAATCCGGTCGCGACGGAGAACATCGCGCTGACAAAGGTCTCCTCAACGGCAATACCGAAACCTGAAGATTGGGGGAGGAGGGGGGTTGCCACACAGAGGAGAAGAAGGATGCCCATGTTTTACGCCGCCTAGAGATTCTTGAAGAAGAGACGGTGACGCTTGTATATGACCCCGCCCAGCTTCTCCATCTCCGCGCGCATGACCGTGTTGGTCTCGAGCTCGTGGTGACTGTCGGAGATGGTCATGCCCGCCTTCTGTGCCTTCTCGAAGAGATCAACGGCCATCAGGACGTCGAGACCCTTGCCGCGGTGTTCCTCTTTGATTGCCCCGAGCATCATGTCCAGCTGTTTGGTTTTCTTGGACGAGGAGAGAATCTTGAAGATTCCGAACGGGAAGAGTCTGCCGCGAGCGGCGCGCACGCCCACGCTTATATCGGGCAGACCGATGGAGAACGCCACGAGTTTGCCCTCGAGCGTGATGAGCTTAACGAAGCGCGGGTCGAGAAGAGGGAGGTAGTCGGCCGCAACCTTGTCTATCTCCTCCTGGTCGAGGGGCGAGAAGCCGTAGAGATGCTGGTAGGCCTCGTTGAGGAGTTCGAACACAGGCCTTATGAAAGGCTTGAGGTCGTTCTGCTTTCGGGGGTCGAGCAGTTTGTAGTCGGAGCGCTCGCGAAGCCTTTTGGCGATCTTCGTGTAGACCTCGGGTATGGGCTTGGTAAGATCCACCTTGTAGGTGAACCAGTCTATCTCCTTCTGGTAGCCGGCGGTCTCCATGAGCTTCTTTGCATACGGCGGATGCCACCAGGTAGTGATTGTTGCAAGCTCGTCGTAACCCTCTATGAGCATGCCCTCGGGGTCCAGATCGGTGAAGCCCAGGGGGCCAATGAGTTTTTCGGTGCCCTTCGAGCGCGCCCACTCTTCTACCGCGCCAAGGAGCGCCGATGCCACGCCCTGGTCGTCGACGGAGTCGAAGAACCCGAAGCGGGCGTAGTTTTCCTTGCGGAACTTGTTCACCTTGTGATTGACCATCCCCATCACGCGGCCGCACGGCTTGCCGTCCTTAAAAGCGAGGAAAAGCACGCCGTCGGAGTAGCCCCATGCCCGGTTCTTTTTGGGGTCAAAGAACTCCGTCTCGCTTTGATATATCGGGTGAACCCACTGGGGGTAGCGGTTTTCGTACATCATCTCGGGCAAATAGATAAATATCTTTTTATCTCTGGCATTCTTGACTTCGCGAATCTCTACAGACATTAAACCTCCTAAATGACCTGTCGCATCAGCAGGTCTATTATCCCGTATTTCAGGAAAAGGTCAAGCCCCCAAACACTAAACTCGCGAAACTAATTATTAATGAAAACTTGTGCCGTAAAAACAGCGGCTGTTGAGAGGAGAAGAAGCCCGCCCCCTGAATCGGGGGCATGGGTCCGGGGAAGGCGGTTATGAGCCGCGGTAGTTTCGAAGCTTCTCTACGAGTTCCTTGCCCAGATCGGTAAGTTCGTAGCCGGCCTTGGAATTCGTGATGATCTCGGCATCGGTGAGGATGATGAGCGAGCTTTCTATAGCTTTGAGCGGTATCTCTTCCATGTGGCGAATCTCCCGGACGGCCGTGAGTATCTGCCCGCTGGTCATGGGCGCACGTGCCTCGGCGAGTGCGTCTGCGATGGCGGCCGAAACCGTCGTGGAAGAGAAAAATTCGAGAAGTGCTTTTTCAACAGAGCCTGAAAACAAATCTTCCTCCTAAATGACTCCTTTGTTAAGCCTGCTCCTGGCCCGTCTTCAACAAGCGCGGCGGGCTTTACATGAAACCCCGCGAAACTCCCGGGAAACCTCACTCGTGGCCCCGCATGAGGCCAACGTTCTACCCCTAATTATGACCAAAGATAGGCCGCTGTCAAGCGAAAAGTGTGGATCTTTTGATACGACCGTTCAGTGCAGATCTTTATAGGCCACGCTTCGATGCGCTATTCCGTAGATAATTATTTTTCCTTCTTTGAGATTAATCTTGTAGAATGCACGCCAATCACCCACGCGAAGTCGGCAAAGGCCTTTTAGTCCGTCGGGAAGGGAGGTAAGCTGGTGGTGGACTATCTCGTCCGTATGTTCACCGAGCCATTTGATTTTTTCGATCAACCTGGATGATACTTTTCTGTCTACACCCTTTAGTTCCTTGAAAGCTAGAGGAGTAAAATGTATTTTAACCATCCTTATATTTCTTTCCCACTAGACTCGGTTCCTGAATCTTTACTGAGCATTTCTCTTCCGTCCATAAATCTAATTATAACTAGCATCTAATTTTGTCAAGGTACCCAAACTCGAAATAGCAAGTTAGTAACTCCCGCGATTGCACTCACATACGTGCTCAACAGCTTTTTGATTGCGGTGCTCCCTTCTCTTTTTTACTTTTATCTTGACGCAGCCTATAGAAAGGAGGCGCGGCATTTTTTTACTAATCCGACACAATGCTGGTTCGTCACTTTTTCAGACAGGAATTTTTGAGTTTTGGGTAAGACGCGACGGATGGCGGTTGAGAAATTTATTCTTTTAAAGTTTGTTCGACTTCTTCCAGGCTTACCAGCTTCCCTTCTTCCTCTTCCTTCTTCGCTTCAAGCATACGGCGGACGAACTCCGGGTTGTGAGCAAGGAGCCAATCCTCAATATCTTCCTTGGTCTCGGCACTCTCCCACACCGTGACAGGGATGGTTATCACTTCACCATTCTTTTTAGTCATTATAAGATGATAAATACTTTTCCCGCATTGTCAAGGCGAGTAAGTGTTTTTTTAAGGTTGCCAAATCCAGGCCTCGCTTCCATAAAAGGTATTTTTAGCTAGATCGCGAAGCTTTACGGCTGCATCCCATGAAAGATTCCCCGCTGCATAGATACCATAATAAGGGTTTCCTCTAATTGGCTCATTGTACCAGGCGTTTTTAAAACCTCTACTCCTTGCAAGGTTCGCCTGTCTTTCTGCATCTTCTGCCGTAGATGAGTAACCTATGATTACCCAATAAATACCACCTGTCGAGGAAACGATTATCTCTGAATTTTGATTCTCTATATCTGACTGGGCCTTTGAGTATGATGGACTTATATATGCCGGTGAAGCAGTTGGTTGGTTTATGAGTTTCTCCCCTAGCTTCTCATCCATGTCTTCTTTCAAATGCATAGATGTCATTGAAACCAATCTGGTCAGTGAATCTACCGAGGCATTAAGGTTGCTAACCTGCCAAGAGGATTTCACCATTCCATCCTCGAAGTAATCCGCCCTTGCAATCAATTCCTCGACTTTTCTTTGAAGAATCTCATTATCTTTTCTTAGTCGCTGTGAATCTGCGCATTGCTGGAGGCCGAAGCCAACCCCCACAACCCCGAAAACAATACTTATAATTATTGTAAGAGTTTCCGTTGTTTTGGCCATAGTCTCCTCCTGATTTAAGAATTATATTATTATGCGGTTTTTTCTGCTTGTCAAGGGTCAGATTTCCAAGACCATTTGCTCGCAAGAGGCCTATACAGAGTCCGAGAAAACCTTTTTGCTGATTATTAGCAACCGGCTTTGACCCGGATTTTGCCCGAAATGTCCATCTTTTGACCATCTTTTGTCCCACTTTTGTCCAGCTTTTGGGGTGCTATATTATTCGGATGAACCGCATGCCCGATACCTGGCGGATGACTCCCTTAAGTTCCATATCAAGGAGGGTTGGGAGCAGGAGAGGCGTGGTTGTCCCCAGCTTTTCCACAAGATTATCGACATGCAAGGGCTCGGGGCCGAGTAGACGGTAGATGCGGCGCTCATCGTCGGAGAGTTCGGGACCCTGGGGTGTATCTTGAGATAATACGTGCGTTGGAGGATGGTAGACCGCGCCGAACTCCTCCAGGATGTCTTCCACACGTCCGACAAGCTTTGCGCCGTCCTTTAAAAGTTTGTTCGTGCCTTGCGACTCGCTGGAAAAAATTCCGCCCGGCACCGCGAACACCTCCCGGCCCGCGTCCGCGGCCCATTTGGCCGTGATGAGCGCGCCGGACGAGGAGCCTGCCTCGACCGCGACGACACCGTGCGAGATTCCGGCGATTATGCGGTTGCGGCGCGGGAAAAGTCCCGGCTCCGGGGCAACGCCCGGAAGGAATTCGGATATAACCGCCCCGTGCAAGGATATTTGTTCGAAAAGTTCCTTGTTTTCAGGGGGATAGGTGACGTCTATCCCACAGCCGAGTACGGCGACAGTTCGGGAGCCAGAGACCAGGCACCCCTTGTGTGCGATGGTGTCTATTCCTCTTGCGGCACCCGATGCTATGACGACGCCCCGGGCCGCAAGCTCGCGTGAAAGGCGCTCGGCGGCCGCCCTGCCGTATCCGGTCGGGTGGCGAGTCCCCACGATCGCGATGACGAGTTTTTCTTCGGGATTCAGGATGCCGCGAACGAAGAGGACTGCCGGGGGATTAGGGGAAGATTTGAGAAGCGCGGGGTAGTTCTCGTCCGTGATGGAGAGGATTTTTGCTCCGATTCTTTCCAGTTTGGCCAGGCAGTCGATAGCTTTCGGCGAGCGCCTGTAACCGGAGATTCGTTCCGCGATCTTTTCGGGCACACCTGCGTCCGCGAGTTCGCCCTTCGATTTTCCGAGCACGGCTTCCGCGGAACCGAATGCCTCCAGAAGTCTCGATAATCGTGTCTGACCGAGACCTTCAATAGACAGAAGGTCGACGCAAACCTCATTTTTCATGCTTGCAAGCTTAGGGTGTCTGCTGACCCGTATGCACAAGTATTTCCCGCGTTCAGGGATACGAAGAGCGGGATGCGGCCGGAATCATTCCCTAAAGGCTTCTTCATTCTTTTTACCGATCAAATCGCTCAATCTTTTCTTGAGTTCGTCCAGGCCTTCACGCTTAAGTGCAGAGATGTAGACGACTCCCTTTTCGCCCTTGATTCTTGGTTTCCTGGTCAAGATGTCCATCTTATTGACGACAACGATGCGAGGCCGCGCGACGAGATCGGGATTATACGCCTCAAGCTCTGCAAGAAGCGTGTGGAAGGAGGCCGCCGGTTCCTCGTCTGCGGCAAGGAGAAAAAGGAGGACTTTTGTTCGTTCGATGTGGCGAAGAAACCGAAGGCCGAGGCCCTTGCCCTCGGAGGCACCCTCGATTATCCCGGGGATGTCGGAGAGCGTGAAGGAGAGATACTCGTCGCGCAGCACGCCGAGATTGGGCGAGAGCGTGGTGAAGGGATAGGAGGCTATTTTGGGTTCAGCGTTTGTGAGCGCTTTGAGAAGGGTGGATTTTCCGGCATTGGGCAGACCGACGAGGCCGACGTCGGCAAGGAGCCGGAGTTTGAGACGGAGCTTGAAGCGCTCGCCCGGCCCTCCTTCCTCGTACTCTTGCGGCGCCTGGTGCGTGGAGGATACGAAGTGGACGTTGCCGCGTCCTCCCTTTCCTCCGCGCGCGACTAGAAGACGTTCGCCGTGCCCGAGCACCGAGCCGAGGAGCTCCCCTGACTCTTCCTTGTAGACGTCTGTACCCAGCGGAACTTCTATGATTTTATCCTCGCCCCGAGCACCGTACATCTTTTTACTTCTGCCGTTTACACCCTTTTGTGCTTTATATGTGACATGGTATTCCAGGTCGGCGAGCGTCGCGAGGTGAAGGTTCCCCTTTAAGTAAACCGACCCTCCGTTTCCGCCGTCTCCACCATCCGGCCCTCCCCGAGGCACGTACTTCTCGCGCCTGAAGCTGGCGCAGCCTGAGCCGCCGTCTCCGGCGATGATGCGGATGGTTACTTCGTCTATAAAGCGCATGTGTAACTTTATTCATGAGTCGAAAAAAAGCAAGCGTTTTATGCAAATTCCTACTTGACAAAAATATTAAGATAAAATATAATGACGTAATAAATTAACATGTGGAGGTGAACTGATATTCTTTTAATTTTGAACTTTTTTTTGCGAAAGGAGCAGTAAAATGAAAACCAGGTGTTTATTCAGGTGTTTCTTGAGGGCTCTACCTGTCGCTTGGTTGGTGCTTTCTGTTTCTGCGGAAGCCGTCCAATTCAATACTAACCCCAGCCTGGCCTTGGCCGGTTTGCCTGCTTATGCAGGCGAAGCCAAATCCTTCGCCTTTGTGCCGGGAGAGTTAATTGTCAAATTCGATCACGGTGTCATGACCGTTTCCTCTAATTCCGAAACACCCATAAACCAGGTTATCATCAATAACGCTCAGGTCGCAGATTTTTTTACCTCCCACAACGTTCTCAGCATCGAAAGGCTGTGCAAGTGGTTAGCCGGCAAGCGTAATCCTACATACACGGACAAGTCAGGCAAAACTATCCCCCTCAACGATCTTTCCGATCTGTACCTCTTGCGAATGGGCCCACTGGGCGATATGCCCGCCCTTGCCGGGGAGCTTGAACAAATTCCTGGAGTCATTTACGCAAGACCGAACGCCATAGGCAGTTTTGACATTTACGAACCGGATGATCCTGATTATGAGTTGCAATGGGGACTATATAATCAAAGTTACCGCTGGGACATCGATGCATTCCACGCCTGGGACATAGCAGATCAAGAAGATGCCAATAACGGTTTGCTTTATATTCTCGATTCCGGTCTCGAGCCGCTGCATCGCGATCAACCAGGTGACGAGTTTCAGAACAGGGTAGTAGACGAGTGGTATTCGCAATCTAACCCCTACGGTGACGTTGTTGACAGAAACGGTCACGGGACATTCATGACAGGCGTTGCGGCCGCCAGCACAAACAGCGGACCGGGCCATGGAGGAGTTCACGGCATCGCCGGAGTAGCCGGCGGCTGGTACTACGCCGGTGACCCCGGACCAAGCCTGGGGATCTGCGTCGTGGGCGTGACGGCTCCAATCGAGGCCTGGTGTATAGAGGCTCTGGACTATTTTGCCAGCCAGTCAAACGTTGCGAAAGTTGCCTCATGTTCGTGGAGCGCCACCGACAACCCCGCCTTGCACGAAGCGATCGAGAATTCTTTCCTTTCCGACCAGTCCGTCTTTTTTTCTTCCGGAAACGCATCCACTCCCCAGCCCAACTCGGTAGAATACCCGGCATACTGGGCCGATTACGATATCTGCTCTGCAGTCGGCGCAATCGATTCCGTGGGCATTCGCGCCGATTTCTCATGCTACGGTCCACAGCTTTCTTTCGTCGCGCCGGGCGATTCCATCTGGTCTACAACGAATGAAGCGAACGGCTTTTACACATACGGCTCAGGTACCTCCCCCTCCACCGCGTACGCTGCTGGTGTAGCCGCCCTGATATATCAAAAAACCATGGTTAAAGGGTGGGATCTGATAGACGTGGATGTCAAAAGAATAATGGAGCTTTCCGCACGGCATAACGATTGCATCTACGGCTCCGGTCCCGACGTCGAAACCGGCTACGGCTGCATAGACGCCTGGTGGGCTCTTCGTCACTTGGATACCCCGTACGTCTTTACTCGTCTCGATGGCAGCGCAGGAGTGGGCTATTACCAGGGAGAGCATGTGGTAACCTTTACGGAACCGCCGAACGATTACTGGCCCGCAGGTACATATAATTGTGAAAGGTATAAAGAAGAAGCTCATTACAACACCATAACTCTTAATGCCTACGAGAACGATCTCTGGATCTGGGGCAGAATAAAAAACCCTCCCTCTGATACTGTAGGTTACAAAATTGACAGTGTGAATAACGCTCATCCTTACGTCTACGTCGACACGACCAGCGCCAGCTACCCTATAGCCTACACATACTCATACAAGCTCCTTGAGAACCTCGATTCGCACACGACAGTCTCCACCCACAACTGGGCACCCGCTCTCAACACACACATGGCAGCCCCGATAACCTTCATCGGAAAACTTCGCCCCACCTTGCTGAAGACAGCTGCGGTTGATGAGGATAACATCATATACCTCGTGAATCAAAACCCGGACGGTATTCCTACCCTGCGTTATCAGCTGAGCAAGACAACCTACGTTAGCATTGCCGTCTACAATGTAACCGGTGAAAAAGTTACAACTCTTGTTTCCGGGCAAAAACCCGCAGGCAAGTATAACCTCGATTGGCATAATTGCGATGACAAGGGAAGAAACGTCGCCGCGGGCTGTTACTTTATTCGCATGGACACACCCGACGCGTCTTCAACACTCAAGATGGTCAAGTACCGTTAAGGTTTTTTCCTTTTTGAGGCGGTCTTGAAAATGGCCGCCTCTTTTTTTATGTTGCTTGACAATGTTTACGGACCTTACATCGTCTAGGGCGTTATCCATTATTTAGGTCCAGTAAGTGCGAGTTTGAGATTATCCTTATCATAACGTGATTTCTCTTGAATCCATGGGAAGGCTTGATTTCGGTGCACCCTCATGAGTTTGATTTCCAATGTTCAAATAACTTTCTATGGATATTATGAAATAATAGACGCTATGACACACTTGACAAAACGTGAATCTCTGATTAAAATCAGAAGTTGTTTAGGAATTGACTAGTAAATGTCAATTAATGGATGGAGGATATTTGTAGGATGGATAGTGATGACTATTGGGAATTAGAAGAAAGTGGATTATGCAGGGAGGTGATACGGGATTCCATTGATTTAATTTCTTTTAAAACCAGCGAGAACCTAAAGCATGGAGGTTATCATGCGAAAAACCTTAATCCTTATTGGAGTGCTCTTTTTTGTGGCTTTGCCTCTCTTTGGGCAATGGCACTCCGATTTCAGGGTCACTAATAATACAGGCTCTTCCTACACCCCTTACACGGGGACTCGTGGAATTGAAGCCGATGCGGAAGATGTCTATATAACCTGGTATGATTATTCATCCAGTCCCTATTACGTCCGATACCACAGCTTCCCTATAGGCACACCATCACAAACTCCCAATGGAGAACAAGTTAGCACCACTTACGGCTACACACCGGTGGTATCTACTTATAACGGTTCTGCCTTCGTTACCTGGTATAACTCTGATGTTCTTTATACACGAATCAAGAGTGGAACCTGGGGGAGCATCGAGAGCCACGGAATTGGTGGCGGCTGTACCATGGCCACATATCCTGGCACATGCTTCGATGACGACGGTAACCTTCATGTTGCATTCAACAGATACAGTTCCACCTCAGGCGACATGCGCGGCCGCAGTGTGTGGTACCAAAGAAGAAACTCCGGCGGCGGCTGGACCACGCCGGTGCTGGTTTATGACCCTCACTGGGAGGGCGGCTCAGCCTCTTCTTACTATTATTCCTACTATCCTTCGATATGCATCACGTCCGACGGCGTAATCCACATGTCCTTCGGTAACAGCAACGGCTACCGCCTGTATCATGCATGGAGCACCAACAACGGCGCGACCTGGTATTACGAGACACTGACCGGCACCAACTCATGTTATTATTCCTACGCAACTTCCATCTGCAACGATTCTGAAGACAACCTTTATATCGCCTATGTCAGCTACCCCTCCCCATATCATATTAACGTGATCTCTGGCACCACTGACGATTGGGGCTCCCCGGTCCAAGTAGATGCAAGCACGTATGCTTATGTTTACTACCCTTCAGCCTGCTGCGACACCTTCGACAATATCTGGGTCTGCTGGGATGACCGTTCGGGTCAGAGCTACGAGATATACTATAACCGCATGGACGGCCAAACCGGTTCATGGGACGGGCCGCAGGCTTTAACCGCTAACGACGGCCAGTACTCCAGACGCGGACAGATCGCTGCGGACGACAACGGCAACGTTCACATCTGCTGGTATGACAACCGCGACGGGAACTACGAGATATATTACAACTGGTATTCCTCTTCAAGCGGACCCGGACCCGGCGGCGAAAGAGACCTTGCCTGTACCAGAATACTTCAGCCCGTGGGTGGCATCTCGAAAGAAAGCATCGAACCCCAAGCCGTTATTGCCAATCTCGGCGAGAACGTGGATTCAGGCTACGCAAAGTGTTATATATCCGGACCGGGCACCAACTATAACAAAGGCAATCTCGAAGGAATAGTGTATCTTGATCCCGGTCAGGAGAAACAGATCTCATTCCCCGAATGGGAACCTACAGGCGCCCCAGGTGACAAGTACCGTATCGAGGTTGTCGTCTACCTCTGGCCCGAAAAGACAATAGCCGATTTCGACTCCACAAACAACACAAAACTCGAGTACGCAACCATCGCATCCGCAACCCAGGTTGTTGCAACAACGATTACGATGCCTGAAGAGGGGGCGACTATCGACAGGATGAAACCTTCCGCGTACTTTACCAACGTCGGCTCAGAACCTGCCGTCAATTTCTACTGCCACTGCGACATAACGCCTGGAACAACCACCCTGGCATATTTCGACAGCGTGGGCGTTTCAGACACGCTGCAGCCCGGAGATTCAACATTTATCGAGTTCGCTGAATGGACATCTCTTGACGAAACCCCGTTTACGGCTGATTTCTATGTTTCCGGAGTCGACGGTGCGATGAGGTCTGTGATCTTTAACGGTATACCCTGGACAGGCATCGGTGAAAAGCCATATCTCTACTGTTCTAACCTTTCGGTTTCAGGTGCCGGCATCACCTTCACCGTTCCCAAGACGACCACTGCGAGTCTCAAGGTCTACGACGCAACCGGCAAGCTGGTCTCGACCCTGCACCAGGGTTCCGCGGCAATGGGTACTCATTCGTTCAACCTTAACGCTCGTTCGGGTGTTTACTTCGTCAAGCTTGTGACCCCGGACTACACGGCGGTACGCAAGGTTGTGATCTTTTAATCTCGACTCCCCGGATTGTTGAGGCGGCCCTGGGCCGCCTCCTTTTTTTCTACCCCACAAACCTGCTCCGCATCTTTGCGGGGACCCCAATATGGTGATAAAGAGTAATTTCTTGGAGGAAAGAATGTTTCACGTGAAACATCGGATCCGCATCCGGAAATGAGGGAAACATTCAGGGGGAGGAGCGGATGTTTGCTTGTTATGGGAAACTCCCCCTGCAATAAAAAAGCCCGATTGGACCTATCCTGCAACCAACGAGTACCGTCACAGGTACGGCGAGAAAGGAGGGAAGGGGAGGGGGGGAGAGGGAAGGGACTGTGTGTGTTACGGGCGGGGCGCCTTTTCTTTGACCTGAACTGCACATCAGAATGACCTGCGAGATAAAAGCTCATCTCAAGGGTCAGGTCCTCCCCTGTGGGGACTGGTGGCTGTGTGTTACGGTGGGGGAGGAGGTGTTACGGGAGTGTTACGGGAGTGTTACGGGTGTGTTACGGGTGTGTTATTTCCTTAGACTTCGGAGCGAAGCTCCGTTTGATTATGAGAATGACCTATGAGGTAAAGACTTACCTCGAGGGTCAGACCCTGCCCTGTGGGTACGGGTGTGTTACGGACGGGTGTTACGGGTGTGTTATGGGTGTGTTACGGGACGGGTTGACTTCCTGGATGTATCGGATAGACTTAGACGATGCATGATACGGGTTCTTCGCATACGAAAGTCATCCCCTCAGGAACAGGCAACGTCGCCCTCCTCTCAGACTTTTGCCTTTCTCGTGTGGACAACACGGCGATAAGATGAGGATATCTTTTACCCCTCCCGGCGTCTTTGATATTATCCTGGCCTCGGTGATAGCTCTCGGGATTCTTCTTCCGTTGTTGATATCACCGAGGAGATTCGCCGGGATCGTGAAGCTCCTGCGTCCGTTAAGGCTCATCCATTACGGCGGTTTCGCTGCGGGGGGGGCGGTGATCGGCGCGGCGGTGAGCGGTAAACCCCTGGATGTCTATCTTCTCCTCTGGTCGACGATCGCCGCCTTCATCGCCTTTCAGGGCGCGGTCTTTTTGAACGATATCTTCGACGCGGAGATCGACCGGCTCGCAGGAAAGGAGACCCCGTTCACAAAAGGCGTACTCACGAGGAGAGCGTCTTGGTTGCTGGCAGCTGGCCTTTCGCTGTTCTCTCTTGTGGTTGCGATACGGTGCGGCCTCGAGTGCTTTCTTTTCCTGCTGGCCGCCCACCTCATCTCCCTGATTTACTCCACCCCGATCCTCAGGGCAAAGAGGATATATCCCCTTAACGTGTTCCTTCTCGCCCTTGCCGGACTTGCGGTGATGGTCTCAGGTTTTGCCACTCACGAACACTGGACCCTCTTCCCGATAAGGATGATGGTGTTGATTCTTGTAACCTTGACCCTGACCTTCGGCACGAAGGACATGGCCGACGTCGAAGGCGACAGGGCAAGGGGCGTAAGGACTTTATTCACGATCCTAGGGCTTGAACGCGGCCTGTGGGTCAACGCCGGGCTCGTACTGGTTTCATACCTCGCGACCCCACTGATTCTAAATTTTCTTCCCCTTTACTGGGCTGCGGCGCCTGCCGGGGTGATATCGGGAGGGCTGGTTCTTCTCGCAAAAAAGAGGATGAAGCTGGTAGAAGGTCTTATTCTGGTCGTTTATCTGGCATTTGCACTCGTGATACTCGGTCTCATCATCCTCCGAAGAATATTCTGAAAATCCTTCTATATAAAATATACAAGAAACAAACAGGGAGACTTGCGAGGATATCGTGTTTTGATATGGAAAGCGAACTGCCGAGGGAGTATAGGGTCGGTGTTTCACGTGAAACACAGGGACAAGTCATTGTTTAAAGAAGTTTACAGGATCAGGACTTTCGTCGTACTACTGTCGGAAGAGCAAAGTCGTACGATCTGCATACTAACTTGCGCATTTACGTTGTATGCGCGGAAGAGTTCAGTGGCAGCCTTCCGTTGAAGTCGAAAAATTGTCTTCGGCCGACCACAGAGTCGCATAAACCTGGGTGTCAAGACTGTGCGACACCGATTGCGGGGGGGGAAATGCGCAGTTTCAATTCCCGGCGAGCGAGGGGCCGGGAGGCATGGACGCGATCTAACCCCGATTTTTACGATGCGTTAGGCTCTTGACAACTCGGCTAACAGGAGTAAGATATAACAATGGATGCTCTTGTACAGGGCCGGAGAAAGTAAGCACATGGAGCATATGGGAGATGGTAGAACCCGGCGCAAGTTCTTCCCGCGCAAGGTTCATCGCATCCCATACCGGTTGATTATGGGAATCGCCATCATTTCCCTTGCCCTGGTGCTTGTATTATTTTTCCGTTTCCTTATGCCCGGTTGCAAGGGTTAGGACAAATTGTTAATTTTTATATCCAAGGATAAATCCCTTTTTTAGTAGTGGATTTTAACCGATGGAGGCTTGAGAGATGACAAAACTTCATTTCAACTACAAGGACCTGTTCCGGGCCTTCAGGCTCGGCTTCTCCGCAAAGAAGATATGGGTCGGATTCGTAGGGCTCCTCTTCGGGTGGCTCGGCTATGCCCTTTTCGGCTACGTGGCCTTTTTCGTGACGGGCACCAAACTGGCTACCATTTGGGAAACCTTCCGGCTGTTCCCGATGCCTGATGCCGTGGCCGGAATCGGGCCCTCTCCGGATCTTGCCTGGCTCTTCTGGCTTATATGGGCCGTCGGCGTTTTCTGGCTCGTGCTGGTCGGCATGATAGCGGGAATCGTTATCTCAAAACTCACCTACGAACAGCTTCGCGGTGACGAGTTTTTCGAGGTGAAGGAAGCATGGAAGCAGGGGATCAAGAGCGCAGGCGCGTTGATTGCTACCCCGATCCTTCTGGGACTCTTCATCGTTCTACTTCTGTGCGCGGGTCTGCTTCTGGGACTCATCGGCCGCATTCCATACGCGGGTGAGTTGGTGGTGGGGCTCCTGGCCGTACCCGCATTCGCAGTCTCGCTCTTTATCGTATACCTCGGTGTCGTATTCGCGTTCACCTTCTCGATCGGGCCTGCCGTCATCGGCACGACGAAGTCGGACGCCTTCGACAATCTTTTTGAGGTCTTCTCATGCGTGAACGACCAGCCCTGGCGCCTGATCTGGTACCAGTTCCTCCTGGCAATTTTCTCGATCGTGGGAATCGCCTTCCTCGCGTTCGCGAGCGTCAAGGCGCTCGAGCTGGGACGCTGGGTTGTCGGCATTCTAATGAACGTGGGTGCCGCAAAGAGTTCGGCCCAGGTGCTCTATAAACTGGACCTCATGATAAACGGCGCCGCCGATTATGTAAGACTCGTCCTCCCGCACTGGTTCCAGAATCTCACTTTCTGGCTGCCCGTGCAGGTGCAGAACGTGTTCGGCTGGATGAAAGAGACCGTCAATCTTCCGAGTCTCATCCACACCGAAAACGTTGTGGGTATTGCCGCAAGCTGGTCAGTGACCGTCGGAAAGATACTCTTCGCAGTCGCTTACCACGCCGTGATTTTATTCGTATTGAGCTTCGGCATGGCGATATGGTATTCCGGCAACACGCTTGTGTACCTCATCCTTGTCCGCAAGAAGGATGACCGCAACCTTCTCGAGATAAAGGATGAAGAGGTGGAGATCCCGGAGAAACTTGAGGTTCCCGCGGCCGAGGAGTGCGCCCCCGAGGAACCGAAGAAGTCCTCGAAGCCTTCAAAAAAGCCTGCTCTCAAGAAGGCTGCCGGGAAGAAACCCAGGAAAGGCTGATTTTTTTGCTGCCTGCCCCCCTCTCCCTTTGACGAGGGCGCCGGCTGATGTCTGCCGTCCGCGTTAGAGTAACGGGAGCGGTTCAGGGGGTCGGCTTCAGACCATTCTGTTACAGCGAGGCCGCGAAGTGCGGCCTCGCCGGTTTTGTATTGAACGACCTCGGGGGCGTGGAGATAGTGCTCGAGGGTCCGGGGGAGCGGATTGAACGTTTTCTCGAGGCACTGAGGACCAATCCCCCTCCAGCCGCGCGCATAAGAGGGATTGATGTCGCGGAGATAGCGGAGCAGGGGTTCAAGGATTTCACAATAAGGACGAGCCTGGAGGGCCAGGCATCTCAGGCGCTGGAGGTAGCGGCGGACATTGCGACGTGCGCGAAATGTGCCAGGGAGATCGGGGAGGCAGGCGACAGGCGTGCGGGATACGCTTTCACGAACTGCACCGACTGCGGCCCCAGATACACTATTATTGACAAGCTTCCCTACGACAGGCCCCTGACGACGATGGGGGAGTTCCACATGTGTGCCGATTGCCTAAGGGAGTATGGGGATCCCCGGAACAGGCGATTTCACGCCCAGCCGAACGCCTGCCCGCGCTGCGGACCCGAGCTTGTTTTGCTCGATTCAAGAGGAAGGGTGGTGCCGACAAGCGACGTGGTCGGCGAGGCGGCGGGTCGGCTCTTGGACGGAAGGATACTTGCCGTGAAGGGACTCGGCGGCTACCACCTGATGTGTGACGCTTCAAATATCGCCGCAATCGAGGAACTCAGGCGTAGAAAGACTCGGCCCACAAAGGCGCTCGCTCTCATGGCAAGGGATATTGAGAGTGCGAGGGTGTTAGCGAGGATGGAACCCGAGGAGGAGGAGATGCTCAGCCGCCAGGCCGCACCGATTGTTTTAATGAGATGGAGGGACGAGGTCCCGGAAGAGTTGAGGCAGGCGATTGCGCCCCGCAACCCGGGGGTCGGAATCATGCTCGCCTACACCCCGCTTCACCACATCCTGTTCGCGGCGATTGAGAAACTCTCAAGCGAACGGGGCCCCCAAGAGAAAACGAAGAATTACCTTGGGGTAAGTGATTGGGGTCCCAGAGAAGATGTGGATCATTTTCTTGGGGTTTTAGTTGCAACCTCGGCCAACCGCGGTGACGAGCCCTTGATTGCCGATGAGGTTGAGCTCTACAAAAAACTCGGCGGCGTGTTCGACTTCGCGCTCGCTCACAATCGCAGGATTCTGAACCGCATCGACGATTCCATTGTATTTTTTCTTAAGGAGAGTTCAGCAGAGGATGGAACCGACAGGGAGGTTACACCGGTATCGAAGGCGCGGCAGGAGAGCGGTCCGGGGTCCCCGAGAGAATACGAAGTACTCTCTCGGGGTAAGGGAGTGTTTTCCCGGGGTAACAGGTTTTATCTCGTGCGCAGGGCGCGCGGCTACGCGCCCGAACCTTTCGAGACGGGTTTCGACTTTCCACGAGCGCTTGCGGTCGGCGCGGAGATGAAGGGGTCTTTCGCGATCTCGGACGGATCGCACCTCTGGCTCTCGCCGCACATTGGGGAGCTCACCAATCGCGAGACGATCGAGTTCTTCGAGCAAACGCTCGAACGCTATCTCGCATGGTTCAGGGTCGAGCCCAGGATCGTCGTGAGGGACATGCATCCCGACTATCTCTCCTCGCGCTGGGCAGAACGATATTCAAGGGCCAGGGGGATCCCCCTGCTTTCGGTGCAGCACCACCACGCGCACATCGCGGCCGTAATATTCGAACACGGGATAAAGGAACCCGTGATAGGGCTTTCACTGGACGGCACCGGGTATGGGATTTACCCCATAAAAACGCAAAGCGTTTCTATGGGGACCCCTACTAAGGGCAAGGAAGAGTACAGGGTCACCCGGGAGAATGCGGAGCAAAAGGTCGGGGCATCTATCTGGGGGTGTGAATTGCTCCACGTCACCGACTCGGGTGCATACTACTCAAGACTCGGCCGCATGCGCTCGCTTGCGCTTGTGGGTGGCGAGGGTGTGATCAGGAAGCCCCGGAGGATGGCTGCGGGTGTTGTAGCCGATTTCTTCGGCCGGGAGAAGGCGATCGAGCTTTTTGGCCAGACGGGTGAGCGAGTAAGCGCCCAGCTTGATGCAGAACTCGGCGTTGTTCGCGCGTCGAGCGCCGGGAGACTCTTCGACACGGTTGCGGGGCTTTTAGGGATAGTGGACGAGATTACATACGAGGCGGAGGGGGCGATTGCTCTCGAGGCACTTGCCGATAGCGCCGCTAAACGGTCAAAGGGTTATGATTTTGATTTATCGGATGACCTTGTGCTTGATCCGAAACCTTGCCTCGAGGCAATCATTGCCGATCTCGATAAAGGGGTCAACAAGTCCGAGATTGCAGCCATGTTTCACGGGGGTTTCGCAAATGTGCTTTTACGCTGGGCCGCCGCGGCCAGAGATGTCACAGGGTGCAATACGATTGCGGCCTCGGGAGGAGTGTTCGCAAACCGGCTTCTGCTCTGGTCCCTGAGGGAGGGGTCACGAAATGCGGGTTTCGAATTCCGCACGCCGGTGACGATACCGGCATCAGACGGCGGACTTGCCGCCGGGCAACTTCAAATAGCTGCGGCACTTGCCTGTCTGGGGCGAGTTGAGAAATAAAGTACTTGACAATCGGCAAGGAAAGAGTATATTTCACCTATCCCCAATTACCCCGTTAAGCGGGAGTACAGGGTTAAGCTTAAACAAATGGTGATTTATGTTTGGTATGAGTGTGGATAACTTTGTGGATAAGAGGAGGAGCCTTGAGTGATCTTGCTCTTTGGGATGCGGTACTCGAAAGGCTCAAGCCCCGCATAACTGAAGAAGGTTTCAACACATGGTTCAGACCTACGCGTTTCCTCCAGGTGCGCGATAATACGATCCTCGTTGAGGTCCCTAATCCGTTCTTCGTCGAATGGATCGAGGAATATTACGGCAAGGCGCTTGCCGAAGCATTAACCGAGGTAAATTCGGGCGGACTGCGTGTAGCCTTTCAGGCGCGTAAGGTTGATCCCGGCGCGGCAAGGCCGAAATTTGTGCGTCGTCGGATCGTTTACGCACAGGACGGTTCGCACCTGCAAGAGCGGTACGCCTTTACCAACTTCGTCGTCGGCGAGCACAACCGCTTTGCGCATGCAGCAGCACTGGCAGTGGCGGAAGCGCCGTCCGAGGTCTACAATCCACTGTTCATTTACGGTGGTGTCGGTCTCGGCAAAACTCATCTCTTGCAGGCCATAGGTAATTACCTGGCTCGAACAAAGCCAAAACTATCGGTTACTTATATACCGGCGGAAACACTTTTCATAGAACTTATTGACGCCGTCGAGAAGAATACTCGCATGGAGTTCAAGAATCGCTACCGTTCGAAGGATATTCTCCTCATCGACGACATACACTTCCTGCGCGGCAAGGAATCACTCCAGGAAGAGATTTTCCACCTGTTTAATCATCTCTACGAAGGCGGCAAGCAGGTGGTGTTGACCTCCGACAGGCCGCCGAGGGAGATCCCCACCCTGGAAGAGCGGCTTGCTTCCCGTTTTTCAGGCGGGCTGGTCGTGGACATCCAGCCTCCTGACCTCGAGACCCGCATTGCGATTCTTCGCTCTAAAGCCGAATCTGAGGGCCAGGGACTTCCGCAGGATGTTGCATACTACATAGCCTCAAGGGTTCGCTCCAATGTAAGGGAACTCGAAGGCACTCTCATACGTCTTCTGGCACTCTCCTCCCTTACCGGTCGCTCCATGACGACCGCCCTTGCCGAGGAGGTTCTTCACGAACTTTTAAGGAACCGCCCGAAGACCACCCCAAACAGAATCGCCAAACACGTCGCCCGAACCTTCAACATAAGCACTGAGGAGATGCTCTCGCGCTCGAGGGCCGCTAATCTTGCGCTTGCCAGACAGTCGGCGATGTTCCTGATGAGAAAGCTCCTCGGTTTGCCCTTGAAAGAGATAGGACGCTTCTTCGGTGGTAAGGATCACACGACGGTCATACACGCCATCGAAAAGGTCAAGCGCCTTACCGAGGAGGATGCCGATTTCAAGGAACAGCTTACAGGCATAGAACAGAGGATAAACAGGGGTTAACCAATGTGGAAAGAGTTGTTAAGAACCTGTGAACGAGCATGTGGAATAAAGCTTCAGCTGGATTATTTTCAACAACTCTCCCCACAAATATACAAATTTTTCAACAACGGCAAAGGTTTCTAAGTTGAGCAAAAAAATAAATTACAGTGAAATCCACCTTTTCAACATTGACAACAACAACAACATGAGTAAGATTAAATTTATACTGTTGTTGAAACAGAGGAGGATAGATGTGGTTTAAACTTGAGAAAAATCTCTTGGAAGATTTAATTAACAGAGTTGTTGGAGTCATTCCTTCTCGCACGCCTTATCCGATAATTCAAAACATACTCTGTTCAACCGAAGCAGATAGATTAAGCTTTCTCGCGACCGATCTTGATATATACGTCAAGACCTGGACCGGTATAAAAGCAAAGGAAGAAGCAAAGGTCCTTCTTCCCGGCCGCAAGATTCTAAGCATTGTCAGGGAAAGCAATGCCGACGACATCGAATTCACGCGCGAAGAGAATCGCGTCATAGTCAAGGCAGGAAGAAGCGTATTCAAGATGCCGATTCTCGACGCCGAAGAGTTTCCAAGGATGTTTGAGCTTCCCAAGGAAACGAAATTCTCTGTTGAAGGTGAAGAGCTGAGACACATCTTTGAAGCAGTTGAGTTTGCGGTCTCGAAAGGCGAGGACAGGCCTGCCATGACCGGTATCTTCTGGGAGCTTAAGGAAAAAAAGAACCGCATGGTTGCGACCGACGGTCATCGCATGGCTGTCAGTGAAGACCGTGAGAACTATCCGAAGATTGAAGATAGATCACAGATATTGCCGACCAAGATATTCAACTTCTTTCCCAAGGAGCTTGACGGCCCTGTGGACGTGTCTATAGACTCGACGAAGATCGGCCTTTCCTTCGGTGCGACCGAGGTGGTCTCGAGACTTATCGAGGGTCCTTATCCCGATTACGAGAAGGTCATCCCGAAGGAGATAAAGAACGTGCTTACCGTTAACCGGGATGAACTGAACGCCGCACTCCGGAGGATGATGATATTCACGAACCAGGTAACGAGGCAGATAAAGTTCGTGCTTGGAAAGAAGAATCTCGAGCTATCCTCATTTTCGCCGGAGGGTGAGGAGGCTCACGAGGAGCTGCCCGCCGGATACAAGGGCGAGACATTTGAGGTAGCATACAACGGTTCCTACCTCCTCGATATCCTTCGCCACATAGAGACGGATGAGGTCGTCTTCGATATAACAGGGGCGCTCTCCGCAGTACTCATCCACGGCAAAGGTACGAGAGAAGAACAGAACCGCTTCTACCTGCTCATGCCCATACTGCTCGATTGAGTGAATCGAGCTTCTCCAGTCTCTAATCGGGCACAATTCGACCTTACTGGGGAGGGATGATTGCTGAAAACCTTGACACGACCACTATTTGTTTTAAAATAGGTTACTCTAAAGCATGCCGAAGTGGTGGAATTGGCATACGCGGCGGACTCAAAATCCGTTGGAGCTTGCTCCGTGAGGGTTCGACTCCCTCCTTCGGCATAAGATTTCAAGGATTGTCGTCATAAGTTATCTGGCGTGCGATCAAAATCAAATATGCTATGGAGGATCACAAATGCCTATTTTAAAAGATGAAGACAAGAAATACATCTCCGATCAGTTTAATGAAAAGTTGAAGGGTCCTGTAAAAATACTTCTCTTTTCCCAGAATCTTGAGTGCGAGTACTGCAAACCAACGGAGGAGATATTGACCGAACTCGCCTCCCTTTCGACTAAGCTCACGCTTGATATTCGAAATCTTATGATCGAGAGCGAAGACGCAAAGGAATACAACGTAGACAAGGTTCCGGCCATCATCCTTCTCGGTGAGGGCGATAAAGACTACGGAATCCGATTCTTCGGGGTTCCTTCGGGTTACGAATTCTCCTCTCTTCTTGCCGACATCATTGATGTCTCCACAGGCAAATCCGACCTCGATGAAGCGCTGAATGCCAAACTTGCAGCCATAACGACACCCGTGGACATAAAGGTGTTCGTAACTCCCACTTGCCCCTATTGTCCTCAGGCCGTTCGCGCCGCTCACAAGATTGCTATGGCAAACCCCGCTTACATTAAGGCGCATATGATTGAGTCGGTTGAGTTCCCTCATCTTGCGAACCGCTACGCCGTGTACGGGGTTCCAAAAACGATAATCAACGAAAAATTGCAGTTCGAGGGCGCACTGCCCGATCAGGCGGTGGTGGAGCAGGTTCTGGCCGCGGTGACCGAACCTAAATCCTGAGAAAGGCCCACTCATGGAGTTCTCGTTCCAGGTAAAGGCACCCGAGTCTTCACTCCTCAAGGAGTTATACGATGTAGTCATCATAGGTGGAGGTCCCACCGGGCTTACTGCAGCCATCTACGCCGCACGCGCCAATCTCACGACCCTCGTCGCGGAAAAAGGGGTCACCGGAGGACTCGTGACGACGACCGAATGGATCGAGAACTATCCAGGCTTTCCCGAAGGGGTTTCCGGTTCGGAACTCGGCAGGGCGATGGAGAGCCAGGCGAAACGCTTCGGCGCAGAGGTCTTAATCGCCGAGCCCGAGATAGTTGATCTCGAATCCTCTCCCAAGGTTCTCCGAGTCGCCGGCAAGGAAGTCCGCAGCCGCGCCGTTATCATCGCAACGGGTACTACCCACAAGAAGATAGGTGTTCCGGGCGAGAGTGAATTTCGCGGCCGCGGGGTCAGCTACTGCGCTACATGCGACGGGCCGTTCTTTAAGGACAAGGAACTGGTTGTAGTCGGTGCCGGGAACTCGGGTGTTCAGGAGTCCTTGTTCCTTGCCAAGTATGCTTCAAAAATCACCATAGTCGAATACCTGCCCACCATCCAGGCGGAGCGCATCCTGGTGGACCGCTTCCTTGCCTGGGGCCGCGGCTCCTTCGTGACCAACCACGAGGTCGTCGCTATTGAAGGCGGAGACGTGGTCACAGGTGTTCGAGTCCGTTCCCGAGCTACGTCCGAGGAGCGTGTAATATCCTGCTCGGGGGTATTCATCTGGGTAGGCCTTATTCCCCAAACCGAGCCTTTCAAGGGATTAGTCGAACTTGACCAGTGGGGGTTCGTCAGAACAGATGAGCGGTTGATGACCAATCTTGCAGGCGTATGGGCCGCAGGAGACGTGCGTTCGGACTCCGTCCGCCAGATTGCCGTCGCTGTGGGGCAGGGTGCTTCGGCAGCCATTGAGGTTGAGCATTACCTTTCGTCGGCTGCTCTCGAAAAGTCAAATATTTAAGGAGACATAAGTATAATGAAAAAAGGAATTCCCGCTGCGATTTTTGCAGTAATTTTTGTCCTTCTTTCGGGGTGCAATCAGAAACCCAAGGACGAGGTTATCTCGAGCCAACCGCAGGACGCGAGCCGCGCGGAGACCGCCGGCAGCGATACGACGAAAATGATCACGGATACTAAAGACGTCGTTAATCCCGTGCAGACCGAGGACCCGGGCAAGGACAGAAAGATGTCATCAAACTTCACCCTTCTCGATCTTGACGGCACAAGTCACGTACTTTCGTCTTATAAAGGGAAAGTCGTGCTCATTGACTTCTGGGCCTCGTGGTGTCCCCCTTGCAAGGCCGAGATACCCCATCTCGTTAAGATTTATGAGGCTTATAAGAACAAGGGGTTAGTGATAATCGGTGTGGGGCTTGATAAAAAGGCGAATTTAGCTAAAATAAAAGCCGAACTCGGTATAAACTACACCGTTCTCGTGGACGAGAAAAGCGAGGCGGGCAGGCTTTACGAGGTAAGAGGCATTCCGAGAACGCTAATACTGGATAAGAAGGGAAGGATTGCGGCCGATCACGTGGGGTTCGCAGAAGGAATGCAGAAGGACCTCGAACAGGAGATTACAAAACTCCTGGCCGAGGAGTAAGCCGGGGAGATAGATAATATACCGGGTGCAGAGAAACCCAGTGTTTGTAGGAGGAGAGGGTGGGGCGTTCACAGGGGATGCAAACCGCTGTTGCCGTCCGTTTTCATTAAGGAGGCAACCAGAAGGCAGGCTTGTACGTCTTAATCACTTGTGCCTGGTGCACGACACCATGTACTCGTGAAAAGAGATTATAAACGCGGGGAATCATGTCTTGGAAAAAACCTTCCACCGGGAGGCATGCTCTCGAGAGACCGCTCCCCGGTGAATCCCCGGCGTTGGATGATTTCCGAGGATCAAGAGATCCTCAAGATGGAGGTATAACTATAATGAAAGAACTTTCACCAAAATGGGTCGGGATAATGGTAGGGTCGGCCGCGGTTGCGGCCTTCAGCATTGGGCTTGTTCTGGCAGGCGTTTTAGGGCTATTCCCCCGCGCCCAGGCCCAGGAACAACCCACCACGCATAGCCTTTCAGGCATTGCGGCTGGAGACAGTCCATTCGTAAAGGTTGCCGACGACGTGATACCAGCGGTCGTGAACATCGGAACCACTCGCAAGGTTAAGGTTCAGGGGATTTTTCCCTTCGACGATCCTTTACTGCGCCGCTTCTTCGGCGACGAGATCCCTGAAGCACCGAGAGAGCAGACGAGCCAGAGTCTTGGCTCGGGTGTAATCTTCAGGCCGGACGGCTACATCATCACAAACAATCACGTTGTCGAGGGCGCGGACGAAATAACAGTTACATTGCACGACGGCCGCAACTTCACTGGCAAACAGGTCAAACTCATAGGCCGCGACCCCCAGACCGATATCGCGGTCATAAAGATTCAATCAACCGATGAGCTGCCGGTTGCCCCGCTCGGGAACTCCGATTCGATCCGCGTCGGCGACTGGGCCATAGCTATCGGCAACCCTTACGGCTTAGAGGGTACTCTTACCGTCGGCGTCATCTCGGCAAAAGGCCGCTCCAACCTCCCCCTCCCCTCCCAGCAGCGCTACCAGGATTTCATCCAGACGGACGCGGCCATCAATCCAGGTAACTCGGGCGGCCCCTTATGCAACATTAAAGGACAGGTGATAGGCATAAACTCTGCCTTAACGTCGCCTTACGGCGGAAACGTGGGCGTCGGCTTCGCGGTGCCCGTGAACATGGCCCGCAACATCGCCACCCAGCTCATCGAGAAAGGCAAGATAGAACGAGGCTACCTCGGTATAGCGCCGCAGGAGTTAACCGGCGATATGCGGAAGGCTATTGGTTTCAATTTAAAAGATAAAACCGGGGTCATTGTGAGCAGTGTTTCTCCCGATACGCCAGCCAAAATGGCGGGACTGCAAGAGCAGGATGTAATACTTGCCCTGAATGGAAATGATATCAGAGGGGTAGAAGATTTCCGCGAACGAGTGGCCGCGATCTCGCCCGGTTCCACGGTTGATCTCAAAGTCTGGCGCGACGGTAAAACCATGAGCATCAAAGCAAAGCTTGTTGTGTATCCAGAAGGCGAGCTTGCACAGAAAAACGGTCTGAACGAGCAGGAAGAAACTCCATTTGGAATGTCAATCCGCACTCTCTCCTCATCCGATATGGAAAACCTGGGTATAGCTTCTGGCGTGCTGGTCACGGACGTAAAGTCGGGGTCAGTTGCGTCTCATGCAGGTATCCAGGCCGGCGATGTGGTTCTGAAGATCGACAACCGCGCGGTCTCGGATTCCGAATCCTTCGCGAAGGCCGCGGCGGAGATCAAGAAATCGGGGAAAGAAGTGATGCTTGTCCAGGTTTACCGCTCGGGCCAGCGTTTCTTTGTAACGATGCGTCAGGAGTAAGGAGATAAGAATATGATTGAACGGAGGGGTTGAACCGATGCTTAGATGGGCATCCGACCGCTCGCTGGGGCGCTATTTCAAGCAAATAATGCGCTACCCGTTGCTCACGCGTGAAGAGGAGGAGGGGTACGCAAAGCAGGCCAAGTTCGGTGATTTGATAATCTCGTTGAACGGGAAGCCCCTGGCTTCCCGTTCAAGCCTGATCAAGCAGCTCAAGCGTGAGGGCGCAAGCTCACAAGTTTCCCTTGGATGCATTCGATCCGGTAGAGAGGTCGAGATGATGCTGGTCCTTCCAGCCCTGATGCCCCCTATGAAAGAGAAGGTCGATCGGTCAGTCTCCATCCTGGGTATGAAACTTATCGAGCTTGGGGAGATTGCCCCGGAACAGAGGAAATCCATAGGGAACATCAAACAAGGGCTTGTCGTGGTCGAGGTCGAGCCGGACTCTCCCGCCGCCAACGCGGGTCTCCTGGATTATAACCGCGAAGCTCGCGACAAACTAATTGTTCACAATCTCCGCTGGGTCGTCACAATCGCCAAGCAGTACCAGAACCGGGGTCTCGCGCTCTCTGAACTCATAAACGAGGGCAACCTCGGTCTCATTCAGGCTGTTTCAAAATTCGACGAGGCCCGCAAGACACGACTGACCACGTACTCGAACTGGTGGATACGCTACTACATCGTCACTGCTCTTGCCTCTCGCCATCTCATAAAGCTTCCTATAAAGATGCGTAACCTTGCAAAAAAAATTCGTGACAGTTACGGCATCCTGGCCCAAAGATTCGGAAGGACTCCCTCGATAGAAGAGCTGGCACGCGAGCTTGAGGTATCGCCCGAGGAGGTCTCGTGTGCTTTCGACTGCGGAGTCGCAGAACTCTCAATAGACGCCCTGCCGTTCGATGATTCCAAGGTCACCTTCGAAGAAGTGCTCAAGGACACTACCTCCCCCCTGCCCACCGAGCTCTCTGGTCGCGAGCAGATTGAGCGCGACGTGCGTGCATCGCTTTACGACGCGCTTGCCGACAGGGAACTGTACGTGGTTACGCGGCACTTTGGAATCCCGCTTCCGCAGGGTCGCTTTAATTTGAAACGTATCTCAAATATCTTCGGTTCAAGCAGTGAGGACATCCAGCACACGCTCTGCACAGCATCAAGAAAACTCATCTCACGACTGCGCCGCAGCATAGGTGACGAAGGTTTACGACATTACGCAAAACTCACCCCTGTCCAGCTTCAGGCTTTGCCGGAGGTTTTGAAAAAAACGGATGAAGCCTCGCGTAAAATTATGCTGCGTGTAATGAGCAAGGTTGTAAAAAATATGGCCTCCATGCTGACCGATCAGTTCGAGGGGTTCGAGCTCATCGAGACCGAGATAATGGCGCTTTTCTGGGGCATTACGCCTCCGCAGCAAGAGCTTAACTTACGAGAAATAGGCGACTTGCTGAACATCTCGCGCGAGGCGGCGCGACAGATAAAAGAGCGTTCCATTAAAAAACTCAAAAAATACCTCCGCCCGCAGGCTTTCGACAGCTTCTTCCGCGAGGCGGTTTAAGCAACTTACCTTCCACAAACAACTTAGAACACTGATTTTCCGGGGAGTCCGGCTGTACCGGGGTGAAAAACCGGGAAAAAAAGTGGGACAAAAAAACGGCCAAAAAGAGGGGTAAATCGCATATAACTTAAGTAAGACCGTGAATTAGAAGTCAAAAACCTGAACGGACGATTTTTGGGCCTTTCGGGGTTTTTTTTCTGCCCCAAAGGACTGCTAGAAGCAGTTCTTTGGGGGCCCCGAGAAGAGGGAGCTTTGAGTTGCCGGTAAGATCTTATAAGGTACATTCCCTCCGGGAATAGATTGCTTCGGTCGCTCACAGCGACACTCGCAAAGACAACCCTTTTCATTATACAAAAACCAACGTCATTGCGAGACGGCGCAGAGCCGGCGAAGCAATCGCATTGATCTATAAATGTATCCAGTGAGTTTTGACTTTGTGCCAGGAGATCGCCACAGTCGCTTGACTGCGGAAGCAAAGCTTCCGCCCATGCCGCCCCCGGCGGCTAGCTTGCAGATGACAAGGTGTGTGTTACGGGGCACTCTTATGAAGGTGAGGTGTACGGCCTCGAAGACCTTTGGCGCAGGGATCTTCGATTAATTCCCTCGACTTGAGAAGGTGGCCGTTTCAGGCGGTGCGAAGCCTCCAAAGGGCGAACGCAGGGAGCCATCTATTTTCGTCTTGACGAAAATGCTCCTTAAGATGCCGGTCGAAATGCCCCGGGCCGACCTGATACCCTATGGGATAAAGCTTATCCCAAGGGGCACGCTGAAGGTCGGCCCCTACGAACTCAATCCATCCCACCGAGGGCGGGAGGTTTCTTAGCTTACCCTCTCCCTTCGGGAGAGGGTGGGGTGAGGGGAACGCAACCCCTTCCCTTGACGGGAAGGGGTTGGGGGCAAGGTGAGACCTCTCGTAATGAGATACAGGATCAACCAGGCGATCCTCACGGGCGCTACGCTCCCTCAGGATGACGTTGTAAGTGTTAGGGGGGTGTCCACCCCAAGAAGTCGCTCTGCGCCTCCTTGGGGACCCCGGGGCAAGCGCATTTATTGAGGGAGTATCCTATGTGTTTCGAGCTTTGTGCCATGAGATCGCCACAGTCGCTTGACTGCGGAAGCAAAGCTTCCGCCCATGCCGCCCCCAGCGGCTAGCTCGCAGATGACGGTGATTATCTTACCACGACGATCTTTTTCGTGATCCCGCCACCTCCCGCCTGGAGCCGAACAAAGTAGACGCCTGCCGAAAATGCCGCGAACTTCACCTCGCCTTGCCCTTGAACTGAAACGCTCTCAACCATCCTGCCAGACGCGTCGAAGAGCTTGAGGCTGCCACGCTCGCTTGGGTTCAGGAAATACCTAAGCAGGACATTGCCAGAAGCAATGTTTGATGGGGTTTCAAGCTCCGCAGGAGATTGAAGAACAGGTTGTTCTTCGATTCCAGGAGGCAATTTACCTGATGAATCTATCCTTGTAGTATAAACGTCAAGGTTGCCGTTACGGTTGTCATTCCAGGCAATGACTCCAGCCTTATCAAAAGTTCCAACAACTTGAGGGGAAAGTCCTTGAATACCTGCAACGTGGACTTCTTCAGGCCAAAGGATATTTCCTGAGTTATCAATGCGTTGAGCCATAATACCCTGTTCAATATACTTGTCACCAGAAGGTTCTCCTTCGTCATAGATATCCCTCCATGCGATAATGCCTTCTTCAGTTACGTCTGGAATAATATAACTGCGGGGATTATATGCCCATTTATTCCAAACACTTCTACCTGTATCGTCTAAAGGGGTTTCTCCATCAAGTGTCACGATATGAGCATAAACGCCTTCAAAAGGAAGTGCTATTCCCGATCCCCTCACTATATACCAATCACCGGAAGGAAGTCGTGAAACGTTGCCGAAGTAGTGGTCGTTATCATTTCCTAGAATAACCTCTGAAGTATCCCATTGCATGATTCCGAAACTATTAACGCGGTTAGTTCTGTAGTACCCGCCTGATTCATAAAAGAAAATAAAACCACTATCTTCAACTTCATTCATATGACCACAAAGGAAGCCAGATTCCGTCCAGATTTTTCCTACCCCATAATAGATTCCAGAATCACCCCACATTCTTGAGCCGAGAGAATCTAATCTTTGGAGGGCAATATGATTTTGAGAATCAATCCATTGTCTAAAGATATAAAAAGCCCCATTAACTCCATCTGAAACACAGTTAGCAAACCATCCATAGGGAGAATCAGAAATCGGCATTCCATCGTTTTCCCATAATGTTATACCTTCACTACTGACACGTTGTGAATAATTACGATAGTCCAATGCATCACGTTCATCCATCCATACAACAATAGCCCCTTCTCCGGAATAACAGAGCTTAGCAAAGGTTTGAGTTCCTTCCGCCGTGCAAACGGCCACCCCTCTGTCCCCGAATAGCCGCTGGCCCGTTGGCGATATCTTCTGTACGTGGATATCAGCTGCAGCCTCAAGCGCAACCCAGTAGCTGCCAAGGGAATCAAGGAACATGTCCGGGTTAGCTGTCGTGGTATCGCCCATCACGAGCACGGCCACACCCTGCTTACCCCACTTGAGGTTGCCTGCAGAGTCTATCACGTTCATGAACTCCCAGCCGGTCTGACCGTCATGCCACAGCACCGCAGCGCCGCCCGCGCCGTCAGATATTACCATATCTATCGTCTGGTCACCCGGCCCTACGTAGATAGGCGTTGGGTTCTGCCACTTTGCATAGATCGAAAAGAACAGGAAAAGGCTTGTAACAATCACTCGCTTCACGTGAACCTCCAGTCTGTTATCCTGCCAAGCATAGCCGCTTTCTTCGAAGTGTCAAGCGCCCCGTAAAACCCGCCCCCCTCCGGGGGGTTCTCATATGCAGCTTTGTTCTAAGGAAATAACACCCGTAACACACACACCCGTGACACCCTCCTTCCCGTAACACACCCTCCCCCCGTAACACACCACCCCCGTAACACATCTCCTCAGTAACACACCTCCCCCATTACACCCTCACCTTTCTCTTACCCAAAGGGCGAGGGGGCTCCCAGGAGGTCGAGCGCTCACGATCAGCAGGCGATCTTCCAGAGTGTACGCCGGCCCAGCAGTCAAAGGAAGGGGATCTCCGCATAAGTGCAGTTTTTTATGATTAATAAAGAAAGCCTAAAATAATCCTTATTTTACATTAAAGAATAAATAAAGAAATATTACGGCAGAAATTACGTCTATATGTAAGTTGGGGAAAAACCCCTTGACGAGCGCCTCCACCAGCCTATAGTTTACGCTAAGAGGTATCATGTGAGCAGTTTTTATCGCAAGCAGCAAAAGAAAGTCTTTTTTGAAATCAAAGGAGTGGTGTATGAAGATTAACGAGGCCGATCACATTATCATCACCGACATAGGCTCGACGACGACCAAGGCTCTCCTCCTCTCAAAAAAACACCCTGAAGAATCGCCGCGTGTTCCTTCGGGGACCCCGGACATTCACCCCAAAGGATTGCAGGGCACTCCTTCGGGGACCCCGGATGTTCACCCCGCAGGATCGCTTCGCGCTCCAGTGGGGACCCCGGCAGAAACCATGCTCGCCTACACGCTCGCGGCCGAGCATGAGGTGCCGACAACGGTCGAGAAACCATACGAGGACGTGAAGATAGGAGTCATCAACGCCGTGAAGGGGCTCGAGGAGAAGTCCCGGATAAAACTCCTCGATAGCGCCGGTCGTATCTCCTTCCCCTATATCACGACGAGCTCCGCGGGCGGCGGGCTGGGAATGCTGGTGTTCGGGCTTTCGGCGGTCGAGACGGGCCGCGTGGCACAGATGACCGCCTACGGTGCGGGCGGAGTCATTCTCAAGACCCTGACCATCGACGACCACATACCTGTAGTCGAAAAGATGCGGCTAATACGTGAGCTTCACCCCGACCTCGTTCTCATGGCCGGCGGTATAGACGGCGGCGCAATCTCCGGCGTCGTAAACCTGGCAGAGCTCTTGTCGCTCGCAGAGCCAGAGCCGAAGTTCCGCTCGTCCGATCGCATACCGCTCGTTTTCTGCGGTAACGTGGACGCACAGAGGTTCGTCCTGAGGGTGCTCGAGGAGCACTTCGAGGTGCACACGGTTGCCAACATCAGGCCTTCCATGAAGGATATGAACACGGAGCCTGCAAAGCGCAAGGTGCACGAGCTGTTCATGGAGAACGTAATGGAGCGCGCGCCCGGGTATGCCGCGCTCAAGAGCTGGGTCGCGGCCGATATCCTTCCCACGCCCGCCGGGGTAGCAAGCATCCTTGGTCTCTACGGCCGGAGCACCGGCGAGAACATCGCCGCCGCCGACATAGGCGGCGCGACGACCGACATCTTCTCCAATATAATGGGGGCATACCACCGCACGGTGGCCGCTAACATAGGCGTCAGCTACTCCCTTTCCAACGTCCTTGCCCAGAGCGGGATAGGCAAAATTCTCCGGCACCTCCCTGAAGAATACTCCGAGAACGAGGTGCGCGACTACATAGCCAACAAGACCCTTAACCCGACCTACGTCCCCCGTCACGACTGCGAGAGATTAGTCGAACAAGCCGCGGCTGCGGAAGGCATCGCAATCGCGTGGGACCAGCACAAGGAGATGAACTTCAAGATAGCGCGCGTGGGCAGGCTCGACAGGCGAAAGCTGCGCAAGGACGTGGACGCGTTCGAGGAGCTTTTCTTCATCCAGGAGGACACCTACTTCCAGCCCAAGGATATCCAGAGGATAATAGGCGCGGGCGGTGTGCTGTCGCATGCGAAATCAAAAGAAGAGGCGCTCTGGGTTCTTGTTGAAGGCTTCAAGCCCTCGGGCATCACCAAAATTTCCCTCGATAAGAACTTCAAGAGCCCCCACATGGGCGCGCTCTCCCGCCTTGACCCCGCGCTCGCGCTGGACCTCTATTCCCGCCAATGCCTGGAGGATCTTGCGTTCGTTGTCGCTCCCCTCGGCAACTTATCCCCCAGAAGAGAGGTTCTCACCGTCAAGGACAACAAAGGCACGAGCCACACTCTCAAGGGAGGTCAAGCGCTCTATCTCAACGATCACGGCGAGCTCACCATTCTCCTGTCGAAGGAAGCGAGCCTGGCGGGCGGGCTCAAACAAGTCTCCCTAAAAACGACTCTGCCCGTATTGTTCGACTGCAGGGGCAGGGGCGAAAGAATGCTCGATATCCCACTTTCGAAATCCGGCATCTGGAATCTCTTCCCCGCGGAAGGTTTTAAGACGGATGTGCGCAGGGGGGCATCCGAAATAGCCACAGGCACCTACACCTTCGAGCGCAGGCTTCCTTACGAGGGCGAGATATTCGTCCGCGAGGGCCAGAGCGTAACTCCCGATACCGCCATAGGTGAGAACCGCTTCGGCCCACCCAAGCTTTACATAATAGACATCTACCGCTTCCTCGGCCATGAGACCACGCTCGACGAAAAGGAAATCGAGGAAGGCATGCTCGTGAAGGCCGGCGATCAGGTGCAGCTGGGAACCCACCTCTTCAAGACGACGAAGGGCAACCTGCTCGGGATACCCTATTTCATCTCCTCCCCCCTTCGCGCGCGAATCTCGCACATCGAAAAGGGCGGGCTCATCATCATGCGGGAGATACAGGACTACGACGAGAAACCGCACGTCGTGGGAGTCGCCAGGGCGCTCAGGATTGCGCCCAGGCACGTTTCCGGATATCTCAAGGTAAGAGAGGGCGATTTCGTGGAGAAGGATCAGGTGATAGCCCAGGATCTTTCACAGGCTGCGTTCGTGAAAGCCCCGTCAACGGGCGTGCTCAAAAAAATGGACACAAGAGAGGGAACCGTAACCATACAGTACGACATCAAGCCCGTATCCTTGAAATCCTTCGTAGGCGGCACCGTATCCCATATAAGGCCCGCCTTCAGCGCCCATATCTCAGGCGAAGGGACAATACTCTACGGCATCCTCGGGTTCGGTCGCGAGGCGTGGGGCGAACTCGCCGTCTTGACGAAATCCACCGATATCGATTTCGGCCTCAAGGGAAAGATAGTCGTGACCGCTCAGCCCATTGACGAGGAGTTCCTCCGAAAGGCGGCGGAGATAGAGGTTGCAGGCATCGTAGCGCCGTCCGTCGAGAACGCCGACTGGGTGCGCTTCTACGGACAGGAGATGGGCGTGGCGCTCACTGGCGACGAGCAAATACCCTTCACCCTCATCCTTACCGAGGGCTTCGGACGCTTCGACATGAACGATGACTATGCGAAGTTTCTCGCCGGGTGCCAGGGCCGGCATGCGAGCCTTTCCGGCCGCACGCAGATACGCGCGGGGGTTACAAGGCCGATGGTAATTGTAAGCCGGTAAAAAAGCTCTGTGTTTTTACCGGGAACCATGTTGATACGCCATGAAGTTACTTCGTAACTTTCCGTGGTCCCCCCGCCCTCCTCCCGCCCTCCTCCTTGAGTCAGTCACCCTGAGGTCTGACGCCGGAGGCGTTAGCCGTGAGGGTCTCATTCTCTCTCGAGGCCTCTCCCACGCGGCAGATGTCAAGAAGCTGACTTTCCCCATTGACACCGAGTACATACATGCTATACTACCCAACGAGAAAAGTAAACTAACGTCGACAGTATGAGGAGGATGTCATGAGTCGTTTTCCTGCAGTAACAGCGGTTGTCTTGTGTCTTGCGGCGTTTGACTACACCAAGGCTCAGGATACATATTATCCCTTCAATTAAGGCGCGGAGTGGAAGTACGTGATAACAAGAACGGAGAATGAAAAAGACTGCATAGAAGGAACGGTGGATACGACGGTTACGACAGCGGAATTCAACGCGAAGATAACCGGGAAAATCCAGATTAAAGGTCGCGATTACTGGACGGTGTTTGTTACTTACAGTTCAGATGACACTGAAAATCCTGGCGGGTTTGGTCAATTACACCTTCGAATGGACGGCGACTATCTGTTTGCCGCTCTCAAGCCTTCTGAGCAGTCTTCGTACTTGGCTCGTAAAAAGTTATACGATTCCTTAGGATGGTCAATTGTGGATACGATTATCATGGATTCTTGTCTTGTTGCTCCTGTTCCACAGAATGTGTTACTGACTGGTTTCAATCCCTATGACAGCACAAGAAAAAACGCTCCCGAAAAAATGAACGTTAATGGTTATTCCAACTGTCTCAAGGTCATCTTCAAGAATCAAAACCAGATTGGTAAATCATCGAGTAAAACGGAGGGATACGAATGTTGGGCCTTGGATGTGGGTTATGTTTACGGTTGGAGCATCCACATTTCTGATTTTACTATGGGCTCTTATCATACAATAACAACCACACGGACCGAGACCGAGCTCGTAAGCTTTAACAAGTGAACGAAAGCTTGAAACTCAGCTCATCGCTGCGTTTTCGGTTGATCCAGGCACGCGTTTCCCTTGAAATCGCAACCCGTTCCATCAGGAGTCTCCTTCGCGAGGTCGTAACAGTTGAATTGCATAGAGTCAATCTCCTAATGAACCCCGACCTTGCTGAAGATCAAGACAAGGCAACCAATCTGAATTGCACGTCAAAGTCGAAGAACCAGGACTGGTTGACAATTACCCCCAGGCACATAAAATCACTCGCTTGCCGACGTAGCTCAGTGGTAGAGCAACGCTTTCGTAATTCTTTCAGGCCGTTTTTAGCGCTTTTCCCGTAAGTGTAGACAGTAGTCGACATAAGTTGTAACCAGCGTGTTTTATTGGACTTGCAGGATAACTACGCCTTGTCTATGATGCACAGATTTTCTAGATTTTCCAACGATTCGTACAAGAAGTTGGCACAAAATTGGCACAGTTTTTTGGTCGTGCTGCATACTTAAGGGAAATTTTTTGTATCAGGAATTAAGAGGTTTGCAGAGGTTTTGGTGTTTTAGATTATTTTAGCAACACGACCTTTTCAGTCAAAGAATTTGGGGAATTAGTCTTAATGAAATATACTCCTGGGTTTTTCCCTTGACCCCAGGTGATTGTTCCCGATTCTCCCTGAGCCTGTATTTCGTCAACCCTTCGGCCCGAAGCGTCGAACACAAGGGCGTGGAACCCCTTGGGCAGGTTTGTATATCTCAAGGTTACGGTCGAGCCGATTGCTGAAACCACCTGCCAGGCAGTTTGGGCAGGTTTTGTTACTGGTTCCTCAACACCCACATAGCCAAGCGAGTCGGTTTTGATTAGAAGAACACCTCCTCCATAAGAAGCACCCCAGCCAGTCATTATAAAACCTCCATCCATCGTCTGTTGGCCTGAATAGACTTCATCGAAACGGCTGCCTCCAATCGCTCTTGTCCAAAGAGTATCGCCATTTACATCGGTTTTTACAAGCCAAACATCAGAATAAATAGTATCCATGAATGATTCAGTATTACCAATAATAATGTAACCGCCATCTTTAGTTTGGTGAACAGCATAGGCGGTTTCCCCTTTCTTACCTCCATACGTCTTTGTCCAGAGCGTATCACCCTTCCAGTCAGTCTTGATTAGCCATATATCTCCATTGTGTTGTGTTGCAAGAATGTAGCCGGAATCCGTTGTCTGCTCAACACACTTGCTTATCCAGGGCTGCATCCATACGCTGTCACCTTTGTCATCCGTTTTCAACAACCCCATGTTCGTTGCTACTATATAGCCCCCGTCGAATGTCTGTCGAATGCAATTGCCGTTTTCAGAGAAAGTACCCCACTGATACCACTTGCTCCACAACGTATCACCGTTGTTATCGGTTTTCAAAATCCAAAGGTAAGCGTCTTCAATCCTGCCCGTCAAGATAAACCCTCCGTCTGAGGTTTGCTCTACCCAGTTGGCTCCGCCGTAACCATAAGTATGTATCCATGCGGTATCGCCGTAGGGTTTTACTCTTATCAAGCAAGGCTCAACCCCGAGGTGTCCGGTTACAACGTAGTCTCCTTCTTTGGTTTGTATTACGCAACTGGCTCTATCTTCACCACCGCTGTCAAAAATCCTCGTCCATAAGGTGTCGCCCATAGAATCAGCTTTTATAAGCCAGAGATTGCAATATTCACCAGTGGAATCCTGCTGCCCCCCGATTACGAATCCTCCGTCGTTCGAGCAGGTTACAGCATAACCTCCGTCGCCATACCCCTGACCATAAGTTCGAATCCATCCATCAGCTTTAATGCTCGTAAACATCACACAAAGCGAAAACCAAAAAAGACGACTCATCACAAAAGTATAATCTTTGAAAGCTCCATGTCAACTCATAAAAAGTTCACCCTCTTGACAAATTTTAAGTTTTACATAATATCCATCCAATATAAACAACCTTTTCTCAAGGAGGAGTGGATGATTAAACAATCCCTGTTTTTTGCCGTCGTTCTCATCTTTTCGTCTTTGCATGCAACCAACTACGAATGGTGGATGGAGCCTGACCAACAACCAGGACAAGATACCAGTTCTTATTGCTCAATACATACCGGGGCACAAAAGGTACTCGTACTAATTTCAAAGTTCCCTGAGGATACTGCGACTTATTATCCTCCATTTTACGATTCCCTTCTTGCTCCATGCACTTGGGAATTACTTAACAATCCCAAATATAAGTGGTCAATCTCAAACTATCTTTACACCGCATCGTGGGGTAACCTCAAGATGATTGGGGAAGTCAATCCAGGGATGGGCGGCAGATATATTACGGCACCGCATTCATTTGAATGGTATCTTGATACCTGTAAAACTGATCGTCTTTTTACATTTGAAAAGGATATAATCAATGCCATAGACCCTTACGTTGATTTCAACGACTATGACACCACGGACGATAAATTAGTTGACTTCCTTTTTTTTATCGATCCGCTTAATCCAGCGGCACGGTTTGGATTCAAGGATTCACTAGGTGTTTTTCACAGAGATTCGTCAAACCAAGGCTTTGTAAGGAATTGCAGTGGGGATAAAGAATATTTTGAGACGAATGACAAATGGGATAAGGATACCACGAAATACGTAACAGTAACTCAGCGTGTCAATATTGGTTCAGCGATGTCGTATTACGACCTTGACCCAGGAGATCGTATAAATCTTCTTGTTACTTGCGCCGGATGTTTGCACGAGCTAGGTCATTATTTTAATTCACAAACAGTTAATTATCCACTTAAACAATCTAACGGTGATTATGAACACGCTTTGCCCGACAGGTACGACTATGGAACGTATCATGGCTCGGGAGGAGCAGGGAAGTATACAGCAATGCAATTAGGTTGCTGGATAAAACACGCCCAGCTTTACACCCCTTGGGAGCGCATGGTCTTGGGCTGGTTCAAACCAATGGAGATAAACACGAACTCGCAGAACGTGACGCTTGGTGATTTCAATTTAGCTACTACAGACGAAACGCGAAGGGCTTATTTGATACCTGTGGACAGCATAACAAGATACCCACCTGTTGAATGCACCTGGCCTAATCTTCTCCGTGAGTATTTTCTTATTGCCAACTACCAGCCTGATGACCACTGGCTTGATGAGCTTGGCCGTTGTTTCCCTGAGGAGCTTGAGCTTGGCGCAAAACCTGGAGCTGATGGCCTTCTTGTATGGCACGTAAACGACCGGTTCTGGTGCTCAGACAACATGAACAACGAATTAGCGAAGTACGAAGACCTTGAATGCGCCGAAGGACTAAAGAACCTTTACGGCAACGGCCCATCACCATTCGGTACCGAAGCGGGCTGGGATCGAATAGACCGTTGGTCATGGTGGTCAGACTCCTCTCAAACACGATGGTGGGCAAGTAATAACAAAGCCTCTATGTGCGACTCCTCAGATTTTTTCAATCCTGCTTACAAGACCGCGTTTCATACGTTGATGAATCCCTCTTCAGATGGCTATAATAACAGAACACCGTATACTTACACATACAATTTTACTTATCCTGATAATAGTGTAGAGAGATTTCACCTCCAAAATCTACCAACGCACGTGAGCCTTGAAGGCATACATTATTCCAGCCCCGGCGTAATTCAGCTTTGTATAAGGCGCAGTCGCATCTGGACGGATGAAGAGGTGGCAATGGATAGAACCACTCAACGTAAGTTTATCTGCGACTCGGACGACACCTTCCATTTCATCTACCCGTTGAAAGGCCATATTTACTACACTAAAACCTATGATCCTTCGCTTATATGGTTCAAAGCTGAAATGGTCGGACCACAACCATTGTACTACGATAGCATCGGTTATGGCATCTGGCCTGCTCTTGCTCTTGACAATAACAATTCTCCTATGGCTGTGTTTTTCGACACTTCTTGTTCGAAAGTCCTTTACAGTTACAGAGAAGAAACGATAGATTCGGCGGTTGTGGCCGGAATTTTACAACCAAGGCCAGACACTACATGGAAATATCCTCTTGACACCCTCGATCTTTCCGGCATACCCGGCCCTGTTGCCATAGACTACGGCTACGGAACATACGGCAGCACCGTAAATCCTGGCGGAATAGATGGAACCGTTCCCCCCGGCAGCGGTACTGACGGTCCAGGAACCGTTCACCTTGCCTACATTACACGTGATAATGGGCAGGATAAACTTTGTTACGCTCGGTTTTTCAAAACCAAACCTGAGAATCTTGCCGAAGAAATCCTTGACACCGACTTTACTGAGGATACCCGCATACTTGGTGCATCAATAGAGGTTGACAGTCAGTATAACAGGATTTACATAGCCTACGGATGCAGGAAAGGCGATACCTCAGCTTGTTACTACTTTATGAAGAACTCTTCAGGTTGGAATGGCCCGTACAAATTTGCCTCAAGCAAGAGCGATACTTTAGGCGAACCCTTAGTTCCCTTCCTTGACATTGAAAGCAACACTACCGAAGTCTTGGCTGTTTTCAACGCGAACGACAAGGTATACGTTGTCTCTAAACCCCGCTCGAATGACAACCTTTTCTCGACGGCTACTCAGGTTTCGAATGTTTCAGGCCGTAACCGTTACCCGCAAGTAGGGGGTAACGAGGTTACTTGGACTTGTTACGTAACCGCCGATTCGGGAAACGTCTACAAACGCACATTGCCAGGCGGGACGACAACGAGGTTCGACGCAGCATACGACGGCAAGAGCTATTTTGCACACGTAACCAAGTACGGCTCAGGAGCGGCGGAACTGTACCAGCATGGAACGTTCACCGGCCCCAAGTGGGCAATCTACAACGGCTCAGGCGGCAACCAGGAGAGCGACGGCAAGCCTGTAGTGTTCATACCGCCTTCAGTATTCAAGATGTCAATACCGGATAACATCCTTGTAGGTTCAAAACTGAGCATCTTCACGACGGGCGGCGACTGCATGATAACGGTATACGACGTTTCGGGCCGTCAGGTAGTACGTCAAGAGCTTAAGGGCGTCCAGAAGCTTGCAAGGATTGAGACACCCGTTGACTGCGACGGATGGGCCAAGGGCGTCTACTTCGTACGGGCAGTACCCAAGGACGGCAAAGTAGCAACCTCAAAGGTCGTGCTCGTGAGGTAACAAAAAGAATTCAGACAAATGAAAAGAGGCTCAGGCATAAATCTGAGCCTCTTTTTCAAATCGGGCTATCTAAGGCTAGTTCATACTGTCAGTATTTTCCTATTCAGAATCACCCTATAGGACCCCTAGTTTAGCAACGCCCTGCCTTTTTCAACAAATCACACTTCTCACACTTCCGATAATCTGAAGGAGGATTATTGCCTGATTCAAAATTACTCTTTTCGATGTTGTTGCCTTCAGTACATTTTCGGCATGTATGATAGACATGTCTACTGCCCGGATGAGTTGACCAGTAGTATTTGCCTTTTCTCTCGGACCTCTCTTCATGTTGTTCTTTCTTGATGTGGATTGTCTTAGTGTTACTTTCAATTAAAGGGATTCTCACATGGCCTCCTTTTTCCCTCTGTTTATTATTTCATGTTGAGATTGTATATTGAAATTTGACGTAGTCCATATAAACCTGACTTTATGTAGTTCTCTATATCGGATATTTAGGGCAAGATTAGGTTGAAAGACTTGCTTGGTAGGTTGTTGAAGCAACAAAAAACTGATTGCTTATGCATTGGCATTGATGAGTTCTATTGAGAAGTAAATAGACCACAAATCTGATACAATAGGGCCAATAAGGTTGTTAAGAAGGCAAAAAAGAACCCCATTGAAAAATCTTTTGCTAATTTCCATCTCTTTTGGGGAACAATGTTGAGATAACTGAAACCTACGATTGCTAAGGCTAAAAAAAGGCATGTCGCAATAAGGTTTATGGCGAATATTGGGGTAGCCAAAGGGACTATTTTGCTTACGAATAGACCAGAGAGCAAGGGAACTAAAATACCAAATAAAAACCATGCGATGAAACAATTTAGCCTCAATCGTTTTACAGTATCTTCACTAGGGCGACAGTAAAGCCAGTCTTGGAAAAATTTATTCGTTATTTCATAGCGCTTTCCATTTTTAGTCACTAGACCTAAATCAGAAAGGCAGGACAAGCATGACTCGGCATGGTTTAATTCAATTCTTGTTAATGTTGAGAGTCTTCTCAATGTTACTTTTGATCTACATTCAGCAAGGGCACGTAAGATTTCCTTCTCGTGATCCTTTAGACTTTCAATATCATCCTGGAATTGATCCGATTCGATACTCCCTTTGCTTATTTCCTTTGCAGCTTCAGTTATTTTCTTATGTCTTAGGAGGTTTAAGAAAATTGACCTGAAGAGACGAATAATTCGTCCACTTTCCTTCATCTCAGAGTCTTTCTTAATCCTTAATAAATTCCAGATAACCTTAGTGATACTCTTTTCACTTTTACTTAGCCGCGTTTCAGAAAATTCCTGAGATAGATTGAAATCAGGCCAACACTTACTTCCGAGTTTTTGGAGGAAATACGGATGACCGCCTGAAAGCTTGACAATCTTATTAATAACTCTTTGTGATAGAGGAGGAGGTTTGCCCTTTTTGGATAAAGAAGCGAGCTCGATCGGAAAACCGTTTTCGAACCTGCCCAAGGAAACAATTTGCTCTGAAGAACTAATTAATTGGATTAGAAGTCGTATTCTATGAAAAAGAGGAGATGATGCAACAACCACGATGAAATTCGGTTCAGCTTCAGATACCACCTTCATCGCATCGCAAATGCTTTTAGCGCTTTCATCCATTTCCTCAATATGCTGAGCCTCATCACAAAGAAAAAGGATGTCTCTATTTTCACTTTGTGCGATTCTAGAGATTTTGAAAAAGAAACTTTCCAAGCTAGTCTCCCGAAGCGAAATCTTTGCCCCATACCTGTCATTCAGTAATGGCTCTCTCAATGCTATACTTTTGATTCTTTGAATTGCATCATCAGCACTTTTCGAGAGGGTTTCGAAATCAATGTAGATTGGTATATAGATACCTGAATATTTTGGATCATTCCGAGTAAGGTGTTCTATATGCCTCAACACTGAACTCTTGCCTATTCTTCTAATCCCAATTATAGCTATGTTTTCTTTGTTATTAGAATCTAATACCTGAGTAATGACTTCATCCCTATTGTAAAAATCATCCGCAGAGACATGTTTGAGATATTTATATGGATTTCTCATCAAGTGCTCCATGCTTGTTATATAATTCATTTGCGGCATGGACAACATCTTTTCTGTTGACGTAGACTTTATCACCAAGTAAGTTGAAAATTTTTGAACACAAGCGTTGGATTTCATACGGATGACCATGTGTTATTTCCCATATAAGATTCAAAGCCTTGCGTCTATACTTCACTCCACCTTGAACATATTCCTGGATAAGGATGTATGTTTCTTCTTCGGTCATGTGAGGCAAGGGAATTGCATTGAAGAAATTATACCAAGGACTTGTTACATGTCGCCACTCTGGACTGAATTCCTTCAGAGTTAGGACAATGTTAAAAACTTCTGCGTAAGAACTTTGGAACAAACCGCGGAATTGCTTGTGGAAATCCGAACCATAATTGTTCATCTCATCGCCTTCATCTATTAGAAGAATGACCCTAACTGTCTTTCCTTTATGTTTATCCTGTAGATATTTGAATAGAGATTCGCTAAATTCCTCAAATTTACTGTAAGGATAGGTTCTCTTTAGCATCTTGGAGTATTCTTTTTTCTTATAGACTTTAGGAGCGATGACATGAGCGAGGTTAGTATAGAACCTCGTGGATAATCGTAAATACGGCTTATGGGTTTTACTTGATTTGATTTCCGATTCAAATTTCTCTAAGCTAACCATAACGGGAATTATCTCATATTCATCGTCTGCAGATGCTCTGATACGATTCCTGATTTGGTAAAGTAAGCTTGTTTTACCTATCCGTCTTTCTCCATGTATCAGAAAACTATTACTATGAATTCCTGCCAGTACCTCTTCTAGGATTTGTTTCCGCCCGAAGAAATTTTTGGCATCTCTTATGGGAGCCCCGGCTATATAGGGATTCCCCCGGAGAAGAGATTTAGCGTGACGTAGTTCCTTAACCTCTCTTTTCTTTTTCTGGTATACAAAAAAAATAACAAAAGAAAGTATGACTATCGTGAATACTAAGATTAGAATTACCCATAATGAAGGAGGTGTTTTATGATGACGTCTTGGAACCAATACAGATAATGAATCTTCTGTAGGTTTTTCATTGTCGAAAGGCCTTCGAATCAAGATCGTTATCTGATTTTTCCCAGGTTCTAAGTTTCCCAAATTTATTCGTTGTGTTTTCAAGGGTTTAAGCGTTATGTCAGATCTGGTAATTCCTTCGCCAAACCATTGACATTCTATGTATGGATAAGCATCCGCGTTGATGATCTCAAAATTCAATATCACATTGTCTTTTGAATCCCTTTTTGGTTCAATCTTGATATTCTCTAGTGAAAGTTGAGGTCTTGCAGGCTGAAATAAAAGTATACCCTTATCTGTCCCTAATAGGATGCTATCGCCGGATAGAGGTAGGACGGTATTGAGTTTCCATTCCATTAAATTTTCTGGAAGAGAATGTTTTAAGAAAACCAAAGTTTCAGGATACACCTCAAATAAAGCCTCTGAACATATCAACCATCTATGACTAGATGAATCTATTGTTATAGCTTTTACGCTTGGAATTTCGAGGATTTCAGGTTTTTGTTTGGGTTCTAAAGGATTGATTCGACCAACACAACCAGTACCTGCTAACCATATCGAAGAATCCGACTCTTTAGCTGCGCATATACCTATCTGCAAATCAGCCGTAACTTCTCTGCCGATTTCTTTAGGTTTTTGACCAGGTTTTTCACTGTTAAATAATAAGAACCCTTTTGGTGTAGCGAGAAAATAAAACCCTCCACGCCAATACTGAATGTCAGAAATGACATCGGTTTTCCACGTAAGAGGTAATTCATGCACTTCTACTGTCAGTGCATTTTCTAATAGAGAATCAAGAACCAAAGAATCACCACTCGTTAGAAGAGAATCAAGCAATAATGTGCCAATTACTTCAAGGGTATCAAGTTTAATTGGGGCTTTTACGTTTAACGAATATATTGACCCTCTGTTTGTACCAATTGTCAAATCTCTCGGACCTACAGCAAATGATTTGACTTCTCCCAAAGAATCAAGTCCAATTAAAGTGCACCTAATCCATTTGTCTGAAAAATTAACGTAAAGTCTCCCTGCAATAATACACCATAGACGATCGTTCATATCTTTAGTTATGGCCACTACCTCACCAAGTTTTGAAATAAACGGAGGGGAGTACTCAAAGGGTTTTTCTTTTTCAAACAAATCAATACCTTGGCTAGTGCCAACGAAAATCGTAGATCCTGACCTGTACAACGAAACTATCCTTTTAGATGAAACACTGTCTGGGTAGACCACGGACCATTTATCTTGAGTCTCTGCATTAAGAGTCGTAAGGCAAAGTAAAAATAAAACTATGGGCTTTTGAAAAATACCCTCCATAAGAATATAATATATCTCGAAATATAAGGTTTGTCAACCCCTTACCCGTAGTATACCCCTCACTCGCCACAACGCCCTACACGCTCGCCGTGTGGCTGCCGCAGGGCGACGCAGTTCGAGGAGCCGACGCCCGCATCTTCAGGAGTTTTGGCGGCAATGGTCAAAGGGTTTTAGAGACAAAACCCTGAGTCTTGGTTGGTTGGTGTGAGGTTAGTGGGTAGACGTTGAATGGGAGGGTTGCGGGGGCAGTGAGTGATGACGTTGGCAGCACCCTTGCGGGCGAGGCTTTCTGCGAGCCCGAGGACAGCCCAGGGAGAGCTGCCTATACAATAAGGGTGGCAGGGTGGGGATGGCCGCCGTAGCGAAGCGTAGACGGAGCGTAAGGCGGTAGCGGGCGGCTGTGCTTGAGCGTCAGCGAAAAGCCTACCACTTGCGGCCGCTCTTCTTTTCTTTAGGCAGCTTGCCTGCCACAAATTCTACAATTCTTCTAGGTATTCTTCGCAGCACGGTAAGAAAAGTAAAAGGATTGGTCAAGTCAATGTTGGCTATTAGCAGGCTTGACAACTCGAAATAAAGGTTTAGTATCAAGTAAACAAAAGATTAGGAGGAGACGTGAAAAAGGTCTTTACCTTTGCGATAAGCTTTATTGTTCTTAGTCTGGGTTGTCAGCTATTCAAGAAAGCCGAAGTTAAAAATGTCAGTCTTGGCGATCCAATAAAGACACCGCAAGATTCTCTTGTCGCTGAAATTATTGCATCAGGAGAGGGACCTATTCAGATTGATTGGTATCGTAGTGCATTCGGTGAGGAAAAATTACTTGATACTCAACCTATTGATATTAACGGAGACAGTACATATACCTCAACAATCTACAAAGAACAAAGTGATTCTGTAAAACTAGCTGGACACTTCTGGGTGATCGTCAGTATTAATGATAAGCCTGCGTTGTATTCTGATACGATCTGGTGTGGAGGTTCCAGTAACGGTATTATGAACTTAGAGATAAAATGGTCTGTATACAGCCCTGAACAAAGCTTAAGAAAAACAAATGCAAGGTCATTCAATGCTTTCCTGACACCTGTAAAGCCTCAAGCAGAATTCTCAGCAACACCAACATCCGGCTCGGCTCCCTTGCACGTCATGTTTACTGATCTTTCAAATGGAAGTCCTGATATTTGGTTTTGGGACTTTGGTGACATGGAGACATCAACGGCTCACCACCCAACCCATATATATTCGACTGAGGGGCAGTACACGGTTACTCTGATTGTATCAAATGCTGACGGTGCTGATACGTTAATTAAACCTAATTACATAAGTGTTACGAACCGAGATATTGCTTTGTGGGCATGGTACGAAGGAATTGAAGAAGACGAACCTGAATGTCAATGGCAATACCCAGATGCTACATTACTGAAAACTAGCGGTGATACTAGTGTTATTGTGCGTTATCCCGAGAGCGGAACCTACAGCGTGAGTGTAATTGTAAAAAGCCTTACTGGTGTGGATTCGGCTTCAACTCAAGTAACAGTACCCTAAAAGGGTTCGACTAGAATAAAAAGCCTTTCACCCGCGAGAGCGTGACTTTTTTGCCTTGGGGTATACGGGACCCCGGGAGGGTATAGGGGTATATACACCTGTGGAAATTATTCTGTATGTATCAGATATATAAGGGTTTAGTCTAGGACATGATCAAGGGGAGAGTATCAAGCATTATCTAACTATTAATAGCGCATTATACAATTACACCCAACGTTTATTACGTAAACCTGCCCCGATTTCGCTCAAAAATGAGCAATTATTCAAGGATTTTACTAGAATCCTTTAACAAAATTGAACTTCTAATTTCGACACTCTTTAATTAGATAACTTAAAGAAAGGAGTGCTTTACAAGGTTTCAAACATTCAAAAATATTGTGAATTTTTAAACAATACGGGGTTAATTCTTCAACAAAACGTGCTGCACACGAAAGACCTCGCAAAAAAGTTAGCCTGACCTATACAGGTAGGGCCTCAAGGGAAATATCCCTCTACTAAGGGGGGATACCATTAATTAGGCCTGCTCACAAATTTGGGTAGGTTTGAAAATCGGCCTTTTTTCGAATTATACCAATCTGACACCTAATCCTGGACACTTACGGACACGAGATAACATATACATAATATATGATTTATAGATATTGATGCTAATTACATACAAAATACTTGACAAACAATGGAAAAAGTGTATATTTCCTATAGTTGCTATCAATCTACAATATTGATTGACAACTGAATAACTTTAGTGCAAACCAAGGATGTGTGAGAACTGGATACCAGGTCGGCCGACTAGTTGAATGACTGGCTCGACTGGGAGGTGAATTTCAAAAGTGTTACGAACACACCAAAGAAATTCACCATAAAATAAATGCAAGGAGCTTTGCATCAAGGCTTTTCCTGAGAGAAAGCTACTTGCGGTAAAATGCTCTGTTGATTAAACGATGAAAGCCCCATCGTTCACCAGAGGTCTAACTCTATAGCCTACTGATAAAGTAGGGAAAGGAGATCTATGAAAAAGATCTTCGATATGAAAAGGGAGTATGCAAAATGGTTCATAGCTCTTTCGAACCGACTGCATACTTTTGGAACGTTTAACTTTCCAAAACCGCACAGCTTCAATTCTGCACGTGGAAAGGCTTTGAGATTCAGACGTTTGACTAATGAAGCGGCCTTTGGCAGAAGATACAGGGAGCACGGAAAGGAGCTTACAACCATAATGGTTATTGAAGCAAAACACGGAAGACCGCATATCCACTTGCTTCAGGAAAAGAACCCCAATCTTACGCCTGAAGTCTACAAGAAACTTTGGAAAAAAGCCTTGAAAGGATGGTGCACGGAAAAATCAATGGACGTTGGCCCGATTGTTTCAAATGAAGGTGCTGCAATATATGTCTCTAAATCTATCACGGATGATTATTTCCCGATTATTTCAATGCCTAAAAATATAACACAAGACGGACAAGATTAAGATGGATGATTTCACAAAGCCTTTAATGACGGTGAACGAGATTGCGAGATATTTGGCCGTGTCTCGTTCGCTCGTGTACCGTTGGGTCGAAGAGGATCGAATACCTTGTTTTCGCTTAGGAAAAACCTTGAGGTTCAGTCAACCGGAAATCGAACACTGGCTTACCGTGCAGCACTTCGAACCGCCTGATATGACTGCAAACAACGTTGAATTCGAGCGTGACGTTGACAAGATTCTTAAGCCTAATATAATGGAAACCAAGCTATGAGAATATACGAGCGTGATAAACGCTGGTATGTCGACTTCTCATATAGCGGGAAAAGGTACCGCAAGGTCGCAGGACGGACCAAGCGGGTTGCTCTTTCAAAACTTGGAGAGATTCAAAGACGCATCGAGAGCGAGACGGCTCAAGGCATTCCGGCAGATGCACCACGAACGTTTGCGGCGTATGCCGATGAATACTTGGAATACTCGAAAGCCCATAAAAAAATATCCTCATTCAAAAGAGACGAAACATCGCTCAATCAGATTCTACCTGCCTTTGGCGATATGAAGCTTTCAGAAATAACGACAAGGGATATTGAGCAATTTCAGACTCAACGTTCACTGAAGGTTGCACCTGCCACGGTAAACCGCGACATGGAAACCATCAAACACATGATGAACAAGGCCGTTGACTGGAACTACGTCAAAGCTAATCCTGCACGTCAGATTAAACGCCTTAGAACCCCTCCCCCTCCTACCAGGTTTCTTTCGTGTGAGGAGCGAGACAGGCTGCTTCTTGAGTGCTCTGCAAACCCGATGCTGTGGGCGGTAGTCTTTGCTGCGCTTGAAACAGGCATGCGTCGTGGTGAGCTTATGGGGCTTACATGGAAAGACATCAACTTTGAAAGACGATCTATTCTGCTTATGCGAACCAAGAATAACGAACAAAGGATGATTCCGATAAGCGACAAGCTTCTCCCCGTGCTCGAAAGGCTGAACATAGAACGCAAAGGGCAGACCGTCTTTCGCAAGCCTGACGGCAGACCCTACGGCAACTGGAGAAAAGCCTTTGAAACCGCTTGTAACCGTGCTGGAGTCGTTGATTTTCGCTTTCACGACCTGAGACATACCTTTGCCTCGTATCTCGTGATGGCGGGCGTTGACATTCGCACGGTTCAGGAATTATTGGGCCACAAGGACATCAAGATGACTCTTCGCTATTCTCACCTCTCACGCCCTCACCTTCTTGACGCGGTAAATAAAGTTGGCACAAATATGGCACAACAAGAGAATTCAACTGTCTTTGAATCTAACAAGCTATGAAATTATGAAATTTGCCGACGTAGCTCAGTGGTAGAGCAACGCTTTCGTAAAGCGTAGGTCGGTGGTTCGAATCCACTCGTCGGCTTTGTACCCCATGAAATTACCGCGTATTTTCAAGGGGCCCCCCGGGGGGTCTGAGATGATTCGTATTTTCCGAGTATCAATTGACTTCCATGCGTTTTTCCTTATTCTTAGCCCATGATTACGAGAGATGAAGCCATGAAACTTGTCGAGGAGAAGGTCGCAAGCGTCAACCTTCGCAAGCACATGTGGTGCACCGAGGCTTGCCTTGCGGCGCTTGCCCCCAGATTCGGCGGGGACCCCGCGATATGGGGCCTTGCCGGACTACTGCACGACGTGTCATACGAGGACGCCGAGAAGGCCGGCGACATGATGCTTCACGCCGAGTGGGGGGCCGCACTCGCAGGGGAGGGGGGCCTGTCTGACGAGGCCGTCCACGCCATCCGTGCGCATGCGGGCGGTATCGAGCGCGAATCGGCGCTGGACAAGGTTCTCTACGCCGTCGATCCGCTGACCGGTCTCATTACGGCCGCCGCACTAATGCACCCTGAAAGACTCGGCGGGCTCGAGGCTCAAAGTGTCCTCAAGCGCTTCAAGGACAAGCGCTTCGCGGCAGGCGCCGACCGCGACCAGATAAGAACCTGCTCGGAATTCGGCATGGAATTGGAAGAGTTCGTCACCACTTGCCTCGAAGCGATACGCGGAATCCGCTGTGAGCTTGGTCTTTAGCCTGCTTTTCCTCTCCGCTCCTTTGCTCTCGTGGGGCCGCGACTCGCTCGTTCTCGATACGGCAAGGCTGGGCATCACGACGGAAGGCGCGTCCTCGAGCGTCTCACAGTGGATTTACGCAGACGTCGTCGTAATCGAACGCAACACGACGACGAGCTGGACGCTCGGCCTGGGGTCCATTCGCCTTGGCGATCAGCAGGCAATCGACGACTTCGCGAAAGGGGCCGAAGTCGAACCAGAGGAGTCGGACGAGTACGTCGCGGGCACGACCTACTACATAGGCTCCCAAGGCTATGCGATCGGGAAGTACAAGGGTCCGTGGGGAAAGATGGAAAACCTGCTCGCGAGGCTCGCGCAGGTCAACACCGTTCCGATAAGAGATTCCCTCGTTCCCGGTGGTCCATCGGCGGTCTATGGCGACCTTTACTGCGGCTCCAATGCCGCCTTCCGCAGCGCTTCGGGCACCTTCAACCTCGCAGCCCCCGCAGCGTCCACGAGCGTCGCGGAGTATCTCGCGAAGCAGGCGCAGAAGAGAGGTGTCACGGCGGACGAGCTTGTTCTGAAGGGGATACTATATCTGCAGAGCTCGACGCCATTATTTTTCTACGTAATGGAGTGATATTGATGAGTGAAAAATTGACGTTTCAGGAGATAATCCGCAGGCTGCAGGGCTACTGGATTGAACGCGGCTGCATCCTGATGCAGCCCTACTCGTCCGAGGTGGGCGCCGGAACATTCAACCCAGCCACGTTCCTTCGCGTGCTCGACGACCGTCCCTGGCGCTGCGTGTACGTCGAGCCGTCAAAGCGGCCGCGCGACGGCCGTTACGCCGAGAACCCCCTTCGGGTTTACCAGCACTGGCAGCTGCAGGCGATTCTCAAGCCCGCGCCTGAGAACGCCCAGGAACTCTACCTCGAGAGCCTGCGAACCCTCGGCATTCCCCTCGAGCGCCACGATCTGCGTTTCACCGAGGACGACTGGGAATCCCCCACGCTCGGCGCATGGGGGCTCGGATGGCAGGTGGACCTCGACGGCATCGAGGTCACCCAGTACACTTACTTCCAGCAGGTGGGCGGCCTCGAACTCCCCATGATCCCGGTCGAATACACCTACGGACTCGAGCGCATTGCCATGTTCCTTCAGGGTGTCGAATCCATCTTCGACATCGCATGGGGCGAGGTGGACGGCAAGATGATGACCTGGGGTGAGGTGTTCGGTCAAAATGAAAAAGACTTCTCCGCCTACTCCCTCAAAGAAGCAGATACCGATTATCTCCGCAAGGCCTTCGATCACTACGAGGCCGAGTGCCACCGGCTCGTCTCAAAAAACCTCGTGATGCCCGCCTACGACACGGTCATAAAGTGTTCGCACTACTTCAACCTGCTCGACGCTCGCGGCGCCATCAGTGTGACCGAGCGCGCGGCAACGATCCTGCGTGTGCGCAAGCTCGCTATGGCCGTTGCAAAGCTCTACCGCTTCGGTCCAGAGGAATCGAAAGGGGGCAAGGATGAGTGATATGCGTCAATTCCTCCTCGAGACAGGCACCGAGGAAATTCCCGCTTCCTATCTTGAGCCCGCAGCCGCCGCGCTCTCAGAAAATCTCAAATTATCCCTCGAAAGGGAAGGCATAGTCGTCGAGTTATTAAAACCCATCTGGTCTCCACGCAGGCTCTCCCTTCTTGCCTCCCTGTCCGTCTCAAGTCCCGAAAAATCCGAGGAGCGCCAGGGACCGCCCGCCAAGGTCGCCAAAGACCAGGACGGGAACTGGACCGTTGCGGCAAAGAAATTCGCGGAAAGTCTCAGTGTCACGGAATCCGCACTCTTCATCAAGGAGTCCGAAAAGGGAAATTACGTTTGCGTAAAACGGTCTGTAGGCGGTGAGCAAACATCGGCAATTCTTCAAAGAATCCTCCCGGAAGTTATCAAAAAAATCCCTTTCCCAAAGAACATGCGTTGGCCTCAGGCGGGTAACGATACTTACGCAAGACCTGCTCGCTGGATTTGCTGTCTTTTCGGGGAAGAGGTCGTGAAGTTCGAGTTCGCCGGACTCTCATCCTCCAGCACGACCCGCGGCCACCGCTTCGCTCATCCCGAACCGGTCACTATTAACAATCCTGATGAATATGTTCCAAAGCTCCGCGACGCTTACGTTCTCGTCGACCGCGATGAGCGGAAAACCCAGGTGATAAAAGAGCTGTCGGACAAAGCTAAAGAACTCGGCGGCGCGCTCGTTCCCAACGAAGAACTCGTCGAGGAGGTAACCGATCTCGTCGAATACCCCGTGGCGCTTGACTGCAACCTCGGGACTTTCGCCGACCTCCCGCGCGAGGTTTTGGAGACCGCTCTCGCAAAGCACCAGCGCGCTTTTGTAATCGAAAAGAAATCAAAACTCCTCCCCCACTTCCTCGTCGTGACAAACGCGCCCATGCTCGACCCCGCGCTCGTGCGGCCCTGGTTCGAGCGCATGTCCGTTTCGCGGCTTGAGGATGCCGAGTTCTTCATAAAAGAAGACCTCGAAAAAGGCCTCGAACCTCTCGTCGCAGAGGAATCACGCGTAGAGTGGATAAAGGGAATAGGCACGCTGGCGCAAAAGACCGCCTGGCTCTCCACGCTCGGCTTGTTTATCGGGGAGATGATCCCGGGTTTCGACCGCGTTACTTACGAGCGGGCCGCACACCTTGCGAAAGCCGATCTCCTCTCGAACCTCGTGCGCGAGAAGGAGTTCACCTCCCTGCAGGGGATCGCTGGCGGTATCTACGCGGAGAAACTTGGAGAGCCGCTGGCCGTCTCGACCGCGATCCGTGAGCAATACTCCGATACGCCCTCCTCGCCCTCCTCACCCTCCTCGCCCGAATCGGCCGTGCTCGCAATCGCAGACAGGCTTCTCAACATCGCGGCCACCTTCGTCCTCGGCAAACCGCCCAAGGGTTCGTCGGACCCCTTTGCGCTGCGCAGACAGGCGACGGCGATCGCGCGGATTTGCGTCGAGGGCAGGCTCTCGATCGACCTCGCAAGTGCCGTCAAAAAGGTCCTGGATTTAATGGGCAAAGAGCAAGCCAAATCCAGCGAGATCTCCGAATTTCTCGCCGACAGGCAGAGGCTCTTTCTCATCGATAAGGGATTCGCCTACGACTGGGTAGACGCCGTTCTCGCCGTCGCTTCAAGCGCTCCTTATGATTGTTTCATTCGCCTCCAGGCGTTCAGGGAATTGAACAAAGGCGAAGAGTTCAAGCAAGTGGCCGTGGGTCAGAAACGCCTGGCAAACATCACCAGGTCTATTGCCCCCCCGCCCCCCCCGTCCCCCGGTCTCTTCTCCGAGCCCTCGGAGCGTACTCTCTGGGCCGAGGCTGAACGAGCAAGGCCTCTTATCGAGAGTGCCTGCGAATCGAAAAACTACGAGAAAGCACTCGAATTGCTCCTTTCCATCCGCCCGGCCATCGACAAGTTTTTCGACGACGTCTTCGTCATGGTCGAGGACGAAAAGGTGCGCGCAAACCGGCTCGGAATGCTCGCAGCCATTCGCGAGGAATTTCTCAAGGTGGCCGATTTCTCGAAAATAATCGTCGAATCAAACAACCCTTGAATTCCCTGATCATTTTTGCGGAGCCAAAAAGTAGTACGTAACTAAAAAGCAGGCCGGAGCCTGCTTTTTAGTTGAACGCAACCCCTCCAGGGCGTTCGATTGGAATCTTATTTAGGCGGCAACGGGCACCAGACCGGGTTGCGGTTGAAATAGATGTTCTTCACGATGTCGTAGTCCTGCTTGCCGTCCACGCTTCTTACTGCGAGGTACATGTAATCCCAGTTTTTGTGTCTGTACTGGTAGGCAAGCCAGAGGCCGTCCTGAGAGATTGATGGATTGCCCACCGAGTAGCCGTCCTTGACCTCGTTTAAGAGTTCGGTCACGCTCGAGCCGTCCACGGCGTTCATCGCGTATATCGCGTAAAGCTTGTCCTCGCCGGTGTTCACGGTGTCCGCCCTTGTCGAGGAGAAGACGATGTATTTTGAATCGGGCGTCCACGAGGGATTGACGTCCTCAGCGGGATTATCGGTGAGCTGGGTGGATTTCTTTGTGGCGAAATCGTAGACGAAGATCTCCGACTGGCCCATCACGTAGCGGGAGTAGGCAAGGCTCTTTCCGTCGGGCGACCAGCGCAGGGAGACCTCGTCCTCGGGCGTGTTTGTCAGACGTTCGGGTTTTCTTGACGTCATATCCATGACGAATATGTCTTTCTCCGGCAAACCCTTTGGTGTCAGAACCGTGGCCGAAAACGCAATCAGCTTGCCGTCCCAGCGCATCGCCGGGTAGAGATTGTCGTTTTCGCCCTTCGTCAGGCGGGTTTCTCCGGTGCCGTCGGGGTTGATGGTGTAAAGTTCGTAGTGTCTGTCGCGGGTGCTCGCGAACGCGATCGGCCCCGCCGGGCACCAGTCTATGTACATGTTCTCGACATCGGTACCCGCAGTCTTGGTCAGCTGGCGAACTTCCTTGGATGGAAGACTGATTACGTATATGTCGTGCGCGCCGTCGTTCTCCATGGAGCTCACGAACGCAATCTCTCCCTTGAGATTATCAGGCAACTTTTTTTCGCAACCTGCGAAAAACAAAGCAGTCGATACGAAAGCAATTAGCAGCGCAACTCGCTTCATACGCGCCTCCGAGTTTGTTTTTTAATAATATAAGCAGACGCGGGAGATTGTCAAGTAGAAAAAAGGATGTTAAGAAATAGACTAAAGAGACTTGCGCCAGATATCAAGACCTATAGTAATGCTGTCCGCAAGCCAATTTTCAAACCGTTTCTTTAATTTGTCTTTATCTTCTTTGTACGTGAACTGAAATACCTCACGGCAGGCAGGTTTTAAATCGGCGATCTCTTCCTCATCCTGTCTGAATTCTTTGAAAAAAACAAAAGCGGAACAAGCTCCAACGCCTCGAAACTCTGTTCCTAGAGCGTGAATTGAGACGACAAAATTGACTTCTTGGGATTCATGGATTACCAATCGTACCCAACAATGAAGTAATCCGATGTTAGCAAAATAATTCTCAAATTCCTTTGCAATTTGAACAATTTGCCACTTATACCAGTGCCATTGTTCAGGCATACTCTTATAAATTTTTACGTAATAGCGGGGGTCGGCATCTTTGAGAGTTTTCTCAACGTCATGAGAAATGTTATCTAGCTCAATGCCTAATAATTTCTTTAATAGAAGAGCTCTATCCTCCAAGCCTTTTCTTTGAACACTGAATTCCTCTTTTCTTGCCCGAAGCCTTTGAGCTACCGAATCAAGGACTTTTTTCTTTGAATCTGTAAGAACATCTTCACTGATGCTGAGTGCCTTTACAAATGCTCTTTTTTGGATAGAAACAAATTGATTAACCAAAGGCCCTAAGTCACCACGATCAGCAATCTCAAGGGAATCCAAATATGCCACTCTGTCATCCCGTGTTACTACAAGTGGAAACCATCCGGCTCTTATGAAGATTAAAGAAGCCAAAGCCCGCGCTACCCTGCCATTACCATCCATAAAAGGGTGTATCTGTGTAAAGCGATGATGGAACCAAGCAGCCTCAACTTCTGGAGGGACTTTAGCGTTATCATGTTCCAGATGCATTTTTACCAAATTTTCTATTTCAGACGCTACTTGTTCTGGTGGACAATATTCATGAGTCTTGCCATCAGGTCTAGTGGGGTTGTTAGGCCATTTTTTCCAATCACCCCGTAAGAGTTTTATATCGGCTTTCCTGCCCATTCCATTTATACCGACGGTTGTTAATTGATGGCGTGTTAATACATAGTGCAATTCTTTAATATAAGATGTTGTCAAAGCTCTTTGGTTTTTGACAAAATCAAAAAGGCCATCAATCACCTCTTCGTGATCCTCAATTATAGGTATGATTTCTTGGGGTGATTTATCACTTGTACCGTGAGGAATAAGACTTTCCTTGATGCCCTGTTCTATAAGAATTTCGGTAATGCCACGATCGATGTCGTATATATGTTCAATTATTCCTGTTTCAATTGACCATTTTCTCTTAAGACGATCAAGGAAAGTTTGCCATTCAGGTCTTTGCCTTAACCTGTCTGACTGTTCTTTCCATATCTCTGAAAGAGAAGGGAGATCCGGGGCTGCGAGGACCCCCCAGTCCTTAGGGAGGTCCTCAATGGTTTGCCACTTATATGCAATCTGTTTGTCCTCGATACTATCCACTATGGATAAATGATACAGTGACATTCATACCTAGTCAATAGGGTAATTTATTCGCTCTCGGGCAGGCCGAAGGTTTCGGCGATGAAGCGCTCGGGAACCTTGTATCCCATATCTGAAAGCGTCTTCAGCACTTGCGCGAACTCGGGCGTGCCGCGAGGGGGGAGGTAGTCGACGACGAACGAGGGGGCCTCGACGTCCGGCCCGTAGTTGAAATCCACGAGCCAGCGCACGAGCGTCGAGTTGACGGTCGTCTGAAGGAGCCTGGCGTCCGCCGCGATTATCTCCTGCCGAACCTCCTGGTGGGTTTTCGCAGCTGCGTAAGAGCCGACGTTGCCCACCTCCTGGGTCAAGGTTCCTCCGAGTACCGTCTTGGATACCTCCGCGTTCATGAAATCCAAAAGCTCCCTGAAGAAGGAACCCTTCTCGCCCACCTGGATGCTTTCGACTTCCACCTGCGTCTCCTGTGGCACCGCGGCGACCGAGTCCTGCTGCAGGTTTATGAGAGCGCTCGCGAGGTTCTTCACGTCCGCATCGGTAAAATGAGAGGGGTAGCGGCCGATCACGGACGGGATGCCGAACTTCTCGGCGAGAACCATCCAGAAGGCCTGCCCGTTCTTTTTGAAGTACCACGGCCAGTAAAGCGACAAGAGGAGCGGCTTCGCGAATGGGATATCGTCCTGCGGCTCGTGCCTGTGGCAGACGAACTTGCGCGCGGGGAGCGAGCGTTCGCCGCCCTGTGAATCGTCTACCAGCTTGAGGCCGGAGTTTTCCAGAAGCGTGAAGCGCTCCGGCCTGCGAGTCCTTAATGCGTCAACCCTGACTGCGTCGGGGTCTATGCGCCACATGATCTCGAGAACCGAGTGTCCGTAGGGCACCGCTTTGAGCAGATGCCCGAGGGCGTGCTCGAAATTCGGAATCCTTGCGAGCGTCTTGCGCACGAAATCGGCCACCTTCCTCGAGCGCGCCGATTCGTCGAAGGGCGTCACATCCCATCGCCTGCCCGAAACACCCGCCCGTCTCGAGGCAAAGGCGCTCTGGATATGGGAATCCTCCATCATCTCCTCAAAAACCTGCCAGATGTCCCTTCCTTCGTGTCTTTCTAGAAACGAGGTGGAGGAGACCGGCATACTTGTCAGAATGTTACCGAACCAGGTCGAGGCAGCGCCCGACACGGCCAGTTCCTTTTCAACAGGTTTCAACTTTTTCATTTGCACCTCCGGGTTTTTCCTTTAACCCAGCGTTAAAAACTTTCTTTCGGTTCTGACGCCTGTCCATATCGCGCAAGGGTTCACAGCCTGGGCAGCGACTGCACGAATCTTTCGAGATCCTGGGCGGAGATGCGGTATCTTTTACCGACGAGCTCCGCTCTGAGCTTGCGGGAGCGAATGATCCTCAGTACGCTCGAGGTGGAACATGAAAGAATCTTCGAAACCTCCCTCACCGACAGGTTGCCCGAGAGGAATTCTTTTTTCCCAAGGAGCCTCTCCACCTCATCCCCGCTTATTCTCACGGTACCCCTGAGCTTTGAGGCCTTTACCCTTCCCTCGTAAATTGCCGCGTACAGGGAGTAGGGATGGCAGCCCAGAAGCGATGCGGCTTCGCTTATTTTTAAAAGATTCATTGGCGCCTGATACCCTTGTCAGGGTTTTGGCCGTCGCAATTAAAGCTGTCCCTGCCGGCAACGACGACCCTTTCGCCCAGTTCAAAGAGCTCTTCGGAAGCGCGGCCATTAGCGGCGATGGCGTCAATCAAAACGGCGTAGTTCTTCAAGCGCAGAATCTGAGCCTCGAGTTCCGATGCTCTAGCCTTGAGAAGCGTGGTTTCTTCCCACACTCCGGAGACGCGCGAGAATGCCAGAGCGTAACCCGATACGAATGCGGCAAGCGCCGAAGCGGCGGCCACCAGGGCCGCGGACAGGATCACGGATAACCGTACGAAGCGTCCGCGGCCCTTATTCACCCCCTTTCTCATCCCTTTCTTCCCAGGTTTCGGGCGGCCTTCCACAACCCTGCGGCAACCCCGCCGGAAAAGAAACCGTCAAGAAGCGCGACGGCAAGCGGGATAACCTGACCGGGCATACCGAGCTTTACGGCGCCGAGTTCCACGAGATAAAGGAGCCCACCAAGCGCCGTACCCACCACAAGGGCCATGAGCGTGGTCAGCCATCCTTCGGTCTTGAGCCACGTTTTCAGTTTCTCGACGATGGCGGCGACGATAACGGAGCCCAGGATGGTCGCCCCGAAGAGATTAAGGGTCAGTTCTTCACCCCACATGATTCCTCCTTCGTGTTGTTGTTTTTATCTTCGTTATCCGGGCAGCGTGCGACTCTCACCACTGCACACTGGAACTCCCGGAGTCGTTCACCAAACCACATAAGAGCCTCAAGAAGATCGGTGCTTTTGTGAATCCTCGAGCGTGCCTCGGGGGCAAGAGCCATCCACCAGGTTTCGAATTTCTCGGCGAGGGAATCGAGCTCCAGATAATACTCGAGAATACTTCTTGAGACATACTCCTCAATCGAAAATCCACCAGGATCGTGCCTTTGCTCCCTCCTTCCCCCGGACCTTTGCGTCGATCCGGTCCCTGTCACCCCCTCCTCCACGGATGCTGCGGGCTTGCGCAGAGCCTGGCCGTGTTCCTTGATGCAAAGCATTCGGTCTTCCTTCCAGCGAGAGAGTTTTTCGAAATACGGAATCACCGCGAAGCAGTCATGACACTGGGCCGGCGAGACGACTCGCTTCTTGCTCGAACAAAAGAAGCTCTGGTTTGCTATCGCCTTGTCAAGCTCCCTTCGCTCTGCGGCGAGGGCCGCTTTCACCTCTGAGAGGCTGCGTTCCTTCATCTTCCTTTCCTCCTCGCTCTGGCATAAAAGACCTCCCTTACCACCCTTCTTGCGCCAACACTCGAGAGCGTGTCGTCATCGAGTCTTGAGAGTGCCTGACGATCAATGCTTTCCTTGAGCCGAAGGCAGTCGCCCAGGCCCCTTTCCATGAGTTTTCTTGAGGTCAGGCCGGGCTTCGGAATCAGTAAATGAGAACGGACTCTTATCCCAAGGCTGCCCTCGGGAAGAGTTTTTGTTCTTGCGCCGCGGGAGTTTCTTTTAAAGAAGCGCTCCAGCTCCTGACGAAGACGGTCTATCTCCGCCAGGAGCACGGCGCTTTCTTCCCCCAGCCTCTCTTCTACGGACTGGATTTTGCGTCCCGCGTTCTCGTTCTTGCGCTCGAGCCTTGCCTCAAAACGTCCAAGCTCCACGAGCGCCCTTTGCACATCCCCCCACGTCTGCACTTCACTTGTCCTGCGTTTATTCATGTTCACCCCTTGACAACTAGAGTTTCCATGCTTATAATCACCCAAACGGATTCAGTCATCGAATGGATTATAACCCAAAAGGGTGATTTGTCAAGAGCCATATTGGCAAATAGCACATTTTTGGGTGATTTATACGATTATCCACACCCGTTTGTGGACAAAAACTTCAGTCTCGGAGACACGCAATCGTCTCCAAGGAGAACGGGATGATCACGGATCAGAGTTCTGACAAGCTTGTCGGCCAGCGCATAAGGGAGGCAAGACGCAAGAAAGGGATGAACCAGGTAGAGCTCAGCGAGCGATTAAGGATACATCGCAACTCGCTCGTTCGCTACGAACGCGGCGAGCGCAGCGTGGATGTGGAACTTCTTGTTCGCATGGCGTCCGAGCTGAGAATTTCCCTCCACTGGCTCGTTACGGGCGAGGGTGACATGGATTCGCTGCCTGATATCCCGGAATCGGAGAGGCTGCCCGTGAGGTGGGTGGCCGTGCTGGGCGAGGTGCCCGCCGGTTTCCCGAGGTACACGAGCGAGGTCGTTCTCGAGTACCTCCCTGTCCCTTCCTCCACCGCACGCCATCCCCAGACTTTCGGCCTTATAGTCCACGGTAACTCGATGGAACCGCGTCTCTCGGACGGCGACAGGGTAATAGTCTGTCCCGACCCCTCCCCCCCCAACAGGGCCATAGTCGTGGCACTTCTCGACGGCGAAACCACGATAAAGGAACTCAAGATAACGAAGCAGGGGAAGAAAGACGTTCACATACTCGTACCCGCGAATCCGGAATACGAGCCGCTGGTACTCGGCTCCGGCGACCGTATCATAGGCCGGGTCGTCGCCGTGCAGAAGATGCTGGAATAAGAATACCCCATGAAATCACGAAATGATTTCCCGGGGACCCCGAATTAAGAATATATCGTGGATGATTTGTCGAAAAAATCTCCAAAAGGGTAGAAAGGGTTCTTCTTCTCCAGCAATGAAAGTCAAGTTTTGTGTGAGTTTGAAAATGCTGTCGATAGTCTAAACCTCGAGCGATAATGCGGCCAATCCATCCCGCTTCGAAGAAAAGAATCCTCCTCTTAGCAAAACGATTTTCCCGGAATCAGGATACAGCCGATCTCTGACGAGGGGCTATTTTTCTTCCACCCTCAGCGCAAGAAGGCATGGTTTGGCGTCGTCCGCGCCGGCGCATCTCAGAGCCAGGGGTTTGAAATCCCTGGGAACAAGGAAGGCCACGATGCGCTCGGCAAACTTGCCGGCGTCGATCTTGATCTCGGCGTACCCGCCGTTGAGTCTCGTGAATCGTTCGGAGTTGGGCCTGTAGGCAAGGCCGGAAGCGTCAACCAGACTCACCGAGCGCGGCACATCCACAGTTCCTTTGCCCTGGTCGTAAGGCATCACGTCCAGTGTGATTATCACGAATCTCATGCCCTGCGGGGCTTTCTCCTGGCCCTCCTCCCCCTTCTTAAACGCCTTTGCCTCCTCGACCTTCATGACACGGAACATGAGTTTTCCGCTCGTTCCCCACGTGCCCATCTGCACGAGATTCGACCTGTCCACCGGCTCATAGTTGGCGACCGAGTCGGCCTTGGCGCAGCTTGCCAGGGCTAATATCAGGCCGGGCATCACCAGTCCGGCCGTCCACTGCAGGTATTTCTTTCCTTTCAAATCATCACTCCGGTTGGTAAAATATTTTCCACTCGCCCGCCTCACGCACGAGATACGTCTCATTATCTATCCTCATTCTCGTGAAGCGGTTATTTTTAAGCTCCTCAGTCATGCGTTTGGCGAACCAGCTCTCTAGTTTCTGCTCGTCGCCCGCGAATTTGCGAATCATGCCCTCACGCTCGGCCTCGGCGGAAATGCGTCTTGAGAGCGCTTCCATGTCGGGGACGCGGAAGGTTATCGCAACCCTTCCCTGATCGCTGCGCTGCTCAACGTCCTCAATCGTGAACTTGCACGCCGCTAACCATGCTTTCTCTAGAGCCCTCGAGTTCCACGATTTGTAAGTACCGAAGCTGAATTGACTCTCGAATTCCGAACGCGGCGTGAGTATCCGTGACTGGCGGGAAAGCATTTTATAGGCCGAGTCGAAGTTGCCCTCGAGTACCGACTTCCAAAAACGCGAGGCGGCGCCGCGGACTTCATCCTCCTCGTTCGTGCAGGCCGGAACGAATAATGCACACAGGCAAAAAATAAAGACTGTTTTAAAGACAACTCCGCGCATTCGTCCTCCTTTTTTTCTCACACCTTGTCCAGTCACCCCGTTTCATTCATCCTTCGTCCTTGAAAACAACCTTCCATGAGCCCTCCTCCTTGACTAGATTCGTCACTTCTGAAATCCTGACCGTGGGAATCTTGCCTTGTTTGAGGGCATCGGTCTGGGCCCTGATCATGAACAGTGCATATTCCTGATCCACGAGGCCAAGCCTTTCCGCCTCCATCTGTGCCTCGTCAGGAAACCACTTGGGGTCAGGAATCGTAAGGATAAGAGAGACCGAAGCCGCATCCTTGCGAACCGTTACTGATTTTACATCCACATCGGTGAGTGGGAAGTATGCCTTCCAGTACTCTTTGACCTCGGTAACCCCGCTGGAGCCGAATCCAACCTTGTTCGCGAACTGAGAGTAGTTCATAAACTGCCTCGACCCTTTATCGAGCATATTGAACGCAGCTCGTATCTCGCCCTTAAACAAGTGATTCCAGTAGCCGGCGGCCGTGTCCTTCACGAGAGGAGATTCGTCTTTTCCCGGGCAGGCGCCGAGTAATAAAACGAGCCATGGCCCTAAAAACGCTGCTAACCTTCGAATCATCTCTTTACCTCTCAATCATAAATAAGATGCCAGGAACCCCATTTCCATGCAAGCCTCAGGGAAAGATGCAGGATAAGGGGCCTGTAGTGTTTTTCGCGGACGGCAATCGTGCGTTGGCGAATGAGCCATTCGTTGCGCAGCAGCGTATCCTTACCTGCGAAGAGCGAATCGGCCTCAGCAAGGAGACGGGTGCGGTTCATATAAGGCAGGTCTGGAATGGTCAAAAGCAATTCCACTTTTGCCGTGTCACCCTCTATCATGACAGGTCCCGGGCTCATGTTGCAGGCCGGGGCATAGACACTAAAGAAACTATCCGTCAACGGGGTGGGTTTGGTTCCGTAAGAAATGTTGTAGGCATACTTTTCGAAGGAGATGGTTTTCTTACTCTCGCTTGTAAGCATGGAATATGCCTTGCGCGCGTCGCCCTTGAAAACCGCAGACCAGTAGTCCCCGATGAACTTCTTCGCGCCGTCGGAATCCTTTTTGGCGCATCCCGGAAAGATGCACGTTCCCGTGACAAAACAAATCAATAACAAGATTCGCGTCAATCTGGATCTCATGACCGTAAGAATACTCCCGGGAGCGGCTGCGTCAAGCGTCAGTTCTTGCCGTTCTTACCGACAATGAACTCACCGCCGAGAAGACCCACGGATAGCTCGAGATACGGCCCCCTGCGCTGATAATCCCATTGTTCCCACGAGATCCAACCGGCCTCCAGGTGCAGGCAAGGCATGGATGGGAGCCAGGAGAATGACCCTTCTACTCCGGTCCTGAAGCACTGCTCACCGCCTCTCCAGTACCCGATGCCGGGCTCGACAAAAAGATCAACACGTAAGCGTCGGAAGGTTATGTTTCCTGCGTCCTTATACGAAGCAAAAGGGGAATAGCTCAACCTCAACGATGCCGCAGGCCCCTCCCAGGAGCCGGTTCCTATCCAAAGCCTTGCGCTTAAACCTAATCCAAAAGGAGGGGAGAATCCTGCGCCCAGACGCAAAAAGGTTACTTCGTATGTGGTAACAAGTTCCTCTTCGGAAAGTACGGGGATGTGCCGGTAACATATCCCCCCGCTCCCTGCAAGTATCTCGTAGGATACCCAGGTCCTGGAATCCTTAAGTGAATTCAAAAAGCTTACTGCATGCCCCGGGCGGCCCTCTCCAATGACGACATCCATGCCTAACGCGCTCGCCGAGATCAGGAAGTACGGTCCTGAGTACCTGACGGTCGCGGGCCCGTAATCATATGCTGAATATGCCCATCCCAGCTCGGCATCAAAAGGCACGGCCCTGGGAAAAAGCGAGAACGATCCTGACACCCCTCCTCTCAATAACGGCTCGGAGTGGAGCGTGGAAAAAGAAGATTCGAGAAAACAATCGAGTCTTAGCTTGCGATAGAGGCCATAACGGTGCTTGTCCCACGAGAAGTACGGAGAGTAAGTGAGCCTGAGAGCGGCATAATCACCACTCACACTATAGTCCGACTCGTAATAGGGTATGACTTTGAGCCATAAGCCTATTCCGAGGGGAGGGGTTAAACCGATTCCCAGCATCAGCAAGTCGAACTCTCTCGATGCGAAACCGTCTGAAGGTAAAATCAATGAATATGTAAACGCCCTGTATCCCAGCCATGCATTAGGAAATGCGGTCGTCGTGAGCACACTTTTCACGACCAGGGATTCGGGGTTTGTAACGGGTATTTCCTGTTCATATAACGAAGTGCCGATCCTTGCATAAAGCCCTGACACGGCCGAATACCAGCGTCCCGAAACTATCCCCCATCCTAACTCTAAATCGAGCGGAGCAACATACTTGTTCCAATTCCATGACCCGCTGGCGCCAAAGCGCAGGTAGCCGCTCTCCAGATAGAATTCGTGGAAACCACCCTCAGCGAAGATATCGAATCTCAGATGCTTAAAAGTCGTGTCACCTAGGGTTTTCCATCTGTAATAAGGCGTGTAAGTCAGCCGCAATGACGGCAAGGCATTACTTTCGCCTCCCGAAAAAACGTCTTGGGATAACTTCAGCCATGCTCCAATGCCGCCGTACTTTGGTGTTAGGCCTATTCCGATAGCCACGAAATCGTGCGAGGGCGATAAAGGATAGGTGTGTTCCGCCAGGCTGCCCGTGGCAACGTCGAACCCGATACCCATTACCTTCAGGGATTTCCAGACCTTAATCCGGGCTTGCATCACTTGAGTCGAATCAATTATGGAATCAACCACAGGGTTCAAAAAAATCTGGATTATCAAAACTAACATGAAACCTCCATTCTCCACGGTTGCCGAGGAAATCATATTTCCTGCAACATTTTAAACTCGATTTTCAGGGAAGTCAAGGGCTTCGGAGAGGGAATCGAGGTAAAGATGTTAAAAAAAAGTCAAATAAAAGCAGGTCAGGATTCTATTGTACGCGTCAGAAATCCGGAGAGAATACGGCCATGGTGAAAATGGAAAGGAGGTCAATTTATGACCCCGAAGAATGATATTGTTCCCGGGACGCTCGAGGAGCTTTCCTTCGCGCCTGCGGGTTACCCGTGGGATGAAGCCGGGGCGTTCGAGCGACTCAAGAACTCTTTCGGTTTCGGTTCGCTTGCCGCATACTCAATCCGGGTCGACACGTTGAAGGACCCCGGATCACAAGAAGCATACCCTATGCTCGTCGTCGATCTTATAGACGGCGAACCGTTGATCGTGCCGCGCGCGCTCGAATCGGCCGGGCGAAAGGCTCTCGCCCTGGAGGATGAGGAGGAAAGAAACTTTGTCCTCGAAAGGGTGGAAGAACTCGAATCAAGGTCGACTTCAAACAAGGCAGAGTCACCCGAAAGCGCTCGTGAACGGGAAAAAGAGAGGGACAGGGAAGAACTGAGAGATGATCAGCCGAACGTCGTACTGCCTCGAATAAAAGGCGTTCAAGGGGCGCAACCTGCCGCGTCGGACCTGATGAGGGCCGAAAATCTTGTCGCAAAAATGAGGAGCGAGGGAAAGATCCTTGCAGCCTGGGGAGTCGACGCGCTAAAGAGCTTCATTGCCGGACTCTCTGCGGAACCGTCTATTCCCGATAACAACTCGGAGCCAATCTCCCCTTACGATTTCTTCGTAAGGCTTCTGGAATCCCTTCCCACGCTCGTTCCGATGGATGAGTTTGCGAAACCGGCCGCTAAAAAGGACGACTCGATGGAGTCCCTGGGTCGCAAGATAGCTTCCGCTCTCAATCGCTCGACAGGCCGTAGCGCGTGATATGTCCGAAATAGGGGACAGTATGAGCGTACTAACAAAAAAATTCCCTGCTTCAATGCGGGGGAGTAAAGGAGGTAACAATGGCTGAAAGTTACGGAATCACCGAAACCACTCTCGTGGACCAGAGTCTTCTTGCCGGCGGCCACCCGGTCGTGCTTTATCCGATAATCCTGGGATCCGGCGCAGGAGATCTCGACGCAGGGCAGGTTCTGGGTCGACAGACCGCGGACTCGAAGTATTACAAGTTCTCGGCAACAGCATCGGACGGTACCGAGACTCCACGCGCGATTCTTGCTCGTGACACCGACGCAACATCTGCGGATGCCGCGACGGTGGCTTACGTCCACGGCGAGTTCAACCAGGGCAAGCTAGACTGGAACTCGGCGACCGACCCTCAAATCGCGACGGCAAAGCGCACGCTCCAGGGTTTCGGAATATTCGTCAAAAAGATAGGATAGGAGGTTTAAATGGATGATATGTTCAAGTGGCGCACGCTGACGACGGCGATAAACGAGATTCCCAGCGCACCGTCATTTCTCATGGACAAAGTATTCAAGACAAGAGTGCAGGCTCTGGCCGAGGAGATAGACGTCGATGTCGTGGTCGGCGGAAAGCGGCTGGCACCATTCGTGTCACCGATTGAAGGCGGCGTCGTGGTCGCAGAACTCGGCCGCATGATGCAGTCGGTGCGAGCCCCGCGGATAAGGCCCAAGAAGGTTGTCGCGGCTAACGATCTGCTTTCGGTACGAGCCCCCGGCTCTTCGCTTTACCTGGGGGAGGGGGGTATAGAGGATTATAAGAACCAGCGAATCGCGCTGGAGCTCGCCGATCTCAAAAACATGATCATGCGCACGACGGAGTGGATGGCCGCGCAGTCGCTTCAGGGTTCGTTGACGGTAAGTCAGGAGAACATCGAGTTCTCTATCAACTATCACCTGCCGGTAGGTCACAATCCGGTACTGACGGGCACCGACATCTGGACGGACACGACTAACTCCGATCCCATAGCAGACATCCTGACCTGGAAACGCCACATCTCGACCGACACGGGTTTCCAGGCAGACATCGCCATAGCAGGAAAAGACGCAGTGGATGCGCTTCTTTCGCACACCAAGGTTCGCGAGATGCTCAACTACCGCAATTTCAATGTGGGCGAAATCTCGGTAGGCCGTTCCAACTATATAGGCAGGCTGGTAGGCGTCGACATCTACGAGTACGACGCGACCTATGTGGATTCGACAGGAACATCCCACAATTTCATACCCGACGAAGCATTCATCATGCTCGCATCGGAAGGTCCTTTCCGCATGCATCACGCGCTCGTTTTCGACATCGAGAATCAGATTGCGGTTGCTCAGCCGTTCTTCTCCAAGGCGTGGGCCGAGAAGGACCCTTCGATGCTCTGGATTCTGGCTGAATCGCGGCCCCTTCCCGTGCCCCACTGGCCCGAGTGCGTGATCTACGCGACGGTCGTCTCCGGAACGTAGTGAATCGACATGCCCAGAAAAGCTTCCAGGCCCGCCCCTGATCCAGGAAATGTGAGAGTACGATTTCTGAGACAGGTGAAATCGGGAGGGCGCTGGTACGATGCAGGCGAGGTCTCGATCATCGGCCTCGACGTATCGCGCGATCTGGAAAAGGCGGGCTTGATTGAGAGGCTCGAATCAAAACCAAGGAACACTCGAAAGACTGTCAAGGGAGGCTCCAGTGCGGTATCTAACCGTTAACGAAGTAAAAGCGAACGCACCGGCGGACGTCCTGGCGCGGCTCACTGACGACGATCCCACGCATTCCATAACCCAGAAGGTCGTAGATGACGATAAGATCGAGGCGGCCATACTCTGGGCGGAGGCATACGTGGACGCCCAGCTTGTCAAGCGATACGTTGTCCCTCTCGATCTTGCGGCGATTGAATCCGACGGTGGACGCGATCTCGTGAAGGAAGCGACGCTTCAGATGACCGTGTACCGCCTCTACGCCCGCGTCGAGCAGGAACAGGTAGCAAAGGACAAGCGCGAGCTTGCCGACCGGACTCTTGCAGATCTTTCATCCGGGAAAATGGAGCTTCCGGGCGCGGAAGAACGGGCGCGCAACCGCATCTTCTACAAAGCGCCGAAAGCTCGCTTCTCGGTGAACAGGGAAGAGGAAGGTTGAGATGGCTCTTCCTTACGCCCCCATAATGAGAGGTCTCTCCATTTCCTGGTGCTATGGAAAAGTCGAAGAGGGACTGGAATCTCTCACTAATCCGTCCGGCGCTCTCATACTTGCCAGGAACACGAGGGTTCTCGCTCGCGAGAGCCTCGACAAACGGGCGGTAACGCTAAGCCAGGGTCCGACGGCAGTCATAAACGTCGGGCAGATCAAGATGGGAAACACGTCAACCTACGGCGAACCCGAGATAATATACAAGTTCGGTACAATAACCCACACCGGGACCGGAACCGCTCTCGCCACCCTTTCGGGCAGGCATTCCGGAAACAATACATTCCTGCTGACGATCACGGAATCAGGCGAGGTCGGAACGAGCGGTTCGTACACACTCACGAAAACCCCTTGGACCGGCTCCGGGTGGGGTATTCCTGCGGTCGTATCGTCAGGGGCGATCCCCCTGGACGGCAAGATCGCCGTGGGAGACGGGTCAACTATCAGCTTAACCGTGGGCGGAAGCGTCGTAGAAAATGACACCTACGCGTGGGAGACGGAGAGCTACAGGGTGACGAACCGCCAGATTCGTGAGGCCTGGGCGAACTTCACCGTGTCGATATACGCCGAGAACGAGGAAGAAGTAATCGGTGAAGGGGGGTATCTCGATCAGCTGATGCTCATGTTCTCTCACAAGCGATTTGCCGAAGAGCTTTACACGGATCACTCAGAAGAAGTCACAGAGGAGTTGAACACGATGACGTTCACGAAGGAAGTCGCAGGTGAAACAACCACCTACAGAATCGGTCTTTCGCTCGTTTATCAAGGCAAGGTGTTCTTGGCTGAGGTCTCGCCCTTGATAACCCTCGTGACGACAGAAGACCCTGAGATACTCGATCCGGATGAGGATTGATAGCACCTGTGAAAGGAAGGAAAGAATGAATATAAACAAGGACAAGGGAAGCCGCACCGTTCAGGTTGAGCCTGAAGCTTTCAAAATCACGACAAGTGAAAGCAAGGTAGGGGTTTCCTTAATGCCTCAAAAGGAGGTAAAGGTGATTGAAAAGGAAAAAGCAGAAAGAGCGAAGGCCGTACCGGAGGAGCCGGGAAGGATGTCTTTCGCGCTGCTTGCCAGGGAGCGCAAGCTGACACCGGCACGCCAGGTGGTTCTCAAGCGCCTTTGCAAGTGGGACGAGACGACAAAAATCACCGCGGCCGAGCTCGATGCCGCAATAAAAAAACATCTGAAAGGTGAGGTCTAGCATGCCCTTAAAAGATCTACCGGGATATTATCCCGAAATAAAGGACGGCGGCCTAGGAGTCCTGCCACCCTCTCTCGCCGGTCTTTTCGGCGTGGTTGGAAACTCAATATCCGGGTCCACTGAAATTCTTTTCGCAGTCGATCCAGACGACGTTGAAGAAGAGTACGGATTCGGAACTCTTGTCGAGCGCACCCTGGATGCTTTTGCCTCGGGCGCAAGCCAGCTGGGCATAGTCAGGGCGGTTGCAGATACTGCAGGGTCAATGTCGTCAAGCATTGAACATCTGATTTACGGGCCGCCGGCAGGAGAAGATTGCATAGGTGGAAAGGCCACGGCTGCGCCCGGATATGTCTCTCCCTATACGGCACCTGGCAGCACCAGGAGATTCCGGATTCTCATAGTCAAGAGTGGTTCATTTGACGAAGCCACGTACAAGCTTTCTCTAAACGGAGGAAAAACGTGGGGAGCGGAAAACAAGTTCCGCGTAACGGATGATACGGCTCCGCGCAAGGCGCTTCTCGACATGGGTAACGGAACTTCGATAGAGTTTACGGAACATACCACAAAGTCGGAGTCTTTCGCAGCCGGAGACGAGTATCGCTGGGAGACTAAGGAGCCGACGAGCAGCCTCGACGAGATTATAGCCGCGTGCGAACGCGCGGCGGCCTGGAAGGATCCGAACACGGGCTACGGCCTTGAATACGTTCTCGTCGCCGGCCTTCCCGCGACCGTCTGGAGCAGCCGCACGAAAGATAACGTAACCGCTTTCTGGGCTGCCCTGGCCACTATAGCCGAGGAGACCTGGAGCCAGGAATACAGACCCATATGGTTCATCTGCGAGGCTCCGCCCATGTCGCAGGATTTCTCCGGCACATACGAAACGACCGCAACATGGATAAGCCTCCTCAATTCCTGTTCCGCGGACTACCGTAACCGCAGGCTTTGCGTGGTAGGCGGTTTCTCCATGCAGGTAGATTCCCGCGGCGAACAGCACGTTCGCTCTATCGCAGGCTCGGCGGCCGGCCTCGTTTCGAAGGCAAAGCTTCATCACTCCATCGGCTGGGTAAGGGAGATGGCCATACCAAACTCAATTGCTGTATACCCGTATAAACCCTTGATGACCGGCACATACACAGACTCGGGACTTGCGATTTCGGGAAGATTTGCCGATAGGCCTCTGGTTCCTTGGTCGATAACCATCACGGCGGATTCAGTTCCACTGAAAGACGGTGGAGACGGAGTACTTTACAACGCCGCCGGTGATGAAAAGGGAACCATCGACTACGATTCCGGGGCATACACGCTGATTACAAAACCGACGGTGGCTTGCACCGCAACCTATACTTACGTAACCAACGACGAGATGGACAAGGGCAACCTCGCGCTCCTCAACGACGGGCGTTTCATCACTCTGCGCCCCTGGATAGGCTACGGAAGGGTGCCCACCGACGACTGGATGATGGCTCCACCCACATCCGACTACTTCTGCATCCGCAACCGCCGCATCATTGACGAAGCCGTACGCATGGTCGGAATCGCCAACGTGCCGTACGTCAACTCACCGGGCATCTCCGAGAAGGACATGGCCGCATACAAGGCCGACTTATCACGTCCTCTCGAAGCGATGAAGATCACCGAAGAAGATACCGATAAGCCTATCATCAACTACAAGCTGACTCTCACTCCCGATGCGAACATCTGGTCCAACGGCATAGTGCATTGCAAGGTGGAGATAGTGCCCACTCCTACAAAGAAGAAACTCGAAGCCACATTCCAGCTCAAGACGAATGTCGATAAGGGCTGAGGAGGTAAATCATGGCAGAAGGAATTCTCATTAACGGCAAGGTCCACGACTGGACCGACGTAAAAGTGCACATCATGGGTCAGGAATTCACAGGCATCACCTCGATTAACTGGTCGGCAAAAAAGGAAAAGGCTCTGCAGTACGCGCAGGGTTCCGCGCCGCTGGGCATCGGTTACGGGCACCGTTCATATACCGCCGATTTCACGATGACATTCGAAAACGCCGAAAAGTTCGAAGCAATAGCCAACGCGGCCGATGGAAAGGATGCCTTGGATTACGCGCCGTTTCTTATCACAATAGCCTACGCTGATAAGGAGGTTCTGTCCAACGGGATACTTGAGCCGAAATGGGGTGTGTTGCACTCCACCCAGCTCATGGACGTTGATGTGACCGACATAAGCGTATCGCTCGACGAGAGCACTAAGCGAATCGTGCGCAAGTACTCCGCCGTTGTCGGAAAAATAGTTTCAAAATTATAAACGCTTTGCGGAGGGGGACCCGGGGGGTCCTCCTCCCATAAACCTCTGAAAGGAGCAAAAATGAATCCAAAGGAGCAGGCGGCGGCGCCGGTAACGATCCGGGTAGCCGAGGAATTATACGGTTTCAAGGTGCCGGGGCACACCGAGATAAAGTTTTACTACGACACCGGGGCGGACTCGCTCTACGAGGCGTCGCGCAACCTCATCCTTTCCTGCGCGCTCGACAAGCAGTCCGTCCAGGCGATTCTCAATTCAAAGCCCGCGCTGGTGCCGCAGATTGCGGTAAACCTTCTGCGCGTGGCCGGAACGGGCGTCGAGGTGAAGCTTGAAAATTTTCCCAGGCCCGCCGGCGGCAACTAGATTCTAATGTCGTCCTGGCGGCCCAGGCTATGGTGAGACACTACTTTGGAAACTCCCCCGAGGACGAGCGGGAGTTCTGGCTAAGATACGGCGAGGCGCTCTGGCTCGAAGAGCGCGAAGCAAAGCGCCTCGCGCACGCTATCGCCAAATTGTTAGGAGGTGGATAATGAGCGAAAAATGGATATATCAGGTCAAGATGGACAAGGCAGGTTCAACATGGAAGAAGATTGGGAATGAAGGTGGGTCTGTTTATGAATTAGTGGAAAACGCGGTTCAATCACCTCTTGGATTGCCGCAAGAATACAAGAGAAAAAGAGAAGAGAGAAAAAAACTTCAAGTGGATGCATCCGCCGGAGGTTACCTAGACCCCGATATGACAATTTCGATTCCGCCAATGTACCCAATTTCAGGTATAGGGGGGGATCAACTGTCACTCGATATTATGATTAGTAATTGGGAACGTGCCGTAGGAAGTATGTTTGAAAAGTTAGGGAAACAATCGGAAAGCGCTAGAAGGGAGCAGAAAAAGAACCTGAAGGATGAGGAAATATTTAATGATCTATTTAGTAAAGGCTATATTCGAGAAGCTGTTGAGAATCCGGAACAGGAATTTGGTTCGGAATACGACACGAGGTACTTAAGTACTCAAGATGAAAGGTCCACAACGGACTGGCAGATTTACTACAATGATAAATACGTTGATGCTTATCTGACAAGGGAAGGCAAAGATCCCCAGGGGCGTACTGTTCCAAGCATTGTAAAATTCCTTAAAGGGTACGAAATCAACATAGAAGAATCTAAGGTGACGAAAACTTATTCGGAGCCACGTGGTATCGAGGATATTCTGGAGAGGGGCATGAAGAGACTCATACCGCAAGAAGGGAAGCCAGGCGTACCAATTTTGCGCAGACGAATACCTGCATCCCAATCGATGATGGATGCTGAGGCTTTAACCGAGCTTGTCAAATCCCAAAAACCATTTACTGAATTACTTGAGATTGCTGTTGCCGGTACGGACCCATCGTACAAGACCTATATTAAGCTCCTTGGGGTTGATTGGATTATTAATAAGGCAGGACACGTCTGGGTGCCTGAGCAATCAGGGAAGATATCTTATTCGGGCTTCTCATATGACATGTCAATCTTAAGCGGATGGTTAGATCTGCGCAGGAACGGGTCTCTTTTTTTCGATACAAACATAGCGTTCACATCCGGAGCCAGACCACTCTCATTCATGTCGGCAGGAGAATTAAGACAGCTAGAGGCTGATTTACCTGGAGAACTAAAGATAACTACGTCCGTGTACGAGGTAAGTGATCCTGCTTTGGCTTGGTATATCAATTACGTAGGTTATACAATAAAGAATGCCATAAAATCAGAGCTTGAAAGAAAAGCTCAATATGAGGAGACGGCGGGGAAGAAAATACCTCCGGATCTTGGTTGGGCTCTGTGGAGGGATGTCGAATTTGAAGGTAAGGCTTGGGATAAATACAAGAGCGTGATAGATAATTGGACAGCTAACCTTGGTGCCGGTATATCGAAAACTGAAGAATCCGCAATCAAACAATATTATTTTAATTTGATGCCTGACGATAGTTTTACTTCTACTTTAACCATAAACCAATTACTTCTAAGAGCAAACAGATACGAGGAATTGCCTCCTCAGACAAGCGGGGACAAGCCTACAAGGCAGGGATATGATTTTTCTGCTCAGATTCTTCAACCTTACATCAACAGTATAGTTACCAACGCTAAAGCACTAAAGAAAACTAGAGAAAAGGAAAGCATCGAAAATCCATTCCGTATTACACCGGAAGAAATCTATAATTACAAGGGGGAGTTTGGATCTGAAGGCCAAAACGTATCCTATATATCGGACAGAGGTAGTGCGAAACAACTTTCATCTTTCTTCCAGACGAGTGATGATTTCTCGAAAGAAATCTCGGATTACTCATTAATTAGCCAGGACTTTACCCAAACAGGACTTGGTTTCAACAAGGGTTCCGGCGGCGGCTCGCAGGAGCTGTATGCCGATTTCTCACAGGGTTCGACATCGGCGGATTTCGGAGGCTTTCAGGGGATGGGAACAAATCAGTCCTCCGGTGCTGGAACAAGTGCTTCGGGAGGAGAGGGGGCAGCGCTCCCTTACACGGGATTTTCGTTTACGCCAAGTCCTTTTATCAGCGCGTCGTCGTCCGGTTCAACCCGGGGGGGAGGGGGTATGGCGAGAATGCCTTCATCCGGAATCCCGACGATCCCGATGCCCAGAGCAGCCGCGAATCGAGGCGCGTTCGCGTTTGCCGCACCGTCGTCCGCGAGCACGATAACGCCGACGGGTCTCAGGAACGCTGCAAATACAAGCATGCCCAAAACGGACGCCGGGTCTTTCGCCTTGGGTACTCCCAGAGTAAGCATCCCTTCATCGGCAGCCGGACCGCAAATCGCGAGGACATCCCGGCAGCCGGAGGCCAAAGGGCAGCAGGTGATAATTAACAACAATCACGCCGGCACGGTAAAAACATCCTTCACGAAGGAGGAGTTTGTCGCGATGCTCATGCAAGAAGATACATCCGTCGCATGAATTTTTTAAAGGAGGAATTTTATGATAATAGACGATATCCTTGATCCCTTGAAGCAGATGGGACAGGTAGCCGAGGACCTCATCTTCACTACCCACCGCTCGGGAACCATGTACACCTACATGGAGTTCCTTGTCGTCAAGAGAGGTCAAGATGAAGTCCCCATTCCTTATCCCTGTAACATAAGCATCTCGGGCAGCATCAACAGTGAGAGTACGAAGGCGACGAGCGGCACGGATAACAACCCTGTGATGATCACAGGATTCAACTGCTACACGTTCACGATCTCTTTCGAGGCCGGCGACTTCCGGGTACCTCTTTATGACGTGCAGTCCAAGTACAACGAGGGCGGGGTAATACGGGCCAATCGAATCATAAAGGAACTCGTGAATCTCATACGCAAACAGGACGGCGATTCGACGATCGAGATAATCCAGGGTTCAACCGTAAAAGAAGTGCCGCAAATCAGGCAGAAGTTCTTCGGGCAGCTACCGATGTTCGAACAAAAGCCTTCGCTTTTACGCGAACTTGAAATCCGCAATGTGGTAATCCAGAGCATTTCCATAAATCCGGTGGCCAACCACCGGTATCAAGTCAGCATGAGCGGAGTCAGTGTCGAGGGTGAAACTAAGCTTTTTATGACCCTCGAGGAGTATAAAATCCTTAAAGCCAAGAGGGGTGGTGGATGATGGATCAATCAATAGAAAAAGGATTCGTTCACTCCCTGAAGCAAGGCGAGGATGTGTGGCTTTTAGCGGAGCTTTACTACGGCGATGCGTCGCTGTGGTGGATAATATACCATGCGAATCTGGAGCTTTTTGGTGACGACCCGGAGCGCTGCGATGCCGGAATGCAGGTTTTCATACCCTACGTTGAAACGAGGGAAGTAAAAACAAAGGTCCCGGACTTCGTACTTTTATATGCGAATGAGCCTTCTCTTGACCCGGTGATTGCGCTCTCTATAGATCGGTATAACGATCCTTATATTTTTTTTGACGTTTACGAACACAACGGGTGGGAGCCGGATGATGTGCCTGTTTCCGGTGGTGAGATTAAATACCTCGCCCGGGCAAGCGCCGCGAGTTTGAGCAAGGCAACTAAATGGAGAAGTTTTTTTTACAGGAGTTGAGACATGTCGGCATTATATCCGTATTTTGAGGTTAAAATAACCCCTGCCGGTGGTGAAGCGCTCTACGTAATCACGTTATCCAGTCTGGCGGTTGAGTTGGCCTCCGACGTTCCCTCAGACCTGGCAACAATCGAAATTCCTACAAAGGAGAAGGAGTCCCTTCAATTATTCAAGGAAGGCGACAAGGTTGAGATAAGTCTCGGTTACAAGAACGGCGATAAGGTTCCCGGCTTAAAAAGAGTGTTCACAGGTGAAATATCCGCGGTTACAACTCACCACCCCCTCACCATTACCGCTCAGGATCCGTTCTACCGGGCAAAGAAGCAGCGAATCACAGAAACGTACGGGACCGATTCCTCCCCCCTCTATTATACCGACATAGCGCGTGATCTTCTGTCCAGGGTCGGTCTCTGCGCCGTGATTCCGTCCGAGGCCGATAACGGCCCTGGGCAAAAGCAGCACTCCGTCGAATTCCACAACAAGACTGTTGCGGAGGCGATGGCGATGCTTTCCGAACGCACCCAGTGGACTCACTTCTTCATCCCGGGCACGGAAGACCAGGTGTACTTCGGTCCGCGGTGGCCGTATCACAGAAATTATCTGGAGCAGAGTCCGGAGCCCTACGTTTTTGTCGTCGGGAAGGAGGGTTCATCCGACCCCTGGGACAAGGGCAACGTAATCTCTTCCGTCGGTCTCGAGTACTTGAGGGAGAAGCCGTACAAGGAAGTCACCTGCCAGCTTTTCGACACCAAGCAGAGGTTCCTTTCCGTATCAAAGAAAGCGTCAGCCGAAGGCGAGACGGGCGACGGGTCGCTCAAGATAAAATTGCCCTATTCCTTCGATGGAGCCGATGAGGCCTCCGCGAAGGCTTCGGCAGAGAAGTATGCGCTGCAGTGCGCGGAGGAACATCTCGCTTATGTCAACTCGCAGGAGCTTGGCGGGTCATTCGTCACTTTCGGGAATCCCGACGTCTCCCACTCTCACGAAATAGGTATGGCATGGAGGGGGGATATGGAGCTGTCGAAGAATAACGGGTTCTACGATGCAAAAAGGGTTATATTGTCTTTTTCACCTGGGGAAGGTTTTAGAATGCAGGTTTACCTGTCAAAGCCGCCGATGGTAAAAAACAAAGAGGAGTTGTAGATGAGTGAACTCAGGAAAATCATACAAAACCTTGCCGATAAGGGGCTGGATGACGCGGTAATGGGCAGGGTCAAATGCTGTCAGGAGCTTACCCCTGCAGGCTGGAAAATGCCCGAAAGACTTGCGGGTTTCTGGTGCGACGTTGACCCCGAGAAGGAGTCCGAGAGCCTTCTTCAAAACGTCCCCGTCGCGATGCGCGTTCTCAACACCGACGATGACATCGGAGTGATTTTTGTGCCGAAGGTCGACACAACGGTCCTTATCGAATGGGTTGACGGCCGGCCGACCATCACCGCATGCCAGGAATGGACGCGCATGATTTTAAAGAAGGGTGATAACTTCTGGCTCGAGGTAAAGGCGAACGACGACATATTCGTGAAGACCGCGGGCGCGGTCGAAATAAAGGTCGCAAAGACCGTCACAGAGGAGATTGACATCTTCAAGCAAGTCAAGTCGCCCCTCATCAAGCTCGGCAAAACAGCACCGCATCCCGTAATCTGGGGCGACTCGCTCGTTTCCTGGCTTTCGACGCACACGCACGGTTCAAGCCCTCCCCCTCTTCAGGCACCCGCGCTGCCCGCGCTCCTCTCCAAGGTCGTGTTCACGGATTAGGAGTTTTGAATGAAGTCAAAGACAACAATCGTCGCCTCCTTGGCACAGCGCTCAAACATCCCATTCTCTTCGCAGAGAAAGGAGGATTCGAATGGCTGATTTAGGCCGTGACGTCAAACTCACGGTAGATTATACCGACGGCAGAATCACCGACGTAGAAATCGAGGACGGCGACTTCGCGCTTCTTGAAGGCGAGGATTCGCTCAGGCAGGATCTTTTGAACGAGCTCTGGTGCCAGTATTACGACTGGGCGCTCGCGTTCACGGTCGGCTCAAGGCTGCCGGAGTTCGTGAATATGCCCATGGCCGGGATCGTGATCTCAGATCTCTACAACGCGATTCGCGAACCGTTGGAACGCGAGGACCGGCTCGTGGAAGGTCGATACACCATCAATCTAACGGAGGAAGGATTCACATGCGGCGTGTTTCCGCTCTCAAGGGTAAGGCCAAGGGAGATATCCCTGGTCATAAAGAGGTAAAATTACACCCCACCCGATTGCTTCGCAATCGTGCGGGGACCCCGTACAAATACCCCACGCCGTTGTTTCACAACGCCGCGGGGACCCCGGTCCAACATCCAAAGGAGGCCACAATGAGCTTGCATTTCAAAACGGCTAACGAAGTCTTCAATGACATTAGACTCCGTCGAGCGAAGCGAGTTACGGAGTATTATAAATGTGTGGGACGAGCATAAAAGGAGGCCACGATGAGTTTGCACTTTAAGACCGCTAATGAAGTATTTAACGACATGAAGTCACAGCTTGCGGCCGAAGCGCCGCAGTTAACGAACTGGAGGACCCGCGGGGTCGTTCGCTCGATCCTTACGGTCGTCGCAGCGGCCATATCAATGCTCTGGGACAGGTTAAAGATACTTTACCTCGATCTCTGGGCGCAGTACTCCGACCGCACCACCCTGCGCCGGTACTACGAACTTTGGGGTCTTACGTGGAGCGATTCGCTGGATACAGAAGTCGCGCGTCAGAACGTTCTTGCCATGTACCGCCAGAAGGGCAAGGGAACGAAGGCCTGGTACCGGTCAGTGATCCTCGCAAACTACAAGGACTTCGTGACCGACGCCACCGTGGCCATGCGCGAGCGCGGGCCCAATACCGTCGACGTGACCGTCTCATATAACGGCGGGCCGGTCTACGAAGATATGGTTACCGAGATACAGGATTTCTTCGATCAGGACGAAAACAACGTCGTGGGTGCCGAGGTAAAGGTAAGTTCCGTCTAGAATTTCTCAAAGGAGGTATACATGGGAAGATTCAGTTACAAGTTCGACGTTCTCACGAGTCGTAAGACCTTCCGCGACCTCAGGGAAGATTCACCGCTGCGCAAGCTTCTTGCGACCGTGCGGGACGAGCTAGGGAAACGTCAGGAAGAGACCATTGCCGACGAGCAGATAGGAGAGGGGACCTCCTCACTCCAGAAGCATTTCACCGGCTATCTCTCTCACAAGGGTGTAAAGCCGGGAACACTCGAGATACACGCCTTAGTCGTGGGTGACACGACCGAGACGCTCGAGGACCAGGGCGACGGCACTCTCAGCTCCACCGAGGGTGGTTCAGGTACGATAGTGTACTCTACAGGTTACTTCGACGTTACTTTCTATACTGCGCCGAAGGAGGGAGCAGAGGTCTTTGCCGACTACGTCGGTTTCTACTCGACACAGGAGTTTACTTCGGACGGGTTGAACGAGGTATACGACGCGCGCTTCATACAGCACGCCTCGGGCGACGCGCTCGATAACTGGGGTCAGACCCTTGAGTTTTCCAGATCGGCAGGCGAGTCGGACGAAGACTACAGGGAGCGTCTTCTGGATGAACTGAGGGATTTTACGGCTTCGCTGACGGTTAAGGCTTTTAAAGACAGGGTTATCGCAATAATCGGCCTGAATCCCTCCATCATCCCTTTCTGGGAGCTTGCACCCGACTGGCCCCTGGAGTGGGATGAGGTATCGACTCCCTGGACTACATGGGCGCCCTGGGGGGAACTCGTCGATTTTCTCCTCGTCGTCCCTTCTGGTCTTAGCGATGTTCAAGTCAACCAGATTGCTCAGGCCGTATCGGATATAAAATTCGCACCGGGCCGGTCACTCATCGTAACCGGTCCGGTATCAGGCGTTTACAGTTTGCTGAAAGAGGTAGGTTAAGAATGCCCGCTCATTCTCTTGCCGTCTCAGAAACGCTCCCGTACGTGCTCTTTATGGAAAATTATGCGCCGGAGGATTTCTGGTTCTCGAGCCCAGCCTTCAAAAGGCGGGAGAGAAATTCCTCCTTAGTGATCCTTTCACCGTTGGCACAGATAGCGTGCCAGGTCCGGTCAAGGGTCTCCCATAACTCATCGGTTACACGTATCGCGAGGAGCTTGTTACGGGGTTCACCAGATCTTGGTCTAGCCATAAGAGCTCTCCTTTCTGGATGTAGTATCCTACATCCTATCATTAAATACATTAAAATTTTAATTCAAAACCACCGCATGTCAAGCGTTATTCGCAAACTATGCAGCATTCATGCATTTGATTTTCGTTCTTCTCCGAACAACAACAAATCGAATAACGTATTGAAAATTAAGACTTTGCAAACGATTTCCGCTCGCGATTTACCGGCCGGGCGTCTTGTGACAAAAAAGGGCTTAAATCCTCGTAGTATTAACAAAGAGAATATGAAACCCTACTCGACCGTATTTCAAGCTAGCGAGATTTGTTTTTTAAGGAGGAAAAATGATCAAGCGGTTGCTTAGGGGAAAAGAGGGATCTTCTTCGCAGAGATTCGATTCACGCGTGACCAATGGAGGGACCAGGACCCTTTATCATCGATCGGTAGAATGGATGATTATCATATGTTCTATATTAAAAAAATGCAAATCCGTCATTCCTCCAATCAGCCTCTCGCTTGAGAAGCTTTTTTGGGGGAACCGGAAAGGAGGCTCAGTTGAGTACAAGATTTAACCGAAACGACACACACGTGCCGGACGACCGTCTTTTCCCGGATGATTTCATAACGGACCAGAACGGTCAGGATGCCGACCTGCTTCAATTGGCTAAGGACTTCGGCTGTCTGCCTTGCCTTGGTGAAGGTCTCGAAGTCACGGAAAAAGAAGCGGTCTCACACACTATCCAAATCTCTGCCGGATGGGCCTATGACAAGGACGGCCGCCGGATCACGGTGGAGTCCGCGCAGGAAGCCTTACTCACGGCCTGGGACAACACGACAAATTACGTAAAGATATCCTACGTTTCGACGACCGACACAGCGAGACCGGCGCATCGAACGGCGGTCTCATATAACACTCGAAAAAAAGACTCCTACGTCATTACGGTTTCAACCGATGCACCGGGTGTGTCCGACATCGTGCTCGCGTCAGTCCGTCAGGATGAAACAGACCCCATGTCCATTTCTTTGACCGACCGCATACAGCGCACGTGCAAGCTAATTCCACAATCCTCGATTCCCGAAGTCGCCGTTGAAGAGGGAACCGGAACGGGAGCCGAGCCGGCGCTTCCCGGCAATCAACCTGAACTTCACGACTTGCCCAAGGGACGCAAGATCCCGATGCCCGTCATTCTTTCGGGAACCCGCAACGGAGCCTCATGGGACGGCATAGAGACCGTGATGCCCGAGGAACTGGGCCGCACGGCAACCGCTCAGGCGGCCGTAACGCTCGAACGCGTCAATCTCAAATCGGGCACGCCACTGGCCGACGTAAAAGTCTGGATAGGGGACTGGGGCACAGGACAGCGCGACTCGGGAAATGCAAAGAAATGCAACTTCACGATGCCGACCATGTCGGGTGTCTCGGCCTGGATCGAAAAGTTATGGGTAACCGATATCGATCACGGCAAGGAAGTCGACGGTCCGGGTTATTACTACCTTGTAAAGAGCGACGAGAGCTGGTTCTCAAAGATTACCGATTCGAGCTCCAGCAGCGTCATCTGCGAAGAGGATCTTCCCGACGCCTACTCCGCAACCTACTACATCTGTCCCTATGCCGACAAGTACCGCGCGCAATCCTTTCCCTACAAGGAGGAATTGGGTACTGAGACGCCATCTCTTACCCATCCCTACACCGTCCGCAACTACAACCGGGTCCAATCGCCAGTTGCTCCTGTTGTGCTCATAAAGGATCTCAACCTTGGCGGTTTGTATCGCATAAAGACTGCGTCCGAAATCTCCGGGGAAAACTACACCAAGTGGGCCGAGGCCGATTTCATTGTGGGATCCGACCTCCTTGTCTGCTGGGAACCTGAGTCGCCGAACCTTAACGTTGTGGCCGTTGACGGCGGTGTGGAGATAACTATTCCCACGCACAGCACGGGCAGCATAGAGCCCGAGGCATACGAACTCGTCTACACCTACGGTGACAGCCCTGCCGACCCCGATTTCAACAATTCGGCGCACCCGACCATCAGACCCAAGGAGCGCGTCGTCAAGCTCGACGTGCCGCCCGGCCAGAAGGTCAAGGTCAAATGCCGAGCCATAAGATCGCGCATGGCCATGAAATGCTCGGGCGTCGTCAAGGTGCTTTCTCCTTCCGACACATACGTCGTCGCGGGCGGTGTAGCCAACCTGCGAAACCGCAAATACTTCACCAATCCTATCTCCGCTTCATCGCTCGCCGCAAGCTCAACCAAGGTCGTCGATATTCAAAAAATCCCCAACGCAGTATGGCCCGAAGCCATAATGCTCGTCAATCTGACCGCAGCGGCCGAGCAGGACTTTGAAGTTTACGTTTACGGTTCGAACCAGACTTACGACGCCGGGCGCAAGATCATGATAGGCACGGGCGGCGACGCCAGCAACGTTCCTGCAGACGGCGGCAGCGTCGAGAAGGATTTCGCCGATTTCAAGATAACTGACCCCGGACTCAAGCTCCTAATAAAGAACATCGGTTCTTCATCGCAAACGTTCGATCTTCGCTACACCCTGCAGTACCGCGAGGATGCGGGCTCGAAGATCATATAGGAGCCGAGATGGCCAACACCCGCACGGTTGAAGTAATTCGCGTCGGCTCGATAGGTTTCGAGCGCGACTACCCTGGCAAGCAGATTGTGCGCCTGCGCGATCTTTCAAGCCTTTACGAAAGCGACAATCTCCAAAGCCTCGTGAAGGCCAAGGCCCTGGCCGAGGCGTGCAAATGCGGAACGAAGACTTACTATCCCGAGCAGAAGGACTGGCAGGGGAAGACAATTGCGCAGGCCCGGACCGAGATTGTGCGCGATCCCCTGCAGGCGGCGGCGGCCGCGCTCGAGACCGCGGCCGCGGTCGAGGAGCTTTACGCGATCATCAAGGGCAAAAGGCTTGCCGCCGTCAATGTGGAGGTCTATGACCAGATATCGGGCGCGTACCTGGGCTCCTTGAACACCGACAGCAACGGCACGCTCGTGCTGCCCACGGACCGAAAATTCGTCGAGGTGCTGCAGTGGCGGCTCGCAGGAGGCGGCTACTCCGACCACTTCAACGGCGAGCGCGCGGCTGGCACGCCCGGGCTTTTCTTTTACTTCCCGTGCGACGAGGGCAAGGGCACAACGGTGACAAGCTTTCCCGGCGTTTCCGGCCAGCAAGCCACCCTGCCCTCGGGCTGGGGCTGGTACAATTCGGGCTTCTTTGCACGACCCGCGTTAATGAGGGAATCATCAGGCTCCTCGCTCTTGTTCCTGGGCGTTGACCCCCGCGGCATGCGCAGCTTCCAGTTCCTGTGGTACTGCTGCGTCTCGACGGTCAATTCCCAGATATTCGGCTACGGAAGCAGTACCGGCGGCATATACACGCTCTCGCTCGAGGGCGGCTACCTCAAGGGTTCACTTGCGGGTGTGTCCGTCTCACCGGTCTACGGCACCACCGCGATCCAGTCCGACACCTGGTATCTGATCCAGATAAACACGCAGATGTTGGAAATGTGGAATTCCTTAGATAGGGCATATAAATATAACATTAAGATGGCCGTTTACCTTGGTGGAGCAATAGAGCTTAATGTAGACCCTGGAGGTTTCTTTGAGTTAAGTTCCATTCTTCCTTTGGGTAGTATTGTTACACTCGCTGGATACGAAAGGGATGGCTTTGATGAAATTCGACACCTCAACCGGGAGCTGTACGCATCAGAGATAACTGAATATGCAAACCTTATCAAAAACGGTAGGGTAGAAGGCAAATCCAAAGGCAGCCTAGGAAGTACAGGATGGTGATTCATTAAGAACTTATTGAATACAACCCTTAAAACGCTTAATAAATCCCCCCTCCCTCTATTAAGAGAGGAGGGGGGATTGACAACCTTATTTATTTATCAATAATATAACTCTTGGAGGATTTGCATGAAAAAAATATTGTTTTCATTGGTGTTTCTAGGAGCAGCAATGGGCTTAAGTGGTTCTCCTCTGTTGTTTGAGAGCTACCAGAAAGATCCCGTTAGTATTAAACCTAACATACAAGATACTGTTACAGCTGTGGGGGTGTCCTTTTCGACGGATACAACAGCGTATGTACAATTCACGGCAGGAGGATTGAATAGTCTTTCCACATTGTGGTTAGAATTAGATGGAGAACCATTGCCGGTTATAGCGCAATCGAATATTGCACCGGCATACCGCGACGGGTTTTCAATATCTTATTCCTATTTACTTACATCTGGGAACCACAATCTCTCCCTTGTGTTTACACCATACGAGACAGATGGTTGGCCTGCGGTCTGTCAGAACGCCTACCTTCAGGCGCTCATCTTTTTGCCGGACAGCGCTTCGGGTGTTGCCGAGCAGCCTGAGCCCGGGCAGGCGAGTCCGGTGGCGAGTGCAGTCATAGCGAGAGGTCCATACGTTTCAGCACCGGGCGCGAGCATGGTGGTCGATGCATCGGGTCGGGTGATGGAGAATGTCCTGACTGAGGGTAGGGTGAGTATCTCCAACCTTCCCGCAGGGACTTACTACGCGAAAGACAAGGATCGGACGGTCGTTAAAATCGTAAAAGTCGATTAGCATAATTCCACCAACCTTTCCCGTCTAGGGGGAGGGGGCTAAAAGTGAAGGCCGCCAAGGCGGCCTTTTTGTTGACAATCTGTTTTTTTGCAATATAATTAACAGTAGGGAAATATAAAAAAGGAAGAGAGGTACAAGGTGAAGGAATGGAGACTCCAAAATATTTACAGCAAATTAAACAGCAGAAGAATCCGTATAGCCCTTCTTAAATCCGCAGAACTGATTGGCATCAGGCATTTGCTGGTCAGGATGGACACAAACAATTTATGCGATTTGAGATGCGAAATGTGTCCTGAAGTGTCAGTGCGACAATCCAAAAACTTTAAACCCGTGATAATGCCGCTTGAAGACTTTAAGAACATCGCCGAAATGATTTTTCGCAAAGCCCACATGCTTTACCTGTCATGTACGGCGGAACCCCTGTTGACTCCGCGATTTGAGGAATACATCAGAGCGGCAGGGGCATACAAGGTTCCTTTTTTTGCGTTTATAACCAACGGCATGAAGCTTGCACCTGAAATTATCAATGCGAGCATAGAAAGCGGTGTATCTCAGATAGTCATTTCAGCGGACGGAGCCGGCGCCAAAACTTTTGAATCGGTTCGCGGAGGCGCAAGTTTTTCCAGACTGCTTGAAAATCTTTCCATGATAAGGAACATTAAAGCCGCGTCACACTGCAAAAAGCCGGAGGTGAGATTGAACTTTACGATTTCCAAAACCAACTGGTTCGAGGTGGATAAATTCACAGATCTTGCATTCCAGTATGGTGCCGATTCGATTCAATACAGACCGCTGACTCCTTTCGCTAACAATCAATGGTCCATCGGGAACCAGTTGGATGAAAAAGAGGAGAAAGAGTTGAATAAACTTCTGGCATCGGCAGCGCGAAAGGCTTTAGAGTACGGCATAAAATTACTCGGGCACGGTGAGTTTACGGGCAAGGGCGCTTCTACAAAGAATTCGCCGATGGACAGGTGTGCCTATCCCTGGTTCTTTCGCTTCATAAGTCCGAACGGTGATCTGGCAATATGTCCTCAAAGGAAACCCGTGGGCAATATCCTGGCTTCAAGCTATAAGCATATAATGAAGGATGACGGGGTGTGTAGAATAAAGGCTGATTCCATTAATCAAGGCAGGGAATGTTTTGAGAAATGTCGTTTCGGACTAGCTGTCACTGAACTGTAGTTTTTGTTCTACGGAGTAATATCGAGATCACTGTTGAAATCTTAAAAAAGAAGAGGCCGTCGGCTGACGGCCTCTTTCGTTAATTTCTTGCAGGTGATTAATCCAGTTTGCCGATAGCCTTCTCGACCGCTTCGAGAATCTCGCCGGAGCGCACGACCTCGGCCATCGCGTTGTTGTCGTCGAACAGCGGTCTGTCCTCGTCCAGATGGGCCACGTGTTTGCGAATCACGTCGTAGGCGGCCTTGGACGCGGGTCCGGGTTCGGCGTCGCGGAAGTCGAACGCCTGCGCGGCCGCGATGAGCTCGATGCCCAGCACGCCGTAAGCGTTATCGACTATCTGGCGAGTCTTCAGGGCAGTTGTCATTCCCATGGAGACGAAGTCCTCCTGGTCAGCGGCTGCAGGAATGGAGCCGTTCGCCGCCGGATGTGAGAGAATGCGCTGCTCGTTGACGAGCTGGCAGGCGGTGTACTGCGAGAGCATGAGGCCAGAGAACATGCCGCCGCCGCGTGTGAGGAAGCCGGGCAGTCCCGCGGAGAGTGCGGGGTTCATGAGGCGGTTCAGGCGGCGCTCCGATAGCACGCAGACCGTCGAAACAGCCAGACCCAGCGCCTCGAGCGCAAACGCAAGAGGCGTTCCCTGGAAGTTGGCTCCCGTGATGACCTCTTTGTCGTCGGGAAAGAACAGAGGATTGTCGCCGACGCCGTTGAGCTCGATCTCGTACATCTCCCTGGCAAACTTCCACGAGTCTCTTGCCGCGCCCGCGACCTGTGGGGTCGAGCGAAGACTGTATGCGTCCTGCACGCGCTTTCCCTTGCGTTCCAGAAGCTTCGAACCCTGCATGAGCTTGCGCAGGTTGGCCGCGACCGTAATGGCGCCAGGGTAGCCGCGCGCCTTGTGCAGGCGCTCATCCAGACACTTGGTGTTGATATTCAAGGCTTCCATGGTCATGGCGGACGAGATATCGTGCATCTTGAGCCAGCGCATGGTCTCGGGGATCATCAAACAACCCCAGCCGTTGATGACGTTGGAGCCGTTGATGGTCGCAAGCCCGTCACGCGCTTCGTACTTTATAGTCGGAACCTTTGCGCGCTTCATTGCCTCGCCGCCCGGCAGCCGCTCGCCCTTGTAGAAGGCCTCGCCCTCGCCCATTAAAACGAGAGCCATCTGGCCCATCGGCGAAAGGTCGCCGCACGCGCCCACCGAGCCGCGCTTGCACATTACGGGATGCACACCCGCGTTCAGCATGGCGACGAGTGTCTCGACGATCACGGGCCGGCAGCCCGAAAGGCCGTTCGAGAGGACGTTGATGCGGGTGAGGATGGCCGCGCGCACGACCTCCTCAGGGAACGGCTCGCCTATGCCGGCGGCATGGGAATAAATCAAGTACTTCTGGTACGCCTGGGTCTGCTCGGGTGTGAGCACGACCTCGGAGAACTCGCCGATGCCGGTGGTGACGCCGTACATGATTTCGCGCTTCTCTATCTTCTCCTCGCACATCGCGCGGCAGCGTTTGATGCGTTCCCACGCGTCTGCGGCGATCTCTACCTTTTCGAACTTGCGCGCGACGCGCTCGACATCTTCAACCTTTAAATTTTTTCCTGATATAACTACAGCCATACCGCTCCTTTCAGGTCAGGGATTCAGATTCGTTTTCGGAGAGCTTATCCGGTCGGGGGAATTTGTCAACCTTTCGTTGTAAATGGATAATGCAAGTTGCAAAACCCCAACCTTTTTCCTTCTCACAAGCATTCCTTATGTCGGATAACATCTCACCTCACAAGGACCAGTGCGAACGAGGGGTTTTGTCAACCGTAGAATGAGGAGCGTCATCGAAGAGATCCCCCCCTCCCCCTGACTATTCGCCCTCGCGTTCCGGCTCGGGGCTTTTGTTTGCGGGGTAATCCGCACCCATGGCGAAGCACAGAGAAAGGTGGAATGTGTTATAGGTGTTTAGATACTCATATGACTCGTCATAACACCATATGTTCCTGTTTTCAAATATTATTTGTATCGTTCGATTAAGAAATATTCTTGCCTCAAATCTAAGGGTTGGGGAAAAGTTTACAGGGTTACCTTTTATGAATGATAATACCGGATTGATTGCACTGAAACCGCATACAAGGTCCGTTCTCGGAACAAAACTTTCGCTCTTGAAGAGGCCTATACATGCTTTCGATTTCACCGGACGCTCGGATTTTAACAATTTTGACAACCCTATTTCAGGCATAAAGCATTCAGATGTACCGAATAATCCAGTTTCAGGTGATCCTGCAAGCTCAAAACGAAGCAGTTCAAATCCGGCCACAAAAGCCTTACTTTTCCCCCAGTGCAGTCTTGCCTGTCCCAGAGATACACCAATGTCGGGTAGAAGCAGACTTCCTGGCCAGTCGGGTGCGATTCCAGCGCCAATCTGGAAGGTCCCGACATCAAATGAAAAAAGGTCCGGTTCCGGGAAGCCTGTTGAAGAACGTTGTGACACCTTGGTTGAGTCGGTGTAATCGGCACCGAACGCGTAACTAAGGGCAAGGCGATATGTATGGTAGGGCGTCCCGCCGGCAAGCCAGCTGCTCATGGCGGTGTCATACTCGACCATGTTTTGATTCTCAAATGATATCCGCATCGTGTGAGTGAGGTAGAAGCTGGCTTCCGTCGTCAATGTAGGCGAGAGGCCCCAATATACGGGTGAGGAATCCCACAGAACGAGATTCAATGGGGTGAAGCCTAGGACGATATCCAGCCGGGGTATATAGCCCTTGCTTCCCAGAAACTCTTTGCCTGACCTGAATTGCCGTTCGGGCCGGAACAGGAATGAAACGCCTAACTGAGGTTTAAGGAACGCCGATGTTACAAACAAACTCGGACGATCGGTTGTGGATACGGTTGCATGCAAGAGCTCTAGTCCACTCATTACCGCAAGGGTTTTACCCCAGTACAACCTGGCCTGTCCCAGGGAGATTCCTGCATCGGGGAACAAAAGAGGGTTGTTATTGTATTGGAAAATAAAACCTGCTCCTGCTTGTACGCTCCCGATATCGACGGATACGAGATCGGGTTTCGGGAAGCCTGAAAGGAACGCCAGTGCGAACATCACAAAATTAAACATCATTCCTCCAATCCAACCAAGATTTTCGAGTCAAGGAGAGCGAGGTAGCGACTGGAAGCCGCACTGGCGGAACTTCGTTCCGCGAGGGGGGCGAGGAGGGTGTTATTTCCTTTTGATAAAGATGCATATAAGAATCCCCGTAGGGGACGGGTGTTACGGGTCCCTGCCATCATCTGCTCCATACGGAAAGTGTAGGCAAAAGGGATTTTCTGTCAAGCATCTCACCTTCCCTGCCGGTCCTCTCGCAAAAGGCGCTTTCTGATCGACCCTGAGCCATAGTATCAAAAAACTCACAATTTAAACAGAGACTCTTGACAAATAAAAAAAATGACCTATAGTTTAATTTATTATGCAATACGATAAAAAAGGAGGAGAAGCTAAGAACAAATCCCACAGGAGCAAGGAGGCTAAAAAATCCAAAACCTGGCCGAAAGGCCGAGGAGAAACAATGAAAAGATTAACCTTGATCGTGATTGCATGCTTGCTGGTCTCCTTTTCGATAGCCCCTGCGCAGTGGTGGGGCTGGAACAAAGATCTCTACAACTGGAGCACTCAGGAAGCCTACGATCTAGCCGTTATCATGGACGGCAGGTCTCCCGTGGATTGGCACTTTGACGGTTATACAACTGGGCATTACTTCAACAACTTCGCAGCCTACCCCGTGGGACCCTACATGTGTCTGCACTGGACAAACCCTAACGGTCCGATTCCTGTCGGCGATATGGTTCACATTGGTGCGTCCGGAAGCACCGGCAATCTGGAAATAATCGATATGTACTGGACAAACCAATGGGGCGTACGAATCCCCAGGAGCGTTGTCTGGAACGCCACCGCCAGGGTAAGATATGAAAGCGGTTTCCCGGTTATCTGCCTTGTTAACAGGATTGACCTCGGCGATATAATTCTTGACGAGGAGGAGTGGCGTACCCCAAGGCCCATCCAAATAGGAAATTTCAGTTTTATAGTGCAGGATACACGTGTGGAGCTTGAAGATCTTAACGCAGCCAACGAAACGCTCAATGCAGATATGCAAGTTCTGCTTCCGGAAGTTGTGGTAGGCACGGGTGAAGAATTGGCAATAACTCTTCCCGTTCAAGCGACAGCGGGTCAGTACATTATCATTCGCTGGGAAAATATGGCTGAAGGCGTTGGCGGCTCGGATGCCACCCAAGCACGCGATTGGGCAGAGTTTGAAGTCGTCGGTGCAGATCAACTCGGAATGGAAGATCAAGGGACTCCCGAATCTTCAAAACTCCTGAGCGTTACTTCTTTTCCCGGTTATTCGGATATCAACTACACATTGGCAAAGGCCACTAACGTTTCAGTCTCCATCTACTCTGTCAACGGTGAAAAAATTGCTTCCCTTGTGAGTGAATTCACCACTCCAGGCGAGCATACTGTGCGCTGGAACACGACTGATGTACCATCAGGAGTCTATATCTGTCGCGTCTCTGCCGACGGTGTTCACGCCACGAGCAAATGTAAAATAATACCCGGCAGTAGATCTAAAAGGGGCTCTTTTGCAGAAGAGCCCCTTTTTCACGCCCCCCTCCCACCCCCCGAAGACCCTGCAGAAAGAAAAAAGAACCGCTTATAGAAAAATTTGCCTTTTTACTTCTCTCTATTGACAATCTTAAAAAAAAGCATAATATTTCTTGTTTTTAGATAAACGATTCGAAATCGCTTTGCGGCATCTCGGGTCACTTGGGTCAAAAAAGCTATAAATCCAACAAAGGAGGAGCGAAAAACACCTGAGCTCACAGGAGCATGAGGGCACCATCAATCTCTAATCACAAGACCTTGGGTCTAAGGAGAAAAAAATGACTAAGAAACTTTTTGTCATCTTTCTTGCTTCGCTCATGCTGGCTGGCGCGGTTGGCGCCCAGGTTCTGACCGGAACATCTTTCAAAATCCACCAAAATCTTAACACGCCGGTCAATGACCTTCATTTCAGGGTTTATCCCAACGAACCCTGGGTGTATATTCTTGGCTGGAATATAAAAGTGACCCCGACCCCTACACTGCCGATAAGCGTCACTCCGGTGCCAGATTCAACCGGACAGATTCACTGGCTCGACGTGACGGTGAAGTGGCCGACCGTTCTGCCTTACTGCAAATGGGTTACCGTCAGCGTCAATCTAAAGCTGACAACCTGGAATGCTATAAACATTGACAAGGTTTACTGGACTTATAACGGAAACCCTGTCGGCAAAGGATCTCCCGGACGCGGATTCAGTGTGGATTTCATAAGACTTTCCGCGTTGACGGCCGAAACGGGGCTTACAACCTATTGGTTACACAACCCGTCGGAGAGCATACTCAACATCAAGGATTTCAAGTTTGCTAAGAACCAGCCGGAATACATTGATCCTGCAGAGGTTCTTGACTTCCAGGGCTGGACCGATTTTATCGGCGATTTCACCATCGGCCCGGGCGAATCCTATGCCATTCCGGTTGAGGGTGCTGAACTCGGCAAGTTTCTCTTCGCCAGATACGCACTCTATGAGAACGGTAACTCGTACAACGCCGACATCTACGTCGGTCCCGTGGCGGATGTCCACCAGGATCAGGATGATCCCAGCCTGAAGATCGGTATTGAGGAGCAAGGGCTTCTCGATGAAGTCAAGTTCCTCAATGTGGCCGCTTATCCCGGATACACCGAGATTCGCTACCAGCTTCCTAAGGCAAGCGTGGTTTCGCTGGTCGTTTACTCGCTTACGGGCGAGCGGGTGGCGACGCTTGTGGAAGAACTCCAGGCTGCGGGCGGACACACCTTCGTCTGGAAGCCGCAGAACCTGCCTGCCGGGCTTTATATCTGCAAACTCTCGGCGGACGGCATACAGGCTTCCGAAAAAATGGTTCGCCTTAACTAAACTTTTATCGCGCTGAATCTCGAGACTAAAGACCATGGCGGCGGTCTTCCCACTCCTCAAGAAGGGTGAAAATGGTCGCCGCCATGGCACGGTTTCGCGACCTCAGCGGATTCGGCTAGAGAAACAGGAGCTAAGGAGTGTGAAACAAACCAAATGGGTCGCAATGATCCAAAAAGTATAAGGAGGAGTCACATGACCCGCAAATGGATCGTAGTAATGTTATCCGTGCTCTTTCTGGCCGGCGCCGCATTCGGCCAGGTTGAAGTAGGGACCTCGATGAAGCTTCACCAGGATTCGGATATCAAGGTGAACGATTTGCACTTCAGGGCTCACCCCAAGGAACCTTGGATCTACATTCTCGACTGGACAATGAATCTTTACGGCACACCCCCCTACACCTATACAGTGGACAGCTTTTACAACTCCGACTGTCAGCTCCACTGGCTTGTGTTTGACGTAACCTTCGCTGATCCTATTCCCTACTGCGAATGGATCGAGCTCGAGGTGATAATGAAGCTTTCGTCGTGGAACTCGATAATCATAGACGACATCTACTGGACCCTTGACGGCGAGCCCGTAGGTGCGGGCTTTCCCAGCAAGGGATTCAGCGTAGATTTCATAACACCCACCGCGCTGTCTTCCGCTAGCGGTTACTCGACGTACTGGCTGCATAACGAGTCCAAAAAAGCCCTGCTGGTCAAGGATTTCAAATTCGCAAGAAACCAAAAGGAATCCATGTCACCCGTGAAAATACTCAATGACTTCCAGGAGTGGACGGACTACATCGGCGACTTTGAGGTCGAACCGCAAAAATCCTTCGCCATCCCTCTTAAGGAAATGGAGCCCGAAAAATTTCTCTTCGTTCGTTACGAGCTCTATGAGGTCGGGACCGCTCTCAACGCCACAAGCTACATCGGCGCGGTAGCCGATCTGCACGAAGACCAGACCGAGCCGGGCAAGAACATAGGCATCAAGGAACAAGGACTTCTCGGTGAGGTCAAATTCCTTGACGTATCCGCCGATTTCGGAAGCACCACGATACGCTATCAGCTGCCCAAGGCGACGGTCGTAAATCTCTCCGTATACTCGACGAACGGCGAGCGGGTAGCCACCATCGTGAACGAACTCCAGCCCGCAGGCGGCCACATGGTCGTCTGGGACGGCGCGGGGCTTCCTGCCGGTATCTACATCTGCCGCATCTCAGCGGACGGTCAGGATGCCGCCGAAAAGTTGGTTCGCATCAAGTAATTCTGCACATCGTCTTCATTAGCGGGAGATTACATGCTCTGCATGACATAAGAGAACAATCCCAACCTGGCATCATCCGTAAAAGGACGGTCTTCCTCAAAAAGGAAGGCCGTCTTCCTTAATATAAGGCAAGATACGCAGAAGGAAAGTGATCGTCCGCGAATAAAAAGATATGCGTATAAAACATAAACATTGAAAAAATACCCCGGCTAATCCAAAAAATAAATCTTTTAAGCCTGGTATTGACAAATACGAATAAATGCATAATATTCGTTCACTTTGAGTAAAAAAACACTATATTCACTTTTTTATAACAAAGCGTTCAAACGGGTGAAACCTTATTTGAAGCCCGCAGGAGCGAGGAGGAAAACCCAAACAGAACCAATCGACGGCTCGCAGAGCCAAGGAGGAACGATGCGAAAACTCATCGCCGTACTCTTCGCAACCCTAATGCTTGTCGGATCGGCTTATGGTGTGCTCGTAAACGAAACCATAAAAATACACCAGGACAAGTTCGATGAGGGTGCAACCGACCTTCACTTCATAGCCCATCAGTCTGAGCCCGGTATATACATAAAGGATTGGAAGGTCACCACAACCCCCCCGTTTCCCTTTATCACAGGCTGGCTTGATGATTATCCAATCGGCGACGGCGATCCCCACTGTGTACACGTTGACTGCTGGGGCACCGTAATACCCTACTGCACATGGGTAACCATCAGTGTCGATCTGGAATTAACCGACTACAATAAGGTCATCATTGACAGCATCCTCTGGACACGCGACGAAAACCCCGATGATCCCACCGATCCAGTCGATACCATCAAATCGGACGTGCCCGGCCACGGTTTTGAAGTGGATTATATTGACGAAGCCGGCAACTCCACCTACATCTTCCGCAACACAAGCGATAAGCCTTTCATAATCAGAGACTTCCGTTATGCTCGCAACCAAAAGGAGCTTATTGACGCCGAGAGGCTTTTCGATTGGGATGGTTGGACAGACAAGGAACCCGACTTCGTGGTTGAGCCCGGATCCAAGTACATCATCCCCCTGAAAGAAATGGAACCCAGGCTCTACTTCTACACAAGGTATAACCTGTACCTGCCCGGGATACTGACAGAAGGCGAGCAGCTCGTGGCCGAGGGCGTCCAGATCCATGAGGATCAGACCAAGCCCGGCCAATCAATGAGCATCAAGGATGCGGGCCTTCTACCGGACGTCAAATTCATCGACGTGAACTCTTATTCAGAGTATTCGGAGATCCGCTACCAGCTTCCAAAATCCACCGTCGCGACCGTTACCGTCTATTCGGTGACCGGCGAGAAAGTGGCGACCCTTGTCAACGAGCGCAAGGCCGCCGGTGCGTACACTCTTCGCTGGGACGGCACCGCCGATAACGGCACAAAGGTCCCCGCGGGCCTCTACGTCTGCCGTCTGACAGCCGACGGTATCCAGGCCGCTGAGAAGACCATTCGTCTGAAGTAATACCTAACACCTACTCTCCATGGACTGCGCCGACGCTCGATCCCGAGTGTCGGCGTGTCCTTTTCCCCCCCTCCCACTCATGCTTTCATCGGATTGTGAGGACGGCAGATCTTTCTTACGTATGAAGTCAATTACGAACCATAATGACCGGTCAATCGCACGACAAGAGAAAGGACCGCCAGGGGCGGTCCTTTCTCTTGTCCTTAAGAGGTAACAACCCTATCCACTGCGCCCCTTTCTCCCTCGCTCCGTAGTGCATCTCCTCAAAAAACCTATTGAGTAAGCTCTCTAGACGTATTCCCGGATAACGCCGACGACTTTTCCTACTACTTCGAACGGGTCCTTGATGATTTCATAAGCAGGATTTTCGGGCTTTAGGGCATACGCATCCTCGTGCATGATCAACCTTTTAACTGTCGCCTCATCGTAGAGTCTTGCAACAACTATATCCCCGGGTTTTCCTTGCTGGCGGGGATCAACAACAACCAGATCGCCCTCGATAATTCCTGCATTTATCATTGAGTCGCCCTTTACCCTGAGCATGAACGAACGTCTCCAACGCGACGCAGAAAATATCTCTTCCACGTCCTGGACCGCAAGATTCGGAGTGCCTGCCGGAACACGACCGACTATCGGTATACCCCAGGGCTCCACCTGGATGGCGCGCGCCCTTCCGGGCTGCCGCTTGATGACGCCTTCCTTGGCCAGGTCGTCAAGGTGAATCTTTATGGCCTTCGTGCTTTGATAGCCCAGACCCTTGGCTATATCGCGTATGGATGGAGGATAGCCTCTCTCAGCCGCAAAGTCCTGTATGAACTCGAATATTTTCATCTTGGGATTAGGCAATCTCATTCGCAACTCCTTATGTTTACCAACATATTGTAAACATAATTTATGGGTTTGTCAAGAGGGTAAGCCTCGAATTGCACGAAGATATTAATTAGTTATCCACACCCCTCAGATCGCAAGTCTTATCCCATGTGGAGGTGCAGAGAGCTACTTCAAGACAATCAGGGGCAGGCTCCTTACCGATTCCCGAGTCGCGAGTCTCACAAAATATATCCCTCTCGACAGGGTGACATTCCTGTCATCCCGGCAGTTCCACGTAATGGAGTGCTCGCCTCGTCCCATCATCCCCTCATCGAAAGTGCGGACCTTTCTGCCTGCGGCGTCGAAGATCGCGATCGTCACTCTTGATGTCTCCATTAGAGAGTAGCGAATTTCAAACGTTGTAACCGTGGCTGTTGCAAATCCAGTTCCTTCTGCCAAGGGTGATTCTATAAGACCGGGTTCCTCATGGCAATCGCTTACTGAACCGCTGGTGCTGACCGAACCCATCTGGACAGGGATGACGAACTCGGTCGTGCCTGCAAGGGAGAATGTCATCCAGGGAGCCTCCCAGACTAATGCGGTGTAGGTCCCAGGATCAAGCCCTTTTAAGACATGTTCAAAGTCGAAATAACACATACAGTCGCAGTCATGCACAGTATCTTGTTCGAAGATGTTAATTACATAGTAGTCGCTGGAATCATGCTCTGACCAGGTCACGAATTCCGGACAGCAGTTGAAGTATGCGTCGTCGTGATGGACGTATGCTACATTATCCTTGACCTCCGACCATACGGTGCCCGATGCGAAGAGCGTACCGGCAGCCGAAGCTATCGCCGCCACCCCGATTAAAACGAACCCTTTTTTCATTTTCACTCCTTAACTTATCTCTTGTGGATTTACCTCAGTACGACAACGGGCAGGCTTCTGCCAAAGCCCAAAACCTCGAGTCGCACAAAGTAGATTCCCCTGGGCAGGGCAAGACCACCGTCCGTGCGCGTGTCCCAGGTCAGGGAGTTGTCGCCTGCCGGCTGGCTGCCCGGAATGAAAGTCCTGACCCGCTCGCCAGTAGCATTGTAAATCATGATTACGGGCGAGGATGTCCTGGGGAGCACGTAGTGAATCTCTATCTCGCCTACTGCCTGTCTTTCGGAGTAAAGACGCGGTATCTCCGGAAAAGGTTTTTCACTCGAACCGCTCCACCCGCCGCACTCGCTCATGGCGCTCTGGTTCTCCGGTTCATTATCCTCAAGTACTATCTTGAAGGTCGTGATCCCGGCAAGGCTGTATTTGTCGTCGCACCGGCTTGACTCCCACACCCTTGCCGTGTAGGTTCCCGGCAAAAGACCCTTGAACTTGTGCGTGAAGTCGAACACGCAGTCACACAGGCACGGATTCGTGCACTGGTCCAGTTCATAGATATCTATGGACGTGCCGTCCTGGTTTCGTTCAAAGGCCATGGCCGGACAGCAGTTGAAATCGGCCTTGTCATGATGCACGTATGCCACGTTATCTGCGACCTCTGACCAGACGGTGCCAGAGGAGTATAACGACGAAGCCGCTCCTGCAAGAAAGAGACCGGCGATCAAAAACCGAGGGATTTTCATTTTTCCTCCATCCGAACGGTTATTTTCGCCCGCTACCTTAAAACAATCAAGGGCAGGCTCTGAACTCCATATCGAGTCTCAAGAAGCACGAAATAAGTACCTCTTGGGACTTTATTTCCGGAATCGTCACACGCGTTCCATCTTGCGGCATGCGTTCCGGAACTTTGTACACCTCTCTCCAGACTGCGAACCTTTATTCCTGCCGAGTTGTAGATTGAGATGGAGAACCCCGTCGCCCGCTCCAGGGTATAAGCTATTCCCACCGACCGGGCGGTTACAGGGGAGGAGGTCTCCAAAGAAGCCGCGAGGGGGAGGGGGTCGCTCTCATTGACGCCCGGTTCCTCGTGACAATTGCTCATTGACGATGAAAGATCAAGAAGACCTGTCCGGCTGGGTATCACAAAGACGGTTGTTCCTGCCACTACGGGTTCAAGATCAAAGAATGCTTCCCAAACCCTTGCGGTATAAGTTCCCGGAGCCAGGCCTTCGAGCGTGTGAGTGAAATCAAAATAGCACTCACATTTGCACGGATGAGTACCGCGATCGTGCTCGTAAATATCTATGATGAATGCGGAATCAGGGTTCGGAATAATCTCAAAGAGCGTATCAGGGCAGCAATTCCAGTAAGCATCCTTGTGATATACGTAAGCGACATTGTTCTTTACTTCGGATGACACGGTTCCTGACGCAAACGCACCCGCGGATAATATCGCCGCTCCCAAAAACAGAATCAGACCTTTTTTTATAATAAACCACCTCCTCTCACGGGGCTTATTATATTAAATTTAGGCCAAAAAAAGAAGTTGTCAAGAGGCAGGAGGCAGTCGGACAGATGCTACAAAAAACAATACCCCTCACCGCGAAAGCGATACTCTGCAGTCCCCCCTGGTCGGCCCGATATGGCTGCAGCCTGTGACATCAAAAGCGCTTGCCCGGTAATTCGGTAAGGATATGCGGAATCTCAGCCCTTACCTCAAGCAGGCTCGGACCTCAGTCGACTCGAGGAAGATTAAGTCGCGGCAATCAACATTTTTTGAAGAGCACAAGCCTTTTTTCGTTGAATTGAAAAAGGACATTTTCTCCAGGCTGGAGGGAGGGTACATATCGTTTACTGCTGAAAGGTCACCAGCACCGTACTCACGATACGGAGCACGGAGGGGAAACCCTGCACCGAAGCATGCGAGGGCAATTAGCGCAACGAGCCACAAGATTGTCTTGTCAGGAAACGTAGAATCACTGTTCTACATCGCAAACTTGAGGATGGACTCTTCTTCGGTCTGCGTTACACTTGCTGCGAAGAGGATGAGAAGGGAACGAGGCGCATCAGGAATTATCCCTGGTAGTAATCAAGGACGCCACCCACTCCCGCTTTGCCCAGAGCGCGCACCCGCCCGACGTCTCCTTCAACTCGTCGTGGTTGGCACGTATCTTTGCCAGAAACTCGGATTTCAGAGCTTCCCTGAGAGGAATGTCTGCGAGTGAAGTGTCCGAGAACGGTGCGAAAGGACATGGCTCGAGCCTTCCCTCGGCGCTCACGTGCACGAATCCGCGGCCCGAGGAGAGGCAACCGCCGAACTGCTCCTCGTCTCCCGGGAAGCAGATGAAGAGCCCGGGAAGGGAGGAACGCAAGTTATCGAGCGAGTTCAAAAGCTGTGCTCTTTGCTCCTGGGAAAGTATCCACCCTCCGGTTCCCTCCTTGACCGGCACGTACTCTACGAAGAAGAAGAGTTTCGATCCGCGCGAGATGAGGGTTGATAAGAAACTCTTATCCGTGACTATCGGAAGATTGAACCTCGTGACCGTGAACGAGATTCCGGTGAATATTTCCTTTGCGTTGATGCGTTCGATCAGATCCTCGACGTAGTCGAATATGCCCTGACCGCGCCGCTCGTCCGTCGCCTCCTCGTGGCCCTCGAGGCTGATCACCGGTATTACGTTTCGCAGCGTGCGGATGCGCTCGAGCATCTCGTCGTCTAAAAGAAGGCCGTTCGTGAAAACGGGAAATATCACCTGCGGATTGTCCCGGGCTATGTCCAAAAGGTCTCCTCGCAACAGCGGCTCCCCGCCTGCTAGCATGATGATGGAGACGCCGAGCTCCGAAGCCTCGCGCACGATGCTAACGAGTAAATCCGTACTCATCTCCGCGTCGGGTGATTTCCGCAGCGCTTTAGCATAGCAGCCGGCACAGTTCAGGTTGCACTGGTTTGTGACGGAGATTATCATGAGAGGAGGCACGTGAACGTTCTTCAGGGCCCATTCCTCGCGCGTCCTGACGGCCTTGCGCTGGTTGTTGAGGGTGCGCCAGAAAAAGAGCGTCTTTCCGGGATCCCTGAGATTTATCTTCAGTGCGTCCTTGAAGAGTGCTTTTATTTGCGAGTCGAACAAGCCGACGTATTT
>CBFGKC010000001.1:0-13108 GCA_965649265.1 Caldifarciminota bacterium | reverse complement strand
TTTTCAGCCATTGGCGGTAATCTCCTGTCACTTTTCAGGTTTCATCTTTTCGTAAGGATATACCCCTTGACATCCAACGTAAGGATATTAATACGCTCCTGAATGTCAACACGATGCTTTATCAATATATCTCAAATTCCCCGTTTGTCACGTCTATGTGTACACGCCTTCCCTTGAAAGCATCCGCGCCAAGGATGCCGTCGAGTTTCAGGAATCCTGCATCACGCTCGGGATAGGAGGTCACGTTTTTGAGCAGAATGTCCTCGCCGTTGATAACGAGTTCGAGTTTTTCAACCTTCTTAGTTTCAAAGCGCTCCATGCCTCCAGCCCCGCCGACTACGTTGGTCGACTTGCGAACATTCTCGAATGTAAGCTTGCGGAAGGCGTTTTCGTAAATGCCTGTGCCTGAAGCCCCGGTGTCTAGAAAGAAATGCAGAGGCACCCCCCCGGAGGAGGCGGTGACTATCGGGTAGTCGAGCCAGAAAAGCGCCGGGGAGGGGGAGGGTCTGTGTTGGGGCTTTCTTATCGAGATGCGTTTCTTCGAATAATCAATCGTGATATCCAGATTTTGAATCAGATTCCAACCTATGATCCCGTCAATCTTCATGAACGTTATTCCGAGCATCTTGAATTCGAGATTCTCGGAATCGATGATCACGGCGGGATGATTGCGGACCTCGAGTTCCCCGATCCTCAGTTCCTTTATTACGGCAGGCTGAATGCCGACTTTTTTAGTTGTCGAGGTAAGAGCTTTCGCCTCGACGGCTGAAAGCGGAATTATACCGCAGTCCCTTGCGGCGTCGGACGACAGCACGCTCAGGCCTGCGCCGGTATCGAGCCAGAACCTGCGTCTGTGCCCGTTGATTTCGACTTCAATTATGGGAGTCCCGGTAAGGCTCAATTTCATTGGCAAGAACGGGGCCTTTTCCGGAAAGAGGTAGCTTTCGGCGTCTGTAAGCTGATACGCTTTGACGAAAGATAGAAAGTCGCCTTCGTCATGCGGAATCCCCAGACTTACGAGGGAATCCCATCGAGATTCGTAAAGGTAGATACTACCGAGCACCTCCTGGGCGCTCTCAACCATCACCGTATCATTGGAGGTTGCATTAAGCTCAGCGAAGATGGTCCTTGCATTATCGAAGTCGCCTTCGGTAACAAGCGTCATCCCTTTGAGGAAGGCATCCTGTTCCTTAGAGAGCTCAAGATCAAGCAGTGACTTGAACTCTAAGTGTTTGGTTTTCTCAAAAAACAAACTGTCGCCAATGCTTGCTGCCGACAAATAAGAGATTGTAAGACTCGCGAGTATTAACGCTCTTTGTATCATCAAGAATCCTTCCGGTTTACTTTATTACGTGAAAAGACGCATACGGGGCAGAAAAGTTCCATAATCCTGGTTTCTCAGCGAGGAGATGCTATCATTTAACGCGTGTATCGGAATTGCCCTGAGCGGAATTCGCCACCGCAGAGGAGGTCGTGTGCTCGGTGGAGATTTTTCTGAGATTCGCAATCTGGGTCGAGAAGACACCGGCGGCAATAACGGCAAGGCTGCCGCCTACAAGAAGAGTATAGGGAGCGCCGATTAAATCGACCACTTTTCCCATTATGAGGTTGCCGAAAGGAAGCGTACCCATCATGGACGCCGAGTAAAAGGCCATTACCCTGCCCCGTTTGTCGTCGTGGACTATGTTCTGTATCAGCGTATTCGAGGATGCCAGTGTGACCATCATTCCGAAACCGGTAACCGCCGCGAGCGCCATCGTCAGCCAGAAGGTCCTCGAAAAGGAAGCGAAGATGAGACCCGTACCGAAGAGCGCCGCGACCACAGGCAGGATAGTCCAGAGAACCATGTAAGTCTTGCGCGAACCGAGAAAAAAAGCTCCGCATAAGGCGCCCACTCCTACCGCGCCCATGAGAAACCCATACGTTCGGGAATCGCCTGCAAGTACTACCTTTGCGACGACAGGCATAATCGTTATGTACGGCATGGCGATAAGGCTGAGAAATGAAACCAGCATGAGCAGGGAACGGATAGGTACCGACTTAATTGTGTAGCTTGTCCCTTCGGCGAGGTCGCGAAGCACACCACCCTTTCGGATATGCGGATGTTCGTGTGGAAGCTTCATTGCGAGAAGCGAGAATATAACGGCGAGGTAGGATGCCGCGTTCACTAGGAAGCAAGCCCGCTCGCCTGCCGCAGCTATGATTAGTCCTGCGAGGGTCGGTCCAATAAGACGCGCACCGTTGAACATGGCTGAGTTGAGGGCTATCGCCGAGCTGAGATCCTCCTTTTTTGAGACCATCTTGACAACGAACGCCTGTCTTGCGGGCATGTCAACCGCATTGACAAGCCCCAGGAAGAGCCCAAGTACGTATATATGCCAGACCTGTATCGTGTTCGTGTAGACCAGAACTGACAATACAACCGCCTGAAGCATCGAAAGCGTCTGCGTAAAGAGTATTATGCGGCGGCGGTCGAAGCGGTCCACAAGTACGCCCGCGAAGGGCATTACGACGAGATTGGGTATCTGACTCACGAATCCCACGAATCCCAATAGCGTTGCAGAACCAGTAAGCTTGTAAACGAGCCATGCCATGGCTACCTGCTGCATCCAGGTGCCGATGAGCGATACTCCCTGTCCGGCAAAAAAGAGCCGGTAATTGTAATGCTTGAATGCCCTCAAGGTGTGGGCCAGGTTTTCTCTGCGATTGTATATGAATCTCGAAATTTCAAGCAATTCCGGTAACTCCCCGCATCATGGATCCACCATACGCAAGTTCGTCCCTAAATAAACCGCGGCCGTTGTCTTCTGGATGCCTGGTGATGGACCAAACAATGTGGACATTTGTGAAACGATTATAATCCTTAAGCGCACGGTGTCAAGAAGAATCAGTTCTTGCGCCGGTATACAAGCTTCCGTACACCTTACGAAATCACCGGACTCTATGGTTAAAGAGGCATTCGAGAATGTTTGTCTGGTGTGTTTTTATGTGGCTTTCAGCCGTTCGGCCATCTCCGGGATGAATCCTGTGTGGAGATTGCCCTTCTGGAACTCGGGGTCGTCCAGGACCTTCAGGTGGAAGGGTATGGTCGTCTTTATGCCCTCCACGTAGAACTCCTCGAGCGCCCGGCGCATGCGGACGATGGCTTCCGCACGGTCCTTGCCCCAGGCGATGACCTTAGCCATGAGCGAGTCGTAGTTCGGCGGAATCTTGTAATCGGCGAATATGTGAGTATCCACCCGTACTCCCGGCCCACCCGGCAGGTGAAGGAAAGTTATCTTTCCCGGTGTGGGCATGAAATCGCGGCTAGGGTCCTCGGCGTTTATTCGACACTCGATAGCGTGGCCGTAAGGCTTAGTGATATCGCCGGGGAAGGAGAGTTTCTCTCCTGCTGCCACCCTTATCTGCTCCTTCAGGAGGTCGTAGCCTGTGACCATCTCGGTGACCGGATGCTCCACCTGAATACGCGTGTTCATCTCCATGAAGTAGAAACTGCCTGAGGCGTCGAGCAGGAACTCGATCGTTCCCGCGCTCTGGTAGCCGATCGTCTTTGCCGCTGCTACTGCCGCATCGCCCATCCGCTTTCTTAAGGCCTCGTCCACTGCAGGGGAGGGGGATTCCTCTATCAATTTCTGGTGACGACGCTGAATCGAGCACTCGCGTTCGCCAAGGTGTACGATATTTCCCTGTGTGTCTGCGATTATCTGAATCTCCACATGTCTGGGTTTATCGATGTACTTCTCGAGATAAAGCCTGTCGTCGCCGAAGGCGGCTTTCGCCTCGGCCTTGGCCATCTTGTAACCGGCCTCAAGCTCCTTTTCGTCCCTTGCAAGTCTCATTCCTTTACCGCCCCCTCCCGATGCCGCCTTGAGAAGCACGGGGTAGCCGAACTCCGAAGCCAGTTTCTTCGCCTCGGCAACGGTCTTCACGTCCTTCTCCGAACCGGGAATGACCGGTATCTTTGCCGCTCTCATGGTCTGTTTGGCAAGGCTCTTGTCGCCCATCTTGGTTATGTTGTCCGGCGTAGGGCCTATGAAAGTCAGTCCGGATTCCGACACAGCCTGCGCGAAGCGGGCGTTCTCTGCCAGGAATCCGTACCCAGGATGCACGGCCTCGCAGCCGGAAACCTCGGCGGCGCTGATGAGCTGGGTAACCTTAAGATAGCTCTCCGAGGCCAGCGCGGGGCCTATGCATACGGCTTCATCCGCCAGACGGGCATGAAGGGATTCCGAATCCGCCTGTGAGTAAACAGCCACCGTACCTATGTTCAACTCCCTGCACGCGCGGATTATCCGCACGGCGATCTCCCCCCTGTTGGCGATGAGTACCTTTGAAAACATCTTACATCGGTTCTATGAGGAAGAGTTCCTGGCCGTACTCGACCGGCGTTTCGTTTGCCACAAGAATCTCCACAACCTTGCCCGAAACGTCGGACTGCAGTTCGTTCATCAGCTTCATGGCTTCTATGATGCAAACGACGGAGCCGGGTTTGACCATGTCACCCGTGTCCACATACGGAGGCGCATCCGGAGCAGGCGCCCGGTAGAATGTTCCCACCATGGGAGAAGTTATTGCCACAAGATTGGCCGCGCGCTTGGGTGGCTGGGTCTCCGCGGTTTTTTCCGTGTTCGATTCAGGCTTGACCTCTCGATGCTCCTGAATCTGCGGAACGTGATAGCCGGGCGCAGGCTCCACCCTGACCTGTCCGCCGACCTTGCTTAAGCGAACCTTTTCGCGCCAGTTGAACTGCACTTCCATCTCGGCAAGATTAGACTCACCGAGGAGCTTTACTAATTTCTCAATATCGGAAAGCTTCATTGCTCCTCCTAGAGTTCAATTAGTTTAGAGCGCGGCGCATGTGACAGGAGCTTGACGCCGTTTCGAGTTACAAGAACCAAATCTTCTATCCTTACCCCTCCCCATCCCGGGATGTAAATGCCGGGTTCCACAGTCACTACGGCACCGTCGGGTACACGAATGGCCGATCTTGCGGACATGCTTATTCCGTCGTGGGTCTCGAGGCCCACTCCGTGGCCCAGGGCGTGTCCGAAGAACTCTCCATAACCCGCATCATTGATGACTCCGCGCGCCAGAGCATCCGCTTCCTTTGCCTGCATACCGGCGTGAATGCCGTCGAGCGCCTTTTTCTGCGCACTGAGAACTATCGAGTAAATCTCCTTGTGTCTGGCCATGGCCTTGCCCATCACGTAAGTACGTGTCAGGTCCGCCGAGTATCCTTTCCAGCGGGCACCGATGTCGAAGGTAACGAAATCACCCTTGCGAAGCTTGCGGTTCGTGGGGTGCGCGTGCGGCATTGCGCTGTTGGGTCCCGATGCGACTATCGAGCTGAAGGCGGGCGCCTCGCCCGTGTAACGCATGAACCGGTAGGCGATCTCCGCTGAAAGCTCCTGCTCGGTCACGCCGGGTTTTGTAAGCTCAAGAACCTCGGCGAGAGTCTTATCGGTCACCGAAGCGGCTCGTTGTATAAGCCCTATCTCCTCCTCGTCCTTTATCTTGCGCAGATCCTCGACGAAACCCTTTACGGGTACCCACTGAAAGTGCCCCAGCTTCTTCAGGGCTTTCTTGAGGAATTCAATGAGGGAAACCGTGACGTAATCGGATTCGAACGCGATTTTCTTCAAGGATTTGACCTCCGGCATAGAGGCGAGCGTATCGACCAGTCCCCTGGTGACGATGTGAATCGTAGCCTTGGGTGTAACCTCGTGTTTTACCTGCTCCTGGTATCGAAAGTCCGTAAAGAAATGCGTCTTCGAGGCTATCAAGAGGGTTCCGTTTGAGCCTGTATAGCCGGAAAGATAACGAACGTTGGTCAAATTAGTTACAAGGAAGGCGTCAAGGCCTTCTTTTTTCATCCTGCTTTTGATCTTACTGAGTCTTTGTTCCATTAAGGCGTCCCTCCAGATCGCTGATCTTGACCGCGATTTCGCTGTCCTGTGGATTGAGTCTTTGAATCTCCTTATAGATCCTTAAGGCCTCCGTGAGGTATCCCTGACTTTCATAAAGCTCGGCAACGCTGCGAGTTGTAAACGGCGAAGCCGTTTTCGACTCTTCGCTCAAAACCTTCCGGGCAAGAGGATCGCCCGCATCGAGAGCTGCAAGCTTCTTTGCCGTCATCCCCCGGCCCGCGGCTTCTCGTTTGATCTCAAGTTCGAGAAGTATCCGGAGAGCGTTGACGTTCGAAGGGTCCACGGAAAGCGCGCCGCGAAGAGCCTCCTCGGCTTTGAACGGCTGGTTTAGTCTCAAGAGGTAGCGTGCACGCAGCACGTAAGCGGGGAGATAATTCGGGTGCTCCTTCAGACCGCGCTCGAGAAGTCCGAGTGCCTGTTCGGCCTGCCCGGCGTCCGAATAAGCTTCGGCAAGGCGGGCAAATGCCGTCGAGGAAGGGTGAAGGGCAATGTAGTCGTTCAGTCGCTTTGTTCTTTCAGTTGGGTTCATTCTCCGGGAGTTTAGCCAGCATAAGTGGGTTGTCAACACCTCGATGTGCCGTCCGGAATGCGGCGTTTGATTACATCGCGGCTTGCGATCACGGCTCCCGTGATTAGAATCGGGTATGGACGACAATCCGATCCAGGGTGAGCGGGTGACTCTCAGGGTTGCGGTTCCCTCCGACTCGGAGTTCATCTCCGGATGGAAGAACGATCCTCTGATTCGCAAAATGGCCCTTGACGAGGATACCGTTTCGACCATCAAAGAAGAGCTTGATAACATTACCCGTGCCCGCAAATCCGATAGCGAGTTGTATCTGATCATAATCCTCAAATCTGCGAATCTTGCCATAGGCTACATACGCATAAACTGGATGGATGCAAAGAAACGTTCAGCGTGGCTGAGGTTCGCTCTTGGTGCGGAACGCGGCAAGGGTTATGCCCGAGAAGCCTTGTCCCTCCTCCTGGCCTATCTCTTCTCGCTCGGCTGCCACCGCGTCGAGGCAGAGGTCTACGACTTCAACACGAGAAGCCTGGCTCTCCTTGAATCGCTGGGATTTGTGAGGGAGGGGTTAAAACGCGACGCCCATTACGACTCCAACGGATATCACGACGTGGTCGTTCTTGGCCTCGTGAACAATCCTGGTGATTCCTCAAGTGTATAGCTTTCTTTCTTCCCGTCCGCTTCTCCCGGATTCAACAATCACTGCATAATACCTCTGCAGCCTGCGCTTCGATAAACAATTGCTCTAACAACTTGTTGCTGTCACCCCGTCCCCTAAAGGGCTTGACGACCAGCTTATAGAGCCTGGCATAATCACAAAGAATCAGCCTTGGAGGTAGGAGGAAAGAAGTGGAAATACGGCTGTCAGTTAAACCAAGGAGTGCGTACCTCACCAAAACCTAAATCGCTCACCCCCTGGCGGGACAAGGTCGAAAAGCCCGCCGAGCCGAAGGTAGTGGACGTTCCGGCAGATGTCAAGCCGCCGTTCAAGCCGGGCAAAATGATCGTCGCACGCCCCGGATCATCGAAGACATAGTGAGAAAAATCCCCAGGGGCAAACTTGCGACCGTCTCCCAGATCATGCAGAAGCTCTGTCAGGACTTCTGCACCGACTCCGCCTGCCCGATCACCACAGGCATATTCCTCAACATAGTCGCCAAGGCGGCTGAAGAAGACAAGGCGCGTTCGACGGGGACCCCTCAACCATAATCTAAGGCTTCCGCTTTAATGCAAATAATCGGAAATTCTCCGATCTTTTCCCTTCAGGGAAAAGGAGGATTGAAAGTTCCCCGGCGGCATCCAGGCTCAGGCGGAAAAGCTCGAGGCCGAAGGCCACGAGATAGAATTCCGTAAGAGCTCGGGCAGGGTCATAGACCTGGAAGGAAATCTCGCTAGGATGTGATACATCCCCCGGCAGGTGTGAAGGCTTGCTCCTGAAGCGATAATCTATCCCAAAACCATCCCGAAGTCGAATAAACCCGGAAATACCCCCTTCCACGGAATAAAAGATACCACGGACGGTAAATCATTCATATGACTAGTCTTGACATTAAAAAAACTTTGCCTACTATTTTACAAACGGAGGAGAAAAGCATGGAAAATACACCCTGGGTAAGAGGGTGTCTTTACGGACCACAACCAAGCCCACAACTCGGGGAGACGCTTTGGATCAATCCCCTGCCAGGCAGCTACAAGCTCTGCTCGTTTAATTGTCTTTACTGCCGCTTCGGGGAATCCGACAAGATTGCGGCCGACGTGACGCCTTATCTTTCAGATCTCCCCAGCGCTGATAAGATAATTACCGATTTGAGGGAGCGGTTAGCCTTCGGCGTTGAGTTCGACACGGTCGTGTTATCAGGAAACGGGGAGCCCACCCTGCGTCCCGATTTTGCCGACCTGGTCAAGAAGATCAACTCGTTTCTTCGATCGGCATACCCAGGCAAGACCATAGGGCTCCTGTCGAACGGCTCAGGGCTCGTACGCAAAGACGTGTTCGACGCGCTCGAATCTTTCGATCTTCCCATTTTTAAATTCGACACGGGTAAACCGTCCACATTCCACCGCATAAACAGACCCTCCCTGGATGTGGTGTATGAGGACATCTTCGAGCAGCTTCGCAAGATCGGCCCACGGGTTCATTTGCAGTCGGTATTCGTCGGAGGACTGCGCGGGAACATGAACGAGGCGGACATAATAATGTGGCAGCAGGCGGTTGCAGACATAAAACCGAAATCAGTGGAAATTTATTCGATCAAGCATGCGATCCCCGAAAATGCGGTAGATGTAGTTCCGCTTCACGAACTCGACGACCTTGCCTTTAGCGCGGAAAAGAAAACGGGCGTGCCCATTACGGCTTTCGGCAACTGGGAATAAATTAACCGCGCAAAAATACCCGGGCATTTTTGCGCGGGATGCATCGGAATAGGAACAGTTGACTTGTTCGATTCTAAATAAGTCTCACGGCCTATCTTTTAATCAGGTAAGGACTATAAAAGAGGAAAGTCGAGTTGACATTGTTCGTAGGCGCAGAGTCTAAAAGTGTTGAATCGAAAGAGAAGTTGTAAAATAAAGAAAGGAGACTACCCAATGACAAGAAAGACGCTTGCTGTTCTGGCGATTGCCGGGCTCATGCCCCTCCTGGGGGTCGAGGTCTCGTTCAAAGATAAAACAGTTTCCGGAACCGGACACGTGTCCGTTCTCGTGCTGCCGGACGCCGCCACTATAGGCCTGTCGATCGAGATAACCTCGACCCAGACCGGCGGCATCACCGCGAAGTCCTCCGAGGCTCTGGGCAAGCTTGGCGACGAGCTAGCAAAGGCCGGAGTAAAAATTCCCCTGATTTATAACGGGTCGGGTACACTCTACGGCCAGCTCAATTACGACTCTCAAAGGTTCGAGTACAAATATTCTTACAGCGTGGGGTGCGCGCTCGATGATCTTTCGCTCGTGGAAAAGGTGCTTGCAGTAATCGACAAGTACTCCGGCGATTCACCGGTAAAGGTAACCGTGACCGCTATCGACTACACACTCAAGGATTTTAAGCCCTATCTGGCCGAGCTGCGTGAGAAGGCATTAAAGAAGGCGGCTCAGGAAGCAGGTGAAGCGGCGCGCGCCTACGGCAAGAGCCTTGGAGAACTCATGACGGTGAGTGAGACGCCTTACACGGCCAACTATCTTGCCTACACTCCGCCCTACACGTTCGACTTCAATGCCCAGGATAAGGCCGCAAAAAGCAATCTGCCGCGCACGACCGTCGGCATAGACGTGATAGCGACTTACGAACTTAAATAGGACAGTGCCGGGATTGATCAGATACCGCATTCTGCATTATACGATTCTCCGGCAAGAACCACGTCACTCGGAATGGAGCGCGAGGACTCGAACAGTAAACCGATATTAAGGAGGTACCGAGTTGAAGAATTCATTGGTCGCAGCGGCGTTGACCGCCGTCCTTCTCTCCTCTTCGTCATCCACGGTCAGAGCAATGGAGATTACTCTTGGAGCCGTTATGGACGCCTACGTCGACGAGTCCTCTCCAGCGCTCACGTCGGGAGACGAGGAAGTACTCCGGATCAGCGCCGACTGGAGCCGTCCTCACGATTTGCGGCAGCAGATTATTCTCATTAAATTCGACCTGGATACGCTCAACAATCCCCCTGTGATAGTAAAGAAAGCGCTGCTGCGGCTTCACCTGATCGAAGGGCCGCCCGAACCCGGTAAGCTCGAGGTCTCAAGGATCGCGGGGTCCTGGGACGAGAATACCGCGAGGTGGCTCACGAAACCCCTTGCAAACCGCGACACAGTGGCTGTAGCAATGCTTCCTCTCTCGGGCGTATTCGAGGTAGACGTAAGCTCGCTCGTCGAATCGTGGATCAGCGGAACGTTTCCAAACAACGGCTTCTACATCCTTGCTCGGGACAACGGGCTTCTTGTCAGGGCCGTCTTCGGCTCGAAAGATAACAAGGACGCAAGCCTGCTGCCCTCGCTCGTCATCAACCCCGACCTTCCGGACTCGACGACCGGAGATGTTGGCAACTTGAACCGTTGAGGGTGTTGAATCAAAAAAGGGGATGGCTAGAATTTAATCTCGGCTTTTATGGACTTTTCGAGGAGGTAGTTGATGAAGGCCGAGCAAGAGACCAGCATGTACTTGGCGTCGGCGAAGTCGCAGTTGGATTGTTCAGTCATCGCATGCCTTATGCCGTCAGCATCGCTCGTGTAACCGTAGATCGCTTCGTAACCATTTTTTAATGCTGCATGAAGATCGACTCTTCCGTCCTTTTCTATTGCCTTCAACGCCTCGCCAAGTGTGGCCTTGGGTTTTCCCGTTATCTTCTTGCAGAGCGATTCAACTGCTGAGATGGATTCCTTGATGGAGTTGCGATAATCTGGGTTCTTGCGGTCGGAAAGCTTGGTCAACGCGGAAGCTAGGTGATCGCCGACCACAGATAGTTTTCCTTTCCTAGTGTCAGCAAAAGTTTTTTCAATAGCTTCAATTTCGTGCGGGTTCGTTATCTCCGTGATCTCACCATTCACAAATCTATATCCTGCATTTTCTTCTTCAAAGACACCATTGAAAGTATCAATGATCACTTTTTTGTCTCTATCAAACATACTATAGGCTTCAGAAATATACTCAAGAAAATCAAGAACACCATACCACTCCCATTCAAAAAACCTTTTTCTGATAAGAGCAAGTATTTCATCATATTTGGAGGGCATTTGATCTATAGGTTCTTCAAAAAAAACGTGCCACAAAAGGTCAAAAAAATTGTCCGTAGTATTTATGCTTCTGCCTGATTTCAATATTATTGTGTTCCAGAAACCGACTAAGAAAATATTCCAAAGTTTGTTCTTAAGAGATTCGCCCATGGAGCGAACCTGAAGAGCTGTCCTTACCGGAACTAATCCTTTTCTTCTGGAGAATCGTTGCCACATATTAAGACATAATATAAGCCTGTCTTTTTAGAAGTCAATAGCGCTGTAGGTTCCCTCACCCTGCCCTCTCCCGAGGGGAGAGGGTGCAGCGTCCCTTGCTTCCTTCTTTTTCCTGCGTAGAATCCCAAAAAGATCAAGGAGGAATCATGTTAAAATCGAGATTTTTAGCGGCACTCTCAGCGCTAGCGCTTTTGCCGGTGCTTGTGCTTGCAAACCAAAAGTTCACCATCATTCACCTTAACGACACCCACGGGCAGATTGAACCGATTAAGACACGCTCAGGTGCAACTTACGGCGGATTCGCGAGAATCGCTTACCTTGCCGATTCGCTAAGAAAATCCGCCGAGGCGTCCGGCTCCACGTTTTATTTCCTGCACGCGGGCGACGCCACGCAGGGGACCCCCCTTTCCAACATCACGGGCGGCAGGCTCGATATGGAACTCTTTAACGAGATGGGGCTTACGGCCATGTGCCTTGGCAACCACGAGTTCGACTTCGGTACTGCCAATCTCGACTCGGTAATGGCGGTCGCGAAATTCCCCATGATCTCCGCAAATATCGTGGATGCGTCGGGTAAGCGGCCATACAAGGCTTTCGTCGAAGAAAAAGCAGGTCGCCAGCGAGTCCTGATCGTGGGCATGACCACCGAATATGCGGGAATCTCCACCAGTCCCGATAACGTGCGTGGACTCAAGTTCCTTCCGGCAGACTCGGTGCTCGCCGCCCTTCTTGACTCCCTAAAGTTCGGAGATAAAGACCTTATCATCGCTCTCTCGCACCGGGGCTGGGAGGCGGACTCCCTCCTTGCCCTCACCGAACCTCGCGTGGACGTGATAGTCGGCGGTCACACGCATGCCATTCTCGAGGAGCCCACTAAAGTAGGTAACGCCTTAATCGTCCAGGTTGGTGCTAAGGGCATTGTTTTAGGAAAGTTAGATCTCGACGTCAAAAAAGGGAAAGTCGTGAGCTACTCAGGTGAACTGCACGAAGTTTCAGATTCAACCTTGTCGGACCCGAAAATGGCCGAAGAGATCGCGCTTGCCTCGACCCAGCTCGAAGAAAAGATAGGGGGCCGCATAGGTTCGTCCTTAGTCTCGCTGGTGCGTGGCATAGGTGTTGACAGTGCGGGTACGCGCTCGCTGGGAGACTTTCTGGCCGGACTCATGCGCATCCAGACGAACGCCGATGTTGCCTTCACAAACCAGGGTGGAGTACGTGCAGATATCCTTCCAGGTGACGTATCCATGAAGGATATACTTACGGCGATCCCGTTCCAGAACACTATAGTCACGATGGAGCTTTCGGGAACCGAGCTCCAGGCGGTGCTCGACTACGATGCGTCGCTTGGCGGCCAGGCGGGCGGCAGCTTGCACCTTGCAGGAGTGACATACACCCCTAAGGACGGCAAAGCCGCGGATGTCACGGTCAACGGTATAAGACTCGACTTAACAAAGACTTACCGCATTGCAACCAACAGCTTCCTTGCGGCGGGGGGGGACGGGTACGAGATGCTAAAATCTGCAAAAAACGTCTACGACACGGGTACGCTCGATAACGTCATTCTTACCAATTACATAAAGAAAGAGGGGACAATAAGATAGAGCCCCACAAAACCGCCGGAGGCACTTTTTAGGGGTAAAAAAAAGTTGGACAAAAGATGGTCAAAAGATGGACAAAACGGGCATTTTGAGGGTATTTTCGATGAAAAAAAGTGGGTCAA